>NZ_JBICTY010000020.1:0-1278 GCF_043197895.1 Cryptosporangium sp. NPDC048952 | reverse complement strand
GGGGCTGCTGCACGGATCTGTGACATCTGAGATGGCTTGGCCACCGGCCGGGCTGGAAGGATGTTGCTGTGCCGAAGCCGTATCCGCGTGAGTTCCGTGAGGACGTCGTCCGGGTCGCCCGCAACCGCGGGCCCGGCGTGACTCTCGCCCAGGTCGCGCGGGATTTCGGGGTGCATGAGATGACGCTGTCGAAGTGGATGCGTCAGGCTGACGTGGAGGACGGGGTGAAGCCCGGCATCACGTCTGATCAGTCCGCGGAGCTGCGTGAGCTGCGACGCCGTAACCGGCTTTTGGAGCAGGAGAACGAGGTCCTGCGCCGGGCGGCGGCGTATTTGTCGCAGGCGCAGCTGCCGGGAAAAGGCTCTACCCGCTCGTGACCGAGCTCGCCGCGCCTGACGCCCGGATCCGGGTGCCGGTCGCGGTGGCGTGCCGGGTCCTCAAGCTCCACCGCCAGCACTACTACGCTTGGCTCGCGAAGCCGGTCACCGACGCCGAACTCGAGCAGGCCTATCTGGCCAACGCGGTGTTCGACGCCCACCGCGACGACCCGGAGTTCGGTTATCGATTCCTTACCGACGAGGTCCGCGACGCCGGCTGGCCCGCTGCCGAACGAACGATCTGGCGGATCTGCGCGAACAACGGCTGGTGGAGCGTGTTCGGCAAGAAGCGTCGGGGAAAGAGCATCCGGCCGGGACCGCCTGCCCACGAGGACCTCGTGCAGCGGCAGTTTCGAGCCGAGGGACCCAATCGGCTTTGGCTCACGGATTTGACCGAACACCACACGAGCGAAGGAAAGCTCTACCTCTGCGCGGTCAAAGACGTCTGGTCCAACCGGATCGTCGGCTACTCCATCAGCGACCGGATGGAATCGGCGATCGCTGTCCGGGCCGTCGAGTCCGCGGTCGCCCGCCGCGGCGGGAACGTCGCCGGTTGCGTGCTGCATAGCGATCGCGGCGGCCAGTTCCGGTCCCGGAAGCTTCAGCAGACGCTCTTCCGGCATCGCATGACCGGATCGATGGGCCAGGTCGGCTCGGCCGGCGACAACGCTGCGATGGAGAGCTTCTTCAGCCTGCTCCAACGCAACGTCCTCGACCGCTGCGCCTGGCCGACTCGCGAGGATTTACGGATCGCGATCGTCACCTGGATCGAACGGACATACCACCGCCGACGGCGTCAGAACCGGCTCGGCCGGTTGACCCCTATCGAATACGAAACCATCATGAGCCAGGCCGCCGAACAGGCCGCCTGACAACTGTCACGGAATCGTGCAGCAGCCCC
>NZ_JBICTY010000019.1:3602-5108 GCF_043197895.1 Cryptosporangium sp. NPDC048952 | reverse complement strand
TACGGCTAGCTTTGTGGGCAAGCCCTCGGCCTATTAGTACCGGTCAGCTCCACCTGTTACCAGGCTTCCACATCCGGCCTATCAACCCGATCGTCTACTCGGGGGCCTTAACCACTCAAGGTGGTGGGAGACCTCATCTCGAAGCAGGCTTCCCGCTTAGATGCTTTCAGCGGTTATCCCTTCCGAACGTAGCCAACCAGCCATGCTCCTGGCGGAACAACTGGCACACCAGAGGTTCGTCCGTCCCGGTCCTCTCGTACTAGGGACAGCCCTTCTCAAATCTCCAACGCGCACGGCGGATAGGGACCGAACTGTCTCACGACGTTCTAAACCCAGCTCGCGTACCGCTTTAATGGGCGAACAGCCCAACCCTTGGGACCTACTCCAGCCCCAGGATGCGACGAGCCGACATCGAGGTGCCAAACCATCCCGTCGATATGGACTCTTGGGGAAGATCAGCCTGTTATCCCCGGGGTACCTTTTATCCGTTGAGCGACACCGCTTCCACCAGCCAGTGCCGGATCACTAGTCCCAGCTTTCGCTCCTGCTCGACCTGTCAGTCTCACAGTCAAGCTCCCTTGTGCACTTGCACTCAACACCTGATTGCCAACCAGGCTGAGGGAACCTTTGGGCGCCTCCGTTACATTTTAGGAGGCAACCGCCCCAGTTAAACTACCCACCAGGCACTGTCCCCGACCCCGATCAGGGGCCCGGGTTAGACATCCAATACGACCAGAGTGGTATTTCAACGATGACTCCACGAACACTGGCGTGCCCGCTTCACAGTCTCCCACCTATCCTACACAAGCCGAATCGAACACCAATACCAAGCTATAGTAAAGGTCCCGGGGTCTTTCCGTCCTGCCGCGCGTAACGAGCATCTTTACTCGTAGTGCAATTTCGCCGAGCCTGTGGTTGAGACAGTAGGAAAGTCGTTACGCCATTCGTGCAGGTCGGAACTTACCCGACAAGGAATTTCGCTACCTTAGGATGGTTATAGTTACCACCGCCGTTTACTGGCGCTTAAGTTCTCAGCTTCGCCCTAACGGACTAACCGGTCCCCTTAACGTTCCAGCACCGGGCAGGCGTCAGTCCGTATACATCGTCTTACGACTTCGCACGGACCTGTGTTTTTAGTAAACAGTCGCTTTCCCCTGGTCTCTGCGGCCATACAACGCTCCCCCAGCAAGTGGGATCACGTCTCCGGCCCCCCTTCTCCCGAAGTTACGGGGGTATTTTGCCGAGTTCCTTAACCACAGTTCGCTCGATCGCCTTGGTATTCTCTACCTGACCACCTGTGTCGGTTTAGGGTACGGGCCGCTCGGATCTCGCTAGAGGCTTTTCTCGGCAGCATAGGATCACTCACTTCGCCACAACGGCTCCCCATCAGGTCTCAGACATATGAACCACGGATTTACCAATGGCCCGTCCTACACCCTTAGCCCGGCACCACCATTCACCGGGATGAGCTACCTTCCTGCGTCACCCCATCGCTTGACTACTACC
>NZ_JBICTY010000019.1:1882-3503 GCF_043197895.1 Cryptosporangium sp. NPDC048952 | reverse complement strand
GGTTCGTCATGGGCGATCCTTCGCGGGTACGGGAATATCAACCCGTTGTCCATCGACTACGCCTGTCGGCCTCGCCTTAGGTCCCGACTCACCCTGGGCGGATTAGCCTGGCCCAGGAACCCTTGGTCATTCGGCGGACGGGTTTCTCACCCGTCATTCGCTACTCATGCCTGCATTCTCACTCGCACGACGTCCACCACTCGATCACTCGGCAGCTTCCTCCGTCGTACGACGCTCCCCTACCCACCAACACGTCCAAAAGAGGTCCCGCAGGATTCTCATCCAGATATATGTGTCAGTGCCTCAGCTTCGGCGGTGTACTTGAGCCCCGCTACATTGTCGGCGCGGAATCACTTGACCAGTGAGCTATTACGCACTCTTTAAAGGGTGGCTGCTTCTAAGCCAACCTCCTGGTTGTCTCTGCGACTCCACATCCTTTCCCACTTAGCACACGCTTAGGGGCCTTAGCTGGAGATCTGGGCTGTTTCCCTCTCGACTACGAAGCTTATCCCCCGCAGTCTCACTGCCACGCTCTCACTTACCGGCATTCGGAGTTTGGCTGACTTCAGTAAGCTTGTGGGCCCCCTAGGCCATCCAGTGCTCTACCTCCGGCAAGAAACACGCAACGCTGCACCTAAATGCATTTCGGGGAGAACCAGCTATCACGGAGTTTGATTGGCCTTTCACCCCTATCCACAGGTCATCCCCCAGGTTTTCAACCCTGGTGGGTTCGGGCCTCCACGCCGTCTTACCGGCGCTTCACCCTGCCCATGGATAGATCACTCCGCTTCGGGTCTAGAGCACGCGACTAAAACGCCCTATTCGGACTCGCTTTCGCTACGGCTACCCCACACGGGTTAACCTCGCCACGTACCACTAACTCGCAGGCTCATTCTTCAAAAGGCACGCCGTCACCACAACCCAAAGGTCGCTAGGCTCCGACGGCTTGTAGGCACACGGTTTCAGGTACTATTTCACTCCCCTCCCGGGGTACTTTTCACCTTTCCCTCACGGTACTAGTGCACTATCGGTCACCAGGGAGTATTTAGGCTTAGCGGGTGGTCCCGCCAGATTCACACGAGATTTCACGAGCCCCGTGCTACTTGGGAACAACTAAAGGAAGATCACAGGTTTTCGTCTACGGGAGTCTCACCCTCTACGCCGGTCCTTCCCAGAACCTTCGACTAACCACATGATTTTCTTACTTCCCCATCAGCCGGCAGACTAATGAATAGCCGTCCCACGACCCCAACGACGCAACCCCTGCCGGGTATCACACGTCACTGGTTTAGCCTCATCCGCTTTCGCTCGCCACTACTCACGGAATCACTATTGTTTTCTCTTCCTGTGGGTACTGAGATGTTTCACTTCCCCACGTTCCCTCCACACACCCTATGTGTTCAGGTGCGGGTGACAGCACATGACTGCTGCCGGGTTTCCCCATTCGGACACCCTCGAATCACAGCTCGGTTGACAGCTCCTCGAGGACTATCGCGGTCTCCCACGTCCTTCATCGGCTCCTGGTGCCAAGGCATCCACCGTGCGCCCTTAACAACTTGACCACAAAGATAAGATGCTCGCATCCACTGTGCAGTTCTCAAACAACGACCAGCACCCGTTC
>NZ_JBICTY010000018.1:0-14279 GCF_043197895.1 Cryptosporangium sp. NPDC048952 | reverse complement strand
CCCGCCTGACCGGCCTTGCCGTCGGCTGCCTAGCTGGCGGCAAGGCGGCGCGCGCCCTCGCGGGACCGGAAGCGCTAGCCGATCCACCAGTAAAGGGCCTGGTGGATGCCTTGCTGCGACCGGGTCGTTGCCGCAGGGTGGTGTTGAGCCGGCGCGATCTCGGTCATGGGGGTGCCGTCGAGAAACGTCGTGCGCCCCGCGTGTCGGTCGCCGCTGCGGGCATGGGCGCCAGCCCGATGCTAATCCCGACTGGTACCGTTTGGCGTTTCTGCGGCTGGGGTCGCCTCGGCCAGACCTCGCGAGCCAGCTTACAGTCGATGCCCGGCGGATCGCGCACCGTGGTCCACACGGAATGCTCTGCCGATCCGCCGCCTGAGGCTCAACGCTGGCCACTAGCGCGGTTTCGCCATGGTGGCGAGTTGCTGACGTGCATCGCCCGCCATCCGGCCGAGTTGCGCTCGACTGCGCACGGCGGCGGGACGCCATCGCATGCAACTGGATCGGCATCCCACCGCCGCCGAATCACCCCATACGCCTACTTAAAGGGCAATCCGCGCTTATAGTATCAGAGCTTCCACAAATCAGCGATCCACGGCCTGCCGCTGAACCGACTCGGACAGAGTTTCCGCAGGACGGTGACCGCAGTGCGCGGCGATTGTAGGTATCAGGACGAACGCCGGACCGTCAGTAAGAGTGACCGCTTACCACGACTAACCGGCAACGGCTTCCAGTGCAGGCGCCTCTTAACAGACTAGCCCTGGCACTAGGATCTGCTGATCGGCGAGACTGCCCAGCTGCTCGAGTGCCGCCTCGGCTGCCGCGCGCTGCACCGCCAGCGCCTCGGGATTGCCGGACGCCGACCGCCCACCGGCTGCGGGGGCGTCGACGGCCTCGGGCGGAAATTCCCAACGATCGCGCTCCCCGCGTGACCTCCGATAACGTCGATAGATATCGGGAATCGAATGCCCGCAACTGCCGATAAACCACGTCGTCAAGGCTGCGCCGCGGTGCGGGTCCCCAGCGCGCCAGGTGGCCACCGGCGAACATCTTCAGGGCTTTGTTGACCGTTGGGCTGGTCAAGCGTTCAAGCGGTCAACGTCGGCGGAATCCCGCCTGCGGTCGGAGGGTCATCCCCGTCTCAGCCGCACGCACGAGGCATGGCGAAGATGCGACCGCTGCGGATCATCCCCGGTATGGCCCCCAGCCCGTAATTGCCTAGCCGCTGCCAGAAACGGTTGCTCCACCACGGTCACGGCGGGAGCGAGGATTCGGTCCCGTAGCGCTGATCCAGCATCATGGTTCGGCAACGCTGCATCCACCAGCTCTCGCGGCAACGGCGCCGGCCACTGCCCCACACCGTCATAGGCCCCTAGGCTGTGACTTCCTGAGCGTCGGCGGCATGCGGATCGAAACGAAATATCGGCGACTGATGCCATCGTGCACAGTTGGGCCATCGTGCACAGTTGGGTGAGCCCCCGGCGTGTCGAGAGACTTAACGGGTTGGATGGCCGACCTCGGTCAGGCCGGCTCGGTGTCGGTGGTGGTCTTCCTCGAGCTCAACCGGTGGCAGATCTATGCCTTCGCCGAACCGCGCCGATGGTTGAACCAATCGACGTACTCGAGGACGGCGATCTCGATCTGCTCAAGGGCGCGCCAGGGCCCGCACGGATGGATCAGTTCGGTTTGGGACAGGCCGATCACCGACTCGGCGAGGGCATTGTCGTAAGCATCGCCGACCGATCCGGCTGACCGTCGATCCCGGCCGCGGCCAGCCGCTACCGCGGCCGCCTGGCATAACTGGCCATCCTCGCCCCTCTGCGCCCTGGTCGGGGGTCAGAGACGCTCAGGCTGCCGCCTGGGGCACCGATGGGACAGCCGGGTGCCTTGCGGGGGTGAGCGATGCGCGTACTGGTGGTCGACGACGATCGCGACGTGCGTGATTTGGTCGTGCGCTGTGTCCGTTCCGGCGGCTGCAAGGTGCTGGCCGCCGGCAGCGGTCAGGACGCATTGAGCGCGGTCAGCGCACACGGGATGCCGGACGTGGCGGTGCTGGACGTCGCGATGGCCGAGATGGACGGCATCGAGTTGCTCGGCTTGCTGCGGCAGCGGCGCCCGGACCTGCCGGCGGTGTTCCTGAGCGTGTTGTGGTCAGAGCCGGATCTCGCCCGGATGCGCGCGGCCGGCGGCGTGCCGATGCGCAAGCCCTTCAACGCGCAGCATCTTCAGGCGATGGTGCGGGAGCTGCACGAGCAGGGTCCCCCTGAGCACGGTGCCCCTGGAGCCGTCCGGTGAGAGTTCTGCGGTCACTTGCGGCCATCGCGCTGTTCACCGCCGTTTATGCGGCGGCGACGGTGGCCGGGCGGATGACGGTCATGGACGACACCAACCTGAGCATGATCTGGCCGGCGGCCGGTGCCGGAGTGGTCTGGTTCTGCGCCCGACGCGACGCCCGTAACCGCTGGATCGATCTGCTCGCGCTGATCATGGTCACCGTTGTGGTCAACCTGGCCACCGGGGCAAGCCCCGCGATGGCCGCGGTGTTCGTCGCCGCGAACGTGGGGCAGCTTATCGTCTTCCTGTGTTTGTTCGGTCGATGGCGTCCGCATCTGTGGGGTGCAGGCGGGCACGAGCCGATGACGCGCCCCAGCGACCTGTGGGGTCTGCTGGCCGCCGCCGTGGTCTCGACTGCCTGCGGCGCCGGTCTGGGCAGCGTCGGGATCTGGGTGTTGACCGACGGCTACTCCTCCTCTACCACCGCGGTGTGGCTTGCCCGCAATACCGCGAGCATTCTGCTGGTCGGTGTCGCCGGGCTGCGGCTGGGGTGTGCGCTGGCCCGGTGGCGGCGCCGGCCGGCGGTCGGCTCCGCCGCGGCATGGCTAGCCGCGGCGCGTCACCGTCTGTTGTCTGCGGGGGTGGCCGAGTACGTTGCGCTGATCGCCTCGTCCGCGCTCGCCTACGCCGCTGGGTTCTCCTACAACACCGGTCTGCCGCTGGCGTTCGCGTTGATCGCCGTCACCGTCTGGGCCAGCTTGCGGCTGACGACCGGCTTCGTCATCGCCCATGACCTGTGCGTCGGCACCGCCGCGGTGCTCTTCACGCTGGGGGGAACCGGTCCGTTCGCCGCGATCGAATCCCACGCCATCCGGGCGCTGATCGCACAATTGTTCGTCGCGATCGTCGCCGTGGTCGGGTTGGTGCTGGCCCTCGGCCGCGACGAACGCGACACTCTGATGGCCGAGCTCGCCGCCGGTAAGGAAGAAGCCAGCCAGCAGGCAGCTCTGATGAGCACCATAATCGACTCGATGGCCGACGGAGTGGCGGTCATCGACGCGCACGGACAGGTCGTCCTGCGCAACCCCGCCGCGGGCGCGCTGCTCGGCGGCGTCACCAGCCCGGCCGACACGGTCACCGGCAGCCGCCACTACGGGCTGTTCCGCCCCGACGGCACGCCGCTGAACGACGCGGATCTTCCCTACGCCCGGGCCATGGCCGGCGACGACGTCCACGGCGTCGACCTGCTGGTCCGCAACGCCGGAGTCCCCGACGGGCGCATCGTCAGCGTCACCGCCACCGCTCTGCCCGACGCGGAGCAGACCCGCCGAGCCGTGGTGCTCTTCCACGACGTCACCGCCGAGCGGCGCCACCGCGACGAGCTCGCCGGCTTCGCCGGAGTCGTCGCCCACGACCTGCTCAACCCCCTCACCACCGTCGACGGGTGGACCGAGGCGGCCGTCGACGCCTTGGGCGAGGCACCTGCGCACGCGGCCGTCGTCGAAGCCGGCGACTGCCTGACCCGCGTCCGGCGGGCTGCCGCGCGGATGCGCGGGCTCATCAACGACCTGCTCGCCTACACCACCGCGCGCGACGCCGCTGTGGCGCCCGGCCTCATCGACCTCTCGGTCGTGGTCGCCGAGATCGCGATCGCCCGGACCGATGCCGCCACGGCCGTCGGAAATCCCGCACCGCGCTTCGCGATCGGGCACCTGGACGCCGTGCACGCCGACCCGGTCCTGATCCGGCAACTACTAGACAACCTGATCGGCAACTCCATCAAGTACACCGCCCCCGGTGTCACACCCGCCATCAGCATCCGGGGCGGTCGGACCCCTGATGGCAGCGTCCGGGTCGAGGTCAGCGACAACGGCATCGGCATTCCCGCCGGCCAGCACGAGGCGATCTTCGAGAACTTCCACCGGGCCCACCGCACTGCCCAGTACACCGGCACCGGATTGGGCCTGGCGATTTGCAAACGCATCGTTGAACGCCACGGCGGCACCATTACCGCCGGCGATAATCCCGGCGGCGGCGCCCGGTTCGTGCTGACCCTGCCCGCAGCAGGTCCCCGGGCGCTCGTCGAAGCAGCATCTGCCGGCGATTAGTTTCGGTCACCGCGTCGAATGAGGAAAGATCGCCGGCTCGATCGGGCGGGCAACCGTCGTCCCGGGCGGACCCGTGCGCGAGTCACCGGTCGGCCGGTCGGCGTGCCGAAGCGGGCTCCTAGACCGCCGGGGCCGCGCCGGTCACCGGATGTAGCGCGATCTGCCCGTCGCTCCAGTTAGCGTATGCGGCGAGCAGTTGCTCGTCGCTCGTGCCGGGAACCGCCGTCCGCTTGCCGGCGAAGAAATGCGACCCCGGGCCGGTCTCGGCCACGATCCGCCCCTCGACCAGGCGAATCGTGTCCAGCACATCTCCGGTGCCGACATCGATCATCTGCAGCACATTCACGGCCATCCCCCCGCACACCGGCGTGTTCCCTTCGTCCATGATGCCAAGATCCTCGGCGCACCCGTGCGGAGACCCTGCGAATCGAGCGCTCCCGGTCACGAAAAGCGACACGTGGCGAAATCAGCGGGTCCCAGGGTGAGCGCGATGGCAAGGTCCGACGCGCGGAGGAGCGGTGATGCAGCAAACCTTCCATGTCGAATTCACCGCGATCGACCAGGTGCTGCTGCGAATGGCCGAGTTCGTCCGGCAGGCGATGACTGCGGCCACCACCGCGCTGCTGCACTTCGCCTCACTCTCGCCGAAGCGGTCATCTCCGGTGACGCGCGCATCGACGCCCTGCACCGCGAACTCGAGGAGCGCTGCCTGAGCGTCTTGGCCCTGCACCACCCCGTCGCGATCGACCTGCGCACCGCCCTGAGCACTCTGCGCATCGTGTCGTCGCTGGAACGCATAGGCGATCTGGCCCGCCACGTCGCCACCACCACGCGGATGCGCTACCCCGACCACGTCGTGCCTGCGGACCTGAAGCCGGTCTTCGCTGACGCCGGTCACCTCGCTCACGCCGTGGCAGCCAAGGCCACGACGCTGCTCGCCTGCCGCGAGGTCGCGCTGGCACCCGAGCTGGCCGCGATCGACGACCACATGGACGCCCTGCACCGCGATCTGTTCGCCCGTCTGCTGGATGAGGGCTGGTCGCATGGCATGGCAGCGGCGATCGACGTGGTACTTCTCTGCCGGTTCTACGAGCGCAACGCCGACCACGGCGTGTCCCTGGGACGGCGCGTCGTGCAACGGGTGACCGGCGACCTACCGGGCCCTCCATGAGCCGCGCTCTCGCCGGTACCCGGCACCGCAGGAGCCGAGTACCGCCATGGTGACATGCGCCTCCCCGCTGCCGGAGGCGGTTCATCCAGGCAGCCGGTAAGCTGATTCTCCGGTCTCCAGCGTGCAGCCGGAGCCCACGTCAAGCAGCGGCGTCCGCACAATCGAGCCGTCCTCGCAAAGCCTTCCTTGCTTGAAGCGTTGTGAGTACACCTGGAGCGCCCGGCTGATCGGGCAGTGCGCTTTCTGCCCCCGACCCGGATGACCGAGGCTTTGGTGCTTCTCTCTAGATTCCGCGGAAGAGCGCCACGCCCCGCTGTCCCGTCACGGCGTGCCTGCCAGCGGGCGGCGACGGTGGTGCCTGGTGAGTCCTGATGCCGCGGCCCGCACGCGGCCAGCCGTGTCGCCGCGCTGCAGCGCACGGGCTTGACCGCCTACCCCGACCATGCCCTCGACCAGTTCGCCGAACTGGTGCGCAAGGCGCTGGACGTTCCGGTCGTCCTGATCTCGCTGGTGGACGACACCCGTCAGTTCTTTCCCCGCACCGCCGGCCTGGCCCAGTCCCGGCTGACCCGTCGCCAGGCTCCGCTGAGCCACGCCTTCTGCCAGCGCGTCGCCAAGACCGGCCAGCCGCTCCTGGCCGCCAACGCCCGCGCGTCCGCCGAGACGCACACCCACCCGGCCTTCACCGATCTGGGCTTCGTCGCCTATGCGGCCATCCCGCTTGACCGACGCCGACGGGCCCACCCTCGGCTCACTGTGCGCCATCGATCTCGTCCCTCACCAATGAGACACCCAAGAGATCGACCTGTTGACCGACCTCGCCGCGGCCAGCTCGGCGAAGCTACGCCTGCGCATCAGCCGTAACCTTGCCGAACGCGAACAGCAGCTGATGGTCGACGCAGCCGCACAACGCCAAGTCGCCCAAGCCGAAGCCAACCGGCTCGCCGGCGATGTCGACACTGCCCTGCGTCGCAGCCGCCTACGCTCAGCGTAAGCGAAGCACTCCAAGGCGCCCTAACCCGTCGATGACGTCGTCCGCGCGGTCGCCCACCTGGTCAGCGGAGACCTCGCCGACCCACGTAGGCAGCATGCTGCGCGGCCCCACCGCCGCCCGGCTGAACCTGGTGACGACCGAGCCGTTGCCGCACGAGCTCGCCGAACCCTGGACGACCGTCCCCGCCAACAGCGACCACCCCACCGCACGCCCAGTCCGCGAGCGACGCCCCCTGTTCATCCTCGACCGCGACGAGTTCGCGTCCGCGTTACCTGCCGCAGGTCGGCGACCTCGAACAGATCGGCTGGCACGCCCTGGGATGCGCTCCTCTGCTCAGCGGCGACGGAGCGCTCGGCACGCTGCGGTTCGCCTGAGCAAGCCCGCAGCGGCTCGAAGCCAGCGAACGGGCCCTCATCCTCATCTTGGCCGGCTACGTCACCCAGGCCCCGGAACGCGCGCATCACCTGCACGACCGCATCACCGTCGCCGAAACCCCGCAGCGGGCGATGCTCACCGCGCTGCCCGCCGCCCCGCCCTACGAGCTGGCCGCCCGCTACCAGCCGGCGCGCCGCCTCAAGCAGGTCGGCTGCGACTGGTACAACGCCGTGGCAATGCCCGGCGGGGGCGGCTCGCGCTGGTCATCGTATACGTCACCGGCCACGACATCTCCGCGGCCGCCCGCATGGGACAGCTGCGCAGCATGCTGCCCGCCTATCTCATCGGCCCCGCACCGGATCCGACCGAGACACCGCGAACGGCCAACTACGCCCTAGGCGATCACATTCCGGCCACTGCTCTGATCGCCACCGTCGGACGCGACCGCGACGACGCGCATCGTGTGCGGTGGTCACCGGCCGGGCATCCTCCGCCGATCGTTCTGCTCCCGGACGGAACCGCCCGCGCCCTCAACGCCCTCGGGCTGATGCTCGGCGTACGCCCCGACCACCCCGCCAGACTCACCAGCCACATCCGGCTGGGTTGACGTTGGTGCTCTACACCAACGGGCTGGTCGAGGTCTGCGGCGCGAGCTGGATGAGGGGATCATCCGCCTGCGGCAACGACTCACCGGCCGCCGGCAACTACCACTCGAAGGCCTCCTCGACGACCTCCTGACCGACCACCGCCTCACCCACCCCGACGACGTGGCGATACTGGCCCTGCGGCTCCCCTGACCGCCGGCCGCGACATCGGCCGCAGAACCGACCGGGGGCGGGGTCGGTGCGAGGCGCGCCGACCGGCGCTCAGGTTCGGGGGCGATTCCGGAGGAGCGGCGGTAGCGAGGCGCCTTGCGCCTGAGCCACCAGGTCGGCCGCCACGTCTCGCAGTTTGCGGTTGGCGTGCTGCGACAGTTTCGTCAACCGGGTGAAAGCGTCGTCAGGCGAGCAGCCGTGCTGGGCGATCATGATGCCCTTGGCCTGCTCGATGACCGCCCGGGATGCCATCGCGTGCCGCATCCCCTCCGCCAGATCCGCGGTCGTCGCGTACAGGTACGCGTTGGCGACCACCACCGCGGCGTAGCTGGCGAACACTCGCGCGAGCGCGACATCGTCAGGAGGGAACGCGCCTGGAGCTCCTCGATCTGGCCCGCATCGATGCTGGTCACATCAACCTCGACGCCCGGCCGCTCTGCCTCACCGCACTCCTGCGCGAAGCTCTCGACGATCAGCAGCCTTCCGCCGACACCATAGGCCTCACCCTCATCGGCGGTCTGGGCGCCCCGCTGACCATCCGCGGCGACACCTCCCGCCTGCGGCAAGTCATCGACAACCTGCTCAGCAACGCGATCAACTACACCCCGCCCGGCGGCACCGTCGCCGTCACCGCCGAGCCGGCAGACGGTGGCGTGCGCGTCCGGATCAGCGATACCGGCATCGGCATTCCCGCCGAGCAGCTCCCGCATTTGTTCACCCGCTTCTTCCGTGCCTCCACCGCGCTCGAGCATGGCATCAAGGGCACCGGCCTCGGGCTTGCGGTCACCAAGGCCATCATCGAGGCCCACCATGGCTCCATCACCGCCCAGCCGGCACCGGGTGGCGGTACCCGGTTCACCGTCTGGTTGCCGCATACCGGCGCCGCTACCGGCGCCTGAGACGGGTGCGTATCCGGGATCGGCAGCTCCCCGCGACACCGCTGCACCCGAGCGGCACCCGCCGGGACGCCCGGTCACTCCTGACGGTGCCGACAAGGGAGTAGCGCCGGGAGATCCCGGCGAGCCGATGCCGTTCTCAGCGGGGAAGTGAGCGACATGCGAGGAGCAGACAAGGACAGCGCGATACTTGCGCCGAGGCAGCCGAACCAGCACCGGCGGGACCGGGTGGTCGGCGTCGCGGCCGGGGTGGGCGTGCTTTATCTGATCGGGTATGCCATGCCCAACATGGGCGGTGCCCAGCTTTCCGGCTCGATGCGGGCGGCGGTCGATGTGGTGTCGGTAGCGGCCTTGGCCGCCCCGATCGTGGCCTTGTCCGCAGCGGCGGTCCGGCGGCGCCGGCGCGGCGCGCAGGGCCGGCAGCACCGACCGTGGGCCTACTTCGCCGGCTCCACTTCTCTGACCGCTGCCGGAACCGTCCTCGCCGCGAACCACGACCAAGCCGCCACCGCACTCGGGCCCCTCGACGCCGTCGGTAACGGGCTGCTGATCGCAGCGTTCGTCGCTGCGGCTGCGGGATTCTTCGCCGCGCTGCAACCGGGCAACCGATCCACCCGGCTCTGGATGGGCGCCGACCTGGTGCTGGCCGTCGCCGGGGTCACCGCTTTGGTCGGCCGGCTCGCCGCCACCGCCGAGACACCGGCGATGGCCGTCAGCACCCGCACCACGATGCTCGTCTACGCGATCAGTGGCATCGCCACAGTCGTCCTCCTCGTGCCGCTGATCGCCCGGATCGGAAGGCACGCTTCGCCGGCACTGCGGCTGGTCTGCGCGGCTTACCTGGTCAACGCGGTTGTCAACGTCGCCCTGCTGCGCGCGGTTCTGACCGGCCGCGCCTATCACGAAGGCAGCTGGCTCAGCGTCGGCTACCAGCTCGGCATGGTTCTGCTGACCCTTGCCGGTCTGATGGCCGCACGCCGCATCGAGGACACCCTGATTCCGCTGCCGGCCCGCGACGACCGGACCATGCCCCTGTCGATCGCCGCAGCAGCAGCGGCCGTCGCGGGCCTGACCATGACCGGTCTGAAGTTCGACAAGAACCACTTCCCGCAACTGATCGCCGCGCTGGTGCTCGTCGGGCTCCTCCTGCGTCTGTGGCTGGTCATGCGGGAGCGCACCCTCCTGGCCGAGCAACTCGCCGAGGCTCTCGCCGACCAGCAACACCTGGCCGTGACCGACCCGCTGACCGGTCTGGCCAACCGCCGGTATTTCGAGAACGCCCTGACCGTCGAACTCGCCCGCGCGCGCCGGCACGACCGATCGGTGAGTCTGGTCATCCTCGACCTCGACCACTTCAAAACGATCAATGACGTCCACGGGCACCCCGCCGGCGACGCGGTCCTCACCCAAGTCGCGTCCCTCCTGCAGGAGTGCACCCGCGGCAGCGACGTTGTGGCCCGCTTCGGCGGCGAAGAGTTCGTCTGGCTACTGCCGGACACCACCGAGGACGGCGCCGCCATCATGGCTGAACGCCTCAACACCACCCTCGCCGCACATCCCCTCGCCCTGCCCGGCGGTGCCCTCCTTCGCGTCACCGCCTCGATCGGCATCGCGGCCGGGCTTCTTGATGGTCCCGCACTGCTCAGCGCCGCAGACCAGGCCCTCTACCGCGCCAAGGCGACCGGCCGCAACCGAGTTGTCCGCGCCTCCACCGCCACTCACTCCATTGCCGCTCACTCCACCGGACCCGGCAATCCGGCCGCGGCGCGGTACACCGAGGCCCTGCCGACCGATGTCCTGCTCTCGACCGCACGCGGCTGATCCCTCCTCGCGCCACGGCCTCCGGAACAAGATCTCGCGTTGAGGCCCCCACGGCCATTAGCCCCTGTGGGTCATACAGCCGAACGAGCGGTCGGCCTCACCGTCGGGAGGTGGTCCAGCTCGCCAGTCCTCGGCCGGATCCGTCGCGCGTCGACTCGTCAGCAGACGACGAGCAGCGGATACTCGCCCCAACGACATACCCAAGTCGTCCGATCATGTTCGCTTCCGCGCGCACGAAGTCGCCTCCTGGCGGAGCGAGTCCGTCGGCGTGATCCGCCGCAGGGCTGGGATCAAGCGATCCGGGGAAAGGGCGGTTGCGCGATGCAGAGAGCGGACAACGCCGGGCCGGGTGATCCGGTCCAGTTGGGTGACCCGGTCCGGTTGCGTGATCCGGTGCGGTTGGCCGCGGTCGAGCGCGCGGCGGGTACTGCCGGCCTTGCCGATGCCGCTGACGGCGATCGCGCGGATGGCCGCACGGCTGCTGGACGCCCCGATGGGGTTGCTGACTCTGGTGGGCGACGGCCAGGAGCATCTGGCCGGCGTGTTCGGGATGCCGGAACGCCTGGTGGGCGCCGGCCGGATTCCAGCGACCTACTCGGTGTGCAAGTACATGGTCGCCGCCGACGCCCCGGTCGCGTGCGCGGACATGACGGTGGAGACCGACGCCGGAGTGCGCGAGCACCCGCTGGCCCGCGACTACGGCGTACGGGCTTTCTTCGGCGTCCCGGTACGTGACGCAGACGATCGTCCGGTCGGCTCGCTGACCGTCCTGGACGAGCGTCCCCACGTCTGGACCGACGGCGACATCACGACGCTGCTGGAAGTCGCGGTCCTCGTCGACCGCGTGCCCACCGCACCGGCACCGGTGGACACCGTCGTCCTGGACGAGCTGGACAACCGGGAAGTGCTCGACGCTATCGCCGAAGCGTTCCTCACCCGGGACACCGACGCGCGCATCACCGGCTGGAACACCGCCGCGCAGGAAATGTTCGGGTTCACCGCCGCGCAGGCATGCGGGCAGCCGGTCGACGAACTGCTGCGCGCTCGCTACGAGGGGCGCCCGGTCTGGGAGGTGCTCGCCGAGCTGCTGCGCCGGCCCGGCCAGATCGCCGGTGCCGTGCAGGTGCGCCACCGCGACGACCGGCTCCTGCACGCCCACGTCCGGCTCACCGTCCTGCACGCCTCGCGCGGCGCACTGGTCTGCGCGTTCCTCACCGACATCACCGCTCAGGTGGCCGCCGCGGACGCCGCGCAGACCGCCGCAGCGGCCGCCGACCTCGACGCGCGCACCAGCGCGGCTTCGCCGATGTGCTGCTCGACAGCCTCGAGGAAGGCGTCGTAGCCATCGACCGCACCTGGCGGGCCGTCGTCTTCAACCGGGCGCTGCGCGACATCCACGGCCACCCCGCCGATCTGCCGCCCGCCGATGCGCACCTCGCGAGCCTGGCGCAGCTGCGCCATCCCGACGGCACTCCCATAGCACCGGACGAGACCAGCCTGGCGACAGCCCTGGCCAGCGGAACCGCCCGGGACTCGGAAGCGATCATCCGGGAACCCGGACGTCCGGACCGTTACGTCGCCGCCAGCGCCCATCCCCTTCTCGGCCGGGCCGGTCAGCCGATCGGCGCCGTCGCCACCGTCCGTGACATCACCGAACAGCGCCGCGCCGAACAGTTCCGCGACTGCCAGCTGGCCGTGGCCCGGGTGCTGGCCCGCCCCGGTTCGTTGGCCGCGCTCGGCGCCGAAGCCATGGGGCTGGTCGGACGCATGCTGGGCTGGTCGTATCTGAGTCTTCGACTGGTGGAGCCGGCCACCGACACCTTGCGCCGGGTGGCGGTCTGGCAGCCCGACGGTCTGGATCTGGCGGATCTGTTTCCCGGGCGGCTGCCGCGCTCGTCGCACGAAATCATGACTACGGTCTGGTCCACCGGCCAGCCGGTCTGGGAACCCGACCTGGAGAACTCCCGGTAGATGAGTGATCCGGAATCCCAGGCCCGGGCACGCCTCTATGCCCAACGGGGCCTGCACGCCGCAGTGTCGATGCCGATCCTCGACGGCACCGAGGTACTCGGGGTGCTGACCTTCGCGCCCCGCCTGCATCACGACGAGTTCCAGACCACCGGCCTCCCCCTGGACCCGGCCACCCAGGCCGGCCAGTTCTTGGCGCGTCGGCGCGCCGATGACCTGGCCGCGGAACTGCGCCGCGCCCGCGCCGACTTCACCGCGCTGATCGGCCACGACATGCGCACCCACTGACCACCATCGCCACCTACAACCAGCTGCTCCTCGACGACCCGGCACCGCACACCAGCACCGACCAGCAACTTCTCGACGGCATCGGTCGCAACGTCACCGTCCTACGGGAACTCGTCGACGGTCCGCTCGACATCACCGCCCTGGAATGCGATGACGACCCACTTCCGGCCTACGACGTCGACCTCACCTCGCTGCTGACCCACGCCCTCGAAACTGCCGACCCGGCAGTCCCGCCCGCCAGCGGCACCGCGGTGGAACCAGCAGTCGTGATCACCGGCGACCCCGACCGGCTGCGCCAGCTGACCGAGAGACTCCTCGGTCTTCTCCGCGGCCCATCCGGCCCGGATCCTGCCAGGGACTCCATCCGTCTGCGGCGTACCGGAGGCGCCGCCGAACTAGTCGTCACCAGCAGCCGCCACCTCGCGCACATCGCTGGCACCGGCGACGGGTTCTCCTCCGCCAATACGACCGGCACCGGCGACGCTGACACCCGCGTCAGCATCGGTCTCATCCTCGCCCGGATCATCACCGAGCGCCACGGCGGCACCCTAACCGTCACCGACCAGCCCGACGGCAGCACCCTCACCGTCCGGCTGCCCGCCACCACCCGATGACGGGCACCCTGCGCGCACTACACCCGGCCACCAACCTCGACCGATCCGATGGATCGATTGAGTCCGGCACCCCTCGGGTACCTCTCCCCGAGCAGTTGAGCCCCGGGAGAGCAGATGGAAACCACAGCGGCACGGCGTCCAGCCCCACACCGCAGCTCTTCCGCTGCCACCGTCCCGGCTAGGGGAAGCAGGACCGGGCTGCGACAACCGCGCGGCGTGCCCTCCGTCGGCGAAGCCGAGACCGTCACTTGCTCGACCACGCGCATCCCTTTCCCGCGCAGCGAGACGTCCACCGCCCCTGCCCCCAAACCCGAGGAGGCCGTCATGGCCGAACCTGTTGCCCCCACCCCCAGCGACCTATCCACCGGTGAACTGGTCACCCAGATAACCAGACAGGTCTCCACTCTGGTCCGTGACGAGCTCGCCCTCGCACGCATCGAACTGACCCAGAAAGGCAAGAAGGCCGGTGTCGGCGCCGGGCTATTCGGCGGCGCCGGTGTCGTCGCCCTCTACGGCGTCGGAGCCCTGCTGACCGCAGCGATCGCCGCTCTCGCCCTCGTGCTGCCGGTCTGGGCTTCAGCCCTGATCGTCGCGGCCGTCCTGTACGTCATCTCGGGGGTCGTCGCCCTGCTTGGCAAGAAGAACCTCTCCCAGGCCACACCGCCGGTGCCGGCCGAAGCCGTCGAGGGCGTCAAGACCGACGTCCACACCATCAGGGAGCACGCACGCCGATGACCACCTCCCCTCCTCCCCAGTCCGATCCCACTGCGCCACCGCCGACCGATCCGGACGCCCTGCGCGCCGAAGTCGCCGAGACCCGTGCGGAACTCGGCGACACCGTCGACGCACTCGCCGCCAAAGCCGACGTGCGCAGCAGAGCCCAGGCACGCCTGGCCGACACCCGAGCCCGCACCCGACAGACAGCCGCCCGGGCCAACGTCACCGTCCGAGCGAAGAC
>NZ_JBICTY010000017.1:0-15178 GCF_043197895.1 Cryptosporangium sp. NPDC048952 | reverse complement strand
TCAACCAGTTCCCGAGGGTTCCAGCCGATTTGCATAGCGGTCGGCGGGTTGCTCGCCGGGTGGCTGTCCCTGCGGTGGTCTCTGGGCATCGCCGCAGTACTCTGCCTGCTCAGCGCGTTGTTCCTGCCCTGGTCAGCTAGCGGCAGAGGGCCTCACGGCGGCCTCCCGATCGAGGACCAGACTCGATCGGGGGGCGGCGCAGGAGGGCGAGAATCGAGCTGAAGGACACAACGAGTCGGCGCAGGGAGGCCGGATGGACGAGGTGGAATGGCTGCCGGCGCCGCTGACGGCGCCCCGGGTTTGTGTCCGCCGCCCGGCGCACGGCGACGAGGCCGCGCTCGTCGCGCTGTTCACCGACGCGGAAGTACGGCAGTTCCTCGGCGGTCCACTCGACCTGGACGACGCCCAGCGGCGCGCTGCTCGGATCGTCGCGGACCGCGCCTGGGGCGACTTCGTCGTCGAGGCCCGAGCCGATCGCGCCGTGATCGGTAGCAGAGACCTCCGACGCAAACGCGGGCCGTGGGAGATCTCCTACCAGTTCGACCGCGCTCACTGGGGTCTAGGGCTGGCGTCCGAAACGCTCGCCGTCCTGGTCGCGTGGTTCTTCGCCGCGACCGACGAGGACCTGCTGATCGCGGTGACCCAGGACGCCAACCGGCGCTCAGCGCGGCTACTGGAGCGGGCCGGAGCGCTGGCAGCCGGATCATTCCGGCAGTACGACGCCGTCCAGCGACAGTACGAGATCCGACGAGGAAGCCTGCCTGCCTCGGTCGATGGCTGAATATTGCGACCGGCGAGCGGGAGTCAGATCGCGCGGGTGACACGGCGGCCGACCAGTGCCTCGGCCCTGCGGAGCGGATACCACGCCGCGGTCGTCACCTCGGACTCCTGGATCCGGCCGATCGTGGCGTCCTCGGTGGTGAAGGAGTATCCGAAGTCCAGGTGATAGTGGGCCGGCTCGTCCTTGTCCGGCCTGGCCGGGACTCTGCCGTACTCGACATAGACGGGTGCCGGCGACGCGGGGAGCACGGTGGCGGGGTTGATACCGGTCTCCTCGGCCAGCTCCCGCAGCGCCGCATCCAGGAGAGTGACGTCGGCGGGTTCGAGGTGGCCGCCCGGCTGCACGGTGATCCCGTAGGTGGGCGACCAACAAGATCTCAGCGCGTCGGCGGACCAGGAGTGCGCCGGCGGTGACGTGCATCGGGAAGCTCAGCCGTGAAGCGAAACTCTGTCCCTGAGCCAGGAGCCGCAGTGGCTCCACCAGATCGTCCGCCTCGTCCGGATGTGCATCGAGGTAGACCGACAGCGTGCTGGTGATGTCGGAGTCGCTGATCGCCACGTTCCATCCCCACCGGGCCAATTCCACACCGGATCCATCATGGCCCGCGACGCGCGCGGGTGTCGGTGCAATCAGTGCAACGAGATCGAGACGCGCGCATCGCCAGGGCGCTCAACGGTGAACACACCGTCCTTCGGGGCATCATTCCGCGGGCGGGAGCGTCTCGGGGCGGAGCCGTTCGATCCGCCCGGCATTTCGGGGTTAGCCGTTCGCGGTAGAGCGCCGCCGTTCGGCCACGGACCGTTTGGGGGCCACATCCGTTGCTCGCCGTCGCAGCGGTGCCGGCGCGCCCCGCCTTGGTCAGGCGGGCCGGCCGGTGCCCGCGGCCGTCCGTGCTCAGTAGCGGAAGGCAGCGACCATTGTGAACCTAGCAGCGCTGTTCCCGCTGGTAACGGGCCGCGAATGGGGTCGGTTTGGGGGCAGCCCGGGTTGATACCCGGTGCTGGTCAGAGGCTTATACCGAATACCTTCAGGTATCAGCGACCAGCGGTTTCTCATTAATTCCGCGCGGTATCGCCTGTCACCGTCGTTGCCCCTACTGTCGCCGATGCTCAGTAGCGGAGGACAGGAGGCTATTTCATGCAAGCACCATCAGAGAGATCCCGTCGGGTAGTACCGGTTGCGCCGGCCCGGCCGGACGCGGGTGCCCGCTGGTCGTGGGTGGTGACGGCCGTGGTGGGCGCGATGTGGCTGGCGCCGGATGCTGACCAGCTGGCCCCGGGCCTGGGCGCGAAGGTCGTCGGTCTCGCAGCGGTCGCCGCGGCGGTGATCACGACCCGCAGGTAGCAGGACGGCGGGTACCGGGGCCCGCCACCAACACCAGCGGATGACGGCCGCCGCAAAACACCCGCAGAGTGGTGCGTACCGGCCGCTCTCCGCGGTGCAGAAGGACGTCAACACCGCTCGCGCCCGCCTCCGCGGACCAGGCGAACGCGCGAACACACAGCTCACGAGCTGGAAATCCTCCGGAAGATCCGCTCAAGCCCAAATCAGGCCATCCGGCTGATCGGCGCGATCCAGACCCTCTTCCTCGCTGGCTGAACCCAACTGGGAAAGGCTCAGTAGCTACTGACCTCCGTAGATACGGTGTACGGACCGGGGATGCGTGGCTCGTACCGTGGACGGTGTTCGCTGTCTGCAGGACGAGGCAACCCGACGGGCCGTGGACCGGCGTCTCCCAGCGATTCGCTGGGGGCACCGCTTGCGCGCGGTGGACACGCCCTGAGCGTCTGGCGAGCCGAGCTGTCGTCGGGGGGTACGGACTGGGTGATAGTCAAGCGTACGCCGGAAGGTGCTCCGTAGATTCTTCCTCCGGCTCTATGCTCCCGGCGTGCGGATGGCCTTCGAGGTAGGAGAGGGTGAGCGTCACCAGGTGACGTTCTCGTTCAACAAGTTCTGGGGCGGGCTGTCCATCTCGGTCGACGGGGTGTCCGTGGTGCGGACGATTCGGGTCGGATCGATTGGTCTGATCAAGCACTGGGATTTCGTCGTCGGGCAGCAGGAGCAGCATCAGGTCGGGATCGAGAAGCATCGCGAGCAGCTGTTCGCCGGCTTCCGTCCTCAGCCGGTCTACGCCTTCGTCGACGGTCAACTCGTGGCGCAAGCGGTCGCCTGACCGTATCCCGGGTCTGCATGAACCTCACGGCCCGCTACGCCGTGGACACCATGAGCTATCGGTTGGGTGTGACCTGCTCATGGAGGGCCAGATGGAACGACGATCGCTGCGCGAGGTGGTCCGTGAACACGTCGACCCGGTGACCGAGGCCTCTCCGGTTACCACGCTGCGTCGTAGCCTCGCGACCCTCTCGATCCTGGCCGGGCTGTTCGGCGTGTCCGCGACGGTCTCGCTGATGGCGAGCGACCTTCCCTGGTCGACGTTGCCGGGCATCGTGCTCCTGACCATCGGCGGCGGCCTGGGTGTGCTCGTCTGGTGGAACGTGGCAGACATTTCGGCGTCTCGACGTGCGGGATTGTCGGCCGCCGTAACGACTCTTGCCGGGGCGCTCGTATTTGCGCTCGCTGTGACCCTGTCCTGACGGTGGCGGGGGAGCGCGATGAGTTTCCTGGTTCACCCCTCGGCCTTGGACGCCTACGCCGCGCAGCTGCGCCGAGCCCGGGACGACACGGGTCTGACCGAGGCCTACCTGTTCGGGTATCAGGTCGACGGCGGCTGGGGCGAAGGCGTCCTGATCGGTCTGCTCGGCACTTCCCATGTCGCGACAATGGACGCGGCGCTGTCCACGATCAGGTCGTTCACCGGTGTCCTCAACGGTAGCCAGTACGGCCTGGCACAAGCAGCCGCCTACTACCAGCGAACCGACGCCGACACCGCCGCCCCGCTCGATGCGACGCTGCCGGGCACCCGGGCGGCGCCGCCGAACGTCGTCGAACGCGACTGGCGAGACGACCCGCGTGCCCCGGCCTTCCGCGACAACCGCGACCTGGCGAGCCGCCTGGGCGCTGTGGGCGAGGTCGAGCTCACCCATCCGTTCGCGATCCTGGACAACTTGAGCCTGTCGAACTGGGCGCTCAAAGCCGTCGAGCTAGCGATCGGCGTCAATCCGCTCGAGTGGGTCGCGGCGCGTGTCGCCGGGGACTGGGAGGCCTTCGCCCGCGCCGGCAAAGCCCTAGCCCGCACGGCCGACGCTCTCGGTGACGTCGCCTACAACGTCCAAGGCGGCGGCCTGGCGCTCGGCCCGCGCTGGATCGGTCGCGCGGCCGAGGCTGCGGACGCGCATCTCGACCGACTCGCCGTCGGTACCCACGATCTCGTCGACCCGATCCGTAAGATCGCCACCCAGTACGACGTGATCGCCCAGGGCGTCTACAACGCGTCCGAGGCCGTCACCGGCGCGCTGAAGAACATCGTCGATGAAGCGCTCATCGCCGGCATCGCGATCGCCGCCGGAACGATCACCGCCGAAACCGGCATCGGTGCTGTAGTCGGCTACAGCGCCGGAGCGTTCTCACTGGCGCTGATCGTGGCCGAATGGAGCACGGCCACCAAAGCCATCACCGACTTCTACGGCATCCTGCAAGGCTGCCTCGGGATCATCGAGACCCAAAACCTCCCGCCTGTATGCGGCCGATTTCCCGAAAACCGGCGAGATCACCCGTACCGGCACCCCGCCGTCGCGCGTTGAAGGAGCAGACGATGCACGCCAGCGTCTACGACATCGCTCATGACGACCACCGACGCATCGCACTGCTCGGCAACGCACTGACCCAACTGGCCAACGGACCGGACCCGGCGCTGCGGGAGATGGCCTGCGAGGCGACCTCGACCTCCGGTCCGCTGCGCGGTCCAGCTACTACGGCGACGCCATCGACGACGCATTCGACACGTTCTGCACCCACTGCGAGAAGCTCTCATCGGCTGACCGCCAGGCCTTGGCCGAGCGCGGCAGAGACGAACTTCATGCATCGGAACAACCCGATTGATGCCTCTCTGCCACACGACTGCGGCGACCGCGCTCCTCCCAGCGGCGTCTAGGACACGACCGCCGAGGCATGAGCAAGCAGGCTTGCCGTAGACGATCGCCCACGTTGCGCGGTAACGCTCGCTCATGCCGATGAGCGGAAGTTCCGCGTCGCACTCTTACGGGGACCTTCTCGCCAACGGTGTTTCTGGCGGGTTGATCAGTAGGTCTCGGGGGCCGGGAATCGGTCACCGAAGGTGATGGCGAACCCCACCGCAGATCACCGGGCATTGAGCCTTTTTCAACCTCTGTCCACTGAGGTCAGGGTGGCGGTATGACGTGAAGGAGCCCCTGGTAGGACGGGCGATTGCTGAAGTCGTTCCGCCCAAGACCAGGAGCTCCGGGTGCTTTCCTACCCGTCAGGGATGTCCGTGTCCACTCGTGGGCTGAGGCTGCTCGCCGAGGCCCTGCGCGCACGACGGAAGGAACTACGGACCCGGTGGCGGCGCCTGGACCCTGGACGCCAGGCCCTGCTCGTGGTCGCCTACCTGCGGAAAGGCGAAACCTACGCGGATCTGGCCTGCGGTTTCACCATCGGGGTGAGCACCGTCTACCGCTGCCTCACCGAGGGCATCGCACTGCTGGCAGCGATGGCGCCGACCCTGGACCAGGCGGTCGCGGTCGCAGCGAGCAGGGCCTATGTGATCCTCGACGGCAGCCTGCTCCGGATCGACCGCGTCGCGATGGCCAGCGGAAACGACCGCCCGTACTACTCCGGGAAACACAAGGTCCACGGCCTGAACGTGCAAGTCCTCGCCGATCCGGCCGGCCGCCTGATCTGGATCTCACCACCGCTGCCCGGCGCCAGACACGACATCGCTGCAGCCCGCGAGCACGGCATCCTTGCCGCGTTCGACGCCGCCGGCGTCCGCGCGCTGGGCGACACCGGATACCAAGGCGCCGGCCCGTCGGTGACCGTCCCGCAGCGACGACGCCGCAAGCACTCCGAGACCGGCAAGTACCGGCCGCTTTCGGCTGCTCAGAAGATCGTCAACACCGCCCACGCCCGACTCCGCGGACCCGGCGAACGCGCAAACGCACAGCTCAAAAGCTGGAAGATCCTCCGCAAGATCCGCTCGAGCCCTAACCAGGCACCCGGCTGATCAACGCCGTCCAAACCCTCATCCTCGCTGGCTGAACCCAACTGAAATGAGCTCATTGTCCGAGGATGCACGCCAATTCTCCGCCAGCGCACTATCTAAGTTATCCGTCGGCGATCAAATCCTGCTCTGATCAACTAAAGACGCGCTTCACCCTGTGATGAGCGTGGACGCCGAACTGGGAGCTCGGGCATGAGTACACAGATTGTTGACCGTGATCAAGCATTCGCCACTGTGCTACTCCATGGCGGCTGGCATTGCAGCGCGTCGTGGGGTCGGGTAGTTCCGCGGTTGTTGGCTCGGGGACATCGGGTGGTGACCCCGGATCTGCCCGGCCACGGATGGAGGGCGCGATATCCGGAAGGATATTTCGATGCTGAGCAGCCTGGCCTGACAACCGGCCGCACCGGTCTGGAGAACGCGACGCTCGAGAGAGCCGCAGATGTCGCCGTCGAAGCGCTGACGGCTCTCAAGACGGCGGACGGCGGACGGCGGACCGTCGTCGTGTCACACAGTAGTTCGGGTGCGATTGCCAGCCGGGCTGCAGAGCGGAGTCCAGACCTGGTCGACCACTTGGTCTACGTGGCGGCGATCGTGCCGTCGCGTCTTCGATCGGCGTTGGAGATAGGTGCGCTTCCGGAGTACGGAAGCCCGACCATGGACGGGATGGTGGTCGGCGACCCGAGGGTCATAGGTGCCCTGCGGATCAATCCTCGCTCGACGGACCCGCAATACCGTGAGCTTCTGCACCGGAAGTTTTACAGCGACATGCCGCCGGACGAAGCGGCGGCATTCTTGGAGTTGCTCTGCCCGGACCAGCCGCTGAGCTTCCTCACCGACCCGGTCTCCGTGACCAGGGAACGCTGGGGTCGTATACCCCGAACGTACGTGAAGACGCTGAAGGACAACGCCATCGCGCCAGCGGTTCAAGAGATTCTGATTCGGGATGCCGACCTCCTCACTCCTCACAACAGGTTTCGGACGATCGCCATCGAATCGAGTCACAGTCCCTTCGCTTCTCTGCCAGAGATACTTGCAGACATCATCGACAGAGCTAGCGACTCGTCTCAAGCTGACTGAACTTGTCGTTTCACCTTACTGCCGCACCGACAGACCGGTGAACACCGGGATCAACTCCGGCCGCGACGCCGACAACAGCACACCGAGACCAACGAACGCCGCCGCAAGTGGTTACGAAGCAGCTTTTAGGGGTTGTCTCACTTCGTGATTTTGGTGAGGCGGTTGTAGCAGGCCAGGGCGGCGGCCAGACCGAGAAACGCGAGGAAGTTGGCGGGTTTGCGTTCGTAGCGGATCGTGAGCCGGCGGCGGCCGAAGAGCCACGCGATCGCGGATTCCACGATCCAGCGGTGCCGGCCCAGACGCTGACTGGACTCGATGCCTTTCCGGGCGATCCGCACGACGATCTTCTGCTCACGCAGGAAACGTCGCAGGTCAGCAGCGTCATAGGCCTTGTCCGCGTGGAGTTTGCCCGGGCGGCGTCGCCGCGCGGGCCGACAGCGACATGATGATCTGGTCAATGCCGTCCAGACGGCGTTGGCGTTTCTTCACGATCGCGGGTTCGAAGGTGCCGTCGCGGTCGCGTGGGACCTCGATCTCCACGGGCCCGATCTTGGTCAGGACCGTCTTGGATCGGGTGCCGTTCCGCGAGTTACCGAGTGGTGACCGGCCGGGTCGTGCTTGTCATAGCCGAGGTGTTCGGTCAGTTCCGCGTCCAGCGCGGTCTCCAGGACCGTCTTGGTCAACCCGGTCAGCAACCCGCCCGGACCGACGAGTTCTACGTCCTCGGCCCGGGCGGCCTCGACGAGCTGTTCTGCGAGTTTCTGCTGGTCAATCCGGGTCACCATGTTCCCGATGGTGTCCGTCATGCCCGATCCTTCCCGTCAAGCAACAGCTGCTCGGCGTGTCAGACCAGGCCAGTTACACCGTTAGAAAGACAAGCTTAGAGCCGAAGGAATTGGGCTGCGTTGCCTGCTAAGCCTTCTGGCTTTCGGTTGAGGGGTTCGCGGCGCTCACCGCTTTGACGTCGGCGGGCACGTACTTGTGGAATGGCGTGCCTACCCAGGCGTCCCGGTCGGACGCGGAGGTGAGGGCGTTGGGCGCCGCGCCGGCCGTGTTCTCCGCGTCGGTGTCGGCGTCGAGCAGGCCGAACCCGTTCGGCAGCGCTACATGTCCGGGCTGCATGCGGTCGGTTGTCTCCACGGTGACCTCCACGCTGCCGGCCTTCGTCGACACGCGGACCCGGCCTCCGGCGAGCGCGCCGATCCTCTCGGCGTCGGCGGGGTTGATCCAGAGGGCGCCTTCGGCGTCGCGGCGGCGCCATCGCGGATCCCGCAGGATCGTGTTCGCGGTGAAGCTTCGGCGGTGCCCCGCGGTCAGGACGAACGGCCACTGCGGGTTTGACGGATCCGGTTCGTGCGGCAGGTCGTCGAGCCGTGCGAGCAGTTCTGGTATGGCGAGCTGGATCCGGCCGTCGTGAACGCGATGCCAGATCGATTCGTGCGTCTCGTCGGTGATCGTGACGCCGTGGGGTCCGGCCAGGATCGCGTCGAAGAGGTTGTCGCCGGCCGCCGGCCCGGTGCCATAGCCGGCACGGTGAACGCCTTCGGGGTTGAATCGGGCGCATCGGTGCGCGGCGGCCCATAGCACGGCTGCGGCGGTGGCGTCACCGGCCAGCGTGGGACCGAGTGTGCGGTAGAGCAGCACGGGGGCGACTCCGGCGAGCTCCGGCCGGTCCCGCATCGTCACGGTGAACATGCGACCGAACTCCGGACGGCCGCTCCGGGCTGCTTCGCGCAGTGGACGATAGTCGGCCTCGGTGAGCACCCCCGCGGCCTCGACCAGACGAGCGTGGATCTCCGGCTCGGGCAGCACGCCGGCCGGCGGGGTGAGCACCGGCCGGCGGAGATGGAAGTAATTGCGGGGGAACTCGAAGTTGAAGAACGTCGCCTCGTGTTTCTCGTACTGGGTTGGGGTCGGAAGCACATAGTCAGCGAGCCGCGCGGTCTCGGTCATCGCCACGTCGACGACCACGAGCAGGTCCAGCGCTTGCAGCGCGGCGTTCACCCGAGCCGACTCGGCGAGCGAGTGAGCCGGGTTCGCGCTCTCCACCACCGCGGCGCGGAAGCGCCGGGGATGGTCGGTCAGGATCTCCTCGGCAACGGTCGTGGCGGGAATCAAGCCGCTGACCACGGGTGCGCCCAGCACCGGGCTTCGCGGTCCCTCGCCGACGCGATGTCCCGCGTCGCGGCCGATCGGGAACAGGCTCGAGCTCAGATATTGGGTGCCGGGCTTGGCGAAATTGCCGGTGATCAGCCAGATCAGCTTCTCGAGGTAGCTGACTAGTGTCGATTCGCGATTCATCTGTACACCGAGGTCCTCGAGCATCGCCACGGACGCCGCGCCGGCGATCAGACGGGCCGCCGTCCGGAGCTGGCCGACCGGCACGCCGGCACGCCGGCAGTACGCGTCGACGGGCACGTCGGCCAATGCCCGCCGCACCTGGTCCCAGCCGTCGGCGTGTGCGGTGATCCACTCGTTGGCGGCGCCATCGTCGCGGACGATCTGCGCGGCCAGAGCCGCCAGCAGGTAGGCGTCGGTCCCGGGCAGGAGCTGCAGGTGAAGGTCGCCGAGTTCGGCGGTCTCCGTCCGGACTGGGTCGATGACGATCAGCGACCGCGCCGGGTCGCGGGCGATCTCCTTCAGCACGGCACGAGCCCGGGGGAATCCGTGCGACTGGTACGGGTTCTTCCCCACGAACACGACGACTTCGCCGCTCTCGATTTCGGCCCGGTTGTAGCCGCCGAGCATGCGGGCGGCCACCCAGAACTCACCGGTCTTCTCCTGCGCCAACGCGCTCGACATGTAGCGGACTCCGTACGCCGCGCGCGTCGCCGCTGCGTACGCCCCGCCGAGATGGTTACCCTGCCCGCCCCCGCCGTAGTAGAGAATCGTCTCCGGCCCGTACGCCCGGCCGACGTCCAGCAGACGTTGTGAGATCTCGCCGATCGCGGTATCCCAGCCGCACTCCTCGAAGGACCCATCCGCCCGCCGTCGCAGCGGAGCGGTGACTCGCCCGGTGCGTCCGTTCTGATAGAAGTCCAAGCGCAAGGCCTTGTTGCACGTGTAGCCCCGCGAGCTCGGATGCCGGCGATCGCCGCGGATCCGCTCGAACGACCGCCCGTCGGGTCCGAGCTGGACTTCGACACCGCAGTTGCTCTCACACAGGATGCACGCCGTCGGATGCCAGACGCTGCCGGTCGCCGTGTCTTCGATGGACATGCTTCTCCTCGTCCTTCCTAATTCCCTTGCTGTCGCGATCCCTTGCTGGCTCGCGCGAGGGGTCAAAGTCGCATCCGCCGGCAAGCCGGCGCCCGGCGGCGGGCCTGTCGACCCTTCGTCCATAAATTTCGTGTGGCTTCGGCCGGAGACACAGGCGGCTTCGGTGCCGCGTCAGCGTTACGGTCCTCCCGGAACGCTGCCACGGTAAGCAGCGCACGCATCGTCGTCCGAGAGCCCGGCTCGAAAATGCTCGACCCAGCGCATGGCCGGTAGCCGGAGCCGGGTACCGCGAGCCGCACACGCACCATGACTAACTGTCACATTGACGAGTCCGTGAGCGCGCTGCGGACCAGCGCCGTGGCGGATTGATGGTGTGATGTCGTACGCCGCTCTCGATCTCGCCGCCAGCCTTGAGCCGTGGCAGAAACACCGTGCTGGAAAAGGTGTCAGGTTCGTCATCAGATCACCGTCAGCTCTGCTGTGCAGATTCTCGCTCGCCTCTTCCCGGCGTATCGTCGCGTTCCATGGTGGTGCACTTTCGGACCTCGGAACGTCCCTATCGGCACCGTGTCGATGCGTGGAGCGAGGTCGTCGGCCGGTTGCTGCTCCCGCTGGAGAGCCGGACCAGCACCGAGGACTTCAACGCAAAGATGCTCGTGGGCGACATGGGCCCCCTTCGAATCTGCGAGCTGCTGACACCGCCTGGTGAGTGCATCCGTCCCTCTCGCCTGATCGGCGAGCAGAACCAGCGGCTGTATCAGATTGACGTGATTAGCCGTGGGACGGTGACCGTTGAGCAAAACGGACGCCGGGCGCATCTGGGCGCAGGCGATATCGCTTTCACCGATCCGGCGCTCCCGGCCGCCTACAACAGTTCCGCCTGCACCCACGTCAGGCTTTTGTTTCCCCGCACGATGCTCGCCCTGCCGGCCACGGACGCCGCGTCAATGACCGCAGTCCGCGTGGCCGGCGACCGCGGCAGCGGTGCGCTCGTGTCCTCACTCAGCCGCCAACTGCCGCGGCACCTCGACGACTACGATCCCGCCGAGGAAGCGCGCGTTGCAGCTGCAGTCATCGATTTGCTCACTGTGGCGTTATCCGCGCAGCTCGGCCGCGCGGAAAGTATCACGCCGGACACCCGCCGTCGTGCCCTCGTGCACCACATCCGTGCGTACATCGACGCGCACTTGGGCGACCCCCGCCTCAATCCCGCGCAGATCGCCGACGCCCACCACATCTCCCTGCGATACCTCCACAAGCTGTTCGAGTCGCAGGAGACGACTCTGTCGTCGTGGATCCGGCGGCGCCGGCTGGAGCGCTGCCGGGCAGCGCTTCTCGACCCGGCTCAGAGCCATCGATCAGCCAACGCCATAGCCGCCGCTTGGGGGATGGCGAATCCCGCACATTTCAACCGGGCGTTCAAGGCTGTATACGGCCTACCTCCTGGGACATATCGCGCCGGCACCCTGGCACACCAAGAGCCCGACGGCAGCGTCACCCGGCCGCGTCATCGGTGAGGTCGGCGGGCACTGCGCCCGGCGGTCCGAGGATGACATCGCCCATCTCCGTGGCAAGCTTGGTGAAAAGCTCGACGTCGAAGGGTGTGTCGGGAGTCGCGAGCTCGGCAGGGGTGCCGACCCGGGAAATGAGTTCCGCGAATCCGGCCGGTGACGAGATCTGAAGCGCACGAACGCCCTCGGGTCCCGCTTGCAAAGCGTGCGGTACCTGCATCGGGATAGCGAAGTAGTCACCCGGCCGGAGGGTCACCGTTTCACGACCGGCCCACACGGTGAGCGTCCCCTCGATTATCCAGAATCGCTCGTCGTATCGCGTGTGGGCGTGCAAGGGGGTTCGAGAACCGGCGGCGTTGAAGTTGTCGGTGAAATCATGGCGTCCGTCGGTGTCTGCTGCGGACGTGAGGATCGTAGTGCGCAGATCCGTGCCCAGGACGAAGGTGCTGTAGCTCAATGCTGATCCTTTCGCTGGTGAGCGTCTCTCGTTCGAGCCGTGGCCGCCCGTGAATGCGCAAGCCGTCGAACGAGGCAAGACCAGGATGCTGTGCCGCAGGTCGTCGGTCATTGCCTGCGCACGCACGCCCGTTCGCCGTCAGCGCACGATGTTTGGCCGCGCCGGCTCGACCGGCCCGCGAACGCGTCCTACTCGTACGCTTACGAGGTGCGGTTAACCGATCATTTCCTCAACGTCCCGCTCGATCACGATCATGCCGATGGACGAACCATCGAGGTGTACGCGCGGGAAATCGCGGCCGCGGACGGGCGCGATCTGCCGTATTTGGTATATCTGCAAGGGGGACCGGGGCACGAGGCTCCGCGGCCGTCGGACTCACCGATGTCTCCACTCTGGCTCGAGCGAGCTCTGCGGGACTTCCGGGTCATCATGCTCGACCAGCGAGGCACGGGACGTTCCACACCGTACGGGACGCCCGGTTCCGACCCGGCAGCCGACGCCGAATGGCTGACCCATTTCCGTGCGGACGCGATCGTCCGGGACGCGGAGTGTTTGCGGGAGCACCTTGGTGCGCGGCGATGGAGCCTACTCGGTCAGTCCTTCGGCGGGTACTGCGCGCTGCACTACCTCTGCGTCGCACCCGAAAGTCTTCACGAAGTGTTCTTCACCGGTGGCCTGCCACCGGTCGGACGTCCGGTCGACGAGGTCTACTCAGCCACCTTCACCACGATGCGCATGCTGAACCGCCGCTTCCACCGGCGGTACCCGCAGGATGCCGCGCGGCTTGGAGACTTACTCGATCGCTGCGACGCGGGTGACGTCCACGCTCCCGACGGTCAGCCCATCTCCCGGCGCCTGATGCGCACGATCGGCCACCAACTGGGCATGGACGGAGGCGCCGAGCAGGTGCACCACCTGCTCGAGCTGGACTTCGCGTCCCCCGGCTTCCGGCACGATGCCGCCGCGATGCTGCCGTTCGACGCCCGCAACCCGCTGTACGCAGTCCTGCATGAATCCAGCTACGCCGACGGCGGGGCAACACGATGGTCCGCCGAACGGGTCCAACCCGAGGACTTCCAAGGCGAGGCCGTCCTGCTCAGCGCCGAGCACTTGTACCCGTGGCACTTCGAAGATATGCCGAGCCTGCGACCATACCGCGATATCGCCGCGGCAATCGCCGAATACAACTGGCCACGCCTCTACGACGCGGGCGTGTTAACCCAAGTCGACGTTCCGTGCGCCGCCGTGATCTACGCAGACGATCCATACGTGGACCGACGCCTCTCGCAGGAGACGGCCGACCTGTTGCCCGGCATGCATCGCTGGCTGACCGACGAGTATCTACACAACGGTCTGCGCACTGCCGGCAATCGCGTACTCGACCGTCTGATCACCCTTACACGCGGCTGATCGCCCTCTCGTGCCGCCGGTCGTTACAGGACTTTGGTTAGCCGCACGTCTTCCTCGCGGTAGCCGCGGCGGGCGTAGAACGCCCGGGCTGCGTGGTTGGCAGCGCCGGTCTCCAGCGTCAGACGCTGTAGGCCATGGTCGCGGGCCCAGCGTTCGGCTGTCCTCATGAGCAGCGTCCCGACACCTGCGCGCTCGCAGTCGGCCTTTACCGCGAGTTCCCCCACGTAGGCATCTACCTCGCCGGTGAAATGCCGGCGCTCGCCGACTGTCACGACGCCGAGGACCTCGTTCTCTGCAACGGCGACGTGGACCGCGTGACCGGGATCGTCGCGATGGTCGAGTGAGTCCTGGATCCACCCGGCTACGGCAGAGCCGACCGCGGAGGGGGCGCGCCAAGGGGCAACGCCGATCGCGAGCCGCGGCGCCAGCGCCAGTACGGCTTGCCGGTCAGCGGGCTGGTACGGGCGCACGGTCACGTGAAGATCGGGCATCAGGTCATCGTGGCAAACCGAAGGGCGGTTGATAAATGCTGGCCGATCGCTGTCTTGAGCAACCGACTGACATCCGCTCTTGCCGCTGATCGGCAACCGCGGTTTCGGCCAAGCGGTCCCCTACCCTCCGGCCGCCAAGCGCGCTGTGGGGCGGGTGGCGGCGCTGGCGCAGGACTGCGGAGTCGGATGCAGCCGGGCAGGAGACCAACAGAGGCCCAACGGTGGGAGCTCGACAGCATGCGGCCGCCGCTCGGTATTGGGTGTTGGGGTCAGCTGTTGAGCGGGCCGAACTCCGAAATTGGACCCAAGATTTCTGCGGGACCGGCTGCGCCCGGCCGGGGGCACGCGGGCGGGTCGGCTGCTGGCCTGAGGAATGTCCGTACAGGCTTCGAAGGCGTGGTCACCGATGGTCGGCAATGACGGTTGAGGAATGGCGGGTAGCGGCCTTGCTGAGGCGCCGGCGGGGCCCTTCCGCGGTGTGTCTCTAATTGGCGCTGCTGTGCTGCAAGGGCGTGGTGGCGGATGGGTGCTTCAAGCGCGATGACGCACGCAAGCCGATGAGCGGACGTTGCCCCCATCCCGTCGTGGCATCATGCCCTGAGGGTGAGCCGGGGACGACGGATGTTCGGCTGTCGCCAATCCTGCTGCTACCCGCTCTGGGCCGGTCCCGCTGGCCTCGTGCCAGCAGACGGGTAGATCTGGCCAGGCAGTCAGGCCTTAGACGCGCTGGGCTTGTTGTCGGAGCGAGCGTCGACGACCACGATTCGGTCGGCTGTGGTGCCCGACGGGAGGTCCAGCTCGTCGTCGATCTCCCGGAAGATGCGGTCGACCTTCTTGGCGGCAGCGGCGGTGTACATGATGACGACCTTTACCGAGGCCTTAGTCCGGTTAGCGGTCTCGTAGATCTCTACCTGCTTGAGAAGGTTCCGCTTCAGCGCGCTGTTGCTGGCCAGCTTGAACTCGATGAGGGACTTATCCAGGGCTCCGGCGGATAGTTGGGGCTGCTGCACGATTCCGTGACAGTTGTCAGGCGGCCTGTTCGGCGGCCTGGCTCATGATGGTTTCGTATTCGATAGGGGTCAACCGGCCGAG
>NZ_JBICTY010000016.1:0-24873 GCF_043197895.1 Cryptosporangium sp. NPDC048952 | reverse complement strand
CTCGGCCGGTTGACCCCTATCGAATACGAAACCATCATGAGCCAGGCCGCCGAACAGGCCGCCTGACAACTGTCACGGAATCGTGCAGCAGCCCCGAACGTGGGGTGATTGGGTGCACGCAACTGACGCGTCTGGCGCGAGTAGGTGGCGCGACAGAACAGCGACCCGACCGATCTGCGTTCTCCCGCGATCCAGAGGACGAGTCGCCGCCTGAACGTGTCCTCGTGCTCGAGGTGGGCGATACGCCATGGGATAGCGCTCGGGAGCGACGTGCGATGGCGCCTGCGGTGGCCTGCTCGTCACTGACGACCCCAGACGCGACGCCGTGCAGGGCGTGTGACGTGTGTCACTAAATCTGTGCCGGGTATGGCATGACGTCCGGCCGCCCAGCGGGTCCTACCTCTTGTAGGCCGGAAAGAACGGCCGTCGCAGGGCCTAGCTGAGAGGTTTCGATGAGCACTTCCGCTGCCGATGAGCTCGAGCCCACCCCTGTGGCGGCGGAGAGTGTCCCCGCTCCGCGGGCCGAGGGGGTGTCCGAGGGGCAGGGGCGAACGGTGTCGGGCAAGACCTCGATCGCCGACGCCGTGGTAGCGAAGATCGCCGGAGTCTCGGCGGCGGAGGTGCCTGGTGTCCACGCACTGGGCGGAGGTGCCGCGCGGGCGTTCGGCGCGCTCCGGGATCGGATTCCCGGAACGTCGTCTCCCAGCGCGACACAAGGCGTGTCGATCGATGTGGACGATCGGCACACCACGATCGAACTCGATGTCGTCGTCGACTACGGCGTCGTGATACCTGAACTGGCCGACGCGATCCGGAAGAACGTCATTCGGTCGGTGGAGACCATGACGGGCTTTCGTGTCATGGAGGTCAACATCGCGGTGGCTGACGTCCACCTGCCCGATGACATCGACGAGACGATCCCTGCTTCCGACGCGGAGTAGGGCGTCCCGAGCGGCGGTCGCGCCCGCCGCTCTCTGAAATGCCGGTTCACCGTCCCATCGGTACGCCCACCGATGGGCTCCTTCACCATGTCCTTCGAAAGGACCGGAATGGCGCAGGCTATCGACATCGGTTCCGGGCTCGATAGCGCCTGGACCAATATCGCGACGTTCGTCCCCAAATTCGTGGTCTTTCTGCTGATCCTCGTGGTCGGCTATTTCGTGGCCAAGATCATCGCCAAGATCCTGGCGAGAGTGCTACAGAGAGTGGGTTTCGACAGACTCGTTGAACGAGGCGGCGTCAAGAAGGCACTGGCGCACAGCCAGTACGACGCGGCCGGGATCCTCGGCAAACTCGTGTTCTACACGATCATGCTGTTCGTGCTCTCCACCGCGTTCGGTGTCTTCGGCGCGAACCCGATCAGCGACTACTTGAGGGCGGTCATCGCCTACCTTCCGCTCGTCTTCGTCGCGATCGTGATCGTGGTGATCGCCGCGGCGGTGGCGGCCGGCGTCAAGGGGCTGATCCAGAACAGTCTGGGCGGTCTCTCCTACGGCCGGGTGCTGGCCAACGCGGCCTCCGCGGTCATCGTCGCGTTGGGCGTGATTGCCGCGCTGGGTCAGCTGCACATCGCCGAGACGGTGGTCAACGCGGTCCTCTATGCCGTGCTCGCGGCGATCGTCGGTGTGGTCGTGGTCGCCGTCGGTGGGGGCGGCATCAAGACGATGTCCACCCGCTGGGAGCGGGTCGCGGCGACCTATGACGACGAGAAGCCGCGGATCGCCGACGCCGCCCGGAATGCTCCGCCCGTCCGGGCCCAGGCGTCCCAGGCGATCAACCAAGCCAACCGGTATGCGTCTGACGAGCGGGCCGGGAGTTCGGGTAGCGGCGTGCACCGAACCCAGTGAGCGAGTTCGTCGTCCTCTGCGCGGCGCCCTGCCGCGCGGATCTCCCAGGACAAGGAGCGCGAGATGTTCAGCACTGAACAGATCAACCAGCTGACCGGCGACGGCGTCTACGGTGCCGACGGCGACAAGATCGGCTCGATCGGAACGTTCTACTCCGACGACAGAACAGGTCAGCCGGAGTGGGTGACGGTCACCACGGGGCTATTCGGTACCAAGCAGACGTTCGTGCCGCTGGCGCAGGCGCAGCCTCATCCGGATGGTCTGGCCGTGCCGTTGGACAAGAAGGTCGTCAAGGACGCTCCGAACATCGAGCCGGACGGCCGGAGCATCACACCGGAGCAGGAGGCCGAGCTTTACCGGTACTACGGCCTCGGCCCGGACGCAACGCTGCCCGGTCAGCACTCCGAAGAGCGCTACACCACCGAGCGTGACGCACGTGACCAGGTCGCCGCCGCCGACCCGGGTGCGATGACGCGCTCCGAAGAGCGGTTGCGGACCGGTACCGAGACCGTGGAGACCGGGCGGGTACGCCTGCGTAAGCACGTGGTCACCGAGACCGAGCAGGTCGAGGTCCCGGTCAGCCACGAGGAGGTCCGCCTCGAGCGGGAGCCGATCACCGACGCCAACCGCGAGCCCGCCCTCTCCGGGGAGGAGATCACCGAGGCCGAACACGAGATCATCCTCCACGCCGAAAAACCTGTGGTGACCACGGAAGCCGTTCCGGTGGAGCGGGTTCGCGTCGGCACCGAGACCGTCACCGACACCGAGACGGTCACCGGAGACGTCCGGAAGGAACGGATCGAGCTCGACGACCCGAACGACAGCTCGGCACGCTGACCGGTCGGTCGGCGGCCCAGGTACCGGCTCCGCCACCGGAAGATCGGTACCGATCGGGCCGCCGGCCGCCCGTGCCGCGTAACGTCGGCTATCGTGCGACGATTCCGGGCCCGTGAACGGGGTACCCAGGGTCGTCGTGCGCGGTCTCGGAGCCGTCCGCCGTGCCCATCACAGACCGAGTCCTGGCGGTATCCGCTCCTTGTTCCCGAAGCTCACCGGTGGTCCCGATCCGATGACGTCCCCGCATCGCGGAGGTTGCAACGCACCTCGGGCATCGGCGTGCCCGAAGGGCACTGGATCTCGTGCGCACGGGCCGGGCGCGGCGTGACCCATTCGTCTCGTTCCGGTAGCGGGCTCGTCGGCCGCGCGGGCTCCGGCGCTGAGGAAGACGCCGCAGCCGACGACTGGTTGATCGGCAAGGCGCGCGGCGGCGACCTCGAAGCCTACGAGTCGCTGGTGCGTCGCCACCGTTTACGCGCCTATCGCATCGCGTTGCGTATTCTCGGCGACCCCGAGGACGCCCAGGACGTCACCCAGGACGTCTTCATCCAGGTGTGGTCTTCACTGGCCGGGTTCCTCGGTGGATCGACGTTCACGACCTGGCTCTACCGGATCGTGGTCAACCGGTGCCTCAACCATCGTCGGCGCCATCGAGACACCGCCGAACTCCCTGACGACCATCAGCTGCCCGCACTTTCCGGCACCGACGAGACGGTGATCGCGCGGCTCCGGGCCGAAGCGACCACTCGGGCCATCGCCGCGCTGCCGGCGGATCAACGAAGCGTTTTCGTCCTGTGCCAGATGGAAGACCTCTCGTATCAGGAGGTTGCCGCCATCCTCGATGTGCCGGAGGCCACGGTTCGTGGCCGCCTGGCTCGGGCCAGGCGGCTTTTGACCGAGCAGCTGCAGGGCTGGCGATGAGCGGCGACCGGCTGCCGTGCGGCGCCGACATCGACGAGCTGATCGAGCAGGTGGCCACCGGTCGTGGCGCGGACCGTACGGCACACCAGGAGACTTGCCCGCATTGCCAGGCGGCGCTCGCGGAGTACGGACGCTTGTGGGCGCCGGTGCACGAACTCGCCGATCAGCAGGTCCGCGCACCGGATAGCATCGTCGCGGACGTTCTTCGGCAGATCCGCGGAATCAGCGTGCACACCTCCTGGGGCGTCTTGCCGGCCCAGCAGGGCGAGACGCGTATCGCCGACCGGGTGGTGGCAGTCACCGCCAGAGTCGTCACGGAACAGGTGCCCGGCGTCCGAGCCGCGTTGACCTCCAGTCGGGGCGCCGATCCGGCCGAGACGCCGGAGCCGGAGGTGATTGCCGGCGTCAGCGGCATCAGCACTGCGCTCCGCATCACCGTAGCCGCCAGCTACGGCCTGGATCTCAACGACCTGGCCGAGCGCATCAGGCGAGCCGTGACCGATCGAGTACGTGAACTGACCGGTCTTCAGCCCGTCGAAGTCAGCGTGGACATTGACGACGTGCTGGCGGAATGACGCATCTCTGCCGACGAGAACCGCGCCCAGACGGTGCTGGGTGATTCTGCCCTGCGTTTCGACTCGTCAGACACCGTTCGGCCCACCTAGCACATGTGTACCATCGGAGTGCGCGAGCGGTACAAGCGTCGTCGGCTGGGCGTAGCCGATCACGCCGATCCAGCCGAGGGTCCGCACCGGTCAGCACGTGTCCCATCACGCCCGGCGAGCACATCGCGTCAAGCCCGGCCGGAGGGGAACTGCCGTCCATTGTCGTCGATTACAGATGCCTGAGAACAGAGCCGCCCGCGATGACCGAACACCACCTCGACCTCCCCACGCCCCCGGAGGGCATTCGCTTGCCGCCCGGGCACACCTACGACCAGATCAACGCCATGAACGGAGATCTTCTGCTCGCGGCCTATACCCGTGTGGACGTCGAGGCGCACCGCGCAGTCCTGCAGATCCTGGGAGAGATCGACGTGCTGAGCCTTGCCTGGCTGCGCGACCGGCTGGCCGACGCGATTGCAGAGGCAGCCGCAGACGGAAACCGCCCGACGATCTACCTCGATCTGCACTCGGTGGGTTTTTTCAGCGCTGCTGCCGCCGGTGTCCTGGTCGGCCTCACGGCGGCCGGTACCCAGCTGGTCGTCAACCGGCCCTCGCGCATCGTCTCCCGCGTCCTGAACCTGACCGGAACCTTCCCGCAGCTACGCATCGACCCGGCCGAACCGCCGCTATGAGTCTCGCGCGGGGAACTACCGGCCGCATCCGTGCAGCTGCCGGCGCGAGCGGCCAGACGCCTCGGCGTATCGCGCTGACGCTGTACTGCTCTGCAATGGCTACGTAGCGCTGAAATTGATGAGGCGGTACGGCGTTGACTTGGACTGTGGCGGCTGTTTCTCTGGAGCGTCGGCTCGTTCGTCGCGGCGCTGATGCTGGGATTCGTCCTCAATCAGGTGTTTTGAGTCATTGGCTCCCGGCTGTGCCATAGTGAGCACGGATGCCGATGATGGGGTCACGTTCAAGGCCTCTGCCGTGCGCTACAGCGAGTCCGCTGATCAGAGACGACAGATGGTCGCAACGGTTTGAGGTCCTCGATGCGCGACCGGCCGCGACCTGAGACGTGGTTGCGATTTCCCGCGGGAGACCGTCTATCTCACGGAGGGCAGCCTTATGGGCGCGTATCGTGAACCATGTTCGTTCGTCGTCCGTGCCCTCTGAGAACACGCCCGGAACCGAGGAGCGACGATGAGGCACGGCGACAGCACGGATCGGTTCGCGGCGGCCTTCGCGGGACTACTCGATGAGGCCGAGGCACTGACGCGCCGCGCGGCGCGTGCGCTCCCGCAGCCCGGTGCGGTCATGGGAGCCGACGACACCGGCTTGATCCGCGTCGCTCTCGACGTGCGCGCACGAGTGACCGACGTGGAGTGCTCGGTCTCCTGGCGACGTGTGCTCGGGCCTGCGGGGTTGGCGGCCGCAGTGGGCGGCGCGGTCGTGGACGGCCACCACAGATGGTTGGCGGCTTGGGCCGCGAGTCTCGCCGTCCCGGACCGGGCGACCACCGACCGGCCTGTAGGTCACTCCACGGCCGAGTGTGTGCCCGCGCACCGGCGCGATGGCGTGCGGGGGGATGTGACCGGCCCGGACTACGTCCACGTTCTGCTGCGGCTCATCGAGGACGCCGATCGGGAGATGGACGCGCTGACCCGGGCGCTGTCGCGTGCCGCGAACACCGATGTGGTCGGGGTGTCTCGCGGAGCCCACGCCGAGGTCGTGCTGCGCGGCTCGCAGGTCGTGGAGATCCGGTTCGACAACCGGTGGCTCGACCGGGCCGAGGCGAGGCCGATCGCCGGGGCGCTGCGGGAGGCGTTCGCGGACGCGTACGCCGCTGCTGACCGGGCGAGTAGCGCGGCGTGGGCGGCCGCACCGGCGGCGCGCGACCTGCGGGCCTTGACCGCGGACGTGGACGCGCTGATCGCCGACCTGCGCCGCGGCCTCGGCTGAGCCGTTCGACCGGATAGACGCGACGAAAGGACTGCGGTGGCTCCCACCCCGGACGAGGTCAGGGTGGCGCTGGCGGCCATGCGAGGCGACGCCTCGACCTGGGACGAGATGAGTGATGCGCTCGCCGGCGCGGCGCGCGTCGTCGACCGGCTGGACCTGAGCAGCGTCCAGTTCAGCTACGTCGGTGACCTGGTCGGCCTGCCTGAGGTCTACGGAGAGATCCAGCGTCGGATCGCCGCGTTGCTGCGGCAGGGCAGCGACGAGTTCGACGCGCTCGGGGCCGCGTTGCGCCAGGCTGCGGACGGCTACGAGGAAGACGACCGCAGCAGTGCGCACCAGATGCGCAACATCTACTGACCGTCCACAGAGGGGAGCACTCCGATGGTCGGCGCGGCACCGATGAGTGACCCGGACTTCCGGGACCTGCTCCACAAGGTCGAACGCAAGCTCGAGGAGGCCGACCGGAAGGGGCGGGAGATCTTCGCCGAGGTCGCCCGGGTCTATCCGTTCCTCGGGCCGTTCAAGGACGACGCGGAGGCGCTGCTCGCCAAGATCAAGAAGCTGTGGGACGGGTTCTGGACGGAGATGGTGCAGCTGGTCACGAGCCCCGGTGTGCCCTGGACGCTGTGGGCGCACGGCAACGACTGGTCGGGGCCACCGATCGGCGGCACGGTGAGCAAACAGGCCGGCCGCGCCACCGCGAACGCCCTGGGAATCGACAACTACTGGCACGGCCAGGCGGCCGACGCCTATAAGGACACTCTCGGTCCGCAGAAGGAGGCGCTGACCTGGATCAAGACCGTCTCCGACGAGATCGACGACATCCTGACCAAGGTCGCGGTCGCCATCATCACGCTGTGGGTCACGGTCCTGGGTCTGATCGTCACGCTGGTGATCGAGCTGACCGCCGAGGCCGTGGCGGCCGGCACTCTGGTGGGCGCCGTTCCGGCGGCCATCGCGTCGCTGGCCTCGTGGACGAAAGTCATCGCCGGCGTCAGTCTCGCGATCGGTGTCCTGTGGGCGTTCCTCGGCGGCACGGCCCTGGCCAGCTTCAAGGACCTGCGGCAACGCCTCTACGACAGCGTGCCGTTTCCGGAGGGACGGTGGCCGAAAGCGACCAGCGAGTACACCTCCGATGGCAGTATCACCGACGGCGACACGACCGCCTGGAGGCTGACGACATGAGCACGGCCGGCCCGACCCCGACCGGGCGTCCGCCCGGCTGGGTGCCGTGGGGCGTTGTCGGCGTTGCCGCGGCGTTCGCGCTGTTCCTGCTGTGCGCGGGTGGTAACGCGCTGACCGGGATGTTCGGCGCGCCTCGATACGCCGAGGCCGGATACGCCCTGGCGTTGGCCGGATGCGCGGCGGGTGTGCTGCTGGTCGCGGTGAGCGGGGTGTTGGGACGGTGGGATCGAGCGCGGCATCAGCGGGTTTTGCGCGTGCAGCTGATCGCCGTTGCTGTGCTCGCCGTCGGTTGGATCGCGGGCATCGCGGTCGCCGCGCTCGGCGCGGCCGGAGCGGGGGAACTGAGCGCGGGGAAGTGGGCGCCGATCCTGGCGACCGGACTGGTCCCGATGCTCGTGCAGCTCATCCTCGGCCGCCACATCCGCCGGCGCATCGGTACCGTTCGCCCGATGTGACTTCGGGGAAGACCCATCGCCGGGTCCGCCAGGAGTCGCCGCGACAGCATCTCTAGCTGTCGGACAGCACGTGCAAGAGCGCAACCAGCGTCGTTCCCGCTGTGATTTCCTGTTTGCTGATGAGGGGACGAATTTCGGCGAGCGGCACCCATTCGACACGATCGCTCTCGTGGCTGTCCTCAGGTGGTCCGATGTACGTGGCGTCGTCTGCGCGGAAGATGTGATGTTCGGACTGGACGAGGCCGGGCGATGGATGCGTGGAAAGCATGTAGCGGATTGGGCCGTGAGCCCGCCAGCCGGTCGCGTACGAGAACGAGACCAGCACCGTTGGCGTGAGTGCGCACGATGCGGTGATCGAGGTGACGGCCGTCGGGCAGCTGAACGTCGGCACTCACGACATGAACCCACTGATCGCGGTAGAGGTCACGTTCGCCGTGAATAGTCCAGCGCATCAGGGGCTCTCCAGATCGGTGATCGCTTCGCTGCGGGCTAGTGCCTGCGCCACGGCCGGTACCGCGGAGTAGGGCCGCAGCGCCTGCGAGTCCCGCCCGGACGGGCTCACCGCCCGTGGGGTGGATAGACAGTAGCTGCACTCGGCTGAGTTCAATTGCCCCGAGGCGGAAGCATGCTCTCGATGTGTTCGAAGATGTCGGCGTCGGTTTCTTGCTGCCACCTCGGCATCTGATTCCATGGCGCGACGTAGGCCGGTTTGGGGTCACGGAAGTGCCGATAGATTTGTGCGACCCAGCACACCGCGACGTACTGGCCTTTCTGCTCGCGTGTGAGTAGACGAGCGGCTCCGTCGCTGGCCTGAAGCAGTTCAATGACGTGGCGGTGGACGGCTGATGCGCTGGCGCGTTCCCAGTCAGGCGTGTCTTCCCAGGCTGCGACGTATCCGGGTTTTGGTTCGCCCGGGTAGTGGCGCTTCACTCCAGCAATCCAGGCGTTGCGGAAGATGCGGCCTGCCTCGTCAGACACAGAAACGTCTCCTTCGGTCGGGCGTGATCTAGACAGCGGTCGCGGGCAAGGCGCGGAGTTCGGCGTCGAGGTTCCGGATGTGGGGGTCGCTGCGCATTGGTATCAGGTGCGGGCGGAGTTGCTGAAGGCGCCGGCCGACGACGGACGAGCCGGTGTGGCGGTAGTGGTCGAGTGATGCCGATCCGAAGGTGACCACGCGCAACGGGTCGCGGCGTTGGGCGCCGACGAGAGCGAGGTCGGCCAGCGCGATGCCTCGGCGGCGGCCGGTGGGGTTGTCGTGCAGCATCTGGGTCAGCAGCGGTTCGGCGTCAGTGGGTCGGCCGAGTTGCAGGTAGCAGGCGGCACGGTCTTCGGACAGCCGGGTGCCGTCGAAGCGCAGCCAGCCGCCGTTAATCGCAGCGGTGAGGTCGAGTTCGTGGACGCGTTCGGCGGCAACCAGTGCGCGGTCGCACCCGGCGCGGTCTCTGGTTCCGGCGAGGGCTTGCGCGGTGACGGCGGCGACCCAGTGGCGGGTGGCGAGTCGACTGTCGCCGGTTTGTGCGCGTTGTGCGGCCAGTCGCAGGAGCGGGACGGCTGTGGTGAATTGGCGTTCGTAGATGCTCAGGTAGGCGTGCCGGGTCAGGGCGCAGGCCCAGAGGTCGGCGGCGTCGCCCTCGCGGGCGGCGGTGGCAGCGAGGGTGTAGCAGTGGGCTGCCTCGTTGTAGCGGTCGCTGTCGAAGGCGATCTCTCCCGCGAGTTGGAAGGCGTCAGCGGTCAACGCGTAGATCTCTTGGCGCGCCTGGACCTGCTGAGGCCGTCCTAGGGCGGTCGTGAGCCGGTCGAGATGCGCGTCGACGGCCGGGCCGGCGGCGGCCTTGTTTGTGGCCTGGCTGAAGGCCGACCAGAGCGCCTTATTGACGGTGGCTAGCTGGGCGAGACTCGCGTGGTCCTCGGCTCTGTCGGCGTGTGCGGAGAGCCGGTCGGGGTCGATGCCTAGTGCGGCGGTCGCCAGGGCGATTAGCCGCAGTATGTCCCGTCGCGGAAGATCGGAGGCGCCGCCGGAGTCGACGGACGACTGGGTGATGCTGCCCTGTCGGTTCTTGGGTGTGAAGATGAGCGCGAGGTCGCTGCCGAGGGCCGCCGCGATGGCTTTGAGTGAGCTGATCCGCGCAGTGTCGCGTTGGCCCTGTTCCAGTCGGCGGACGACATCGACTGACACCCCGGCGGCTTCGGCCAAGGCTTCCTGGGTCAGGCCTTTGGCGTGACGCAGCCGTGCGATCTGTGTGCCGATCACGATGACGCCCTCCGTCGAGGAATCGCTGCATTGACGCTACCGCGACGGGCCTTCGACAGAGTGGCGGCGGCGCCGGGTAGGCCGTCGCGGCCTACCGGTGGCAGCCGCTAGGCAGTAGCGGCCCTTCACCGGGGACGAGCCGGTCCAGGATTCTCGTGCCTCGAACGGGGACACGAACGAGGTGCTCCCGGGTCAGCCCGACGCTCGACCGTCAACCGCTGGAGGGACAGATGACACCCACTCACATTGGGCCGGTGCCTACGCACACTGGTGTGGATCCGGACGGGTTCGCTGAGCTGCTGACCGGCCTCGTGCGGGCCGGGCTGCGGTTCAAAGGTCGGGAGGAGATCTACGGTGACCGGCAGGAACCGGCCGCGATCCGGCGGCGGCTACTCGTGGACCTGGCCGAGTCTTCGACCCCGCTGACCGAGGTGATTGCCGAGTTCGGGCGGGACGTGCTGCCGTTGTGTAAGAACGAGGCCAGCCCGCGTTTCCTCGGCTTCGGTGACACCGGTGACGACCCGGCCGCGCTCGCGGGCGGCGTGCTGGCGTTGCTGACTCAGCAGAACCTGATCAATCAGAGCTTCGACGCGCCCAGCGCCACGTTCGTGGAGATCGCGGTGCTGCGCTGGCTGCGGGCGCTTCTGGGGTTCGGGAATCCACCCGCCGAGCAGGTCAGCGACGTGTGGGCCGTCGGTGGCGTGGCCACCACCGGGGGCACGACCAGCAACGCGATGGCGATGATGCTCGCCCGGGAGAACGCCGAGCCGGGCTGTATGGCTGCCGGGGTCAGTGACCCGGAACGCTTCGGGGTGGTCGTCCCGCAGGGCCTGGGGCACTACAGCATCCGGGCGGCGCTGCCCTGGCTCGGCTGCGGAAACCAGACCATCGAGGTTCCCACCGACGGCCTGCGCTACGACCAGGCCGCCCTAGCTGTGGCGCTGCGGCGGCACGCTGGCCGGATCATGGCAGTGGTCGCCTACGCCGGAGACAGCCGGACCCAGACCGTGGAGCGGCTGGACGCGGTGCTCCAGATCGTGCGGGCCGCCGACCCTGGGATCTGGCTGCATGCCGACGCCTGCTGGGGTCTGATGTGCGCATTGACCGACCAGCGACGCCATTTGATCGACGGGATTACCGGCTTCGATTCGGTCACCGTCGATCCGCACAAGGTCCTCAACGTCCCGTACACGCTCAGCGCGCTACTGGTCCGCGACCCAGCGGCGCTGCGGATGATCTCCAGCTACTCCGACCTGATCATGCAGGAGGACTTCGCGTTCGGGCAGGTCACACCATTCCTGGGCTCGCGGGCGTGGTCGTCGCTAAAGCTCTGGATGATGATGCGCGCACACGGTCGTAGCGGCCTGGCCGCGATGGTCGACCAACGACTCGCGGTCACCCGGGCCTTCGCGGGCGCGGTCGACGCACATCCCCGACTGCTGCGACTCCACGACCCAGACTTGACCGCCGTCGCGTTCGTCTACCTGCCGGTCGGCTTCCGCCGAGAGGATGCTGACCTGACCCGCCTCAACGCGGTCAACATCGCCATCCATGAGCGAATGCTCGCCGAGGGGCGCTGGCATCTGCACCAGTTCTCCCTGCCCGATCCCGGTCACTTCGGTGGCGGCATGCTGTGTCCCCTGCGATTCGTCGGGATCAACCCGCGTATCGAGCAGGCGCATATCAGCGGGGTCCTCAAACACGTCGTAGAACTGGGCATGGCCGTCGAGATCGTGCCCCTCGGCGCGGGAGCGTTGGCCTGATGACCACGACATCAGTGTCTCTGACCGCCTTCGAGAGTTCGACCGGCTTCCGAGCGGTGTACGAGTCCGCCGGCGCGTACGAGCAGACCCTGCTGCCGCATATTTTCGATGGGCGCACTGACGCCCAGATCGTGGCCGACCTGATGCGTGAGCACTACGGCAGCCCCGGCCACGCCACCGGCCTGAATGTCGTCGATCTGGGGTGCGGCAGCGGGCGCCTGACTGAGGTACTCGCCCCCTACGCTCGCACGATCCTGGGCGTGGACAGTAGCGCTGCGATGATCGACGCCTTCGCCCGGCGGCTGCCGCACGCCGAGAGTAGATGCCAGGACTCCCGGGCGGCGGTGACGGAGCTGGCGGCCATCCGGCCGGGGTCAGCGGATCTGATCGGCGCGTTCTGGTCGTTGAGCTACCCGATCGGCGACCTCTACGAGACCTTGACCGCCGACGGGGTCACCCCTACCGCTGACCTGCCCGCGGCGCGCCAAGCGGCACGTAGGTTCCTGTCAGACCTGCTTGGGCTCGTCGCTCCGGGCGGTCACCTGCTGATCGTGCACTTCGATGCAGAAAGCCCCGAACAGCGCCTAGTGACCCAGCTGTGGGAACGCATCGCGCCGTTCCCCGAGAGCGGTCGCGGCTACATCCTCGGTCTGATCCGCGATGTCCTGCACGCGGCCGAGGCTGCCGGTCGGGGTCGTCTGCGGGAGAGCCGCTACGGCGGGGTCGCGGTCGCCGAGGACCTGGATGCCGCGCGCCGCTGGTTCGCCCAGCAGCACCTGAAGTCATTGCCCGCGCTGGTGAACGACCCTGTGCCCGTGGACATCGTAGAAGCATTTCTCCAGCGCTACCGCCGTGAGGACGGTCAGGTGCTCATCCCGGTAGGGATGCGCCTGCTGGACTTCTGGGCCACGCCCCCAGAAGCACATCTGGCCGGCACTGGCTGGAGGACACGATGACGGCCAATGTCTCCCCGTTCACCGCCGCCGGGCGACTGCTCAACGCACTCGACGCGCCCGTATTCGCCCTCGCCTACGGCTCACACGCTTCGGCCCGCACCGGCGGGGCGTCGGATCTGGACCTGCTCTACGTCACCGAAGCTGCCCTGCCACACCCGATGTTTACCTCCCTCATCGGAAAAGTCGAAGCGCTGCATCACGAACATGGCCTGACCGTAGACACCGAGGTCGCCTACGCGGTCAAGCTGCACGCCACCCGCGCAGAGATGATCGACGCACTCGGGCTCTCGGGGTTCCGCACCGCTGACGGGCTGGCCGCGCCGCCGGTACCCACCGATCCGGTCTACCTGAACTCGCCGGTGTTCAAGGCGCGTCTGCTGCTCAACGCGGTCAGCAGCCCCCACGTATTCCTCGCCGGTGACCCGGTCCGCTACCGAGCCTGCCGTACGGCTGCCGAACGCGCGCTGTTGCTGCTGGCGATAACGCTGACGCCGTCCACGGACGAGCGGGCCGTCGAGAGTCTGGCCGCCGCGCTGGTCACCGATCCCCTGACCGGCAGCAGCGGAGAGGACTTCCTCGGCTACACCACGCCGGACATCCCGTGGCTGTGTCACCTGCTCAGCCTCACGATCGCAGCATCCAACACCGACACACGCCCCCCAAAGGAACTCGCGCCGCTCGGGGTCGATCTGAAACGCCAGCTCACCGCGAGCGTTCTCAACCGGCCCGCCAAGTTCTGAACATTGCCTAGGGCCAAAGAGCGCCCCGCGAACCGATAGCCTGCTAGACATCCGAACAGTCCCACCCGAACCATCACCAGGAAGGATGATCGCGGGTGCCTCAGGCTCTCCCCGACACGCCGCCGACCCCGGCGGCCCCTGCAGCCGATCCCGGCCTGCTGCAACCGTGGAGGCCCGACTGGGAGGAGCGGAAGGCAGGCAAAGACTGCCCGCATTGCGCGCTGATTGCAGCCTCGGATGACCAGCCGTGGGGCCTCAAGGTCTTCGAGGGCGAATATGTGACCGGCATCCTGTGGCGGGCAGGCAACAACATGCGCGGCTACACCGTCGCGCTCTGGAACCGTGGGCACGCATGCGAGCCCACCGACCTGGCTCCTGCCGAGGCGGCAGGCTACTGGCTGGAAGTCACCCACCTGGCCGCCGCGATCACAGCTGTGGCCGACCCGGCCAAGATGAATTACGAGACCCTTGGCAATGCCGTTCCCCACCTGCACACCCATCTGATACCTCGAGGCCGACTCGACCCGGCGCCGCACCAGCCCTTGCCGGGCTGGTGCTTCGACGCCGAGCCTGCGCCGGAAGACGTCTTCGCGAGCGTCGCCGACCAGATCCGCAGCTGGATCAGCGCACACCCGACCCCATACGTCGGTGCGGATGCAAGCCTCACACCTGGCGGCTCACGTCACGAAGACGGTTAACCGAGCTCTGCGACCCAGCGTCCTGTGCCCACGTACGACCGCCCTCGCGCCCTCGCGCCCTCGCGGCTTCAAGCCGATCCGTGTAGCGAGCCGCCACCCATTCGCCGACATGTCGGTGTGTCGGAGGCCTAGCACATGATTTTGCGCTGACTGGGTGCACGACCTGTCAGTCGGCTCTGCGAACGGCTATACAGATCGTGCCCGGGAACGCGAGGGGCGGCCGATCCCAATATGGGTGGGATCGGCCGCCCTCGTCGTCCTTGCGGTCTAGCTATTGAACTCGCCGCGGCGGCACGCGGCCAGGAAGCCGAGCCAGCTGGGTCGCGGCAGCTTCAGCTCGACACAGTCCGGGTCCTTCGTGTCCCGGACGTACACCTGGGCCATATTGGTGGCTACCTCAACGCAGTTCTGGTCACCGGAAAAGCTCGACTTGCGGTAGGCCGGCGCCTCAGTGCCGGAGTGGCTAGACATGGAACTTGCCTCCTATCAGGGGTCACGCTAAGTGCTGCTGAGGCGTCTGCGGATCAGATCCGCCGACGCCTCCGGTCCCAGGCTCCACCGGGCGAGTCGCTCGAATGCCGCGTTGTATCGCTGGAGGGCCTCGGGGGTCTCAAAGTAGTTGGCGCTCGGCCCGCCTTCGACATAGGCAATGTCCAGGCCGACCTCCTTGCTCGTGAGTAGAACGAACGAGCCGTCCCCGTTGGTGGAGTACAGGCCGCTGGCGAATGGGATGACACGTAGCTCAATGGTGTCGAGCGTCCCCAGCTCCAAGAGCTGAGCGAGCTGGCCGTGCATCACGCCGTCGCCGGGAGGCTCGCGATGTAGTGCCCCTTCGTCCACGATTGCGACCAATCGGGCCGGACCGTCTTTGCGCGTGAGAATGGCCTGGCGCTGCATCCGGAGGTCGACGCGCTGCTCCAACTCGTTCCCGGACAGGCCTGCCTGCAGGAAGTAGGCGCGGGCGTACTCCTTGGTCTGCAGCAGCCCCGGTATCAGCGTGAACTCATAGGTCTTGATGAGCTGCGATACCCGCTCGATTGCCACGTACAGATCGAATGCAGTGCTGCTCAGCCACTCGGCCTGGCTAACGACATTATGTCGTCGCGCATCCTGGGCGAGCCTGAGCAACTGCCGGGACAGGTCGTGGTCTTCGTCGTAGCCGCAGACCTTGATGATGGCGCGGATTTGGGGCACCCCGGGGATGACATCGAGAGCCACCCAGCGCTTCCACGTCCGATGCGACACACCGGCCTCGGTGCACTGGGCGTGATAGCCGCGTCCGTCTTCGCGAACGAATCGCTGGATGAGCCCTCGCAAGAGGAAACGAGCGAGTACGGGGTCCGTAGCGCCCATTGTTCGATCTGGCTCAGTGACCGATTCGGTCACGCTGACCTCCCGGGGGACACGAAGCGGGCGTCATCGTGTCTGGGTCATTGTGACCGGCGCACGATGCCGTCTCAAGCTGACTTGTCTGAGGGGCGATCCGCCCTTGAGCGAAATGGCCCCGGGACACCATGCTGTCGGTACAGCGGCGGTCACGCAATGTTTGATCGGTCGCTGTTCGACTCCCCACCGCCTCCGGGGTCTGTCAGGGGCGGTGGCGGCAGAGTGCAGCTCAGACGCAGCAGTCCCTTGTGTAAACACGGTCCCGTTGCGCCTGTTCCTCCAACGGATAGGAGCACGTCCGTGATCCCTCGTTCGCTGGGCGCCGCTGCTTCATCCGAGGGCTCCTGTTGGCCGCCTCGCCGGTCGACGGGAGGTAGGGGCGTGGAGGCGGCAGTCTTTCCCGGGCGTGCCGCCTCCACGCGCGTGGCCATTGCGCAGGTCGCTCATTTCCGCGGCGGAAGCGTCGTTGTTTGCCGCGGCGGCCTCGGTGAAGGGCGCTGATGTCCGAGCGCCGATTCACCGCAGAGGACGTGGCGGACGCGCGTGCGCAGCTGGAGCTTCATACCCCGACCCAGATTGAAGGTCAGCTGGTTTGTTGTTCGGCGGTGCATCTGATTGTCCCGCCGGCGTGGCCGTGCGCGCAGCGCGTCTGGGCGAAGGAGGTCCTTGAGGCGCAAGCGCGGGGAGAGATCGAGTCCAGTTCATTTTCAGCGGAGGTGGTATCCGATGACGTGGCACCCTGATCCTTCACCTGCTGGCCGGTGGCCGCCCGCCGTCGGGAACGGCGCTCCCGCAGTTCCGCGGACTGTGCGACGGGTCGTCGAGGAGCCGACGATGGCGGTGCCCGGGATGGCGGTGCGGGGCGTTCCGGCGCCGGCGAGCTTCTGGACCGCATCTGGGGAGAGTGGAGGAGCGACTGCCGTGGCGGCTAGCGGATCCGCGGCTGGCGGCGGGGGAGCGTCACGTCGGTCGGTCGCGGACGAGCTGTATCTGACGGCGCACGACTTCCGCGAGGACCGGGCCCGTGTGGATCCGCGCGAGCCGCTGGGGATTTTGTTGGCGGGTGGCTTGTTGGCCGACCTTGCGTTGGCCCGCAAGGTGGTGGTGGACGGCGGAGAGGTCCGGGTGACCGATGAGGGACCGATGTGGGATCCGCTGGCGCACAGGTTGATCGCGGTGACGTTGGCCGACGCTGATGCGTTGCGCCGGGTGGAGGACTGGCTGGACGCGGTCGGGAAGGTCGATGACCCGCCGCTGCGGGAGTTGATCGCTCAGCGGCTGGTGGCCGACGGTCAACTTCGAGCGATTAATCGGCGCTCGGCCAGGGTCAAGTATCAGCCGGTCACGCTGACGGACGCTGACTGGCCCGCGAATCGCATCGCGTACGCGGTCGACACTGATGCGGCGTTGGAGGGGCACGACCGGCTGCTGGCGGGACTGCTGGTCGCCGCCGGGCTCGGCCGGGTGATCCTTCCAGCCGCGTCGGAGAAGGCAGTCGGTGCGCTGCGCGCGCACGCGGAAGACCTGCCGGAGCATTTGACCGGGGTCATCAGCGGTGTGCGGGTGCTGCTGAGCAAACGCGTCTACTCGCGAACCCACTAGCGAGCATTTGCGGAGTGACGTCGCGCCGCCCGACGGCGTGACGGAGACGTAAGCAGAGGCGCGCGTTCAGGCGCGTCGTGCTTCGAACAATTCACCGGGTAAGGAGCGACGGTTCGTCATGTCCGTTTTACGGGATCAGGGCCTCGGGGCGGGGTCTTCGCCGGCTGCGGCGCTGGCGGCGCGGCGGTTGGGTGTGCGGCAGGTGAGCGGCTTTGTGGGCAGCGCTATGGCGCCGTTGACCACGGCGGCGGGGGCGCTGCCGGCTGCGTATGCGGTGACCGGGCAGACGGGTATTCCGATCGCGTTCGTCGGCGTCGGGGTGTTGCTGGCGGTCTTCGCTGTCGGGTACTGCGCGATGGCTCAGCGGATTCCGCACAGCGGTGCGTTCTACGCCTACATCACCCACGGACTCGGCCGGTCGGCCGGGGTCGTGGCGCTGCTGATCGCGCAGGCGTCGTATCTGGCGTTCGTGGCCGCGTCGATCGGCGGGGTGGGGGCCGCGGTGAGCGCCCTGGTCGAGTCGCACACCAGCGCGGACCTGCCGTGGTGGATCTACGCGTTCGCGGGGCTGGCGGTCTCGGTGCTGCTGAGCGTGCTGCGGGTGGAGATGTCCAGCCGGATCCTCGCCGCCCTGGTGGTGGCCGAGTTGCTGGTGGTGCTGGTCCTGGTGGCGGTCGGACTGACTGACCCGGCGGACGGAGATCTGTCGTGGGCGGGGTGGTCGCCGGCGCGGCTGGCCGATCCGGGTACCGCGGCGCTCGCGATCGTCGCAGTCACCGCGTTCGTCGGGTTCGAGACGACAGCGGTGTACGCCGAGGAAGTACGCGACCGCAAACGCACGGTGCTGCGGGCCACGTTCCTCACGCTGGGAGTGTTCGCGCTGCTCTACGCGGTGGCCGGCTGGGCGATCGCCGAGGCAGCCGGACCGGGGCAGGTCGTCGGGTTCACCCGGCAGCACGGCGCCGACACGATCTTCGTGCTGCTGTCCGGCACGCTGTCAGCGGCGGCCGTGACCGGCGCGCAGGTGCTGTTCGCCACCGGTGTTCTCGCCGCGCTGGTCGCCTTCCACAACGCCTCGACCCGCTACGTGTTCGCCCCGGGCCGGGAGGGCCTGCTCCCGGCCCGGCTCGGGCAGATCCACGCGCGGTCCAACGGCCCCGCCGCGGCCTCGCTGGCCGTCAGCGGCTTCGGTCTGCTGGTCCTGCTGGTCGCCGCGGTGCTCGATCTCGATCCGCTGGTGCACCTGTTTTTCTACGCCGGCTCCCTCGGCGGCTTCGGCGTACTGATCCTGCTGGTGCTGGCCTCGGTGGCGATCGTGCGGTACTTCGCGGTGGAGGGCCGGGCCGACACGCATTGGCTGGTTGCCTTCGTCGCACCGGTGGTCTCGGCGTTCACGTTGGGGGCCGTGCTGGTGCTGGCGGTGGTGCACTTCGATCGGCTTCTCGGGGTGCCTGCCGATGATCCGCTGCGGTGGCTGCCCGGGCTGTATCTGGTCGCGATCGTGGCAGGTGGAGTGTGGGCGGTGATTCTGCGCAGCCGCCGCCCGGACATCTACGCGCGGATCGGGCTCGGTCCGGCCGTCGATCACGCGCCGCGCCGCGCCGCCACCGGGCCGCGTGCCGATAGCGACGGGCGGGCCGGCCGAAGCCGCTCCGCCGGAGAAGACCGCGGCGCCGGGTGGACCGGAGAGACCCGATGACGGGGCCACGCCCCTCACCGGCGAAGGCCGCGACGCCCCGGATCGCCTACCGGGGTGAGGCGGACGCCCTGGCCGCTCTGGTTGTGGAGGCCTTCCTGCCGTTGCCGGTCAACGAGTGGCTGGTCGAGGACGACACCGACCGCACCTTCGTGCTGCTGGACTACTTCAGCATTCTTATTGACCATGCCCTGCGGCACGGGGTGGTCCAGGTCATCGACGGCTCCCACGCTCCGGCCGCGGTGGCCGCGTGGTTGACACCCGCCTCGCCGAGCGAGCCCGCGAACTACGCGGCGCGGCGACGGGCTGCCGCGGGTGTCTGGACTGACCGCTTCGAACTGCTCGACGATGCGCTCGCGGGGGTCCACCTGGCCGATCATCACCACCTGGTGATGCTCGCGACGCGCACCGGTCAGCAGAATCAGGGTCCGGGCAGCGCGCTTTTGGCTCATCGGCTGGCCGAGTTGGATCGGCGCGACGAACCGGCCTGTCTTAGTGCGGCCAGCCCGCGCAGTGTGCCGTTCTACACGCGTCACGGGTTCGTGCCCTACGCGGCTGCGATCACCGTCGCGCCGCAACCGAACCAAGCGATGACTCCGCTGCGGCGCCCACCGCTGCGGTCCCTGCCTGCCGGAGCGCAGGGCCGACGACCGAGGCGGCGCCCGTGATGACGACGCTGTTCACCAGCCCGACGGTATCCGGCCGCCCGGAGATCAAAGCCGGACCGCTGCGGCAGATCCAACCGTTGCCGTCCGCGCTGGCCGCAACGGGCAGTGGCACGCGCGACAACGCGGCTCGTTGGGATGCGATGTCGGCGCGCCCGCTGGCGCCACTCGGGACCGGCGGCGGGACCCTGTTGACCAGTGCCTTTCCTGACGGTTGTCCGCCCCTGGCCGAGCTGGGGCCCACCGACCGGCACCTGCCGCATGCAGCGCGAGTGCAGGACTACCTGCTGGGCGGTGCCTGTAACTTCGGCGCGGATCGGGCTTTCGCCCGGCAGCTCGTGCAGGTGATGCCGGATGCGCGGGTCGACGTGTGGGCCGCCCGCGCCTTCGTCCACCGGGCGGTGGCCTACCTGCGTTCGCGCGGAATACGGCAGTTCGTCGATCTAGGCTCCGGCCTCCCGGCCGGCGGCAGCGTCCACGAACTCGCGCCCAGCCTCGATCCGTTCTGCCGGGCCGTCTACGTCGATGCCGATCCGGTCGTGACCGCGTATATCCGGCGCGCCGTGGGCGGCGTGCGGGAGGCCGGAGTGGTCGAGGCCGACCTGCGCAGCGTCGACGAGGTGCTCGGCCGGGCCAGTGAGGTGCTGGACCTCAGGGAGCCGGTCGGGCTGATCGCCGCTGGAGTGCTGCAGTTCGTGCCCGACTGGAACGACCCGGCGGCGCTGCTCGCCGCCTACGGCGCGGCGCTGGCGCCAGGCTGTTTCCTCGTGCTCGCCCATGCCACATCAGAAGGTCTGACGTTCGCGCAAGCAGTGGCTGCCTGCGGTCTGTACGAGTCGGCAGGTGCGTCACTGGTGCTGCGCAGCCCGGCCGACGTGTCCGCTCTGGTAGACGGCTGGGATTTCGTGCCAGCCGTTGCCGCTACCGACCACGAAGCGTCCGCCTGCCCCGAAGTGCAGGGGACGACGACGGGCCTGCTGCCGGTCAGCGATTGGCGACCCGATGCAGTCCAGGGCGGGCCTCGAACGATCCGTATCTACGGCGGCGTCGGAATGGTGAAGCCGTCAGGCGGACAGGCCACTCCGGTGCCAGCGGCGACGCGGGCCGCCGATGTCGCTACGCGCTCGGACGACAACGCGGCACCTGGGCTTCTGCCGGTCGCTTCGCCGTCCTGTCCGGCGGCGCTGTCTCCGAAGGTGCAGCGTCTTACCGATGGAGGCGCGCGATGAGCAATTCTGCGGCCGGAATTCCCGCAGGTTCAGGGAACGGACTTCAAGGGATCGACACGTCCGTGGCGCATCCGGCGCGACGCTATGACTACTGGCTGGGCGGCAAAGACAACTTCGCCGCCGACCGTCACTCGGCCGACGAAGTCGAGAAGGTCTTCCCGACGATCCGCACCACCGCCCGGCAGAACCGCGCCTTCCTCCGGCGTGTCGTGACCTACCTGGCGCGGGAGGCCGGAGTCCGGCAGTTCATCGACATTGGTGCCGGTCTGCCCACCGCACCGAACGTCCACGAAGTGGCCCAGGCCATCAACCCGGCGGCCCGGATCGTCTTCGTGGACAACGACCCGATCGTGCTCGTCCACGCGAGGGCGCTACTGCAGGGCACCCCGGAGGGCGCCACGGCCTATCTCGCCGCTGATGTCCGCGAACCGAGCCGGATTCTCGGCGCACCGGAGCTGCACGAGGTCCTCGATCTTCGCGAACCAGTGGCGCTACTGCTGATCGCAATACTGCACTTTCTCGAAGACGCCGATCAGCCGCACGACCGGGTCCGGGAGTATCTCGCGGCGCTCGCTCCGGGCAGCTACCTGGCGATCTCGCACATCACGACCGACTTCATGGACGAGGCGACGGCCGAGGCGTCCCGCTCCCTGGCTCGGACGACCGCGCCCGCGCACTTCCGGACCTCCGATGAGGTCGCTGGGTTCCTGGACGGTCTCGACATGATCCACCCGGGAGTCGTGTCGGTCGCCGACTGGCGTCCCGAGCCCGACGCTGAGACACCGCCGTCACCGGCGGCGGTGTCCTGCTACGGCGCTCTCGGGCGCAAGCCGGCCGGACCAGGTCCCGCAGGCTCCGGCTGACCTGCGACAGACGATCGGTGGCCGCTTGGTAGCGGCTGCCGTCGTCATCACCAGACGGAGGCCGGCTGGCGTGAACGCCCGTCCCGCGGGTCGGCCCTCACCGCGTGGCCGGGTGCTTGGCGGAGCCGGGCGAGTGCACGGAGCCGGGACCGCGTAGGGACATCGACGAGTCGGATCGACGGATGCGGAGAACCCAATGACGGAAGCACCAGACCCAGCTCGACCCCCGGCGCCGGACGACCAGCAGATTGCGGCGGTTGCCCTCCAGGCGTTGGCGACGGTATTCGCCGGTGGCGAGGAACAGTGCGAGGAGACGTACGCCGCAATCGCCGTGCTGTCTGCGGCCCTCGTCGACGAGGGCCGCGACGCTGAAGCCGCTGCCCTGGTGGCGCTGGCGGACTGGGTGAGGGCGGGAAGTGCGTTCGCCGCGGCGGGACGCCGCTTCTCGATCGCTGCGGCGGGTATCCCGATATTCGCCGGACTAACCGGCGGGCCCCCATCTGATTCGGACCGCCGAGACTGACTACTGCCGTTCGAGTCGCTGGTGGTGTGGCGGGGCTGCACGGCAGCGGGTGGCCACGGAATACTGCCCTGGTGGAGCGATGCCCGCGCAGCAGCGACGTTGGAGCCGGTGGGCTGGGAAGGAAGTGTGGCAATGCCGACGCTGACGGGCGAGGGGAGCGGACCGCGGACCGCCTCTCCGGACGACCTGCGAATGCAGATGGTGTCCGCGTTGATCGCGTGGCGCACGGAGGTGGGGAGCCGGCTCGATCCGGCGGTGGAAGCCGCCATGATGGTGGTGCCGCGTCACCTGTTCCTCCCGGGGACGTCGCTGGAGGAGGCCTACCGGCCGCATCATGCGGTGGTCACCCGCCGCGGCGCGGACGGCAGGGCATACTCGTCGGTGTCGGCAGCGGGAATCGTTGCGATGATGCTGACCCAGCTGCAAGTGCGGCCAGGTGACCGTTGTCTCGAGATCGGGTCAGGCGGATACAACGCGGCCCTGCTGGCACGACTGGCCGGTCCTGCCGGGCGCGTGACGTCGGTGGACATCGATCCGGTTGTGGCGGAGCGCGCTCGGTCGTGCCTCACTGCGGCCGGTTACGACGACGTCGCGGTTCATTGCGCGGACGGCGAGTACGGAGCTCCGGACGCCGCCCAATACGACCGGATCATCGTGACCGTACAAACGACCGACATTCCGCCAGCCTGGCGCGAACAGCTGACCGACGGCGGCCGGTTGGTAGTGCCGCTGACGATGCGCGGGGTCAGCCGCGCGGTCGCCTTCACGCTCACCGAGGGCGTCTTGGTCAGCGACGACTACGAGGTCTGCGGTTTCGTGCCGATGCAGGGCGCCGGAGCACCGGACTCCTCGATTGTTTCACTGCACGGCGGTCAGGTCCGTCTGGACACTGATCCCGGTCAGCAGGCCGACGCTGCCGCGCTGGACGCGGCGTTGGCCATGCCGCGGGTCGAACGGTGGACGGGCGTCATGACCGGTCGCGACGAGCCGTACATGGAGCATCTGGGTCTGTGGCTGGCTACGCAGCTGCCCCAGTTCTGTGTGCTGAGTGCCGATCGGGAGGCTGTGGAGGCCGGTGTGGTCGAGCCGACCTGGGCGGCTCTCGGGACACCGGCGGTCACTGACGGCACCAGCTTTGCTTACCGCGCCTGGCGCGATGAAGGCTCGCCGGACGGAGCAGAGATCGGCGTATACGCCCACGGCCCGAACGCGGAGCCGCTCGCTGCCGCTCTCGCGGGAGCGCACCAGGACTGGGACCGCGAGCAACGCCACCTGCCCCCGGCCCGGATCAATGTGCACCCCGCTGGCGCCCCGCGGTCGCGACTGCCCGAGGGCTACGTGCTGGACCGGCCGCATAGCCGCCTGGTCATCACCTGGCCGCGACCTTCATAAAGGCTGGGACCCGCGTTCCTCCTAGTGCTGCCGGTCTTCAGCTGACCGGTCGACGGCCGCGTGACCGGATCCTCGATCACCAGCGGGAATACATCGAGCAGGGCCGCGACGCGGTAATCGCCGGGAAGGATGCCGAAATCGAGTACCTGCCGTGGCATGCCGAACCGCTGGCCGCCGTCGATCTCGAGGGAACCGGAGCCCAGGACGGCGCGAGTGAGGCGATCCTGGAGATCGCCGCCGTTCCCTTCAGCGGCCCGGCGCCGAACCTGGCCGAGGCCTACAGCACGGTGGTCAACCCCGACCGGCCGGTGCCCCGACGTCCCTGGATCTCTCCAGGGCTCACCGATACCACGCTGGCGGCCGCGCCCCGCTGGGACTCAACTGCCGACCTCGTCGCTGGCATGCTCGACGGCCGGTGGATCGTCGGGCACAACGTGGGCGTCGACTGGAGACTGCTCTCGCGGCGCATCCCGGGTCTGCGGGCTGCCGGCCTGATCGACACCCTGCGCCTGTCCCGCGCCGAGGGCCTGCCCGGACCGCTGGGGCTGGAGCACGTCGTCGACGCGCTCGACCTTGGCTCGGCCGTCCGGGACGCGGTGCCTGGTGGGCAGCCGCATCGGGCGCTGTGGGACGCGGTGGCCGCTGGGCTGCTGCTCCCGGCGCTGGTCGAAAAAATATGGCCGGAGCGGGCTCCGACGATCACACAGCTGGTCGCTCGCAGCGATGCAGGACGGCAGCCGCAGGATGCGCTGGATCAGGATGCGCTGTTCTGACTTCCGGCGGCGCTCACGCGCATGATTCGCTCGCGAACCCCCTGCGGCACACGAACCGACGGCAGGGCCGCTGGCCGGGGACTCGGGCGTTCGTTCACTCGGTTCTGGCAGTCCTACACGGTCAGCGCGGCCGGTTCGGCGCTCGGCGCGGGCGCCCTTCCGCTCGTCGCGATCGTCGTCCTGCACGCCGGTCCGCTGCAGGTGTCGCTGCTCGCGGTGATCGGATCGATCGCCAGCGCGCTGCTCTCGCTGCCGCTGGGAGCGATAATCGAGCGCGGCGAGAAACGCACGGCGCTCATCGTCGCCGATGTCCTTCAGTTCCTCGCGTTGTGCTCGGTGCCGCTCGCCGCGGTGGTCGACCGGCTCACGTTTCTGCATTTGTGCGTGGTGGCGGCGACGGTGACGACCTGCGCGATCGCGTCGGCCGCGACGGGGTCGGCCTTCGTCAAGTCGGCGGTGGTCGCTGAGTCGCGGGTGGTGGCGAACGCGCGGCTGGATTCGGTGAACTGGACGACCTCGGCGGTCGG
>NZ_JBICTY010000015.1:0-34451 GCF_043197895.1 Cryptosporangium sp. NPDC048952 | reverse complement strand
CAGGTCAGAGGTCATGCGGGCGTCGATGGAGTAGCCCACGATCCGCCGTGAGCAGGCGTCTTTGACTGCGCAGAGATAGAGCTTGCCCTCGGCGGCTTGGATTCCAGCAGTCGTCGCAACAGTTGAGGTCAGGACGCGTCCAGTAAAGCAGCGAGCCGTTCGGCGGGGGTTTCCCAGTCGAGCGATTTTCGTGGCCGGTCGTTGAGTTCGTCGGCGACGGCTTGGAGCTCCTCGACGGTCTGGCGGGAGAGGTCTTGGCCTTTCGGGAAGTACTGGCGCAGCAGCCCGTTGGTGTTTTCGTTGCTGCCGCGCTGCCAGGGCGAGGCTGGGTCGCAGAAGTAGACGTCCATGTCCGTGGCGAGGGTGAACGCCCGGTGTTCGGACATCTCGCAGCCCTGATCCCAGGTCAGCGTGCCTCTCAACGCGTCGGGCAGTCGTCCGACCGCGGTGATGAGGCTGTCGCGGACGGCGTCGGCGCTGCGGTCACGGCCCACCGGGCCCAGCATGACGAAGCGGCTGGACCGTTCGACTAGGGTCGCGATCGCCGATCCCTGGGCCGCGCCGATGATGAGGTCTCCCTCCCAGTGGCCGGGGACGGCCCGGGTCTCGACTTCGGCGGGACGTTGGCTGATGGACTTCATGAGGTCGACGAACCGTGGCCGGCGGGCATCGGGCTTCTTGCGCGGCTTGCGGGCCCCGCGGCCGCGCCGGAGCTGCGCGGCCAGCTCCCGCTTGAGCTCCCCCCGGGCGTGGACGTAGATCGCCTGGTAGATGGTCTCGATGCCCCCACGCATCTCCGGCCGGTCGGGGAAGTCTCTGGCCAGCCGTTTGCTGATCTGCTCCGGCGACCACTTAGTCTTCAGTTTCGCCTGGACGTAGGCGAACAGCTCGGCGTTGACGATCAACTTCGGCCGCCGCGTTCGCAGCCGGCGCTGGACCGAGAGCCGGTGCGCGGTATGGGGCAGGTAACCGCGCTGGGACACCGTGTTGCGCTTCAGTTCCCGGCTGATCGTGGACGGCGAACGGCTCATCACCGCCGCGATCGCGCGGACCGACAGCCCGGGGGCCTGCAGATCCTTGAGCTGCTCGCGTTCGAGCAGGCCCAGGTAACGCGGGTCGATGACCTTCTCGACGCGGTCGAGGTCAACCCGACCGCCGATCGCGCCAGCAGCGCGTCCCGGTTTCACGCCCGGCGTTGTTGTCGGCTCTGGGTAACGCACGACGCGGCCGTCGGGATAGACCCGGCCGCGGTGAATGATCGTGATGCCTTTGTCCCAGTCCGCTGCCGACCGGAAATCGGCGCCAACCCGGGCCGCCGCCTGACGCCGGGTCAGCCCCTCGGCCCGCAGCCGCAGGAACTCCTCGCGTCGGGGATTGACCTTACGGGCCTCGCTGGTGGAGATTCCCGCCTTGCTCGCCCAGGCATAAGCCGTCGGCGGATGGATCCGGAGCTCAAGAGCGGCCGCCGCGATGTTTCCCCACTCCGCAGCGAGCCGGAGAAATTCGGCCTTCTCCGCAGGCGAGTACCTCCTCGGTGCTCTGCGCTGCATCGTCAGACCGGCCTGCCGCACCCAGGTATATGCCGCCGCTGGATGGACACCCGCCGCCTCGGCGGCGACCCGGACGTCCCCGCCGCTGTCCAGCAGCCGGAAGAACTGCTCCTTCTGCTCCTTGCTGTACTTCGGACCGGACACCGCCGCCGCATTCCGCGAGGCGTTGCGACGACTGCTGGAATCCAAGCGGTCGGATGCTCGGTGATGTCGGTGAGCCAGAGCTGATTCGGTTCGGCCGCGGTGAACTCGCGTCGGACCAGGTCGTCATGGACCGGCGGTCCGGGCCGTCGGCTGCGGCCGCGTTTGCGGGCGTGAGCTGACCAGAGACGCTGCTGGGTGCAGAGCCGGTTGACCCGGTTGCCGCTCGCGACGATGCCCTGATCAGCGAGTTCGTCGGCGATGAATCGATAGCCGAATTCCGGGTCGTCGTGGTGGATGTCGATGGCGGCATTGATCAAATGGGCGTCGTCCCAGTCCCGGTCGGTGATCGGTCGGGCCTTCCCCTGGTAGAAGGCTTGTTTGGAGAAACCCAGCGTCCGGCAGGTCACCGCAACGCCGAACACCATCAGCGGCAAAATCGAGGACCAGCGGAAACATCATTTTGGGAGCACGTCGCGGGCGAAGTAGGCCGTCGCCCGCCGCAGAATCTCGTTCTCCTGCTCCAGCTGCTTGGTCCGCCGCCGCAACTCGCGGTTTTCCGCCTCGAGATCACTGTCGGCAGCCGGCTTCACAGACGACGCGGGCGCACCCGTCCCGTCTTCGCGGTCGGCGATTTTCAACCAGCGGTTCAGGCAGGACTCGGAGATACCGAAGCTGCGTGCGACTTCGGCGATCGTGCCGTCGCCCTGACGGGCGACCACGATGACATCAGCCCGGAACTCTTTCGGGAACGGCTCGGGCATGGACTGATCCTCCCAGCGAGGCCAAGGCCTCACAGGTCAAGGAGTCAACCGAACCCTGGGCAGTCCCGTTCGGCGCAAACCTGACCAATGCGATCCTGCGCGGAGCGCAGCTGAACACGGCGAACCTGCGTGGCGCGAACTTGCACGACGCGCACCTGGACCACGCTGACCTGACCAGAGCGGACTTGCGTGGCGCGGACCTTCGTGGCGCGGACGTGCCCTATGCATTCATGACGAGCGCGGACCTGCGCAACGCGAAGCTGCAAGGTGCGCATCTGGACGTTACCCAAGCTAGTTGCATACGACTCGACGACGTCGACCTGACCGGCGCGACCATGTTCGGAATGAACCTGACCGGCGCGAACCTGACCCGCGCGGAGCTGCGCGACGCAAACCTGAGATCCGCCAACCTAAGAAGCGCTCTGCTCAAAGAGACAAAGTTGTACCGTACAGACCTGACGGAGGCACGATTACAATCCGCCAAACTCCCCGGAGCATTACTGATCGAGACGACCCTAAACAAGGCGATGCTTTACCGCGCGAAATTCATACACGCAAACCTGCTCCGGGCGAACCTCACTGACGCGGACCTAACCGAAGCCGACCTGACCCGTGCGCACCTGGAGGATGCCGATCTGATCCACGCCGACCTGACCCGTGCCATCCTTACCGACGCCGACCTGACCGACGCCGACCTGACCGGCGTGCACGGTGAGCCTGCATCCGAAACCCTGGCTCAGCTCTGTCGACGCATCGGTAGCTGCTGACACACCTGACGGCCAGCCAGCTAAGCGAGCGACTCCGCAGGCCGCCGCCATGCCGACCTGCATGCCGGCTGGCCAGGTCGGTCGAAAGGAATAAAACGATCCAGTTCCACATCCGCATCGGCTTACCCTGCGAGCATCCAGTCCACCCTGGGCCGTGCGGCGTAATTCAGCTTTGTTCAGTGGCCATAACTCCACTCTGGCCCAGGGTCTGCACGATCGGATAGCGACGGAGCAAGCGGGGTGGACTTCGCCAACGACCCGAGAGATCACTAGCGAACTCTCGGGGGCCGCCTAAACGATGTCTCGTAACTCGCTCCGGGTAGCGTCGACCCGGTTCGGGTCAGCGGGTCATCCGGTGAGCGCGAGGTTGTGGAGCAGCGCGATGCCGGCCGCGGTGGCGTGGAGAGTGCGGGCGGCGCGGCGGTAGTCGCGGAGGATCTTGTAGGTCTTCATCCGGGCGAAGCAGTGCTCGACGGCGGCTCTGACCTGCCGATGCTTGGTGTTCCACTCCTCCTGCCAGGCCGGTAGTCGTTCCTGCCCGGCAGCGCGGCGGTAGGGCAGGATCACCTCCGGGTGGCCCTGGTAGGCGCCATCGGCCACGACCGGACGTCCCGTGAGCTGGTCTTTCATCCCGGAGTCGGTGTACGCGATGGTGTCGTTGCGCTTGCCCGGTTGCGGATCGCCGACGGCGATGACCAGGCGGGTGTCCGCGTCGATGGCGACCTGCAGGTTCGTGGAGTACCGGTAGTTCTTCGACGAGGCCGCGAGGGTGTGGTCGCGGGTCGGCACGAGGGTGCCATCCACGATCGCGATCTGATCGACCCGGCGTTTCCGCACCGGGGCGAGCGCGAGCAGCGGGCCGAGGGTGTCAGCACCCGGGGCACGGCCGAGTGGGAGACACCGAACAGTGGCCCGAGCTGCCGCATCGTCAGGTTCGTCCGCCAGTAGGTCGCGATCAGCAGCACCCGATCGGGCAGCTCCAGGGCCCACTGCCGGCCCGGACGCCCGTCTTGGATCTCCTCACCGCCGCGCTCGGAGACCAGCCGCACCAGCTTGCGGAACTCGGCCGGACTCAAACCGGTGAACGGCTCGATCCACTCCCGGCGGGACGCGGTGATGACCGGCGACGACACACCGGGCATCCTCCACGATGGCCGGTCACCAGACCTAACCGGGTTACGAGACGTCCCCTAGGGATCGAACCCAGAACCCGCGGATTAAAAGTCCGGATTGTACGCTTATCGAGTCGCCTAAGCTATTTGTACCACCACGACGCACCCCCCGCTACCACGAATTGCCTGACGACACCGGCTACGAAGCCCGGCTCGCGACCCCGACGCAGCCGATCCGCGGCCACCACACCACCGCGAACCACCCCAGCGCACCACGCTGCATTACATCCGAGCAACCACCGATCAACCGGCTGATCCGACCACGAGCACGCCAGCTACTCGCCGCTGGCCGCGGCGCGCGCTATCCGCGGCTACTTATTCAATGGGCGGTAGGACGGTGCCCGACGGGGTAGCGTCCAGGCGCCCGGTTCGTTGCTCCCTTCGCGGCTGCCCACGCTGGTCGTGTGGCTCTCTCGTGGCCTGCGCGGGCCGGGCGTCGCTTCAGGGTCGGAGTGGCTGAAGAGGGGTGTGCCCCGCGCTCGAAGTAGCGGTGCCCTCACGACCTTTCCTGTTGTCGCAGGGGGCGCTGAAGGAACCGACGCATCAATGAACAGTGCTTTGACCGGTCCGTCGTCCGGTTCGTGCCGGGTGGTGATCGGGATGGATCCGCATAAGCGATCGGTCACGATCGAGGTGATGGCCAGCGACGAGACCGTTCTGGGCGGGGGCCGGTTCGAGACCACGGTCGACGCCTACGCAGCCATGAAGGATTCGGTGGCCGGCTGGCCGGAACGGGTATGGGCGATCGAGGGCTGCAACGGCATCGGTAAACACATCGCTGCCCGCCTGATCAGTGACGGTGAGCAGGTCATCGACGTGCCACCCAAACTGTCTGCCCGGGCCCGCGTCTTCGCCACCGGCCAAGGCCGCAAGACCGACGCCACCGACGCCCACTCCGTCGCGCTGGTCGGCACCCGGATGGCCGGGCTGCACCCGGTCGTCGACGACCAGCAGCTGGCGGTCCTGCAGACCCTGGTCGACCGGCGGCGTTCACTCGGCGAAGACCACACCCGGATGACCTCCCAGCTCCACGCCTTGCTCCTGCTGCTCATCCCGGGCGGGGCGAAAAGGTTCTTGTCGGCCGCGCAAGCCAAGAAGATCCTGGCCGGCGTTCACCCGACCGACCCGGCTGGGAAAACACGCCGCCGGGTCGCCGCGGAACTCATCGCCGACCTCGAACGGATTTACCAACGCAGTAAAGATGCCGACAAAGAGCTCCGCGACCTCGTCCGCGCGACCGGCACCAGCCTCTTGGACCTGCACGGCATCGGCCCCTCCGGCGCCGCCCGGCTGCTGGTCGAAGTCAGCAATATCCAGCGGTTCCCCACCAGAGCCCACTTCGGGTCCTGGACCGGCACCGCACCGATCGACGCGTCCTCCGGTGACCACGTCCGCCACCGGCTCTCCCGCGGCGGGAACCGGCAAATCAACCGGGTCCTGCACACGATGGCCACCGTCCAGCTGCGCAACCCCACCGCCGGCCGCGCCTACTACGACCGGCGCAAAAGCGAGGGCAAAACCTCGAACGAAGCCATGCGCGCCCTCAAACGACGTCGCTCCGACGTCGTCTACCGCACCATGCTCCGCGACGCACGAAACCCAGCCGGGACGGGCCCGGGAGGACACCCGGGGACGACACCTGACTCCAGCGCGGCCGACTCCAACCCCGACATCGACCCTTCGGAAAAGTCACTCCCCGGACCCGCCACCAACCACCATAGGACCTCGGGCTTGACCTAGAGGGGTGTCATGAGCGGATGTTGTCCGCTGCCGGTACGCAGTCGTAAAACTGGCTCACGCGCCACCACGTCTCGGTGGGACGCCAGTTCGCCAACGGGCCGCATGCGTTCGGACTGATCGGGCTGGCACACTCGGCCAGGCGCCAACCGCCACCGAAGAGTCGGCGGAGATCGAGGGGCTGCGACGGGAGAACGCCGAACCGGGTACGGCGCGGCATGTGGGGGTGAAGTACAGCTCCATCGCGGACTTATCCGCCGACCGATCTCCGCAGAACCCTCACGGTCAGTTCCAGCAGTCGTTGGAGCGCTTCTTATGGTGGCGGCGACGGTGCGGCTTGCACTCGTCGTAGCCGCAGTTCGTCGTGCCCCCGCAGACTGGGTGCGCCGGCCTGGACGTCGTGTTATGTCCGGCGGCGACTGAAGTGGCTGAGCGACGCGGAAGCTGCAGCAGTACCCCGGGAGCGGTTCGCCAGCGATTGAAGCCGCGTCCGGTCAAGCGTGATTTCCGCAACGGGTTCGCCGATGACCTCCGGGTCAACGCGAAGCGCGCGCTCCGGCTCGGGCCGCAGATGATGCGCCGGGCGCGTTGGACGACTCGGTTCGTACGTGACGGCACGCCGTTCGAGCTGCCAACACCGCACGGTTCGAGCCATGTGGTCGTCGCAGTATGACGGGCAGCGGTCGTGACGCCGTCGACGTCCTGTTCGACAGCGGTGTCCGCCGAGGCGGCGACGTGGTGAAGGTGTAGCCCTCGGAGCGAAGGCGGTGCTGGTCGGGCGGGGGGCTGGCGATCACGGGTCCGGCCGAGTTGATCCGAACGATGGGCCTGCTCGGCTGCGCTTCCCCTCAGTGACCTCGGCCTCCCGGGCCGTGGGAGACGGGGCGAGGCCCACGTCCTGGAGGATCCGGCGGATGCTCGCCAGCGCCGCCGGGTCCTCCACCGGTAGCTTAGGTTTGCGCGGGTAACCGCCGCTCTCCCCCAGGATGTTCATCGCCGCCTTGAGCGTCGGCTGCATGCCACCGAAAGCCCAGTTGTAGCCGTCCGCTCGGTCGCCGGCGAGGCCGGCCATGAGTTTCTCGAATCGGTGCACGATCGCGTAGGCCCGGACCGCGTCGCCCTGCCAGGCCGCTTCGAAGAATCCCGGCATGTCGGCACCGAGAAGCATGCCGCTGCCGAAGTGCCCGTCACCGCCGAAGCCGCCGCGGATCAACGCGAAGCCGACCCGGTTGAGCATGTTGCCGAATACCCGCAGTGTTGCGCCGACCGCGTCGATGGTCTCGATGAACTCCCCCATGCCCGGCGCGCTCTGCTTCACCGCCACGACGGTCGGGATCTCGGCGAGCCGGGCGAGCTCCGGAACGCTGACGTGATGCCCGTTGTCCTGCGGGAAGTTGTACAGCCAGGCGGGGATCGGCGCCGCGCCGAACACTTCGCGGTAGTAGTTCTCCAGCTCGTCGGTCGTCGGCCGGGCGAGGGGCGGCGGACTGGCTATCACGGAGGTGGCTCCGGTACGCGCGGCGTGTTCGACGAGCGCGGCGGCATCATCAGCGCGTGAGCACGTGACGCCGACGACGGTCGGCACCCGGCCGGCGACGGTCGCCACCGCGATCTCGGCCACGCGGCGGCGCTCGTCCAGCGTCTGGCTGAACCACTCGCCGGTGCTGCCGTTGACGCAGATGCCGTGGGCGCCGTTCGAAACCGACCGCTCGATCACCGAACGCAGCGCGTCCTCGTCGAGTGCGCCGTCGGCGGTGAACGGCGTGATCGCGGCCGTCCAGTAACCCGCCCACGTGACGTCGTTGCGGTCCATCAGGAAGTCCTCTCCGGTCGACGCTCGACGGTGATCCGGCCGGCCTGGAGGACCGCGTGGATGGCGTTCGGGTCCTGCAGCACGGTGATGTCCTCGGCCGGATCGCCGTCCACGATCAGCAGGTCGGCCACAAAACCGGGGCGGACGGCGCCGAGGTCGTGCCCGCGCCCGACGATCTCGGCGTTGACCGACGTCGCGGACCGGATCGCTTCCAGCGTCCCGGTCACCCGCGCCTGGAGTTCCAGCTCGAGGGCCTTGCGCGGCTGATGGCGTCCCAGAACGTCCGAGCCGGAGCCGATCCGTACGCCCGCGTCGAGCGCGATTCGCAGCGACGTGTACGCGGAGGCCAGGACGGTGTCGATCTGGTCGACCTGTTCACGGCTCATCCCCATCTCCCGGCCGTCCACGGACAACAACTGGAACGTGGCGATGGTGGGCACCAGAAACGTGCCCTGTGCCGCCATCAACGCTGCCGACTCCTCGTCGAGCAGGTTCCCGTGCTCGATCGACCGGACGCCCGCGTGCACGGCGTTGGCGATCGCTTCCGGGTTGTAGGCGTGCGCCAGGACGTGCCGGCCGCGAGCACCGGCTTCCTGGACGATGGCCGTGAGCTCCTCGCGCGTGAACTGCGTGTCGGTCACCTCGTCGCCGTGCGAGGCGCATCCACCGCTGGCCATCACCTTGACCTGATGAGCGCCCGCGCGGAGCACCTCCCGCGCGGCCCATCGCACCTGTTCGACGCCGTCGGCGACAACGCCGGTCCAGACCAGGCCGTCGAACATCACGGCCGGCTGCCGATCGTGTCCCCGGCGCAGATCCGAGTGCCCGCCGGTCTGGCTGAGCGGACCGTTGGAGACCAGCAGTCTCGGCCCGGCGACCATGCCGTTCGCGATCGCCCGGGCGAACCCCGCGTCGGTGTATCCGGCGTCGCGGATCGTCGTGTAGCCGTGCCGCAGCGTCGACGAGCTCTCGGCGAACACCGTCGCCGCGTACTCGGGGCGGGAGCCCGACGTCAATCGGTCGAGGTAGTCGGTGGCACCGAGGTGGGCATGGGCGTCGATCAGTCCGGGCAGCACGGTCCGGCCCGCGCAGTCGATGACGTCCGCGTCCCCGCGGTGCGCCGCGCCGGTACCGATCGAGGTGATGTGCCCGTCCTCGATCCGCAACCACGAGTCGGGCACCGGGTCGCGGCCGGTACCGTCGATCAACGTCGCGTGGATCAGGAGAGTCATGGCGCCTCCGACAGGTCGCCACCCAGGTAGAGCGCACCCAGGCGTGGATCGTCCAGCAGGTCGGCGGCCGCGCCCTCCAGCGCGACCGTTCCCGCCTCCAGCACGTAGCAGCGGTCCGCCGCACCCAAGGCCAGCCGGACGTTCTGCTCCACGAGCAAAATGCTGATTCCGACGTCCTTGAGCCGGCCGACGATCTCGAAGACGTGCTGCGCGGCCTGCGGCGACAGCGCCGCGGACGGCTCGTCGAGCAGCAGTACGTCGGGGCGCCGCACCAGCGCCATCGCGAGCGCGAGAAGCTGGCGTTCGCCTCCGGACAGCAGCGCCGCGGGCCGTCCGGCGAGCTCGGCGAGCCGCGGGAACTCGCCCAGCAACTCAGTGACACGGTTCCGGCTGTCCGTTTTTCGCGCCATGACGTGGAGGTTCTCGCGCACCGTCAGGCTCGGGAACGTGTTGCTGACTTGGGGCACGTACCCCAGCCGGCCGGAGATCCGGACTTCACCACTGGTCCTCCGCAGCAGACCGCTGACGACCTTCAGGCAGGTTGACTTGCCGGCGCCGTTCGGCCCGATGAGGCAGACCACCTCGGCTTCACGCACGGTCAGCGACAGGTCGTCGAGAATCCGGCTGTCGCCGTAGCCCGCGCAGACACCGGCCATCTCCAGCGCGGTCACGGCGTGCCACCGAGGTACGCCTCCAGCACGCGCGGGTCCCGCCGCACCACGTCGGGACTGCCGTGGGTGAGCGTCCGGCCCTGCGCCAGCACCTGCACGTGATCGCAGCTGTTCATGACGAACTCCATGTTGTGTTCGATGACCCCCACGGCGACGCCACCATCGGCGATCGCACGCAGCGTGGTCGCGATCCTCCGGGCGAGCGCCGGGTGGACGCCTGCCACCGGCTCGTCCAGGAGCAGCACCGCGGGTGATCGCATCAGCGCCCGGCCGATCTCCAGAAGCTTGCGTTGGCCGCCGGACAGGGCGTCGGCACGGTTGTCGAGAACGGGAGTGAGGCCGACGAAGTCGGCCGTCTCGACGGCGGAGTCGATCAGCGCCCGGGCCTCGGCGGCGTGCGCGCGGCGACGAAACGCGGTCACCAGCGACCCGACCGGCGCCGGCCGCGACCCCGCCACGACCAGGTTCTCGAGCGTGGTCAGCCCGCTGAACACCCGCGGCGTCTGGAACGTCCGAGCGACGCCGGCCGCCGCGACCCGGTGCGGGGACAGCCGCGTCGGCCGGCCGCCGACGGAGACCATCCCGCGGTCGCACCGCACGAAGCCGGTGACACAGTCGAACAGCGTCGTCTTGCCCGCGCCGTTGGGGCCGATGAGCCCAGTCAGCCGGCTCGACGCGAGCGTCAGCGAAACGTCGGTGAGCACCTCGAGCCCGCCGAACCGGACGGAGACGTTCCGTACCTCAAGCATCGACCCGCACCTTCTCCACACGCGGTCCGGACCGAAGGTGGTGACGGGAGCTCATCGGAAGAATTCCCTGGGGACGCAGCCGCATCGTGCCGATCAGCAGCAAGCCGATGACGATCCACCGGATCGACGCGAGTTGGGTGTCGCTGAACGCGGTGATCCCGAAGTCGGGGAAGAACCGCGTCAGCTCGAACAACGCGGCGATCGCCGCCGCACCGAGCGCGGCGCCGGCGTGGCTCGCGCCGCCGATGACGATCCCGGCCCAGAGGTAGAACGTGACGCGCGGATCGAACTGCTCGGCGGAGACGAACCCGATCCAGTGGGCGTAGAAGGCACCGGCGAGCGCGGCGAGCGCTGACCCCCACACGAGCACCATCGTCTTGTACGCGGCGACGTCGCGGCCCAGCATCGCCGCGGCGGTCTCGTCGTCGCGGATGCTCGCGAGGTTCAGCCCGAGTAGTCCCCGGCTCATCACCCGCACCAGGAAGCCGGTCACCGTCAGCAGAGCAGCGGCCAGCGCGAACCAGATCACGGCGAACGCGTCGGGATTCAGCTCACCGAACGGCCGGGGTACGCCGACCAGACCGCCCGGTCCGCCGGTCACGTCGAGGTTCTGCAACAGTGCGCGCAACGCCTCGGCGAACGCGATCGTCACGATCGCCAGGTAGTGCGACGTGAGCCGGGCGGCGATCCACCCGAGCGGAAACGCGGCCAGACCGCCGAGCACGCACGCCACCGGTACGGAGAGGGTCAGGGGCACCTCGTTGATCGACAACAGCGCCGACGTGTACGCCCCGACCCCGAAGAACGCGATGTGCCCGAAGTTGATGATCCCGGTGCGTCCCACCTGAAGGTTGAGCGATAGCCCGAGCGCGCCGTAGAGCAACGCGACGGTCGCGATCGCGGTCAGGTAGGTGTTCACACGCGCACCGCCTTGCCCAGCAGGCCCTGCGGCCGGGCGAGCAGCAGCAGGGTGATCAGCACGAACGCGAACACCGGCTTAAACACCGCGGGAAAGGCCAGCGTGAACACTTCCATGCCGACGCCCACCAGCACACCGCCGAGGATTGCGCCCCCGAAACCGCCGAGCCCACCGAGAATCGCCGCCGCGAAGGACGGCAACAACAGATTCCAGCCCATCAGCGGGGTCAGCTGGGACTTGACGCCCAGGCACACCCCGGCGATCGCGGCCGGCACCCCGACCAGGCCCCACGTCAGCATCAGCGTCCGGTTCTCGGAAATGCCGGCGACCCGGGCCAGCGACCGATCGTCGGACAACGCCCGCATGTCGCGACCGAGCCCGGTCCGGCCGATCACCACCGCGACCACCGCCATCGTCGCGAGTGCGACCAGGCTGGTGTACACGGCCGCCTTGCTGACGTGGACGCCTCCCGGGGCGAACTCACCGGCCACCCCGAAGCCGTACGTCCGCAGCGAGCTGCCCCAGATCAACGCGATCGTGTTGTCCAGCACGAACTCGAGACCGACGGTCACGATGAGCAGCGTCATCAAGGGTGCGGTCCGGAACGGTCGGATGACGAACCAGTAGCAGAGGGCGCCGAGCCCGAACGCGGTCAGCACGCCGGCGGCGATCGCCAAGTACCAGCTGTCCAAGAACCGTCCGTAGGCGTAGGTCGCGTAGGCGCCCGCAGCGACCAGACCCCCGTGGCTGACGTTGGGGAATCTCTGCACCACGTAGACGAGCGAGACACCCAGCGCCATCAGTCCGATGAGAAGTCCGTCGGTGATTCCGTTCACCAGAGCCTGCAGCACCGCTTCCGCCCTTCGAGACCCGCTCAGGAGAGGGTGAATTCCTTCAGCAACTCGATCCGGCCAGCCTTGACGCGGTACACGCCGTAACCGGTCAACTGGTCGCCTCTGCTGTCGAACTCCAGGTCGCTCGACGCGCCCTGGTAGTCGATCTCGTCGCCGTCGCGCAAAGCGGCCACACCGTCGGCGTAACTGTCCACTTTCCGGCCGGGCGCGGAGGTGACGTGTGCGACCGCCTCGGTGAGCGCGTCGCCCTCCGTGCACTTGCACGACTCCATCGCCAGCGCGGCGACGACGGCTGAGTCGTAGGCGGAGAACACGAACGTGTCGCTCGCGAGCAGGGGCGAGCCCGTCTTCTTCTCGAACGCCTGCCGCAGGTGCTCGTAGGCCTTGCCCTTGACGTTCGGCGCGGCGTCCACCGAGTACAGGCCTTCTGCCGCCTGGTTGCCCACGGCGTCCAGCAGACCCTGGTTGACCGACCAACCGACCGACAGCCAGGTGCCCTTCTGCGCCGAGTTCCGCGCGTCCTTCATCATCGCGGCGAGCTCCGGCGTGTAGCCCACGTTGACGATGACGTCCGCGCGTTCTTCGATCGCGCGGCGTACCTCGCTGGTATAGCTGCTCTGGTTCGGCGGGTAGGTCACCGAGTCGACCACCCGGCCACCGAGCTTCTCGAACGCGGTCGTGAAGCTGCCGATGATCGTCAGGCCGCTCGGATCATTGCGCGACATGGCGACCACGGTCTGCCAACCCTGCGCCCGGACCGCACGGGCGATCGCGTCGCCGGTGTACTTGCCCGGCGGATAGAAGCGCCAGACGAGGTTCTTGTCGTCGAGTTTCGTGATGTCGCCCGCGCCCGCCGCGGTCATGAGCAACTTGCCGCTCTGGATCGCCATCGGCGCCACCGCGAGCGTCTCCGCGCTGGACCACAGGCCCATGATCGCGCTGACGCGGTTGACGCTGATCAGCTTCTGCGCGGCCCGGGTTGCGGCGTCCGGGTCGGTCTGGGAGTCCTGGAGATGTAATCGCAGCCGACGGCCCATGGGCGGGTCGGCGTTGATCTCGCCGACCGCGATCCGCAGCGCCGTCTCGATGTCCGGCCCGTACACCGACCCACCACCGGTCAACGGCACCAGCCCACCGACGTTGATCACGCCACCGGAGCCGTTCGAGCTACAGGCAACCGCCAAAGACAGGGCGACGCAGATCAGCGAGATGTGAACTCCCAAGCGCCTCATCGGGTCCTCCGGAGCAGAGCAGGGGTCTCGCGGTAGCGACAACGCTAGGGTCCTGGCGCCGACGGGCGATGCTTGTTCGGGTCAGATCAATACTGTCCTGATCATCAGTTCGTGACGTGGCGCAGGAGATGGACCAAGTCGTCCCGCGCCGCGCTGCGCTCGCCCTTTCGGGACGCCATGAGGATGGTCGAGCTCGCCGGGTTCCCCCGCAGGCGGACGAACGCGACCCCGTCGCGCGGCAGCTTGGCGGTCTCACTGGACACCAGCGCCACGCCGTACCCGGCGGCGACGAACGCCAGCAGCATCAACGTGCTCTGCGCCAGCTGCACGACCCTCGGAGTGAAGCCGACCGTGGCGCAGCCACTGAGCATCGCATTGATCATGCCCTGACCGATGCTGCCCTCGTAGGCGACGAACGGCTCGTCGGTCAGCTCGGCGAGGTCGATCTCGCCTGCGGGTAAGAGCCGGTGCCGGGCGGGCAATGCCGCGACGAACACGTCCGAGCACACGGGCTCGAACTCCAGCCACGGGTCGACATTGCCCGGGGCGCGCAGCAGACCGCAGTCGATGCTGCCGTCGTGCAGCGCCGTGACCTGGTCGCGAGTGTCCAGCTGAAACAAGTTCAGCTCCATCCGGGCGTGCAGGAGAACGAACTGGGAGAGCGCCCGGGGCAGCAGGCCGACGGCCAGCGGTTCGACGTACCCGACGGCGAGCTGCCCCGCCGCACCGGCCGCTGTCGACCTGGTCTGCTCCATCGCCCGTGACAGCCGCGCGACCACGATTTCGATCTCCGCCAGGAACGTCTCGCCCGCGGGCGTCAGCTCGACGTTGCGCGAATTGCGTCGCAACAACGCAACGCCGAGCACGTCCTCCAGCGCCTGGATGTGCCGGGTCAGCGGCGGTTGCGTCGTGTGCAGCCGGGCCGCCGCCCGTCCGAAGTGCAGGTCGGCCGCCACCGCCTGGAACGCTCGTAACTGCTGGATCGTCGGGTCCTTCGCCATGTGGGCATCGAAGTCACCCGAGAGAGCATCGGTCAATGTGACGACCGGTGGAACGCTGACCCCATGACCGAATCCGGGCTCGACGCTCTCCACCAGGCACTGGGCCTGGCTGGTCTGTTACGTCCACCGCAGGACTTCGGGCGGTATGAGACCAGCCCCAACCGGCGTACCGGCCGGGCCGCCGCGGTCATCCGCCCACGGACGGTGCCGGACGTGCGCACCGTGCTCGGCATCTGCCAGGAACACGGCCTCCGCGTCGTGGCGCAGGGAGCCAACTCGGGCCTCGTCGGCGGCGCGCTACCCGATATCACCGGCACGCAGGCCGTGCTGTCGACCGAGCGAATGCGCGACAGGTTCGAGCTGGACGAGGACAGCCGGGTACTCACCGCCTCGGCCGGCTGGACACTCGACGAGATCAACACCCGGCTGGCCGGGCACGGGCTGAAGTTACCGGTCGAGGTCGGGTCGAGCCCGTCCGTCGGTGGCATGGTGTCGACCAACACGGCCGGCTCCAACGTGCTGCGCTACGGCGACGTCCGACGCCGGCTGCTCGGTGTGCAAGTGGTCGTTGCCGACGACGAACGCACGGTCATCGACACGCTCTCGCCCCTGCGCAAGCAGAACGAGGGACTCGACGTCGGCCAGCTCTTCATCGGCACGGAAGGAACCTACGGCGTCGTCACCGCGGCGACCTTCGAGTTGGCCGTGCTCCCGGCGAGCCGGGCTACCGCTTGGCTCGAGATTCGCGACCCCGCGCGGCTACCAGAGATCCTGCGCGAGTTCGAACGCCGCACCGGCGAATGGCTCACCGCGTTCGAACTCGCCTCACCGTCAGCGGTCCGCCTCCTCGAAGCACACCACTCGCATCTCCTCCGCCGGGTCCCCACCACTGACCACGACTGCGTCCTGGTCGAGATCGGCGCGGCGGACGAATCCGCGCAGGACCTCCTCCTCGCCGCGATCGAGGCACTCACCGAAAACGACGCTGTCGCCGGCACGGTGGTCGGCGATCCGAACGCCCTCTGGGAAGTGCGGCACACGATCCCCCTGATCACCGAGGCGATGACGCCCGTGATCAGTTTCGACATCTCCACCAGCCGCAGTGCGCTCACCGCGCTACGGAAATCCCTGGCAACAAAACTCGCCCAGGCCTACCCCAGCGTCCTGCCCATCGAACTCGGCCACTACGGCGACGGAGGTCTGCACTACATCCTTCCCCTCCCGGGCGACCCGGCCGACGAAGACGCATTGCGCCGCATGGTCCTCGACACCGTCGTCCACGACTTCGGCGGCAGTTTCGCCGCCGAGCACGGCATCGGCCCGAAGAACTCTGACGCCTACGACCGCTACGTACCGGCGGCGGTCCGCGACATCGCCCGGCTCTTCAAACGCCACTTCGATCCACACGACATCCTCGGGTGGCGCGCCAATTCCTGAACCGTCCGGCTAGAGGACGTCTCGTAACCCGGGCGCGAACGACCCGAGTTGAGGCACCGGAAGCGGCCGCAACCGATATCTGAGCTGCGTGACGGGCTGGCAGACGTCAGGCCCATAGAGCTGCTTCACGAGATCGGGCGCGCCACGACCGCTCGCGACCGAACCTCGAAGTCCTACTACGCGACCCTGTGGCCGGTGCTGCGCTATTGCGAGGCGTTCGTCTCCCGGCCCCGGGCCAGGATGGACCAGCGATTTTTAGCGATGGCGCAGCGCGCGATGGACTCCGTGCGATATCACGGGGCGACGCAGCAGTCCGAGGACCTAGGGATCGGATTCGCGATCGTTTTAGCCAAACGAATTCTCCACGAACGCGATCCGGGGCGAACCTATCTTGCGGTTGACGCAGAAATGGTGCTTGAGGCTGGTACCGACGACTCTCGGCTCTTCGGTGAACGTCTCAAGAGTCGGGCTGACACTAAAATGCGTCCAGACTATTTTCTTCTCGGGACGAAGCGCGGCAACGGGCGCACGGCCACTAGCGTGCTGGTCCTGGAATGCAAGGGCACGCGAGACGGGTATCACGCGCCGGAACAGCTGGCGAAGGCCATGGCCCAACTCGATTCGGTCCGTATCGGATCCCGCCGACCGCCTGGACTAGCGATCGCTAGTATTCTGAGTCCGCGCCACGTTGCCGCCCGAATTCTCGATCCGGATGGTGATGACGCGCTGTGGGAAGGCGCCGACCGCGAATTGGACCGCGAACCGGAGGACAGTGTGATCCCTCTGGAGCCGTTGGTACCGGAGTCGCATGCCGACGATCCGCCCACGCAGGACATGGCCCTGTTCTCGGAGCGCGACTACCCAGAAATCCTCGGCGCCCCGTCGGCGGACCCGAGCGCCCGCTCGATCAACGCGCCGACGCACGACTCGCTTGTGTTCGCGATATCCGACGCCAAGCGACAGTGGTTCTCCCAAGTACTCACCCGGACCGCAGCGTTCGGTGCGATGCTCTTTGCCGGCGATGACCGCGGCGCGTTCCGCCTGCTGCCAACGAAGCTGGCACCCGAATCACTTCCCGAGTCCGGCGAGAGCTACCTCGAAAGTACCGACTTAGGTGACTTTGTCGGAACCAGCCAGACCCTGCGCTGGATAAATGGGAAACGTGCACTCCGATCTCGAGGACGTGCACTCCGATCTCGTCGCCAACCGCTTCGCCCGTTACCTGGTCGGCACCGGCCGCGAGACGGGAACGATAACTCAGGTCGACACTAATAAGTTCTTCTATGCCTCTACCGATGGGGCGGCCACAGGTCTGACACTCCGCGACGATCCTCCGCGCCACGTCCGCTAGGGCGGCAGCCGAGTACGTTAGCGCCCCTTATGCTTGATGTCCGGCAGATTTGCCATAGAGGTATTCAGCGGTCGCCGCGAAATCCGTGATTGGTTTCCTCTAGCGCCTCAATCGCGGTTGAATCTGGTGCGTGCCCACGACCGTCGGCAGAAACTTGCGCCGCAAGCTCACCGATCTGCTTCGTAACCGCCGCTAATGAAAGTTATACGCCGCGTGTCTTCGCGACCACGTCGCCCGACTGTTTTTGGAGCGCTATTTTCGCATGCGCCGCTGCATTCAGCGACTCACTGATCCTCGCATCGAGTTCAGGGTCGCGCCGGATTGCCCAGTTCGCCATCCGTCTTAGCTGGCTCGCCTGCCATCTCCACACTCCCAAGTGGTGAATTATGCTCTCTGGGTCGGCTCGGCCGATGGCCCACTCAATATCTGACTCGGCCCGCTGAAGTTGCGGAAGCAATACCAGCAGGTGATTTCTCGCCAACGAAACCTGGGTGTTGCGTGCCGCGCGCTCCGCTCGCTCGGAGGCCGATCGCGCCGCAGATGCCTCTGCAATGGCTTTAAGAATCTGCCATACCGCGATACCAAGCCCGATGAGCTGAAGTGGGATTGCACTCCAGTCATTTATAAGACCTAGCATTCAGTGCGCCCGTGAATTGGTCGCTCTGGCGAACGCTCATTCATCAGACACGTCCCTCGGGGCGTCGAGAATGTCTGAATCGGCTCGAGAGGACTGGACTCGGTCCGCGAGCTGTCGGCGAAGCTCTTCATCTTTCTTGTCGCCGTCGCGGACATACACAGCGAGGCCTCCGCGAACACCTTCTTGCCATTTGCCGAGCCTCCTGTCAATGTCCCGCAACGCCTTAGCTGCATAGTGCACCCCATAAATGCTGACCCACATCCGGCCTTTGAAGGCGGCCCAGTCGAGGATCGATTCAGTTGGCTTCATCTTCCGGTTATGCGAATCGCGATAAGTGATCGTCACCCGGTGCCGCTCTGGGAGTTCGGCCCCTGTCCGCTCCAGCCCGAAGTCCCACATCGTTCGCCACTCCTGACCGGGTACCAAGATCGGCATCTCATCGAAAATCCACACGTCTTCGACTGACCCGTCCGAAGTTCGCTGCATAACTGGATCGCTCCGAATTATGATGCCGTTCGCCGCAATGGTCCCAAAGTTCTTGATCACCAAGTCGATGATTTGCGGCGATGCTTGGCTGGGCTCCATGAAAGCAACAACATAGGGCTGAGCCTGCTCCTGCCGCAGTCTGCGAGCTTCGCGAACCTGGCGGAGAGCGATTGAGGTGGCGACGAGCGCAACGACGACAGTGAGCAGGGAGCCGAAGGCCGACCAGTCAGCCGCGTCCCATGCTATGAAATTAGGCATTTTCGCTCCTGAAGTCGCGCTCATTCATTTGTATTCGAGCACTTTGGTTAAGTATCACTTGTGGACATAATTGGAGGTATCTCGGCCAATAGTGAGTTGCAAGGCCCCATTTCGAGCCGGAAAGAAGAGGCTTTCGAGCAGCTAAGAGTACCGGTCTGCGTCCAATGATCTGCGGCGAGGCTGGTGGCCGTGATATCGCCTCGCAATCGGGCGTGGGGTACCGTCGCGCGCGGCGCAGGTGGCCGGCCTGGGGAAGCCTTGACCCTGCATCGCGGTCCTACCGCTATTCAGCGGCGCTGGTGCCCGGGTGAGCCACACATGTGTAGGCGCTCGCCGGGGGGCAGGTACCGGCACCCTCCGCTGGGCGGTGGGCAGGCTCTCGCGATCCCGGAGGGCACTGGTGGGTGCGGGCGCCGACCGGCACTCTGCTCGCGTCGACCAGTGGTGACGAAGCTGCCCTAGCATGCCGACGGCAGATCAGGCTGCGCTACTAGCAAGCCGACGGACGGAGAGCTACCCTGTTGACACCCCGCGTGCCGACCTGCGCCTTGCCCCCCGCGGCTACTTATTCAATGGACCTAGGACGTTGCCCGGCGGGGTAGCGTCCAGGCGCTCGGTCCGTCGCTCGCTTTTCGGCTGCCCACGCTGGTCGTGTGGCTCTCTTTTGGCCTGCGCGGGCCGGGTGCCGTGTCACGGGTCGGTGTGGCTCAAGAGCGCCTCTGTGTGTCAACCCGTGCCGGTGGCGAAGCGCAGTTGGTCTTGGACCAGGCGCCGGTAGAGGACGTTGGTGAGGCGTCGTTTCAGGGCCCGGCGGGCTTCAGCGGAAGTCCTTCCTTCGGAGAGTTTCCGCTGGTAGTAGACGCGGCCGGGGCCTGGGTCGCGGGCTTGGCAGACGGCGATGGTGTGCAGGGCGGTGTTGAGTTGCCGGTTGCCGGTCGGGTTGAGGCGGTGGCGGCGGCGTTCGCCGCTGGAGGCCTCGAGTGGTGAGGTGCCTGCGTAGCTGGCGAAGTGGTCGGCGGTCGGGAACCGGGTGACGTCACCGACGTGGCCGAGGATCTTCCCGGCGATGACCGGCCCGACTCCACGAAGCTCGGTGATCGTCGAGTGTGTCTCGGTCAGGACCCGCCGGGTCTGGGTCTCGTTGGACTTCAGACTCCGGTCGAGGTGGCGGAGGTCGGCCAGGAGCTCGCGGGCCAGGTCGCGGCGACAGTGGTCGGTGGCGGTCAGCGGCCGGACCTGGCGAAGCATCTCGGCGGCTTTGGGCGCGGTGAGATCGGTGGCCGCGCCGCCCGGTATCAGGTCGCGCAGCAGCACGTGGAGGCGGTTGAGGAGCCGGACGCGTTCGCGCGCGAGGTCGTCGCGGCGCTCGGAGAGCAACCTCAGCCGAGTGTGATGGTCCTCGGCGATGACTGGGCGCAACTGCTTGCGCATGGCGGCGTGAGCAACACTCGCCGCGTCCGCGGCGTCGGTCTTGCGAACGCCGCCGGTGTCCAGCAGCCTGGCCCGGGCGGCCAGTGTCGCGGGGACGTCAACGACGTTCTCGCCGGCGGCGGCTAACAGCTGGGCGATACCGCGTCCGAGTCCGGAGGCGCCTTCGACCGCGAAACGACGCAGCGGCCAGGCGGCGGCCCAGCCGATCAGAGTGTCGTAGGCGGCGGCGTTCACGGCGATGCGCCGGTGGGCGAGTTGCTGGCCGGTCGCATCGAGCGCGACGGCGGTCAAGGAGGACTTGTGCGGGTCGATGCCGATCGTGATCACGGACGGGCCGAATACCTTCCACCAGGCGAATCGGGAAGCCGTGGTGGGCAGCCTGACTTGAAGAAGAATCAGTGAGCACGCCTCTGTTGAGCCACACCACGGCCGGGCGCCGGCCAGCGGCGGCACGCTCTTGATGAGCCAGCCCGAGGGCGGCAAGGGGTTTGCGAGCCAGTGCCGACCGGCGCCCTGACGCTAGGGCTGCAGGCCCTCGGCGTCTGCCCCGAGTAAACAAGTCAGGGGTTTGCCCAGCTCGAAGTAGCGGTGCCCTCCCGACCCTTTCCCGGTGATCCTCGGGGGCGCTGAAGGGTCGAAGAATCCATGAGCAGCGCCCCAGAAAGCCCGACGCATGTCCTGATTGGAATGGACCCGCATAAGCGGTCGGTGACGATCGAGGTGATGGCCGACGACGAGTCCATCCTCGGCGGCGGCCGGTTCGAGACCACGGTCGAGGACTACGCGGCGATGCGCGTCTATGCCGCGCAGTGGACCGACCGGGTGTGGACGATCGAGGGCTGCAGCGGCATCGGTAAACACATCGCCGCGCGGCTGCTGGCCGACGGTGAACAGGTCGTGGACGTCCCGCCGAAACTCTCCGCCCGGGCCCGGGTGTTCGCCACCGGACAGGGCCGCAAGACCGACGCCACCGACGCGCATTCCATTGCGCTGGTCGGCACCCGGATGACCGGTCTGCGTCCGGTCGTCGACGATCAACAGCTGGCGGTGCTGCAGACCCTGGTCGACCGCCGCCGAGCACTCGGCGAGGATCACACCCGGATGATCTCCCAGCTCCACGCCCTGTTGTTGCTGCTCATCCCGGGTGGAGCCAAGAGGTTCCTGTCCGCCGCGCAAGCCAAGGTTCTGCTGGCCACCGTTCGTCCGCGGGACGCGGCCGGCAAGACCCGCCGACGGGTCGCCGCGGAACTCATCACGGATCTGGAACGGGTCTATCAGCGCAGCAAGGCCGCCGACAAAGAACTGACGGAACTCGTCCGCGCCACCGGCACCAGCCTGCTCGAGCTACGCGGTATCGGCCCGTCCGGAGCAGCGCGGCTGCTGGTCGAAGTCGGCGAGATCACCCGCTTCCCGTCCAAGGCGCACTCCGGGTCCTGGACCGGGACCCGGTCACCGATCGACGCCTCGTCCGGTGACCGGGTCCGGCATCGACTCTCCCGCGGCGGGAACCGGCAAATCAACCGGTTCCTGCACATCATGGCCACCGTCCAGCTCCGCAACCAGACCGAGGGAGGGCCTACTACGACCGGCGCAAAAACGTCGACGGGAATCCCTCGATGGAAGCCATGCGCGCCCTCAAACGGCGCCTGTCCGACATCGTCTACCGCACCATCCTCCGCGACGCGCTGACCACACACGACACCACAGGGACGGGCCCAGGAGGACACCGGGAAACGACTACTGGCTCCAGCGCGACCGACCCGCATTCCCACGCCGGCTCTTCGGAGAAGTCACATCCCGGACCCGCCAACCACCACCCTAGGCCCCGCCGCAGGACGGCGTCTTGACATAGAGGGGTGCCATATGCGTGCGTCGGGACGCCTTAATCCTGCGCTACTGCGACCAATCGCCCGGCGAGATCTCGACGCCAATGACGTTCATTCACATCTCGGAAGGAAACGGCCGCTCGCAGCCCCCGTCCGCCGGAAGCCTCGATGGCGACTGCGAACGACCTACCACCTGGCGGAACGAGTTCTCGAAACCCCCTACCGCCACTTGTGTCGCCCAAGCAGCGGAAGCCGCCCTCCACACCCTCATCCCGACACCAAACCTCGACAAGGACGTTGTACACCGGCGACGGCGATGCGTTGTTGACCCAAACGTTGGCGACCTCCGCTACACCATCGGCGCTATCCACGTCGTCAGGAAGCCATGCGGCGACCTGAATCGCCTGCTCGCGCCGTCGCTCGTCCTCGCGTGCAGCGTCGCGGTCAGCCTCCCTCCGGGCAAGTTCCCTTGAGGCATCTGCTGCTTTCCGAGAGGCATCCGCCGCGCGCTTGGCGAAGGAGAGGGCGGCCCCGGCTATCAACGCTGCCAGCACGGTACCGCCTGCATTGACCCAGTCGCTGTCCACTGTGGCAACCTAGCGTCACCGACCGTCCGTCCGACCAAGTACGTTGGGACCGTGCCAGCTTGCCGCCGTGATGAACAAGGCTGGCCTGTGCTGTCCGCGCGGCATAGAAGGGCGTTCTGCGTGTCGATGCAGGGCGTAGGAACGTCTCCTGATGCGCTTGCGGGCTTGGTGTCCCATCGCAGGAGGAGGACGTTCGTGGGCAACGGTCGCGGCGTATCCCCGGGGGATCGCAACCGCCAAGCGCGGTTGGCCAGGTTGCGAGCTCTGGTCCCGCCAGCGTGACTTTCACGCTCGGGGGCGGTACCGCTGGCCACGGCCGCTTGAGGTTCCCTGCCGAGCAAAGCCCGTCCTCGATCGGGCGGGCGACTAAGGCTGGTCGTCGATCCACTCAAGCGGCTCCTCGCCGTCGAGTCGATAACGTGAGACCTGAATCGCTCCAGCGTCCGAAAGATACTTGATCTGCAAGGCGTCCGGAGAGAACCGCAATTTGCTGCCCACGTGGTAGTCAGCGAAGGGTACGAAGCTGATTATATGGCCGACGGTGAGCAAATACCTTTCCAAATCATGAGGATCGGCGTCTAGGACAATCAGTCCGTGAGTTTGCTGCAGCGGTAGCTCGGCTTCTGGCCAGAAGTCTTTACCGTTTCGAGTAAGTAGGAATCGTTTCTCGCGGAAAGCAAAGGCAGCCTGGGAGGAATCCGGTAGCCCCCGCCTGTTCATCTCACGAGCGCTCTTGATGTTGACCCGCTCATCCCGAAATATTCAGACGATGTCGTCCTCTATATCTTCGTCGGCATAAATTCTCATCTTCCTAGACCGGCGTAAGGCGCCCCACTCGTCCTTGCTCGGCTCTGCAACTCGCCTCCACATACTGACATTATTGCTCGTCGCGCCGCGTGCCGCAGCGCCGCACATGGCAAGCCGGACTGGCATGCCTTAAGCCGCTCCGATCGACCAGCACAGCGCCAGGCGGCAGCAGGGGTAGCGGGCCGAACTGGGATATCGGAACCAAAAGAGGATGCACTCTTCTCGGCATGTTCGTGCGTCTGGTTACTCGGCCCGGGTTGCGCGTTGTCATGGTGGCCGAGGGCGGGTCGTGCCGGGTAGCAGATCGGCCCGCAGAGACGGTCGTGCATCGGCCGTCGGCGTATCAGGACGCCGGGGGCGTCGCAGCGGTCGTACGCCGCCAGGGCCTGGTCGAGCGGGTGGATCTCGCGGGGCGCGTGGTCGCGTCGACGTGGTGGTGGCTGGCCACGATGACGCGATCTGTCACCGCTGGCCTGCTGACCTGTTCTCACTCCGTTCCGGCGAAGTCCTGGGTGCCGATCACGTGCAGCAGCTCCAGCTTCTCGGCGGCGTCGGTGCCCTCCATCGGCAGCAGGATTCGCATCCGGAGCCCCGCGTCGGGCGTCATCAGAATCCGGCAGCGCAGCCGGATCAGCCCGATCGCGGGATGGCGGAGGTCCTTGCGGTCGGCCTGCCGGACGGCGACGTCTTGGCGGTCCCACAGCGTCCGGAACTCCGCGCTGTGCGTGGCGAGGTCACGCGTCAGCGCGGTGACCCGGTCGTCCTCGCCGCGGCGGGCGTAGGTGGCCCGCAGGTCGCTGACGTGCGCCGCGGACAGCCGGGCGCGGTCCGCCTCCGGGACCCGGTCGTGGGCGGCCGGATCAACGAACCACCGCCAGTAGATGTTGCTGTCCCGTCCCGGGCGAAGCTCCCGGCGGCCGGCCAGCGCGTCGTCGAGCGCGTTGGTGTGCAGCACGTCGCCGAGGTCGTTGTAGATGCACACCGGCAGCGTCTCCAGCTGCGCGGCGAGCTGACGCAGCCCCGGGTCGACGTCGTGGACCACGTCTCGCGCCGGGACCGGCACGCCGGCCAGCCGGAACAGGTGGTCCCGCTGATCCGGGTCGCAACGCAGGGCACGGGCGAGCGCGGCCACGACCGACGCGGACGGATCGGAGCCGCGGGCCTGCTCCAGCCGCGCGTAGAAGTCGCTGGACACGCCGGCCAGCACGGCGACCTCCTCCCGGCGCAGACCGGGGGTCCGGCGGCGCGTCGTCCGCGGCAGGCCGGCGTCGGCCGGCGAGAGCTGCTCGCGTCGGCGCCGCAGGAAGGCGGCCAGCCCGGGTCGGTCGATCACTCCCCCAGTATCCTCGCCAGGGCCGGACCCTATCCAGGATCGGGTTGATCCTGGATACATCGGTCCTGTCCGGCCGCAGCGATCGGCCGGACAGTGGCGGCATGACCAACAACTTCGTACAGCGCGCCCGGCGTATCCCGGCGCCGGACGCCGTCCCCACCGTCACGGTCAACCCGGTCACCCTCCAGGCTCCCGGCCGTGGTCTCCCGCTGGAGCTGCGGATCACCGCGCCCCTGACCGGCGACGCCGTGCCGATCGTCCTGCTGTCGCACGGCGGCGGCAGGACGCAGTACCTGGAGTCCAAAGACGGCTTCGCGCCTCTGGCCGACTTCTATGCCAGCCACGGGCTGGCCGTCATCCAGCCCACCCATCTCAGCTCGCTCAGCGGCGGCCTCGGCCTCGACCGGGACGCGCCCGGCCATCCCCTGTTCTGGCGGTCCCGGATCGAGGACCTCACCCGCATCCTCGACGCCCTGGACGCGGTCGAGGCCCAGGCCCCGGTCATCGCGGGCCGGCTCGACCATGCCCGCATCGCGGTCGTGGGTCACTCCGCGGGCGGCAACACCGCGAGCGTGCTACTGGGCGCACGCCGCGCCGACGCACCGGAGGACCTGCGGGATCCTCGGATCAGCGCCGGCGTGCTGCTGTCGTCGGCCGGCTCCCCCGACGGCATGCTGGACGCCGTGCGGGAGGCGTTCCCCGAGCTCCAAACCGACTTCTCGGCGCTCACCACGCGGACCCTGGTGGTCTACGGCGACGCGGACGAGAGCCCGCACCTGACCACCCGCGGCGCCGCCTGGCACACCGAGTCCTACCAGTTAAGCCCGGGCGCCGACGCGCTGCTTTCACTGCCCGGCGGAAAGTACTACCTCGGCGGGATCATGGGCTACAGCCTCGCCGAGACCGACGACGAGGATCCCGAACGGTTAGCCGTCACCCAGCGGATGACCTGGGCCTACCTCCGTTCGGCGCTGAGCGACGGCGACCCGGCGTGGCAGCGGGCCGTCGAGGCGCTGAACGACGATCCGTCGCTCGGCGCAGTGCAAACCAGGTGAAAGAGCGTGCCGCCGTCGGCCCGAGCATGGTGCAGCGCAGGTCGCGGACCTCGGACGTGCTGCCCGCGGCGAGCGGTGCGGCGTCCGTGGTGTTGCGGTAGTCGACGCCGAAGTGGCCCTCGACCGCGACCGTCCAGGTCAGGCCGACGACCGACGTCTCGACCCGGTAGTGCATACCGTGGCCGCTGGCGGGTGCCGCCAGGATGGGGAGCGGGGCCGGATGGACGGGCTTCGCACCAGCCGGCGATACGCACGCGCGATCTGTGGCGGCGGGCCCGCCACACCCCGCGCGTTGACGAGCAGCGCGCCCTGCCGACACTGGTGAGCGAGCGCGGGCAGACCGCCCCGCAGCGCGCGGCCGTGACTACGACGACCGTTCGCGGGAACAACTATGCGACACCGACACCCTGCAGATCCTGAGCAACCCAGGCCACAGCGAGGTCAAGGTCTGCCGCGGCGCGCCTAACGGCCCGAACTGGTCGAACGCGAAACACCGGTCCGGGAAGGTCTCCAGGGCGTGCTCGATCCGATCGAGTTGGATGTCTTTCTGCGGGTCGGGGGACTCTTTCCAGGTGCGGGTCCGCTGGAACGAGACTCCGGCCTGCCGCAGGAGTTGCCGCAGCCGTTCCCGGCCGGCCCGCACGATCCGGGCCGGCCAGGCGCCCTGGTTCCGGTAGTTCCCGGCCAGGTAGCCGGCGAGTTTCCGCAGGCTCCACCGGGTGAACGGCAACCCGAGTCTCTTCGGTCGCGTTCGGGCCGTCCGGACGAGGAACGCGATGTCCTCATCACTGATCAGGCGGGGACGGCCTCCCGCCCACCGAGGGTCCAACGCGTTCAACCCGACCTCGTTGAACGCGTGGATGACGTCCCGGACGGTGTCCTCATCAGCCGCGACCAGACGCGCGATCGCCGGAACCGGTGTCCCCGAGGCCATGATCATCGTCGCGCGCCGAACCCGGACCGGGTTACGGCCCCTACGCACGATCTGCAGGAGCCGCTGACCTTCCTCGTCGGTCAACCTGCGTGCCTTCACCGGCTCAGCCAACCGGTCACCTCCCTCGCTCCGACAACGTCGAAGCCTCCAGGCTGGACCGGTCAACGGTTCACGTCACCGACCACGCCCGGCGTGTCACCGAACCGGTGAACGTTCGTGGTCAACGCACTAGGCGCGTCGGAGAGCGCCCCACGGCCAGCTGGATCGAAAGCCTAACGGCGGCATGTGAGTGTATTCAATCGTTGGGTAGGAGCGGGCGCATGAAGGTCCGCTCGTACCCGCAGGACACAGCCTGACTCATCACGGATGTTGTCCGCTGCGACGAACTCGGGGTCGCTGCCGATCCGGGTGCGGTAACGCTCGTAGGCACCCAGGCCCTCGGCGCTGAACAACGCCTCGGCCTGGTCGCTGGCACCCTCGGCCGGTAAGAAGTAGCCGTCGTGGACTCCGCCGTGCTTCGCCACAATCCGCATCCATTCGCGGGTGAAGCGTTCGAATGCCTCAATTTCCGCGGGATCGATGGTGCTCAACCCGTGCGGCTGCTGCCATCTCTGAGGCCGAATCGGATTGTCGGTTTCGCAGGACCGATCTAGCGTTTGGGTTCATGGCTGATCTGTGGCTCCCATCAGCGCCAGAGTTGTGGCTCCCGCCGGGGGTAGCCGGCATCGAGTCCTCCTGGACAGTGTTGGGCAAGCCGTACTGCACCGCCGAGGAGATCTTCGGCGAGGCGATGGACAGCGCGACCCGGTACCAGTTGTGGGGCCGAATTCCGATCGGCCACGCGTTGTCGCTGCTCAGCAGCATGCTACGAGACTTGGATTTGCAGGCTCTGGGCATTCCGGCGATCGAGGCCGGTTGGGCGGCGGCCCTCGCCGATCACGCACGAACGCAGGCCCTCGCGGCGATTCGGCAGGGTCGGCGCCTATTGCCCCCGCAGTTGCTCGTCGTCGCGGTGAAGGAGGCCCTGCGCTACTGTCCGGCGGGCGCGAGCCGGGATGACCTTAGCGATCTCGGTCTTGTCCTGCAGGCCGTCTGGAGCATCGGCGACGAGGTTGGGCATGTCCTGGATGAGGATGCGCCAACCTGGGGCGGGCTGCCGGCGTCGCTGGCCGCGGAGATGATGGCGAACCAGTACTTCAACGTCACAGCGCGGCCGTTGCCGTTGATCGCTCGCACCCAGGCCATGTGGCGCGATGGCTGGGGTCTGTCGGTCGACCCAGGCCTCGTGTCTCGAGCCGGAGGAACGCCGGCCGAGCTGTTCTTGGAAGCTACCGGGTGCGAGCTCGATGCGTTCCTAGGCGTGGCCATCCACCTATGGGTTCAAGCTCAAGAACATCGCTACCTTAGGTTTCCGCCGGAGTTCTTCAGTCGTATCGGAATCGCGGAGGAGGCCGTCGAGCGTTTTCTCGGCGCCGCCTCCGCGTCGCTGTCCGAGCTGCAGCTTTACGCCTCGGGCCAGGATGCCGTCCATCGCCCGTGGGACTTCAACAGACTGCGTGAGAAGCCCCTCGTTCGCCTGCCGGACGGGTCGGTACAAGTCATCCGGCTCGGGTTCGTGTTGGAACGCGCCTTCGGTCAGGTGCCCGAGTTCGATGTCGGTCAGCATCTTCGCCGAATTGACGGCAGCGGAAGCTTGGCCGCCGCCGGCGGACGTGCAGAGGCATTCCGCTTCGCGCTCAATACTCAGTTCGAGGACTGCGTGGCCCGGACGTTGCGTCGGATCTTTCCCGCCACTGGACACTTCGAGCGGGTCTATGCCGAACACGCCATGAGGCGCGCGTGGCGGACGAAGCGCCACATTCCGAAGGTGTGCGATTGGGCTGTGGACTGCGGCGACGTGTGGTTGTGCTTCGACGCGACCAATCGGCGGCTAGCCCAGCCCGTGGCGGGCGGGTTCGCGAGCCTGACGGATCTCGATGCAGAGGTTGAGGCGGTGCTCGCTGGCCGAAAGGCGTCTCAGATCGCTTCCACGATTCAGCATCTAACGACACGCCTACCTCAGCTGACCGGCCGAAACCTGCCGGCGGGCACCAGGTTCGTTCCGCTAATCGTCATCCCGGATGATGGTCTGCCGTGGAATCCCGCCGTGCATAACCGCGTTCAGGGACTTCTAGCAGCTGCCGAAACGCTGCAGTCCAAGCGTGCCGCCCCGCTGGGCGTCATTACATTTGAAGACCTTGGCTTGCTCGAGCGGGTAGTGGAGGACGGTCAGGATGCTGGCGGACTTCTCTGGGGCTGGCGATCCCAGCGACCCGAAATGCCATTGCAGCATTTTCTAAATGTCCAGGGAGTTCCACTACGCCGGCCCGAGTGGGAGGTTGAGGCGTTCCATAGACTCGCCGATGAGCTCACGGACCGGATCACATCGCAGGGTGCGTGAAGGTCGGGCTTAACGTCAGAGGCGCCATCGGTCCAAATCGCAAGGCGCCACAACACCTTGGGCGCTTCGCGGGCGGGCAGCGGGGACTGGTTGCGTCCGGCGGCGGGGTGGCAGCTAGCAGGCACGGGCATCGCCCCGGCGCCGAGACAGGCGCGCCGATAACGGCGGCAAATGAGTGCGTTCGTCCGCTTGAGCTTCCAGGGGGCAGAGGACTCGGACGAGCGTCTCAACGAATGGACACCTGAGGCAGGCGGCCCGGGGCAGCCGTCACCGCACCGATAGAAAGCGCCGACGGGTGGGGCATCCTGCCCACCTGCCCCGGAGCCGAGATCAAGGATATTGAGCCAAGCTCGCAAGCCCCCGGCGGCCACCCGCTGCGCTAGGGCCCGGTGTAGTCGCTCGGCCTCGCCGCCAGTGCGGTGCGCTGAAAGCGGCAGAAGAGGACGCCGCTGCACGTTCGCGATTGACCATGCGAAGCCGTCGATGCCCGACGGGGCACGGCCTCCTTGTTCGGACGAAACGCAGTTCTGGTCAACGTCGGTGCATGGGAGACTCTGCGCTGAGTACCACCGGAGGAGCACCGAATGACGATGGAAGATTTCCGGCCCGGCTACCCCATCGACTTGCGCTCAGATGGCATGCGAAAGCGCGACGCTCGCAGCTATGAGGGCGACTTCGAGTTCATGGCCGCCCGCGTCGTTGCTCGATTTACCGGTGAGCGCGTGTTGATCCAGGACGACAACAGCGTTCCGAGGATGGCGGACATTCGGATCGAGTATGCCGACCGTCCAGCCGCGTTTCTGGAGGTCGTTTCTGATGTCGACCCCGACTATGCCCAGCTAGATCAGCTGGTATTTCGGGATCAGGAGATGGCCGCTCCTACGCTTGGCCGGATTTGGTATGTCACGGTCTCGAAGTCGGCCAGACTCAAGTCACTCAAGCCTGTCTTGGAGACATCCCTCCGACGGCTGGAGGACGCAGGCATATTTCTGGAGATCGTGCAGCCCGATGGCAGCCTCGCCCGCTCCTCGGTCGTAGAGCTACGCCAGCTCGTCGGCCGTGGGATCGTACGACTTTGTTCTCGGCCACCGCAGCCGGACGAGGAGCCGAAAATCCTTCTCTACCCTCAAGGGGTAGGCGGTCCCGCCGAGCAGGACTGGCCGGCACTCATCACCTGGTTGACCGATTTTCTGAGTGCACCTGGTCGGGCCGACGTGCGCAGGAAGCTTGACGAGACGGGAGCCGCCGAGCGCCACGCCTTCGTCGGGCTCCCCTTGGGGAAGGAATGGTCCGCCTTTCATAGCCTGCATGATCAGTTCGGCGGACTGCCGGACCAACATCCGGTGTTGCCGCCCGAGGTCACCCATGTCTGGGTCTGGGCGCAGCCGTTTGGCAGGTGCATCGCCTGGTTCCCTGATCGCGGTTGGCTCGATCCTCAGCGGCATTGGGCCACGGCGTGAGGGCGGCTCTACAGGTCGGATGGCGTGCTCTGCGCAGCGTCGCAAGCTTTACCGCCTCCGACATCCTGGACGCGGCAAGAGCGGATGTCGCTCAGCGGGGAGAACGTCGAGCTTCGATGAGGGTCCGGGTGGAGTGGGCGACGAACATACCGTGTTCGCGGATGTGGGTATCGAGCCGTTGGAGGGCGCCCCGGTAACGATCGACGGTGAAGTCAGGCACCCACCACACGCATTTGCGCAGGATGTAGACGACGGCACCGACATCGAAGAACTCCATCCGACAGCGGGCAGTGCGCAATTGCACGATCCGTAGTCCCGCGGTCCGGGCCGCTGCGGTGTCTCGGCTCGGATCGCGGTCTAGCCGTTCCCGCGGCAGTGGGCCGTGGAACCACTCGATCAGCTCGAACGCCGAGGACGGCCCGACGTGCTGAGCGAAGTAGGTGCCGTCGTCAGTCAGCACGCGGGCGATCTCAGCCCAGCGAGGGCTCACCGGATGGCGGCTGCACACCAGGTCGAAGCTCGCGTCCGCGAACGGCAACGGTTCTCCCGGCTGGACGGCCACCACGTCCACCGGACGGCCGGACAAGCCACGGCGAGCGCGTTCAATGTTCGGAGGCCACGTCTCCGTGACGACCATCCTCGATGGCAGCTGCGAGATCTGCGCGATGATCTCGCCACCGCCGGTATCGATGTCCAAGGCCGCAGCGGCACGGCCGAGGCGCGCGGCGAGCTGCTGCGAATACCCCCAGGGCGGCCGCTGCTCGGTGGCGCGGCCGTCCAGCCAGTCGAAGCTCCACCCCGCTACGTCGGCCGCGACAGCCTCATCGACCAGCTCACCGAACGGACGCATACGACCACCCTGCCGACAACGTCAACCGAGATCGGTCCGGCGCAATGCGGCAGTTGAGTGCATCGGTCCATGCTGACCGGACCGCCTGGTTCAGCCAAGCGAGCGCAGCATCGCCGCCACGCACTCGTCGCGAGCACGGTCTATCTGGTCTCGTGGATAACCGCACCCCAGGTTCATGCCGGCGTCGTCTTCTATTGGCGGCAGGGTCCATGCGTGACTGGCGTTCGGACCGGACTGCTGGCGAGCGGTCCGTTCGAAGTTTTCGTACGCATCCACCACCTCGGGCGCCTCGATCCGCAGCCAGGCCTCATGGAAGCGAATGCGGGACTTTATCCGGCAGAACTCGACGGTGAGTTGCTGGCGAACCTCCGCTCCAGGACAGCGGCGGCGGATGCGGTACGGCATTTCGGCGTAGTCCTCTATGGCGTTAAGCGCGTCCGCGAACGCCTTCGCGCGACGCTCACGGCGGGCTGCCCGCTGGTTCAAGTGATAGACCATCGCAGCGACGAGGGCTCCGCCCACGACGGTGATCATTGGTGTAACTGCCGTGACGATCTGCGCCCATGTCTGCGGCGGGGCGTGCCGGTGTGCAGGCGGTAGAGCGCATCGGCGTAGGCGCCGGGGAAGTCCGGATCAGCGGTCACGGTCTCGTAGTAGGTCCAGAACGTTATGGCGAAGTCGTCGCGTTGGTAGACCCGTGGCTCGACCTCGGGTGCCAGCGCCGCGACAGGGCTTCCGGTCCCAGCAAGTCGCAGTGCGAGTTCGACTTCGAGCGCGGCTACCTCCTGCCCCTCGGGGGCTATTCGGGCGCAGACGCCACACGGCATCAACAGGAGGGAAAGCTTGTTCGAATTGTGAAGTACGACGACGTCGTCGATCTGGAGCTTCAGCTCTCCGGCCAGTGCTGTCACGGCGGCAATCGCACGCGAAACTAGTTCCGCCTCCATGACGTGGATCCTCGCACGTACTCTCCCAGCGGCAAGAGCGTCTGTTGGCGACCGAACGCTCCTGGCGTCGCGGCGGCGACCGAGCGAGCAACCGGCCCGGGAGAACCTGGTTCCAGTACGGGGACACACCCCGCGAACCGAACCTTCTGGAGGCTGGACGACATGAGCGGCTGCTACGACTACTCGTACGACAACTGCAACGACTACTCCTACGAAGAGTGCAAGCCGCGCCGTCGCCGCCACCACAAGAAGCGCTACAACGACTGCTGGGACTACAACCCCTGCAGCTGAACCACCCAGCACACCGGCCCGGAACGCCCACCGCGTTCCGGGCCGCAGCTCGTCCAAGCTCAGGTCTCGTCCAGGCTTGGGCCACCGGGTCCGAAAGGCGCACCGCGCGGCAGAAGCGGACGTCCGCGGTTCACAATCGACAACCTTGACCTGACCGTTCCGGGCTGAGTCCTCCATCCCTCAGCCCTGGAGCGGAGCCCGCGCGAGGTCGGCACGGGGGTCGGCCACAGGGATGGCGTTCGATACGTAGCGCGTAGGTCAAGCATGCACGGGACGGATACGAGAGGATGGGAGGCTGTGAGCACTCGGAGAACGTCGGGAGACGGTCGGTCACCGGAGGAGGTGCCGGTGGACGATGCCACGGGGGCCGACGGCGGACAGTGGGGTCCCGACCCGGCTGCCATCTACTTCTCCGACTATTTCGGCGTCCACCCCGACACCCTCGTCGAGTTCGGCGCGCTGGACATCTCCCTAGTCGCCGACATGCCACTCTTCATCGACCCGTTCCTGCTGTTCAACAGCGAAGATACGGCTTACCTCGCGCTCCACAATCAGATCCTCGAGTACCTGCGATTTCTCAGGGACCGGGCCGGGGACCGCCTCGACATGGGCCTGATCCACAGCCTGTATGCGTTCAAGGAGGTCAAGCAGAATTGGCTGGGGTTCACCCGGGATGGCAACTCCGGCCATGGCCTGGGCCGGAGCTTCGCTACGTCACTCCACCAAGCACTCGGCGACGTTCTCAGCAACCTGGGCTCTGAGACGGTCACCCGTTCTAGCCACGTTGAGAAGGTCGCGCTTATTCAACCCGGCGTAGGGCGAGACAACATAAGCGACTTCACAACCAACCTGATCAAGCATCATTTGCTGACCTTCACTGCGACATTCGCGAAGAACCACCTTAGACCGGACCAGACCCGCGACGTCACCGTCCAACGCGCGGCGTTTAACTACAAGACTGGGACGTGGGCAGCCCGTTCGTACTGCCTGCCATGGGTGGACGGCGGTATCGATGAGTCCGGGAACGACCTACCCGGCGACTACGTGATCCTCAGCCCGCTGGACCTGCTGACCCGCGATGACACGTGGATCAACCGGTCGGACATGATCGGCCGGCTTGAGCAGATCGCGCTCGCACTCCCCGACGAACAGCTGCGTGCACAGGTGAACGACTACCTAGGCAGGCAGATGGGCGCCAACCCGGACAGGAAGGCCATCGACAAAGCCCGGTCACTTACCGTTGCGCAGTTTCCCGAGCTCGTCGACTACTACATCGCGCTCAAGGAGGAACACCAGGACGAGGCGTCCGCGTCGAGCCTGGAGAAGACACGGGACACGCAGTACCTGTTCCGCGATCGGGTTCAGGCGGCCGCGCACGACATTGCAGCGAAAACCGACCTGTACGACCGACCGTGGACGTCGTACGACGAGGCCAAGACGGCGGTCGAAACGTTCAAGCACTACGTCGAGCACCAGGACGGGTACACGCTCATCAATCGAGGGCGCGGACGGGCGTTCTCATCGGAGAAGGAGGTCCAGACCTTCTTTGGACTGCTGCTCCAGCCGTCCCGGTTCGACGTCAACCGCGAACCAAACAACTGCCGAGGCCCGGTCGATTTCAAACGGGGCTGCTGCACGGATCTGTGACATCTGAGATGGCTTGGCCACCGGCCGGGCTGGAAGGATGTTGCTGTGCCGAAGCCGTATCCGCGTGAGTTC
>NZ_JBICTY010000014.1:0-42621 GCF_043197895.1 Cryptosporangium sp. NPDC048952 | reverse complement strand
ACTGCCCGAACAGCGCCCGCAGATCCCCCTCGGTCGTGTCCCCGTCGAACCGTGACGTCGCGCCGGTCGGCCGCTGGCCTGGTACCGCTGTCATGAAGTGATCTGCCTCTTGTTTAGCCGTGCGTGGCACGATCGACGACTTCCCTGCCCTAAAGGTGAACAGCGTACGGAGCAGCCGTGCCCGCGTGGCGACGATGCACACCAAGGTCAGGGCGTATCCGCTCGCCGGACAGGCCGACGGTCATCCGACGAGTGTACGGACAGGCAGCGACCGCCGAACGAATCATCGGACAACCGTTCGGACTCAATGACAGCATTACCGTCCTGGCGACTAGACTGGCCTGCGGCCCGGACTCAACGGTCCCTGACTTCGAGGACCTGGTCGAGACCGGTGAGCTCGATCGGCCGCCGGACAGCGAGCGCCGGGCCGACCACCCGTAGCCACCCCCCGCGCTCAGCGGACCGTCGATGTAACCCGACCAGGTGACCGAGGCACGCCGAGTCACAGAAAGTCAGGGCGGCAGCGTCGATGATGACATTGCGGTAGCCCTCATCCAGGAGGGCATTCAGCTCAGCCACCAGCGAGCCATCGGCCAGGACATCCCACTCACCGGTCAGCGTCGCCGTCACGGTCTGCCCATCGGAGTGCCGCCGAACCGAATGCCTAAATTCCTGCCCCATCATGGACCAGCCTTCGCCCGCTCGCGCCTGACCTAAACCTGAGCGGACCCGGCTCGCACTCCACGACGCCACCTCGGCTGCCGGACGCCATCTGACGCGGCGTCCCACCGGGCTCGACAATCTGCGAGTTACCGCCGACTCGTACCGGCCCGCTCCGTACAGATCGACGAACCGCAGGTGGCCGTGGTTGTCCTGCGGCGTGCGAGCACCCGACAGCGCGGGGATCGGCAGCCCACTGGTTACCGGTGAAGGGATTGATTCGAAGATCCGGTAGCCGATGAGGCGTTGTGTGACGGATGAGGTTGTACGGCGACGGGTCGGCTTCCGGCGTAGCTGGGACTGGCCGCTTTTCGCCACCGCCGCACTGGTGGCGTTCAACGTTGTCTGGCTCGCCGTCGGACTGGCGGTCCCTTGGGGGCATCCGGTCGTCGGATGGCTTCCCCTGCCGGTCACTGCTCTGTTGGCCGGGTACGCCTGTTGGCAGGTGACGCGTCAGTCCGCGCTCGACGCCGGTACCCGGCGTTTCTGGCGGCAGCTGAGGGGGGCATGCGGGCTGTTCATCGCGGGCACGATCGCCAACACGGTCGATGCGGTGGGCAGCCGGGTGCCCTCGCAGCGCGTCGGCCCGGTCACGTTGACCCTCTACCTCCTCATGGTGGGCGTGGTGATGTGGGCGCTGCTACGTCTGCCGTCCTGGCAACGCAGCCGAAGCGACTGGATCCGGTTCGGTCTCGATGCCTGCATGGTGCTGATCACGGTCGCCGCGATCGTCTGGCACTTTTCACTGCGCGATCACCAGCAGTGGGTGACCCAGACGGGTTCGGCCTGGGCAATGTTGTCCCTCGCCGTGGTTGGGTTCCTGTCCATGGCGTCGTTCGTGAAGGTCGCCTTCGCCGGCGCCGGACGCCTCGACCGGCGCTCCCTGCACATCCTCGCCGTCGGAAGCGCGATCAGCGCCGCGTTCGGCAGCCTGTCGCCGTTCCTCGTGTCACGCCCGTACTTGTCCTCAAGCCTCATCGCCGTTCCGGTGGCTGCCCTCAGCATTCATCTCGCCGCCGTCCGGCAACTGCGCGCCGGCGCCAGCATGCCGGCACCTCGGAGGCGGTCCCGGCGCGTCAGCACGATCCCGTACCTGTCGGTCGCCGCCACCGACGGACTGCTGCTCGCCACCGGAAGCGTCGACCCCACAGAGACCGCGATCATGGAGGTCGCCGCGGTGACGCTGACGTTCCTCGTCATCGTCCGGCAGATCATCGCCCTCCGGGACAACCACCAGCTACTGGCCACCGTCGACGCACAACTGGCCGACCTGCGCCGCTACCAGGAACAGCTCGAATACCAGGCGACCCACGACAGCCTCACGACAGCCGGCAACCGGGCCCTGCTGGAACAGCACGTCGAGCAACTGCTCGCCGACGGCCAGCCGTTCCACCTGGTTCTGCTGGACGTCGACGACTTCAAGACCGTCAACGATCGTCTCGGCCACGGTGTGGGCGACGCCCTGCTCACCCTGTTGAGCACGCGCCTGACCACGATCGTCGGTGACCTGGGCATGGTGGCCCGGCTCGGCGGCGACGAGTTCGCCGCTGCCCTGCGCACGGATGCCACCAGCGTCGAAGTTCTGGTCGACGACATCCTCGCGGCGATCCGCGAACCAGCAGATCTCGGCCCCCACACCCTCAAGACGGCCACCAGCATCGGCATCGCGACGAGTTGGGTCGGCGACACCCCGAAGGAACTGCTGCGCCGCGCCGACGTCGCCATGTACACGGCGAAAGCCGCCGGCGGAGACCGCCGACACTGGTTCGACCCCGCCATGGACCGCGCCGCCGACGAGAACGCTCGCCTCTCCGCCGATCTCCGGAACGCGTTGCCGACCGGCCAGATTTTCGCGCTGTATCAACCGATCGTCGACCTCGCCACTGGCGAGACGATCGGCGGCGAGGTGCTGATGCGCTGGCGGCATCCCGACCGTGGACTCGTCCCACCGGACGTGTTCATTCCCCTCGCCGAACAGAACGGATGCATCACCGAACTCGGCTACTGGGTGCTCCAGCAGTCCTGCCAGCAGGCCGCGGACTGGCAGCGCCGCTACCGCGACCGAGCGCCCAGCAAGATCAGCGTCAACGTCTCCGCCCGGCAGCTGGCCGACCGCCACTTCGTCGACAACGTCGAGACCATCCTGCGGGAGACCGATGTCGACGCCTCCCAGCTCGTGCTCGAAGTGACCGAAACCGCCGTCCTCACCACCGACCTCGCCGCCGAACAACTCGGCCGGCTCAAACAACTCGGGCCGCGTATCGCTCTCGACGACTTCGGAACCGGGCACTCGTCGCTCAGTCTGCTGCTCACCTGCCCGGTCGACGTACTCAAGGTCGACAAGTCCTTCGTCAGTGGCGCCGCGGCCGACGGAGCCGGAGCGATCATCACCAAGAACCTCGCCGGGTTCATCACCGACTTCGGCATCGAGGCCGTCGCCGAAGGCGTCGAAACCACTGCCCAGGCCGACCGCCTGCGCCAGGCCGGCTACCGCCTCGCGCAAGGCTTCCTCTACGGACGCCCCATGCCCGCCGCCGACTTCGAAGAGCTCTTCACGCGCGTCGGCGCGCACACGAGCACCTGAGCACCTGCACCTGTCCAGCCGCGCAGTTCGCCCCGAGGCAAGGGCCGCGCGCCGCCGTACCCGACTGGAGCTCCGCGACGCGGCGCGGGTCAGACGCCGTGTCATCATCGTCAATGCTCGCTTCCAACCGAGGTAGGTCAGGGGCTACGTCACGATGCCGGATGGGCAGCCCAATTCGGGCGAAGACATGTTCGACGCGTTGCTGCACGCCTCGCACATGTGCCACCCCGAGGACCTTCCCACGCTGGTCGCGGCTCACGCCGGTCCGGTAGGGCTCCGCCATCCGGTCCTGTACCTCGTCGACCTCGAACAAGATCAGCTCGTCTGGCTCGAACCTCTGCGCCATACAGGCCCCCGCCCCGACACGCACCTGTCGGTCGACGCCAGCGCCGCGGGGTCCGCGTTCACCGAGCTGCACGTCCGTGTCACCGAGGCCGTCGATGGCCATTGGCTGTGGGTCACCCTCCTCGACGGCACCGAACGCCTCGGCGTGCTGCGGCTGACCGTCGAGAACCCGGACGAGACCACTGTACGGCGAGCCCGCAGGCTGGCGTCCCTGGTCTCGTTGATGCTGATCTCCAAACGCATCCACAGCGACACCTACCGCCAGCGCGCCCGGGTCCGGGAGATGACCGCCTCCGCGGAGATCCAGTGGTCGCTGCTGCCACCGGGGACGTTCGCGACCGAGAAGGTCGTCGTCGCCGGGATGGTCGAACCGGCCTATGCGGTCGGCGGGGACCTGTTCGATTACGCGATGAACGGCCCCGTATTGCACGCCGCGGTGTTCGACGCGGCCGGCCACGACCTGTCCTCCGCCGTCCTGGCCGGTCTGACCGTCGGCGGCTACCGCAACGCCCGCCGCCGCAACCTCGATCTCGATGCCACCGCCGCCGAGATCGACGCGACTCTCCACGGCCAGTTCGGCCACGGGAAACTCGTCACCGGGGTCCTCGCCCAACTCGACACCGACACCGGCGACCTGCGCTGGACCCTGGCCGGTCATCCCCCTCCGGTCCTCGTCCGCGACCACGACCTGCACCAGGTCCTCGACTGCCGAGCCGGCCTGCCCCTCGGTATCGGCCTGAACCGCGACCGACCGGTCTGCCACACCCGGCTTCGGCGCGGCGATCGGATCCTGTTCTATACCGACGGTCTCACCGAGGCTCGCGACGCCGACGGCGCGTTCTTCGGCCTCGACCGCCTGGTGACTTCCTCATCACCCATGACCGGCAAGGCCATACTGCGCCGGAGACCCTCCGCCAACTCGTCCGGGCGCTACTCGACCACCACGGCGAACGGCTCCGCGACGACGCCGGGCTGCTGCTCGTCGAATGGCGCCACGACCCGCGCCTGAGCCAACCGTAATTCCGCTGTGCTCCCCGCCGTGAGCTCGCGGGTCAGGCCGGGTCAGCGGGGAACTGCGCCCACACGTGCTTGGTCTTGCTGTCGTCGTCGACATACCAGCCGACGTCGAAAGCCAGGTCCCGCACGAGGTACAACCCAAGGCCGCCGTCACCCGCATCGCGGCCGGCCGCGTACTCCGGAGGGGCACTCAGGTCGTGATCGGCCACGTCCAAGACAAAGGTGTTCCCGGCGCGCAGCAACCGCACGACGCTCGGCGGCCTTCCGTGCTTGAGCGCGTTGGTCGCTAGCTCCGAAGCGACCAGCACCATCTTCTCGGGAATCTCCTCCAGCCGCGCGTCCGCTGAGAAAGGCTTGCCAGCTATCGCCTCGTGCAGCGAACCCCGTACCGAACGCAATTCCTCGGGCCCGGTCAGCTCCCACCGCCGAGTCTCGACATGAGGAGTCGGCGGAAGCGATTCAGTGAGCGACGCCATGACCACCGCTGTGCCCGATGCAGGCACCTGATACACCAGCGCACCACCCGCAATTACCGCGAGGTCCTCGCCGAGTGGGTCGAGTAGCCAGGATCATGATCGGCCCGGACCCGTCAGGGCGAAACGCCTATTCGAGACCGGTCGTTCCCGCAGCATCGAGTCCAAGCGGAACCGGCCTGGTTGCCGACGGCGTCACGACTGCGACCTGGAAGGCCGCTAGGTGGTCGTGGCGGACGCAGCCGGTCTGCACTTACCGGCCAGGCCACGGCGTCGGCCCAGGCCGACCGTTGGTGGGCCGGGTTAGTGTTGAATCGAGAGGGTCAACAGAAAGCCCTCGGGTCACTGCGCCTGAGTCCACAGCGCGGATGATCGCATTCGCACGGCTTCGGGCGCTCGAGCGAATGTCCTCGGCAACCAACCCACGGCCGATTTCCACCGCCGACACGCTCGTCACGGTTCGAGCCAGCCGATCGAGGTAGACGTCGGAGGGAGGCTGGGTGCCGGGTTCCGCTCCGTACATGCGGGCGGCCGCGCGGAGGTGAGCAATCCGCCAGCCCACGGTGACCTCGTCGATCGCCTCGCCGTCCTCGGCGAGGGTGCGGATCGTGCGGTAGATCTCGCGTCGCTGCGGGTCGCGGAACGTCGTGTCGGGCATGAAGGTGGCCAGTTCGAACGCTTGCCGGGGGTTCTGCAACAGATCGGCGAGCAGCGCGTGCTCGTGCTGCGCTCGGCGTTCCGCGGCTTCGGCCGACGGTCCGACGCTTGCTCGCCCGATCGCCGGTTGGGTCCGCCCTGGTTCGATGGTGACCAGGACGTCGTAACGCCGGGACTGGTCGGTCAGCGCCTCGGCGAATCTCCGCTGATGAACGGTGCCGTCACCAGACACCGAATACCCGGCTTCCGCCTCTGCCCGTTCGGCCTCGGCGGCGACCTCGCGCCGGAATGCTGCAGCCTGAACCATGGCCGCGTAGGCGGTGAGGTGACGCGGGTCGGGGCACTGAGTGCGCAACATCCACAGTTGGCGCCGACTGGCGCCCGGATCAGGGCCGCGCTGGGCGGCGGCGTCGATGAGAGCCTCCCCGCTGAGGCTGGGGTGGTCATAGCGCAGGGCAGTGATGGTCTCGTACAGCTGCCGGTGCCCGGGGGCGCCGAAATGGTCCGCGCGGAGCCGGCCGAGTTGGTCGGGTAACGGTTCGGCCGCCAGGAGTGCGCCGAGCACTGCCTGTTCAGCGCGGAACGTCAGATACGACATTAAGTCTCCTCCGACGGGTGTTGAGTGCTTCGTCGCGCAGCGGACAGCGCTCAGCCAAACCAGCGATGCGCTGAAGGCCTGCCGGGCCGGTCGCCGTGAGCAACGACTGGCGCCAGATGCCCGCCCCCACGCTCGCCGACAGCGATTACCGGATCGGCGCCCGCGCCCGCCATCAGCACGCGTGGCGTGCGGCGCGTAGATGCGCGGCTGTGCTTCTCTCGTCGTTGAATCTCATGACCCGCGAGGCGCACTTGGCCTTTCGGCCAGATGCTGATGGCGCAGAACGCTGCTGGCGGCTGCCGCGGCCAGGTCGGCGGCCGCATCGACGCGATAGCTGTCGGACAGGTCGAAAGCCTCGGCGGTGGAGACATCGGGGAGGGCATTCGATGATCCGCCACGCACCGGACTTCTCCGCTTCAACCCCGTCGCCTGCTGCGCCGGGCATCAGCTCGGTCGCCGTCCCGACGGTGAATACCATCAATGCCTCACCGAAGGCTCTGACCGTGTCGGGTAGCACTCGCCTCCGGAGTCCTGGACGGGCGAGGGCGTCGTGGCCCGGCACGGGGGCGGGGCCACCGATCGCCCGGACTCGCGCGCGGCGGCCATGGCGGGTGAGAAATGCCCATGTCAGAATCCCTTCTCGATCGGTGCTCGGGCGTGTGGCTCCTGTGCGTGCCTAGCGAGCCGTTAGTCCTCGATCCATTGACGTGGCTTGTTGAGCACCGCCAGCAGCCCCGGGTCGTCGACGCGCAGCCACCCCTCCGCCGACAGCAGCCACCAGTGATCACCGTGGTGGACGAAGTCGGTGACGAATCGCGACAGCGGCCGCGCAGCCCCGGTGGCCAAGGCGTCGCTCATCGCAACATGAGTCATGAGCATCGGATCCGATCCCAGGGGCGCCGCTCGTGTGACACCGGCCGCCGTCGGATCGGCTTCCTCACCATCAGCGATACCGACGCGACTGGTCGCCGCACCCACGGGCGGCGAGTCAGACCGTCCGGAGCGGCGACCGGCTGGATCCACTCCCGGACGGTCTGCCTTATCCCCGGCCGGTCCGTGGCCACTGCCGTCGCGGCCGCCGTGGTTGATGCGGTCGTAGCTGCTCATCCCGCCTCCTTCACCGCCCGAGCCGCGGTGACGGCCCAGCGTTGTTGTTCCTGGGGCTGCCCAGCGACGGGTCGAGCGGCGTAACCACGGGCCGCGCGGCTGTTTCGGGCGGGTTGAGTGCATGCACGATCGTGTTCGTCTGGAAGCTGTTGTGCGTCCGGATGTCCTCGGTCACGAGGCCAGCGCCGATCTGTACGGCCGACGTCTCCGGCGTCATGGCGGCTAGCCGCGACAGATACACGTCGTCCGGCTCGATCGGAGGTGGCCGGTCGTCGATGTCAGCCCCGTAGGAGCTCGCGATGGCCCGGAGCTTGGCCATCTGCCATCCGACGATGACCTCGTCGATCGGGTCACCGTCCGCGGCAAGGACCAGCACTGTGCGGTAGACCTCCTCGCGCTGCGGATCAGTGAACGACTCGGCCGGCAGGAACCCGGCCAGGTCGCGCGCCTGACGCGGGTTCTGCATCAGGTCGGCGAGCAGTTCGTCTTCGCGGCGCGCCCGCGGGTCGCTGTGCTGTTCTGGCACAGGCGGCGCGCCGAGCGCGATGCGAATCTCGGTGCGGTCCACGGTGGTCAGCGCCTCGAAGCGGCGTGCCTGTGCCTCAAGTGCCGTAGCCAGCCGCTCCGCGTACTTGGTGCTGTCCCGACGCGGTGCCCGAGCGGCCTCGGCCATGATGCGATCGGCGTGCGCGGCGGCATCACGGCGGAACGCCGAGGCTTGCACCAGTTGCGCGTACGACAGGACGTGCTGCGGATCCGGACATTGATCGCGCAGCCCCCGCAGGTACCACGCGACCTCGCCCGAGCCGCCGCTGTAGCGGGCCACCGCGTCGATCAACGCCTCGCCCCGCAAGGTCGGGGCGTCGCGGCGGACGGTCATGATGTCGGTGTAGAGCACGCGGTGCTCGCGGCCGCCGAAGTCGGTCGCCTCGAGCGTGCGCAGCTGCTCGGGGGGATCCTGATCGGCGACCAGCGCGCCGAGGAGAGCTTGTTCAGCGCGGAGTGTCAGGTACGACATCGGCCCTCCTCCGGCCTGGGTCGAGGACGAACGCGGCGTTGCGGCGGCGCACAGCGTCATCAGCGATGGCCAGCCGGGCTGCGGCGCGGTCGAGATCCGCCGCAGCGGTGCTGTCCGTGACCGCGTGCCAGACGTCTTCGCCGCCGGCAGCGATCCACCACGTGCCGCGGTAGTGCGCGATGTCGGGCACGGTCGCGCCCAGTGGTGCTGCGTGGTGCGCGGTGAGGGCGCGTTGCATGTCCCGGTCGGGCATGACCGCGCCCCCGCCGGTGACCGCCGCGCTGCGACGGGCCGTGGTGCGGTGCAGCGGGATCCCGACCAGGGGATCGGCGGCCAGCCACCGGTCGCGCAGTCGGGCGTCCACGGTATCCAGCGGCTGCGCGCCGCGGTGGGCGGCGCGGCAGCCGGCGGCGTAGACGGTGACCGCGGTCGTCAGCATCTGCCGCAGTTCGCCGTGCCAATAGCGGGCGGCCTGACCGATGGCCTGTCCGCCTCCGTCTGCGCTGTAGATGTCGGTACGCCACAGTTTCAGCGCGGCGAGTTCCTCGACCAAGCCGGGATGCTGCGGCCAGCACGGCGGCAGGCGTTCCTCGACCGACAGCTCGTAGCGGTCGTGCAGCCAGACCACCCAGTCGACGAGCTCCGCCCACGCCTCCAGGCGTTCGGCGGTGTCGAGCTCGTGCCATTCCCGCGCCTGGCGGTCCCCTCCGCCGGTGTCGTTTCCTGAGCCGGATCGTCGGTTGCCGGTGCCGGTGAGCAGAGTGCGGCGCAGCCGCCGGGAGGGCAGGCCGCGGCCGCCGGGCCATAGCCGCGCGATCGGTGGTCGTCGTGGATCGATGTCGGTCATGGGGTTTCTCCTCGAGCGCGGGTGGCTTCCCTTGCGCGGGTCTGCCGCAGTGCGACCGGGGCACCGTGTGGCAGGGACTCGGCGAGCCGGAGCCGCCGGGTCACCTCATCCGTTGAGCGCGCGTACTTCGCTGCGTCGGGGCTTTCGTAGTGGCGGGTCATGCGGGTGCGCACCGCGGGCGTGGTGGCGTAGATGATCAGCGCTTCGCGTTCGTCCTCGGCCAGCGTGCGGATCTCGTGCGGCTGGATAGTTTTGCGATCGACCAGGGTCGCCTGGGTCGTGGCGCCGTGCTGGTGGTGGTACTGGGTGGACCAGATGGTTTCGCGGTACTCCCCGGCAAGCGTCGCGAACGCCTGCAGTTCGTCACCGGCGAGGCCGCCGAGGGCGATTTTGACGGTCGCGTCGCCCCAGATCACGTCGGCGCCGTCGCGTCCCCAGCGTTGCCGGGCCTGCGCGAAGTTCTGCAGCACGGCGGTCACGAAAATCCCGGATCCGGCGGCGTAGCTCATCAGGCCCGGCAGGGTCGGCAGCGGCGCGACGTTGGCGACCTCGTCCAGGATCAGGCCCAGAGGCGGGTCCAGCCGGCCGGCCGGATTCGCTTCGGCCAGGCGCGCGGCGGCTCGGCTCACCTCGTCGACGAACGCGGCGACCATCGGAGCGAGCGCACCAGCTTCGCGTTCGGGGACGATCAGGTACGCGGTCCCGCTGGCGGCCAGGAACTCCTCGATGTTCAGCGACTCCCCCATCGGCGGGCAGAACACGGTGCGTGCGGTCGCCGACAGCAGCGGCGCGACCGCGGTCATCGCGGTGGTCCACAGGTTGCTGCGGGTCTCGACGGGACTGCGGTAGATCAGGTCGAGCATCGTCGCGACGCCCGGGGTGGCGAGGGGGTCGTCGCGCAGCAGCCGGATCGGTTCGTCGTCGCGTTCGTCGAGGGCCCACCGCAGGATGTCCTCACCGCTCAGGTTCGCCAGCGCCGCGGCGTGCAGCCACGCGGCCAGCAGGTTAGTGCTGGTCATGCCGAAGAAGCCTGCGTTGGTGGAATCCTGCTGGCCCGAGCCAGGTTTACCGACCTGCACCATCACGTCGGCGCGTTTGCGGGCCTGCTCGAAGTCCTCGCAGTCGCTGGTCGCCGTCCAGGTCAGCGGGCACGGCCACACAGTTCCGGTCAGATCCATCACCGCGACCGGCCCAACCGCCTCCCGCAGCGTCAGCGTGGCCAGCGCCACGTCCCGGCGGACCGAGGTGACCACCGCCGGGCCCGGCCAGCGGGCCACCCACGGGATGATCACCTGCGAGGTTTTGCCCTGTCGTGCCGCGGCGAGCAGCAGCACCGAGTTCTGGATGTTCGCCCACAACGGCATCCCCGAGCCGCGCGCGCGGCCCAGGGGAACAGCGACCTCCCGAACGAGTGCGCGGACCGGGTGTGGGGCGCCGACGAGACCCTGGCCCGCGTCGCAGGCACCATCCATGCCGGCCGGTGACGACCCGTCATCGCGTCGCGCGCGGATACTCGCCTGCAGTCGGCGCAGCGAGGTCGTGCGGGCTGCGGGCAATCCCGGTCGCAGCCGCGGCAACCAGCGCAGCGCCGCCTGCTCCGACAGAGTCCGCTGCAGCTGCCTGCAGGAGGCATAGCCGCGGATCTGCTGGCGTCCGCTGAACAGCCGCCATACCACCGCGGTCAGGATGAGGCCGCCAGCTGACACCACGACCGCGCTCACCGCGAAGCCGATCGGGCCGGGCAGCTGATCCCGGGTCTCCGGTGGCCAGGCTTGACGTGGGTCGCTCCAGTGCGCCGGTAACGCGATCGTGGCGGCCCAGCCCGCAGTGAGGGGGACGTTCGGCCAGGAACCGCGGAAGAGCAGCCCGGCCACTTGTCCGGTCAGCCAGACGCCGGTCATGACACCTGCGACGACCCCGAGGACGACCGCGACCAGTTGTTCGCCGGCCGTTTCGAAGAACCGCTGCCCGACCACGGTGTGGTTACGCGACTTCACCGGCTCACCCGCCCGCTGTCGGCGGCCGCACCGTTCGCGCTGCCTCCACCGGCCGCGCTGCCGGGTGCAGGGCGGCGTGCGCCGGCCGCAGGCAACGCACGAGCGGCCTGCGCGGGCAGGACGTGGCCGGACGCTGGCGGTGTCGCGGCGACGGTCAAAGACGTGTCATACAGGCTCGCGTCGATGCTGCTGGTGAGCACGGCCCGGGCGTCGTCCGTGACGGATTCCAAACGCGGTACCGGCATGCGGTCGAGGAAGGCCAGATCCGCAGTGACCCGCGCGTGCACGACATCGAGATCGAGGCTTGCTGGATCCGTATGCACCCGGTCGGCCGGTGGGAGGCCCCGATCCTGGGAAGCGCCCGGCGTGGCGACCCCGATCGACTCGGCGCGACGTTCGGCCATCTCCCACGCCACTGACAGCCGGTCGATGACGCCGCCTCGGTGTTTCACCGCGACGAGAGCCTCATAGATCTCGCGGTGCAGCGGCGTCCGGAAGGCCTTCGCCGGCACGAATGCCATGACCGAGTCGAACCAGCCTCCGATCAGCAGACCGCTCAGGACGTTCTCTTCGCGGGCCTGAGCAGGGTCGTTCGGCGCGGGCCGTCTCGGTTGCGGCACCGGGCCGGGGACGTCCTGCCCGGCTTCTCCTGGTAGCAGGTGTGCGTGCAGGCGCGCGGAGCGGTCCAATGCCGCAGCCAGGCCGGCCAGCTGGGGTATGTGCGCGCAGTGTGGTCCGGCGGCCTCTCTCGCCACCGCGTCGGCGTGGAAGGCCACGTGACGCCGGAACCGGCCGACTGCGAGCAGTCGGCCGTATTCGCGGATGTGGGTGGGATTCGGGCAGGCCCAGACCAGGCGCAGCACGTCGCCGCGGGTCACCCCGCGCCCCGCGAGCCGCTCGCAGACCTCGTCGACGAACGTTTTGCCGGGGATCCACAGGTTCTCGTTCTCGCGCATTTCCACGATCGTGGTGAAGACGTCCCGCCGCACCGGGTCGGTCAGTTCCGCGGCGCTGATCTTCCGAACGTCTGACTCGTACGACTCCCAAGGGAAGTCCTGGGCGAGCAGAGCGCCCACGAACGCCTGTTCGATCCGTGCGATCAGGACGGACATGAGGCCACCTCCGGTGGTGTCGGGGAGTGCCCAGCACGGTGACCGCTGTGCGAGTTCTGGCCGTTCATGCTCGGTCTCCCGTGCGCAGGTAGCCCGGTGCGCCGGAGAGCACCATGCGGTCGTTGGTGTAGAAGAGGTGCTGCTCGGCCGGATGCAGCACGGTCTGCACGACGTGGGAGGCGCGGCGGCCGACCTTCCACAGCGCCCGGCCGATCTGTTCGCCGGACCAGGCGGCGATGTGGGCGCATTCGGCGTCGGTCAGGCCGATCGCGTCGCGGGTCATCGCCAGCGGGGCGGTATCTTGGCGCAGGCAGATCCGTACGTCGCAGGAGCCGATGAGGTTGCGGGCGATCGCGACTTCGGCCGAGCCGGCCGGTCCGACGGCTTCGAAGTCGGCGAGCCGGTGGGTGGCCAGCATCTGGATGGTGCCCTGCGCGCGGGAAAGCCGCAGGTCGGCGTCGAGTTTGCGGATCATCGCCGGGATGCGCATGGCCCGCCACAGTTCGTCGCGCACTACCAGGCGGACCGGGCCGGTCGGGTCGTCGACGGCGGCCTGTCCCCAGCTGGAGACGCAGGCGAGGGTCATGGCGACGGTTTCGTCGCCGCGGCCGTCGATGCGGGACAGGTCGACGGTTTGGATCGGGGCGTCGAAGTCCAGGCGGACAGTGCTGGGCTGGTCGAACAGCCCGGACAGGCTGCCCTGGACCATGTTGCCGAGGGCATCGGCGACCGGCCGCACCATTTCGCGCAGCTCGTGGGTGTCGTCGTCGCGAATCCGCAGATCGGTGGCCATCGCCGTGGTCGGGTCGCGCAGCAGCGCCCAGACTTGCGGGATCGTCGGGTCAGCGACCGTCGCGCTGCCCGGCGTTCGCCGCAGCTGGGAGCCGTGGTGGATCGCCAGCGAGAGAGCTGCCTCCTCGGTGGGGGTCAGTACTCGGCCCAGGCGCATCTCCAGCAGCGAGCCGAGTAGGGTGATGCGGCGGCGATGGATCTCCTCCAGTACCTGCCGCGCCTGATCGCGGTCGCGGGGCAGGTGCGTACCGAGCGGACCGGCGTCCAACGGGTTGAGCCGGTCCGGAAAGCCGGGGCCGAGCTCGACCGGTGCCACGCCCAGCGCTCGAGCCAGCGGCGCGTACTCGTTCTTGATATCGCCGAGCACGAACGTTCTCACGCCGTAGGCCATCATCCGCAGCGCCAGGGCTTTGATGGTCGCGGACTTCCCCGCACCCGGGACGCCGGTGATCAGCAGGTTCGGGTTGGTGACGTAGCCGCGGCGCAGCCATTCGATCGGGTGGCAGGCGAATGCCCCACCGGACAGGCAGTCCACGCCGACGTACGCGCCGGCCGGGGCCAGCGAGGCGCCGTAGAGCCACGGATACAGGCCTTGGACCTGGTGGGTGGAGCCCCGGTAGGCCGGAACGGCGGGGGTGCGGGGGGCGCGTCCGGCGTTGGGCCGGGCCCAGCCGCGCGGTGGTGGGGGCACCGCACGGCTGGGCGGCCGGTTGTCCACGGGGCGGGAAGTTTCCCTGTGGACGGTCGAGGGACGGCCGAGCAGCTCGCCCACTCCGGTCTCCGGTAGAGCGATCGCGGCGCGGTGGCGGATCAGCCTGCTCACCAGCGCCTCCGGGGAAGTCCGAGCGCCAGCGGAAGGGCGCTCATCGCGAATCCGACGTCCTGGGCGAACCACATGCGCCGCAGCTCCATCCCGGCCGCGGCGCCGTCGGCCTCGACGGCGGCACAGGCGTCCTCGATCTGGCCGGGCTCGGTGACGGTGACGGTGACGTATCCGGTGAAGCGGACCAGCCCGTGGCCGGCGGCGCGTTCGGCGTCCTGACCGCGGGCCTGGTCCATCGCCAGGCGTTCGTGCTCGGGCACGACCTGGCCGGTGCGCCGGCGCATGCTGACCGCGACCGACCGGGCGGTGCGTTCCTGCATCACGGCGCGCTCGGCATGGCGGGGGCCGAGCGGTTCGAAGTGCAGCGACACGGCGCGGCGGTGGGTGCCCTCGCCGAGCAGCGGCGCGAGGACCGTGGAGTAGCTCTCGTTGCGTGGCCATCCGTGCACCCAGTAGGTCACCGATACGCCGCCGTCGTGCACATAGGAGCCCGGTCGTGCCTCGGCCGCAGCGGGCCCGGCCAGGGCCGGGTCCACGCCCGGGGGCAGGCGCCGCGGATCCGGCCGGACCGGCCAGCCGCTCCTGCCTGCGGGGCCGTTCGCGGCGGCCCTTCGTTCGGCCAGTGGTCGGACGGCGTCGGGATCGAACGCGGTGCGCAGCACCTCGGCGACCTCGCGCGGGCCGAGCCACGCGCGGATCTGCAGGTCCGCGCCGGCGACCGCCGCCGCGAGCCCCCGCAGCTGGCGGGTGAGCACCAGCGCGGCGCCGAGGCTGCCGCCACCGGCCGCTTTGATCGCCCGGCTTGCCCTGCGGGCGTCCAGCGTGAACGCGAGGTAGGCCTGCCGGTGGGAGGTGGCCAGGGTTGCGGTCGCCAGCAGCCCGGCGGTGACCTCCGTGGCCAGCCGCGGGGCGTGCGCGGATCGGTGGTCGGCGTGCCAGCGGTGCAGCGCCGCACCGGACTCCGGACCAGGCGCTGGAGTGCCTGGACGCGCACGATCGGGTTGTCCTCGGTGCACAGGCCGGCCAGGAGGGCGCCCCAGCCGCCGACGCGCTGTCCGGCGCGCCCGGAGTCCAGCAGACCGACGCCGCTGAAACTCACGGCTGCGACCGCGGTGAAGGTCCGGTGATGCGGGTGCTGCACGACAGCGAGGGGCCCGCCGCCGGGCATCTGGATCTCCAGCACCCGTACCGGGGCCAGTACACCCGGCAGGTCCATCGATGGCGCAGCGGCCGGGTCGGTCTTCGACCGGGGTGCGAACACGCCGGAGACGAACCGGTGCTGCCCCTGGAACCGCAGCAGCCCGTAGGAGGTGACCGCGGTCAGCCACTCGTCCGCGGTCCGGCCTCCGACCCGCAGCAGTCCCGCGACGCCGAGCACGAGCGCGACCGGCCAGGTGATGACGGCGACCTGCCAACGCGTGATGACCAGCGGCCAAATCGCCGCCACCACCGCACCCCCCAGGACAGTGAAGCGCTGCCCGGACATGCCATACAGGAAGGCCACGCGTTCGGGTTGCCAGCCGAAATACCTGCGCTCCGCCGACGGGCCGCTGGCTGCGGTGCTCATGTCTGCTCCGTTCATGATTCGGCGCCGCCGGCCTCGTACTCCGCCGTCGGATAGTCCGGCGGGGGTGCGCCGTTCTCCGCCGGGCGCCGCGGCATCGCCGGCGGCACGCCGCGCGGATAGCCCGCCGGATACGGCCAAGGGCTGGCGCCCTGCATGCCGGCGTGCCCGGCGGTCTGCTCCATCCGGCCGACCAGCGAGTTGGAGGCGCGCTGCGCCACGTCGAGGGTCTGTCCGACGGCAGCGACCACCGCGGCCCCGACACCACCGGCCGCCGCCGCCCCGCCGCCGCCCGCGCCGGCGGCGCCGAAGTCGCCGCCGCGTTCGGCGAATGAGGCCATCACCCGGTCCTCGGACTCCCCGCCGAACTGACCCGGCGGCACCCCGCGCGGCGCACCGCCCCCGCTGCGCGCGTTGACCGTGTTGGCGGCCATACCGAGCACTGACGCCAGCCCGGCGCCGCCGCCGGAGTGCACCGACACGAACGTGAACAACCGGCCGATCGCCGGCCACGCCAGGACCGCCAGCAGCAGGATCAGCAGACCAGACAGCTGGGTGGCCACCTCGTCCAGCTCGGCCTCACCGGCGATGCCCAACCCGACGGTGAACACCAGCGCCACCGTGGGTTTGATCGCCAGCAGCTTCAGCGTGGAGACACACAGGTTCGTCCACCACGAGGTCGTGGATTCCGAGATCTGCCCGACCGCTGCGATGGGTGACGTCGCGACCAGTACCGCGATAGCCCCGTTCACCAGGAGCATCTCGAGCCAGAGCACCACCAGCATCGCGATCACCAGGATCGCGACGATGAGCAGCAACGTGGGGCTCGTCGAGAGCGTCAGCGACAGCGCGGCCCCGAGGTTGGTGTGCAGGTCGTCGGCCGAGTCGAAACTCTGGTTGATGATCGCCTGCGCGAGCTCTTCGGAGGCGGCGAGCCCGGCGGAGGCGACGGTCAGCGTGACCATGAACGCCAGCGCGGCCTTGCCGACACCCACCAGGCCGTGGGCCAGCGGCGCGCCCTGATGGGTGATGACCGTACGCAGCACCTGCAACAGCAGCAGGATCGCCGCGATCGACCCGGCGATGCCCAGGCTGATCGCGTATACGTTCCGGATTCCCGGCGAGCCCAGATCCAGGCTGGGCGCGACGACGAACCATTCGGCGAACGACTTCAGCACCGACGCCGCCGCCGTGCCGAACTCGCGGCACACCGCCTCCCAGGCGGTCAATCCGACCGAGGCCGCGAACTCCCCGGGTAGCGGTCCGACGCAGGTCACCGGATTGGTCAGGTCACAGGCCATGCTGCATACCCCCTCGCCGGCTCATCGGGTGTACTCCCGCCAGCCCGCCGCGGCGGCCGCCGGTGTGTCCGGCGCCAGGCGCAGGTCCGCGTAGTCCGGCGCGTCGTCGGGGCGTTTCTGCAGCTTCCAGTCGCCGGCCCACACCAGCAGGACGGGGAAGAGCACCAGGAAGGACTGCGGCGCCCGAGTGGCCGTGGTGCCGGTGACATAGCCGAGCGTCAGCACCGTGACGCGGTCGGACTCGCGATCTTTGACCTGGTAGGCCGACACCACGAACGACAACGAGGCGCCCGCCGGCACGGGCCCGGTGGTGGGTAACCCCAGCTGCTGCCGCCAGAACTCCGGTGCCGCTCGCAAGCTCGCGCCGTCGGAGCCATAGGAGCCGTCCGAGACCGCGCGCAGCACAGCGGGGGCGCGGTCCAGGTCGAGCGTCGAGGTGATCGCGGTCCCGTACTCGATCGCCGCCGCCACCGCGCCGGCCTGCGACTGCGGGAAGCCGACCTGGACGCCTTCGGCTTCGCGCTCGCCGCGCGGCAGACGCAGCGGTGCCCGCTCGGAGAACTCCGGGTTGTTCGGCGGCAAATCCGGGACGACGCCGTCGGACTCCGGCGTCGGCGATCCCCCCGCGACCGTGCCCGACGGCACGGGTGCCTTATCGTCCGGGCCGGTGCACGCGTTCACGACGACCGCGATCAACAGAAGCACGACGACCACCACTGCCCAGATCGTGATCAGCCGGCCGCGTCCGGTCCCGCTCAGCGACTCAAGTGTCCGCATCGATGCCTCAGCTCGCCGCGGTGAAGACGGTGTTGAGCGCCGGGATCACGATTGGTGTCGCGACGGCGCCGAGGAACGCGCCGAGCAACCCGCGCCGGCCCATGTGCGACGCCTCCGGACGATCACTGAACTTGCCCCACGCCATCGCGCCGCAGGACGCCAACCCGATCGCACCGCACACGATCAGCGAGCCCCACTTGATGTAGGCGAGGATCAATCCCACAGCCTTCGACCCACCAGTCGGATCCTCCGGCGGAGGATTAGGAATATCGACCGCGATCACAGAAATCACCAATTCATGAAGGGATGACACACGGACACCTCGGGTGCGAAGCGAGCCAGGCGCGAACGGTCCATTCGCGCCGCGATGCATTCCGGCCCCACACCGGGTCCACTGTGTTTAGTGGCTTTCGGCATCAATGTATGGACCGTCCGCGCGTCGGTGTCAACCGGTCGATGTTTCGCTCGGCATCCGCGTCGAGTGCGTGCCGCGCGGACGACGTAGACAGTCTGTGATGAAGACACGCCAGCAGCGCGACCGCATTCTTCACCGGGGATTGCGCCTCTATTCGGCGGACACCGCACCGGGCCGGACCGCCCCCTTCGCCTCTAGTGGTGAATCTTCTTACGTATGGACGTAAGAAAGGTGCTGGTCGCGCGCGGTGCGACCAGCACCGACACAACTCCACCCCGGAGCGATGCTCTGCGGTCCGCCTCCCTCGACCGATACAACAGCAAGTTCGCCATCCGGTGAAGATGATCGGAGCACCCACCTACCAAGAAAAGCACCCTCAGTAATCTCCGAGCGCCTCAACGACCTGCTATGACTTGCGTCACACTACCGGTCGCAGTGCCGGACCTTCGCAGCATTCGCTGCCGCATCGATCAACGCGAGCACTAGCACCGACCCGCCAAGGTTTAACCGTGCCTTAACTTCCGAATCCCGGTCTTGACCATGCGGATGACTGACGGCGTTATAGACGCACGGAATGGCGACTCCGACCGAATTTCTTAACCCGGCGGAGCGCCCTCGAACTCATCACCATTGGTGGAGTCCGATCGTTGAGCGAGTCCTCGTGAATATGAAGCGCGTATGGCCCATCGCTGTGCTGGCATTGTTTTTACCCATGGTCGCCGCGCTCGCCGTGGCCTTGATATTCGCAGCTTCCTTCCAGGAAGCTCCCTCCGAGGCGGCAGACTTGTGTGCCGAGACGTCGAGTCCCTCTGCCGCGCGTTGCCCCGCCGTTTCGGCGCAGGGCTGGACGGTCCCGGCGCTCGGGCACGTGGGTAGCGGTTTCCGAACGCCAGATCGGCCCGGTCACGCCGGGGTGGACATCATCGTCCCGCGGTACACGGTGATCCGTGCGGCCAGCGCGGGCATCGTCGTCACCTCGTTGTGCAACGCCTCGAGCGGGAATTGCGATGTCGACGGCAGTCCGGCGGTCAAGGGGTGCGGCTGGTACGTGGAGATCGCGCACACCACCGGGCTGACGACGCGCTACTGCCACATGGTGGAGCGGCCTGCGGTCGTGGTCGGGCAGTCGGTGGAGACCGGACAGCCGCTGGGGGAGGTTGGTTCGTCGGGCAACTCGTCTGGGCCGCACCTGCATTTCGAGACGCGGCTGAACGGAGATGCGGTCAACCCGATCCCGTTCATGGCGGCCCACGGCGCCCCGCTGGGCCAGTAGGCCTCTGCGACTGATGAGGTGCGAGTACGTACCCGGGGCCTCGTCGCTTTGCTCCTGCATGGATCGAGACCGGACCGAGCTGTCACTCAATGGGACACGGCGGGCCGCCTCATCGCGCAGTGGCTGCCCAAGCTGTTGCGCCGACCGCTGCGGGCGCGTCACTTTCGCTGCTGCAGATCGGCTCGTTCTTCGGCGATCAGCGCAGCCACCAGGGGCGACCGCCAGGCGTCGGCTACCAATAGCAGGTAGGCGACCTCGCTCGGGAAATCATTGTCCCGGCAGTGCGGTGCTCCCTCTCGGCGATACGGGGGCGGGCCGCCGGCCGAGCGACGCGCGACCTCGAGCGCGCAGGCCAGCTGAGCCGCATCAACCATCGCGTCCTGCTGCTCCCCCACCATTCCGCTCTCGGTCGCAGCAGCGCGGGCACGCTCGCCAACGCGAATATCGAGGAACTCCCATAGCTGAAGCCATACATCGTGGATCGCGATGAACGTGCGATAGACCTGCGCCTCGACCGTTGAATCCCCATCGTCCCTTCCGCCGCGATACACCTGAGCAGCAGCGGGGCGCCCATCATCGAGTACCTTCAGAAAGTTCTTGAGCTCCGCCAGCGCTCCCGTTTGTCGCTGTAAGGCAGCCAGGTTCGGCGAAGCTCCCCTGGCGAGCGAGAAGCCCGCCCTCTCCCCCAGCACGCTCGCGAAGGCCTCAGCTCCTAACTCGCGCTCCCCCGAAGCGAGCCGTGGTTCGTGCTCGAGGACAAGATGACCCAGCTGATGCGCGACAAGGTGTAGGAGGTGCGGCTGAGCCAACGCGAACTGCTCATGGATGACGAAGTCTTGACCATCGCCGGGAACGATCAGGCCGTCGCAAGGCTTTTGGAGGCGAGACGGGCGCAAGACGAGCCCGACTGGCCGGTTGCGGCGCTCGCCGAGTATGCGGCAGAGCTCCACCGGATCCCGCGCCTCTGGAGGCAGAGCCAGAGCAACGACGGCGCTCTCGGCCCGCTCGCGTAATTGCGCCCGATCGATGGCGACTCACTCCCGGAGTATGGGTCGTCGGATATTTGCATCGGGCGTGCCAGAAGTCCGTTTACTCGCCGCGCATCCGAGTTCGAAGGCTTAGCGAGAGCCTGCGCAGGATCGTCGATGATTGCGATGTCGAAACCACGCTTCATCGGCACAGCCGCATGGCGACTACGGCTCCGTGACCATGCAAACCATCCACAAGGGACATAGGGTTGAACTAACGTAACTGCACGATGTTGCTAGGGAGCATATTGTGATGGCCGGAGATGTCAAGGTAACTTGAGGGCTTCGAGGCAAGACCATCAAGAGGATTTGAGGTCCAGGGGTGAGCGAGGTGACACCTGGCAGGACCTTCGCCGACAAACTTGATCAGCTGATCGATACCACGATCGTTCCGGGGATCGGGAAGGGCGAGGGCGAGCGCTACAGCCACGCCCAGATCGGCCGAGCTGTCGGGGTGTCAGGGACCACGGTCACCAACTGGCGACTGGGCACTAGCGAGGCGAAATCGTCTTCTCGCCGGCGCCTGGAAGAGTTCTTCGGTCTCCAAAAATTCAGCCTCGACGACGGGGCCGACGATGCCGACGTGCAGAGCGATCCGCAGGCCGTCAAACTCCGCGAGGCCCTGGGGAGACCCGGCGTAGCGGCGCTGGCGATGCGCCTCGGGGACATGGAGACCGCCGACCTGCACTGGGTGGAAGCCATCCTCGATGCCAGACAGCAGCGTCTGCAGGATGCGGAGGACGGCGACCGATGACGTGGTGCCGGGCCGCCCGGCACGCGCGCCGGATGCAGCGGCTTTTCGATGCGCTGGACCTCCCCGACGGCATCACCGACCCCTACGAGCTGTGTCGGCTCGTCGGTGAGCACCTGGATTGCCGGATCGACTTGGAGTTCGCTCCGCTGCCGTTCGACCGCCCGGAAAGCCCGTGCGGCGTCACGCTGCTCACCCCGGGCGGATACCTGATGCTCGTCGAGGGCGGCACGTGGCCCGGCCATCGGCTCCATATCGTCGCGCACGAGCTCGGCCACCTGCTGTGCGGGCACGTACCCGCACCACGTGACGACATCCCCGGCCTTAGAGGAATTCCCGTACTGACCCGGCTGTCCTACCGCGACCCACGTGAGCGGGACGCAGAAGCGATGGCAGGCCTGATTGGGCGGCGCGCGATGCTGCCGCCTCGGCCCACGGGTCGCGCAGGTCGTATCTACAACTCGCTGAGGCCTAGGAGGTCCGGTGTCCGCCGCTGATGGTGTCGCGATCGCAACGACGGTAGTCGCAGGACTCGCGACGGTCGTCAAAGGCATGGATCTCGCTCGAGAGCCCGCCGACCGGGGCAACCAGAACCTCGTCGCGGCGCTGGCCTGTCTCACGCTGGCGTTCATCGTGGAGATCCCCGACGACCAGGGTCACCGGACCTTCTTCGGGGTCGACGAGATCACTCGGCTGCTCGGCCACACCCTTGCCCTCACTGCAGCCTGCGGCACCCTAGCTCTGTTGTCCGGGTGGTCACTCGGCTTCGACGTCGCGCGCGACGTCATCCGCCGTCAGTGGAGACTGCACGGCATCGTGCTCGTCGGCCTGACGGTCCTGTTCTTCGCCGACCCGACGCGCTCCGAGCCGAAAAGCACCACCGATCCCTACGCCGACGCCCACCCCGTGCTCATCGCCTACGGTCTTCTGCTCTACCTCTACATGGGCTACATGATGCGGGGCATCCTGCGGGGAGCGATCAGCAGCGCGACGCTGCAGTCCGGGCTGACCGCATTCGGGCAATGGTTGTGTGCCGCGACGGGTGTCTTCGGGCTGCTGGTGGCGTCCAACAAGCTGGCGTGGCTCGTCAACACGATCGCCGGCCAGCCGCTGAGCTGGCCGCAGGTCATGCTCGGCACAGCTCTCCAGGGCCTAGCGACGATCAGCATGTTCGTCGGCCTGTCGATGCCGTCCATCGACGAGCGCCTCTCTTCCTGGAAGGCCCGGCGCCGGGCTCGCGGCGACCGCTCCACCCTCGCGGCATTGTGGCAAGACCTGCGCGACCTGTTCCCGAAGATCCAGCTCCCCGAGGCGGATCTACACGACGTCTACCGCCCGCTGGTGGAGATCAGCGACGGTCTGCTCGCGCTGCGGCCCTACCTGGATCCGACGGTACGCGAGACTGCCACCACGGTCGCTCGCGAACACGGCGTGAGACCGGAAGAGCTCGAAGCAGTGGTGGCGGCCGCACAGATCGCTGTCGCCATCGACGCGGCTCGCGCGGGCCGTGAACTGCTCGGCGAACAGCGATCAACCACCGCTGTCGCCTTGACCGATGAGGCACCCGTTGAGCATGCCGGTGGCATCCAGCAGCAGCTTGTGCCGATCGCCGCCGCCTATGCCGGGTCGCCGGTCGTCACCCTTGTCCGCAACAACTACGACGATCGGCATGTCACCGCAGAGGGGAGCCACGATGAACGTTGACGCCGCTGCTGACATGACCGACGAAGTCCGCCGCGGCGGACCGGCTTACCGTCTCGCGAAGGTACTCGGCGTGGTCCTCGGGCCAGGGCTTCTGGTCTCCGTGCAGCCGTTCATCGTGGCCCTGGATCAGAACGGAGACGGCACTCTCGCGGCCCGACTGGCGTGGGCGGGGGTGATCCTCTTGTCTTGCGCGGCCGGGCCTCTCGCCGTCCGCGAAATCTGGATCCTGCGCGGCAAGGTCACCAGCGGGCGACGCGTGCACGAGCGCACCGAGCGGCTGGCACCGCTCACCGTCGCGCTCGGCGTGGTCGCGGCGGGGGTCGCCGCCCTACATTTCGGCCACGCCCCTGCCGACCTCCGGGCCCTGGTGTGGGCCATGCTCGCCGGACTGCTCGTTACTCGCGTCGTGACCGCCGTCTGGAAGATCTCCGTCCACACCGCGGTGATGGCCGGCACGGTGGCCATCCTCGTGCTGGTCGTCGGGCCGTGGGCAGCTCTGGCCACTCCGCTGGTTCCGCTGGTGGCCTGGTCCCGGGTGAGGACGCGCGCCCACACCCTCGCTCAAGTCGTCGCCGGCGCCATCATGGGCGCCGGCGTCGCCTACTCGGTCTTCGCCGCCCTGACCTAGCCCGCGGCACAGCCGCCGAACATCCGCGCAGCGTCACGACGAAGTGGCCGGCTGCGGACCAGCCCGGCCAACGATGCCGACCCTCCTGCACCCGCTGCGAATCGCCGCGGCGCTCCGAACTCCGGCCAGGACATCGGGTACGTGTCCTAGCCAGGGTTCAGGCTCGCCACAGACACGGCGGTGATCAACGTTGTCGTTGGCCATGGCTCAACCGATTCCTACACCGCCGCACCCGAATGGAGCTCGTGTGATGGCATGCGGTGAACACACCGCTCAACGCGATGTGCCCAACATCCCACCGTCGATCGACCAGTCACGCACGGAGAGCTGGATCCTGAATCTGGCCGCAGGGTCATCGGCGCTACTCGACGAGCAGGACGACGCGGAGCTTTTCCTGCTACTCGGGATACCGCCCGGCGCTTTCACCACCTGCCATCGCGACAGAATGCCCACCGACGCTGATTCGTCCGCCGCGACGCACGCCGACCTCGAACTGCTCCCCGCCCTGGGGCTAGCGCACTGGACGGATCCCGACGAGATGCTGATTACTCCCAGCACCGACCTTGTGCACGCTGCTGTCGGGCGCGGACAAGCCCAGCTCTTCCTCGCTGGGCTTCCGTGGATAGCACGACCCCTCGCAATCCACGAAGAGCTATTGGCGAAAGGACGGACGAACTGCCTCTTCGGCGTCTACCTGCACGACACCTCTTCGGAGACTCCGGCCAACGTCTACGACGCCTTCTCCGACCAGCTGTTCGAAGGTCATGCCGCGGTAGCCGAGATCCGCCTAAGGCGTCACTGACGGCCACTCGAGCACCGGCGGCCACGCTCTGCAGCTGCTCCAGAGCCATCGCGTCAGTTGACGGCATATCTGCGATGGCCCAACCTCAGATCTGCCCTCGATAGCTTGACGGGCTACCCCGGCCCCACGGAACTCCGATTACTGCTTGCTCCTGTCCGGACCGAAACCGCTAGGCTTCGATGCCGCCCCTTTGTCGCCTACCGTTACCGGCTAAAGAGGAAGCGAACCACGCGCGGCCGTCAGCTTCTGACCACAGCGCGAGACACCATCGTGGTACTAGTGACACCGGCCCGATCGGGGCGCCGCCAGGTGCCGGTCACAGCTCAGGGGGACAGGCAAAACGATGCCCGCAACGCCGCCCGATCAGCCGAGGCCGGAGCGCGACGGCCGCCGCGGCCAGTCCCGGCGCGTCCGCAATCGCTTGCTGGACGAGTCCCACCTCTACCCGGAGGTGAGTCAGGCCGTCCCCGAAGACCAGGCCCTCCCTGGCGAACTCCGGCCGCTGACCTACGCCCCAGGACGCACACAGCCTGTGACCGACGACGAGGCCCTCGGCGTGGCTATCCGTCGGTACCGAACCGAAAGGGCCAAAGGAAAGTCCCGGCCTGGAACGACGGAGCCAGATGCGCTTCCGCCGCACGATGCACCCAAGGTGGATGTTCAGAAGCGGCTCACTTCACGCGTAATGGCCCTCGTTAACGCCCGCGCGGAGCTTGAAGGGATCAACACCACCTCCGTCGTCGATGAGCACCTGCTGCGCTACGCGCTCGGCGTGCCCGAGGACCCGCAGCATGCAGATGAGCGCCAGCGCGTATTCCTGAAGTGGTTTACCGACGGCGCGCACGGCACGCCTCCGGCTGGCTGTAGCCCAGGGCTGATCTCTCCTCAACACGAACAGGCCCTCTACGAGGAGGCTGGCCGGCGTGGGATCTCCGCTCGCCAGCTCCTGACTGAGATTCTGGAGCGCGCGCTGCCCTAACAGCCGCATCAGGGGCGCCGGGCAACCTACGCACGTGCGTCAGCACGCCTGCAGTAGCCCGACCCGCGTCAGCCCACCGCCGTACCGGAAGGCCTTGGCCGCGACGCCGACCTGGACGCGCGCGACCCAGTGGCGCATCTCGCGTCGGTCGACCCGCCACTCCACAAAAGATGCGAATTTTCCTTACGTATGGACGTAAGAAAATTTGAGGCCTAATCTCGAGCCCGTCGACGTCTGGAATTCTTGAAGACTGCGAGGCGTATGAACGCGACTAGCCTGACGGCGCCCACCATCGAACTACGGCCTCCGGCCTACCTTGCTGACGCACCGACCACCGGTGGAATCTCTGCCCTGGCTGCCGGTTCGATGCTCACCCTGGCCGCGCTGGATCTGATTGGCAGCTACTGCGCACTCCGCTATGTCGCCACCGGCCACCAAGTCTGGTGGACCGGCGGCGCCGTCGCGTTCGTCGCGCTCTTCGGTGTCTACTCCGCGTGCTTACGCTGGGCCGAACTGAGCATCGTCACGATCGGCTGGATCGTGCTTATTCAGGTCGGCGTTCTCGCCATGGACTGGCTCTCCAATGGCTTCATGCTGCCCACGGGCAAACTCGTCGCCATCGCAGTCATCCTCTGTGCCCTTACCTACGTACTCTTCGCGCCAAATCACAAGTACGAGCCCAAGCACGCCGGCCGGCCGGCGCCCGCTGGCGGCGAGCACGTCATGGCAGCACGGGCCGGTCACGCATGACGCTCGCCTCCCACGCCGCCACCGCGAACGACGCCGATCCGCTCAATCGCACCGGCGCAACCAACCGCGACTTATCCGGTCCGGCCTCGCACCATCACGCCGTCCCACTCGTCGAGGCGATCATCCGCTACCGCGGCCTGGAGACTGGTGCGCTGCATGTCCCCGGCCACTACGGCGGTGACGGACCCGGCACCGACGAACTCCGGGAACTGCTCGGCAGCGACCTGCTCGCCTCCGACATCTGGCTGACCACCGGCGAACTCGCCGCCGCCCGGGCGCACTCCGAAGCCCTCGCGGCCAAGGCCTGGGGCGCCGACGCCGCCTGGTTCCTGCTCAACGGCTCCTCCGGCGGCAACCACGCCCTCCACCTTGCACAACCCGGAACCCCACACGGACGGCACGTCGTCCTCGCCCGCGACAGCCACACCTCCACCCTCGCCGGACTCATCCTCTCCGGCGCCACACCCCACTGGGTGCCGCCTCGGCTCGACACCGCCGGCTTCGGCATCAGCCTTGGCGTCCACCCCGCAGACCTCGACGCCGCCCTGCGCACCGCCGTCGCCAACGGCCGCGCCGCCAACCTCGTCAGCATTGCCAGCCCCGGTTACATCGGCGTCTGCGCCGACATCCCCGCGCTCGCCCAGGTCGCCCACCGCTACGGCGCCCCGCTCGCCGTCGACGAAGCCTGGGGCGCGCACCTGCCGTTCCACCCCGACCTACCCACCCACGCCATCGGCGCCGGTGCCGACATCGCGGTCGCCTCCGCGCACAAGATGCTGCCCGCACTCAGCGGCGCCGCGCTGATCCTGGCCCGCCGCGGTCGCACCGACCTACCCCGGCTCGACCGCGCCGTACGGATGATCCAGACCACCAGCCCGCTGCTGCCCACGCTCGCCAGCATCGATCAGGCACGGCACACCATGGTCACCCACGGCACGGCACTGCTCGACCGAGCTCTCGAGCTCGCCCACAGTACCCGCCAGCAGCTGGCCACCATCCCCGGCATTCGCGTCGCCGAACCGGGTGACCTCGGCGTACCCGCCAACCGCTTCGATCCCCTGCGCCTCGTCATAGAGGTCGCCGGTCTCGGCATCACCGGACTGGCCGTCGAACACTGGCTCCGCGAACCCGGCCCGGTTCCGCAGATGAATTCAGGCCGCCACACGAGGCAACGCCCGGCGATCGCCGTGGAAGGCGCCGACACCGACCACCTCTACATCGTGATCGGCGCGGCCACGCGGCCCCGAACCATCGAAGCCCTGATCGACGCCCTGCGTCACCTCGCGGCCAAAGTCCCGGTGGAACGAGCCAGCAGCCGGGCCGACCACTCGCTCGTGACCGCGCTGCTCGCACCCCGGGAGTTGGTCTGCACGCCGCGCGAAGCGCACTTCGCGCCCATCGACGTCGTACCTCTCTCGCGAGCACTGGGACGCATCAGCGCCGAGGCGATCACCCCATACCCGCCGGGCGTGCCCGCGGTTATGCCCGGCGAACGCCTCGATCGTGACACGCTGCATGCCCTCGCCTATGCCGCCCGAACCGGCATGCACTTCCACGGCACCGCCGACCCCAAGCTCAATACGCTCGGCGTCGTCCGCACATAGCCGCCAGCCGCGATGTCCGTCGGCCCGACCCGTCGACTCGTTCCAGGAACACCGGATCATGACCTCACTGACAAAGGGTGGCTCACGTGCCTCGACTTACTCGCGTGCTCCTCACTGGTGCCTTCCTCGGAATGGCGACGGGGGGCATGCTGCGCCTCCTATCAGAACTGACCGGCGACGAGCTCGCTGATATGCCCGGCTGGCCCTGGATCGTTGCCGCTCCGCTGCTCTTCGGCGGCGTGCTCTTCATTGGCGCCTGCCTCAGCCTCATCGCGGCGCAGTTGTCTTTCATTCGCACCAGGTCGATCGACCATGCAGCCGAGCGCACGCCACGCGATCCCCCGACTTCGTGAACCCAGTAGTGGCTGAGCTCAAGCCACGGGCGAGCTCAGCGAAGCCATTGCTGTCCGCCTAGGACACCGAACGACCGCGCGATTGCCGGCCAGCGGGTGGGCCGGTGGGGGCAATGTGCAAAGGGCCCGTCGTAGTGCCAGGCGCCCCTTTGCCGGTATGTTTGCGCACTTCAGCGGTGGTTGACTATTTGATACGTGGAGGCCTGCGCGTGCGCCACGGGCCGGGTGTTGCCGATAGGGGCGGCCCAACGGTCGGAGAGTCGAGGCGACCGCTGCAGTGTTCCCGCTGCACCTCTCGGGATCGTGATGCCCGCGGCGGAACTCTCCGCACCGTCAGCTGAGGCCGGGGAGGCTGCTTCGGTTGGTGACGACGGCGTGGGCGACGTCGGTCAGCTTCTTGTTGTTGTTACGGGCGTACGTGCGGATGCGGGTGAATGCCTCGTCGACGCTGATGTCGTGGATCTGGGCGACGGCGCCTTTGGCCTGTTCGATCACGATGCGACTGTTCAACGCTCCCTGCAGCTGCTCCGACAGGACTTCACCTCGATGGATGGCCCGCTCCTGCAGCAGCCCGATGGCCGCGACGTCGGCAAGGGCCTGCACGATCGGCACGTCGTGGTCGTCGAAGTCGCCGCCTTTGGTGTCACCGAAGACGTTCATCGCCCCGATGACGCTCGACCGCAGCCGCAGGGGAAACGCATGGACGGACTGAAATCCGCTGGCAGCGGCTTCGGGGGCGAACCGGGGCCACCGGCTGACGGCTGCACTCAAATCCACATTGATGACCGGTTTCCCGGTGCGATAGGCCTCCTGGCAGGGCCCTTCCCGGGTCTGCAACTGGAACAATTCGAGGAGTTTGACGTTCTCGTTCGACCCGGCCATGTACTCCAGACGACCGTCCCGGTCAGCGAGCACCAGCCCTACCGCGGCGGCACCCACGAGATCGGCCGTCCGGTCGGTGATCATGTGCAGAAATTCGATCAGGTCGAACTCCTCGACCAGAGTGTCGGCGAACTCGACGAAGACGGCCGCCAGCCGCTCAGTGGAAACGGTTGTCATGCCTGCCTCCCGGCGTCCGGCGGTGAAACCAACACGGTCACAGACGATCCCGGTCGAAGCTCAACCGGCCAGCGAGCACGTCGCGGGCGATCTCACTCAGACCACGACTCTCCGCATAGGCGTGGGCGCGCATGCGAGCCATGGCCTCACTGATTGTCCCCTCGATCTGCACCATGACCATCCCCTGCGCCTGGAACACTTCCGCCCGATGTTCGATCGCATCGCCGATGCCGATGTCGGAGGCATTGCCGGCTTCCTCGGTGCTCTCCTGCGCGTCGAGGAGCGCCGCGACCGTGACGTCGGCGAACGTCCGCGCGTCGATGAGATGGTCGTCCGACAGCGCACCCACGGTGTCGCGGAACACATCGAGCACCCCCAGGCGAACAGTCCCCATCTGCAGAGGGAACGCGAACACCGCACGCACCCCGGCCGCACGTGCGGCCGGGGCGTACATCGGCCAGCGAGTCGCTGCGTCGTCTCCGAGATCGGCAACCAGGACCGGGGTGCGGGTGTCGAAGGCATCGATGCACGGCCCTTCACCAAGGACGAACTGCATCTCTTCCATCCGTTCACTGCGGGCATCCGACGCGGCGCACACTCCGCGAACGGCGTCGGCGGTGAACACGCTGACCCCGGTGCCCGACGCCGACAACGCGCCCACCGCCGCGCGGCACATCTGGGTGAGGAATCCCGCCATACCCGGGACGGCATCGGGTTGAGCGTCGATGAGATCCCGGATAGCCACGTCGCGCTCAGCCACGAGGTCGACCCGAGCAAGGCACGGTGTCATCAGCCGCACAGGACGGAGGCGCGCTGAAGTGGCGTGGACGGTGCTTTTTCAGGGGCACGAGTGCGCCTTCCGAATTCCTCGACGTCAACCGCCAAGGACCGGGGCAGCAAGACCGGAGACTCCCGATCGGTGTGCTGACTCTACTCGTCGGAGGTGAGTTCTGTGAGCGACGGTGCGATCAGGCTCGCTGATCGGGCCGCGGCACTCTAGAGTCTTTACCGTGGCTCACGTCGCGAGCCGCTGCCCCGGACCCGGCACGCTACTAGCCCCACCGAGGGCGGAGCATTGCCACCTCACGGCACGTATTGCGGCTCTGAAGCAGGCCTCACGGTAACCGCAACAGCCCCTCCGATGCCTCTGGGACCCGCCCGATTGCGCCTCGTCGGTGACATCGACAGGGCCTCATCGAAGATGCTGTCCGAAACCGCCTACTGGTTGACTGCTCTCGCGCCGGCCAGCGTGGTCATCGACCTCGCTGCGGTCACCTTCGCCGGCTCGGCACTACTGAACTTCCTCAGTCGACTCTCCGGAGCCCTGCCCACGGACACCGATTTGATCCTCTGGCGACCCCAACCAGGAATCGAAATGATCCTCCGAGTCCCCGGCCTGACGCCCAAGTCCATCCTGTACCAAGGCCCCCTTGAGCCGTGGGCCATGGGCAGCTAACAGCACTCACCCTGCCGAGCTCGTCGTACGCCCTTGACGACAGGCGACGTGACGAGCTGCTCGTCGAACCTGCGGCGCCGGCCATCAAGTCGCCCAGCTGCTCCCAGCGCAACGCCGAGTGGTTGAGCGCCCCGACCTCTTGCGGCCGTGTCCCGTAATCCTGCCCACGCCGCTGATCTGCGCAGCATCCCTGGAGACGCTGAGAAAGACTGCGCCCAGGGAGTCAGCTCGAGAACCCGGGCTTATGACTACGGCCGCAATGGCACTACTGAGCCTCTGGTACTGATGTGCGACGTCTGTCGCCAAGCGTCCCGGTCAGGTCAGCGGCGAGAGATGCGCTGGTCTGGTCATTTGCCCTTGGCTCGGAACATCACGCACCGGTTTGACCGATGCGCTAGCCGTAAATAGATCGCCGGGCGCCGTTTGTTGGTTGGCCAAAAGGCAATCGACCATCTCCACCCGAGCCGCTGGAGGCGTCTCCTCCCTCGCGAGACCGAGGTCACCGGACATCGACCGTCGATAAGTCACCGATGCAGTCCTGCATGCAACGCCTAAAGCGCCCTCACCGAAATGCCCGCCGACCCGAGGGACCTAACCGACGTGCACGAGCATGACTTCGCCCGCCGCAGCGCCAGGCGCGGCGGGCTTCAGCCGCCGGGCCCAGGCACTCACTCTACTTTGCGTCGTAGGGGTCGCGGCTACCGGACTTTGCCAGGCCACGGCTGATCAGATAGCCGACCGTCAGGATGACGATGTAGAGCCAAGCGCGGTCAGCGCGGAAATAATCGCTGTGGCCATCATCGCTGCCCACGACCTGAGAAGCGATCAAAACGCCTACTACTGCTGCCACGTAGGCAATCAACTCGCTGGTCTTGAAAGAAGCCTTCGTCTCAGTGCTCAGACGGCGGGGAGCCGTCCGGTCGGACACCGTAGTTCCGGCCGCGTAGTCACCGGCGGGGCTGGCCGTGGCCATGGCTTCTCCAAGTTTCAAGCGGCGGCGAGTGTCGCGACCGCCAGCTGGCGATACCCCGGCTTCCTCTGTCCAGTCTCATTTGGACCAAGATTTTCGCGATTGCTCTCGATGAGCCAAATGACTGCTGATCCTATTGTCGCTGCCGTCACCAGCGGGCACGCTTTTCTTCAGCTACCAGCCTCGAGAGATCACCAGCGAACTGTCGGTGGGCCGCCTGGGGATCGAACCCCAGAACCCGTGGACTAAAACGTTGCGGTCGGCGAGCAGGACGGTCCGTCCGGCGCCCTGCCGGTGGGGCGCCGGGACTCCAGCCCTACGCGGCGGACCGCCACCGTCCACGCACGGCGTTTGCGTGAACCGCCTTCGGTTACCCGGGACCGACATGCGCCACTGCGGTGAGGGGTGAGCCCGAGCATGATCGTCGGCCCACGACCTACGCGCCGCCAATTGCCGGTTCCTAGCGATCGTCTCGTCCGCGTCTTGCGGGAGTACTGCTACCGGTTGCGCTCGGAGGACCTGGCCGACCTGGCCGAAAGCATGAGCACCGGAAGCTTCCCGTGGCTTCGCGACGACCTGACCGCCGCGCTCGAAGACGCCACACTGACGACCACATGGTGGCGCGCAACGGTCAGCGACGCGGTGTTCATGGTGCCTTGGCAGGCTCGCGGCAGCGTGGAAGCCGCCCAGCGTCACCTGTGGGACAGGCTGTTTCCCGCGCATCCCTTCCCGCTCGCATCGCCGAGGGACGAACGGTAAGTCCCAGCCGGTTCGGCAGCCGCATCGGGTAGATGTCCTGGTCCGGGGAATGGGTCGGAGCAGGTCGTCGGCTGGCGGTTGCTCCCGTCACCGGCAGGTATCGGGCTCATCGTGGCGGGTCTACTCGTGGAAGGCGGGCGTGGAGACGGCGGCGCTGGGCAGTTCAGCGGCGGGCAGGGTGAAGATGAAGCGGGAGCCGCCGCCCGGATTGTCGGTGGCGGCGATGGTCCCGCCGTGGCGTTCGACGATGCGCTGGCAGATGGCGAGCCCGAGGCCGGTTCCGGCGTAGTCGGCGCTGCGGTGTGCGCGGTGGAAGTTGGCGAAGATCGCTTCGTGCTGCCCAGCGGGGATGCCGATGCCGTTGTCGCTGATCTCGACTTCGACCATCCCCGCACCGGTCCCGGTGGTGTGGACGGTGATGTGCGGGACCACGTCCGGGGCGGTGTACTTGACTGCGTTGCCGATCAGATTGTCCAGTAGCTGGCGGGCCAGGACCGGGTCGGCGTTCACGGTCGCCAGCTCTCCGATGGCGAACTGGGGTGCCGGGCGGTCGGCGGCGATGGCCGCGTCGGTGCGGGCGATAGCAATGTCGGCGGCCAGGACGGCGAGATCGACCGGGACCGGAGCAACTGCGGCGTCGCGTGCGGTGGTGTAGGCGAGCAGATCGTTGATCAGTCCGCGCATGCGTGCCGCGGCGCGGCGTACCCGGGTCAGGCAGTCGCCGGCTTCGACGATCGTGTGGTGCGGCGGGGTGTCGGCCAGGGCGTCGGTGGCGGCTTCGGTCCATCCGTCGACCGTGGTCAGGGGGTTGAGCAGGTCGTGGGCGACGACGCCGGCGAAGCTGGTCAGCTCGTCGCGGTGGCGGCGTTCGGCGGTGACGTCGTGGAAGAGTACGACCGCCCGGCGGGTGCCTTCCTCGTCGGGCAGGGCGGTCGCGGTGACCCGCAGGATCCGGCCGTCCGGAACGCCGGCGTTGCGGACCAGGATGTCGCTGCCGTGCATCTCCTGCCCGCTCAAGGCGCGGGCATACGGCAGCTCGGAGTCGTTCATCGGGGTGCCGTCGAGGTGGAACAGCCCGTAATGCTCGCCGCCGACGACCTTGTCGTGCGGGCTGGTGACCCCGCCCAGCAGCGTCGTAGCCGCCGGGTTGCGCAGCACGACCGTGCCGTCGGCGTCGATGACCGCCAGCCCGTCGGCCATGGCGTCCACGACGGTGGTCATGAGCGCGGCGTGCCGCGCGGCGGCCTCCCGCCCGGCGGCGAGTTCAGCGATCAGCGCGACGCGTTCGTCGCGGCCGAGGGCCAGCGCGAGCCCGACGACCGCGACGACCGCCACGAACAGCTGGGCGACCAGCGCCCGGATCGGGTGCGAGTCGATCGCGGCGAACGGGCCGCTGCCCTGCAGCGTGAACAGCACCGCGGCCGTTCCGACCAGCAGGTCGTGCACGATGACGAACCCGGTCGACAGGCGCAGACCGGCCCATACCGTCACGGCGATCAGCGCGAACGCCAGCGGCAAGCCGGTCGTGTACGCGAACCCGGCGGCGTAGGCGGCGACCGAGCAGGCGGTCAAGGCCGTGTACTCCGCGGCGCGCCGCCACGACAGCCGCGCAACCGGCCGACCTGCGACCTGCTCCCTGGCCTTCGGTGACCACGTGCTCAGGAGGTGGCCGAAGCGGAGGCCGGCCACACCGATCAGCAGCACGCTGGCGGTGTTGCGGGCCAGCCACACCGCGGTGGTCGACGCCGCATAGGCGTCGGTGACCAGCCACATGCCGGCGCTGCCGAGGCCGGCGCCGCAGGCGGTGCTGACCACCGCGGCGGCCAGCACCGCCCACAGATCGCCGAGCCGGGACAGCGGCTCGGTGCCGCCGGCGCCCCACAACAACGGACGCCACCGAGCCAGCAAGAGCAAGAACACGGCCACCTGCGCGAGATTGGCGACGACGAACACGATCGCCATCGCGGCGCTCGCACCCGTGTGCACGTTGACCACCACGGTGACCGCGACCAGGGCCGCCGCATCCACCCCGATCCAGCGGGTGGAGCGGCGCGCGCAGAACCACACGACCGCCACCCCCGCCGCGGGCCAGATCATGCTGAGGTTCGTGCCGTCCATGACCGTCGCCCGGCCGGCGATCGTCGCCGCCGCGTATATCGCGGCGAACAGCACGGTCGTGGCGAGGGCCCGGAAGACCGACATCAGAATTGCTCCTGCGGTCCGGGTTGACCGCCCGCGCCGACCAGGTCCGTCAGCACCGCGTGGAGCCGGTCGGTGGTGAACGGCTTGCGCATCGGGACGCCGCCGGCCGCCCGCATCCGGGCTTGATCCGGGCCTGACCACAGCACACTCAGGAATACCGCGGGCAGATCGGTACGCCGTTCTCGTAGCCGTCCGAGCAGTTCGATGCCGTCCATCTCCGGCATCGCCACGTCCAGCACCGCCACGTCGGGCATGCCGTGCGCGTCGACGGCGTTCAGCGCCGCCGGGCCGCTGTCGGCTGCCAGCACGTCGCAGCCCGCGGAGCGCACACTCCGCACGATCAGGTCACGTACGTCCCGGTCGTCGTCGACCACCAGCACCCGCATCGCGCCACCTCTGCCCGCGCTCGATAGTCCAAGCCTCCATCGGCAGGAGCACCGCGGACCTGAGCAAGCACGGGTCAGCGATGCCCCTGCGCGCCTGGAGGCGGCTCATCGGGGAGCTAGCTCTGCACGCGCGCGACCAGATCGGCGGCCACCTCGCGTAGCTTCCGGTTGGCGTGCTGCGAGACCCGGGTCAGCTGCCCGAACGCTTCCTCCGCCGAGCAACCGCGCTGCGCCATCAGGATGCCTTTGGCCTGCTCGATCACCGCCCGGGACGTCATCGCCTGACGCATCCCCTCGGCCAACTCCGCCGTCGTGGCATACAGATGCGCGTTCGCCACAGCGACCGCCGCATAGCTGGCGAACAGCACGCCGGCCCGCACCGACTCCGCCGGAAAAGCGTCCGGGACCCCGCCGTAGATGTTCAACGCCCCGACGACATGCTCCTGCACCGGCAGCGGCACCGACAGGCTGCTGCGGGCACCCCGCTCCAGCGCCGCCGGACAATACCGCGGCCAGCGGGCCTCGGTGGCCATGTCCGCGATCACCATCATCTCGCCGCCGCGCGCGGCATCCAGACACGGCCCGAAACCCGCCGCGTACTGCCGCTCATCCAGCTCCAACGCGAGGGGTCCGGTGAACGCCGCCGTGGTCGGACGGTCCCGCACGACCAGCGTGACCGAGACCTCCGACGCGCCCGCGATGGCCTTGCGCGCCAAGAGCGCGACCTGCTCGAGCACCTCGTCGAGGGTCCGGTCGGCCAGCACGATCCGGCCGACCTCGGCCAGCGCCAGCGCAACCTCGGGCGACACGGCAGCAGCATCGGCCGCACGCAGAGAGGGTTCCATGTTTCTCGGTGTCCGCTTTCCACGCGGACGCCGCCACGGGAACGCGACCCGAGCGGCGTCGAAACCTCCTCCGCCGCTGCAGCGGCGAAGGCCGACGCATCCCGCCCCGGGATCCGTCGCGACGCCGCTTCCTGACGTCACCGGCACCCCCGACCCCGGGGACACCCGCAGCGACACGGTACCTGCCACCCGAGACCGGCACGCGCGAAGGCCTCGTTCAGCATCCCGACCTGTGAACGCTCGAACTGGCACGGTGAGCTCGACACGGCGTCGGGCGGGTCGTTCGCGCCGAAGGCCGCGAGCTGCGCTCCATCATGACGGGGCCGCCCCGGCGCGGCGCGTAGCGTAGGGACCGGCAATAACAGCAGTCACGATTACCTCGGTACTCGCTTCCGATGAGGTTTCAGTGGCTCTGGCTGAGCTATCCCTGCGTGGACCGGAAGTAACGAGGAGTCACATCCAGTGAACCCCCAGCCGTCCTCGAACGCGCCCGTACTCGAGGACGTGTACCCGCCCGTCGCGGTGTCCGTTGCCCAGGCGCGGCACGATGTCCGGCGGCTGCTGGCGCACTGGGAGGTCACGGACACTGCCGTCGAAGACGTCGCGCTGGTCGTGGAGGAACTCCTCGCCAACGTCATCGACCACGCCCGGACCCCGTTCCGTCTCACCGTCGATCGGCGCGACTCAACGATCGGGGTAGCCGTCCGCGACGAGAGTTCCGCGCTGCCTGAGATGCGCGATCTCGACCTCACCGCGCTGCGCGGACGCGGTCTGCGGCTCGTCGCAGCGATCGCTCAGCGCTGGGGCTACGAGCGCGAGGACACCGGCAAGATCGTCTGGGCCGAAATCGCCGTCTAACGGTGACCTCGGCGCAGACGCCCGGCGACGCTGTCACATGGTGATCAGGCGAGGCGACTCAGCGTGCTGAGTGCCATGTCGGGCAGGGCAACGCCTTCCTCTGCGGCGCGCATCCGCAGTGCCAGGTACGCATTCCTCGCCGAGCAGCGCTGACGGCCGGCGACCATACCGATGGCCCGTTGGATCTGGTCCCGGACAGCCAAGGCCTGGGCGACACCGGCGGCCAGGTCGGCAGCACCGGCGCTGTGTTTCCGGGAGGCCGGAGCGGGCGACGGCGACGGCGCAGCCTGAAATGCCGCGCGGACATGCTGCCCGAGCGACGTCATCGCGCCCTGATCGTGCCCGTAGAGATTCATCGACGCGACCGCCTCGCCGCTACCGGCGAACAACGGAATCGACAACGACGAGTGCAAGCCGATGGTGCGCGCTACCCGCCGGAACCCCGGCCATCGCATCGTCAATGCGACGTCGTGGACCGACACCGGCTGTCCCGTTTCCAGCGCCTCCAAGCACGGGCCCGCGCCGTCGCCGTACTGCGCGTCATCCACGGCCGCGGCCAACGGATTCGTTGCGGCGACCGTGGTGTACGAGTCCTCCCGCAACGCCGTGGTCGAGGCATAGCTCACCGCCGGCAGCGTCTCGGCGGCCAGCCGGGCGATCTCGACCAGCCGCACGTCCACGTCCGACGCATCGTCGGGCGTGCCGGCCAGCGCCACCAGACACTCGGTGATCGGGCCTTCGGTCGGGGCATCGCCCTGACCTGGGGCCCGCGGGACCGGCGTCACCGTCCGATCCAGACGTCACCACCACCGGCTATCACGGTTGGTCCCCGCCGTCGTGCGTCGTTCACCGGGACCGCATACCCGTGGTTTCCTCGGACTGAACATCGAGCTCTCATTCGGGAGCCGCGGACGTTCTCGACTTCGCTGACCCCCATGGCCGCCTGCCGGGCAAGCGGGCGGGAGAGCCGTGTGTCAATCGGTGAGCATGCCCTGGCGGAGGCGCGTCAACGTCGCCGCCAGCAATCGGGAGACGTGCATCTGTGACACCCCGATCTCCTGAGCGATCTGCGTTTGCGTCTGCTCGCGGACGAACCGCAGATACAGGATGCGGCGCTCCCGCGTGGGCAATTGCTTGAGCAGCGGCAGCAGCGCTTCGCGGCTGTCGATCAGCGCGAGGTCCGCGTCCTCCTCGCCGAACGTCTCACCGAGCGTCGGCGCGTCTTCTTCCGGGCCGGCCGGACGATCCAGCGACACGGCGGCGTACGCGTTTGCGGCCTGCAGTCCTTCGACGATCTCCTCACGGGAGCGGTCGAGGTGAGCGGCCAGCTCACTCGCCGTCGGTGCCCGGCCGGTGCGCTGGGACAGCTCGGCGGTAGCGCGGGCGAGGTCGGCCCGCAGTTCCTGCAGCCGGCGGGGCACCCGCACGTGCCAGCCGCGATCCCGGAAGTGCCGTTTGATCTCCCCGGTGATCGTCGGAATGGCGAACGACAGGAAATCGACGCCGCGGGCGGGGTCGAATCGCTCCACCGCCTGAATCAGACCGATCGTGGCGACCTGGCTCAGGTCGTCGAGGGACTCGCCGCGGTTGGCGAAGCGGCGCGCCAGGTTACGCGCCAGTGGCAGATGGATGGTGATCAGCTCGCTCCTGAGCGGGGCGCGCGCCGGGTCGTCCGTGTCCGGGCCCGCCAGTCGCCGGAACAACGGCTCAGCAGCGGAATAGCGGCTGGCACTGGAGTCGGGTGCAGCAGGCGACTGGTCTACGACCTCCGCTGCCTGCACCGCGCCTCCAGTTCTTGACCAACCGCCAAATCGTCGCGGTTCTTACGCCCGTACCCCGCCGCGCACCGCCCGAATCGACGCTCGAGAGTCCGAGCGGATTCTTAGTGTTCAGTGATCTGGATGACCTGGTCGAGGCCGGTCAGTTCCATCGGCCTACGCACCGCGAACGGGGGCGCCACGACACGCAGCCAACCCTGGCGGTCGCCGGTCCGGCGATGTAATCCCACCAGTTGCCCGAGGCAGGAGGAATCACAGAAGGTCAACGCGGCAGCGTCGATGATGACGTTGTGATACCCCTCCTCGTCGAGGATCGCGTTCACCGCATCCACGAGTGAGCCGTCGGACACCGCATCCCACTCACCGATCAGCGTGGCCGTCACCGTCTCACCGTCGGGATGCCGCCGCACCGAGTAGCTGAACTCCTGGCCGACCATGGACAGATCCTCACCCGATCGGCAGCGGCCTAAACCTGCCCTTCCGGATCGACGCTTCCGCATCCAATAGGCAGACCGGGCCGGACCGGAGTGTTCGATCGGTCGGACCATCGAGCGCCGCCCGGCGATCCCTCGTCCCCGGCCATCCGACACGGCGATTGCAGGCCGAGCAGTTTGCCCTCGGTCACGACTCGTCGGCCTGCAGGCTGACGGAGGACTGGACGCCGCCCGCCCGCAACAGCCGGGTGATGAATTGTCCGGGACGACACGTTGAGCAGCTGCACGGTGGCGCCGGTCGCGGCGAGCATCGCCACGAAGTTCACGCCTGTGGCGCCGAAGAACGTCACCTCGCGCATGTCGATGATCGCCCGGTCGAACAGTCCGCACCTGCTGGTGAGCAGCCGTCTGAGTAGATCCTGCATGACCAGGTCGATAGGCCCGGACAAGTGCACGCGCAGGGTCGTCCCGTGCAGCTGTGAGGAGCACGCGCCCGGCTCGAACGGATCGCTAGTGTCCATCCGAATCACCGCTCCTCGGACGAGGCGTCGTGTTCCCGGTCGGCGACCGCGCGAAGCACCCCGTTGATCGTAGAAGCGCGCGGCGCCGCAAGCCATGTGAGCCGACGGCGCGCGGTCATGTAGTCCAGAGGCGGCAGACGGTGGCCGGGCCGCCTGCCGACGAGGGCCGAGCGCGGCCGGTCACCGCTCATTGATCCTGGTCACAGGCACCGTTCCGGGGACTGCTGATCAGCGGCACTCCGGGCTGGGTCGCTGCATACTGCTGTACGTGGCTCCCGCGAATCTGCCCGGCACTGACCCGGAGACCGGCCGCCCGTTCGACGTGCTGATCGTCGACGACGACGCTGGAGACGTCCTGCTCATCGACGAAGCGCTCTCCGACCGGCAGATCCATCACCGGTTGCACACCGCCGCCGACGGCGTCCGGGCACTGGAGTTTCTCCGCGATCCCGCCCAGCCCCGCCCCGACCTGATCCTGCTGGATCTGAACATGCCCCGGATGAGCGGCCGCGAAGTCCTCGCGCAGGTCAAGGCCGACCCGGAACTGCGGCGCATCCCCATCGTGGTGCTCTCTACCTCGGTTATCGAAGACGACGTCAGCGCCAGCTACGGTCTGCGCGCCAACGCCTACGTCACCAAACCGGTCGACTTCGACGAATTCGTCGCCGCCGTCCAGCGCATCGACGAGTTCTATCTCGGCGTCGTCCGTCTTCCCCGCCGCGCCGCCTGAGCTCCCTGACGTATGTCCGCGAGGCGTCGGGTTTCGCTCGCTGATCAGCGGGCGTTCACCTGTTGCCGCCCGGGCGAACTCTGCAGCAGACTCTCCGCCCGCTGCAGAGCAGCGTCGTCGTCGCGGGATCGGCGACGACACCGGAAGCGACGTTAACCGACCACCAGCACACCGCCAGGCAGGCGCGCCACGGCCGCAAAGCCAGTGCAAGGCTCTCAATGCCGCCAGGACGACCTGCCCCAATGGATGCGCCCAGTGATCAGAGTGTCCCCCGCGACTAGAAACGCGTGAAGGGGCGATGATCGTGACGTGACTACCTGGATGGCAGGGCGAGCAGCCGGCACGGCCGGTGCCCTGATTGCCATGGCCCTCGTGAGCGGGTGCGGCGCGCCGGCATCGGTGCAGAACGAGGCGCGCGAAACCGCGGTCCGGTTCACGACCGCCATCAGCGCCGGAGAGCTCCCGGCAGCATGCGCCCAGCTGACCCCGATCACGCGCACCGAACTGGAGTCCGACGAGGAAAGCGCCTGTCCGGACGCGCTGCAGGCCGCTGCCCTGCCGTCCGCGGGCGCGCCCGGCCGCGTCGACGTCTACGGCCAGCAAGCCCGTGTGGTCTTCGGCGGCGACACGCTCTTCCTCGCCCGCACGCCGTCGGGCTGGAAGGTCAGCGCCGCCGGGTGCCAGCTGCACGCTGGCGACGTCTACGACTGCACCGTGAAAGGCAAGTGACGGCGATGCGCGCACTGTTCGTCGGATGCCTCCTGTTGATCGGCCTCGGCCTCGGCTATTTCTTCCTCCTCGGCGGGCTGCACCGATGAGCCGGCTCCGCGGATTGCGCAACCACGGGCTCGGCCTGGCGTTCCTGCTCATCTTCGCCGCCGCGCTGATCGGGCAGGCCATCGCCGGACACGCGGTGTTCAACGCCGACCAGGCCAGCAGCGGCCTACCTGGTATCTCCCTCGCCCGGTACGTCACCTCGGCGTCATTCGCCGCCGACGTTGCGGAGAACTGGCAATCGGAATACCTGCAGTTCTTCCTCTACATCTTCCTCACCGTCTGGCTGGTCCAGCGCGGATCCCCGGAGTCCAAACCGCTCGACGACGCCGGCACCGAGTCCGACGAGCAGCAACTCACCGGCGCACACGCCCGCCCCGACTCACCGGCACCGGTCCGCCGCGGCGGCTGGATCGGCAGCATCTACGCCCGGTCGCTCGGACTCGTCATGGGCGCGATCTTCCTACTGTCCTGGCTCGCCCAGTCCGTCGCCGGGGTCGCCGCCTACAACGAGACCCAACTTCGCGAACTCGAGGCGCCGGTCAGCTGGAGTCAGTACGTCACCTCCGCCGACTTCTGGAGCCGCACCCTGCAGAACTGGCAATCGGAGTTTCTGGCCGTGGCCTCCATGGCGATCCTCTCCATCTACCTCCGTCAGCGCGGCTCACCAGAGTCCAAGCCCGTCGGTGCCGCCCACACCGCAACCGGCACCGAGGGCTGACCCATCCCGCCCGGCCCGACTACTCGGGCGGACACGCCCTCTTGATCAGAACCGTCGGCCGCGTAGATTCTGGCGCTTCAGTGCCTCCAGTGCTGGGAAGTGCCCGCGCGATCTGACTCCCGCCCGCCGTCGCAGCATTCACACATCGGCCGAGGAAGACAGGCTTTCTCGTCGGAATTCGTACCGTCTCTGGACCGCGCCGTATTGCTGAAATGTGTCGGTCAGCAGGGCTCCGCCACGCTCCAGCACCCGCGCTGATCGTTGATTGCCGTCCTGGGTCACCGCGATCAGCAAATCCTCGTTCGTCGCGGCAAAGAACCATGCGACTAAGAACTCGAGCGTTTCCGACGCCAGCCCAAGGCCCCAGTGAGCGCGATCGAACTGGTAGGAGATCTCCCACGGCCCACGTTTGCGCCGGAGGTCGCCGCTCCCGATCACCGCGCGATCGGTCCGGGCCTCGACGACGAGGTCGCCCCAGGCACTGTCGGCGACGAGCTGAGCAGCCCGCCGTCGGGCGTCGTCCTCACCAAGCGGACCGCCGACGAACTGCCGCACCTCCTCATCAGTGAACAGCGCCACGAGCGCTGCCTCATCGCCGTGCACCGGGCGGCGGACCCGAACCCGGGACGCCGTCAACGGCGTCGGCAGCCATTCCACGTCGTCCATCCAGCCTTCTTCCCCGACCTCCGCGCATCCTTCGGCACGATTCTCGCCGCTAGCCGCTGGCCGGCGATCGAGTCTGGCCGTCCGGCATCGGGCCGTGGCTACGGAGGCCGCTTGCTGTCAGCCGTCCAAGGGAGAAACAGCGCGCTGAGCAGGCACAGCACCGCGGCGATGCCCAGAGACCACCGCAGGGACAGCCACCCGGCGAGCAACCCGCCGACCGCTATGCAAATCGGCTGGAACCCTCGGGAACTGGTTGACCACGCGGTCCCCACGCGCGCCATCAACTCGTCCGGCGTCACGGCCATCCGGTAGGTGGCGAAGAGCGGGTTGAAGGCGCCCGCCGCGAATAGCAGCAGGAACTGGGATGCGCCCAGGACCACCAGCGCTCCGGTGCCGTCGCCGAGGAAGGGCAGCGGAAGCAGCCCCACCGTGCGGCCGGCGCC
>NZ_JBICTY010000013.1:0-109652 GCF_043197895.1 Cryptosporangium sp. NPDC048952 | reverse complement strand
TGTGGATTAGCGGCGGTACCACGGAGTCTGCGCTGCCTTCCGGCGGCGGCGGACGGCGGCCAGCACCAGGATCACCACGGCGGTGGCGCTTGCGGCGGAGAGCGCGCGGGTGCGGGGGGTGCTGTTGGCCGCGGTCTGTTTGGCCGTGGCGGTGTAGGTGCGGGCCTTCTCGATGGCTGGGCCGGTCTTCGCTCGGACGGTGACGTTGGCCCGGGCGGCTGTCTGTCGGGTGCGGGCTCGGGTGTCGGCCAGGCGTGCCTGGGCTCTGCTGCGCACGTCCGGTTGGGGTCTGATCAGCGCGTGGGCGTCGCCGGAGTGAGCGGAGTGGAGCCGCGGATGCGTAGGGCGAGGACCGCGATGTCGTCTTGATGCGCGGTACTGGGGTGATGGCTCAGAAGCATATCGAGCAATTCTTCGAGCGGCAGATCGCGGTGTTCGGCGAGCCGGTGCCGAAGCCGCGTGATGCCGTCGTCCAGGCTGGCGGTACGGGTTTCGACGAGGCCATCGGTATAGAGCAGCAGTGTCGAGCCGGCAGGGAGGGCGGCAGTCTGCGTCGGGCGCGGCCTGTCGGGCTGGACACCGAGAAGCAGCCCGGTCGCCGAGAGCACTCGAGTTTGCCCATCAGGACGAAGAAGAACCGGCGGTGGATGCCCGGCCGTCGACCAGTGCATAACGTGTCCGTACGCGGGATCTGGTTCGGCGATGGCGACCAGCGCGCTGGCCACCGTGCGTTCTCCGAGGGCCAGATTCGCAGTGTCCAGGCGGCGCAGCGTGTCGGTAGGGCTGGTGTCCTGATCGACCAGGAAGGCGCGCAGCATGCTGCGCAGCCGGCCCATGCGGGCTGCAGCCTCGATGTCGTGCCCGGTGACGTCGCCGATGACCAGCGCTAGACGATCGCGCGGTAGTGCCACGGCGTCGTACCAGTCGCCGCCGACCTGCTCGATGCGGTGCGCCGGCTGGTAGCGGGCCGCCAACGCGTAGGGCGGGATGTCGGGGAGGTCGGCGGTGAGCATCGCCCGCTGCAGCGTCTCGGCAACAGTGATGCGCTCGTCGAGGTGGCGGGCCCGCTCGAGCGCCTGGGTGACGTAGCCGGCGAGCGACAGGATGACGGCGCGTTCGCCGACGTCGAGGCGTCGAGGCTGGGCCCAGGCGAATCGCAATGTCCCCAGGGGCCCGTCGCTACCAAGCAGCGGCGCGCACACCAAGGCCTGCCAGCCGACCTGGTCGAGGTCGGAGGCGTGGCTGGGGAACGCGCTTTCGAAGGCTTGCCGGTCGGGGAAGAACATAGGGTGTCGTTCGCGGACGGCCCGGTCGGTGGGGTGGTCGCTGCCGACCGGGACGGTCGACCAGTTAGCGTCGGGACCGGCCGGCAGGGGCGCGGTGGTGATCAGGCGCAGGCGCCCGAGCCCGACCTCGAGCAGCATGATTCCGACGTGGCTGGGCGCCAGGTCACCGCTGACCAGGTCGGCGACGGCCCGCACGACGTCATCCACGGTCAGCGCCCCTTGGAGGGCTTCGCTCGCGCGCAGCAGAAGGCGGCTGTGGCGCAGCGCGATCTCGACGTCGTCCGCGAGTCGGACGGCTTCGGCTTGCGCCCGCCGGCGGGCCGCAGCGGCGTCGGTCATGCGCTGCTGTTCGGCATCCGACCGGCTGCCGGAGATGCGCAGCCGCAGCTCCGAGGAGCAGGCGGCGGCCAGGTCGGTCAGCAGACTTACCTCGTCGGTGGTCCAGATGCGTGGCTGGTGGTCGATCGCGCACAAGGACCCCAGGACGTGCTGGTCAGCATCGGTCAGTGGTATGCCGGCGTAGGCAACGACGCCGAGCTCAGTGAGCGTAGGGTCGGCGCACAGTTGCGGATCCGTGCGCGCATCGGCGACGGTGAGCGGCCGACCGGAGACTACGACACGCTGGCCGAAGGAGTGGGTCAGCGGTGTCTGGCGGCGAGCATTCCAGGGTTGTATGAGACCGAACGCGCCGGGAAAGAATTGGCGGGCTTCATCGACGAGGCACACCAGCGCAACAGGCACGCCCAAAACCTTGCCGACCAGGGCGGCGAACCGGTCCAACGCGAGGTCGGGATAGGCGGTCAGGCCGGTGTGTTGCAGCGCGGCGAGGCGGGAGACCTCTCGCAAACCACTGGTTGCCGACTCTGCATCAGGGAGGCCGCTGGTCACGGGCGTGCCTTGGTGCCGCATCCGGGTCGCGTGGCGTGGCCGGTGGAGCGGCGGAATGGTCGGGGGTGTCCCGGCGCGGCAGGAATTCGATGCACGGCGCTTTCTCGATCGTCCGGTCGGGGAGCACGTTCGCGAACGCCGTTGTTTGACGTCGGTCACCCGGCAGAGGCCGGACGGCCGAGTAATTACGGTACCGCCTGCGGCGGGGAGCCGCCCGTGGACCCGGGCGCGGGCGGGGGCGAAAGGAAGAGGCTCATCTCGTCATCTACCGGCTGGTAGCTCACCGGTCACCAGCGGGTCGAGGCATTGGCCGAGCGACCACCGCCGACCGGAATGTCGGTCTCCGGAAGGGGGTCGCGACAAGCCGACGATGCCCAGCTGAGGTACGGGCCGAAGCGGAGGGCAGCACTCCGGCGTCTTCGGGAGTGGTGCCTTGACGCTGTGGTCGGACACCCCGATGCTGCGATCTGGCCCAAGGCTGCTACTTCGTCCAACTCCGCGCACAGCCTACCCTCGCGGTGTCGCTTGATTCTCTGCCGAAGTGGGCCGGGCGGTTCTACGACGGAAAAGATGGGCGCGGATCGTTTCGGCCGGAGTTCCCCCGGCGGCTGTACTTCCTCTGGCGCGGCGGCTCTGGATCACTGAGCGGGAGTCTTCCACGCGGCGGGAGGCCCCGTATTCACTGGGCGACGCGATCTGGTCGGCGAGAGTCGCCGGAGGTATGTCAGCGACCTGCTGTCCTTGCCGATCAGAACAACGTGTAGAGGAGGCGGCGGGGACAACGAGGGCTCTCGCGGGTGGGGACCCTGGCGACTGCGGTCCCTGGCTGTCGGGGGCTTATCACCCTTTCTGCTTTCACCATTGTGCACCAAGGTGGGAAGCGCTATGCGGCGCAGATGATGGATCGTTACGCCGCCGATCTGTCGGCGGCGGTCGGTGGCCGGGCAAACCACTACAGCGTCCTGCTGGCTTGTCCTGCCGCCGCGGTCGGCGCTCAGCCCGAGCTGCTCAGGGATGACTATTCCCGCATCACTGCACGTCTGGACCCGACCCATCTCCGTGGGGTGGCCAGCATCAGCTCTGTCGTCCCGGCCACCTCCCTCCGAGGTCGGCGCTGTGCAAGAAAACGGCGCGTCCGCGGCGCCTCCGGTCTCGTTCTGCGCCCTCGCTAGGGAGATCGCGGCACGCCTTCGTCGTCTTTGAACGCGCATTCGACGGGATCTCCGATATCCCGGGGCCGGACTTGATGCAGAGCCCACCGGTGGCAGACATCCTGCACCGGGCGTGGCAAAGACACGCGCTCGCGGTGAGCTCGGCCTATCAGCTCATCCGAGACCAGAGTCTGCCCGCCGCGGAGCGTCAGACCTCCGTCGTGTTCGCCGAACCCGTCTACAGCGGGCGAGGGTCCGCGTTTCCTGACCGGTTCGAGGGCTGGATCGTGATGCTGGTGCGCGGCCAGGCCTTCTTGGTGGAGACCCTGCTCCAGCGTGGCCAGGGCGCTGTCCATGTCAACGTCGCCGAGAGCACCGCCCACGGAAGAGTCCTCACATCGATGCGTCCCGGGCGGCGTGCGCGGATTGGCACGCTGGTCCGGCATCGCACCTTGTTCGTCGGCCAGCGCCGCTGGCAGCTCACCGTCTGGCCGACCACCCGCATATTGGCCGCCACCGATCGGGGCATGAGCGGTTTCGCGGTCGCGGCCGGCGCCGCGCTGGCCCTCACGGCCGGCGCCATGACCGCATGCCTCGCCGGCGGTCGCAGCCGGGCTCTGCAGCGGGTCGAGCGCGCCACCGATGCGCTGCGCCGCGACATCGTCCGACGCGAACACGCCGAGGCCCAGTTCCGCGATAGCGAACAGCAGCTGCGTCACCTGGCCTTCCACGATCCGCTCACCGGGCGGCCAACCGCACACTGTTCTACGACCGCCTGGCCAGGCACTTGCTGTGGAGACCCGTGCGGAGCACCCGGTCGTGCTCTTGTTCATCGACTTGGACGGCTTCAAGCAGGTCAACGACCGGCTCGGGCACCAGGCCGGTGACGCCGTCCTACGTGTCGTCGCCAACCGGCTGCGCGCCGGTCTGCGAGTGGTGGACACCGTCGCCCGTATCGGCGGCGCCGAATTCGCGGTCATTCCGGATGACCCCCGAACGACCAATGCGTTGTCATCGACTGCGAGACCGGCGATCTGCACGATCACGGGAAAGCTCTCCAGCACCGGGCGCGGACTCGAGGGACGCACGCGCAGCCTCGGTCTGAGGTGCTAGCGCCACGGCCGCCCGGCTGCCGCTGTCCTCGAGCGGGCTGCTGACCGTATAGGCGTGCACCCCCTCGGGGTCAGGCGGCGGAGCCCGACTCGTCGAAGGCTGCGGTCTGCGCAGAAGATTCGGCGGGCGTCCGACCTGATGTCTCCGCGGCGGTCGGCGGCCAGCACCTCCCCCGCCCATCGTGCCTGCGCGCACGGCCACGTCGGCGCGGCCTGCCCGTGGGCCCCGCTCGCACAGCGAGGCCGCAGTTCATCGCGTCGGACAGGCTGGTGCAGCGGCAAGATCCGGTGCGCAGTCGCAAGTCCGTATCTTCTGCACCCTAAGTCGGATAGCGTGAACGCGAGTCCCCCTCACGTCTCGAGCGGTCCAGGTTCATCAGCACCTTCACCGGCGAGAAGGCTCACTACTCTGTTCGATGCGTACGCCGGTTCGCATCGAATAGCACGGCGCTGGGCTCTCCTTCTGTGGCTCGGCCTGCCTGGGTGCGCTGGCCGGTCTTCACAGCTTGCCGTCGCACGAGGCGGCTGGGTGCGCATCGTCACACCTCCGCACTCGGTTCGCCGGCCAATGGCCCGGACGGGCCCGACCAGGTCATCCGGATCTACACCACCCGCAGCGAGCCCGCCTAACCGAACCGGGCGCGCTCGGGACCGGTGGCAGCTTCGTAAAGATTCCCGTCGGCGGCCGCGGGGATCATCGGTCGCCTCGACGTGAGCTCGTCCGGGGCCGCAGCGTCTCCATCAGAACGGGATCCGTAAGGTTGCCGTGGCAGGTTAGTCAGCGGCCGCTAGGGGCCCGGCTCTGTGGCAAGCCCACTAGAGGTTTGCTCGGGTGCTTCGCGCTATGCCCTGTGCGGTGCCTGCCGCCGGTCGGCGGGATGCCCCCACCCTGCGTTCCCGTCGACCGGCCCCCGCCTGCCCTGTAAGAAGTCTCACCGTAGGTTGCGCCGGCGGAGCACTCAACCCTGCCCGGCTGCGGCCGATGAGCTGTCAAGGCTATCGATGAGGGCCGAGGCGTCGCGCCAAGGCAGCCAGCGGGGGTGCAGCATGGCAGGTCGAGATGGACTGTTCGCAGTCTTCGATAATCGTTCGTTGCGCACAAAGATCGGTGCGGCGGTTCTTGTAGCCACGGTGATTGGTGCGATCGTAGGTGGCCTTGCTATCCATACCGTCTATGGCTTGAATGACCAGGCAGCCGCTGCGCAAAATCGCAGCACGGCCGTACTAACCGCCTCGGGGCAATTCGCGAAGAACATCGAGTCCTATGGCGGCAACGTATCGGCGCTGAAGCTCTATCCGACGCTAGCCTCGACGATCAAAACGAGCATGGCGGCCAACGAGACGCAGGTCACCGCAGCGCTGGACACGCTGGGCGCGAAGCTGACCAGCGCCTCCGGTACGAAACTGGTCGAGAAGGCGCGTAGTGACTGGGGCGCCTTCACGGAGTTCATGGGCACAATCCTCTCCGGCGGAGCATCGACGCCGGCCGAGGTCGCAGCCGGCGCGGCGAAATACAACGAGCTCTACGGAGCTTTGATCGCCGACCAAGCCTCGGTGCAGAAAGAGGCGACGGCCCAAGCGCATGCGGCGGTTCAAACCGCCGAAGACCGCGCCTCAAGCGCGACCCAGACGATCTTGATTCTGCTCGTGATCGGCATCGTCGTGAGCCTCTACTTGGGCTGGCGGGTCGCCAACCGGGTCCGGCAGGCTGTGGCGGGGGTCGCGAGCGTCGCCGACGGCTTGGCCCACGGTGACCTGACCCGCACCTCGGGTGTAACGGTGCGCGACGAAGTGGGCCGGATGGCATCGTCCCTGGACGAGGGCATCGCACGGCTGCGGCAGGATATCCTGGCGCTGGCTGGGAACGCGACGACGCTGCAAGGCGCGGCGCAGCAACTCACCTCGGTGTCCGGGGCAGTCGGTTCGGCGGCCGGGGAAGCATCGGAGCAGGCCGACGCGGTTGCGTCTGCGGCCGACGTAGTATCGAACAACCTGCAGATCGTCTCCTCCGGCTCACAGGAGATGGGCGCTGCGATCCGGGACATCAGTTCCTCGACCGCAGAGGCGACCGAGGTGGCCGCGCAGGCAGTGCAGGTCGCGGCCGCGACCAACGCGACCGTCGCCCGGCTGGGCGAGTCCTCCACCGAGATCGCGACGGTAGTCAAGGTGATCACCTCGATCGCCGAGCAGACCAACCTCCTCGCGCTCAATGCCACGATCGAAGCAGCGCGCGCCGGGGAGGCGGGTAAGGGCTTCGCCGTCGTGGCCAACGAGGTCAAAGATCTGGCGCAGGGAACCGCGAAAGCGACCGAGGACATCGTCCAGCGGGTTCAGACGATCCAGGCGGACACCACCGGTGCGGTCGAGGCGATCGATCAGATCTCTTCGATTATCGAACGCATCAACGACATCCAGTTGACGATCGCCTCGGCGGTGGAAGAGCAGACCGCCACCACCCAGGAGATGAACCGGACGCTGTTGGAGGCGGCTGGCGGCGCTGGCAACATCGCCGCCACCATCGCCGGCGTATCCGACGCCACCAAACGCACCACCGACACGGTGGGGGAGACACGCCGAGCCGCCGGCGAGCTCGCTTCGATGTCTGCTGAACTGCAGGATCTCGTGGCGCGCTTCACCTACTGACCGGCGCAGATCTGACCGCACAGAGCCTGACGGCCGGACGCATGGCCGGACGGCGACGGCGACGGCGACGGCGACGGTCAACCCGGACGCGATTCACATCAGAGACGCGACACACAGCGCTCGAGCAGAGAACCCCCCGGCGGTGCGCCCGCCGGACCTCTCGGTGACCCGCTGGGCCGCGGGAAGAGAACCTGCCACGAAAGGAACGGAAAGTGAGTTACGAATCGCAGCACGCGGCGTCGCTCGCGCGCCTGCGGGAGACGTCACGAACTCTCGAGGAGTTGCAGCTGCTTCTGGAAGCTGAGGAGGCCGTGGCAACGAGCCGGGTCCGTGACGTGCTGGCCCAGCATCAGCTGCGCCTGCAGACGCTCCAGACCGTCATCAAAGTGAGAAAGACAAGTGCGTCAGAACGCCCGCACTCAGTCGCCTTCAGCGCCGATGACGCACGCTGGAGCCTGGAACGAGCTGCCCACGAAACCGCCGTAGAGTGTCTTGGATGGCAGCGCGCACGTCTGCGTTCGGCGACCGAGGTCCTGCAGGGCATCGCGGCGGTGTGCGACGCGATCATCGATGTGCGCACTGCACCCACGGATGAATGACGATATACCTCTTCAGTGTCGGCGGTGACCGGCTGACTGCGATGGATGACAGGGTCTTGACTGTGACGGGAGACTGCCGGGCATTCGCGCATCTTCAAGGTGCAGCAGCACGCAGGTCGGGTCGGATCCGCGCTCAGGCAATACGCCGACACCTCGATGTCGTCTCCCGCGGTGTGCATCCGATGGCGCCGTGCCAATCGGGACTACCACGCGGTCCACCCTTGATTTGCCGATACGCGTTCATCTAAGTGTCGGTGGGTGGTGCGTTGCCGGTTGTGAAGCGCGGGCGCCCTCCGGTGTCCGAGAGCACTCCGCTGCCTCGGCGAAAGGCCTTCCGGTCCACGATCGCAGCGACCACGTCCGACGCTTCGCGCGAGACGGCTCGGCTCCGCGTAGCGTCAGATTGTTACCAGACCTGTGCGGCTTCGGCGCGGTGGCGCGCGGCTTCCTCCCGGTCAGTACGCGCGTGAGCACCGCCATGGGCTGCCTTCTCGTCATGCAGCCGCGCGGCGGCGCGGTGTTCGGCGGCTGCACGATCGACGGCCTCGTGTGCGTGCCGAGCCGCGTCAGCGAGTCGGGTCTTGGCCGTCGCCGCATCCTCGTCCGACGCCACGACCGATTCTGGTTCGGCCAGTTGCCGACGGCGTCGGCGAAGTTCATCCATACGGCTGTCGAGTTCAGCGATTCGGCGGGTGGTGTACTCCTGCCGTTCGCGGAGCTCATCGTAGCGCTGCTCGGTGTAGGGCGCCACACGTTCTGGCTTCATAACGTCGGTATGCCCACTGACGGTGGCATGCGATTCATTTCGAGTGCTGCTTGATTCGAGGTGCCCGTGCGGCCTTCGGATGCTCGGGGATGTCATGAACCTCCCACAGAGGTCACCGCAGCGATTTGGTGCACGCGCCTACCTTCGCGAGTACGGCAGTGATCAGTCCGGTCAGATCGGGAGTGACCAGCGCGTCGTCGTCGATGTGGTGCCAGACGTCGACTAGATCCACGGCTGCTAGCGATGGCGCACCGCCGCGCCGGCCGATGAAGCCGACCGGCTGGACAGGGTACACGGCGGACCGCAAGCCCTGTGCGGGCTCGGGTCGGTCCGCTCGTCGGTGGCATCCCAGACGGGTGCGTCGGCGCGTGCGAGCCCCCTGCAGATCGGCGCTCCCAGAGGCAACCATTCCCGCGCTGCTACAACTCGCCGACATCGATGAGCGGACATCCGCCGCTGCTGAGCCTGGTCGACATCCGCTGTCGGGTCCGGCTGTGGCTTGGATCGCGTGTACGAGCCGTCGTCACTGGTCAGCGTGGCTGCCGGTGGCGGACGGCGGCGCTACCTAGATGTTCTGTCCACGGACGTTGGTGACGGTGGGGTTGACGTGACGGAGGACCTCCGGGCAGGTGTGTAGCTGCCAAGCACACACACGCTGTCGGTCCACGGAGGTCCTCCAGTGCCCCACCGTAATGCCCCGCTGACCGAACTCGGACGGCTGCGGCTGCCCCGCTGCATCGTCGAGGACCGCTGGTCGTTACGGCGAGCCGCCGACCGCTTCCAGGTCTCCCACACCACCGCCGCACGCTGGGCCAGCCGCTACCGCCAGCACGGCTCGACCGGCATGAACGACCGATCCAGCCGCCCGCACAGGTCACCGATGCGCACCCCGGCCCGGACCGAACGACGCATCCTCAAGATCCGCGTCATCCACAGAATGGGACCCGCGCGGATCGCCGCCCGGCTGGGACTGGTCCCGGCCACGGTCCACCGCATCCTGACCCGCTACCGACTTCCGCGCCTGACCCACCTCGACCGCGCGACCGGCGTCCGGATCCGCCGCTACGAACGCGACGCCCCCGGCGACCTGATCCACGTCGACGTCAAGAAACTCGGCCAGATCCCCGACGGCGGCGGGCACCGGACCACCGGCCGCGCCACCGGCGACCGCAACAAACTTGCCACCACCACCGCCCGCAAGAACCGCCGTCCGGTGATCGGCTACGCCTACCTGCACACCGCGATCGACGACCACTCCCGCCTGGCATACACCGAAATCCTTACTGACGAGAAGAAAGAGACCGCGACCGGCTTCTGGACCCGCGCGCAGGCCTACTTCACCAGCTGCGGCATCACGGTCGCCCGCGTCCTGACCGACAACGGCTCCTGCTACAAATCCCGCCTCTGGGCCGACACCCTGACCACCGCCGGAATCATCCACAAACGCACCCGGCCCTACCGCCGCAAACCAACGGAAAAGTCGAACGCTTCCACCGCACCCTGGCCGACGAATGGGCCTACGCCCGCGCCTACCACTCAGAGACCGACCGCCGCGAAGCCTTCCCGCAATGGCTGCACTTCTACAATCACCACCGCGGCCACACCGCCCTCGGCGGCCTACCACCGGCAGCCCGCGTCACCAACCTGTCGGGACAGAACACCTAGACCGCCGGCTGTTGCGGGGCGCTCAGGGGGCGGCACGTTCGGTGGGCGGATCGTGTCGTTCCTCGTTGCCGTGGCCTGGTTGAAGGTGCGTGGCCCGGGAGAGTCGCAGCGGCGTGAATGGTTTGCCGTGTTGGGCAGCGATGGCTTCGGCGGGTAGGCAGACGTGGTCGCCTCCCTCGTCGAGCAGCGCGCTGCGGCGGGCGACCAGCCAGTTCGGGCAGTCGGCGAGCAGTGGTACCCCGCCGGCGCCGGTTGTGGTCGCCAGGTCGGCGAACTTGTCGATCGTGTCCCCGCTTTGCGTGCCGAAATGCGCGGCGAGCGGGAGGTCGTCCTCGGCGAGGAAGTGCAGCGCGAGGTAGTCGGAGCGTAGGGCGACGCGGTAGGTGTGGTTGGCCTTGGACAGCCAGACACAGTACCGCTCCGGTGTGATGCTGGACTGGGCGTGGAAGCCGACCAGGCATCCGGCACGCTCGTCGCCGACCGCCGTGGTGACCACGATCAGCGGCGGGTCGAGCGCGGCGACCAGTCCGCTGAATGCGTCTGACGTCATCGTGTTCCTCGTTCGTAGCGGAGGAAGAGGGTGTCCCCGTCGGCGAGCACGTGTCGCAGGGTGAAGGGCGTGACCGGCGCGTCGGGTGGAGTGACCGACACCGGCAACGGGTCGCCGCCCATCACCGGGGAGATCGTGAGGCACAGCTCGTCGAGAAGATCCGCGGCGACCAGTTCCCCGAGCCAGGTGGGTCCGCCTTCACAAAGCACGACCTGGTGACCGAGCCGGACGAGGCCGGCGAGCGCCGCGGCCGGCTCGACGCGCTCGGTACCGGCTACTACCACTTCGGCGACGCCTCGGGCGGCGGTGAGCCGGTCGGGGTCGGCGTTTTCACAGGTCAGCACTATTGTTCGGCGACCAGCCGGGGCATTGGTGAAGATCGTCGACGACCAGTTCAGGTCCAGCGAGCGGCTGACGATCGCGATCGCCGGTATGTCGGGCTTGCCTGCGGCCCGCCGCGCCGCGACCCGCTCCGGTGGCAGTTTGACCGGCCCGTAGCCTTCCGCGCGTACGGTCTGCGCGCCGACGAGTACCACGTCAGCGAGCGCGCGCATGAGCCTGAACAGTTCGGCGTCGGGCACGGTGGACAGGCGACCGACCCGGCCGCTGATCGCCGCCGTGCCGTCGAGCCCGCCGACCATGTGGCCGACCACCCAGCAGCCGAGCCGACCCGGTCGCCGCTCGACCGCCGCGTACGGGGCAAGGGGATCGGGAACATCCTCGCTAGTCGTGAGTACCTGCACGGCACTCCCTCGTCGCAGACCGCTGGGGGACACCGTGCCTCAACCTGGACCGGGACAGGCCACTACTCTCTCAGAAGCGGAGGGGCTACTGCACGGATCTGTGACATCCGAGATCGCTTGGCCACTGGCCGGGCTGGAAGGATGTTGCCGTGCCGAAGCCGTATCCCCGTGAGTTCCGTGAGGACGTCGTCCGGGTCGCCCGTAACCGCGGGCCCGGCGTGACCGTCGCCCAGGTCGCGCGGGACTTCGGGGTTCATGAGATGACGCTGTCGAAGTGGATGCGTCAGGCCGACGTCGAAGACGGCGTGAAGCCCGGCGTCACCATCGATCAGTCGGCGGAGCTGCGTGAGCTGCGGCGCCGTAACCGGTTGCTGGAGCACGAAAACGAGGTCCTGCGTCGCGCTGCGGCGTATCTGTCGCAGGCGCAACTGCCGGGAAAAGGCTCTACCCGCTCGTGACAGAGCTCGCCGCTGCCGGGCGCCCGGGTGCCGGTCGCGGTGGCGTGCCGGGTCCTCAAGCTCCACCGCCAGCACTACTACGCCTGGCTCGCGAAGCCGGTCACCGACGCCGAACTCGAGCAGGCGTATCTGGCCGACGCCGTGTTCGACGCTCACCGCGACGACCCGGAATTCGGCTATCGGTTCCTGACCGACGAAGTCCACGACGCCGGCTGGCCCGCGGCCGAACGAACTATCTGGCGGATCTGCGCGGATAACGGCTGGTGGAGCGTGTTCGGTAAGAAGCGCAGCGGAAAGACAGTCAGGCCGGGACCACCTGCCCATGACGACCTCGTGCAACGGCAGTTCCAGGCCGACGGGCCGAACCGGGTCTGGCTCACGGATTTGACCGAACATCGCACGGGTGAAGGCAAGCTCTATCTCTGCGCGGTCAAAGACGTGTGGTCCAACCGGATCGTTGGCTACTCCGTCAGCGACCGGATGGAAACGGTGATCGCTGTCCGTGCCGTCGAGTCCGCGGTCGCCCGCCGCGGCGGGAACGTCGCCGGGTGTGTGCTGCATAGTGATCGCGGCGGGCAGTTTCGTTCCCGGAAGCTGCAGCAGACACTGTTCCGGCATCGCATGGCCGGATCGATGGGGCAGGTCGGTTCGGCCGGGGACAACGCGGCGATGGAGAGCTTCTTCAGCCTGCTCCAACGCAACGTCCTCGACCGCCGCACCTGGACCACCCGCGAGGAGCTGAGGATCGCGATCGTCACCTGGATCGAACGGACCTACCACCGCCGACGACGCCAGAACCGGCTCGGCCGGTTGACCCCCATCGAATACGAAACCATCATGAGTCAGGCCGCCGAACAGGCAGCCTGACGACTGTCCCGGAGACGTGCAGCAGCCCCTTCGGCCGCCCTGCCGATCACCATCCTGCGGCCGGGGCTCCGTCGTCATCGACAATCTTTAGTAACTCCCAGGGCGCACCGCTCGCCTCGGCCTCCAGCTGGGCCTGCGCCAAGTCCGGCCCGGCATACACCAGGTAGCCACGGTCCTTGATTTGTACATGCTGCGCCACCCATCCACCAGGCGTGTCACTGTGCAGGTACACCTCAACGGTCCAGCCATCGGCGCGCATCATCACCATCTTGGCTCCCGAATCAACCTAGGATCCGAGTGTTGCCGCGGCAGACGGTAGGGCGCGAAACTACAAGGCCGAAATTCGGCGATGCCGGTCACATGACGGTGGCAAGCGCGGACTCGGCGAGCATGACCGAGGGTCGCCTCCCGAGTTCAGCGGAGGTGATCCCTTTCTTTCTAATCATCTAAGCGGCCGCCATATAACGACAATGCTGGCAACGTGCTGCCCGTCCAGATGCTGCCTCGATAGTGCAACCCGCGCCACCCGCGTCGCGCCTCATGTCGCCGCGTCGAGACTCTTGCGTCTGTAACGGTATCCTTCTCAAGGCTAGCTAAAGCGGAGGAGTGCGCATATTCGCAACGATGCGCGGGGTGAACTTCATGGCGCACCACGAGAATTGGTCGATCTAGTCTGTCGGCCATTTCGGGGCGGAGGTGTCCCCGTTCCAGCACGTCATCGACCCCGACGCTGATTTCGGCGGGCTGAAGCCCAGTCAGCTCCGTACGCCATCGGCGAGAGGCTCGCGCCGTCTGGATCAATGTCGGAGCATCTTTGGCGACCTGCCTGTCCAGCGGCACACTCAGCCCGTCCGGGTGAGCTGCGTCTGGACCAGCGGAACAAACGTCTGTTGGTGCCGAACAGCCCAGTAGTGACTGTCACCCATTCCGGTTGGCCGGTCTGCTCCGGGGTCTCCTTATTCTCGACGATCCGAATACCGGTCCGTAGGCGCGGACGATGTACCTGGTCACTGGCCGTGGTAGGCGTCGCTACCCGATGAGCCGGCCCACTCGACGGGCGTGGACCCGGTCATCTGGTTCATCGCCCGAGATACCTGGCCCGCGGGGTCGGAGCGTTCGGGGCGGCCTCGGCGATCCGCGGCTTCTCGTTTCTGGATCAGCCCTCGGACACCCGCTGCTACCGCCGCGGCGATTACTACGATCGCAATCGCTACGAAGACCAGCGGGAGGCAAGCGATGACGGCCTGCAGATAGTCGCTGATCGGATCTGCGCCGGCCGCCGGCAGGACTATTGATACTCGAACCGGTCCGACAGCTGCCGCAGACCGTGTGAAAGCCGGGAAAGCTCGACTGCTGCAGCCTCGGTCTGCGTGGCGGCTTCGTGCGTCAGATGGCTGGTCTGGGTGAGCCGGGCGACCGAACCGGCGGCACCGGCCGACGAATCCCCGGCCACTCCGACACTGCCGGCGATCTGCCGGGTCGCGGTGCTTTGCACGTCGACCGCGCGGGCTACCTGCTGCTGGAGCTCGTTGATACAGTGGATGACTTCGCTGATCCGGCCGATTGCTTCGGACGCGCGGGAAGTATCCGCCTGCATGGCCGAGACCTTGATACCAATGTCCTCTGTGGCGGCGGCGGTTTCCCGCGACAACTCCTTTACCTCTCCCGCAACCACGGCGAATCCTTTTCCCTGCTCACCAGCCCGCGCCGCCTCGATCGTTGCGTTGAGCGCCAGCAGGTTCGTCTGCTCGGCGATGTCAGTGATCAAACCGACCACCGTGGACACGTCGGTGCTGGAACTGCCCAGCCGCCCAATGGTGTCGTGCGTGGTGGCGGCCAGGCGGACCGCCTCTGCGGCGACTGCGCCGGCCTCGGCGACCGCCGCGATGATCTCGCGAATGGAGACTTGCAGACCATCCGTGGCTTCGGTCGTTTCCGTCACGCTGGCGGTGACGCGGTCGATGTTCTGGTCGGCGTGCAACGCCTCAGCCAACACGGTGCCGGCACCTTCGGACAGTTGACGACTGGTGGCGGTCAGCTCTTCCGAGGCGGCCGCCACCGACTCAGCATTCTGTTTAATTTCCGAAAGCGCGCTCCGGAGCGATCCGACAATCGCGTTGAGGCTATGTCCCAGATCCGCGAATTCATCTGAGCCGCCGATCGCGACGGTACTGCGCAAGTCACGGGCCGCGACCTGCCTGGCGGTGCTGAGGCACCGATCCATGCGTTGCGCGATCCGGCGGGCGAGCAGCAGCGCGGCGCCACCGAGCACCAGCGCGGCGAGCAGACCGGTGACCATGGTGAGCAGCTTCGCCTCGGTGGCCGCGGTCGCTGCCTGATTGGAGGACTGCTTCACGCGAGCTGCGATCGCTTTTTCCAGGCCATCGATGGCCGCAGAAACCTGCGTGTCGACCTTGTCGTAGGCGGGACGCGCGGCCAGCGCGCCCCGGCGGCCGGGATCAGAAGCGACCCGGCTGGCGAGCGTCACCATGCGCTGACCGGCAGCAATCAGATCATCGAAACTCGCCAGAGCAGTATCGGCTTGGGAACGCAGTTCGGGCGCATACCGAATGACTTCATCGATTCCCGCGCGAGCGCTCACAACGTTCAGTCCGAGCTGATCGAGCACTCCTTGACGTTCGGTGGGATTGTTGGTCACCAGGGCGGCCAGCACGTTGGCCCGGTAGGAGGCACGCGCGACATCGACCGTCTGCGCCGCCCGATCCGCAGTGGCCGCGCCCCGTGCCGCGGCCTGCTCGTTCGCAAGCTCGGAGACGCCACGGTATCCGATGCCGCCAGCTGTCGACACCAACACGAAGCCGACCACAGCAAGGCCGGCGACCTGACGTCGAAGCGTGAACTTCACAGTGCCCCCTCGGCCGACAAGTCATCCATCGGCCGGTCAATGCGAGACTTAAGTCTAAGATCGACCCCATCTGCGCCGATACATCGGTGTGCGTTCGTACCCAGGTCGCGGGTCGACCAGCAAGAGTGTCAGGGTGCTGGTGGCTCTGGTGCTGGCCACGTCCGTCCCCAGCGCGTGTTCTTCCGCTGCCTCGCCGATGGCCGAACCGATCGATCGGATCGCCGAGGTCACAGCGGCGCTGCCCGCTGCCGTCCGTGACTCGGGACAGCTCGTCGGAGGCACCGATCCGACGTTCGAACCCATGACCTTCCTCAAGGATGGCGTCTATGCCGGGCTGGACGTCGACATCGCCGAGGCGATCGCCGGCAAGCTCGGGATGCGCGTGAAATGGCAGACGGTGTCATTCGGGGACCTACTCGTCCAAGTGCAGGATCATCAGCTCGACTTCTCGATCTCCTCAATGTTCGATCGGGCCGAGCGGCAGCAGAAGGCGGACTTCGTTGACTACCTCAACGCAGGGACGTCGATCGTCGTGCGGAAGGGGGTCGGTGACATCGGCGGCATGCCGGGCCTGTGCGGCCGGCGTGTAGCCGTCCAGCCGGACACTGTCTTTGTCGACATGGCCAGCCAGCAGAGCAACTCCTGCGGCGCCAAGACCCTGACAGTCGTCCTCTCGAGCAAACCCTCCTCAGCGGTCCGGGACGGCCGAGCCGACAGCGCCCTGAACGACTTCCCGATCGCAGCGCTCGACGTAAAGAAGATGCCGACCCTGGAACTGTCCGGACCGCAGATCGAGGCAATTCCCTACGGAATCGGCGTTGCGAAGGATCGCAAGGCGCTGACCACGGCGATGCAGACGGCGCTATACGTGCTGGTCAAAGATGGAACCTACGACAGGCTGCTCACCAAATGGGCCGTCACCGAGGGTGCACTTCGCACCGGTGCGATCAATGGCGGCGCTTAACTCTGTCGGAACCTTCGCGCCGCTGTCCCTGGGCCTGACGTCCTCCGCCTCTCCGAGTTAATCCACAACATGGATGGCTCCGGCGAGCAGCTGACCGTCGCCCGGCTGGATAAAACGATTGCCATGTGCGAGCGCGCGGGCGCTAGCCGCGCCATCCATGAACCGACCGGCGGCCCTACGGCCAAGCCTGCGTGAACCTCGGAGGGCCGGCACGCCGCGGCTCGTCGACTTCAGCGTGCGGTCGAGGCGGCCGGGAACCGCCTAATACGCACCCACACTTTCATTCTGCGGGTCGGCATAAGAGAATCTCAGTCTTCGCTTATGCGCAAAGTGTGGGACGGCGGGTGACCGTAGGCGGTGCGGTAGTCGGCGGCGAACCGGCCGGGTTGGGTGTAACCCCAGCGGGCAGCGATGGCCGCGACCGTGGTCCCCCCGCGGCGCGGCTGCAAGCAGATCCGCATGGGCCAGGTCCAGGCGTACACGCCGCAGGTACGACATGGGGGTGGCGGCGGAAGGCGATCTGAATCGCACGCGGAGTCACGCGCGCTGCTCAGGCAATGTCGGGAAGGGCCAGGGCGAGGTCAGGATTGGCCTCGATGCAGACGATGGCGCGGCGCAGGGTGTTCGGGTGAGCGTCTCGTCGATCGCGGGTGCTCGGTTCGGCGTCCGCGGTGCGGAGAAAGCCGCCAGAGCAGTGGCGGCTAGTAGCTGGCCTGCCGCTCCGACAACCAGCGGCGAGACGGGTCCCATCGATTTGGTAAGCAAGTAGTCGACGAACCGGAAAGCCTGACGCCACCGCGCGCCGCCGGCGGACAGCGGCTGCCATGTCCAGTCGGATTGGTCAACCGGTATACCTGCCGCTGCCCGCAACAGACTTGCGGACGGACTGACTGCAAGACGGTCATCTCGTGCGAATCGCTCACCCACTCAGCCTGCGGAAGGCCGCATATGTGGACATCGCCGGGTCCATAGTGCACACCCGCTCGACCCCGTTGGAAACCGCCTCGCCCAGCGGCCACCACGCCGATCGCGACCTGACCCTCGAGTCCTCGCATCCCAAACTCAAGATCCGCAGGCAGCCGCACCTCACTTGTGCAAGAGTCGCCGGCCGCGATCCTTCGCACTCCCAGCATCCAGTCAGTGGCTAGCGTTCTGCCGATCCGCATCTTGGAACCGAAAGTCGCAGCAAGGATTTCCCGAGCCGGGACTGCCCAGAGTTCAGTTGACTTCGGCGGTTGAGCGGAGTCAGGCCGCGTGAGCGGTGTGGTGGAGTGTCTCGTATTCGATCGGGGTCAGCCGCCCGAGAGCGTTCTGGCGTCGGCGGCGGTGGTAGGTCTTTTCGATCCAGGTGACGATCGCCAGCCGGAGTTCTTGGCGGGTCGGTGCGCGCAGCCGGTGTAGCTGGGAGATCGCGGTGCCGGTCGCGAGGACGGCGGTTTCGGTGACCTCGAGGACGAGCCGGGAGGCCTCCGCGCCCGTCTCGTGCAGGATCGCCTGGACCTGATCGGCGAAGTCGGGTTCGGCGAGTTGGCGGGCGGACACGTTGACGCTGATCTTGCTGGGTGCGAGTGCGCCGTGGGTGGTTTGCCAGGCAGCGGCTTGCCGGCAGGCGTGCCGCAGCACCCAGTAGCCGAGTTCGATGATGCTGCCGTTGCGTTCGGCGACGGGAATGAACAGGTCCGGTGGGACGAGGCCGCGGTCGGGGTGTCGCCAGCGCATCAGGACTTCCCCGCCGATCGTCGCGCCGGTGAGGAGGTCGACGATCGGCTGGTAGAGGGCGAAGATCTGGCCGTCGGGGAGCGCGTGGCGCAGGTCGGCCGAGAGCCGGGCGGTTTCGTCGGCGGCGGCGTCCATGGCGGGGTCGAACCAGTGCCGGCGGTCGCAGCCGGCGGCCTTCGCGGTGTACATGGCGACGTCGGCGCGGCGGAGCAGCTCCTGCGGGGTGTCGCCCGGGCGGCTGGTGGCCAGGCCGATACTCGTGCCGGTGACGATCGTGTGTTCGCCGAGTTCGGTCGGCTCGCGCATGACGGCGAGAACGTCGTCGATGAGTGCCTCGATGTCCGCGTTCGGCGTCGTCTCGTCGGCGCGAACAGGGACGGCGAGGGCGAACTCGTCGCCGCCGAGCCGGGCGACCAGGCCACGGTTGCCCCAGACGTTCGTCAGCCGGGTGGTGACCACGACGAGGAGCTGGTCACCGACTCCGTGGCCGAGCCGGTCGTTGACGATCTTGAAATCGTCAACGTCCAGGAGCGCCAGGTAGTGGGAGCGGCCGTCGGCCAGTGTCTGCTCGAGGTGACGTTCGAGGTAGGCCCGGTTGGCCACGGCGGTCAGGCTGTCGTGCGTGGCCTGGAACTCCAGGCGTTCCTGGTAGTCCTCCAGATCGCTGAGCTGGGCGTCGACGGTGGTCAGGAGGCGGTCGTTGTCCCGCAGCGCCAGAATTTGCCGGACGATCACCAGCAGCGTGAGCGTCACCGCGACGATCTCCATGAAGACCGTCTCGCCAGGGTTCGCGGTGCCGGTCAGGAGCAGCAGCGCGTCGGCGACCACGACCGCCAGATAGGGCAGCACGCTGACCCGCCGCCGCCGGCGGCGCGGCGCAGGCGGCGCGTCACCGGCGTGCTGCTGGACGGCGGCCAGATGGATGCTCAGCGCCGCCACCGGCACCGCGACCAGGCTGGTGGACAGGTAGGGGTGATCCACGAGGAAGGGTGAGAGGTCGCCGAGCACGGCGCTGGTCGCGCTGCCGACCGCGAGGATGCGGATGGCGCGGCGATCCAGTCGGCCGGCGCCGGCGAAGGCGACCTTGACGAAGGTGACCAATGAGAGAGCGGCCAGCACCAGGATGGAGATCTGGGCGCCGGCCGAGCCGGTTTGGGCGATCCACTCCTGATGGTTGCGCAGCGACAGGTGCCACACCACCGCGGCGGCGGTGATCAGCACCATCAGCGCGTCGAGGCCGAAGCGAGTCCAGTCGCTGCGGCTGCGCTGCCAGGACGGCAGGCGCAGCAGCGCCCAGATCACCAGCCCGAGTACCCCAGGTAGAAGGCGAGGCTGACCGGTCCCACCCGCTGCGAGGGGGCCGCGCCGCCGACAGCGTCGACGGTGTTGGCCACGATGCCGGCGGTGAACAGGCCGCAGGCCACCATCAGGTGGCGCCAGAATCGCCGAGCCGTGTCGTCCACCGCGGCATCGCGGACCACCCGCAGGCACGCGGTGCCGGCCAGCAGCGCACCGACCGGCAACGGCACCCAGCCCAGCACCGGGTGCTCCCACACGTGCCCGAGCCCGACTACGAGCCAGACCACATCGAATCCGAGCAGGCCACCGGCGACAGCCAGCGACCAGCGCACCGAGCGGGGAAAGCTGGCCTCGGACACGAGCGCGATCCCCTCCACCGCTGGTCTCGGAGGGGCCTATCGGACGCGCACGCCTAGAGTCAAGTAGTCCTCGCCAAATGCATGCCCGTCCCGGCGGCGCGGGCAGGTGGCGCGACAGAACAGCGACCCGACCGATCTGCAGTCTGCGGTCTCCGCGATCCAGAGGACGAGCCGCCGCCTACATGTCCTCGCGCTCGAGGTGGGCGATACGCATGGGATAGCGCTCTGGAGCGACGTGCGATGGCGCCTGCGGTGGCCTGCTCGTCACCGACGGAGCCAGGGGTGATTGCCGGCGTCAGCGGCATCAGCACTGCCCTCCGGATCACCGTGGCCGCCAGCTACGGGCTGGATCTCAACGAGCTGGCCGAGCGCATCAGGCAAGCCGTGACCGATCGTGTGCGCGAACTGACCGGGCTTCGGCCCGTCGAAGTCAGCGTAGTCATCGATGACGTGCTGGAGGAATGACGTCCGCTCATTCGGCGGGGAACTGCCCCCAAAACTGTCGACTGTCCCCGGACGGCGGCCGGTTCGGCCACCACGGCCGTCCTAGATCGATCAGCTTCGAAAGTGGGTGGTGAGTGCCTGTAGTTGCTGGGCCATCCTGGTCAGCTCGGCTACCGCGGTCTGGGATTGGGAGATGCCCTCGGTGGTGATCTGGGTGGCGGTCGCCAAGCCCGCGATATTGGTTGCGATACCACCCGCCCCCTGGGCGGCCGCCGATACGCTGCGATTCATCTCGCTCGTGGTCGCGGTCTGTTCCTCCACTGCTCCGGCGATCGTCGACTGGAAGTCGTTGATCTGCGTGACAACCTCGCTGATCTGACCGATCGCTGCGATGGCCGCCTCGGTGTCCGACTGGATCGCGTCCACCCGCTGCGCGATGTCTTCAGTTGCCCGCGCCGTTTCCTGGGCCAGATCCTTGACCTCGCTAGCGACTACGGCGAAGCCCTTGCCCGCCTCGCCCGCGCGCGCCGCTTCGATCGTGGCGTTGAGTGCAAGCAGGTTGGTTTGTTCGGCGATGCTCGTGATCACCTTGACCACCGTGGCGATTTCGGTAGAGGACTGGCCGAGCTTTCCGATCTGTTCCGTTGTCGTCTTGGCGACGCCGACGGCCTGGCTTGCCACCCGCGCCGCCTCGGTCGCGTTATGGGCGATTTCGCGGATTGAGAGCCCCATTTCCTCGGTGCCCCGCGCCACGGTCTGAACGTTGTCGGATACCTGCGCCGCGGCTTCAGCCGCGCCCTGCGCCTGGCCGGACGCGTCCTGGGCCGACGCTTCGATCAGGCTGGACGTCGACGACATCTGCTCGGCGGCAGCGGCGACTTGGAACGCCGAGTCGGAGACGGCCGCGATCATGCTGCGGACACCGGACTGAGCCTCGTCCAGCGCATGCGCCATCTGGCCCACTTCATCCCGGGAGGAGATTTCCGCGCGGACCGTGAGGTCACCACCGGCCATCGCCGCGAGCGCCAACCGCACCCTCTGTAGTGGTCTGGTGATCGAGAGCACCACGAACCGGGCCAGCAGGCAGAGGAGGAGTGCGGTCGCCGCTGCTGTGGCCCAGAGGATGTACTGCGCGTTCTGTCGGCTCGTGGCAGACGCGTCCTCCTCCGCGCTGATCGTGCGCGCGAACAGCGTCCGCTCGTTCTCCAGGACGGTGCTGGTCAGGTAGTTGTCGATGCCGATCTGGCCCCAGGCGCTCCGAGCTCCGGTCGGGTCGACCGCGGCGCCCTTCACGAAGCGGGTGACCACCGTCGTGTAGTCGCCGTACGCGGTCTTGATCCGGGATACCGCGCTCGACAAGGACGTCGGCAGCTCAACGGCCTCCAAGCGACCGAGCAGTTGATCGGCCGCACCTACCCGATCAGCGAGAAGCGCCTGCTGTGTGGCGGGGTCGCTGCGGACGACCGCCTGGAGAGCGCTGCTCTTCAGTTCGGTTGCCTGGCGATCGAGCTGCAGCACCAGCGCGCTGGCTTCATTGACGTTCCGGAGCCGTGTCGCGGTGATGTCGGCGATCTGATCGCTCGCCGTCGTCACCACCAAGCAGGTGGCGAGTGCGACCAAGCTCGCGCCCACGAGGGCGCCCAGCTTGGTGCGAACCGGAAGGTCAAAGAATCGGCCGGCCAGCGACCGACGCTTCGGCCCGTTCTGCGGAGCGGATCCGTTCATTGCGTGCTCCTGGGTGTTTCGCTGTCAGGCTGCTAGCTGGTCGGCGGTGTAGTAGCCGCCCTCGACGAGGACCCGCTGGTAATTCGACTTGTCGACGTTCACCGGTTGGAGAAGGAACGTCGGCACTGTCTTGACGCCGTTGTTGTACTGCTTGGTGTCGTTGACCTCGGGGGTACCGCCGGTCAGCAGCGAGTTCGTCATCTGTACGGCGACCTTCGCCAGTTCACGGCTGTCCTTGTACACGGTCTGCCCTTGTTGACCGGCGGCGATGAGCTTTACCGAGTCCAGCTCGGCATCCTGACCAGTGAGTATCGGCAGGTTTGAACCGCGATAGCCCGAAGCCTTCACCGCCTCCAGGATGCCCCGACTGATGCCGTCGTACGGCGAGAGCACCGCGTCGAGGTGAGCGGATCCGTAGGAGGCGGCGAGGATGCGGGCCATCCGCTGCCGCGCCACCGTCGCGTCCCACCGCTGGGTGGCGACCGCCGCGAACGACGTCTGCCCGCTCCGGACGACGAGGCGGCCGCTGCCGATGTACGGGCGGAGCACGCTCATCGCCCCGTTGAAGAAGAAGGTCGCGTTGTTGTCGTCAGCAGAACCGGCGAACAGTTCGAGGTTGAACGGTCCGTGACCGCGCTTCAGCCCGAGCTTGTCCACGATGTACGTACCTTGCAAGACGCCGACTCGGTAGTTGTCGAAGGTGGCGTAATAGTCGATGTTCGCGGAGTCCCGGATCAGCCGGTCGTACGAAATCACCGGGATGTCGGCTGCAGCGGCCTTCGTCAGTACGTCCTTGAGTGCGCTGCCGTTGATCGCTCCGACCACGAGCGCCTTGTCGCCGCGCTCCACCATGGTCTCGATCTGGTCGATCTGCGTCTGCACATTGTCGCCGGCGTACTGCAGATCTGTGCGGTATCCGAGCAGCGTGAATTGCCGGACCATGTTTTCGCCGTCACCGATCCACCGTGCCGACTCCTTTGTCGGCATGGCCAGGCCGACGACACCCCGATCGGGGGCCGCAATCAATTCGGTCGCGGAGTCCGAACATGCCGTGGTGGTGAACATCATCGCGACAAATGCCATTGACAGCAACGGCACGCCAACGTTTCGGGTAACGAACGGCATACTCGCCTGATCGGGCTTTGCCCTGGCTACCTGAGGTCTTTTCCGATGTCGTTCGCTCTGTCCGCTCAACCCGTCCCTCGGCCTCGGCAGCTAGAGCTCCCGAGACTGGGAGGTACCAGCCGTCTCTCGGCTGCGCGAAGGACTGATACGCCACCGACCAGGCTACCGTCGTCACGACGGGGCGTCACGATGGCCTGATGCGGAGCCACTCGGTCGACACGCGCGAAACAGTCGGCAGGCATCGGTGCGGACGACTGGCACGCCCGCGGAGGAAGGCGCTCATCCCGTAGCGTTCGCCTGCCTGCTGCGCTCCTCCACCGACACGATGACCTGGACGAGCCTTTCCGAAGCCGCCCGCAGGTCTGCCAGGACGACCTCGGTGTCCTTTGGCGTGACCAAGCCGTCTTTGGCGACAACTGCGTGCCCGAGATACGCGGCGACGGCTCGTACAGCCTGCGCGGCGTACGTGGTGCGGAGCGGGCTGTAAGGACCGACAAGTGGCCAATGACCAGCAACGATCGCATACCCGTCCAAGTCGGCCCCGAGATGATCATCCATGAGTCGTCTCCATCCACAATCGACCGCAAGCGTCTGTGGGCATTCTGGTCCCCCGCCGCCCGATCCGCACGGTCAGCGAGGAAGCTGTCCGGCCCGATGAGCGACAGCCGGCCGCGGCGGGTTCCGTGGCGCACATTCCCGCCGGGCTGCTCAGGCCGGCCGCCTTTCGCGTGACCGAGGTGCTCGCTCGGCTCCTCGTTCAACGCTGTCCCGAGGGCCGTCTTGGGCCGCTGTTCGAGCAGCCGTCCGGGCCGGTCGACGACGGGCCCTGCTCCAGGGCCAGCCGCACCAGTTCCGCCTCGGCTGACGGCTCGGGCTTCTTCCTCGGGGTCACATCACCCAGCGTCACGGCCGGATCGTCTCGTCGGGGCGGGCGCGTGAGATGGGTCCGCTGCTCAGCGAGAGTCGTTGGGGAGTTTCGCGTCGATCGGGTCAAGTCGGGTGGGATGGCGGAGCCGGTTCGGGTGGGCGTACCGCGACGAGTATTTCGATGGTGGAAACCGGCCGCACGGGCCGCGCCGCCCACCTCGCCGGAATCGACTTCGGTTACCTGCACATGGTGTCGAACAACCTCACGTCCGGGTGCGACGAGAGCGGCTCGCCGATGTCCCCGCGAGCTGCTTCCTGCCGATGGCGGAGGCCACACCGCTTGCTCCGTCGCCATCCGGTCGCGTCGACCCCGGACCAGAGTGGAATTACGGCAACCGAACGACGTCGCGTTCACGCCGCTCGGTCGGCGCCGTTGTCGGTGTCCACGCGACGGCCCGCTGGGAGGCGCCAGCAGAGCACTGACACGAGGCGGACGGCTGGACGTTTGATGTCCGTGTGCCGGAGCCGGGCCTCATGTCGCTTGGCCGCCTGCGCCGTCCCGGCGGGCTCGTCGACGGTCTGGTTGTGATGGATGAATGTCGGCCCGCCGCCTCGGGCCAGCGTAATCGCCGGACGGGGAGACGAGACCGCCTCCACAACCGCGGATACCATCGCTCGGCAGGGGAAAGATGAGATGCCCCCGGACGGCGGTCAGGAAAACCGTTTGCAGAGCCGACCGGCAACGATAGTAATTGACTCGCGACGCCACGTAATCAATGCATTACAGGTCGCCAGCGCACAGTCGGACTGGTCGAAGGATGATTCGAGTGAATGTTCTATCGCGACACAAGGTCTCGGTCGTCGGTGCAGAGGACGAGCCGACCCTGGTGTTCGCTCCAGGCTACGGCGCATACCAAGAACTATGGCTTTACATCACACCCGGCCTCACAGCGGACCATCGTCTCGTACTGTTCGACTTCATCGGCGACGACTGCGGGGACGTGTCGTCTTATCCCCCGGAGCGGTAAGAGACGCTGACGGGATACGTCGAGGATCTGCGATCCATTCTCTCGGAACTCGACCTCAGCGGCGTGACCTTAGTAGGGCACTCGGTGGGCGGGATGATCAGTCTGCTGGCGGCGCTGGCCGTGCCGGACCGCGTCGAACGACTCGTCCTGATCGGCACGTCACCGCGGTACCTCAACGATGACGACTATACGGGCGGATTCACTCGCGCCGATATCGACCAACTGCTCGGCACGATCGAAAGCAATTACTTGGCCTGGGCCGAGGCGACCGCACCGGCGGCGATGGCCAATCCCGACCAGCCGGAATTGGCGGACGAACTGCTGCACAGCTTCAGAAAGGTCGATCCGGAGATCGCGTTGCGGTTCGCCCGGGCCACGTTTCTGCTGGACCACCGCGCTGATCTCGCGCGGGTGCGGCTTCCGACGCTCGTCATGCAGTGCAAAGAGGACGTCCTGGTGCCGATGTCGGCCAGCGATTATCTGCATCAGCACATACCCGGCAGCGAACTGGTAATTCTCGAAGGCGCAACCGGACACTTCCCGCACATGAGCGCCCCGGCGGCGACGATCGCCGCTATCCGCCAGTTCGTGGACGGCGTAGCAACTTGACCGATGGCTCGCCTCGACCGCGGGTCATCCCGCAACGGTGGAGCCTCGACGTGTTCGCAGGATCGGTTGTCGGAAAGACACTCGTCCCGGGAAGCAAGCGACACTGCGCGGCCGCTCCACCGGCGAGTCGGTGGCTGACCTCTACGCTGACCGACCTCGCCGATGCCTATCCAGGGAAGTCTCACAGCTCCGTCTCCGGAAGCTCGCCTTCCGGCTTGCCGAGTGAGTGACGGGGCCGAGTCCGTGTTCGGCGTCGAGCGGTGAGGGCGGGGCGTTGCGGCAGAGTCCGGAAGACGGCATCAGCCCGGGGCTTGGTCCGCTCCGGGCCGATGCCGTGCTGTGTGAGACAAGTGGCAGTGAGCCGCGGTGGCACGGCGAACTGTCGCAGAGCTGCGTCCGAGCCGTCAACGACGGCGGGTCCGGGGTGACAGCGGCGATTGCGGCCGTTCCGGGCTGGTGGTCGGCGAGTCCGAGAAGTGGCTTTCCGAAGTGCCGACGTCGGATGCGAGCCGGTCGCGCTAGAGTCAGTAGTCGTCCCCGGTTGTCCTTCCGGGCCTGTCCCTTCGGCGCCGACGCCGTTGAGCACGTCATGGAGCATCGTGCTGGTAAACGACGTCGGAGAGCCGCCGTGTGAGCGCGCGCATAGCTTCCCTTGAGGTCTTGCCGTCGGACTTGCGACGGTAGTGGTGGTCCCGTCCGTCTGTGACGTTGCGTGGCTGGACGGTGGCCATGATGTGGAGCACCCGGTTGATCTGCCGGTTGCCGCCGCGGGAGAGCCGATGCCGGGCCTGGTCGCCGGAGGAGGCGTCGATCGGCGCGGCTCGGGTCCATGATCGGCAAGTGCGCCTTAGTCAGGAAACAGGTGACGTCACCAACCTCGACCAGCAAGCGCGCGGCCCCGCACGGGCCGATGCGCGCAGATTAATCAGGCTGGTCCCGGCGGCGAGTACCAACGCATCGAGTTCCTTGTCCGCGGCTTCCCTGCGCCGGTAGACCCGCTCTAGATCTGCGATGAGCTCGGCGGCCACGCGGTGGCGGGTCTTGCCGGCCGCATCCCGGCCGACGCGTCCTTGAGGTCAAGCTCGACAGATTCGCCGACGATCTCGGGCGACTCCATGAGAACCCGGAGGACACGGTATGGGGGTTGGTTGACGCAGCCCGAGAGATATTGCGCCGTGAGACGTGCTAACGCGGGGCGGCAAAGCGTCGGGCTCGACGGAGCCTGCCCTGATGCGACTCGAGCCTGGTGGTCGCCTGGGCCGCGACGGCCTGACTGTACGACACCTCGCGCGGCCTGTATCCGGCGTTCGTGCTCAAGGCCGTCGGCGTCGATCTGAAGATCCGTGAGGTCGACGACGTCACCGACGCGCTCGGAGCCGACACTGGCTGGGATCTGGGCATCTCGATGCACAGCGCGCTGGGCATGACCGGCACCGACCCGGCGCGGCTGCTGGTCGACTACTACCGCAGCGACGGCGCCGACAACTACGGCGGCATCTCCGACGCGCAGCTCGACGCGCTGATCGACCGCATCCGTCAGCTCCCGGAGGCAGACCCGCGCCGCAACACCCTCCTGGAGCAGGCCCAGCAGCGGATCGTCACCATGCAGGCGTTCAGCTGGTACCTGGCCTACAAGCGCACCCCGGTCGTGATCCGCCCCGGCCTCGCCGCCGACTACCAGGTGCCGGTGGCCAACCTCTGGCCGACGTCCTACTCATGAGCGCCTCGTGACGATCGCGCGCCGGTTGGGGCAGGCGGCGGGCACCCTGCTCGCCGCCAGCCTGCCGATCTGGGGTCTCCAGCTGCTCGCGCCCGGGGATCCCGCGCGGCGGATCCTGGAGTCGCGCGGGATGGACCACCCGACCGTCGTGCAGGTCGAAGCCGAACGCGCGTCGCTCGGCCTCGACCGGCCCGCCCCGGTGCGCTACGCCGCCTGGCTCGCCGACGCCCTCCGGGGTGATCTCGGCACGTCGTGGACCAGCGGCCGGGCGGTCACGGCCGAGCTCGGGCATCGCCTGCCGGCCACCGTGCTGCTCACCGTCGTGGCACTCGGCCTGGGGTTGGTGTGCGCGGTGTTCTTCGCGTTGCTGGCTGCCGCGTTCGCGCGGCGGTGGCCCGACGGGCTGATCCGCGCCGGGTGCGTGGTACTCGCGGTGGTGCCGGGCTTCCTGGTGGCCACGTTGCTCATCGACCTGTGGTGCTGCGTTGGGGGCATTTCCGGCTGCTGGCCGACGGCACGTGGCGGACAGCGTCGCTGCCGGGGGTGGGGTTGTGCCTGTTGCTGGTGGACAGGTGGACTCGGTCGCTGCGTGCTGGGCTGCTGGACGCGATGGATGCGCCGTACCTGCGGGCGGCCCAGGCGCGCGGCGCGTCGTCGTTCCGGCGGCTGGTGCGCCACGCGCCGCCCAACGCGCTGGTGCCGTTCCTCGCGCTGGTCGGCACCGGGTCGGCGGCGCTGCTGGCCGGGGCGCCGATCATCGAGACGGTGTTCACCTGGCCGGGCGTCGGCCGGTACGCGGTCGAGGCGATCACCGCGCGGGACGTGCCGGTCGTCCAGGGCTTCACGCTGCTCGCGGTCGCCGCGTACGTGGTCGTGAGCCTGATCGTGGATCTGGTCGCGATGCGCCTGGACCGGCGTCTGGTGACGGCATGAAGTGGGGTCTCGGGCTGGCGGCGCTGGTGGTGCTGCTCGGGTTCGGCGGGCCGCTGTTCGTCGGTGACCCGGACGCGACGAACTTCGCCGCGCAATTGGCGGCGCCGGGCGCGGAGCATTGGCTGGGTACCGACGCGGCCGGTAGGGACGTCCTGACCCGCACGTTGGTGGCGACCCGCTCGTCGCTGGCCGACGCCCTGACGGTGGCCGGGGCGACCATGCTGCTCGGGCTGCTGATCGGCGGCGTCGCGGGCTATTACCGGGGCTGGCTTGACGCCGTGCTCAGCCGGGTGATCGACGTGATGCTCGGGTTTCCCGATCTGGTGATCGCCTTGGCGATCGTCGGTGCACTGGGGGTGGGGCGGGTCAACCTGTTGCTGGCGCTGGTGGTGACCCAGGGGGGCGTGCTGGACCGGGTCACCCGGGCGTTGGTGCTGGCCGCGCATTCCCGGCTCGACGTCGCGGCCGCCCGCATGGCCGGGGTCGGCGATGCGCGGGTTCTGCTCACGCATGTGCTGGCCCACGTGCTGGTGCTGTCCGCGACCGGCTTCGGCGCCGTCGTGCTCTCCTTGGCAGGGCTGTCGTTCATCGGGCTCGGCGCGCAGCCGTCCACCGCGCAGCTCGGGCAGATGCTCGCCGACAGCCGCGGTGACCTGGCGATCGTGCCGTGGCTCGCGATCGGACCCGCGGTGATGATCGCGCTGACCGTCGCCGTCGCGATGCTCGGCAGCGAAGCCCTCCGCGATGCCCTGTCCGTGACCCGGCCAGTCCCGCGCTCGCCTGGTGGGCACGACGCACCGCAGCTGCGATGCCCGCCGGCGCGGCTCGGCTCCGAACGAGGGAAGGTGGGGTGAGCGCTGCTGTGCTGGAACTGGACGACGTGCGGGTCCGCTACGCCGGGGGGACGGAGGCCGCGCGCGGCGTCAGCCTGACGATCGGGCCGGGCGAGTGCGTCGCGGTGATCGGCGAATCCGGCTGCGGCAAGACCACGCTGGCGAACACGATCCTGCAGATTCTGCCGACCGGTGCCGTGGTCACGGGACGGGTATCGGTCGGCGGAACGGTTCTGCCGGTCGGCGGCGCGGCGCTGAAGGCCCTGCGCGGGCGCCGCGCCGGCTACGTCGCCCAGGACCCGTATGCGGTGTTCGATCCGTTGCGGTCGGTCGGTGACCGCGTCCGCCAGGCCTGGCGGTATCACCGGCTGCGCCCGCCGAAGGATGTCGGTGATCGGGTCGCGGCCCTCGGTGTGGCCGACGCGGCCGCCCGGCTTCGGGACCGGCCCGCCGCGTGGTCGGGCGGCATGCTGCAACGCGCGTCGATCGCCGCGGCCACGGCCCACGACCCGCCGCTGATCGTGGCCGACGAACCCACCAGCGCCCTCGACGCCGACCTGGCCGACGACGCGTTGCGGACGTTGCGCGGGACCGGGTCGGCGATCCTGTTGATCAGCCACGACCTGCGGCTGGTCGCCCGGCACGCCGACAGGATCGCGGTGATGCGAGACGGCGAGTTCGTCGAACACGGCACCGCCACCCGGCTGCTGGAGGCACCGGCGCATGCCTACACCCGCACCTTGCTGGCCGCGACCGCGCCGGCGGTGACGCCATGAGCGTCGTCGCGGTCGAGGCCGTCACCCGCTCCTTACGCCCCGGGGGCGGCGGCGGTCGACGCGGTCTCGCTGAGCGTCGAGCCCGGCGAGATCGTCGGTGTCCGCGGCCCGTCCGGCTGCGGTAAGTCGACGCTGCTGAGGCTGGTCGCCGGCCTGGAACGCCCGGACACCGGAACGGTCACCTTCGACGGCGTCGCGGTATGGGCGGGGAAGGGGCGCGGGCCGCGGTATCCCCAGGCGGGCTATGTGATGCCGGTCTTCCAGGATCCCTACGCCAGCCTCGACCCGCGCTGCCGATCTGGCGGACCATCACCGAGCCGCTGCTATCGGCCGGCCGGGCGGAGCGGCGTGCCTACGCGGAAGAACAGCTTGCCCGCGTCGGCCTGGACGCCGGGCGGCTGGACGCGCGTCCCGGGGAACTGTCCGGCGGGCAGTGTCAGCGGGTCGCCGTGCTACGGGCGCTCGCGGCCGAGCCCGGGCTGCTCGTCGCCGACGAACCGGCCTCCCGCCAGGACGTGATCACTGGCGCCGCCCTCGGCGAGCTGTTCGCCGGCGCGGGAACGGCGGTGCTGGTGGTCAGCCACGACGAGGCGTGGCTGTCCCGGGTCGCCTCCCGCGTTCTCACGATGACCGCCGACCGGCTCCAGGAGTGACCGCTCCGGCTACGGCATTGCTAGCGAGTGCGTCGCAGCAGTCGACAGACGAGGTCTCGCAGGACCTGACGATCCTGGTGGCCGTGAACGCCACAGTCCCCGAATAGGACAGGCTCCGCAGAACGACGACGTCCCTGGCGCGGTCGCCAAGGGTGATCTCTCGGCGACCGCGCCAGTCTACTGCACCCCTATTCGGGCAAGTGACCCGCAGCGCGCAGAACCGTGACCAGATGCTCCACCGGAATCCCCGCGCGGAGCCTCTCCAGAATGGTTTCCTTCCGCACGGATATCGTCAGGTGCTCAGGCCGAATTCCGTTCTCCCGCAAGAGAACGGCGCCTTCCACTTCACGCGGGCTGATTCCGGCTGCCCACCATTCCCGCGCCTCGTTCAGCTCGATGAAGGCCCCGCCCCACTCCAGGCCGAGCTGCTGCGCCTGGTCGGGGTAGAAGCCGGGAGGCTGGTTGACGATGTCGGCCGCGTAGCCGGTGAGCGGCGGCCCGGTCGGGCGCCTCCGCCGCTGGCCAAACCGTGGATGGGGCGCTACGCGCCATCCGGTAGCGCTGACCGGCCGAGGACCGCTGCTCTCGGGACGTGGCCAGGGCGGTGCCGGGCGCGGTCCCGGACGTGGACCTGGACGTGGACCGCCCGGACCAAGGGCGCTCGCGCGAGAGTCTCGTGCCTCGATCTCGGAAGTCAGCGACTGCGTGATGTGCTCACGGATCAGTTCCACGGCCCGCGAGTCGAGAACACTGGAGGCGCTCCTGACGGTTATGCCGACGGTCGTTGCGGCGGCAATGACATCTTTGCTCGTGATTGCCAGCCTCTGCGCAAGTTCATGTACGCGCCGAGAGGGGTTCGTCGTTGCCGTGAGAGGGACGGAACGCCGAATTGGTGCGGTTAAACTCGCTCCATTTGGTTGCGTTGAAACGACGCCTATGAAAGACACCGGCCGAACAGTGAAGCCGGCATCAAGCGCCGACGTTGAACCACCAGCAGCATCGGTATCCGCGCACGCCCCTGCGCGGGAACATCGATGCCTGAGCGCCACCCCTACGTCAAACACATGTACGAGTGGGCTCGATTCCAGGTTTCCCGCGCGATCCTGCACCAGCAACGGCTGGACGGCTGATCCTTTGTGGATGTCCGACGGAGTGTCGGAGCGTGTGCTTCGCGGCCGTGTGTGGGTTTCAGACAGACGATCCGACGCAGGATCGGCCTCATGTCGTCCGCCAACCCGCTCTACCGTTAACGCCTTGCCTTACTCGCGTGGTTGTATCGCACGAATTCCTCTGGCGCATGGTGCTTCCTACGCGCTCGACAGCAAGGCACAACTCGTGTTCGGGGTTGGGCGCATTCACCGGCCGAGAACACGACCAGCGCCAGGACCGCGAGGCCGGCCCACACTCCGATCGTGACTCGCCAGTCGGCGGGATCGCTCCCCGCGATCGGCACTGCCAGGCTGGCCGCCGCCGCTGCGACACCAGACTGCACCGCGGGGCAGGTACCGGTCGCCGTGTCGATCCGGGTGGGGAAGTCCCGCTTGGCCACTGCGGGCAGCGCCGAGGGCGGTTCTGGTGGAACGCGCTGGGCGGCCTCGTCAGCCTGGTGGCGGGAGGGCGGATCCGGGTTTGACCAGCCCGGTGTGGAAGGCCGCGGCGATGGCTTGAGCGCGGTCGCGGAGGCCGAGTTTGATCAGGATGCGGCTGAAGTGGGTTTTGACGGTGGCTTCGCCGATGAACAGGTGCGCGGCGATTTCGGTGTTGGACAGGCCGTGGGCGATCAGGATCAGGACGTCGCGTTCACGGGTGGTGAGCCCTTGGAGTTCGGCCGGGGTGAGGGTGTGGCGTTCGGGGCGGGCGGCGAATTCGGTGATTAGCGGGCCGGTGACTTGGGGGTCGAGCCACGCGTCGCCGGCGGCGATGGTCTGCACTGCTTTCACCAGTTGTGCGGGGGCGGTGTCTTTGAGGACGAATCCGGACGCGCCGGCGCGTAGGGCCCGGTAGACGGCTTCGTCGGCGCGGAAGGTGGTGAGGATGAGGACCCGGACGGGTTGGTCGGGGTTGCCGGTGAAGCCGTCGGTGGTCAGTCGTTGGGTGGCTTCGACGCCGTCCATGACGGGCATTCCGACGTCCATGACGACCACGGTGGGGTGGCAGTCGTGGGCGCGTTGGAGTGCTTCGGCGCCGTTGGAGGCTTGCGCGACGACGTCGATGTCGGGTTCGGCGTCGAGGATCATGGCGATGCCGCTGCGCATGAGGTGTTCGTCGTCGACCAGCAGCACGCGGATCGGGGTGGTGCGCTGCGACTGGGGTTGATCCGAGGCTTGAAAGGGGGCCGGGGTTGGAGCGGTCATGGTGTCACCGCCAGCGTGGGCAGGAGGCCGGCGCGGATCGGCAGGCGGGCGGTGACCGCGTATCCGCCTGTGGGCTGCGGCCCGTAGGTCAGCGTGCCGCCGGTCTGGATGACGCGTTCCTCCAAGCCGCGTAGTCCGTGGCCGGTGGACAGCCCGAGCAGTGCCAGCTGCGGGTCGCCGCGACCGTCATCCACAACACTCAGCGCGAGAACCTCGCCGGCGCAGTGGGCGGTGAGTGTCGCGGCCGCCCCGGGACCCGCGTGCCGGGTCACGTTGGTGAGCGCCTCCTGGGCGACCCGGAAGGCGACCAGCTGGACCTCGGGGGGGACGGCGGAAGTGTCGCCGTGCACGGCCAACTCGACGGACACGCCGGCGGCGCTGATGCGGTTGGTCAGCGCGGGCAGGTCGGCCAGGCCAGGACTTCCCCCGGCCTGCCACTCTGGCCGGGCCGACCGGGCCGGCCAGCCCGACCCGTGCAGTGCAGGTCGCTCTGGCATCGCCGAATCCGTGGGTGCCGGCCCCCCTCGGGTGGGGGCGCCCCGCAGGACTACGAGCATCCGCCGCAGCTCGTCCATGGCCTGCCGGCCCATGGTCTCGGACTGGTCCAGCGCGGCGGTGGCGCGGTCGGGCTGGAGGGTCAGCAGGCGCCGTGCACCAGCGGTGTGCAGCACCATGATTGTGACCGCATGGGCCACGATGTCGTGCAGCTCCCGGGCGATCGAGAGCCGCTCGAGCATGACCGCCTCCCGGGCCTCGACGTCGCGGCGGGCGTTGAGATCGGCCAGCAGCCGCGCGCGGCCGACGTTCCACGCCACGAACGCGTACACCGCGTGCAAAGCAGTCTGAATCAGGAAATACTTCACGGCTTGCCCGGACAGCAATGCCACGTACGCGTGGTAAGCGCCGTCGCGGAGCGCCGGGACGATCATCGCGGCCAGCACGATCAGGCTGGTCCGGCGCGAAGCCTGCGTCGCGACGGTGTAGACCGCCAGCAGCATCCCGGTCAGCGGCAGGTATCCGGGCGCGACCAGATACAAGAGCGCGCCACTGAGCAAAGACCCGTGCAGCCACAGCCACCAGAACACCAGGACGGGCGCCCGGCGACGCCAGACCAGCGGCAGGTAGCCGAGGAGCGCGAAGGCCACGATCTCCGCCTGCTCGGCAGGGCGGCCGGCTACGGGAAGCGGGTCCCAGTACACCGCCAGGTCCATGAGGCAGAAAGCAAACGCGAGACCCGCTTCGCGCAACACGATCCTCAACGAATGCCAACCCGGGGAAGAGATGGGGCAGCCGGCAGATTCGGGTGGCCGCCGTTAAACGTAGTGGTTCTAACGTTGAAATGACAGGTGCCTTGGCTTGCGCAGGGGAAGGGCAAACTGCTGGCTCGATACCGGCCGCTTTCCCCCGCCCGACTCAGGCCGGGCTGCTCCAAAGAGGCGAATTCCGTCCCAGCGGTGGCTGGCCCAGCGGACTCCGCCGCCGTCGCTGCGGTCGGCGTCGCGAAAGTCATTATCGCCAGTAGCGGGACAGCCGCGACTGTTTGTCGCAGTCTGGTCGCTGTCTGCCCCTTAGTGTCCGCGCCGACCATGCTTGCTGTCATCGCTACCTCCCATAGAAATCGGACTAAAGCATTCATAACCGACGACGCGCGGTGTGGACGTCAGCCTTACCGCTGAGTCGCGGCCTCCCACTCCAGGGGGACCCCGCAGGGCGGACCCTTTATGGCGCCCTGCATGAAGTCGACCGATCCGCACCTTCGTAGTCGTTGCGGTCACCCATCGGGTCCGCCTGGAGTCGTCAGCCATCACCGACCGTTCTCCTACCGGCGGTGGACATCTAATAAAGGCCGAGAAGGGATGAAAAGGCTCGTTGGTGCCTTGAGGATTGCGGTCATCACACCTACGCGTTCGATCCCGGGGGATACGTCATGGGCAAGCTGCTGATCATTGAGGATGATTCCGACATCGCGCTGGGGCTCAAGCTCGCCTTCGACCGCGCCGGCCACCACGGCGCCCTCGCCAGCGACGGCCCGGCCGGACTGCGGCTCCTGTTCGAAACCAGACCGGACCTGGTCGTGCTGGACCTGGGCCTACCGGGCCTCGACGGATGGCAGATCCTCGGACGCATCCGGGAGATCAGTGACGTGCCGGTGCTGATCCTGACCGCGCACTGCCGGGAGGCGGACAAGCTCCGCGCCCTGCGTAGTGGCGCTGACGACTATCTGACCAAGCCGTTCTCCGTTGCGGAGTTGCTCGCCCGAGTCGGCGTGCTACTGCGCCGCCACCCTGCCGTGGACTGGTCGGCCGCCGTCTACAACGACAGCCGCTTGAGCCTGGACACCGACACCCGGACCGCGTACGCCGACGGAGCGCCGGTGACCCTGAGCCGGCTGGAGTTTCGGCTGCTGCAGACCCTTACTCGCAACCGGAATGTGGTTCTCTCCCCGACCCAGCTGCTCGATCGAGTCTGGGACGACCCCACCGGCATCGCCCCCCAGCGAGTCAAATTCGCGATCCTTCGGCTCCGTCGCCGGCTCGGCTGGGCCGACCCCACGCACTCGCCCATCGAGTCGGTTCGGGGTATAGGCTACCGCTACCGGCTAACCACCCCGCCCACCGGTCCCGCCGCTCCCCAAGGCGACTCCGGTAGCCCCCTTCTCGTCGCTTAGCGGCCGACATTCACCGCTGGCCGCGAAACCGAACATGTGCCTCAAAAGAAAGAGAGACGGCCGCCGCCGTGCCCAGCACTGTTCGTGTGATCGCCCGCGGCATTGCCCAACTGCTCGCCGCCGCCGGTGAAACGTCGTTGATGGCCGATCAATTCGCCAGCTATGCCGGCACCTCACCGCTCGAGGCCTCCAGCGGCGAACGTCGCCGTCATCGGCTCAATCCCACCGGCAACCGGCAACTGAATACCGCCCTGCACACCATCGTCGTCTGCCACGCCCGCGATCCCGCACCCGGCCGCGTCTACTACCAGCGCAAACTTGCCGAAGGAAAGACTTCCGCCGAAGCCCGTCGGGCCTTGAAACGACGTCTGACCAATGTCCTTTACCGGCGCCTACTCAATGACCAGCTCCGGTTCAATGACCAGCTCCGGTTCGGCGCGGCCGCGGGTTGACACACAGAGGCGCTCTCGAGCCACTCCGACCCCGTGACGACGCCCGGCCCGCGAAAAGCCATATGTGAGCCACACAAGCAACGTGGGAAGCCGCAGGCGAGAGCAGCGGACCGAGCGCCTAGACGCTACCCCGTCGGAGGAGTCCGGTCGGCCGACGACTGGGATATCGCGAGGAGAACTGCTCGGCAGCCGGTGCCGGGTGCTGGATGAAGGGGCGCCGAATTCTTCGATGTGATGCGAGCGGAAGATCTGTACGGTGGCCAGGGCCCGAGTGGCAGCGATATTGGCCTGGGCAGCCGGGTCGGCCAACATGGCGGCCAGTGCGGCGTCATCACGCCATCGGGCTTGGTGGACGATGTGTTGTCCGTCGTCGCAGCGGGTCAAGGTGGAGCCGAGGAATCCCGACGTCTTCTCGAGTACCTCGCGAGCGTTGGCGGTGAGCAGTGCGAATAGATGCCGCTGATGCTGCTGTGCGACGGTGAACACGCTCGTCACCACGAGCGCTGTGCTGTCCGGGTCGGCTGTGGCCGCGGTCATCGCTGCCGCGCTAGCGTGCGGCGGACCGCGACGATCGTGACCGCAACGAGGGTCGCGAAGACCGGGCCGGTCGCGGCATGCGCGACCGCCAGTACCACGGTGTCCCCACGGCCGTAGAAGATCATCTGTATGGCAGCGTTGACGACATTGATGGCGATGGCCGTGCTGGTAGCGATCAAGTGCACCCGGCGCAGCTCGCGGTGCTGGTACCACTCACGGGGGCCGCCGGTGACCCGGTTGAGGATCAACCCGGTCAGTGGGCGCCGCGCCACGATGCTACCCAGACAGAACAGGATCACCGCGAACGGGATCAGCGTCGGCACGAGGAAAAATCCGCGCGCTTGTCCGGTGACGGCGGCCACGACAGCGCAAACCGCCACCACCAGGATGCCGATCAGCGCCGAGCGCGGCGACTGCCGACGCGCCACCCGGTAGCCTAGCCCGGCGATCGCTGCCGAGGCGGCGGCGAAGATCGCCGGATACAGCGAGGCTGCCGCGTTGACCGCGATGAAGGCCAGACTCGGTGCGGCAGCTACCAACCCGGCGACCCAGCGCTCCGGGTCGCTCCAGGTCTGCTTGATCGCGGCCCAGCCGGACTGCGGCGCGTTCGCCGGCGTCCGGAAGGCGGAGTGGGGAGTGGACCCGGCCTGGGGGACCACAGCTCGTCGATTGTCCATGGCAATATAGTTTCACCCGAAACAGTCTCTGGCAAGTCTGTTTTAGGTGAGTTAGTATCAGCGTGTGCCTACTGATGCAGCTAGCCCCATGGCCGCGCCACCTGCAGAAACTCCTGAGACTCCTCATGACGGGTCGCCGTTCGCCTTGGGCCTCCTCTTGCGGCGTGCTCACGACCGCATTGCCACCGCGATGGACGAGGCCCTGCATCCGTTTGGTTTCGAGCGGCGCCATCTCATGGTTCTGATGCGCTTGCGCGCCAGCGGGCCTCTCACCCAACGCGACTTGGTCGCGCAGACCGACCACGACAAGGCGTCAATCGTGCGGATCGTCGACGACCTTGAACGGCTCGGCCTCGCATCCCGCGAGCTGGTACCCGGCGACCGCCGGCTTCGCGCGGTCACGTTGTCCGCTCACGGACGCGAGGTCCTTGAACGGGCTCGCGAGGCCGCGAAGCCCGCCGAAGCGGCCGCGACCGCGTCACTCAACCCGGAGCAGACCCGGCAGCTGAACCAGCTGCTACGCACCATGGTCGGCAGCTGAGCACCCTGACCTACCTCACGCACTGATCGGCAATTCGCCGTGCCCGTACGCCCGCATCACCTTCACGGAAGGCTCCACATGCGTGTCCTGATCATCGGGGCCGGCCTCGGCGGCCTGACCCTCCTGCACGGTTTGCGCCACATCGGCATCGACGCCCATGTCTACGAACGCTCGCCACGCCACAGCGGGCAACCCGCCAGCTACGGCATTCACCTCAACGCCGACGGCCTGCGCGCCCTGCACAACAGCCTGCCCGCCGAAAACTGGAAACAGATCGACGCCGACGGCATGCCGGCACCCCTGATCATCCGATTCCACGACCCCCACAACGGAGTCCTGGCCACCATCGACAAGCGCTTCCCCCAACACGCCACCGACCCGATCACCAAACGCCGTGCCATCAGCCGCGGCAAGCTGCGCAAAGCCCTCCTCATCGGCGCCGACTCAGACCGCGAACCCACCGTGCACTGGACCAAGACCTTCGACCACTACGAACTCACCAGCACCCGCGTTCGCGCACACTTCACCGACGGCACCCACGCCGACGGCGACGTCCTCGTCGGCGCCGACGGCAGCAACTCCCGAGTCCGCCACCAGCGCCTGCCCGAACTGCAACGCCAAGACCTCGGCATCCTCAACATCGCCGGCCGCACGCCACTCACCACCGAACTCGCCTCCCTCCTGCCCAGCGAACTCACCGACGGAGGCATCAACAACGTCGTACCCGCCGGAACCGGATGGATGTTCCTCTCCACCTGGACGACCGGCGACCCCGACAACACCGACATCAGCAACGGCGCCGACCGCTACATCGTCTGGGCCTGGGCAGCCGCGAAAACGTCCTACCCCACCGGCGTCGACGACTACGACGGCGCCCAGCTCAAGGAACTGGCCACCGACCGGATCCACGACTGGGCCGAGCCGCTACGCGCCATCGTTGACGCCACCAATCCCGCCGCCGTCGACGCCGTGCCCCTGCGCACCATGCCCACCCTCCCCGAATGGGCACCCTCACCGATCACCCTGCTCGGCGACGCCATCCACAACATGACACCCATGGCCGGTATCGGCGCGAACACCGCCCTGCGCGATGCCGACCAACTCCGCCGAGCCATCGCCGCTGCCGACAACCCACTTCACGCCATCAGCCGTTACGAAATCGCCATGCGGCGATACGCCAACCCAGCCCTCAGGCTCTCCACCCGCAACGCCACCAACGCCACCCTCGCCCAACCGTCCAGCCGAACCGCGTTCCGCACACTGCTCCGAATCGGCAACCACCTACCGATGCTGCAAAAGAAAATGTTCGGCCCCACGGTCCGATAAGAATTCACTGCGCAGACCATTGCCACTCGTGATAATTGACGATGAAATTCGCCGTTGGATGGTCGGCTGAGAAATGCACGCACTCTCCTGACGCAGTGGGAGAGGCAGCGGTGCGGTGCGCGCCGCTGGCGTGGTACGTCTTCAGAACAGGTGTCGGCGCGCCCCCGGCTCTGGGTTCCACGGTGGCTCGGTCCGATTGGCCTCTAGCGCACCAGCGACGGCCCGTCGATGGCGCCAGACTGCCACGATCCATGCATGACCGCCGTTGTATCCATCGTGACCGGTGCGCTTGCTCTCTGCGGCGTAGCCCTCGGCGCCTGGTTGGGTGCCCGGAATACCAGTCGGCAGTGGACACGCGATGCCCAGTTACGCGCGTGCCAACGTCTTCTGGAACGCTATGCGGCAATCTACGACATGCTCGCGCGTTCTCGCCGAGGCGAAGCGCCCGCCATCGACTGGGCCTCGTGGAACCATGCCCTTACTGAGATCTCACTGCTCTGCACGCCGGTGGTCGTCGACAGCGCGTACGCACTCGATGAGGCAATCTGGCGTCTGACACGAGCGGTCGACGAGTCACACTCGTCGCAAGATGAGTGGGCGGCGCTTCGGCGCCCCGTTGAATCGGCTCACTCGACCTTGATCCACGCTATCCGGCGTCAGTTCGACCCAGAGTTTCGAGGGACGATCCGCACGTCGGGCCGACCCGCTGACGACGACGAACTGTGGCGAAGAAATGTAGACGGACAGGCGACTGTCGGCTGATGACAATGTGCGGTCTCAGGACTTCCTTGACAGTTCGTGCTCAGGACATGCTTGACGGGTAAGTCGCTGACCTGGTTGTGTGCGTCGTCCTTTCTGGATCGGCGGCTGGGTGGGTAGTGGATCAGCAGGCGATGGCCGAGTACCGGTATCGGGCCGTCCGGGAGGTCCTGGCGGGGTCTCCGGTGGGTGAGGTCGCGGCACGTTATGGCACGTCGCGGCAGTCTCTTCACACGTGGCGGCGCCGGTTTGAGGCCGAAGGCATTCCGGGCCTGACCGATCGGTCCCGGCGGCCGGCCTCGAGCCCGACCCGGCTGGCCGCGGACGTCGAAGCGGCTATCTGTGAATTGCGGCGTCGCCATCCCCGATGGGGCGCCCGCCGGATCGCCCACGAACTGGCCTCGGAGCCCGGAGCCGGTCCGTCGCGGGCGACGGTGCACCGGGTTCTTGCCCGCAACGGCCTGGTCCGGGAGCAGGAACAGCAACACAAGCGGGTCTATAAGCGCCGGCAGCGCGAGACACCGATGCACCTGTGGCAGCTGGACCTGGTCGGCGGGATCCGGCTGGCTTCGGGCCGGGAATGCAAGATGGTCACCGGCATCGACGACCACTCGAGGTTCATCGTGGTCGCCGCGGTGGTCGCGGTCCCGTCCGGCCGGGCGGTCGTGACGGCGTTCCTGGCCGCGTTGCGCCGGTTCGGGGCGCCGTTCGAGGTGCTCACGGACAACGGCGGACAGTTCACCGGCCGACACATCAAACCGCAGCCGGTCGAGGTGCTCTTCGAACGGGCCTGCCGCGAGAACGGCATCAACCAGCGGCTGACCAAGCCCCGGTCACCCACGACGACCGGAAAGATCGAACGGTTCCACCAGACCCTGCGCCGGGAGTTCCTCGACCACGCCGGACCGTTCGAGTCCGCCGCCGCGGCGCAGGCCGCAGTCGATGCCTGGGTGCAGGCCTATAACTATCAGCGGCCGCATCAGGCGATCGGGATGAGCACCCCGGCCAGCCTGTTCCGGCCGCATAACGCCCATCGCGAGCAGCAGCTTCACGAGGATCTGGGAACGGCTGCGCCTCCGGTCGTGACCGCTGCAGAGCCGGTGGAGACGGCGCTGCCGGCCGGCCTGGTGGGGATCGGGGTGATCGAGCCGCCTGTCTCACCGTCGGGCGCGGCGGTCGAGTTCGACCACCTCGTGCCCTCCGGCGGCGAGATCCCGATCGTCTCGGGCAAGCAGGTGGTCAGCGTCGGCCGCGGCCTGGCCGGGCAGACCGTGACGGTCTGGGCCGACCAGCGCAGCATCCACGTCAGCCTCCATGGGCAGGTCCTGCGCACCGCGCCATCCGCCTCACCCCGACTGACCTGGCCTATCTGACGATGCGCGGCGCCCGGCCCGCAGGGCCGCCGTCTGCCGGCGACGCCGTCCGCCGCCGCAATGGCGCGCCGGTTCTCGAACCCGGGCAGGCCATCGAGATTGAACGGCAAGTCCACCGTGACGGCGTCGTCCGGATCGGCGGCGGCACCCACGTTGTCGGCGCCGCCTGGGCCGGTCGCCGCATCACCCTCCGCCTCGACGGGCACCTCATGCACGCCATCGCCGACGGCGCCCTGGCCGGGACCTGGCCCAGCCCGCTCAGCCCGGAGAAAGCCGCGAAACTCATCGGCGCGCGCACCGCCACCACCAACCTTCCACCACCGCCGCTGCCCGCCGGATCCATCCGCGCGCTGCGCCGAGTCCACGCCCACGGCCGGATCTCGGTCAACAACCAGTGCATCAAGCTCGGCCAGCGTCACCGCGGGAAACTCGTCACCGTCGTCATCGAGGACACCCACTACCGCGTCCTACACAACGACGAAGAAATCGCCGTCCGGCCCCGCCGCGACACCGGCCCGATCACCCGCGTGCACTCCCGCGGGATGAACACCCAACCCGATCAACCGTCAAGCATGTCCTGACGACGATCGGTCAAGCATCCCCTGAGACCACACAGCGACAGCCTGACGAATGCACTCTCGTGCCGCTGTGTTCGCGTAGGGCTGGTCGGGGGCCGTGTTCGGGTCGGCGTACAGCCGTGAGCCCAGGCCGCGTTCGCGGTCCGGGCTGTCTGTTCAGGAGCAGTACGAGTAGGAGTTCCATCAAGTTGTCCAGGATCAAGGGGCAAGACCCACGTGGCAGACGGTGTCTCTCAGGTCTCGCCCGTAGCTGCCGATGAGAGCGACGTGGGTGCGCTGCTGGCAAGAATGCCGCGGGGGGCTCGGCTCTCGGATGGGTCGTGGTCAGCTCGCCATCGGATCGTGGGACGCATCCTTTGGTTGCACGTGCCGGTGCTGGTCCTGATCGGTGTGCTGGGGCCGATGGCCCGGTGGGAGGCTTTTGCTCTGTCGTCGGCGGTGGGAGTACTCGCGTTGGCCGGCACGTTCGGTACTTCGAAGAGGATTCGGGCAGAGTGCACGAGCGTGGGGCTCATCGCGTCGACCTTCGTGGCTATTGAGTTGTCCGGTGGCGAGATGGCCGCGCACATCCATCTCTACGCGATTCTGATCTTCATCGCGCTGTACCAGCAGTGGACGCCATTGATCTGGTCTGTCGGTGTAGTCGTCGTCCACCATGCGGGCCTGGGAATGCTGGAACCCGAGCGCGTTTTCGGCATGCACCACATGAGCAACCTTGATGCGTTGATCATGGTCGGTGTGCATGCCGGCCTGGCCGTGCTGGAAGTCATTGGCATTCTCGTCTTCTGGCGCTTCGCCGAGGAAACGGAGAGGGAAGCCGAGCAGTTGGCCGCGCGGACCGACCAGGAACGGCAAGAACGTACTCGGCTGGACCAGCAAGCTGCTGAACAGGCGTCCGAGAGCGAACGGCGGCGAGCGGCAGAGGCGGTTGAACGGTCCAGCCAGCTAGCGGCCGACGCCGGTGTCATCGGCGCCGGTGCCCAGGTAGCCCTCGATGCGGTGACGGCGGTCGAAGAGGAGCTATCGCGGCTGTCTGCCACCGTCCAAGATGTCGCCAGACGGTCGTCGAACGCGTCGGAAACCGCATCCGCTGGGCGTTCCGCCGCCCGGAGCGCATCGGAACGAGTGCAGAATCTCGAGCGATCGGTCGGAGAGATCGCCGAGGTCAATGCGCTTATCGCGCAGCTGGCCGGGCAGACCAACCTTTTGTCTCTCAATGCGACGATCGAAGCGGCCCGTGCCGGAGACCTCGGAAAAGGCTTCGCGGTGGTTGCCAGCGAAGTGAAGCAACTGGCGACCGAGACCGCTTCGTCGGCGGGTGAAGTCAGTCGGGTGATTGCGGCGATCGTCGGCGAGACCGCGGCTGTCGCGGAAAGTTTTACTTCCACCGCAGGAGTGGTGGAGACGGTAAAGGACTTGCAGGATGACATCGCTCGCGCCGTGGACGAACAGGCGGCCGTGCTGGCAGAGGTCACCCAGCAACTGGGTACCGCTTCGCAGGCATCTCGCGAGATCATGACCGGCCTCCGTCGACTCACCGGCAATACCACCGGCTGAAGAGCCCGCCCCGTCCGCAGTGGGCTGCATTGTCCGGCAGGCGGAGCCGAACGAACTCCTGGACGAACGCTGCGGTTTCCTACCATTGATGCGTCGGGAAACCGCCTGGAGCTCCAAGTCGGCTGACCATCGACGGCGCATCCCGAGGGCGCCGGCGGGTCATTGTTGGGCGCACTCGAATGCGATCTTCTGCCCGCGAGGTTGCAGCCGGCTTAGGCGTCTAGACGATGTCTCGTAACTCGGTCGGGGCGGTAGTGACCCCGTTCGGGTCAGCAGGTCATCCGGTCAGCGCGAGGTTGTGGAGCAGCGCGATGCCGGCTGCGGTGGCGTGGAGGGTGCGGGCGGCGCGGCGGTAATCGGAGGATTTTGTAGGTCTTCATCCGGGCGAAGCAGTGTTCGATGGCGGCTCTGACCTGCCGATGCTTGGTGTTCCATTCCTCTTGCCAGGCCGGTAACCGTTCCTGCCCGACAGCGCGGCGATAGGGCCGGATCACCTCCGGGTGGCCGCGGTAGGCGCCGTCGGCCGTGACGGGACGCCCGTTGAGCTGGTCTTTTATCCCTGAGTCGGTGTAGGCGATCGTGTCGTTGCGGTTGCCCGGCTGCGGCTGGCCGGCCGCGATGACCAGTCGGGTGTCCGCGTCGATGGCGACCTGCAGGTTGGTGGAGTACCGGTAGTTCTTCGACGACGCGGCGAGGGTGTGGTCGCGGGTCGGGACGAGAGTGCCGTCGACGATCGCGATCTGATCGACCCGGCGTTTACGCACCGGAGCCAGCGCGAGCAGCGGACCGAGGGTGTCCAGCACCCGGTGCACGGCCGAGTGGGAGACCTCGAACAGCGGCCCGAGCTGCCGCATCGTCAGGTTCGTCCGCCAGTAGGTGGCGATCAGCAGCACGCGGTCGGGCAGTTCCAAGGCCCACTGCCGGCCCGGACGGCCGTCCTGGATCTCCTCGCCGCCGCGTTTGGAGACCAGCCGCACCAGCTTGCGGAACTCGCCTGGGGATAGGCCGGTGAACGGCTCGATCCACTCTCGGCGGGACGCGGTGATGACCGGCGACGACACACCAGGCATCCTCCACGATGGCCGGTCGGCAGACCTCACCGGGTTACGAGACGTCCTCTAGGTCAAGCCCGGGGTCGTAGTGTGGTTGGTGGCGGGTCCGGGGAGTGACTTTTCCGAAGCGTCGATGTCGGGGTTGGGGAGACGATCACGGTGTGGGGGATGGTGATCCGACGGTGGGTCCGAAACTCTCAGCATCGTCTTTGGCTCGCCGATAGGAAACCGTTCTCTCCAGTGACCAGCCAGGTCGTCGATCGTCGACTGCGAGCACGCCGGGTAACTGGCCTTGTAAGCATCCAGGGCCTTACCGAAGGCAGCCACGTCGGACTGATAGGCATCAATATATTTGGTGACCCCTACGGCTATGCGTCGAGAGCGAGGTCGGGAGACCGAGCTTCAAGCGGCTCATCGTGCGCGACGACGCTACCGTGTCACCGACCACTACGTCGTCGTCGGCCGATCGATCCGGCGGCGATGAGGTGACCGCCGCGGTTGCTGCCGTCGGAGTCCGCCGACAGCATGCGGGTGCAGGTCGGGCCGGGTGTACGACATTGCGAAGTCTCCGACCAGCGAGAAGGCCTCGCACTGTTCGGCGACAGGTATTCGCAGATAGGACTTCTGGCGGCGGTCGAATCAGCCGACGGTAGCGCGAAACGCGCTGCTGTAGGGATGTTGTGTCCGGCCGGTGCCTTGCTCGTCTGGCGTCTGCGCCAAACGTTCAAAACTGCAACTGCATTTAGGAGGTACTCCGGTGTCCGACCGGCCGGACGACGCCGAGGTTCAGCCTGCTGACCGAGCAGGCCCGTATGAGCTCGTCAACGCTGCCGACGCCCGGCAGCCGGTCGAAAAGCGGCATGCCAGGCTCGTTCTGCAGGCGGGGCTCCTACGGCGCGGACGCCGAGTACGGACGATCCTCGGACGAGTGAACCCGGCAGGAGGAACGCGTCCTGATCCGCGACGTGCAGAGGATGGTGCGGGCGCTGCTCGACCGGCATGGCCGGACGCTGTCCGAGCGTGCCGGTATCCGGCTGGCTGACCGTCCCTCGCCGCTCTACCAGCTGCTGGTCCGGGCGACGCTGCTCAGCGCGCGGATCTCGGCCGGCGTCGCGGTGGCGGCCGCCGGTCAGCTGTTCCGTGCCGGTTACCGCACTCCGATGCGGATGCTCGATGCGAGCTGGCAGGACCGGGTCGACGCGCTGGGGCGCGGCCGTTACAAGCGCTACGACGAGCGGACGGCGACCCTGCTCGGGCGACGCGGCAGGGCTGTGTCAGAACCAGTGACGGAGCGATCTGCGGACGCTGCACGCCGAGGCGCCGGGTGATCCGGAAGCGCTGCGGACCAGGCTCACCAAGTTTCCCGGCATCGGACCCACCGGCACGGACATCTTCCTGCGCGAAGTCCAAGCGGTCTGGGCCGATGTGATGCCCTTCGCCGACCGCAAGGTCGGCGAAGGCGCGAAACGCCTGCACCTGCCGACCGATCCCGAGACGCTGGCCGGTCTGGTCGACGGCAGTGACCTGCCACATTTGTTCGCCGCGTTGGTCGAGGCGGCCTGTGACCGGAAGGCAGCTGACGCGCTCCTGGGCGCGGCAACTACATAGTTCGATCGGATGGCCGCCGGAGCGGTTCGGTCGGCCGGTTCGGGGCAGTCCAGCTGACCGCGCGGCCGACCGAGGGAGCAACGGCGAACAGCGGCACGCCCTTACGCGAGCAGTCCCCGCTGCGGCGGCCCACAACTCCGCGAAGCGGGCGTTGCCCTCGGTGAGGGTGCTGACGATGCTGGCCAGCCGATGATCGGGCCGACAGGCGCCGGTGCGCGAGACCGTTGATCGATAGCGAGCCGGGAGATGCTTCTGCCACCCGAGGGTCGGCTGGCGAGGGTCGCTCATTCGCGTCCGCAGCTCGAGGCCGAGTTCGGTGACGAAAGCCTTCGCCGATTCGAGCAGTCGCCGGCGGTGGGCGTCGCGATGGGCATCGAAGGAGGTCTGCTGTTGCCGACCACCAGCCCGGCAAGGAACTCTGTGGCCTCCCGGGCTGAGGCCGCACAACCCACTCGCCGGCGGCGAGAAACCGGGTTCGCGGGCCTCTGAAGCGGCGGCCGAGCGCGGGCGTGCCTTCCCGGCGCCGCGTCGATGTCCTCGACTGGGGCGAAGCGGATCCATCGCCCGGTGCGGGCGGCGTCGGTGGGGAGGATACCGGCTCAGGGCTGAATGCCGTCGGTGACCCAACTCTGGTAGTGACCGAGGCTGTCTGCGCGGTGTTCAGGCGCTGGAATAGAAGAAGCCGACCCTCCGGCCGTTCGACGCCGAACGGCGGGCGGCCCGCGGCTCGGCAGCCCTGCCGCGCGTTCCCCCACCCTCAATCGCCTGAATTTGTACACAGGCTCTCAGTGGATGATGAGGTGAGGTTCGAGGCCGACTGCCGCCAGCATTCGGCGAATTTCTGGCTGCCCATCGAGTCCGACGAGCTGAACAGTTTCGCACGCCGTAATGAGACGCGAGAGAAAATTCAGGCCGACGGCGGTGAAGAGCGCCACTTCGGAGAGGTCGACCACGGCAAATCGGAGTTTCGCTCGTTCTGCTTTACTGACGACTGAATCGAGTTCTCGCAATGACGCCACGTCGACGATTCCTATGAGCCGAACGAGTAACAGATTCTCGGATACCATCCATGCGCAGCGGGAAGAAGCGCTCATCGTTCGTGCCACTGGAAGTCACCTCTGATTCGGTGCATTTGTTGGCGTCGGCCCCCGTCCGCGACATGCGGAGAAAGGTTTGAAAGCCCGACGGGGGCGAGGACAGCTCAATCGAGCAGCGTGGGGCGCCGCGGTGCAGTCGGCCACTACGGCGCTCTTGGCCAGCTCGTTGACCAGGGTAGGTGCACTGGGTTTCGCAGCCTCGGCTCTAGGCCGGTGGACGTGGGTGCCGGGCGTCAATGGCAGTATGTCGGGCCGGGCGGGGGTCGGCGCGTGGTGCTGCGGAATGGGCGGCATCGGGTTCGCTGATAGTTGCGTGCGGCCGACACGCTATCGAACTCGGCGGCAACTATTGCGCGGCATTCGTGGGTGGGTGACTCTCGCATGCACTGACGACGATGAGTCTGGAGCTGAGCGGCACGGTTCTCCGGGGCAGTTAGACCCCATTCCCACACTTTCCATGTCCCGGTGGGAGATCTCCAATCGATGCGGTACGCCAGTGCGTTCTCCGCGCTCTCGGATTCGAACATTGTTGGCTGGAGCGGGAAGTCTGTGCGAGCGACGAGGATCGACACTAGGGTCATCACCACGGCGGTGAGTACGAGCTCGTTGGCTTTGCGGCCCTGCGGAGACATGCGTTCGGCCTGCTTCTGAGCGGATGAGGTCGCGCCCCGATCGAGATGACCGCTGACCGGTCCGGGCTGCCCCCCGGATCAGCAGGCGGTCCGTTCGGTGACGATCGGGTAGGTCAGGGAGCCGAGATGGCGACACGCCGGCCGAGCAGCATGCCCACTGCGAGCATGCCCACCCCGAGCAGGAGATGGAGCCAGTTGTCGGCCGTATTGACCGGGACGAAGTTCGCCGCGCTCCCTTGGTCGATCAGCAGGCCGTACACCCAGAGAATCAGGTAGATCGCGCCGCCCCCGACCAGGTAGCAGCGGGCACTCACCGGGGTACGTACCAGCATCACGCCGACGACCCCGAAGAGGAGGTGTACGGCGTTGTGAAGGGCCGAGACCTCGAAGAAGCCCAACAGTTTCGCGTGGGACAGGCGGCCGGCGGCGGACATTTGGTGGTAGTCGCTGGTGAGGCCCGGGACGAAGCTTGCGATTCCGACGAGCAGGAATACGGCTCCTACTGCGACGGCCGCGACTTGTATCAGCGGGCGCTTCGACATCCTCGTTTGTTGCTGACTGGCGAACACAGTTTGCTCCTTCGTCGCGCTGTGTCGGTCGATTTGGGTCGCCGACGCCCCGATCCGAGCTACAGGAAGCGGCCCGACTCGGCCGCTCCCGCCGTACTCGCGGCGGCGAGGCGCCAGGCACAGGTGATTCGTTGCCGCGGACCGGTCGGATTGGTCGATCTTGAGCCGGCGGTCGCGCGTCGTTGCGTCCGGTCGGCTTCGTCATGCGCTCTGGGCGTTCGACCAAATAGGAGACGTTCAGTTCGGTCCCACTCGGCGGGGACCGAAGCCGTCAGTGTCGGCGATCCGAGTCAGCCGGAGCAGGGACGCCGAGCCGAGTAGCTATCGCGAGTCAGAACGGCGGCGGCTCGAGGTGCAAGTTGGGATGGAGTTCCACGGCGTTGAGCACCTCGCGGACCAACGGAGGCACATTCCGCACGTCCATCGTGGTTCGCGTCCGGCTGCCGCGCGGGCTGCGGCATCCAGGCACGTGAGGCCGGCAGTGCCGAAGAACGTCACACCTCGCACATCGATCACGACCGCGTCGACGTCGCGAGCGACGCAGGCGTGTCCGAGTAACGCTGTCAGGCCGGGCGCGGTAACGGTGTCCAGCACCCCGTCGAGGTACACAACCAGGCACGCACCGCTTCTCGTCCGGACGGCACTCAATCCGTTCGGACCGTCAGGCCCGAAGGTCTCCGTATACGGCGCGGCGGGCACTGTAGGGTCCTGACCCTGAGAAAGAGGGGTCACGTAGATCGCCGATCGCCGCGCACTCCACGAGGAGCGCTCAGAAAGCATCCGATAACAGGAATCACGCTCGCGGATTACCGAAACGGCAGGGCCCAAACAGGTCGATCTGGGCGGAATTCGGCCGGGATAGGTCTGACCTCACGATTCGTGGTTAGACCCCGGGCGAGTTTTCCCACGAGCGAGCGCCACCGATCATTCGTCAACCGAGGGCAATCGTCCGTCACGGGCGGACCGACCTCCGTCGAGAGGAGCCCTCCAGTAGCTACCGGATCCTCTCCGACGCTCGTCCGGCTCAGCGACAGCGGGCAGACGGTCGCGGCACCGGAGGAAGACATCCGCGGCATGCGCGTCCGTGATCGCGACGGCGAGAAGATCGGCAAGGTCGACGACCTGCTCGTCGACGCAGACGAGCGCCGGGTCCGTTTCCTGCGCGTCGAATCCGGCGGGATCCTCGGCTTCGGAGCGACACCGTCGTTCGTGCCGGCCGAGGCGGTGACTCGCATCGACGAGGACGTGCACGTCGACCAGTCGGGCAAGGCGGTCGCGGATGCGCCCGCCTACGACCCGGAACTCACCGACGACATCGGCTGCTGCAGCAACTTGTACGGCTACAGCCCTTTCTGGGGCCCGGCACGCTCGGCGCGCCGTATCCGCTGCTGTCCGAACGACGACGCTGACGGTCTGCTGGCTCCTGGAGAAGGTGGTAGTCGTGCTTGGACATGATCCTGCTACGCGCGGACAATCCGCGTTTCATGTCGAGGGCCGCCCGCCTCAGCCGGGGCAAGTCGGTTCGGCGGGGCGGAACGTCGGCCCTCGCCGCGGCCTCCCTCGTGATGTCTGTGCCCTTACTGGTCTTCTTTGGCTGGTCGGCGGTCGTCGGCATCGTGGTCACCGTTCTGCTCGTCGCGTGGCTGATGTCTATGGGTCGGATCGCGTTCGACCGAGAACAGCCGTAACCCGGCCCAAGAATCTCGGGAACCGAGGGACGATGAAGCCCGGGCGGGGCCGCCGCGAGCCCTAGGCCCGTGTCTTTGGTGCCGTGTTCCAGGGCGGTAGCGGCCGGAAGAACTTAGGTGAATAGTCTTGGGGAGCTGCTCGGGTGGGATGCCGATACCGATGTCGGTTACGGTGACTTCGGTCGCCGGGGTTGCGGTGTCGTTGCCGCGGACCAGGGTTCTTTGATGGCGTTGCTAAGCAGGTTGTGGATGACCTGCCGCGGCCGGATCGCGTTGGGCGTCGTTGGCGGCGGCTGTCGGGCCGCTAGGGCTGCGTGGCCTTCGGCCGCTTGAGATCGAGCGCTGTGGCCCACTCGCTTAACGGTCTAGGCCGTCGGCGCTGCAGGGTTTGAGGAGCTAGCGGGCAGGGGTGACCGACGCTTGCGCGCCTCGTTCCGTCCGGACGGAGCTAGATCTTCGGTGGGGCTGCAACAGGGAGGCCGACGTGGTGGGTAGCCGACCGGCCCTCCGCGTCATGGTGGCGGCGGTCACGGCGTTGGACCAGGCTGTCGCGCATCCATCGTGCGGCTGTGGGCGGCGGCACGCTGAGATTTCCGCGACGCGGCGATAAGAGAGTCTGCTGTAGTGGGCAAGGGTAACGGCCTGACGCTGGGGCTCGGTGAGCGCTGGGCCTTCGCCATCTTCACTATTCGGTCGCGCGCTTCGTCCGCCCGGCCAGCTGATCGCAGTCCGCGATGGCGCGCCTCGGCGACTAGGTCATCCCAGGTGGGCTGGTCGGCATCCATGCAAGAAATCTCCCATCGAGTGGTCGCCGCAAGAAAACGACTCGATCCGCGCCGCTCGTCGAACGGTACGTAAAAATGGCGGCCAAATACGTCCCTTTCCACTGGTCGCCCTACGGGGATCCTCGCTGGCCGCGGACAATTCGACGTTCGAGTTGCGTCGATCTGGTTGATGCCGCTAATAGGAGATATCGAGGGTGATGCTGCCACACCGGCCGAGAAGGCGCGTGCGCTGCACGAGTACGCCGTCCGCGCACATTCGAATGCGCACGACCGTCAGCTGTACGCCGCGCGGTCGAAGCAGAACGCCGTAGCCGTGTGGAGCCAGGCATGGGACGCCGTCATGCGGGTGAGACATCTGCGTCGGCGGACCGAACCACCACACCCGGGAGCGCCCGAGGGGTGATCCACACTCGGGGGCATGGCAAGCTGGGTGCACCACCAGCCCCAGTAATGACGCGAATCATGCGATACCGGTCGAAGGCATAAGACCGAAGCGGCCGGCAGAGTCCTCCGCCGGCCGCCCCGTTCCTGCGATTCAGCGTTAGTCGTGCAGGTCAGGTCAGTGCCGGGCCGGAGTCGCTGCTGCCGGACAGCTGAGCGAGGAAGTCGTGGCACTGCTTGGCCCGCGCGGAGTCCTCGCTCATGACTTGTTCGAAGAACGACGCGATGTCGTCGCGTCCGGCGTTCTTGGCATCACGCACGTACTGGCCGTAGTCGTGGCCGGCTTTCAGCGAGTGGTACTGAACGGAGATCAGATCGAAGCTGACGTCGTCGAAGCCTGTTTCGCCGGTTGCCATCTTTCGGGCCTCCTCTCAGCGGCGGAGACCGCCGCTCGTGATCGGATGTGATCTTCTACCCGTCCTCCGACCGCCTACACCTGTGCCTGGCGTCGTCGAGCCGGTCGTGGTGGTGGTCGAGGGGGGCGTGGACGAGACGGCGAAGGGTTTCTGGTGCGGTGTAACCACGTTTGTCCTGGGCGATGAGGAAGTCGACGAGCCGGTCGAGGCCGAACTGTTCACCGTGCGTATCGCGGGCCTTGGGAGGCCATCGGTGTAGAAGAGGACCCGGGTCGCCAGGCCCGAGCCTCGTTCGGCCCGGGACCGGCCCGGTCGAGCCCTATACCCAGCGGGCGGGTGTGGTCGAACCTCGAGAATCTGCTGGAGGGAGTGGCCGCGGATGAGGACCGGGGGTGGGTGCCCGGCCAGCACCCAGTGCAGGTCTCCGGTGACGGTGTCGAGTTGGGCCAGCCCCCCGCTGACCAGTTTCCGCGCACCGAACTGCTCGTGCAGCGCTTGGCCGACGGCGGTGACGGCGGCAGGGAGGGTCCAGGCCACGGCGACGGGCGTTGCAGTAGGCGCCGCAGGTGAGCTTTCAGCCTCGCTAGCAGTATTCGTCGTCGGTCGGCGACGGCTCAGGCTCTGGAATGTACGAGCTGCCGGCTGGCGGGTTGCTCGCGAGAGTCCGTCGTCGCGGCCCGTTGCGGTGTATGGGTGCGGTAGGCATGGGACCACGGGTGTTGCGCCGAGGGCTGTCATCTACGGGGTGCGCGAACTTTCTGTAGTGCCGATGAGCGGTTGCGACAGTCGCACGGCCGGAACTGTCGGAGGTCGTTCCTATAGTGAATTCATGCGATGCACAGCGCCCAGTAAAGGGCACCGGACGTCCAGCGGTGCTGCCGCATGCCCCGTCCATGGCCGATCGTCGTATCGGCCTAACACGTCCTACTCGTCGCCAGGCTTCTCCCGCGATGGCGGGAGAAGCCGACCCTCCGGTGGCAGCGGTGGCAGCCACTCTGCGCGGCCGCGGTGGTCACCAGCCAACTCGCCCGTTGCCTACACCTCAGACGAGGTCGCGACGCTGGATCGCTACCGCAGGAAGGTCGAAGCGGTAGGACCGCGGACCGAGTATTATGATCTGTTCGTCTGCCGCGCCTGGGACGACCGGCGAAAGACCGCAACGGACTTGCACAACCTCCTCGAAACTGAGGGCGTGTCGGTCTGGTTTAGCGAGAAGGACATCATCCTTGGTCAGCCCTTCATGCGGGAGATCGACAAAGGCCTAGCCAAGACGCGAATCGGCCTCGTCCTCATCACGCCCGCATTCCTCAGGCGCGTCGAGAGCGGTGGGTATCCGAGAAGGAACTCTCGGAACTGCTCGCACGTGACCTGCTGATTCCTGTCGCGCATGGAGTTCACATATGACGAGATTCGGGCGGTCAGCCCGCTCCTTGGGTCCCGCAACGGGCTGAGCACCGAAGAGGACTCGATGAAAGGCATCGCCAAGAAGATCGCGGAACTTATCGCCGTGTGACGGCCCGGCGGATGCTCGGACTGTGACCTCGGTGCCCCTGTTGCGCTTACGCAACTATCTCACGCCTGGCGAGGATCGTAACGTCCGCTTCTTCCGCGGAGCGTTAGATGGACTCGGTTAGCCGTACATCTTCTTCGTAGTAGCCGACGCGGGCGTAGAACGCCCGCGTCGCGCGGTTGGCGGCACCGGTCTCCAGAGTCAAACGGCGCAGGCCACGGTCGCGCGCCCACTGTTCGGCGGCGCGCATCAGTAGCGAGCCGATGCCTCCGCGCTCGTGGCCCGCCTTCACCGCCAACTCCCCGACGTAGGCGTCTACCTCGCCGGTGAAGTGACGGCGCTCGCCAGCGGTCACAATCCTGACGATCTCATGGTTCGCGACGGCGACATGGACCTGGTGATCGGGGTCATCGAAGTGGTCGAGCGAGTCGCTAACCCAACCGGCAACAGCGGAGCCGACTGCTGAGGAGTCGCGCCACGACGCGACGCCGATCGTCAACCGAGGGGCAAGCGCTAGAACGACTCTCCGGTCCGCGGGGCTGGTACCCGCGCACAATCACATGGACATCAGGCATCACGCCATCGTGGCAGACCGAATGGCAGTTGATAAATGCCTACAGCCAGAGCTCTGAACCACCGGCCGTCGCACTCAAGAAGCCGCTGACCGAACTTTGCCAACGCCGAACGAGATGCCGCCTGCGCGGCGGGCTGCGAGCACTCAACAGCCGAATCGTATGCGTGTCGGGCAGGGACTGCCCAGAGTTCAGTTGACTTCGGCGGTTGAGCGGAGTCAGGCCGCGTGAGCGGTGTGGTGGAGTGTCTCGTATTCGATCGGGGTCAGCCGCCCGAGAGCGTTCTGGCGTCGGCGGCGGTGGTAGGTCTTTTCGATCCAGGTCACGATCGCCAGCCGGAGTTCTTGGCGGGTCGGCCAGCGGCACCGGTTGAGGACGTTCTTCTGCAGCAGCGCGAAGAACGATTCCATCGCGGCGTTGTCGGCGCAGGTCCCGACCCGGCCCATCGAACCGCGCGGCCCGGCGTCACGCAGGGCGTGCAGGTAGGCGTGGGACCGGAACTGGCTGCCTCGGTCCGAATGGACGATCGCCTCGGCCCGGCCGCGCAGGGCCAGAGCGTTGCGCAACGCGTTGACCGCCAGGTCAGAGGTCATGCGGGCGTCGATGGAGTAGCCCACGATCCGCCGTGAGCAGGCGTCTTTGACTGCGCAGAGATAGAGCTTGCCCTCGGCGGTCGGATGCTCGGTGATGTCGGTGAGCCAGAGCTGATTCGGTTCGGCCGCGGTGAACTCGCGTCGGACCAGGTCGTCATGGACCGGCGGTCCGGGCCGTCGGCTGCGGCCGCGTTTGCGGGCGTGAGCTGACCAGAGGCGCTGCTGGGTGCAGAGCCGGTTGACCCGGTTGCCGCTCGCGACGATGCCCTGATCAGCGAGTTCGTCGGCGATGAATCGATAGCCGAATTCCGGGTCGTCGTGGTGGATGTCGATGGCGGCATTGATCAAATGGGCGTCGTCCCAGTCCCGGTCGGTGATCGGTCGGGTCTTCCACTGGTAGAAGGCTTGTTTGGAGAAACCCAGCGTCCGGCAGGTCACCGCAACGCCGAACACCATCAGCGGCAAGGTCGAGGACCAGCGGATACGTCTGTGAGGCTTCGGGGCGGCAGATCCGGACGGGTGCTGCCAGGGTCGGGTCCGGCGGCGCGAGGTGACTCACGATATATCTGGCCGAGCGCTGACACCTCTGCTGGCGCGCGTACCGCAGTGTCGTCGTTGCGCCCGCACGGACCAGCTCACCGTCTGGGAGCTGCCGCCCGGCGGACCTGCTCGACCGCGACACCGTCGTCGGGGCCGCCGCCGTCCGGGCCCGACGGCTGCTGACCACGCCCGATCGGCCACGGCGTAGGAACGGCGCCATCCACCTCGACGGTGCGCGCTCTGGCGAATGCACGCGCTGTCCGCTCGCGCCGGCTCGTGAGGCGATCCGGGGCTCGTCGTGTATTTGGCGGGCTGTGGTCGGCGCTTCTGCTCGGGCGGTCGCCTGTCGGTCGGCGTCTCGGCCGGGCGCCCGCCGTCTCTCAGCGGAGAGTGAGGCCGGTGGCTGCGGCCAATGCGATGAGCGTGACCACCAGAACCTGCACGAGGTCGCACAAGGCATCGCCCCGGAGGCTCGGGTGGTCTATGTCGACCACGACCCCCTGGTCCTCGTCCACGCGCGAGCTCTACTGGTCAGCAGCGCCGAAGGGCAGACCGCCTACCTTCAGGCCGACCTGTCCGACCCGGACAACATTCTGCGCAGTGACGAGGTCACCCGGACTCTCGACCTGACCCGGCCGGTGGGGCTGAGCTTGATCGCGGTCCTGCACTTCTTCAAAGACGCCCAGAACCCCTACGGGCTGGTGCGGCAGCTGGTCGACGCGCTGCCGCCGGGGTCGTACCTGGCGATGAGCCACAACAGCTGGGACTACTACGACCCTGACCAGCGCCGGCTGCTGGAGCCGGCGGTCAGCGCCGAGGGCCAGCCCCGCACCCGCGAGGAGTTCGCGCGGTTTTTCGACGGCCTGGAGCTGGTCGAGCCGGGCGTGTCACTAATCCACCGGTGGCGTCGCGAAGACTCGTCGGACTTGCCGATGCCCGAGGACCACGAGACCTCCGCCTACGGCGCCGTCGCCCGTATACCGTAGGCGCCGGTCCCTGCGGTAACACGCGTGTCGGCTGAGCGCGCCCTCTCCGTGGAGACCTCTGCCGCGGACACGTCGACCTGCCACGTGCTGGCCTCAGCAAACGGCGGCCCACTACCAAGACACGCCGGGCGCGACAACCCGTTCTCACTCCCAGTCGCCACTCACCGCCTCACGACGGGGCACCCGCGAGAAATCGCCGAGGTCGCCGGATGGCCGGTGGAGAGGGCCTCGCCTGCTCGCGACGAACCCGGCGGTGGCTGATCCAGCGCGTTCTCCGGTAGGCGAATCAAGGATCTGGGCTGAGGGTCCGCTGTGGGGCCGCGCCGTGTGTCAGCGGCGCGGCCCCGCTTCGCGTCGGCTCGCGGGTTTCGGGCGCGCACGCCGATACGATGCGGTGATTCTCCTGCGATACGACCGTTTCGGGGCGTCGTCCGGTCGCGTTAGGCACACGGCCCGTCTCTCGGCAAGGTTCACGACCCGCGCGGTGGTCGACGTCAAGGCCTCGACGCCGGCGCGCCGCAGATCGCTGATCCGAGGTGTCCGGGCTAGGTCGTGGGCGCGAGCCGGCGGTGCCGGGTGAGGCTATGCAGCTGTCGGGTGGTGGCTGCGGACAGGTCGCTGAGCAGGACGGCGGGAAAGCCCGAGTGACGAAGCGCGGTCACGGCGTCGGGTTCGTCGTCGATGAATGCGCCCAGCCCGTCCCGGTCATGGACGAAGGCGCAGTGCGCGGCTTTGATCGTGGCGGCGGGACCGAGCGTGGGGAACTGACTGTGGACGTAGCCGGTCTTGCCGTTGCTGGGCGACCGGGAGTACAGATACCCGGCGGGTAGGCCGCGGGCGGCCAGCCAGTCACGTGTGGCGCGGGCAGCCCAGTACGGGCGGGTGGTGGAGTACTGCGCGCGCGCACCGATCGCGGTCAGTGCGTGGACCAGCTCGGCGCCGGCTTCGATGAGCCCGGCCTCGGGGATGTGGGCGAAGAACGCCGTCCACCGTTTCCGCGCGCCGGTCTCGCTGCCGGGAGACAGCTCGTGTTCGAACGGGCGCAGGTCCGCCAGTACTCCTTCGACGTCGACCAGCACCGCCGGTGACCGGTAGTCGCCGGGGTTGGCGGGCGAGCAGGCTCGGGCTCTCGACACGCGCCGTGCGCCGCCTCTCTCGGCGGTCCTGGAGGTCAGCTGCAGCGGCGCCAGTAGCCGTTCACGTAGGTGCCGTCTTTGCGGTACTAGCCGTTGACGTAACACTGCCCGGGACGAGGGTCTGGGAGATGACGCCGACGAGGGGGTCATGTGCAGCCTCTGCCCCATCACGCCGACACGCTCGGGATTTTCGGTCTTTGACAGGCCGCGAGCTCACCCGAGGCTGCGCCGTAGCGCGGAGACGGCGGTCTTCACGTAGGCGGTGAGCGGACGGTCGCGCCCGTCTAGGTGCCACTGCTCCAGCGCGCCGAAGTAGATGCCGAAGAAGTAGCTCCGTGCGGTGACGCGGGCCTGGATGGGATCCACGCCCTGGGCGTGAAGCAGGGTGACCAGGCGTTCGCTGATCGCGTCGCCGGAGGCGTATACCGCGGCGCGGACTGTCGGTTCTTCCAGGACGTAGCGCATGCCGCGCCAGGCGCTGCCGCTGGAGTGGGTCGCGATGCGCGCGATGATCCGCCCGATCGAGCCGGGCAGGTCATCGGGATCGACTTCCTCCTCAAGCAAGTCGACGCCGGCGACGGCGTAGGTGTCGGTTGCGAACAGGCCCTCCTTCGTGCCGAAGTACCGGTAAAAGGTGCTCGGCGAGACGCCGGCAGCAGCGGCGATTTCCTCGATGGTGACCTGCGCGTAGCCGCGTTCGTCGAACAGGTCGAGCGCCGTGACGATGACCCGTTCGATCGTGGCCAGCCGGTTCTGCTCGCGGAGGGTGAGCGGCATCCGTACAGATTACGTCCGCCCACATTTTGGTAGTGACAGTCAAGTTGACAGTTACTTTCATAGTCTCGATGATCGGGGAACGAAATCGCCGAACGCCGAGGAGTTCGTGGCTGATGACGCCTACCACCGTCCCTGCTATCGAGGCCGTGGGCCTCCTCAAGACCTTCGGACGCACGCGGGCCCTGGATGGGCTCGACCTGACCGTGGAGCAGGGGGAGGTGCATGGTTTCCTCGGCCCGAACGGAGCGGGGAAGTCCACGACGATCAGGGCGCTGCTGGGCCAGCTACGGCTGACCGGCGGCGCGGCCCGGGTGTTCGGTCTGGACTGCTGGCGCGAGGCCGCCGCTGCCCACCGGCGCGTCGCGTACGTCCCCGGCGACGTGGCGCTGTGGCCAGGACTCACCGGCGGTGAATGCATTGACATCCTGGCGCGAGCGCAGGGACGCCCGAACGAGAAGCGGCGAACCGAGCTGATCGCCCGGTTCCAGCTGGATCCGACGAAGCGGACCCGGACCTACTCCAAAGGCAACCGGCAGAAGGTCGCGCTGTGCGCAGCACTGTCGACCGATGCCGACCTCCTGCTCCTCGACGAACCGACCTCGGGCCTGGATCCGCTGATGGAGGCGGTCTTTCAGCAGTGCATCCGGGAGGCGACGGAGGAGGGCCGCACGGTACTGCTCTCCAGTCACATCCTGGCCGAGGTCGAGGCGTTGTGTGACCGGGTGAGCATCGTGCGCAACGGCCAGGTGATTACCCGCGGCAGCCTGGAGGAGCTGCGCGCCCACACCCTCACCCAGGTCACGGCCGTCACGGACAACCCGATCCCGGGCCTGGACAACGTCGCGGGTGTGACCGCCCTGGTGACCGAGGATGCCCGGGAGGTCGTCCGGACCTCGTTCAAGACCGTCGCGGAAGCTCTCGGAGAATCCCTGGCGCTGGTCGCGGCCTGTCATCCCACGTCGCTGACGGTGGAACCGCCGAGCCTCGATGAGCTCTTCCTGGCCTGGCACGGGGCCGTGTCATGACCGGGTACCGAAGCTGTGTGTGGTTGCTCCTCCGCACGGGCTGGGCGTCACTACTGGTTGTCCCGGCGGTGCTCGTGGTGCTGGTGGCGGCGGTCGCGGTGCAGATGGTGAATCGGTACCCCACGCCGGCCAGCCGTGAGGTCTACGCCGCCGCCTACGCGGGAGTCAGCGGAATCTCCGCCTTTCAGGGTCGGGGGTATGAGCTGACGGACCTGGGCGGAATGCTCGCCAACGAGATGGGCTTCCTCTCCCTCGTCCTTTTTCCGGTCGCCGGGCTCCTGCTGGCCATCCGCCACACCCGGGCGGTGGAGGACACCGGCCACCTCGACATCCTGACCGCCGGCCGCACCGGCCGGCTGGCGCCGCTGACGGCGGGCGCGACCGTAGTCGCGATCTCGGCGACGCTCATGGCGACCGGTGCCAGTGCGGTTCTCCTCGGGCTGGGCTATCCGGCTCGGGGTTCGCTGCTGTACCCGGCCGCGCTGGCCCTCTTGCTGCTGACGTTCGCCGCGATCGGGTTGGTCGCCGCTCAACTCGCGCAGACCGCACCCCAAGCCTACGGCCTCGCGCTGGCCGTCTTCCTACTCACCTACCTCCTCCGCGCCGTAATCGATGTCCGCCACGCCAGCGCAACCTGGAGCAGCCCCGGGTCGTGGCTGGCCGAGACGCGGCCGTTCGCTGATCGGCTGATCAGCTGGCCCTGGGTCGCCTACCTCCTTGTGATCGTGGCCTTCACCGGTCTGGCGCTGCGGATCTCCCAGCGGCGCGACCTGGGAGCCGGGGTCCTCACCCCACGCCCCGGCCCGGCGCGCGCGCCGCACTGGACGGCGTCACCGGCAGGGCTCATCCTCCGGTTGACCCGGGGCAGCGCGCTGGCCTGGCTGATCGGCTCCGGCATCTTCGCGTTCGCCTTCGGCTCTCTCGGAAACGACATGCAGATCCTGATGAGCCGAACCCGGCCCGAGAACGCCGGCGTGGCCCTCGACACGCTGGTCGCCCTCTACGCACAGATCAACGCCCTGTTTGCCGGTGCCGTCGCGGTGCAGACAGTCACGGCCTGGTCGAGGGAAGAACGACTCGGCCGGCTGGGATGGATTCTCTCCACGGCAGTCGGCCGCCGGCAGGCCTGGCTTTCCGCGACCGCGATCACCGGGGGTTGGTCGTTGCTGACTCTGGCCTCGACCGGCCTGCTGATCGGTCTCGGTCTGGCCCTCGGCCTCCGAGAGGGCTCCGCCTTCACCGACGGACTGACCGCCACGCTCGCCTACGCCCCCGCGGTGTTATTCGTCGCGGCGGCGGCCCTGTTGCTCGCCGCGGCCGTTCCGGCCGCGACGGCTGCCAGCTGGACGCTGGTCGGGTGGGGCTTGGTGGTCACGTTCCTGGGCGATCCCCTCGACCTCGGTCAAGGTCTGCGTAACCTGTCGCCGTTCGAATGGAGCGGCCAGGTCCCGCTGGATCCTTGGCGGCAGGCGCAGGCGGTGACCACCACGGTGTGCGCCGGGATCGGTGTGCTGCTGTCGGTGGCGCTGTTCAGGCGTCGGGGACTCATGAAGGGCTAGCCCCTAACCAAGGGCCCTGGGTTCGGTCACCGGGCTACCCACCCGCTGGCCTGTTTGCTCCCTCGCAACGACGCGCAATCAGTCACCGAACGCGGTGAAGTCCGCTCGCGCGCCGGCCGGCTCCCGGGCCAGATCCTCGGCGCGCCGGCGGGCCAGGAACTGCCCGACTTGGACGGCGACCGCGATCAGCAGCCCGGTGGGCAGGACGTCGTCGGTCTCCGTGCCGGCGAAACCTGACAGCATCCCGGATACCTCGTCGCCGTCCCGGATGGGCGCGCAAAGCAATTCCCGCAATGCCGGTCGAGGTATGCCCAGGCGAGCGCCGGCTCACCGTGGCCGCCCGGTGCGGCGCTGACCATCGCGGCAAGACCCGATACGCCGAGGCAGGGTGAGGTTCAGTCGAGACTTGACGACCACCGAAACGGGGACTTCCGACTCTGACCGGTTCCTTGTGAGCCGCGATACTAGGCAGATGGCGCATTCGCTTGCAGACCCTCCGTCGCGCAGACTCGTGGCGCTCAGCCGCGAGGAGTGCCTGACGCTGCTGGGCAGCGTCCCGGTGGGACAGGTCGTGTTCACGCATCACGCTCTGCCTGAGGTGCTTCCGGTCAACTTCCGCCTCGACGGGGACGCGGTGATGATTCGGGTCGCGATCGGCTCCGTGCTCGCACACGCCGCAGAGGGAGCGGTGCTGGCCTTCCACGCCGACCGCATCGACGCGGCGACCCGGACAGGCTGGAGCGTCACCGTGGTCGGGAGGGCGACCGAGATCACGGATGCCGCCGAGCGGCAACGGGTCGCAGATTTGCCGCTGGAGACCTGGGTCGGCGACGGCCGCGATCACTTCGTCTGCATCCCTGCCGAACGGATCACCGGCCGCCGCCTTGTCTGACTAGACAGGGTCGCTAGAACGGCGCGGTCCAGACCAGACGCGCGCCGCCACCCGCCGCCGCGTCGAGCGCGCACGTGCCGCGCAGTCGCCGGGCTCGCGCGGCCATGTTCACCGCGCCGTGGCCAGGAACATCATCAGGGTTGGGGCCGATGCCGTCGTCGGTGATCACGAGCGTGACCCGCCGGGAGTCGGGCTCCACCGCGACGGTCACTTCCGCGCTGCTTGCCCGGGCGTGCCGCGCGACGTTGGTCAGCGCCTCGCCGAGCACCGCAAGCAGGTCGGGGCGGATGCCGTCGGGCACGGCTGAGTCGAGAGGGCCGTCGAGGCGCAGCCGGGGCTCGAAGCCGAGCGTGGCTGCGGCATCGGTGACGATGCGCAGCACCTCGCCACGCAGGCCGCTGGGCCGGTCGACCGGCTCCTGCAGCGAGAAGATCGTCTTGCGGACGTCGCGGATCGTCTCGTCCAGGTCGTCGACGAATGCGGTGATTTTATCCGCGACGTCGGGGCGCCCGACCATCGCGGTGACGCCCTGCAACCCAAGCCCGACGGCGAAGAGCCGCTGGATGATCAAGTCGTGCAGATCGCGGGCGATCCGGTCACGGTCCTCGAAGACGGCCAGCCGCTGCCGGTCGGCAGTGGCCCGGCCGAACTCGACGGCGAGCGCGGCCTGCCCGGCGAACGAGTGGACCATCCGAATGCCGGCGTCGTCGAACGGCTTGCCGCCGGCAGCACGGGTCACGACGATCAGGCCGAGCATGCGACCGCTGGCCAGAAGGGGGACCAGAACGCCGGGACCGTCGACCGGGCGGGGCTGATCGATCGGGCTGAACGGGTCAGGGCCCGCGTCCAGTACGTACGGCACATGGGTGTCGTCCAAGGCCGCGGCAATGGGCTCGCGCAGCCGGTAGCGCCGGTGTACCAGCTCCGGTGCGCCGCCGCGTACGACGAAGTCGCCAGAGGTGTCGTCGCGAAGCAGCAGCAGTGCGGCGTCGGCGTGGGCAATCTGGGTCGCCTTCGCCGCGATCAGTTCGGCGGCTTCGGTGACGTCTGCGCCGCGCAGCAGCGCGGCGGTCACCTCGATGGATGCGGCGAGCCACTGCTCGCGGCGACGGGTGTCTTCGAACAGGCGGGCGTTCTCGATCGCGATCGCGGCCGCAGCGGCCAGCGCGACGACGACGTCTTCGTCTTCTTCGCTGAAGTCACCTCCGCCACGTTTCTCGGTGAGATACAGATTTCCGAATACTGTGCCGCGGACGCGGATCGGAACACCGAGGAATGAGGTCATCGGCGGGTGGTTGGGCGGGAATCCGTAGGAGCCCGGATGCTGCGCCAAGTCGTGCACCGGATCGGCTTCGGGTTGTTGATCAGCAGACCCAAGATGCCCTTCCCGTGCGGTGAGTCACCGGTCGCGAGCCTAGTTTCGGTGTCGACCCCGACGGTGATGAACGCGCTGAGGGTCTGGTCGGTGCCGATCACGCCGAGCGCTGCGTATCGCGCGTCGGCCAGCTCCGCGGAGAGCTCGGCGATGCGGCGCAGCGTGTCGGGCAGGCTCAGGTCACTGGCGATCGACACCACGGCGTCGAGCAGCCGGTGCAGCCGGGACTGGGTGTCGAGCAGGTCCTCGGCCCGGACGATCAGCTCGCGCAGCAGGGCGTCCAGACGCAGCCGATCCAGGGAGGGAGCCGGTCGATCGTGTCCGTCGACGACTGCCTCTGACGGGTCCTCGGTGCTCACCGCGGGCTCCTCCGGGCTGGGATCGGCGCGCCGCGATCAGTGTAGACATGCACGCCGACGCGACCTTCGGGACTTCGGCCTCTGTCGCGCGCTGAGAACGCTCACGACGATCGGACACGGCGCCGACCATCGGCGATCGATGTGCGCAAGACGCGGCGGAACGGAGCGTAGACGATGCAGCACCGAACAGTGCGGGATGTCATGACCACTCGGGTCGTCACCGTGGAACTCGACGCGACCGCGAAGGCGGTCGCCGAGACGCTGGACCGCCACCGGGTCAGCGGTGTACCGGTCACGGACGCCGCCGGCCGTGTTGTCGGCGTGGTAACAGCCACGGATCTGCTGCATCAGCTCATCCATCACGACGGCGACGACGAGGGGCCGCGGCTGCTGCGCCGTCACCGTGTCGACCGCGACACAGCGCATGGCGTCCGGGCAGCGGACCTGATGTCGGCGCCGGCGGACACCATCGCGCCGGAGGCGTCTGTCGTGCAGGCCGCGGCGCAGCTCGAGCGCCGGGGCGTCAAGCGGTTGCCGGTGGTGGACGCGGCGGGGGAGCTGGTGGGCATCGTGAGCCGCGCGGACCTGGTCACGGTCTTCACCCGGCCGGACCGGCAGATCCGCGACGAGGTCGTGGGTGACATCGTGGGGAGCGCGCTGATGCTGCCGCCGGAACAGGTTTCCGTGGATGTCGCCGAGGGGGTCGTGACCCTTCGCGGCCGGCTGCTGCGTCGCAGCGAGGCCGTCCTCGCCGCCGCGCTGACCCAGCGGGTGGACGGCGTCGTGCGGGTGATCGATGAGCTGACCTACCGCGACGACGACACACACTACGTCTACGCGTGACCGGATTTCGCTTCCACTGGCACTGGACGCACGACCAGCGGGCCCGGCCGTCACGGCCGGGCCCGCTGGACTGGACGTCGGTTGTTCAGGCGAGCCAAGGGAGCTTCTGGACCAGGGGGGTGCATCGCCACCAGGAACCCAGGCCGTAGTAGTTGCCGGCGCCCAGCAGGGCCAGCACGACGACGATGAGCGCGCCGAGAATGTGGTCGTCGGTGATCGGGTTTGTTTCCAGCGGGAGCGCGGCCGCCCACATCAACACGTACAGCAGCGCGCCGCTGATGCCGGCGATGCGCATGCCGATGCCGAGTAACATCGCCGCGCCGATGCCGAGCAGGCCGAGCATGAAGGCCCAGTTGGCGAATGCGGTACCGGCCAGGTCGTGGTAGATGCCGGAGAAGGGACCCTCGGCTCCGCTGAGGAAGCCTTTGGTCGGGGACCCGCCGTCGATCCAGCCCTTACCGGCCGGAGTGGCGTAGCCCAGGCCGAACACCTTGTCGACGAAGGCCCAGAGGAAGGTCCAGCCGACGACGATGCGCGTTGCCCCCAGTGCGATCCTGGCGGCATGCGCCGTTAGCGAAGGCTGCTCGCCGATCCGCTCCGGGGCGCCCGGGGACCTGTCATCGAGCCCTACGGAGCTCTCGGAGCGCGGTGCCTGACGAGTCGGCTCCGGGCCCTGGGCCGTGGCCATCTGCATCACCTCATTCGATGGGGGATTCGCTCGCTGCACTTTCAGCGTGGGCGTCAACGTCGCGGGGGAGTAGGGCCGGAAGTCCTTAGTGCTCAGTGACTTCTACGCGGTGGGAGCCGGTCGGGTCATCCGGCGCAGAGCAGCGTCGTGCGCCCGCCGACCACCGGATCAGTTCTGGGATAGGCCGTCGGAGTCATCGATACCGACGACGTCACCGCCGCGCATGGGTGATCGACGTCGCCTCGCCGCAGCAGACTGCTCCGGACGGAACTGGCGGTGCGTGCGCGCCCCGGTCAGAGGAACGGGCCGGACGGGTAACCGATCTGCGCGCGCATCGCCCGGTAGGAGGTGTCGTCTTCGGCATATGCGAGGGCATTCACCACGTCGACAACGCCGTCGACGCGCCGCGAGAGTTCGAGCGCGATCTCGGCGGCGCTGCGCCGCTGGACCGGTCCCGCGAGCGTAACGATGCCGTCGGCGACGACGACGGTGACGCCGGGCGGCGACAGCAGCACACGCCCGACCACCTCATGAGCCACCTCTTCCTGGATGGCCGCGTCGGAGCGGACGAACAGCCGGATGAGGTCGCCGCGGCTGACGATGCCGACGAGTTCGCCGGTGTCGTTGACGACCGGCATCCGCTTGACCTTGTACTTCTCCATCCGCTGTGCGGCCTCGACTACCGAGTTGTCCGGCCCGATGGTGACCGCAGGACTGGTCATCAGATCCCCCGCGAGGAGGCCCTCGGCTTTGGCGCGGTCGGTCCGGTGCCGCCGCAGGAAGCGCGGCCATTCGTCGGTGTCGTCCTGATACGTGATCTTGTGCAGCAAATCAGTCTCGGACACGACCCCGACGACGTTGGTCTCGTCGTCGAGAACCGGCACCGCGGTGATGCCTGTGCCGTCGAGTCGCTCGGCGATGCTCTTGACCGAGGAACCGACGTGGACGCTGTGAACGTTGGCGGTCATGACCTCTTTGACCGTGCGGTGGGTCATCGGGTGCTCCTTCCGCTCTCTGCTGTGCTGGCTCCGATCGTCCGCGCGCGAGCAGAGAGCGAATAGGGCACATGGTCCCGAGTGATCGCCGCAGTCCGGCGACGAACGCCTGGGACGTTCGCCTCTGGCCCGCCGGCCGGGTCCTCGCGACGCTTGAGCGCACAAGGAGGCCAACGATGACTCTTTCCGCTGAGGCGCCCACCCGTGACGTCGCCGACCTCGAGGTGGCCGACATCGAGGTGGCCGACCTCGAGGTGGCCGACCTCGAGGTGGGGGTGCAGCTCGTCGGGCAGTTCGCGCCCCGATGTGGCGACCTACGCCCGGCAGAAGCTCAGGGCCGCAGTGAAATACCGCAAGGATCGGATCCTGCGGGCATCGGTGCACATCGTCCGTCATCCCGGTCCTGCGGTGGCCAGGCCCGTGGCGACCTCCGCGACGGTGAACAGCGATGGGCGACTCGTGCGGGTTCACACTCTCGCGCGTTCGGCGAGGAAAGGCCTGGACGAGCTGTTCCACAAGTTGCGCGCGGGGATCGAGCGGCTCGATCGGCACCACGCCCACCACGCCCACCGCGCCGCCGGTCAGTGGCACATGGTCGGCGGGCGTGCCGCCGAGGACCGGGCGATTCATCACCGCGGCACGTACGCCCCGATGTGCTGCAGTGTGGATGAGGCGGTGTTCGACCTCGACGCGCTGGGCCGCGAGTTCCACCTGTTCCACGACGTGGAAGCGGAGCAGGACTCGGTCGTTTACCGGATCGGTGACAACGGCTACCGGCTGGCGCGCGTGCAGGCCGGCCGGCCTGGTCACGCCGTCCGCGTATGCGGTCTCGGTTGCGATCGACCCGGCGCCCGAGCTGACCGTGGCAGCGCCGCGCAACGACTGGCGTGCAGCAACCAGCGGTTCGTGTTCTTCGTCGACCGGGCGACCGGTTGCGGTGCCGTACTGCACACGCATGCCGACGGTGACTACGGTCTGATCGCACTCGACTGAGCGCAGGCGCGTCGAAAACGCTGTCCCGGTGCCGTGCGACGGCGCCGGGACAGCGTCGTTGTGCGAGCTCAGGACTCAAGGCTCCGTGGGCTGGGACCTCGGACTCTGCCCGCGCGATCACCCGCGATCGACCATTGCATCGAGGGCCCACCGCAGCGGAATCGGTGCGGCGGACCACCTGCGGGAGACGCAGCGGTCTCCGGGCCGCGGCGAGAACGGAGCCCACGATGAGGCACCGGACGGTCAGCGACATCATGACCACCAAGGTTCACACGGTGGATGTGACGGCACCGGCGAAGACCGTAGCGAAGGTCCTGGACGCCAATGGCATGACGGGATTGCCCGTTCTGAACCAGATCGGCGAAGTCGTCGGAGTCGTCACCCTGACCGACCTGCTCCACAAGATCACCTACCAGGACGAGCAGGACGACTGGCCGCGTCTGCTGCGCCGGCATCACGTCGACCGGGCCAAGGCCCGGGCCGCGACGGCCGGAGAGCTCATGACCGCGCCCGCGATCACCATCGGGCCGGACGCTTCGATCGTCGAAGCCGCGGCCCGGTTGGAACGGCACGCAATCAGGCGGCTACCGGTCGTCGACAGCATCGGTGACCTGGTCGGCGTCCTCAGCCGCGGCGATGTCATCAAGGTGCTCACCCGCCCGGACGCGGCGATCTACGTGGAGGTGCTCAGCGACGTCGTCGAGCGCGTCCTGCTTCTGACCCCTGAAGCAGTCGAGGTGCAGGTCACCGACGGAGTGGTCACGCTGCGAGGCCGTCTCGCGCGGCGGAGCGAGGCGGTACTGGTGGCCGCTCTGGTCCGCCGGATCGACGGTGTCATCCGGGTCATCGACGAGCTGACCTTCGACGACGACGACACCCAGTTCGTCTACCTGTGAGGAGCGGATCAGCGCCATGACAGACCACGTGGGCCAAGCAGCCGTCGCCGAGACGCACTGCGGCACGGTCTTCTTCACCGGCGACCGCGCCTCTAAGCGCAAGAAGCCACTCGACCTCGGCTTCATGGACTTCCGCAGCCCGGAGTCCCGCCGGCATGCCTGCCACCGCGAGGTGGAACTCAACCGGCGGTTCGCGCCCGACGTCTATCTCGGTGTCGCGGAAGTACGCGGTCCGGACGGACAGCCGTGCGACTGGCTGGTGATCATGCGCCGGATGCCCGCCGACCGGCGTCTGTCCGCACTGCTGGCGGCCGGAGACGACATCGGCGACCCGCTGCGCGCGCTGGCCCGGATGCCCGCCGCCCACCACGCCACCGCGCGGCGGTCACCGATCATCGACCTGGCTGGTTCGGCCGCTGCCCTCCGGCAGCGCTGGATGGACAACCTCGCCGGCTTGGCGCGCTTCCGCGACCGGATCGCTGACGCGACGGTGCTGGACGAGATCGCCGAGCGGGCACTGCACTACGTCGATGGCCGAGGTGACCTCTTCGCCGCCCGGATCGCGGCCGGCCGGGTGCGCGACGGCCACGGCGACCTGCTCGCCGACGACATCTTCTGCCTGAACGACGGCCCCCGAGCTTTGGACTGCCTGGAGTTCGACGACGATCTGCGGGCGCTCGATGGAATCGACGACGCCGCCTGCCTGGCGATGGATCTGGAACGCCTCGGTGCCCCGGCGGACGCCGCCCGGTTCCTGAACTGGTTCGCTGAGTTCGTCGGTGGACCGCGGATCACCTCCCTCGAGGAGCATTACGTGGCCTATCGCGCGGTCATGCGGGCCAAAGTTGCGGCACTGCGATGGGAGCAGGGCGACGCCCCTAGCGCCGGGGAGGTCCGCCGGCTACTCGGTATCGGTCTGACGCATCTGCGTGCGGGTGAGCCCCGGCTGGTACTAGTCGGTGGGCTGCCCGGCGTCGGTAAATCGCCGGTGGCCGGTGGCCGGTGGCCGGTGGCCTGGCCGACGCGCTCGGTGCTGTGCTGCTGCGCTCGGACCGGGTACGGCAGGAGCTTCCCGGCGCGGGGCCGGGCTCGGGCGGTCCGGTGCCGTGGCGGACCGGGCGCTATTCACCCGGCCGGGTGGCCGCGGTCTACGACGCCCTGCGCGGCCGTGCCGTCGACGCGCTGCGCCACGGCGAGTCCGTGGTGCTGGACACGAGCTGGGCGGACGCCGGTCAGCGTGACGCCGCCCGCGTGATCGCTTCGCGGGCGGGCGCGACGCTCGTCGAGCTGCACTGCGCCGCGCCGGCCGAGGTCGCGGCTGAGCGCCTCGCCCAGCGGACCGACGATCCGTCGGAGGCCACGCCGCAAATCGCCGCCCTGCTGGCACAGCAGTTCGCGTGCTGGCCGGAGGCGTCCACGGTCGACACCTCGCGGTCAGTCGCCGAAGCGGTCGCCGCGGCGCTGCACCGAATTGAACAGCGCGGGCCGCGCCCGGCCGGTGAACGGACGGGGACCTTGGGCTCTGCCGAACCGGCCGTGCCGGCGGTTGAGTGAAGGCGGCCGCGGTGGACCGGCTGAATGCCGCTGACGTCGGCGACGGCCGGCGCCCACAGTGTGGTCGCTGCGGTCGCCAGTAAGGGTGCCATGTCACGGGTGTCATGTCACGGGTGCCATGTCATGGCGCTCGTCGCCGTGATCACTTGGTGGATCGGGCATCGCGTCCCGTCCGGGCCCTGCGCAGATCAGGACCAAAGTCACCAGCTGTCGGTCCGCCGACCCTGACTTCCGGGAGCTTTCGGCGCCCAGGCTAGTGCCTGGGTGCTGTGGCGGCGCCCGGCCGGGACCCGACGACATGCCGCGAAGGAGAAGCCATGACCGACGCATCGGACTCGTCCGGACCTCCGCAGGACCGGCCGGTGAGCGCCGTCCTCGATCAGGCCGCCGCCGCGGCCCTGCGCGCGCCGTCGATCCTCAACACTCAGCCGTGGCGCTGGATAGTCCACGAACGATCGATGGAATTGCGGGCCGCTGCGGAGCGGCACCTCGCTGCGCTGGATCCGCAGAGCCGGATGTTGGTCACCAGTTGCGGGGCGGCGCTCGACCATGCCCTGATCAGCTTGCGCGCTCAGGGCTATTCGGCGCGGGTCGAACTGCTCCCCGAACCGGACGATCCGGAGCTGCTCGCGATGATCTTCCCGATCGGTCCCCAACCGATCCGGCCGGAAGATATTCGCCATTTTCAATCCACGCTCCGGCGCCACACCGATCGGCGGCCTTTCGCCGCCGACCCGGTCCCGTTGGCGGCACTCGTCGGTCTCACCGAGGCGGCGCTCACTCACGGTGTCTACGTTCACGTCGTTCGCACCGACCAAGTGCCACTCCTGGCTTCGGCAGCGCTCACCGCGGCCCGCACCGAGCAGGCCGATCCAGCCGCGCAAGCGGAACTGGCCCGGTGGTCGCACCGGCTACTGGGCGCCACCGACGGCGTGCCGGGCGACGTCACGGTGCCGTATGCAGCCCGCCCGGTGCCGCTGCGGCCACTCTCCGAGGACGCCCGGGGCGCGCTCAGTCCGGGCCCGGGCGATGACAGCGGAGCCCGCTACCTGATCCTGTGGGGCGACCAGGACGGGCGGCGCGCGTGGCTGCGCGCCGGAAGGGCATTGTCCGCAGTGTGGCTGGTCGCCGCCGAGCTCGGGCTGGCTGTCTCCCCGATGACCGACCTGGTGGAGGTGGCCGGCACCCGGCTGACGCTGCGCAGGATGCTGTCGTGGCAGGGACACCCCTACGTGGTGCTGCGCGTCGGTGTGGCCGCAGCGGACAGCGCGATCCCGGCGACCGCCCGGCACTCGCACGACGAGGACATCGACATCGTGGGGAGAACCTCGTGAGCGCACTGCTGGACACCGACCAGTTTGCGGTGCTCGTCGGATTGGCGATCCGGGCACCCTCCCTGCACAACACCCAACCCTGGTTGTTCGGTCGGGACGGTGACTGCGTCGAGATTTACGCCGACCCGACCCGGACGCTGCCGGTCACCGACCCCTCCGGATGGGGGATGCGCCTCGCGCTGGGGGCTGCGGCGTACAACGTGCGCCTCGGGTACGCCCTGCTCGGCTGCACAGCAGTTACGCAGCCGTTTCCTGACTCCGATGCTGATGACCTCGTCGTTCGGGTCCGTCCGGCGGCGGCTCGCCCGGCTACCCCGGTGGAACGGGAGCTGGCGGCCGCGGTTGCGCGGCGCCACACGAACCGCCGGCCGTACCTCGACAACCCGGTGCCGGCACCGGTGCTGGCGCTGCTGGTCGAGGCGGCCACCGCCGAGTCCTGCCGGCTGACGGTGCTCGACCCGCGCGGGGTCGGTGAGGTGTCCGAGCTGGTTCAGCGCGCCGACGACGAGCTCGAGCGTCGTCCGGGATACGCCGATGAGCGCGGCCAGTGGCTACGGGACCGCTCAGGCGGGAGGGACGGGGTCCGCTGGGACCAGCTGACGGGTCGCCCGCATCCGGACGAGCGGCTGCGACGCCGGAACTTCGGCGCTCCGGTCGACAGTCAGGACCGGCGGTATGAGAGCGACCCCTGTCTGGCCGTGCTGAGCAGCGTGGCGGGCAGCCGCTACGACGATCTCCGCGCTGGGCAGGCGCTGCAGCACCTCCTGTTGCGGGCGACCGCCGCGGGCTTGACCTCGTCGCTGTATTCCCAGCCCATCGAGTCCAGCGCCGCGAGGGCCCGGCTCAGCGCGTTCTGTGGTGGCGGTGTGCCCCAGATGGTGCTTCGCGTCGGCTACGGCGTGGCGCACGCCCCTACCGCCCGACGACCGGTCGAAGAGGTCATGTTGCCCGGCCGCGCACGGTAAGCGGTTCGCATGCTGGGTCATTTCGGGACTTCCGACTCTGCTCACGGCCAGAGCGAAGCCGGATCCTCGTGGGGTGTAACAGTACCGAGCCGAGGGGACCGGCACGATGTCCGACCGCACGTCCACGACCGAGGAAACCCTGCGCAGCGCCGTCGCGGCCGCGCGGCTGGCGCCGTCGATTTTCAACACCCAGCCCTGGCGCTGGCAGATACGCGATAACACGCTGGAGCTGCGCGCTGACCGCTCCCGGCAGCTCGCGGCCACCGATCCGGACGGTCGGATGCTCATGATCAGCTGCGGCGTCGCGCTACATCACGTTCGCGTTGCCCTGGCGGCAGAGGGACATCAGGCCCTCGTCGACACTCTGCCGGACGCTGAGGACCCAGACCTCGTCGCCCGTATCACCCTTGCCGGCGCCGCGGCTCCTGCCGGCGCACGGTTGCGGGAGGCGATTGCGCGCCGCCACACCGACCGCCGTCCCTTCGCCGACACACCGGTGTCCGAAGCATTCGTCGACCAGCTACGTACCTCGTCGGAAACCTACGGTGTTTACGTCGCCGAGCTGGCCCGCGATTCGATGGTGCGGTTCCAGGTGACGGCCGCCCGCGCCGGCGAACTGGACGAAGGGGATCCAGCCCGCCAGGCAGAGCTGCTCGAGTGGACGCATCGTCCGACGGGAAGCGGCGACGGAGTGCCGCCGGCGACTGCTGTGCCGGCCACGCCCCGGAAGATTCCGCTGCGCACATTCTTCCCCGACGGTGCGGAGGGACTGCTGCCCGGGCCGGGCCACGACGGCGGTGCCCGTTACCTCGTTCTCTGGACCACCGACGACGAGCCTTCCGATTGGTTGGCCACCGGCCAGGCGATGAGCCTCGCGCTGCTGGAGACGACCGCGTCTGGACTGGCTGCCTCGCCGATGACCGATGTGATCGAGGTACCCGCGTCCCGGATGCTGCTGCACCGGCTGCTGGACAACCTCGGGCACGCTCAAGTGGCCCTCCGCGTCGGAGTTCCCGTGGCCGGCGAAGCGGCGCCTGAGACACCACGCCGGGCGGTGGCCGAAATGATTACTGAAAAGTGAGTCCGACGTCCGGTGAGGAGGGCATCATCCCTGCGCACCGACGCCTTTCCGAGGAACTTCAGGCGCTGCGCCGCGCCTCCGGTCCGACTTGTCGCCGGATGGCTCAGCAGCTCGGCTGGTCGTCGTCGAGAGTCAGCCGAGCCGAGACCGGGCACAGCCTGCTAACGCCTCATGACACGTCTGCCTGGCTCAGAGTCGGCGCGACCGACGAGCCGCAGCTCAGTCGCGTCATGATCCTCGCTGACGAGGTCTGGCAGGAACGCGCGGCGGTTCGCAACCGCGCGGTGCACGAGCGCCACCAGAACTGAACGAGGCGCGGAACGAACGGGAACAACGCAACCCAGGGCAACCCTCCGTCGCTGCGATCCGTGCTGCCGGGCGGGATGCCGGGATCGAGCTCCCGCGGCCCATGGGGTGCACCAGCGAGTGAGACGGTAGCTTTTCGTTGCGGTCGGAACAGCGCTGACCATGCCCGAAATTCGAGTGCCTTGCCCGGGAGAGCGATCGATGATCAGGGTGTACCTCCTCGACGATCACGAGGTCGTGCGTCGCGGCCTCATCGCGCTTCTGGAGTCCAGCGGCGACATCGAGGTCATTGGGGAGTCCGGCTCGGCGCCCGAGGCGGCGCGGCGGATCCCGGCCCTGCGTCCGGACGTTGCCGTGCTCGACGCCTGTCTGCCCGACGGCAACGGTATACGACGTCTGCCGGGACATCCGATCCGCTGACCCGTCGATCAGAGCGCTGATCCTGACGTCGTACCAGGACGACGAGCCCTGTTCAGCGCGATCATGGCCGGTGCGGCCGGCTACGTGCTCAAACAGATCCGCGGCACCGACCTGGTCGACGGGATCCGCCGGGTCGCGGCCGGGCAGAGCCTGCTCGACCCAGCAGTCACCCAGCAGGTTCTCACCCGCATCCGGGAAGGCAGCGATCATTCGCCACCGGAGCTGGCGCAGTTGACCGGTCAGGAACGCCGGATCCTTGAGTTGATCGCGCAGGGGATGACCAACCGCCAGATCGGCGAGGAAATGTTCTTGGCTGAGAAGACCGTCAAGAACTACGTGTCCCACCTACTCAGCAAGCTCGGCCTGGAACGCCGCACCCAGGCCGCGATCCTCGCCACCAAGCTGCTGGGTCCGCCGGTGTCAGGAGAACAGTCCGGCACGTAGACCGCGAACTGCCCGACAGGGACGTTCGACCCTGCTCATCGACGTTGACGCCGCAGATGCTGAAACCTCACAACATGAGGAGGCGTCGATGACCACCGCAGTGGACCACGTTCTCAATCGAGCCGTCGATCCGGTGGTGGCGAGACTGCTGCGCTCGCGGTTCCAAGGCCTGGGCGGGCCCATGGCATTGCTGATCCTTCGGGGCCGCAAGTCCGGACGGATGATTGAAGTACCGGTCAGCTATCGACCGGAGGGCGACACTCTCCTCATCCGGAGTAATCGACGGCGTGCCTGGTGGCGCAATCTCGAGGGCGGCGCCGATTTGGGCGTTGTCGTCGGTGGGCACGAGCGCCCTGCCTACGGGCGCGTCAGCCGCCCGTCGCGTAGTTCGGCCGACTCGGACGAGGTGGTCATCGAACTCCGTCCTTGAGCGGCTCCGGATCCTAAACCAGTGGAGTGCCGCTGGAGCTCGTCGAGCCGGCGCCGACTCAGGTCGCGTAGCGATACCGGGCCAGCGTCGGGCGACCCCATAGCCACGTCACGACGATCGCGGTCAGCACGAGGAGCGGCCGGGTCGTAGCGCGAGCCTTTCGTCGGGAACAGGGCAGTGGAGACGTTGATCATCGTGTGGAAGACGCAGGCGATGAAGACGCTGCGTCCGGTGTTGTTGTGCAGCCACACGATCAGGACGCGCAGCGCGACGGGGGCGACACACTGCCAAGCGATCCACAGCACAGAGTGACCCGCCTGGACGTACGGGATGATGTGCCAGGCCGCCCACACCGATCCGATGACAAGCCCCGTGGCAACCGCCGAATAACGCTCCTGCAGGGCATCCGTCGCGTAGCCGGTCCATCCCTCCTCTTCACAGGCGGCAGCGACGAAGAAGGCGGCGACCATCACCGGAAGGAGTAGCAGGTCGACGCCCCGCGGGGTTCATGTGTGCCGTCGAGGAGCATGACCCCATACGAGAGCAGCATCACCCCCGGCATGAGCAGCAACGCGGGCAGGTACCACCGTTTGTGGTCGATGCCGGCCGCGGTGACCGTGCGCCGCGCCAGCTGGCCGGTAGCGCCCCGTTGGTGGCTTCCGCGAAGAAGAAGCGCAGCGGCGAGGGCGGGACAGACGAACATGAGCGCGCTGGCCGGCAGGTGCAGCGGTACCTTCTCGGGGATCTCGTCACCGATCGCGCCGAGCACCCAGAAGGGCGGGGAGAGCGCGAAGACGAAGACAAAGAATAGCCAGACTCGGACGGATACCGCCGGGCGCGAGGAACCGGTTCCGGTCATCGCCCGCGATCCTACCGACGGGTAAGAAGCGGCGGGGTGACCATCTCGTTGCATCGAAGTGCGGACTCAGCGGCAGCGGCGATCACCGATAGCGGTGGCGCAGAGAGCTGACGCCTCCGGCAGTGACCAAGGGCCCTGGTCGGTAACGCGCGTAGCTCACAGACTGAATGTGTTCCGGCTACGCAGGCTCGCGGGTTGCGAAGGAGAGATGTCCGATGTCCGCAGCATCATCCCGTTATCCGCGTGACCACACCGGGTCAGTTGTACTCGACCTCCCGGAATGCCGCCGGTATCTGCGTTGCGCCCAGCTGGGCCGGGTCGGCTTCATCCGCGCGGGCGCGATAGAAATTTTGCCGGTCAACTACGTGGTCGCCGATCCAGGGGTGGCGTTCAAGACCGGGCACGGATCGAAGCTGGGCGCGGCCATGGACTGCGCACCGATCACCTTCGAGGTCGACGGCACCGGATTGCCGTCGACGGGTGTCGCCGCGTGGAGCGTGGTGGTCAAAGGCGTGGCGGGTCTCGTCACCGACGACGAACTGCTCGAACGGCTAGGCCGGGAAGAGTCCCTGCCGCTGGTGCCCTCGGCTGCCCGATCGGGCCGGTGGGTGATGATTCGTCCGGATGAAATCAGCGGCCGAGCGATCACCGTCGACCCGGTTGCACGGGGGGACGATTGATGAGCGTTCTCGTCGTCGAATCTGGTTTCGGTAACACCACGCGGATCGCCGAGAACGTCGCCGCCGGGCTGCGAGCACCCGGTGGGTTGATTGGCCAACGCCGCGCCCGCGCCGGCCGCCATGAGTGGGAGGAACTGGTGGATGCTGGCCCCGGCAGCCAGGAAGCGGACGGCGCGGCGCATGAACATGCGGTTCCCCCGCACGACGATCCCCGGGAGAACTGCGGCTGGTGTCACATCTATCCTATTTGCGGCGCTCGCGGCAGTCGTGCACCGGTTTCTCGGACTGTAGGGAGCGCCGAAGTTGGAGTGTCCAGCACGTGTCGGGATGGGTCGGCCCGTGAACGGTCGAGAGGCTTTCCCCAGCTGCGCCGGAGGTGCCTACGCGCGGCCTCCTGATCGCCGGGTCAGGACGCGGGAGACGATGCGGGAGGGCCGGTGGATGACCACCTCGGTGCCGGTCGCGGTGAGGGCGGCCAGAATGCCTGCGGCAGTGGCGCTGAAGAAGCTGCGAATCATCGACGACCGCCTGGCCGATGGTTACGGGAGTCCTCCATCGCTGAACGAACTTGCCCAGCTTTGCGGTCTTTCGAGTCGGCACCTCACGCGTGGATTCCGCGTCAGCCGGGGCTGTTCGCTCGGCCACTACGCCGCACGGTTATGCATGGAGAAGGCGATGGGCCTGCTGTCGAAAGACGAGAAGGTCTACAAGGTCGCGGCAGCTCTCGGCTACACGACCGCGTCAGGCTTCTCCGACGCGTTCCGCAAACAGTGCGGGTGCACCCCCGGCGAGTTCCGGCGCGCAGCGCTGTGAGTGAGCCAGTCCGCGTAAGTGCTCGTCGCGGTGTCCAGGCCTAGGTGCCGACGAGATCAGCAGCCTGCGGGGCTACTTCGATCTCGGCGCCACGCTGACGGCCCAGCGTCTGGGCGACGCGGCCGCGGTGGGTCCGCGGCTCCTGGTACGGGTATCCGCCCCAGGCCCTATCCGCTGAGTCGCAGGGCGTTGAAGTACAGCCGGGTGAACTGCTGCACCCCGGTGTCGAAATCCAGATCCGGTTCCCCGTAGACGAACCACTGCTCGGCGAATCGCCACGTCATCGCACCCAGTGCCGCGGCGGCGATCTCCACGTCGAGGTCGGCGTCCACCAGACCGTGGCGCTGCAGCTGCGCGATCCCCTCAACGACGTCACGGCCGGAAGGTTCGAGCAGCTCCGCCCAGAAACGCCGGATCTCCGGATCGGCGCGAGCCGCCTGGTCGATGACGCTGAGCATCCGCGCTTCCCGGCGGAACGCCTCGAAGTGCACCCGGATCCCCGCGCTGAGCCGCGCTCGAGGCGTACTGGCCGATTCCCGGTCCTGGATCGTGGCCATGCCCGCCGTCAGCGCCTCCGCGACGGACGCCGCGACCTCGCGGAACACAGCGTCCTTCGAGTCGAAGTAGTGATAGAAGGACCCGTACGAGAGCCCCGCGAGCTCGGAGATCTGCGCGACGCGCGCCTCCGCCACACCCCTCGCCTCGAAGACCGCTCGCGCCGCACTGACCAGCTTCGCCCGCGTTTCGACGCTCCGACGGCTCCGTTCGGCGGTGGGTGCCTGCGGGCTGTCGATCACCATCTCCACGCACTCCAGTTCAGCGACTTGGGCGACATCGTCGTTGTAGCGGCCCAAGTATCCCAGGGCTGGCGACCGCCCGGCACGCGTCGACGCGACCTAGCTCATTGACAAACCTGTCAATTTTGACATAGATGTCAATGGAACGATTTTCCAGCGCGAGCCGACAGCCGAAACGCGGTTAGGGCGTGGTCGCCGGAGCAGCGAGATCACCCCAGCGAGTGAGGGAGCGCGAATCGATGGATCGTCCAATGACGGGCGTACGGATCGTCGAACTCGCCCAGTTCACCTTCGTGCCCGCCTCCGGCGCGGTGCTCGCCGACTGGGGCGCCGACGTCATCAAGATCGAACACGCCGAGACCGGCGACGCCCAACGTGGGCTGGTCAGCATCCTCGGCATGGACCAGGACCGCGAATCCAGCAGTTTTTTCCCGATCATGGAAGGCCCCAACCGCGGTAAGCGCAGCATCGGGCTCAACCTCGAGACCCCCGGCGGCCGCGCGGTCTTCGAGGATCTGGTGCGGTCCGCGGACGTCTTCGTGACCAATTTCCGGGAACCGACCCGGAAAAAGCTACGCGTCGACGTCGACGACGTCCGGTCAATCAACCCACAGGTCATCTACATGCGTGGCACCGGCATGGGTCCCAAGGGCGACGAGGGGCCGAGCGGCGGCTACGACCAGACCGCGTTCTGGGCCCGGTCCGGCCACGCCGAAGCGGTCACCCCGGCCGAGCACGACCGGCTGCTCTCGATGCCGACCGGCGCCTACGGCGACAACATCGGCGGTATGACGATCGCCGGCGGCATCGCTGCGGCGCTCTTCCGCCGGGCCTCGACCGGCGAGACGTCGGTCATCGACGTGTCGCTGCTCGGCGTCGGCATGTGGACCGCGTCTTTCGGAATAAACGCCGCCCTGCTGACCGGTGGCCCGTTACCGCACCACCGGCCCTCCCAGCACGGTTCCCCGCGCAACCCACTCTCCGGCAGTCCTTACCGGACGTCCGACGGACGCTGGATCAACCTCGGCATGCTGCAACCGGGCCGCTACTGGCCGGAGATCTGCGAACGGCTCGGCCGCGCCGAACTGATCACCGACGAGCGGTTCGCGACCGGCGACCAGATCATCGCCAATGCAGCCGTGGCCGCCGGGTACGTCGCCGAGATGATCGGCGCGCTGACGCTCGCGGAGTTCCGCAAGCGCATGGAGGGCGCACGTGGCCAGTGGGCCGTCGTCCAGAACTTCTTCGAGGCGGGCAACGACCCGCAGGCCCGCGCCAACGGTTACGTCGCGAAAGTCGTCGACGCCGACGGGGCCGACAGGGAACTCGTCGTCGCCCCGGTCCAGTTCGACGAGACCCCACCGGTGATCACCCGCGCGCCGCAGTTCGCCGAGCACACCGACGAGATCCTGCGAGAACTCGGCCGTGACGACAACGAGCTCTTGCAGCTCAAGATCGACGGGGCCGTCACGTGAACCCCGTCCTCCCCGAGGTCACCCCTTGGAACGAGTACTACTGGACCTCCGGCCGCGACGGTGTCCTCCGCGTCAAGCGATGCACGGCGTGCGACGCGCTCCTGCACCCGCCCGGCCCGGCCTGCCCGCACTGCCGGAGCACCGCCCTGGAGATCGTCCCGGTCTCCGGCTTGGCCCGCCTGATCGGGTTCAGCGTCAACACCCGTTTCGGGCTGCCGGGCATTCCCCGCCGTACACGGTGGCGCACGTCGCCCTCGAAGACGACGACCGCGTGAAGCTCTTCACCCGGATCGTCGACGCCGATCCGGCCGCGCTGCGGCTGGGTCAGCAGGTGAAAGTCGTGTTCGAGCAGGTCTGGGACGTCTGGTTCCCGCTGTTCACACCGACCGACGGCACCGATCTCACCCCGCTGCCTGCTGACGAGATCCCACCCGACGACTATCCGGCCCGCGTCCGCCGGTCCCCCGGCGTCACGCGGCACAAGTACGAGCAGGACTCCGCGATCACCGGTGTCGGCGCCTCCCGGATCGGCCGGCGACTGCTGCGTGATCCGCTGTCGCTGACCGTCGACGCGTGCCTGGCCGCCATCGAGGACGCCGGGCTCACCCCCGAGGACATCGACGGCCTGTCCACGTATCCGGGCTCGGCGGCCGTCGGCATGGGCGAAGGCGGGGTCTCCGCGCTCGAAGGCGTGCTCCGGATCCGCCCGACCTGGTACAACGGCGGCGGTGACACGTTCGGACCGGGTGGATCGGTGATCGCTGCGATGGTGGCGGTCTCCGCCGGCCTCGCCGACCACGTGCTCTGCTTCCGGACGCTCTGGCAGTCCACCTACGACACACTGGTCCGCCAGGGCCGCTTCCGGCCGGTCGGCAGCCGGATCGGCGGTATGACCGAACACGTCACGCCGTACGGGTTGACCACCGCCGCCCACGTTCTCGGCATGACCGCGCAGCGGCACATGCACACGTACGGCACCACCAGGGAAACCCTCGGCTGGATCGCACTCAACCAGCGCCGCAATGCCGGGCTGAACCCGACCGCGATCTATCGCGACCCGCTGACCATGGACGACTACCTGAGCGCGACGCCGATCACCACCCCGTTCGGCCTCTACGACTGTGACGTGCCGTGCGACGCGGCCATCGCCGTCATCGTGTCCCGGGCCGAGTTTGCCGGCGATCTGCGGCACCGGCCGATCCGCTTCGAAGCGGCCGGAACCCAGATGATCGAACGGGTCGAGTGGGATCAGTCGACCCTCACCCACGAGCCTCAGGTCCTCGGACCGGCCGCGCATCTCTGGTCACGGTCGTCGCTGCGGCCCGCGGACGTCGACGTCGCCTTGCTCTACGACGGGTTCACGTTCAACTGCCTGTCCTGGCTGGAAGGCCTCGGCTTCTGCGGCATCGGCGAGGCCAGGGACTTCCTCGACGGCGGCAAGAACATCGCGCTGGACGGTGTCCTGCCGCTCAACCCGCACGGCGGGCAGCTTTCCCACGGCCGCACCCATGGCATGGGCTTGGTACACGAGGCGGTCACGCAGCTCCGGGGTGATGCCGGCGACCGGCAGGTGTCCGGTGCGCAGGTCGCCGTCGTCACCAGCGGCGGCCTCACCCCGGCCGGGGCGCTTCTACTCACCGTCGACAGCTGAGCGAGTCCCTCTCGGATGAAAGGACCTCACATGACGACCTCCGATCTACTCGCCGGCGATCCACGCATGCTTATCGACGGAGAACTCCTGGCCACTGCCGGTGGAGCGACGTTCGACGTGATCCACCCGGCCACCGAAGAGGTCGCCGGCCAGGCCACCGACGGAACCACCGACGACATGGCCCGCGCGGTGGCCGCCGCCCGCCGCGCCTTCGACAGCACCGGCTGGTCGCGGGACGTCGAGTTCCGTTACCACTGCCTCACTCAGCTGCACACCGCCCTGGAACGCAACAAGGAGCGGCTCCGCCGGATCGTGGTGACCGAGGTCGGTGTCCCGGTCGGTATCACCCAGAGCCAGATCGACGCGCCGGTCGAGGAGGTCGCGCACTGGGCGGAGTTCGGGAAGTCCTTCGAGTACCTGCGGGACACCGGGGTCCACGACTCGATGGGCGGCCCGTCCCGGCGGATGATCCACTACGACCCGATCGGTGTCGTCGGCGCGATCACACCCTGGAACGCGCCGTTCTACCTGAACGTCGCCGAGACCACACCAGCGCTGATGGCCGGCAACACCGTGATCCTCAAACCCGCGCAGCTCACCCCGTGGTCCGGTAGCGAGCTCGGCCGCATCGTCGCCGAGGAGACCGACTTCCCGGCCGGGGTGTTCAACGTCGTTACGTCCGACGCCAACGAGGTCGGTGCGGCGCTCTCGGCCGACCCGCGAGTCGACATGATCACCTTCACCGGGTCCACGGCCACCGGCCGGGCGGTCCTCGCCGCCGGCGCGTCGACGGTCAAACGCACGATGCTCGAACTCGGCGGCAAGTCCGCACACATCGTGCTCGACGACGCCGACCTCACCAAAGCCCTCCCGATGGCCGCGACACTGGCCTGCATCGCGTCCGGGCAGAGCTGCGTGTTGCCTAGCCGGATCCTGTTGCCGCGCTCCCGTTACGACGAGGGTCTCGCGATCCTCAAGGCCACCATGGATGCCTTCCCGGTCGGCGACCCCTGGGATCCGACTGTCATGCAAGGACCCCAGATCAGCGCCGGTCAGCGGGACAAGGTCCTCGGCTTGATCGCCTCCGGCATCGCCTCCGGTGCGCGGCTGATCACCGGCGGCGGCACTCCCGAGAAACTCAACAGGGGCTACTACGTGCAGGCCACTCTGCTCGCCGACGTCGACCCCGACAGCCGGATCGCCCAGGAAGAGGTCTTCGGACCGGTGCTGTGCGTGCTCCCGTTCGACACCGAGGACGAGGCGATCGCGATCGCCAACAACTCGATCTACGGCCTGTCCGGCGAGGTCAGCAGCGCCGACGAAGACCGTGCCCTCCGGGTCGCTCAGCGGTTGCGGACCGGCAGCGTCGGCATCAACGGCGGCATGTATTTCGGCCTGACCAGTCCCTTCGGCGGCACCAAGCAGAGCGGCCTCGGCCGCCGCAACGGCACCCACGGGTTCGAGGAATACCTCGAGATCAAAACCGTCGGCCTGCCTCTCTGACCAGCCGCCGCGAAACTCCCTCATCGAGGTCGATCGATCATGGCTACACATCCGGGCGTTACTCTCGCGCTCACTCCGAACAGCCGGTGGGCCTTACCCTTCGCGGAGGTCGTCGAGGCGACCGGGGCGGCTGGGTTCTCCGCGCTAGGTGTGCCCCGCGCGCAAGCGGACCGTGCGATGGCGGACGCCTTCGCACGATCCGGGCTCGAGTGCCACGAAATAGTGGCGCTCGTGATGACCGCGGACAGCGAGGCGACCGTTGCGTTCGCCGAGCGCCTCGCGACGGCGGCGGAAACCATGGGAGCCCGCTGGGTCAACACGGTCTTCCCACCCGGACCGGCGGTGGACATCGGCACGCTACGGCGCTGCGCGGCAATCTTCGCCGAGGTCGGCGCCGGGATGGCCGTCGAGTTCAGTCCCCTCGGCACGGTGACGTCCATCGCCATGGCGCGAGAGCTGGTGGCGACTATCGGTCATGACCGGGCAGCGGTCCAAATCGACAACTGGCACTTCTCGTTCGGCGACAGCACCTGGGCGGATCTGGCCGACCTTCCCTTAGATCAGATCGCCTACGTCCAATTCACCGACGCCGCAGCACCTCGCTCCGACGATCTGATGACCGAGACCCTGACCCGGCGGCTGCTTCCTGGCGATGGGAGCTTGGAACTCGAGCGATTCGCAACGACGCTGCTCGATCGCGGCTGGCAGGGCTTCGTCAGCGTGGAGGTGCTCAACGACGAGCTCGCCGCGCCGTCGGTGCCGGCATTCGTCGATCGCGCCTATGCCTCATCCGCGCGCTACTGGCGGTGACTCACCTACAGAGAAGTCGCAGCAGACGTTCTGCAAAATCCGTCGGCCCACCCTCCGAGGAGTGCAAGCCGCGGCGTCGCCAGTCGCACAAGAAGCGACACGACAACTGCTGGGACTCCTACTCCTTCTGCAGCCGACATTCGAGACATGCGTCGGGCCGGGCGGCACCTGCTTCCCGGCCCGACGCCTGTCCGAGCGGCTTCGCCGCGCGACTGCTGGTCAACGGTGAGCAGATCGTGGACGTTCCCCGAAACTTCCGGCACGGGCCCGGCGTTCGGCACCTACTAGCCACCAGATACGCAAAGGTTACAAATCAAACGCCCTCTGAGGCGAGCCGAGGATTAACCCTTTTGCGGCCAGTACGCCGTTCAGCAGCCACTCTTCGGGGGCCGACCGACACGGCACCTTTAGTGAACGCCGTTGGGCATTCACAGGCCGCAGCCACCGCGCCGTCTGGCGACAGCACCAGTGAGACCGCATGACTTGGGGCATTCAACGCACGTAGCGCCATCGTCGGGGCGAAGAAAGGTGAGTGCATGCACCATGACGCGAAGTCCATCGCACACCACGCGACGCTGTCTCTGCCGAAGATGTCGTTCACGATCAGCGCGGTGATGTCGCAATGTCCCCACGCCGGGTTCTCGGGCTGCCATCCGGCGCGTTCGAGGTCGTTGGGCGAGCAGGTATCGGCGGCCCAGCTGGCGCGAAGGGCACTATCGAGGGTCAACAGATTCCAGGGGACCACGCCATGCAGCGTCTCAGGTTCCACCGACAGTTCCACTTTCCTCTTACTCACATAGCCGCGGATAACGCGCTCGCCGGCGGAGGCCGACAACGGCCTGCTCGCCGTTGGAGCCGGTGGTTGATCGGTGGTTGCTCGGATGTAATGCAGCGTCGTGTGCCGAGGTGGTTTGCGGTGGCGTGATGGTCGTCGATCGGCTGCTTGGGGTCGCGGGCCCCGACTTCGTAGCCGGTGTCATCAGGTAGTTCGTGGTAGCGCGGGGCGAGTCGTGGTGGTACAAATAGTCTAAGCGACTCACTAAGCCTCCCTTTCGGACTCATAATCCGCGGGTTCTGGGTTCGATCCCCAGGCGGCCCACCCGCTGACCTGCATTTATGTACGATCCAACTACTTTTGGTCGCCCTAGATTGGGCCCTGGTTGCTCGGATGTCGAAGGCGTGTCGTTTCGGCTGGCAGGGTAGGCAGTCCGTTACTGCGAGTCAGCTCGTGGCTGAAGGCGCAGCGTGACCTAGTAAGAGCTCCGTGTGTGGTGGAGAACGCTGGGGGGAGCGGATCGCCGCGTTTGGCGCGCACCGGCGATGTTGCCCCAGCCCGTCGGCATGGGGAGCAGTGTCGCTGCCGGCTAGGGCAAACGTCCGTGGGCGGCTCCAGAGCTGGCTCGGCGCCCCGCGGGCAGCACCCGGTCTAAGAAGGAGGCGCCTACCGCCGCCGGTCCTGCCTGACTGGAGAAGCCCGCCGCAAGATCACGCCGGGGTCGACGCACACGGCAGATCAGTTGCCGAGCAGTCGGGAGCGCGGTGCCGGCGAACGAGAGTTGGCCTCGGACCCCCTCGTCGACTTAGGTCGACCTCGTCGACGTACACCACGTCCGTGGCAGGAACTGCGCCGCGGCAGTCAATCCCGTACACGCTGCCGAGGTCAAGCGGCCGGTTCTGGATCCGAGCCCAAACGTAGAGCACGGCGGCTTCGACTAACTGCTGCTTTACCTCGTGGTGGCGGAACTTGACGATGCAGCTTCGCGCAGTGGCTTCGAATCTCTCTTGAAGGTCGAAGTCCACGCAGCGTGCGATATCTTCGACGATCTCTGGAGATTTTACATAGTCGTGCTGTCCCTCGATGGGATCGATCGTGTGATCCCGGATCAGAGACGCATACGGTCCGTGGTGGAAGTCGTTGGCGAACTTCATGCGGTAGAGATACGCGCCGTGCCTGGAGTGCAGCGGTGTCGGGATCCCCCCTTCGAGTTGCTGGCGGAAGGCCATCCACGAGGCGTTCGTGACGTCGCCATCGCACAGGTCATGCAGATCGGACCAGAGCCGGTCGAGCGCAGCGCCTAACGGCAATATTCCCTCGTGGAGGAATGCGTGCGGACGCAGTGTGCGGGTGCCGTGAAAGTAGTAGGCACCGTCGAAGCGGACCTCACCGATCTCGACGCCGAGATCAGCCAATAGCACTCTGGGAATCGCTACCCACGGATCCTCGTCGCCAGTCCAAACGGTCCGGTCAGGATTACGCGCGAGCAATGCTGCCCGGAAATCCGCGTCGTCGACGCCGCTCGCGTGAGCAAGCGACCGCAAGGCCGTTTCTGCGTCCTCGCAATCAAGGAGCATCATCGAGACTCCGATCTGAAGGCAATCGACGGCGTCGCCGGCTCTGCCGGGATCGGTTAGAGGCCAGCGCGGCATCGCAGTGGATGGGGCCGTCGTGCCCTCGCCCCTCCTTGCAGAAATGCAACCGACGGCGAGCACCGGCCAGGGTGGACTGCAGCCTACTGACGGCCGAGCCGCGGAGACGACACCAGGTCAGCGAAAATCGGCGGCGTTGGTGAGGCTAGTGCGCAAGGATGGAACTGATTCGGGGGCGGATCAGGGGCGTGCCTGGGTGACTGAGGCAGCCCCGGGCCAGTGCGTTCGTGCGTGCGTGGCCGGTGCAGCTGGTTTGCTGAGTTTGCTTGAGGGGCGGGACGCATTGTGCGCGGTATCAGGGTCCGATTGCGGCGCTTTCGGGGTTTTGTCGACGCGGTGCTGCGGCCGGAGGGGCATGTGGTCGCGGTCGGTGAACCGCGGGCCGGTCGGACCGATCTGATCAGCGGTCTGCGCCGGGTCCTCGATCCGCGCAGCACCAGCGCCCGGCCCGACCCGTTGGACGTGCATCGGCCGCTTCCGGCGCCGGACGCCGACGACGGTGATGAGCTCACCGAGGTCGAGGTCACGCTCATCGAGCTCGACGACGCCGTCGCGCAGGAGCTCGACGATCGGCTGGAGCTGATCGATCCGGCCACCGGGCTACCAGCCGACGAGACGCGAGCCGATGACGCGGTCATGGGTCTGCGACTGTGCTATCGACTTCGGTTCGACCCGGCGAGCGAGACCGCCGAGCACTGGGTGGAGTACCCGAAGACCGGTCTGCGGGCACCCCGCGCCGCTGCAGCTGCGTCCCGACGGAGTGTTCCGGCGCTTGATCTCCGAACTGGACGACAATGATTTGCTGGCGGCGCTGGCGACGCTGAACAGCGAGGCGGTCGCGGCGGCCGATCGGCTGACTGCCAGCAACAGCATCCGCAAGACCCTCGAAGATGTCCTCAGCGCCGGCGCGGCACAGCTGCTGGAGATGACCGATGGTGCTCCTGCCGATGTTTTCGGCTTCGCTGCCGACGATGGGTCTGTCTCGGCGATCCTGCGGGCACTGCAGCCGACCGTCGCCCTCGACGCCGCTGGTGCTCTGCCCCTGTCCGCGCACGGCTCGACCGCCGCTGGCGTGCTTGCCGCCGCCGAAGCGGTGGTATCAGCAGCGGCGCCAGGCGCGATCGTGCTCGCCGACGACTTCGGAGATGACCTGGACGCGGCGTCGGCCGAGTACCTCGCCTGCCTGCTGCGGCGCAACAGCGGCCAGGTCTGGTTGTCCACGCGGCGTCCGGACGTGGTCAGGGCGTTCCCTGCTGAGGAGATGATCCGACTCACTCGCAGCCATGGCCACCGGCAGGCCCATCAGTTGGCGCCCACGACTGACCGTAAAGAACGCGCCGCTCGTCGGCACCTGCACCCGCTGTTGCTGCCGGCGATGACCGCACGCACCGTGGCGCTGTTGGAAGGCCCGCACGACCTGGACGGCTACACCGCCGTCGCCGACCGGCGCCTGCGCAGCGGAGGCGTAGCACCGCCCGCCGCGGCCGGTGTCCGGATGGTTGCCCCCGCCAATGGCACCGGAGGCAAAGACGAACTGCCGAAGCTGGCCCGCCTCGCTCGCGCGCTCGGGTTCCACGTCCGGGTGGTACTCGACAACGACAAGCCCGGGACGGACGCGGACCTCGTCTCGGAGCTCACCGGCATCGCCGAGCAGGTGATCCGGCTGCCAGAACGCAGCTCGATCGAGCGGGCGCTCACCCACGGCATCAGCCCCGTCCGTCTGCGCACCACGCTGCGTCAACTCGTCGCCGACCACGGCCTGACCGACATCGCCGTCGACACGATCGCCGAGGAGAGCCTCAAGGAAAAGACCATCAAGGCCCTCAAGCAGAAGGGCGGCCTGCACCAGCCCTTCGTTGAGGCTCTGTCCCACGGCCCGACACCGCCGCTGGCCGGTACGGTCCTCGACACGCTCTGTCAGCCGGTCGCCGACACGGTGCTGGTCGAGATCGAGTTGCCGTGACCTACCAGCCCGACGAGACACAACAAGCGGTCATCGACGCTCAAGATCCCGTACTGCTCGTGTGTGGGGGCGCAGGTACCGGCAAGACCACGACGGCCGCAGCAGCCGTACGCACGCACCTGCAACGCGTTGACGACCTACGCGTCGTGGCCGGATTCCAACCGCGTGCCAGGCAGTCGGTGGCTCGCGCATTGTTCCTGTCCTTCTCCCGGTCATCCGTGGCGCAGATTCTCGACCGCACCGCCGGCGTCCTCGGCCCCTATCAGGGCCGGGTGGAGATCACTACCTTTCACGCTTTCGCGTGGCGGCTTCTCACCCGCTGGGGCGCCGCGGTCGGACTGGCCCAGCCCGCGATGCTCAGCGCGACCGAAGCCAAGCTGTTCGACGTCGCTGATGCATTGCTCTACCGGGACCTGCTGCCCCGCGCGCTGGAACTGTGCGAGGTGCCCGCTGTGGGTCGGCACCTGCAGGCGCGTTGGTCGATCATCGTCTGTGATGAGTTTCAAGACACCGACGACCGGCAGTACGAGCTGTTGACCCGCATCCGCAGGGATGCCCGGTTGCTGCTGCTGGGTGATCCCCATCAGTGCATCTACAGCGACCTGCCTGACGCCGTCGGTGTCGGACCGGAACGGCTCGACACCGTGCTCACCTTGCCCGGGGCGCGACGTATCGACCTGCCGGATGTGTCGCACCGTGACCCCAGCAACATTCTTCCCGCTGCCGCGACCGCGATTCGCCGCCGCCAATTCGGCCACCCGGCCGTCGCCGCCGCCCTGGATACCGGCCGGCTACACATCCGGGCCGGGCTGCCGACCGAGCAGGAGGCGGAGATCGTCGCGGACGTGGTGCAGAAACTGCGCGCCGACGGTCACACCGTCGGGGTGTTCAGCCACCACGTCGACGCGACCACCGGCCTGTCCGACGAGCTCACCCAGCTCGACATCACCCATGAGGTGATCGGGCTGCCCGAGTGCCTCGGCGCGGGTCTCGATGCCCAACACGCGATGATTCAGTTCGCTGGCGGCGCGGTCAGCTGGACAAGTGTGCTGCAGCGGTTGGCGGTCTTCGTGACCAGCGCAGTCCGGGGCAAGCAGGTCCCCGAGCTGGCTCGGATGCTGCTCGGCCAGACTCCCCAGCCGGCCGCCGTTAACGGGCGACTGCGAGAACTGCAGCAAGCTCTCCTTGGCGCCGTGCCCGTCGAAGCCACGGCCACGGCCGCGGCCGCGCACGATCGGCTCGGACTGCACAGGGGTGTCCGTCACTGGCGAAACGCCGCCCAACTACTGCAGCCCCAGGTGGCTCGCCACGTCCGTCGTCACCGCGACCCGAGCGACGTACTCGAAGCGCTCGACACGGCGATCACCGCCTATCGCACGGACCTCCTCACCTCGGCAACCGGCGAGCCGGACGCGCCGGTGCAGCTCATGGGCCTCTACCAGACCAAGGGTCGTGAGGCAGACGCCACCGTCGTCGTCCTGCGCAGCAACGACTTCTACGGACCGGAACGCCGCGAGCCGTTCGAAACCGGATCCCGACTGCTGTACGTCGTACTCACCCGCGCCCGCCACAAGACCACGGTGCTGTTGTTCGGTGACGCACCCCAAGCGCTCGTGGCGCCGCTCGCTGCGCTGACGTCGGACAATGAGCGGGGGACCGTACGGTAGCTCTTAGGTCAGCCCTGCGAGGTGTCGCCGGGGTCTGGACCATCCGTGTCGAACCAGTCCGCACTCAGTTCGACACCTGAAGCGTCGCTCGGCTCCCCGACGACCGGCGGCAGAGAATCGCTGACCTCCTGATACATCTCGACTGCAGCCGTTGTCGCGCGTTGCTGAAGAGCAAGAAAGCCTTGCAGGTCACTCTCGTCGGTCTCTTCGTCGCCCATCACCGACAGAACCGACATCCAGCCGGTGCCGCCGAGGGGATGATCTCGCGCGTAGTGGATCTGGACGGTGGAGTGCACCGCCCGGTTCCGCACCGCGGTTGCGCTCTCGATCAGGGCGAGCCGTTCGGCGTGCTGAACGAGTTGTTCTGCGGTGAGGAGTTTCGTCAGCGCGATCCGAAGTGCACCGGCCATGAGTGGCCGCTTCGGTGGCGAGGGCTCCAGCAGTCGGTAGAGCTGACCCAGGACGGCTTCGGTCTCTGCGTGCTGGATGATCACCAGGCCGCGCAGCCGTTGCATCTCCGCGGCTTCTTCATCGCCGTGCGGCGGGCCATAGTCGTACTCGCCGGGTGGCAACGGATAGAGCAGGTCGTGGATGGCGGGCCAACTGATCGTCCTCACCCCGTAAGGCGGATCCTCGTGCTCGGCCATGACCAGAGTATGACCCCACCCAGAAGTGCATCACCGGGTTCGCGCGCTGACGCATCAAGGTTGGGACACACAATCGGATTAAGTCTCGGAACTCTTCGACCTAGTTATGCGATGGAACGATCAGGATGCGGCTGCGGCAGTGCTGGCACTGTTCCGACGGCGGGGGCCGCTGGCGCCAGAAGCCGGTGCAGTCGTGCCGGCCGTGCTGGCGAGATTCCATTCCACCGGGGCGTCGTCGGCTCTGTTCCCCGCAGTAGGGCGAAGAAGAAGCTGCTCGCAGAGCTGGTCCGCTGGCGGAAAGAGGCTGGGCTGACCCAGGAGGAGGCGGCTGCGGTCAAGTTCTACGACAAGAGCCCAGCGACGCTGTCCAACCTGGAGGCCGGCAAGACCAGGATCCGTTCCGGCGACGTTCACAACCTGCTCAACGGCTACCGCCAGACTGGTCGCGCGCCTGAGCTGACGCCCGAAGTGATCGACGATCTGGTCCAACTCGCTCACGAGATTGCCAAGGCGCCCCGCGGGTGGTTTGAGCCGCTACTCGGTCCGGGCACTGCGCCGGTGTTTCGCGAACTGCTGGCATACGAGGCCGAAGCAGCCGTGATGCAGTCCTGGCAGCCGACGCTGGTGCCAGGGCTGTTGCAGACAGAGGCATACGCGCGAGCGCTCATGAAGGCCTCGCCTCTGCTTCACGAGCCGGAGGAAATCGAGCGGCAGGTCAAGATCCGGATCGAGCGGCAGAGCGTACTCGACCGCAAACGAGGCGCTCCCCAGCTTCGTGTCGTGCTGTGGGAAGCGGCGCTTCGTCCGGTGATCGGCGGTCCCGCGGTGATGCGAGACCAGCTCGAGCGACTGCGTGAGGCGTCCGAGCGATACAACGTGACGGTCCAGCTGCTGCCGTTCAGCGCAGGGGCTCACCCCGTGCTCAACGGCGGCGAGTTCCAGGTGTTCACATTCGCCGACCCGACCGATCAGGTCGTTTACAGCGAGAACCACACTGAGGCTGTGCACCGCGAGATGCGGGACGAGGTCGAGCAGTTCACTCGCCTCATCGAAGACGTGCGGTCGCTGGCCGAATCGGTGTCAGCGACGCGCGACAGGATCGCGGAATTCGCCGCCGTTCTGTAAGCAGTACAGCTCAACCCCGCAGATGGGAGACCGTATGACCAGGATCGATTGGGACCAACAGCTGTTCAAGAAGTCGACGCGGAGCGGCGGCGGCACGGACTCGAACTGCCTGGAGATTGCCACCTGCGCGGGTCGCGTCGGCATCCGGGACACGAAGGACCCGGTCCGCGCCGTGACGCTGGACGTTCCGGCTGGCGTCTGGACAACCTTTGTGACAGCCGCGAAGAGCGGCGAGTTCGCGCACTGAGGCTTGTTCGAGCATTCGGTAGACGGCGCAGAGGCCGGCACCCATCGGTGGGGGGTGCCGGCCTCTGGGCTCTACTCGCGGATCCGTGGCCAGGCGTTCATGCCACAACCGAGGTCAGGGTAGGGATGTGGCGCGTTGGCCTGGTAGCGCCGCGGAAGTCCATGGCTAGGGTTCAGTATGGATCACGACGCTTGCAGCTGAGCTGAACACTCGGACTTTGCGTGTGTTGCTTTCGCCTAGGTGATCGCTACCCGATCCCCCACGGACTGGTTGGGGCGCTGGATGGCGTCGTCATCGGTCATCCCTTGCTAGGCGTCGCCCAAGCGGGATGACACGAGCTTGGCCATCCCGCCAATGGTGGTAAAGCCGGGGTCGAAGAGGTCGTGTTCGTCGACGGGTACGTTGAACGTTTCCTCGATGAAGACGGAGAGCGCGACCAGCGTGACGGAGTCGACGTATCCAGCGTCGAACAGGTGCGTGGTTCTCGTCAGAGACGCGTCGTCAATGGCTACTGCGCCGGCGTTCCGAACGAAGTTCTCAATGGCTAGGGCGATGCTGTCGGGGTCCATTAAGTAGGCCTCTACTCGTTGCGTGGGTGTGGCTGGTGAACGCCTGCGCGAACCGTGCGCCGCAGGTCGGTGGGATCGTCGATCTCGAACGCTCGACAGAAGGCACCCTCGAGGGACTGCTGATCGAGACCTGCGCCGAGCAGGCACGGAAGGATTCCGCGCTCGACGGTAGGATCGCCGATCTGCGCGCGGATCTTGGGCCGTCGGACGATCGCGTCAGGCAGTGTGCCGCGCGCCAGGGCAGCGATGATGACGTGCTTCGCGTCCGTCTCGGGCAGCTCAAGGAGGGCGTGAAAGGCCCAGCCGTATGGCTGGATGACGTCGAGGCCGTGGGCGTGGAAGATGCCGACTTCGCGATCTCCTGTTTGGACGCCACGGACGAGGGTCTGGCGGAGTCTGGCTTGCGGGATTTGGGGCAGCGGGTAGTAGGTGCTGCCGCCGTAGTGGATGGGGCTGTAGTCGGCGAGGAGTTCGTTCATGAGGTCGCCGGTCAGCACGACAGGTCGGGGACCGACCTGGTGGTCCTGTGCGATGGCGCGGGCTAGCTGGTCGTTGACGATCCCGGCGTGGACGTTGAAGTCGCGCCAGTCCTGGCCTCGGATGAGGGCAGAGTTGACGGATTCGAGGATCGCGTCATCGTCGACGTCGACGAGCCGTGTGCGGAATCCGAGGTGCTGCGCGACCGTGCTGGCGGCTTCGACATCGGCGCTGGTGGGCTCGCCGGCGGCGTGGAAATAGGTGTATGCGGTGATCGGGCCCGGAAGGTATTGAGCCGCGTAGGCGGCGATCAGTGAGCTGTCGGCTCCGCCGGACAGACAGACAACGATTGGTGCGTCTGGACGGGTCGTTGCCAGGTGGGTCATGCCGAGCCGCAGGGTGGCCTCGATCGAGGAGAGGGTCGCTGCTGCGGTTCGAGTACTGCGACCGATGTTCCACGCGGGGTCGTACCTATGGATGCGGGATGTTCGTCGCTCGAGGTCGATGGTGACGCGCTCGCCGGCGGGGACGGCGTAGGTGTCGCGGAAAGGGATCCCGGCCTCAACCAGATCGATGAGGTAGCTGGCCGCGATCAGACCGCGCGTGGGGTGAAAGCCGAAGTACAGCTTGTTCAGGCCGAGTGGGTCGCGGGTCAGGACGATCTTGTTCCCGTTCTGCTGGGCGGTGGCGAACCGACCGAGAAGTTGGTCGGGGCCGTTCGGCAGAGTTCCGGCTGGTGAGCCGGAGAGTTGGCTGGGCCAGCACATGTTGGGGACCGTCAGCTGGTTCTCAAACATCAGTGGCTTCCTCGGCGATGATGTCGATGGCTCGATCCAGTTCTGGCTGAGCAATGTTGAGTGCGAGGCGGAACCAGCCGGGTTCGTGGAAGATGCTGGACGGCATGGTCAGCACGCCGCGGTCTGCGAGACGGGCGACGAAGGTGCGGTCATCGGGGATGGGACAGCGCGCGTAGAGGAACCTGGTGGCAGCGGCATCAACCACTTCGACGCCTCGTTGCGCTAACGCGCAGCGGGCGTGGCGTTGGAGCTCGCCGAGGCCGGTGACGTCCGGGTGAGTGTCGCTGAGGGCAGCGGCGAGGTGCTGCATGAGCGCGGTGGGGGCGCAGTGTCCGCTCGCGCGCATGTAATGCTCGAGTAACTGGCTGACCGGCGCTTGGGATCTGAAGTGCGGTGATACGGCGAGGTAGCCGGTGCGCTGGCCTTGCATGTCCCAGCCTTTGGTGACTGAGCGAACGGTGACGGTGTTCGCGTAGTGGCTCGCCGGAGCGGGGCAGGGGGAGCGCGCCCAGGCCTGCTGGCAGTGGGCCTCGTCGGCGATCAGGAGCGGGAGGTTTCCGTGTTGTGCGCCGACGCGGTGCAGGAGAGCAGCCAGTTGGGCTAGTTCGTGGTTGTTGTGAACGACGCCGGTGGGGCTTACCGGTTGGCTGATCACGAGGCCGCGCGTGCGAGGGGTCCATGCCGCTTCGATGGCGGCAAGGTCGAGCCGCTTGTCGATCGTGCCGGGAGCCAGATCGCAGCCGATGCCGGCGTGTGCCAGGTACAGCGGGTAGTCCATCCAACAGGGCGTCGGTACGACGATCCGGTCCGAATGGGGAAACAGCGCGCCGAACACGACCGCCAAGGCTGCTGAGGCGCCCGGGGTCATGATGATGTCGCCTCGTTGGTAAGGCAGTTGATGCTGACGCGAGAGCGCAGCGGCGATACGTCGGCGGACGGGGGTGAAGCCGCCGAAAGGGCTGTAGCGCAGATCGACGGGCCCAGATCGTGCGGCGAGGTCAGCGAGCGTGCGGTACGGCCGGGGATCGCTCAGGAACCGCGGGTTAGGAAATGAGAGATCGATAGCGCGGTGGCCGAAGCGCCGCAGCGTGGCGGCGTGCAGCCGGGTGAACTCTTCGAGCGGCGCGAGGAGGCCGGCCCACGGTGGCACGATCATCGCCGAGCTCCCGCCGCGGTGTCGTGGACGACCAGACTGGTAGCGGCTCGGTCGAGCTTGCCATGGAGGGTCTGAGGTATCTGGGCGACGACGGTGAACTGGTGCGGACGCATGTGCGGAGGAAGCTCGGACTGGCAGAACGCTTTCATCTGGGGCAATGAGAAGTCCGCACTGCTCGGTTGCACTGCGGCGTGGAGAAGCGGCCCATCGGGATTATCGGGGCGGGGCGTGACGACGATGACCACGGCGGCGACCAGGCCGCTGGCCATGATTTCGGCCTCGATTTCGGTCGGGGTCACCCGTACGCCGAGGACTTTGACCTGTTCGTCGTGGCGGCCGGTGAGGTAGAGGTCGCCGTCAGCGTCGGTGTAGCCGAGGTCGCCGGAGTACACTACGATTTCGGCCCAGGCCGCGTCCTCGCCGGGGCGGGGGCGGAACACGGCGGCGGTGGCTGCGGGGTCGCGCCAGTACCCCAACGCGACGGTCGGGCCGCGGTGAATGACCTCGCCGGGGACGCCTGGAGGACAGGGGCGGCCGGTGTCGTCGACGGCGAGGACTTGGCTGTTGGGTATGGCGCGGCCGACGGAATCCGGCTTGGTGTCGATGAGCGCCGGGTCGAGGAACGTCGAGCGGAACGCCTCGGTCAACCCGTACATCGAGTAGACGGCGACGTGAGGCTGCGCTGCACGAAGGGCCGCGGACACGGAGGGATGGAGCGGTCCCCCGGAATTGGTGAGATAACGCAGGCTCGGGTAGCGCTGCTGGGTGAACGGGGAGTGCGGGTTCGTAAGGCTGGCCCACAGGGTGGGCACGCCGGCCATGCCCGTGACCTCGGTGGTTGCGAGGGTACGGCAGATGTCCGGTGGGAAGGTGGAGCGCTGGATCACGATCGTGCCGCCTGCGGCGAAGGTGGCCAGCAGCTGGTTGAGGCCGTAGTCGAAGGACCAGGGCAGGAGCGCCAGGATCCGGTCGCTGCTGGTCAGCCGGAGATAGTCGGCGACGATGGTCGCGCCGGCGACCAGGTTGTCGTGGCTGAGCATGACGGCTTTGGGGGAGCCGGTCGAGCCGGAGGTGTAGGCGAGGGCGGCCAGGTCGCGTCCGATGACCGGCGTTGTAGAACGCGACTCTGGTCCCAGGAGATCGGCGGGCTCCAGGATGCGCTCGGCCGGGATGCTTGTATCTCGGAGCAGGGGGCGGAGCCGGCCGTCGGTGATGACCAATCCGGCTTCGGCGTGTGCGATGAGGTGGGCCACCTGCCGGGGCCGCAGCTGGTCGTGGACCACGACAGGTACGAGGCCCGCCAGGTGCGCACCGAAGTACACGGCGATCGCCGCGGAGCTGCGCGGGAGCAGCAGGGCGACGCGGGCGCCGGGCGGCAGCTGCCGGGCGAGGGCGCCAGCGTGTGCGTGGGCACGCTCGGTGAGTTGCTGGTAGGACGCGGCCTCGGTGTTGTCTCTGACCGCTACCGCGTCGGGAAAGTGTCGAGCGGCGTTCAGCAGGAGGTCGGGCACGGTGTAGGGCATGAGGTGCCTCCCGGCTACCGAAGTAGCACGTCGCTGGTGGTCGCGGTTTCGTGAAGTGGCCAGCCGGCCCAGCGGTCGGCGATGCCTTCCTCGACGCCGGCTGCGGCGAGCAGCTCCGGGTGGAAGCGGTAGAAGTTGTCGTACGGCGTCGCGGTCGCGCCGAACTGCTCGCCAGCGGTCGCGATGACGTGCGGATTGCTGGTCTCCCAGGTCACCGTGCCGATGCCACGGCGCTGGGCGAACGCGAGAACTGCCTGGATGAGAGGCTCAGTGGCGTCCTCGATGCTGAGGTGGAAGTCGGCGATCGCGACGGCACCGGGGCGGTGGAGCACGACGGCTACCGCTGCGAGGAGCCGACCGGTGTAGAGCGCCAGGTAGGTGACGGCCGCCAGGGGATAGCTGTCGTGGCGCCAGCGGTGGTAGACGCTGTCGCGGGCGACGGTGAACCCGGCTGCTCGGGCGGATGCGATGCAGAGGCCGGTGATGTCCTCGGGGTAAGTGCTGTGTTCCTCGGTGCGGTAGGTGATGGGCAACGGCTTACTGCCGGTGGCTGCGACAGGAATGGAAAGGTCGTGGACGCGGGCCCGGCACCAGCCCGTGAACGCCGCGACGATTTCGGGGTTGGGACGGTAGACCCCGACGACTGGTTCGCGGTCGAGCATGGTGCGCAGCAGCAGTGCCGCGGCACCGGGGCGGGCGTGGGGGAGCTTTCTCCAGCTGGAGAGGTAGACCCCGGGAACGTGTTGGCCTTCCAGAACGAACGAGGTGTGGAAGTTGTAGGCGATCGCCTCGATACGCCCGGCGTGCTCCACCGCGTGAAAGTCGGGGCGTTCACCGCGATACGGGTTGTCGGTGAATTGGTAGCGGTAGAACGCCGGGTCGGAGGCATAGTCCTTGCCCTGGCGCAGCACCATCTCGACCCGCATGGGGCTGCGCGGGTCGCGATGGCCGGTGATCTCCACCCGATCGTGATGAGGTTGAGCGGGAACCTGCCAGATCAGCGCTCGGGTCGCTGTCCTGCTGGCGGCTCGCACCTGGTCGGCGAAGCCGCCGAGGGTGGTGCTGGCGTGCAGCCGAGGTAGGTGCAGGATCCGATGGCGGTAGGGCCCGTGCACGCGGAGTCCGGCCTGTCCGACCCAGAGGATCCCGCGGTAGTCCAGGTCAGCGAGGATGTCCACGCAGTCAAGGGCGAGTTCTTGGGTGAATCGCCCGAAGGGCACGGTGAAGTAGGTGGCGGCCTGCCCCAAGCGGTCGGCGAACAAGGCGTGCGAGCCCTGAATTTCCTCGCGTAATGCGCCACGCGAAAGTGCCGCGAGATTGTCGTGCCGGTAGGTGTGGTTGGCGACGGTGACCAAGGGATCGTCGGTGAGCTGGGCGATCTGCTGCCAGGACAGGTAGCCGCGGCGGGTCAGCCAGTCGCGGGCAGGAGCATCGAGACGCGCAAGCAGCGGCTCGATCAGTGCTGAGCGCACCAGCTGCGGGTCGAGGCCGTCGCTCTTGGTGAGGTGGTAGAAGGAGGCTTCTCGGCCGGGCGGTGCGGGCAGCTGCGTGTGGACGTGGTCGGCGAGGTCTTCGGCGGGTAGGAACTTTTCGAGTGCGTACACGGCGTCGCGGGTGCCGGTGCCGTGCTCGGCGAGCTGGCCGCACGGCGAGAGGGTCAGCGGCAGGCCGCGGCGCTGCATCTCGGTGATGCCGGTTAGCGCGGAGATCGGGACGTCGTCGAAGCAGACGACGAAGTTGAGGTCACCCAGGCCATCGCATCCGCGCACTTGGTTCGGCGAGACGACCTGGCCGTGCTCCTGCATCCAGTCCAGTTGCTGGCCGAAGACCTCGGGCGACACCGTGTGGAGCCGGTGTAGCGGGTTGGCCGGATCGATGCTGCCGATGCGGTGGTAGTTCACCGCCACGACGATGGCCGCGTCGGTCATCGGGGCGCACCGTCCTATGCCGGCTGATGGCTGGCCGAGCGGAACCGGCTGTTGCTGGCCAGGACTTCGGCGAGCAGGTGCGGTTGGTAGCCGGCCCCGCGTGCTGCGGCGACGATCGCGGCGAGGTCTTTGGGCAGGCATTTGCCGTCGAACCCCGGAGCGGTGGCGAACACTGCGGTGTGCGAGGGCTCGACGCGTTCGTCGAGGAGCCAGCCTTCGCGCACGGTGTGCCAATCGGCGCCCACGGCGTCGCAGATGCGCCGGAATTCGTTGACGAAGGTGATCTTGGTGGCGAAGAACGCATTCTCCATGTACTTGACGACTTCGGCGTCGATGGCGGCGCACGGGAAGTACGTCTTCGTCGGGCCCAGGATCGGCAGCAGCGCGTCGACGAACCAGCCGCGCACGGCGGGGTGGCCGCCCAGGATGATGAAGGGCACCGAGTCCGGCTGCGCGTACACCGGGTTGTAGTACGTGCTCTCGCCGACGTACTCGGGGCTGAAGCAGATGTCCTTGCCGGTATCGGTGATCAGCTGGTCGGTGGTGCCGGGCGTCACGGTGGACTTGATCAGGATCCGGGCGGTGGGCAGTTGTTTGATGGCCTCAACCACCCGGGAGGTGTCGCAGGTGCCGTCGGGGCCCGGTGGGGTGTTGACGCAGATGATCGCGAAGTCGCAGGTGGAGAGTTCGTCGTGCGGGTAAGGCGTGGCGTCGGCCTGGTCGTAGGTGATGAGCTCGGCGTGGGCGCCGAACAGGTCACGCATGCTGGAGCCGACGTGTCCCATGCCGATGATTCCGATCTTCACGAGTTCACGCTCCGGGTGTTCGAGGAGAGGGCGGCGAAGGCCTGCAGACGGCAGGCGACCGCCGTGGTGGTGAGCTGGACGGCATTGGGGCACGCCACCGCGGAAGCCTGGAAAACGCGCGCCCGGTCCATCGGTGCGTAGCGGTAGCGCAGGGTGTCGATCTCCACGTCGCCTTCGGCGGTCAGCGCGGTGGTCATGCGAAGGGCCTCTACGGGTTCCTCGCACAGCGCTACGAGGCCGTAACCGCCGTGCCGCTCGACGTCGGCGGATTGATTGGCTTCGACCCAGCGGACGCCGGTGGCATCGAAGGCGCGCCGAGCGACCTCGCGGAGCTGCTGATGCTGGTGATGGATGGCACCGAGGTTGTCCAGTTGCGCGAGGCACCAGGCGGCGCCGAGCGCGTTGATCTTGAGGTTGATCCCGAAGTGATGTCCGAAGGGACCGGTCGGATCGAGGCGGTGTCCGGTGAATTGCGTCTGCTGGCCGCAGTTGCGCAGCGCCAGGAGCTTTTCCGCCACGCGGCCGTTCTGGGTCAGGCAGACGCCGCCTTCGCCGGCCCGCAGCGGCTTGCGGCTGTGGAGGCTGAGGCAGACGACGTCGACGACGTCGGCAAGCCCCTGGCGGAGGCGAAGAAACGGTGCTTGTGCGGCATCGACCACGATCGGAATGCCCGCCGCTCGGAGGTCAGTCAGGACGCTCAGGTCTTCGTCCCAGTAACCCCACATGGGAACCGCGATTGCTGCGGACAGGCCGTCGCGGCTCGCACGGCGGGCCGCGGAGGCGGCCAGGCCGAAGGAGGTGGGTGACGCGCAGTCTAGGAAGACCGGGGTCGCGCCGACGGCCGCGACGGCCAGTCCAGTGATCGCTGGGCCGAGGGACGAGACTCCGACGCGATCGCCGGGGCGAACCCCGAGGGCTCGCAGGGCGCTGATGAGCGCGGTGGTTCCGCTGGAGACGCACAGCGCGTACGGAGCTCCGACCAGCTCGGCGAGGCGCTGCTCCAGTACCCGCACGACCTCGGCGTTGCCGCTGCCGCCGTCGTCGATGGCCTGCTCGAGGTAGCTCCTCGTCAAGCTGTCCACGGCAGACCCTCCGCGTCCAGGAGGGCGCCGAAGGCGTCGTAGACGGGAAGGAGATCCTCGAGAGTCGCCAGTCGTGGGGCTTGCCCGCCGCCGACCGTGCTCCGGAACGCGTCCAGCTCGGGGCCGTAGCCGGCCGAGGCGTAGCCGACCGTGGTGGGTGAGCTGCGCCAGAGCACGCGCGCGCCGGGGTACTCGGAGACGTGCGGGTCGGCGCCGTTGGGCAGGTGGACCAGTTCCGCGAGGTTGCGCAGTTGCAGGATGTCGCCGTGGGAGGTGATGACCTCGACGTGGTGAGAGAACGCAGCGGCACAGGATCCGAACTGGACTTCCAGGCGCGTCGGGGAGTCCTGGCCTTCGGCGACCATCGCGCACAGCCGACCCCGGCGGACCTCGACCATCTGACCGGAGACAGTTGCTTTGTCGGGGAGGAGCAGTTGCCCGAGGTCGATGGCGTGGATGCCCTGAGCGGCGAACAGGCTGGCTTCCAGGGACAGATCGGATCCGAACGGCTCGATCGGCTTGCGGGCGATGTGCTCGACCCGGGCGTAGCTCACCGTGCCGTAGTGACCGCACTCCAGAGCAGCGAGGAGCCGCAGGACTCCCTCGGCCCATCGGTAGTTCATTCCGACGCAGCACACGACGCTGGCAGCCCGGGACTGCTCCACCAGCTCGTGCAGCCTGGCCGGGTGGGGCGCGGGAGGCTTCTCCACGAAGGTGTGCAGGTGATGCGAGAGCGCCCAGCTGGTGTGAGCGGCCTGTTCGGTGACGGGTAAGGCGAGGATCGCCGCGTCGAAGGTACGCGGATCCAGATTCTCGACCGATCCGTAGACCTGGGGAATCATCCAGAGCTCGGCAAGCTGGCGGGCTCGATCGAGATTCTGGTCGACGAGAGCAGCGATACTGATTCCAGCGGAGCAGGCCGCGGGGAGCAGCGTCTCCCCGCCGTGATTTCCGCAGCCCACAACTACTGTGCGCATTGCACTCCGTTCCCGCGCAAGTGTGACGAAGAAAGGGATGACGTGACAGCGGGCCAGACGCGAATGGCACGGCTCCGCCGGGAAACGAATTACAGGTGCCGATTTAAGTCACAAATCACAGCGAAAGCACTAGCATCAGATAAATAATGCGTCAGAGAAATGTGAGCTGTTCTGGCGTAGTAGTGGCTCGGGGGTCCGGAGACGCGGTGGCCGTACGGATGCCGAGCGGATCACTGGGATTGCGGCGGCGCCGGTTACTCCACCAGCCGCCTACCGCGTCGGCCTGCGCGCGGTACCCAGCGACGTCGTAGACGTGACCCAGGCGGGCGATCTCCTCGTTGAGGATGACCGCGAAGCCTTCGATCGCGGCGATCTCTGCGTCGGTGAGGGGCCGGATGCTCTGGTATCCACCGAGTAGTTCAATGGCGTGCGTGCGCTGGAAACGCACTGAACCGGTCTCTCCGACAACCCGGAAAAATCCAGTGGCGAGCAGCTTCGCGAGGTCGAACACCGGTGGGGCGAACATGAGTTTGTCGAAGTCGATGAAGCCGAATGCTGCTCCGCCGCTTCCGGTGACCACATTATCGAAATGCAAATCGCCGTGGATCGGCTGCATCCGCAGGGCCGACGAATCCGCATCGACGAACCGCGGCAAAATACGGTCACGCCACAGATGCCGGGCTACGAACCATGCCGGCAGTTCCTGATCAGCGGCGGGTATCGGACCGCGTTCAAAACTCAACCGTCGGTCCGCGAACTCGGTGCCGCCGCGGGCCATCTCGTCGTGAAGCCGGGCGATCGCCTGTCCCAGACCATGAGGATCGCGGCGGTTCGCCGAGCCTGCGCCGATCCAGGTGCAGACGTGCACGGTGCCGCGACGGCCTGTGGTGGACTCGAGCGACGCGACTGCGAGAGTTTCGGGGCGCTCCAGACTATCGATGGCGTTCACCAGCCCGGCGATGCGGCCGATCAGTTCGGCAGGCTTGGGCGTCAACCGGACCGCGACCTCGGGCGCATCGGGCCGGGTGGGATGCCCACGCCAGACGTTGGCCTGGGTGCCGCCACCGATGGCACTGAACCGGTAGGGCGCGCTGGACCATCCTTGACCTGCCACGGTCGCCAGCGCCTCGCGCAGCAGCTGGTCCTGGTCGTCGGCCGGCACGCCTACCTCCTACCGCGGAGTCTTCGCTGGGGCCTGCTGATCGCGCGCCAGGTGGCTACGCAGCGCGGGCCAGAACGCCAGTCCCTCGATCGACCACGAGGCACATGCTCCCAGAACCCGTCGGCCCGCCGCGATCCCGTACGGGTGCTCGCGAAAGGGGACCAGCGCGGGAATCATCGGATATGCCGCTAACGCTGTCACCACCGCCAGATGGTACGCAGCAGTCCGCCCCCGCCTCATCCGACACGCGGCCGATGTGAGGGCTGTCGCAACGGCCAGGGTACTCAGCCCCCACCCGACCGGAATCGCCAGATGCTGCGCGTGGAGCAGCCGCACTTCTCCGTCAGGCAGTCGCAGGATGCCCTGCTGGCGGCACCACTCGGCGGTGGCATCGAAGTTCAGCAGCCCCCGCAGCCACGCCGTCTGCTGAAGGACCAGATCAGCGGCTGACCTGGGTACTTCGGCGACGTCCCGGCTGGCAAGCAACCCAATGGGTTCGGCCGCGAGTCGGCAGATCCAACCCAGCAGCAACCCGTCGGCGTACGCGAAGTCGGGAAATCCGCCGATATGGTCGAGGAAGTCCAGACGGGCGAATTCTCCGTGCCCGAACGTCGAGTAGGGCGACGTCCGGGACCAGACCGTGCGGCCCGAATGCCCCCGCGCATTGCGGGCGGCGTAGTGCGACCGGGTCCACCACGTTTGCAGCTGCGCGTTGCCGATCGCGACCAGTCCGGTGGGTCCGCGCGAGGGAACGATGTAATCGACCAGTTGCTGGAAGAGCCGGGTATCCGGCTCGGCGGTGGTCCTTTGGCGCAGCTCAGTGAACGTGCGGGGATCCGGACGGGAGTCGGCGTTGTAGACCCCGACCCACACGCTGTCAGCCGAGGCCGGCGTGAGGCGTTCCCGCGCGTGTTCGACGGCCATGTTGAGCTGCGCCGCGCGGTACTGCGCGGGCTGTTCACAGTGCAGAACCTCGAACCGGTCAGGAATTTGTCCGAGCTGTGCCAGCTCGGCGCCGACCAAGTCGCGGGTCGCAAGCTGCCCTGCGTCCGCGGATTCCTTCGCCGTCGTGACCAGGAAAATCCGGTCGACGACTTCCAGCTGTGCGATCCCATGCCAGAACCGCACCGTGTCGGCCGCGAGATCCTGCTCCAAGTAGAGAGGTACGACGCAAACCACGTGGCACCTACCCGCGGCCGAAGCCGCCGACTGGGACGGCGACGCAGTTGGTCGTCTTGCATTACGGCGTATCTGCCGCCATTCCACGCCCCGACGTATGAGCAGCGCTCCGGCGAGCAATCCGGCGGCGAGCGACGCTACCGACAAGCGCGTAGATGTAGCCGGCTCCATGCACGACCTCCTGGCAGGTAAGCACCGCCACTACGTACAGCGGCGGAGCAGCGATTCGAGGACGCCGCCGAGCGGCGTTAGCCCAGACGAGGTTGATCACGATCGTTCTCAGGACCGCACGCGGACGGTCCTGGCGGTAGCCGCGGTGAGCCCACAGCAGCGCCCGTGCCCGGCCGCTGCGCCAGCAGCGCAGCTGGTACTGCCGGAAGTCGCTCGGATGGTCGTGATGGATCGCCATTCCCGGCGAGAGCACGGCACGTTCGGCTAGGTTCATGCGTCGCCCGAGCTCGACGTCGCTGTAGGCGGGCAGCAATTCGTCGAACCCGCCAGCGCTGAGCAGCGCCTCACGGCGGTAGGCGCTGTTTCCGCCATTGACATAAGGCGCGCCGAGGACGTCGGTAGTGGCGCTCGAGTCGGTGTACCAGGGCCCGAATGTCTCGTAGTAGTAGACCGCGTCGCGCAATTGTGAGTAGAGGTTCCGCGGCGCGGTGCCGATGACTCTCCCGCCGAACGCCACGGACGTGGGGTGCTCACGACTGAGCCGAAGCAGCTCGGTGAGCCACATCTCGGCTGGCACACAATCATCGTCAAGGAACGCCAGCAACTGCCCTCGAGCCGCCCGCACTCCTACCGTCCGGGCTCGGGCGATGCCGACTCGCTCCGGTAATACGATGGCAGTGATCCGGCGGTCCGCCGGGTCCAGCCACCGGTACGGCGGGCAGCCGTCCAGCACGAGAATGATCTCGTAGGCCGTGTGGCCTACGGCTTGGAGCTGTCGCTCGACGGCGCGGACCAGCCGCTCACAGCCGTATTCACGGCCGGTGGCGATTACCAGGCTGATCTCGGTGTCGGCCGGCTCATCGCGCCGGGTCGAGGAGCCGCTCATGACAGCAGGCCGCAGGCGAGAAGACAGTCCCGGAGTGTCTGCGCCGAACTGAACACGTGACCGTGCAGGCCGACAGCGACGCCCGCCGATACCCACGAGGGCGTGTCGTCGACATAGAGAGCGCGTTCGAGTGCGAAGCCCGCTGTGGCGGCGGCGTACCGATAGCACGACGGGTCGGGTTTGACCTGGCGGATCGTCGCCGAACACAGCACCTCGTCGGCGAGCCCGTTCAGACCGTGGAAGGCCAGATCGTCCCACAGACGAGTGCTCGCGTTCGAGAGCAGTATGACGCGGAAGCCTTGATTCTTCAGCGCCTTGAGCTGATCAACGACGGCGGCGTCGACGTCGCCGTGGTAGTCCAGCCACTCCTGAACGGGCTGATCACCGACCTTCGTGGCCACAATCTGCCGCCACTCGTCCAGGCTGATCGCGCCTGCAGTGGCCCGGCGGGCCGGCTCGGACTTCAGTAGTTGCGGAAGCAGCGTGCCGGCCTCAAGGCCGTGCCGCGCCTCGATCGCGGTGGCTACGGCGGGATCGAAGCCGATGATCACTCCGCCCACATCGCACAGGATCGTATCGATCAGTGCACTAGCGATGGTTTCGGACATGACTGCGCACCGTCCCTCCATTCAGCGGAAGGTGACTGCTCCTCACCACCATGACCGAGCAGGCTGCGTCGTAGCTGGGATCGCTGTCGCATCGGCTACCGGTGAGGGGTTGCGTTCGCACATTGAGCACACCGCAGGATCCTGTGGCGGCACCAGAGGAATCGGCGTGGCGAAATTCGCGCCACACTCGCGACGACCGTGGCGCACGCGCCACGGTGCTGTGGCGGATGGACTTACCTACTTCACGGTATGAATTCGAGACCTTACGGTAGGTCAGTCAGCTCCCGGCTCGCGCTGTACGTGGCGCGGAAATGGGACACCCGTGGGCAGTCGATCGGTGCGTCACCCTCCGAACGACAAACTCCGCTATTGGATCCGCCAAACCCACCTGAGCTACGCAGAGTTCGCGCAGGAGCTCTGGAAAACCGCTCGGGACGCCGGCCGACCCGACCTCCGCCCGGACCGCACCCGCATCGGGCATTGGGTGAACTCCGGCGAGCGACCCTACCCGCCGATGCCGGGCCTGATCGCGGCCACCGTAAGCCGCCTGTGCGGCTGCGAGCTGACCGCCACAGACCTGGGCCTCGACCGGTCCCCTCCCGACGTCACCGCCTCTGCGCTCGTCCAGGTCGACCCGTCCAGCGCGACGCTCAACCCGGCAGGTGATCACACGAAACGACGAGAAGCCCTCAGCATCATCGGCGCGGCCTCACTGGCCCCACTGTTCGCGACATCGCACGGTGCGGCCGCCGATGCTGCGGCCGCCTATGCCCGGCAGACGATGGCCTCCGAGCTGTCCCCTGACGCACTCGCTGATCTCGACCTTGCCGTGGAGCAGTTGGGCGCGGTGTACTCCAGCCGCTCTCCTCGGCAGTTGTGGCCCGTCGCCGCAGAACATCGCCACCGGGCATTCGAGCTGCTGCATCATCGCCGCCACACATTGCGCGAAGGCCGGGAGCTGGCCCGCCACGCGGGCATGCTGTCAGTGATTCTGGCGTGGCTCGCCCACGACCTCGGTGACCGCGCCGCGGTCCGGGCGTTCGCCGCTGACGCCAATGCACATGGCCGACAGGCCGACGCACGCGAGGTGAGCGCCTACGCCGAGGATGTCCTCGCCACCCATGCGCTCTACGACGGCCGACCTCTCGACGCTTTGGCGGGAGCTACCCGAGGGCTGGCGCTAGCACCCCGGGGCAGTGCGGCTGCTGTCCGGATGGCGGCGCAGATTGCTCGGGCGCACGCCTTCCTGGGCAACGCTGAGGGTTACGCCGCCGCTGCGGCCGCCGTGTGCAATCTCCAGGATGGACTGCCTATCGCCAGCGCAGGCCTTTTTGCAGTCGACTCGGCGCGAATCATCGCTTACAACGCCTCGTCCTACGTCCGGCTGGGCGACGCGGCCCGGGCCCGCGCTGCAGCGGACGAGGCGATCGGCCATTACCGGACGACGGCGGCTCCGACGCGCCTTTCCATCGCGCTGCTGGACCTCGCGTTTGCGCATACCGCCCTGGGGGAGCCGCTCGTCGCCATCGACGCCGGCCGCGATGCTCTGGCGGGCGGACGGCTCGTCAAGGCCGTTACTGGTAAGGCGCGGCAACTCGACCAAGCGCTTCGCCGCCGCTACCCGACGCTGCCGGACGCGGCCGCCTTCCATGATCAGATTCGGGCATTGCGGGACAGTGCATGATGCAACCGGGAGTTATCCATCTGACTGCATCGGTCTACCTCTTTACCGAAATTGATCGGACCGTGTTCATCGGCCTGGTCTGGCATCCGCGGCTCACGTGCTGGATGATCCCCGGCGGCCATGTCGAGGCCGAACCACCTTCGGACGCGGCTCTCCGCGAAACGCGCGAGGAGACCGGCATGGCGGCACGACTGTTACCGCCGCCCGGCCCGGATTTGCCCGCCGCCTATCCGCATCCGCAGATGGCCAGGCCGTGGTGGACCGTCCGCATCCCGGTAGCTGCCGACAACCATGCCCCGGAGCCCCATATTCACGAGGACCACCAGTATGTCGCCTGGATGGATCGGCCGGACGATCCTGCGGGCACAGCAGAACTCGTCTTCCGATGGGCCTCAAGAGAGAGCATGGGGAACCTCGCGATGCTTGCCGGCACCCGGATGACCGCCGCATACCTGATCTCGGTGGTGAGCGCGGACACCCTTGAGCAGGTCTCCCAGGGACATCAAGCCCAAGGCGTCGAGAACCTCCACGACGGCCGGATGCGCCTGCGGAATGACGGTCACCAGTGAACGTCCAGCGGCATCCGGGCAGCGCCGGTGTCGTATTCGACTGCGATGGCGTACTCGTCAACACGCAAGCGGCGTGGACCTGCGCCTTCACGGTGATGCTCGAGCGCTACGGTATTGCGGTCGTCCCCACCCGGATCCGCCTCCTCACCGGACTGCCCTTGGAACTGGTCGGGCTCCGATTGGCCGAGTTGCTCGATCATCGCGCCTCCGCCTCATCGTTGGCGGCGGAGGCCTACGGCATCGTCCAACAAATCCTGTGCGAGGAACTCGAGCCGATGCCCGGCGCGATCGACCTAGTTCGAGCTCTGTCCGGTGCCCGGCCTCTCGCTGTCGCCTCGAATGCGCCTGCGGCCACGGTCCGCGGGTACCTCCGCCGGTTCTTTGAGCTGTCGGTCTTCGATGCGATCTTGGGCAGCGACGATGTCGTCCTGGCTAAGCCCGCCCCCGATATCTATCTCGCGGCTTGTTCAAGCATCGGCGTCGATCCGCGGCAAGCGGTCGCGTTAGAAGACTCACCCGCTGGTGGTGCTGCGGCGGCAGCCGCCGGGCTATACGTCGTCGGCATGCCGCCGAATGATGCCCTGGCCTTTCCCTGCGACCTGGTGGTGGCTGGGCTACGGGATGTCCGCCTGTGGCACTCGCTCGATCTAGGCATTCCTCCCATCACGGAGCAACTGCAGGACTGATCAGTCAGGAATGGCTATCTCCGACGACCGGTAACGGAAGCCGCAGCACAGCACGCCGGATGACGCCTGTGCTGCGGCGGCCCCCGCTGCTGTCAGCTCGTGAACGCGGGAACCAGCCATGCGGCCTTGAACCGTTCGGCGCTGTCACAGACAGTGGCCCGGAAGCCGCACAGCCGACTCGCAAAACACTCGCAAAATCGTCTTTCGCGCCGGCGGCCAGTTCCAGGAAAACGGTCACCCAGCCATGCTTGGGTGGTAGGCCGTCGGAGATGGGCCTCGCACGGGTCCAGATGAATGGAGACCGCGATGGACGACGACGATCGGGTGGGCGCGCAGGTCAAGGTGATCCGAACGCTCTACGGCCTGACGCAGGAAGCTCTCGCTCGGCGAGCCAACGTGTCAACGAGTTTGCTGTCGCAGGTGGAACGCGGTGTGGTCCCGGCCTCGCCGGGTTTCCTGGCTGCGGTGGCGCGGGCTCTCGATGTCCCGCAGTCACGGCTGACCGGCCAGCCCTATCGCGACGAGGCCGCCGACGTGCTCAGCCACCAGTCTCTCGCACCCTTGCGCCGAGAACTGGCCGCCTACCGGCTGCCTCCCGCGGCCGACGATCCTCGGCCGCGCCCTTTGCGCCAACTGCGGGCCTCGGTAGCCATGCTTTCTACGGCCCGCCACCAATCGGACCTGACCACTCTCGGCGAAGTCGCACCGGGGCTCCTCGCTGAGCTTCGCTCAGCCGCGCATCATCTCGCTCCAGGGCCCGACCGCAATGCCGCTTACGGCCTTCTCGCCGAGACCTATGCCGCGGCTGGACAACTGGTGTGGAGGCTCGGCCATGGTGACCTCTCGCAGGTAACTACCGATCGGTATATGTGGGCAACCGAGCAGAGCGGCGACAGACTCGCGCAACGCGTCGGAGACTACTTGCTCGCCGGCGAGCTGGCCGCTGTTGGGGAATGGACGGGCGCACGCCGCACCGTGAACGCGGCGATCGCCGACGTCGAATCGATGGTGAGCCGTAAAGATCCCGGCCCGGTGGTTTGGGCGGTCTGGGGCAATCTGCATCTCAAAGCCGGCTTGATCGCGGCTCGCGCCGGAGACGCAGCCACCGCGTGGACGCATCATCGGGAAGCCGTTGACGCGGTGAGCCGACTCGACATTCCCGAACGGGACGACTACAGGCTCGTGTTCGGGCAAACCAACGTGGCGATCTGGCGCGTCGGGCTCGCAGTCGAACTTCAGGATGGGGCAGCAGCGCTTCAGGCGGCCGACGATGTGCGCCCGCCGGCCGACTACACCGCCCCGGAACGCATCGGTCATCACCATATCGATACTGCCCGTGCTGCCGTCTACCACGGCGACCGTGCGCGAGCCTTGGAGGAACTCCTGCTCGCCCGAAGGGCAACTCCGCAGCAGACCCGAAATCACCCTATGGTGCGCGAGACCCTGCACGCTCTCGCACACGCTGAACGGCACGCATCCGGAACGTTGCGGGAGATGGCCACCTGGGTCGGCGTCGACGATTAGACCGACGACGAAGACCCATGGCGCCCGGAGCGCTGACACGACGACGGGCCGATCGACTTGCGGAGGAAACTTGGCGGAGTACCTGCCCTGGTATGCCGAACCGCTGGCCGCCGTCGATCTGGAGGGGACTGGAGCCCAGGACGGCGCGGGTGAGGCGATCCTGGAGATCGCCGTCGTGCCCTTCGTCGGCCCGGCGCCGAACGTGAACGAGGCCTACAGCACGTTGGTCAACCTCGACCGGCCGGTGCCCCGACGTCCCTGGATCTCTCCGGGGCTCACCGATACCACGCTGGCGACCGCGCCCCGCTGGAACTCGATCGCCGGCATCGTCGCTGGCATGCTCGAGGGCCGGTGGATCGTCGGGCACAACGTCGGTGTCGACTGGATTCTGCTCTCGCGGCGCATCCCGGGTCTGCGCGCTGCCGGCCTGATCGACACTTTGCGCCTGTCCCGCGCCGCGGGCCTGCCTGGACCGGTGGGGCTGGAGCACGTCGTCAACGCGCTCGGCCTCGGACAGGCAGTCCGGGAAGTGGTGCCGGTCGGACAGCCGCATCGGGCGCTGTGGGACGCGACGGCCGCGGCGCTGCTGCTCCCAGCTTTGGTCACAAGGGTGTGCCCGAACCAGTCCCCAACGATCGCCCAGTTGGTCGCTCGCAGCGATGCAGGACGGCCGCAGGAAGCGCCGGTCCAGGATGCACTGTTTTAACCATCGCCGGCCGACGAGCGCGTGGTGAGCCTGCGAACCGCCCGCAGCGCACAGACCACCAGCAGGTCCGCTGGCCGGGGACTCGGGCGTTCGTTCACTCGGTTCTGGCAGTCTTACACGGTCAGCGCGGCCGGTTCGGCGCTGAGTGCGGGTGCTCTTCCGCTCGTCGCGATCGTCGTCCTGCATGCCGGTCCGTGGCAGGTGTCGCTGCTGGCGGTGGTCGGTTCGGTCGCCAGCGCGCTGCTGTCGCTGCCGCTGGGGGCGGTGATCGAGCGCGGCGAGAAACGCAGGTCGCTCATCGTCGCCGACGTCGCGCAGTTCATCGCGTTGTCTTCGGTGCCGCTCGTAGCGGTGGTCGGCCGGCTCACGTTTCTGCATTTGTGCGTGGTGGCGGCGACGGTGACGACCTGCGCGATCGCGTCGGCCGCGGCAGGGTCGGCCTTCGTCAAGTCGGCGGTGGTCGCTGAGTCGCGGGTGGTGGCGAACGCGCGGCTGGATTCGGTGAACTGGACGACCTCGGCGGTCGG
>NZ_JBICTY010000012.1:0-118773 GCF_043197895.1 Cryptosporangium sp. NPDC048952 | reverse complement strand
GGGTGTGTCTCCCCCGGTTGTGTTTGTGGGGGGTGGCGTTGGGTTTCCCGGGGTTCGCGCTACTAAACTACGGGCACCCCCCCTGGGGGGGGGGGCCCCCCCCCCCCCCGCCCCCCCACCACCCGGAGCGTCGGCCTGTCGGCCGAGGCGTTACTAGACGAACACCACCGTGCTGTTTCCACGGCGGACCACACGGTCCTCGCTGTGCCACTGCACTGCGCGGGAGAGCACCGCGCGCTCGACGTCGGCCCCGCGCCGCTGCAGGTCGGCGACCGTGTCCGCGTGGTTCACCCGGACGACGTCCTGTTCGATGATCGGGCCCTCGTCCAGATCTTCGGTGACGTAGTGCGCGGTCGCCCCCACGAGCTTGACCCCGCGTTCCTTGGCTTTCGCGTACGGGCCGGCACCGATGAAAGCCGGCAGGAACGAGTGGTGGATGTTGATGACTGGCATGCCGACGCCGGCGATGAAGTCGCCCGACAGGATCTGCATGTAGCGAGCCAGGACGACGAAGTCCGCGTTCCCGCGCAACAGCCGCAGGTGCTCGGCCTCGGCCGACGACTTGTCCGGTCCGGCCGGCGAGGGCACGTGGAAGAACGGGATGCCGAAGTTGCGGACTTCCTCGGCGACGTCCGGGTGATTGGAGATGACCATCGGGATGGTCACCGGGAGCTGACCGTTGCGTTGCCGCCAAAGCAGGTCGAGCAGGCAGTGGTCGGACTTCGACGCGAAGATCGCCATCCGCTTGGGTACCGACAGGTCGTTCAGCCGGTAAGACAGCCCGAGATCGGCGAGCTTCGCCGCGAGGTCCGCCTCCAGATCCGGAAGCGTGACCTTGAGGTTGTCCAGGTGGAACACTGTCCGCTGGAAGAACTCTCCGCCCTGCGGATCGTCGGAGTACTGGTCCAGCGAGACGATGTTCGCGTCGTGCGCCGTCAGTACCGACGCGACCGCCGCGACGATACCGGTGCGGTCCGTGCCGTGGACGAGCAGCGAGGCCCGATCGTCGGCAAGCGCGGCCGCGGTCACGGCACGCTCGGCTACCTGAGCGAGTGTCACCTCAGGCCCCCTTCTTGAAGTCCACGACCCACTCGGACGTGGCCTTCATTCCGCCGAAGGTGTAGAAGTGCAGCTTCAGGACGCCGTGCCGGGCCGGGTCGTAGCCGCCGGCCAGCGCGTGGAGGAATTTGTCCGGGCCGGCAGTGCTCATCAGATTCGTGATCGACAGCCCGTATTTCTTCGCGATGCTCGTGCTGGTCCCGACGCCGAACCGCGCTGCGTAGGTCATCAGGCGGCGGACGCCCGCCGGACCGGGTACGCCGATCCGGATCGGAAGGTCGATCCCTCGGTCGCGGACCGCTTCGACCCACGTCAGAACGGCATCGGAGTCGAACCCGAACTGCGTGATGATCGTGCCCGGCAAACTCTGCTCGCGTAGCGCGGCAGCCTTGTCTTCCAGCGAGGTCCAGAGCGACGGACCGGGAATGTCGGGATGCCCCTCGGGGTAGCCGGAGATGCTGACGTGCCGTACGCCGTGCTGCTCGAGCAGACCCGAGCGGATGACTGCCAGCGCATCCTCGTACGGCCCCTCAGGCTTTGCCGGGTCGCCGGCGACGGTGAAGACGTTCTCGTTGACGCCGCTCTCCGCCAGCGCACCGAGGAACTCCTCCAACTGGGCCTGGGACGCCAGTCGCCGGGCGGAGATGTGCGGGACCGGCACGAAGCCCCACCGAGCCACCGCCCGAGCGGCGCTCAGCCGCATCTGCAGGTCCTCGTTACCCAGGAAGGTGACGTTGACCCGGGTGCCTGCGGGGATCGTCGCTCTGGCCTCGTCGAGTTTCGGGACGTCCTTGCCCGTCATCTCCAGCGAGTAGTCGTCCAGCAGCGAGACCACCGCCGCGGCCGACTCGATCGGGGACGCGGTCATCGCGCACCGCTCGTGGCGTTGCGGCGGTAGACGTCCCGCGCGTGCTCGTTGTACGGAGCTGGGGCGACCGTGGCGCGCAGGCGCTGGTAGCCGTAGTCGGCGTCCGGGGCGGCGCCGGGACCGGGGTGCTGTCCCCAGACCACTTCGACCTCGGTGCCGGTCTCGACCGAGCCGTTGTCGAGGATCGCGAGCGAGAGAACCGCCCCGGCCGGGTCCAGCAGCGCGGTCTGGTACGTCATGCCGACCAGCTCCGAGCCCTTTTCCACCCGGTAGCGGGCGTAGTCCAGAACGAAGCCCGGGTCCTCACCGAAGACGCGCCGCACGTCGTCCGCGTCGAAGACCAGCGTCACCTTGCTGCGGGTGACGTTCTCCCCGGCCTTCTGCAGCGCGTCGCGGCCGATGAAGTCGTGGTTGAACGAGAGGAACCGCCCGTAGCCCAGCTCGTACGGCGTGACGTAGTAGTCCTCGATGTTCTCGGAGAAGAAACTGCCGTGCAGCGGTCGCTGACCCTCGATGCCGTACAACGGGACGTACTGCCGGTAGTCGGCCAGCTCGGGGTCGGTGTAGATGCCCGGGACCGGCGACGGGATCCAGCCGCCCTCGACGTTCGCGGTGGCATAGGCGCGGGCGCCGACGAAGATCAGGCCCAGCGGTTCGCCGGCCCGGACGAGAGCTTCCTTGACCGCGTCGGAGTCTTCCCAGCGCCCGACGAACTCGTATCCCGCCTGTCCGGCCATGCCGTGCCGGAACGCGCGGAACTCACGACCGGCCAAGCGCACGGGCGAGCTGTGGAAGAACTTCGTCTCCGGTAGCGGTCCGCCGAACGCCCGCTCGACCAGGTCCCGGGCCAGCGGACCCTGGATCTGGTAACGGAAAAGGACCGGCGCGGCCCCGTCGCGGAACTTCGAAGACGGGTCGGTCGAGTACGTGACGTCGTAGCCGCCCTGGTCCGCGTGGTACTTCACCCAGTTCTGAGCGGCCGGAATGCCGCTGAGCGTGTACTTCTCCGAAGCCTCGCGCAACAGGATGCCATCGGTGATGATGTTTCCCCGCTCGGTAACCGGTACGAATTGCTTCGCCTGACCGATGGCGAACTTCTCATAATTGTTCGCACTGATCGCCGCGAGCAGACGCGTGGCGTCGGGGCCCTCGAGGAACGTGTCGAACATGTGGTGGGACAGATTCAGCAGAGCGACGCCCTCGTGCCAGGCTCGCTGCTCGACACGCCAACCCGAATACTCCCGCTCCACCACTTCCGGCAGGAACGGTGCGCCGTTCGGCTTCCATAACAGCTTGACGGCCGAACCGGCCTGATCGATACCGTCCTGAAGGCTGGGTGCTGCCATAGCCCCATTCCTCTCACCAAGAAAGTGGCGCGGCCCGTTAATTGCCGCTGTGAATTGCGGTCGCAGCAGCCGCTGCCCGGACGGGGCCGATCCACGACTTTCCGTCATCCGCGTACTGTACCGTACCGTACGCCTGATGGCATGCCAAGGCATTGGTTACATCTTGTGCTGTACGACAATTGACGGGCGGCGGCCCTGTCATCACTGCGGAACGCACCGACGCGCGCTCTTCATCAACGCCGGGAAAACGATTCAGCCCTTGACAGCTGAAGCCGGCGGTGTTCTCCCGCCGGCTTCCTCATTGCTGAAAAGACTCTCTTATGCCGTCTGGTCAGCCCCAGACCATGTCCGCGGTCTGCACGACGAGCTCGAGCTTGCGACGCTGATCGTCCACCGTGAGCTGGTTGCCGTACTTGGTCGAGGCGAACCCGCACTGAGGGCTCAGGGCGAGCTGATCCAGCGGTACGTACTTCGCAGCCTCATCGATCCGACGCCGGAGGTCGTCCATCGACTCGAGCTCCGGCGTCTTGGACGACACCAGGCCGAGCACCACCACCTTGCCCGGAGGCACGAAGCGCAGCGGCTCGAAGCCGCCCGATCGCTCCGTGTCGTACTCGAGCAGGAATCGATCTACCTCGACCTCGCTGAACACCCGCTCTGCGATCGGCTCGTAGCCGCCCTGAATCGCCCACGCGCTACGCATGTTCCCGCGACAGAAGTGCATGGCGACCGTGGCGGACGGGCTCTTGCTTTTCGCCGCGTTGATCAGCATGTTGTCGGTGCTGATGATGTGACTGAGGTGGTCGTCCAGGTCGGTGATCCGCCGGAGCTTCGCCGCATCCGGATCGATGTTCGGCCAGTACGCGAGCGAGTCCAGCTGGAGCCACGTCGCACCGCTCTCGAGCAAGGCTTCGATGTCCGCGCAGAAGATCTCCGCCATCGCCACGACCGCGTCCCAACGCGTCGGGTACACCTTGTCCGATACACCCGGCCGCCACAGGTTCCCGACCATCGTCGGGCTGGCCATCGTGATCTTGAACGAGCCCGGCGCGAACTTCGACAGGAAAGCCGCCTCGGTCAGCGACAGCGGAGTCTTGCGGTAAAGCGGTGCTCCGATGGCCTCTCCGGCCACTGCACTGTCGCTCTCGACCTCGGCACCATCGGAGTCTCGGTGCCAGCGAGGCGGCCTCGCCCTCGACGGGTCCACCGGGACGAGACCACCGACCGTCTCGGCGACGGAAGCCATGAAATCCTCACGTCGCACTTCACCGTCGGTGAACAGCTCGATTCCGGCGTCCCGCTGAAGTTTGATGACTGCTAACGCTGCCGCGTCTTCTGCGGCTCCGAGTTGCGCGTCCGAAATTTCTCCGCGTGAGTGCTGAGCCTGCGCGGTCAGCAATTCCGGAGAGCGCAGCAGACTCCCGACATGCTCAGCACGGATGGTCGTCGACATGAACGATCCTGCTTTCTCGATTGCAGACAGAATCCGCCGCGGACTCGAACGTCACGCGAGGGAGGAGGGTTACGGAATGGCCGAATACGTCAGAGCGTATCGCCGACGACGTCCAGAATTTCCAATGCGACTTGCGCCATCAGCCGATCCCGGTAGACGTGGAAGTCCAGCTGGGTCAGCTCTTCCAGGCGGCGAATACGATAGCTGACGGTGTTCGGGTGGACGTGCAATTCCGCTGACGCGCGCTGCGGGCTGTTGTTGGCGCGGAAGTAGCAGGCGAGGGTGGGGAGGTAGTCACGTGCGCTGCCCTTGGCGTGCTCCAGCACTCCACCGAAGACCTCCCGAACGAAGTCCCGCAACTGGGCCGGGTCGGCGACCTGGAGAAGCAGGCGGTGCACCCCGAGATCTTCCAGCGCCATGACCACGTCGGACCGTCCCATCCGTCCGAGGATCTCCACCGTCTTCCGGGCTCCGTCGTAGGACTCCGCTATCTGTCCCGCGGCCCGGCAAGTCCCACCGATGCCGGCGGTGACCACGACGTCGGCGGACACGCTGCGGAGGTGGTCGATGCAGGAAGCCGCTACGGCGTGCGACCGGGTCGCAGCGGGCCCGTCCTCCTCCACAATCGCCACGGCCTCGTGTCTCCGCACGGTGCTGACGGCGGTCGGTTGGCGCTCGGCGAGGAACTGCTTCAGCGCCGCGGCCGCCCGGCGGGCGGCCTCGTCGCTGCCGACGACCGTCAGCGCGATCACCCGATGGCTGCGGCCCTGGTCATAGCCCAGATAGGCCGCCCAACGCCGCATCTGTTCGGCGTCGCCGCCCCGGCCGGACAGCAGCCCTTCCACCAGGTCGCCGCGGACCTGAGTCGACGCGGTCGCAGCACTGCGCTCGCGGCCGAGGACTGTTCCGCAAATCGATGCGGCGTGCTCGGTCAGGAACAGCCGGAAATCTCCGAGCCCGCTGGAAGGTTCGTCGAACGCCAAGACGTAGGCGGGGACAGCAGAACCCACGGCGACGGGAGCCACGACGATCGGTGGCTCGCCATCGATGTCCGAGACACGCGTTGCGCTCCGGGTGGATTCCGCCAGCGCCAGCCCGTGTGAGAGTTGGGGCTTGCGTAGACAGTCGCGGAACCGTCGCGCGACGTCACCGTCGGGCGTTCCGGGCCCGGCCACGGCGAGGATCGACAGTTGGTCGTCGACTACTGCCACCGTGGTGTCAGCGCGCGCCGCGGTCGTGTCGACGACTGCGGCCAGGCTGAGCTCCTGGCCCGTCAGGCTGGACAGATGCCGGTAAGCCGTGACGAGCCGTCGCAGGGCGACGTTTTCGCGGTGAATTTCTTGACGCGCCAGCGGCATTGCTGTCATGCAAACGACGCTAACATCGGTTTTCGCCGAATCACCCTGGCCCGATCGCAACCATTCATTGCACGGAATGCGGGCTCGCCGGTGTCACTAGGCTCTAATTCGGCGACGTCGAATTTATGGGCGGAAATGCGCTGAACTGCACGGCGAGGGATTCGGAGGCTCGGGCCAGCACCGCGACGTCCGCGCCGACCAGGACGAAGGACGCGCCAGCCGTCAGGTACTCCTCGGCGACTACCGGGTCGAAGGCGTTGACCCCCACGGGCTTGCCAGCGGCGATCACCTTCGCGAAGGTGCTGCGGACGGCGGCGGTCACCTCCGGATGGGTTTGCTGACCGATCAGACCCATCGACGCGGCCAGGTCGGAGGGGCCGACGAACACGCCGTCGATCCCCTCCACTGCGGCGATCTCGGCGGCGGCGGCCACGGCGTCCGCGGACTCGATCTGCACCAACACCGAGACGTGGGAGGCGCCGTCAGTGAGGTAGCCCTCGATGCGGTTCCACCGTGCGGAGCGGGCCAGTGCCGAGCCGACGCCCCGACGGCCGCGGGGCGGGTAGTGGGCGGCCGCGACGACGTGTTCGGCCTCCGCCGCCGAGGAGATCATCGGCACCAGGATGGTTCGCGCCCCTAAATCAAGGACCTGCTTGATGACGACGGGGTCGGCGGACGGAACGCGCACCACCGGGCTGACCGGGTAGGCCGCGACCGCCTGCAGCTGGGAGAGCACCGACTCCAAGCCGTTGGGGGCGTGTTCCATGTCGATGAGCAGCCAGTCGAGTCCTCCTCCCGCGCAGATCTCGGCGACCACCGGGCTGCCGCTGCAAACCCACATGCCGGCCAGGGGCCGCGTCCGCGACGCGAGAACGTCACGCAGGGTGGGGGTTATTGGAATCGGCATGAGATGGTTCCCATCGGTCCGTAGTCGCACAAGACGGTGTCGCCGCGTGACACCCACATCGGGCGGGTGAACGAGCCCGCCAGGATCAGCTCTCCGGCTTCGAGCCGGCTGCCGTGCTGATGGAGCTTGTTGGCCAGCCACGCCACAGCGGTGGCGGGGTGGTTGAGGACCGCGGCGGCGACACCGCTCTCCTCGATGGTCTGGTTGCGGTAGAGCAGCGCGGAGATCCAGCGCAGGTCGACCGTGTCAAGGCGGGTGGGGTTTCCCCCGACCACAGTCGCGCCGTAGGCGGCGTTGTCGGCGATGGTGTCGACGATCGTGCGGCCCTGAAGCTCGATGTGGGAGTTGAGAATCTCCAGAGCGGGCACGACGTACCGCGTGGCGTCGAGCACGTCGAAGAGCGTGCAGTGCGGACCCCGGAGCGGTGAATCCAAGAGGAACGCCAGCTCGACCTCGACCCGCACGTTGGAGAAGTCGTCGAACGGGAGAACCGCTCCGTTCTCCCAGACCGTGTCTCCGAAGATCACGCCGTAGTCCGGTTCGGTGATGCCGGTGGCCGACTGCATCGCCTTGGACGTCAGCCCGATTTTCCGCCCGGTCAGACGGCGGCCGGCCGCGAGTTCCTTCTCGCGCCAGGCACTCTGGATGGCGTAGGAGTCCTCAACCGTGGCCTCCGGGTATCGAGCGGTGATCCGGGGCACCGTGCCGCGTCGATGGTGTGCTTCCGACAGTTCGGCAGCCAGGTCGGCGATGAGTTGTGGGGCAAGCATTCAGGCTCCCTCGGGGACTGGCAGTTCGCACGACCCGGTCTCGGGATGACGCACGGCCAGGTCTGCGGTCACCGAACCGGCGCGGTGACGGCGCACGGCGCGCTCGATCGTGTCGGCAGCCGCCCCGCTCTCCATCAGGTCGATGAGCGCGGCATGTTCGTCGACCACCGCGGCGGCCCGCCCGGCGACGAGGCCGGTGATCGAGTCGGGCAGGTTGCCGAGCCGTATCCACTCGGCCCCGAGGAGCTCCAGCAGACGCGGGTTGGGACAGCGTGCGTAGAGCGTGCGGTGCAACTCCTGGTTGACCGCACGAAAGACCCGCGGGTCCAGGTCGGGCAGTCCCCGCCGGACCACGTCGTTGAGTTCGCGTGCGCGGGCGATGTCCTCGGCGGTGAGAAACGGCGCGGCCAGCGCGGTCGCGGCCCCCTCCAACATGCTGATCGTCTGCATGGCGAAGCGGTACTGGGCGCCGTCGACGAGTGCCACGCGAGCGCCGACGTGCCGCTCGAAGGTCACCAGCCTTTCGGCGGTCAGCGCGCGCACGGCTTCGCGCACCGGTACGACGCTCATGGACAACTCGGCGGCCAGCGCGCTCAGGACCAGCCGGTAGCCGGGGCCGAAGGCTCCCGTCGCGATGCGTTCGCGGATCCAGCGGTACGCGATCTGCGACTTGCTCGCGTCGGCCGCCGGGCTCACTGGCTCGCCCGCGAGGCCTCGTACCGGGCGCGCCAGTCCGCGTTCAGCGGGAACAGGCCGTCGAGAGCGTGTCCGGACTTCACTTGCTCGGCGATCCAGGCGTCCTCGTCCTCCTGGGCGAGCGCAGCGTCGGCCACCTCCTCGGCCAGCCCGGGCGGGATCACGACGACACCGTCGCTGTCGGCGACGATCACATCACCGGGCTGCACGGTCGCACCACCGCAGGAGATGGTCAGGTCGTGGTCCCACGGGACGTGCCGCCGGCCGAGTACCGCGGGATGGTTCCCGGCGGTATGAACCGGGAGACCTACCGCGGCGACCGCTTCGGCATCCCGCACCCCACCGTCGGTCACGATGCCGGCCGCACCCCGCGCATGCGCGCGCAATGCCAGGACGTCACCCAAGGTCGCCGCGCCGGTTTCGCCCCGTGCCTCGATGACCACGACCTCGCCCGGCTCCACCGCGTCGAAGAGACGCTTTTGTGCGTTGTAGCCGCCGCCGTGACTGGCGAACAGGTCCTCCCGGAACGGTACGTAGCGCAGGGTCCGGGCCGAACCGACGATCTTGGCGCTGCCGGGCAGGGGATGCAGTCCATCGATCGTGACGTGGTTCAACCCGCGTTTGCGCAGTTGCGCGGAGAGCCCGGCCGCAGGCGCGCGCAGCAGCTTGTCCCGCAGCGCCGCGGACAGCGGAGAGGTCACCGGGTACTCCCCTCGGTAGGATTCGCTTCATGCCCACCAAGGCCGAGCAGTCGTTCCAGATCCTGAAAGAGCGGATCATGGACGGCACGTACGGACCCGGGCATCGGTTGGTCATCGATCAGCTCGTCCGCGAGCACGCGATCAGTTCGGTGCCGTGGCGGGAGTCCCTTCGGCGGCTCGAGGCCGAGGGTTGGGTGGAGATGGTCCCCAACGTCGGGGCGGTCGTCCGCTCCTTCGACACCGATGCCTGGCAGCAGGGGCTCAGCTTGCTGGCCCGGATCGGTGGGTACGCGACCGCCCTGTCCGCTCCCCACCTGTCGAAGGCCGATCTCGACGGCGCGCGCGCGTTGAACCGGCAGATGGCGGAATCGCTGGCGGCCTTCGACCCCGGTCGGTTCGGTCACCTCAACCGGGAGTTCCACGAGTTGCTGGCCTCGCGCGCCGGGGACGAACGCCTCGTCTCGATGGTCAACAGCGAGTGGGCGCGCCTGGAAGTGATTCGCAAGTCCGCGTTCTGGTATGCGCCCGGCCGCGCGGAAGCCTCCCTGGCCGAGCACGAGCACCTGCTCGAGCTCATTGAGTCCGGCGCCGACTCCGAAGCGATCGAGACCGCGGCCAGGCAGCACGAGCTCCGTACCGTGGAGGCGGTGACCCGATACGACGTCGAGGTGTCCCGGCGCAACGGCGCTGTACGTCACGCCTGATCAACCCCCCACGCGGCGATCAGCGCACGACCGTAGTCGTTGCCGTTGGGGTGCCGCAGCGTGGTGTGCACATGGAAGCGGGCCGGCAGCCGGTTGGTCAGCCAGACTCCGGCATGGTGATCCAGCTCGGCGAGGATCACCGGGCTGTGGACACGGAGGTAGAACGGCTGCGAGCCGTCGGTGGCGCCATACCAGGAGAAGTACGTCTCGTCGAGGTGCGCGTCGTACTCGGCGAGCGTCGCGGCACGCTGCGGTTCGACCAGCAGCACGAGGAAATCGGCCACGATGCCGCGCAGCCAACCCTGCTGCTGCGCGTCCAGCGCCGAGGCACGGATGCCCTCGTAGGGGATGACGCGGTTGTCCCGGAAGGCGCCGGCGACGTGCCGCTCGTCGGCGGGATGGAGCCGGCCCTCGGGCATCGCCGGGTCCAGGACGGAGTCGTACACCACCGCGTCGTCCCGTTGCCCGGGAGACAGTGAGCCGGCCAGTCTGAGTGCGATCTGCTCGCGGTCAGCGAACAGCGGCGGGTACTCCTCGGTGACGGCCGGCTCCGCGCCGAGGAACACCGGCGCGATCACGTGACGGCCACCGACCGAGACGAAGTTGACGGCCACGTGATGGCCGAACAGCTGCCAGCCCCAGGGTTCGAGTGGGTCCGGCGTGCCGAACACCGAGAACCAGTAGCTGCGGTCGTTCATCACCGTCGGCAGATCGACGAGCTTGCCGAGGAAGCCGTTGAGCGCCATGGCCTCGGTGACCCGCTCGTAGCCCTCGGGGCTCAGCGAGGCACGCACCAGTTCGAGGACGGCGTCGACTTTCTCGGTCTCGAGGTCCTCCAGACGTAGCCCCACGCGGTGGACCACGAACTCCGGGTTGCTCCAGGCGCGCCACTCCGCCGCGTCGAGCGGATACCTGACCGACTGCCGTTCGGCGTCGGTCAGGCCGGCCAGCATCCGCTCGGCCGCCCGGTGCTGAGCGGAGTCGGCCTCCGGAGACTCCGGCAGGCCGTACAGGCCTGGCCGCACCACCCCGTCGGAAGTGATGCCGGCGAACGGCTCGTCGTACAGCGAGCGCCAATACACCAGCAGATCCTGGAGGAACGGCGCCTGATAGCGGTCCTGCGTGAACTCGTCGTAGCTCATGCCGCGCACGTCGGCGAGCTTGGGATCGTCGTGGTCGAGCAGGTAATGGGTGTAGCCGTCGGTCGGCAGCTCGACCACTCCTTCCCGACCGGCCACGCGGGCGGTCGAGAAGAAGCCGTCGATGTCCTGGTCCGGGTGTCGACTCATAGGTCAGATCGGCAATGAGAAGAGGCGCTTGGCGTTGCCGAAGAGCACCTGCTCCCGCTCTTCGTCGCTCATCTCGATCGTCTTCTGCAGGAATTCCACGCCCTGGCTCATCCAGCCGTAGAAGACGGGGAAGGACGATCCGAACATGTAGTGGTCGGCACCATTGACCTTGATCGCGCACTCGACCTGGTCCTTGCCCCACGAATGCGGGTGGGTCAGGTCGAAGAAGATGTTGTTCTCCAGGTAGCTCTTGATCTTTTCGCCGCCAGTCGGGTCCAGGCGGGTGATCGCTTCCTTCTTGTTCGACGCGTGCGGCGTCATCAGCGCGGTGTTGGCGAACCAGTTGCCGCCGAGCATGGTGTGGATGAAGCGCAGGCCCGGCATCCGGTCGAACATGCCGCTGAACAGCTCGCGGCCGACCGCGGTGGCCTGGTCGGTGATGCGGCCGAACTCGCGGCGGAGGTTGGTGTAGTCGATGACGGTCTTCCACTCCACCGGCAGCGGCGTGTGGTGGACGATGACGGGGATGTCCAGCCGCTCGATGGTCTTTAGGTAGGGCTCGAACACCGCGTCGTCCAGGTAGAGCTGGCCGTAGTGGCAGGCCAGCTGCACCCCGACGACGCCCAGCTCGTTGACGCACCGCTCGAGCTCGTAGACGTTCTCCTTGCCGCCCCACGGGGGCACGCACGCGGTGGCGAACAGCCGACCGTGGGAACGTTTGACGATCTCCGCGGCGTTGTCGTTGACCTCTTTGCACGTCTCTAGCGGCAACCACTCCTGCCACACCGGGACCCGCATGATGCCGTAGTCGACGCCGGCCTCGTCCATCGCGGCGAGCTTCGCCTCGGCGCTGTAGTCGCCGTCGACGTAGTTGAGGTTCTGGTACCCGGCGGGCTTCTCGAGGATCAGCTGCTGCCGGCCGTCCTCCAGCTGCGCGACCCGGGCGATCTCGCCGAAACCACGCGGGGCGCTGTCCAGGAAGCCGTTGAGCATCTTCGGGTTGGAGAACAGGTCTTCCGGCAGGTGGTGGATGTTGATGTCGACAACGGCCATGGGAGGGATCCACTCTCGTCGTGGGTTGGGCTGGTCCGGCATCGAAGTGAGCGCGGGAGCTGTCGCCGGTAACTTATCGTTACCATGTCGGCCGAATGTGCTCTGACCAGCGATCATGTAGATCGTGTACGAAATCTAATACGGAATCTAGTGTGAAGACGGCTCCCGCACAAGCAAATTCGTGTTTGAAATCGTACATGATTTCGTTTACGGTTCCCGCCATGAGTGACTTGTCGACCCGCGACGTCGAGTACCGGCATGACGGCACCCGCATGCTCGGCTACCTGTGCTCACCGGAGACCGGCAGCGAGCTGGCCGCCGTCCTGCTGGTTCCCGACGCATACGGGGTGACCACGCACGTCACCGATCTTGCCGCCCGGCTCGCCCTCCGCGGACATCCGGTCTTCGTCGCCGACGTCTGGGGCGACCGGCTTCTCCCCAGGGACGCGGCTGAATTCGGTCCGCTGATCGGCGAAATGGCCGCCGAGCGCGACCGCTGGCTCGGCCGGATCCGCGCCGCGCACACCGCGCTGCTGGAGCAGCCGGAAACCAGCGGACGTGGCGTCGTCGTGCTCGGTTACTGCTTCGGCGGATCGTCCGCGCTGGAGCTGGTGCGCACCGGCACCCAGGTCGCCGGCGTGATCAGCGTCCACGGCGGCTTGGACATCATCGAGTTCGACTGGTCGCAGGCCGCGTCCGCCCCGGTTCTGGTGATCGGCGGGGATGCCGACCCCATGGGCACCGCCGAGATGCGCTCGCGGCTGGCCGCTGCGATGACCACTGCCGGCGTCGACTGGCAGCTGCACGTGTACAGCGACACGGTCCACGCCTTCACCAGCCCGATGGTCAAAGACTCCCCCCGGCCCGACGTCGTGGCTTACAGCGCGCGGAGCACCGCACGGGCGTGGGCAGCGACGCTGAGCTTCCTCCGCGAGTTCGGCAATCCCCTCCCGAGCGCCTGACTTCCCGCACCCCGAACCGAGGACGTTCTCCATGCCTGACAGCTCATTCGACATCGCGATCATCGGCGCCGGCCCGGCCGGGCTGGCTGCCGCCCTCCGCCTGCACCAGCGAGGCTTCAGGCCCCGGATCTACGAGGCCGTGCCCGAGCTCAAGCCGCTCGGCGTCGGCATCGACGTCAAGGTCTACGGCACCAAGGAACTTGAGGATCTCGGGCTCCTGGAGGAGTTCCGGGCGATCTCGGTCGACGCGAAGGACTCGATCTTCTACAACAAGTACGGCCAGGAGATCTATGCCGAACTCTGCGGCGTACACATGGGTTACCTCCACGAGCAGCGGTTCGTCCACCGCGGTTACCTGCAGATGCTGCTCTACCGCACCGTTCTCGAGCGCCTCGGTCAGGACTCGATCGTCCACGGTGTCCGCTGCGTCGGCTACACCAACCACGACGACAAGGTCACCCTCGATCTGGTCGACCACGACGGTCAGCGCACGCAGGTCACCGCGGACCTGGCCATCGCGGCTGACGGCATCAAGTCCGCCCTCCGCCAGCAGATGCACCCCCATCACTCCGAGCCGGTGTACTCGGGCATCACGATGTGGCGGGGCACGACCTTGATGGAGCCGTTCGGCAGCGGCGGCACGATCCTGCACATCGGCGCACCGCAGAGCTCGAGCATGATCGTCTACCCGATCGCGAACGACTTCGAGGGCACCGGCAAAGTGCTGGTCAACTGGGTCGTCGAGGCCATGAGGGACGAGTCGGTCGAGGACTGGAATCAGCGGGGCACCGTCGACGAGGTCATGCACTACTACGACGAGTGCGACATCGTCCACCTGGACGTGCAGAAGCTGATGCGGGACGCCCGCGAGGTCTACCTGTTTCCCCTCATCCGCCACGAGCCGCTCGACACCTGGACCGACGGGCGGATGATCCTCATCGGAGACGCCGCGCACGCCATGTACCCCCGGGGCGGCAACGGCGCGTGCCAGGCGATCGTCGACGGCGGCGTCCTGGCCGAGAAATTGGCCACCACCGACGACGTCTCGGCCGCTCTCCAGGCCTTCGAGAATCAGCGCCTCAAGGCGGTCAACGGCATCGTGATGGCGCACCGGGGCGAAGGCTACGAGGTGATCCGACGAATGGTCGAGGACCGCACCGGTGGTAAGCGCTTCACCGACATTGAGCAGGTCCTTCCGCTGGCCGAGGCGGACGCGATCTTCAGCAAGTACCACGCGCTGGTGGGTCAGCCGCGCCCCGGGTTCGAGGCCGGCGACACCACCGGCTTCCGCACCGAGCACGCGTACCGCTAGATGGACCTCGGTCTGGCCGGTCGCACCGCGTTCCTCGCTGCCTCGTCCCAAGGGCTGGGCTACGCGTGCGCCCGGTCGCTGGCCCGTGAAGGGGTGGCGGTGATCCTCAACGGCCGAGACGAGACCAAACTCGCGGACGCCCTCGCCTCGCTACGTGCCGAACTGCCCGGGGCCGGCGTCCGCGGGGTGACCGCGGACCTCACCACGGCCGACGGACGCGCGGCGATCACCAGCGCGGTGCCCGACGTGGACATCCTGGTTACCAACAACGCCGGTCCGCGGCCCGGCGGCCTCGATGACTGGGACGAGCACGCGCTGATCGAAGCGGCACGGGCCCACTTGGTCCCGGCGGTGGAGCTCATGCGCGCCTACATCCCCGGGATGCGGGCGCGAAGCTTCGGCCGCATCGTCAACATCACCTCGGCGATGGTGAAAAGCCCGGCGTACGAGATGGGCCTGTCGGCCTCCGCCCGCTCGGCCCTCACCGCCATCAGCAAGTCCATCAGCAAGGACGTCGCTCGCGACAACGTCACGGTGAACAATTTGCTGCCCGAACGCATCGACACGCCTCGCCAGGAGTTCATGGCACAGCGGCTTATGACGTCGGCCGGAATCGACCGCACGGAGGCCCGATCCCGGATCGCCTCGACAATCACCGCCGGCCGTCTCGGCCGGCCCGAGGAGTTCGGCGACGCGTGCGCATTCCTCTGCGCCGCACAAGCCGGATACCTCTCCGGTCAGAACCTCCAGCTGGACGGCGGAACCTACGAAGGACTGATATGACCGACCCTCTCGTGTACGCCGATCCCGCTACGCGGGCGGAACTCCTCGCGGTGGAAGAACGCCGTCGCGCGGCGCTGCTGAGCATCGATCTGAGTGCTCTGGACGATCTCTACGACGAGTCGCTCGTCCACACCCACGCACCCGGTCTGACCCACAGCAAGGCGCAGCTGCTGGAGCACGTCGCGACGCGGCAGGCCTATCTCGACATCGCCCGGGGAGAGCTGACCCTCCGGCTGATCGGTGACGCGGCGATCATGACCGGACGCCTGACCAACCGGCTAAGCAGCCCCGACGGCTCCGCACGCGTCGTCAGCGGCCAGGCCATCCAGGTCTTGCGACGCTGCGAGGACGGCGCCTGGCGCTTCGTCAGCTTCCAGATGACGCCCGACGGTGAGCACGTGTGGCCGGCCACGGCCGCGGAACGGGCGAGCATCGCCGACACGGAAATCACTCAGAAGGGCGTACCGGCATGAAGATCGCACGCTTCGCGCTCGACTCGGGCCCGATCCGGCTCGGCCGGGTCGACGGCGACCAGGTCATCGACGTCTCCGCTGAGGTCGGCGGTTCCCTCCGCGCGATACTCCCCGACCTGTCGCTGCTCAAAGAGCAGATTCTCGCTGCGGACGGTCAGCGGTACCCGCTGGCCGAGGTCGAGCTCCTGGCCCCGATCGACGATCCGCAGAAGTATCTGGGTATCGGTATGAATTACGCGCAGCACGCCGAGGAAGCCCGCCAGGCGGGGATCACGATTCCCACCAGCCAGATGTGGTTCAACAAGCAGGTCTCCTGCATCGTCGGCCCGCACGACGACGTCGTGAAGCCGGATCTCTCCGACGAGCTGGACTACGAGATCGAGCTCGGCGTCGTCATAGGCCGCCGCTGCAAGCACGTCTCCGTCTCCGACGCCCGGTCCGTGATCGCGGGCTACGTGGTCGCCAATGATGTGTCGGTACGTGACTGGCTGCAGAAGCGCTCCCCCACTTTCACGCTCGGGAAGTCCTTCGACACCCACGGCCCGATCGGCCCGTGGCTCACGACTGACGACGAGATCGCCGATCCGCTCGACCTGCACATGACCTTGACCGTCAACGGCCAGGTCCGGCAGGACTGGTCGACCAACGACATGATCTACGACATCTATGAGCAGATCGCCTACCTGTCACAGGTCTTCACACTCATGCCCGGGGACATTCTCGCCACCGGAACACCGTCGGGCATCGGCGCGCCGACCAAAAACTTCTTGAAGGTCGGCGACGTCGTCCGCGCCGAGATCACCGGGCTGGGCGCCCTGGAGAACCACATCGTCGCGGAGGCCTGAGCAGTGCCGGAACGGGTCAGCATCGAGATGCCCGGGTTCAAGCACAACAACCCGATTCCCGTCGCCAGCAGAATCGGCCCGTTCCTGGCCTCCGGCGCCCTTACCGGCCGAGACCCCCGGACCAGGCAGATGCCCCCAGGTCTGGACCAGCAGTGCGCCAACGTCTTCGGCCACGTCCGCACATTGCTGGAGGTCGCCGGAGGCACCCCGGACGACATCCTCAAGATGACCTTCTACCTCGCCGATCCTCGTGATCGAGCCGCACTCAACCGTGAATGGCTGGCGATGTTCCCCGACCCCGCCTGCCGCCCGGCCCGTCAAGCGCTCGCCGCACAGCTGGACGGCGACGCGCTGATGCACTGCGAGCTGCTCGCTGTTCTCCGCGACGCGCCCTGACCGAAGAAGGAACCATGCCCGAGCTCCCGACCATGAACTTCGAAGCACCGTGGGCGATCAAGCGGATGCTCTTCTCGACCTGGGCGCTGCTGGATTCCCTGACTCCCGAGCTGCGCGCCCAGATACACATCCCGGACATGAGTGACCCACGGCGGGTCGACTGGGACTTCATCCCGAAGCCCGACCGCACCGGCGTTCCGCTCACCAAGCTCGACAACCACCAGAAGACGCTGGCGCACACGTTGCTGAAGGCGGGCCTCAGCCTGCGCGGCTACAGCCAAGTCCTCGCGGTGATGGCCACCGAGAACATCCTTCGCGAACTCGAGGTCATCGACCGCGAGTTCGGCGTGATCGCCGGAGAATTTCGCAGCCCGGACGCCTACTGGTTCACTGTCTTCGGCCGGCCGGGTTTCGAGGACACCTGGGGCTGGCGCGTCATCGGCCACCATCTGTCGCTCAACTTCACCATCGTCGCCCAGCGCTACCTGACCGTCACCCCGCTCGCGATGGGCGCGCTGCCGATCCCGGCCGGCGTCCTCGACCCGCTCGGGGCGCCCGCCCGCATGGCTTTCGACGTCCTGAACTCCCTCTCGCCGGATCTGCGCGAGCGCGCCGTCATCCACGACGTGGCACCCGCGGACTTCGTCACCCGCCAGGTTCCCCAGGTCGGTGCCGAGGAGTGGCCCGACCACGTCGACCTCGGCATCGTCGGCTACACCATCACCGACCACGACCGGTCCAAGCTCCGCTTCGTCAAGAGCGCGCCCTCGGGCGTGAGCGGTAGTGACCTGAGCGCAAGCGAGGTGGCCGCGGTCCGGCAGTTGATGTTGTATTACGTCGAGACGGGCCCGGAAGAGATCAGCACTCAGTACCGCGACCAGATCCTCCGCGAGGACCCCCGGAAGCTCCATTTCGCGTGGGCCGGCGGCACGCGTCCCGACACGGCGCACTACTACCGCGTTTCCACTCAGCATCTGCTGGTCGAGGCCGACAACGCGGTCGCCGCCGGCCAGCACAAGCACACGGTCTGGCGAGACTTGAACAACGACCTCGGCCACGATCTGCTGACCGACCACTACACCAGGCACGGGCACCACGGCGAGCACCTGGAGCGACGGCTGGTCTCCACCCGCGCCACCGACGCCGATGCATTGCAGACGCAGGCCTGGCACCCGCCGCAGGTCTACGTCAAACCATGAGCCAGCGGCTCGGGCACCGGCATCGGATGGTCGTTGAACCACTGCGTGACGAAGTCGAGTAGTGCTTCGACCTTCTTCGGCACCCGCTGGCTCGGCCCGTGGACCGCGCACAGGGAGCGCTCCTGAACATGGGCACCGGAGAACAGCGCCTCCAGATCCCCAGTTTTCATGCTGTCGCCGGCCGGCCGGAGAGGCAGCAACGCGACGCCGCGGCCGCGTTCGGTGGCCTTCATCAGCGCCAGGTAGGAGTTCGTCGTGAACGTACGGCGCAAAATCTTGCGCACCTGCTGGTGGCCGTCGAGTTCCAGGCGCCACGAGGACTCATGTTCATGAGCAAGGCAATCGTGCTCCGCGAGCGCCGCGACTTCCTCCGGTCGACCGCGCTCGTCCAGGTACGACGGCGAGGCACACAAGACGAACGGCAATGTACCGATCCGGCGCAGGCGCATCTGCGAGTCACGAAGCGGACGGGTATGGAACGAGACGTCGTAGCCCTCATCCAGAAACGCGTACGACCGGTCCTGCACGCCGCCGAGCTCGAGGCGCAACTCGATCTCGGGATAACGGACCGAGAACGCGGCGATCGCGTCACCTAACTCCAGAGCACCCAGCCACTTCGGACAGACCACCGACAGCGAACCGGTGATGCTCGTGGTCAGACCGGCCAGGCTGCGCTCCTCCTCCTCGATCTCGTGGATGATGCGCTGGGCGAACCCGCTGTACTGCAACCCGTACTCGGTCAAGGTCACCGATCGGGCCGTCCGATTGACCAGCCGGACTCCCAGATGTTTCTCCAGGCTGGCCACATGACGCGATACCGACGAGGCGGAAGTCCGCATGTGGTCGGCGGCACTCGCGAAACTCTCGGTCTCCGCCACCGCGACGAGGCTACGCATGACGAGCAGTTGATCCATCCTCGCCAACCTTCCCGAGAACCGATTCGCGCTGACCGACATCACAGCGCGTGCTACTAGATCGCACTAATGATGCAGACTAGAGTCACTAGATCGTCCAAGTAGTATTCTCACTTCCGGCCTGCTGGCCAGCGTGCTTGGCGCTGTCGTGGGCGGGCGGGGACCACCTCGTGAGGGAGGCCCGATGGACGGTCGGCGCGTGACGATGCGTGATGTCGCCGCGGCCAGCGGGGTGTCTCAGGCCACCGTGGGCTTCGTCATCAACGACACCCCGACTCAAACGATCTCGCCGGCCACCCGCGAGCGAGTTCTCCGAGCAGCAAAAGAGCTCGGCTACGTGCCGCACGCCATCGCCAGGGCCATGCGCGAAGGATCCTCACGAATCGTCGTCCTCAACGTCGACGCTCGTCTGGAGGGCAATTACTCGCGCTCCTACATCAGTGGCCTCGACGACGAGCTCGCCCTGCACGAGCACATTCTGGTGGTCAAACACGGTCATCCCACGGACGAGTCGACCGCTCATCTGACCCACATGGTGTCGCCTCGGGCGATCATCGACTTCGCCGCTAACTATTCCTCGGGGAACGAACTCGCGGACGGCGGTTGGACCGACGGCCTCGCCGCACACACCGCGATCCAGATGGGGCATCTCGCCGACTGCGGGCATCGGCGCCTGGCGATGGCACTGCCCGAGCATCAGACCGCTTTCGCCCGTGCCCGTGAGGAGTTCGCCCGTCAGGCGGTCGAGCGTCTCGGGCTTCCGCCGCTGGTATCGGTCGCCATGCCTGAGCCGGACGCCGGCGGCGTCGAGACGTTGCGCGCCTTTTTGCGTGACGAGCCCGTGACGGCGATCGCGGGGTTCACCGACGAGGTGGCTCTGCGAGTGCTCAAATCGGCCGCGGCTCTCGGCGTGCGGGTTCCCGGTGACCTAGCGGTCATCGGGTACGACGCCACCGCCTACGCCGCGCTCTCCTCGCCCGGTCTGACCACGGTGCACATCGATGCGGAGGCCCACGGCCGCCGGGCGGCCCGCCGGGTACTCGGCCTTACCGAGAGCGGTTTGATCGCTGCGCCGGCACACGTCGTGGTCCGCGAGTCCGTGTGACGAGGCCTAGCCGGCTCGATCCGCGATCGGCTGAACCGCCAGCCGCCTGCCGACGGCGGCGACGGTGTGGAACGACCCGGTGACGACGACCGGAACGTCGTCGCCGGCGAGCGAGACCGCCCGGGTGAGTGCTGCCGAGGGGTCCCGCCATGCCTCAACCGCGGGAAGGCCGAGGCGCGCTGCGGTCGCGGCGACGTACTCGGCCGATACCGCCTTCGCCCCGGCTTCGTCACCGAACTCCGTCGCGATCACGAGCGAGGCTGCGGGCCGCACCAGGCGCAGGATCTCGTCCAGGTCTTTGTCCGGCTTCACGCCGATCACCCAGATCGATGCGCTACCCGGAAACTCCTGCTCCACCGCGTCGATGAGCGCGGTGAGCTTCATCGGGTTGTGCACGCCGTCGAGGATCACCGGGTGCCCCGCATATCGCCGACGCTCGAAGCGGCCGGGCAACTGGGCCGCGGCCAATCCCCGGGCGGCGACCTCCGGGTCGAACTTCCACCCGTCGCGGCGCGCGAGCTCTGCGGCGGCCTTCAGCGCGAGCCCGGCATTGACCTGCTGATGCCGGCCGGGAAGCCCCAGGCGAAGCGCTCCGGAGGCCCCCTCCAGCTCGGCCGGCTCATACTGATCCAACCGGCAGCGCCGTCGTACCGCTTCCGCGCGCACGACCGTGTCGGCTTCCCGCCCTGACGAGACGGCCACCGCTACTCCGCCGAGCGGCAGGATGCCCGCCTTCTGCGCGGCGATCGCCTCAAGAGATTCGCCCAGTACCTCGATGTGGTCGAGCCCGATCGAGGTCAGCACGGCCAGCTTGTCCGCTCGCCCGACGACGTTGGTCGCGTCGTGCAGACCGCCCAGCCCTGTTTCGATCACCGCGTAGTCGACGCCCTCCCGGGCAAAGAGCTCGTAAGCCGTCGCCGTCAGGACTTCGAACATGCTGGCCGGGCCGTCCGGGCCGCCTCGGCGTTCACGTTCGATTCGGCGCACGTCGGCCAGGTACCTGCTGAGCCGCGCGGCGTCGACAATCCTGCCGCGCAGGGCGAACCGTTCCAGGACCGTATGGGTATGCGGCGAGAGATAGCGGCCGACCAGGTGACCATGTGCTTCCAACACGGCGGTCAGGAAAGTGCAGACCGAACCCTTGCCGGCCGTCCCGGCCACATGGACGACCCGAAGGGTGTCCTGCGGGTCGCCCAGGTCCGCGAGCAGCCGCGCCGCACGCCGACACCGTGCCTGGTCATCACCGTCGCCTGCATCGGCGGGAGCTCAGCGAACAGGTAGCGCTGGATTCCGGCAAGATCCGGCGTCACGTCCGGCCGTGCCACGCGGCCGCGACCGTCACGGCATCCCGGCTGGAGCGGACGTCATGCACCCGCACGCACGCGGCACCCGCATCGGCGGCCAGCGCGGTGACCGCGGCGGTGAGCCGGTCCCGCTCGTGCGCCTCGGGCAGTACTCCCTCGGAGGCAGCGGCCGCCCGGCCGAGGAACGACTTGCGCGACGCGCCGACGAGGACGGGCCGCCCGAGATCGATGATCCGGTGCAACCCACGGAGCAACGCCCAGTTGTGCGCAGCGTCCTTGGCGAATCCCAGGCCCGGATCCAGGACGATCCGGGCCTGGTCGACGCCGGCGTCCACCAGGGCATCCATCCGCCTGCTCAGCGCGGCCCGAACGTCTTCGACCACGTCTGCATAGACGGCGTGGTCCTGCATGTGCCTGCTCGGCGCCCGCCAGTGCATCGCGACATAGGTGACGCCCGCCTCCGCGGCCGCGCGGGGCATCCGCGGGTCGGCAAGTCCTCCGCTGACATCGTTGATCACCGTCGCGCCGACCCCGACCGCTGCGGCGGCGACGCCGGCGCGCGTGGTGTCGATGCTGACCCGCACGCCCGACTCCACGAGGGCTCGCACCACCGGGAGCACCCGGGCCAGTTCCTCGCGCTCGGAGACCCGGTCCGCTCCCGGCCGGGTCGATTCGCCGCCCACGTCGACGATGTCCGCACCGCTGCGCGACATCGCCAGACCGTGCTCGACGGCCGAGTCCACCGCCAGATACTTGTGCCCGTCGGAGAACGAGTCCGGGGTAACGTTCAGGACGCCCATGACCAGGCACCGGGTGTCCGCGACGGCCAATGACGGGAACACGGAGTTCCGGACCGGGACCGTCGTTACTTGATCCATCGTCCGCCGTTCGGCTGGGCCCACTGGGCCGCCCTCAGCGTGTTCACCATCAGCATCGCGATCGTCATCGGGCCCACCCCACCGGGCACCGGAGTGAGGGCCTTGACCCAGCCCTCGAGCTCGTCCGCCCGTACATCGCCGGTCAGACCATTGGGAGTTCGGTGGATACCGACATCGATGACCGTCGCGCCTTCCTTGACATGTTCGCGACCGATGAGCCCCTGAACGCCGGTGGCCACGACGAGGATGTCCGCCTCGCGGGTGGCGGCAATCAGGTCCCGTGTCCCCTTGTGCGCGACCGTGACCGTCGCGTCGCGGTTGAGCAGCATCTGCCCCATGGGTCGGCCGACCAGGTCGGAACGTCCCACCACGGCAGCCTTCGCGCCCTCGATGGTGATCCCGGCCGAATCCAGCAGCTCGATCACGCCCGCGGGTGTGCAGGGCCGGAGCCCCTCCTGATCGCGGGCCAGCAGGCCGGCGCTGTTCGTGGTCAGGCCATCGACGTCCTTCTCCGGGGGAATCCGGCTGATGAGCGGACCGGCCTCCAGGCCCGCCGGAAGCGGCAGCTGCAGCAGGATGCCGGCCACCTCCGGGTCGGCGGTCAGCCGGTCGATCACCTCGGCGAGCTCGGCCTGGCTCACGGTGGCCGGTAAGGAGACGTGGAAGTCACGCATACCGGCCGCGCGCACGGCCTTGCGCTTAGAAGCCACGTACACCGCACTCGCCGGATCGTCGCCGACCAGGATCGTCGCCAGGCCCGGCGCCTGCTCCGCATCGGGCCACAGCTTCGTCGCCTCGGCAGCGACCTCGGCGCGTACCCGGGCGGCGACGGCCCGCCCGTCGATCTTGGTGGTCATTGAGTTCCTCCCGGCAAATTCCGACTACTAGATCGTCCTAGTGAATGTAGGTCGGTGCGTGAAGGAGCGGCAAGTGCTGGCCCTTCACGCATCGTGCATGCAATGACTGCGCGAAGCGCGTCAGTCCTGGCGATAGCCGGCGCGCGCGAACTCGTTGTACGGACAGGGCTGCACCGTCGCGCGGATCCGCGAAAGCCCCAGGTCGGCGTCGGGGGCGACGTCGCCGCCGGGGTGGTCACCCCAGACGACCGTGACTTCGATGCCGGGTTTCGACACCTCTTCCGAGACCAGGGCCAGGCTGAGCATCGTCCCGTAGGGGCTGCTGAAGGCCGTGTACTCCGTGCTGCCGACCATTCCGCTGTCGGTCTCCACGCGCTGCTTGGCGAGCGTATTGACGATGCCGTGGTCGGCACCCAGCGCGGCGGTCACGTCGTCGGCGTTCATCACCAGCGTCACCTTGTGCCGGCGCTCGGCGTCCTTCAGCGCACGAAGCGCGTCGCGGCCGACGAAGTCGTGGCTGAGGCTGATCGACCGTCCGTAGTCCAGCTCGTACGGAGTCACGTAGTAGTCAGCGATGTTCGGCGAGTAGAAGCTGCCGTGCAGCGGCTGCATGCCGTCCGGCGTGTGGAGGGGCAGCCACTCGCGGTAGGCGGTCTGCGACGGAGTGTCATCATAGATCGCCGGAATCGGCGCCGGCACCCAGCCACCCTCGGCCTGGGCCGTCGGGTACGCCAGCGAGCCGACCAGCTCCAGGCCGAACTGCTCGCCGACCTTCTGCAGCGCCTCCTTGACCGGGGCGTGGTCGGCGTACTCGCCGATGAACTCGTAGCCCGGCTGGCCGGCCATGCCGTGACGCAGCGCCCGGAAGGTCTTGCCCGCGAGCGTGACGTTGGTGGTGTGGAAGAACTTCGTCTCCGGCAGCGGTCCTTCGAATGCCGCCTCGATCAGCTGCTGCGCGAACGGCCCCTGGATCTGGTAGCGGAAGAACGGCGGGACGTGCCGCGGATCGCGCGAGCAGTCCGGGTCACTACTCAGCTCGACGTCGTACTTGCCCTGCTGTGCGAGGTAGGTGATCCAGTTCTGGTTGGTGGGTCGGCCGGTGATGACGTAGTCCTGCTCGCCGCGCCGCAGCAGGATCGCGTCGCCGACCAAATAGCCGTTCTCGTTGACGACGATGAACTGCTTCGCCTGGTCCACGGCGAACTTCTCGTAGTTGTTGGCGCTGAGCTCACTGAGCATCCGGGTGGCGTCCGGGCCCGAAACGAAGGTATCCCACATGTGGTACGACAGGTCCATGAGCGCGACGCTGTCCTGCCAGGCGGCCTGCTCCTTCTGCCAGCCGGAGTACTCCGGCGCGACCACAGGCGGGGTCCAGGCCCGCGGCTTGTCCGTCCACCGGAGTGCCACGGCGGAGCCCGCCTTGGTGATGCCGTCCTGAAGGCTGGGTGAAGCCATCGCGCATTCCCTCCATTGGGGCTCGCCGAGCGAGCCACGATGATGACAGATGCATGTCAACATAGAAGGCGTCTGATAACAAGGCCTGGAGGCCAGTTCGTGAGCGATGCCGTGACGTCCTGGGACGACGAGTTCACCCATGTCCTCTGGCGTGCACAGAACGCCGTGCACCGCACGGTTCAAGAAGCGTTGGACGACCTCGGCGTGACCGCGACCCAGCTGGGGCTCGCGGTCCACCTCGACCAGCTGGGTCCCCTGTCCGCAGCGGACCTCTCCCGGGGATTCCACATCGCTCCCCAGAGCGTCGGCACCGCACTGAACCGCCTCGAGAAACTCGGCTGGGTCAGTCGAGACACGCACCCGGTGCATGGACGTGTAGTGCTTTACGAACTGACCGATACCGGTCTGGCGGGTGTCGCACGCGGCCGGGAGGCGATGGCATCGACCAACTCGACCGTCACCTCCGGCTTGACCGACCAGGAGGTGGCGACGCTGACCGGACTGCTACGCCGGGTCACTACGGGCATCGACGGACCCGAGGTCCCCGTGGTCTCGGCCTGGCCGATCCGCCCGTAGCTCCTCGGCGCGCAGAGATCAGCGCACGGGCACGATGCCCCGGTCACGCCCGACGGTCACGCGGCCGGTGTAGCCCCGCTGCGCCCAGCGCCGCCACTTGGCCTCGTTCAGGCGCGGCTCGGCCATGTCCCCGATGTGGCTGAGAACCAAGTGTTCGGCCCCCGCGCTCTGGGCGACGGCACCCACCTTCTGCACCTCGACGTGGCCCTGGAGCAAATGGTCCTTGATCGCCGCCGGTCCCGCCCAGCCTTGTACGTTGATGGCCTCGTGAACCAGGACATTGGAGCCGTGCGCAAGCCGGACGAGGTTCGCGTGCGCGGTCGTGTCACCGGAGAAGGTCACCGCCCCGTAATCCGTCTCAAAGCGGTACGCGAAGGCTGGGAACACCGGCCCGTGCGGCACCAGCACCGCGGTGACACGCACTCGGTCGTCCTCCATCACGGTGAACGGTGCCATCGCCGGAGCCGTGTCCTGGTAACTCGCACCGGCCGGCGGCGCGAGCTCGTGCACCGCGGCGAGGCTCCGGGTCTCCCGAATGCCCGAGTCGCGCATGAAGACATTGGTGCTGTAGGCGAACGCCGCGCTCGCGTGCTCGAAGAAGCCGGCTAGCCCCGGCGTCGGATCGCCCGGGTTGGTCGTCGGCCGCTGCCCGCCACCGAACGGAGGGGCAAGTCCTCCGGCGGCCCCGGGTCCGTACACCGGTATCGGCCCGGTCAGAGTGTCACCTTGGCCGGGCGCCTGGAATCCCCCGAGCAGGAAGATCTGAAAGAGTTCCGCGACGTGATCGGCATGCAAATGGGTCACGAATACCGCTCGCAAGTCGGCCCAGGCGAGGCCGACAGCAACATACTGCGAGACGGCCATCCGCCCCGCGTCGACCAGGTACGTTGCGCCGTCGACGGTCAGGGCGGTCGCGATGCCGGCGCGGTCCGGATTCGGCGGCGGACCCCCTTGAGTCCCGAGGAGCACCACCGCGGCACCACGCTTCGGAGCGGCAGCGAGGACCGGTTCCGATTGCGCCGCAGCCGGCACGCCCGGAAGCAGGGCGCCGACTGCTCCGATTCCACCGGCAGCCAGAAGGCTGCGCCGAGTCACGTTGTCGCTCGGACGCTGCTCGGGACCGGCCTGACGAGGCGACGACGCTTCGCAGCAGGTCGTGACCGCGACGTGCGGCGTCACGGCGCTAAAACCTCTGCCGAGGGGGCCCAGTGCTCGGCAAGCCAACTGTCGACAGCGCACACCGGCTCAGCCGTCTCGCCGTAAGCGACTTCGGCCAACCCCATGCGGATCAGACCCTCGACAAGTAGCCGCCCAGCAGTAGTGACAGCCTGCGCCGCCGTCCACGAATGATGCGTTCGTTGAATCATTGCGCTGCCTCCGTTGTCTTCATCTCATCAGCACCGGTCGTCGTGTCATCCGCCTCGCGGAGCACGTCCTGCAGCCGGGTCGCTTTGACGCGTGTCTCGGCCAGCTCGAAGTCGGCCTCGGAATGGACGGTGATGCCTCCGCCGGTCCCCAGCGCCCAGTTCCCGGATCCGTCGGTGGTCAGCGACCGGATGATGACCCCGAGGTCGGCCTCGCCGGACGCGGCGATCCGACCGAAGGCGCCGGCGTAGGCGCCCCGTGGGCTGTCCTCGATCCGGTCGATGATTTCCATCGTTCGCCGCTTCGGGGCACCGGTCATCGATCCCGGCGGGAACAGAGCCCGGATCGCCTCGACCGTCGTCAGCTCCTCGCGGAGCCGTCCCCGGACGGTCGACACGAGCTGGTGCACCGAGGCGTAACTCTCGACCTCCATCAGCCCCGGAGTGGACACGGTGCCCGGCTCACTGACAATGCCGAGGTCGTTGCGCAGGAGGTCGACGATCATCAGGTTCTCGGCCCGGAACCGGGGATCGTGTGCCAGGCGCGAGCGCAGCCATTCGTCGTCCTCGTCGGTGGCACCACGTGCGGTGGTGCCCTTGATCGGCCGGCTCTCGGCCCATCGGTCGGCGTCGACCGTCACGAAGCGTTCGGGGCTGGAGCTCAGCAGCCACGCGTGGGCCCCGGGCACGTCGTGCTGAAGGAATCCGGCGTAGGGCGCGGGATTGCGCCGGCGTAGCTCCAGATACGCAGCGACCGGCGAGACCGCACGCTGCAGCGTGACACGGTAGGTCAGGTTGGTCTCGTAGGTGTTCCCGGCATGCAGCTCGTCCTGGACCAGGGTGAACGCCTCGCGATACGAACGCTCGCGGCCGGGGTCTAGGGGATGGGGCAGCACAGCGCTGGGACCGGGCGCCTCGGTGAGGGGGTGCGTGACCACCCGGAGGTGGGAGGGGCACATCCATACCGCGTCCGGCAGATCCTCACTGGGCCGCGCCGGAAGATCCGGCCGCGCGGCGTAGCCGAAGTACCCGAACCATTGCGCATCCGAGGGCCCGGTGGCGATCTCGTGCTGGAGCGCCTCGAAGACATCGGTCCCGATGTCTTCGGTTCGGCTGGCCTGGTGCCGGCGTACGACCCCGGCCCGAGCGGAATAGCTAATCGAGACGTCGCCGGGTTCCAGCCAGCCGAGGTAGGACCGTCGGCCCGACCAGTCTCGGCCAGCGGCGCCGTCCAGCCAGAAACACCGGCCGCACGACGCGGCGATCTCGCTGAAGGACTTACCGGCCACGACTACTCCACTCCCAGGAAGTTGGCCATCAATAGCCTGCCGTGCTCGGACAACGCCGACTCCGGATGGAACTGCACACCTTCCAGCGGCCGGGTCCGATGCCGCACCCCCATCACCGTGCCGTCTTCACTACGCGCCGTGACTGCCAGGCTGGAGGGCACCTCGACCGCCGCGAACGAGTGGTAGCGCACGCCTTGAAATCCGGTCGGCACGCCGCGGAAGACGCCCCGGCCGTCGTGTTCGATGGACGCGACTTCCCCGTGGGCCGGCCTGATGCGATCGACCCGCCCGCCATAAGCGACGACCAGGCCCTGGAGACCGAGGCATACCCCGAGAACGGGAACCCGGCTCTCACGCAGGATCTCGAGCCCGACGCGGAAGTCAGCAGGGTCGTCCGGCCGCCCGGGACCGGGCGAGAGCACGATGTGCGAACGCGACCGCGTGTCTGCCACCGCGATCTCGTCGTGCTGGGCCACCTCCGGCAGCCGACCTGTCACATCCGCGATGAGATGCACCAGATTCCAGGTGTAGGAGTCGTAGTGATCGATTACCAGAACATCCACAATTCCACACCCCCGGCAATATTTGGTGTTCACGGGACCGTAACTGCGTCAATGCTCACGCGGGCGCTGCGAACGACATGAATTACAGACGCTGTGAATGCGAAATCTGCACGCTCCCGCGGGCAAGCCGAAGACCGATACCGACCGCGAAGGCAACAATTGGGGCGGCCCACAACGTCCAGCCGTACGCGTCACCGTGCGGTACCTCGCGGGGTAATCGGTACAGGCCGTAGAAGAATACGAATCCGATCGTCACCATGGAGAACCCGGCGGCGACGACCTTCCCCTCCCAGCCGAAGAAGCCCGCCTCGCTGTCGTCGGCCCGCAGAAACCAGACGATCGTCGACAGCGATGTCAGCATCAGCAGGCCGGCGACGCCGAGCCCGGAGGTCAGCACGAGGTAGACGACCACGTTGCTGGAGCCGGCGGCGACGGCCGTCAGCGCCAAGGCGCCCGCGACCGCGGAGGCCGCCAGGCTGGTCCACGATCTCGCCGGCAACTGCCGTGCGGACGCGTGCGCCTGCGTGGTGCAGCTCGTCAGGCACCCCAGCACCAGCGCGGACGCGAACAGGTCGACGACGAGCGCGGCATGGTCGCTTCCGACGAGACGCAGGAGCACGCTGAGGGCGAACGGGGCGCCCTGTCCAGCGGTCTGGGAATCGAGCTGCCCCTTGGCCGCGACGACGATCTGCTCCCCGCCGACCGCGACGCTGATCGCCCAGGCGCTGACCACCAGCGCCACCGTGGTGAGCACGTACGACAACACGGTCGCGCGAGGAATCGATCGCCGCGGGTCCTCGACGTCATCCGCGTAGCTCGCGCCGGTCTCCGAGCCGACGAACGAGCTCATCGCGAAAGCGATCGCGACCCCGAGCGAGCCGCTGAGCAGCCATGCCGGGTCGAGCGCCGCAAACGAGACGTCGCCGTCCGCGGGGTGCCCCACCGCCATGACGTCGAACCAGAGCACCAGCGCGGTCTGGACGACACCGACAGCCAGTAATACCCGGACCAGGGTCCGGAGCAGCAGGCGAGTGAGCCCGGCCGCGACGCAGCCTCCGAGGAAGACGCAGAGCACAACCGGAACCTGGACACCGAACAGGCTTGCGATCAAGCGCCGGGCGCTTCCGCCCAGAATGACGAGCAACGAGGTGGACAACGCCGTATAAGAGAGGACTGCCACCGCGGACGACCCGGCGCCCGCGAGCGGACCCAACCCCCGCGCGATGAACGCCGACATACCGCCACGGTCCGACACCCGGCGCGCCATGCCGTTGTAGCCGATCGAGAAGACCAGCAGGATCAGGCCGGCGCCCGCCATGACGAGGGGCGTCGCCACCACACCGCCGAACTGGTACGCCGTCGGAATGGCGCCCCAGATCAGATTGAGCGGAGGATGAGCCATCAAAAGCAGAATGGCCAATTCGTAGGTTCGCAGCCGCCCTGGTCTCACCGGCTCAGCTCTATGAGTTTCGAGTCTGCGCTCCGGCGCTTCACTGCGCATGGATTGCCGCACTTTCGATCGAGAGAGGAACCACTGACGCGCTCGCATCCCGGCGCTGGGACGGAAGCGCAGCGCCGGGAACCGCCGACTAGGTGGCCTTCCAGAGCGCGGTGAACTTCGCCGGGAAGTCGGTCGCGCCGAACCACTCGCCGGACTCTTCGGCGGCGTCGGTGATTTTGATGCTGCCGACGTTCTCCCGGTCGATGATCCGGATCGGGATGTCGTATTTCGGCAACGCGGAGCCGAGCATCATCCGCAGAGCTGCGTCGGCGGTCGCCCAACCCTGGAACGTCGAAGCCTGCAGGACGTCGACATGCAGGAAGTTCTTCGCCTCCAGCGTCTTGAGCCCGCTGATCCCGCCGGCGGTCGAGCCGCCCTTTACCGCGGCGATCTTGCCTGCCTGCTGGGCGCCGCCCTGAGTGGGCTGGAGGAATTGATCGAATTCGGACACCAGGTACTTCGCATCAGGCGTCCGCAACAGTGCGGAACTGGTCGTCGACGCGATCAGGTTGAAGTTCGCCGACGAGATCTTGTTGAGGACGAGCTTGCAGTCGGGGCAGTGCGCCGTGAATTCCTGCTGCGCGGACTCCACGTACGCCACGGTCGACGGGGTGTCGGTGGCCACGTTCACCACGACCGTGGCCTTGGCACCGGAATCGACGATGATCCAGTCGGCGAGCGCCGTCATCATCGCCCGGCCGCCGCCCTCGAGATAACCGAGCGTCGCGGACGCCGGGTGGGCCGGGTCCGGGATCTGATCGGTGATCAGCACCGGGATCTTCTTGGCCTGCGCCGCGTCGAATGCATTCGCGGCCAGCGCGTACGGGATCGAGTCGGTGACGATCGCGCCGGCGTTCGCGGCTGTCGCCTGAGCCACGCATGCCGCGACGTCGGAAGGGTTGGAGTTGCCATTGCAGATCTGCAGCTTGACGCCGACCGTGGCCAGCGCTGCCCGAAGCGCGTTGCCGCTGATCGTGAACTGTTTGGCCTGCACAGTGATCGGGATGTAGTAGACGGTCTTGCCGGTGAGGCGGGACACGTCCCCTAGCGGCTCGGTCGGCAGCACATAGGTGTCGACCGGCCCGGAGAGCTTCTTCACCTGGGCGACCAACTCATCGCTGACGGCAGACGTGTCACTGGAGGTGCTGGTCTCCCCCGGGCCGCACGCGGCGACCGAGAGTAAAGCGGCCAGAAGGACGAGGGCGGCTCTGGCGGAGGCAAGGCGCATGGGTTTCGCTTTCCAGGTATCGACAGTGAAGGGTGGAAGCGCATTCCAGTGTTTATAGGTTGATATCGACAGCATCAGCGCAGCGAGGCGCGGCCCGCGGACGCGGGCTCACCGGATCAACCGGGCCCGAAAGCCCTAGGGGCGCTTGTCGCTGCGGTAGGCCGTACGCGCGTGCTCGTCGAAGGGGGCGGGTGCGACCGTGGCACGGATTCGCGGGAAGCCGAGGTCGGCGTCCGGCGCTGTGCCGGCACCGGGATGGTCACCCCACACGACTTCGACGGAGGTACCGGGCGCGGCGTGCTCGGTGTCCAGGATCGCGAGCGAGAGGATCGTGCCGGCAGGTGCCAGCGTCCCGCTTTGCTGGGTCGTGCCGACCAGCGCGGACCCGGCTTCCACGCGATGCCGGGAGTACGACAGCACGAAGTCGTCACCGATCGCGGACCGCACGTCGTCGGCGTCGAACACCAAAGTCACCTTCGTGCGCGTCGTGTTGTCCTTCGCCTTCTGCAGTGCGTCGCGCCCGATGAAGTCGTGGTTGAACGCCACCGACCGGCCGTAACCCAGCTCGAACGGCGTGACGTAATAGTCGTCGATGTTCTCCGAGAAGTAGCTGCCGTGCAGCGGTCGCTGCCCCTCGATGCCGAACAGCGGGAGGTAGCCGCGGTAATCCTCCAACTCGGGGTCGGAATAGATCGCCGGGGTCGGCGACGGAATCCATCCACTCTCGATCGATGCCGTGGCGTACGCCTGCGCCCCCACGTGCACCAGACCCAACGGCTCGCCGGCACGGAGCAAGGCGCTCTTCACTGCCTCGGCGTCCGCCCCGGCGCCGATGAACTCGAAGCCCGACTGACCAGCCATGCCGTGCCGCAGCGCTCGGAGCGGACGCCCGTCCAGCACCACCGGGGTCGCGTGGAAGAACTTCGTCTCCGGCAATGGGCCACCGAACGCTCGCGCGACGAGGTCCGCGGCCAACGGCCCTTGGATCTGGTAGCGGAACAGCGTCGGCGCCCCACCCCCACGGAACTTCGAGGACGGATCGGTCACGAACGAGACATCGTATCCGCCCTTTTCCGCGTGGTACTTCACCCAATTCTGCGCCGCCGGAATTCCGCTGAGCGTGTACTTCTGCTCCGCTTCGCGCAGCAAGATTCCGTCCGTGACGATGAAACCGCGCTCGGTCACCGGGATGAATTGCTTGGCCTGGCCGATCGCGAACTTCTCGTAGTTGTTCGCACTCACCGCGCTCAGTAGCCGAGTGGCGTCAGGCCCTTCGAGAATCGTGTCGAACATGTGGTGCGAGAGATCAGAAATCGTGACGCCGTCGTGCCAGGTCTGCTGTTCCACGCGCCATCCGGTGTACTCGCGGTCCACGACTTCCGGCATCCACGGCTCGGCGTTCGGCTTCCACAGTAGGCGGACCGGTGAGCCCGCCTGTTCGATGCCGTCTCGGAGACTGGGTGCTGCCATAGCACGGTTCCTCTCACACGCCGTCGAACAAGAGAACCGTACCGTACGGTACTGTCAAGGCGGCGAGCAAGGGATCACGTTATTGCTGGTCCAGACCCCAACCGATCCTGTCTTCGAAACCAAATCAGCGGACGAGTGCGCCGTTGAGGAAGACGTCGACCGCGGTCACGATGCTCTGCTCGACCTCGTCCGGCGTCGGACGGGACGGTGAGTTGGTCAGCAGGCGCATCTGGATGTCACCGAGCATCGCCTGATACAGCTGGGCGCTCGCAGCCCGTGCATCGACGACCCGGATGACGCCCGAATCGGCCGCCACCTGGAGATACTGGCCCAGCACCTGCTGCCCGAACGCCGGGCCGTGTTCGAAGAACGCACGGCCGAGGCCGGGTATACGCTCAGCCTCGGCCGTCACCAGCCTGTGCAGGGCGATCGACACCGGGTCGAGAACCACGCCGGCGAAGTAGCGGCCGAACGCGGTCAACGTCACGGTCAGGTCAGGGTCGGTCGGAACGAACTCCCGGAGCGGCGCAGCCTTCTCGTCCAGCAGCGCCTCGACACATGACTGAAAGAGTTCTACTTTGTCCGCGAAGTGACGGTAAAGGGTGGATTTCGATCCACCCACCGCATGCAGGACGTCATCCATCGAGACTCCGGCAAAACCCCGCGCGAGGAACAGCTGACCGGCGGCATGCACAATGACGGACCGACGATCCGCGCCCTGCTTCGTAGGCATGCGTCCATCATTGCCCACAGCCCACTGACGGGCCACGACGGGGCGCTGGGACATCTCTCCGACGGCGGCGAGGGTTACCCGCCGTCGGAGAGAGGGGTGCGTCAGGCGCTCCGAGGCCGCAGCTTCTTACGTCCGGCTGACGTGTGGATCGCGGCGACGATCGAGTCCGCATTCGGCCGGTCCGTGAGTTGTTCGGCGACCTGCCCGTCGCGGAACACCAGCACCCGGTCGCACAACAGCGCAAGTTCGTTCTCGTCACCCCCGGCCACCAGCACCGCACAGCCGCGGTCCGCGGCGTCGTGAATCGCGGCGATGATCGCGCGGCGCGCCCCGACGTCGACGGCCTGCGTGGGCTCGTGCAGCAGCAACAGCTGCGGATCGGTGGACAGCCATTTGGCCAGCAGGACCTTCTGCTGGTTACCGCCGGAGAGCTTTCCCACCGCCAACGACGGGATCGGCGGCCGCACGTCGAGCGCGGCGACCCACCTGTCGACCGTCGCCCGCTCGGGCGTGCGTGCCACCGGCCTTATGCCCCGGCGGCAGGTGGGCGTTCGAGGAAGTACGACGTTCTCCGCGATCGACTGGTCGAACGCCAGGCCTTGGCGGTCACGGCTTTCCGGCACCAGGACGACGCCGGCCGCGATCGCCTCCATCGGCCCGACACGGCTCACGTCGAGCGTTGTGTCGGCCACCCGCACCGTGCCGGAGCCGGCCGAACTCGCGCCCGCGAGCAGATACGGGATCTCCTCATACCCGGAGTCCGGCAGACCGGTGAGCCCGACTACCTCGCCCGCCCGAACCTCGAGGGTGACCGACTGGACGAGCCTGCCGGTGACGTCCTCGATGACAACCGGGACACCGTCCGGACCTCCGCTGACCGGCCGCTCCAATGTCTCCAAGGCCTTGCCCAGCAGTGTATGGACGAGTTCCGCCTCGCTGAGCCCCGCAGTGAGGCGATCGGCCTCCACCGCGACCCCGTCACGCAGCACGGTGACCCGATCGGCCGCCTCGATGACCTCTTCCAGGCGATGCGTGATGAGCAGCACCGACGTACCGGTGGCGACCACACCGTCGAGGATCTCGTAGAAGTGCTCGAGGGTTTCCCGGTTCAGCGAGCGCGTCGACTCGTCGAAGATGATGACGCCTTCCCCGCTCCGCGCGTCCTGCAGCGCCCGGGCGATCGCCACGCTGGCCCGGTCCTCCTCGGAGAGCGAGCGGACCTGCGCGTCCGGCGACACGGCGCAACCGAGCCGGTCGAGGACCTCGGCCGCCGCGTCCCGTTCCTCGGCCCAGCGGATCCGACGCGTCCATCGATCGGCCCGGAACCGTCCGACCCGCAGGTTCTCCACCACGGTGTAGTCGTCGACGAGCCCGAGGGACTGATGCACAACCGCGAGCCCGCGCTCGCGTGCCTCCAGCGGACGGACCGGTAACGCCAGGTCCGCGCCATCGACGGCGACCCGTCCACCGGGATCCGCCGGATGGAACCCGGTGAGAATCTTGGCGAGCGTCGACTTCCCGGACCCGTTCTGCCCGACGAGCGCGTGGATCTCCCCTGGCCGCACATTCAGGCTGACGTCACGCAGCGCGCGGTTGCGGCCGAACGTCTTCGACACGTTCTCGATCTGCAGCCGCACCTCAGGACCCGGACCTTGCGTGGAGCAATGTGGAGATCGTGACCGCGACGATCAGAACGCCGCCGTAGAAGACGTTCGCGACCCAACCGGCCACGCCGAGGAGTTGCAATCCGAGGATGCCCGTGGCCAGGAAGTACACCGCGATCAGCGTGCCGAGCGGATTGAACCGGCCCGGCTGGAGGATCGCGGTACCGAGGAAGGCCGACGCGAAGGTCGGCAGCAGGTAGCTCTGCGCCACGGTGGGGTCGAATCCGCCGGTGGCCGCCCCCGACAGGACTCCTCCGACCCCCGCGATCAGGCCGGCAGCGACGAACGCGCCGAAGCGGATTCGGTTGACGCGGATGCCGGCCAGGCGGCTGACCTCCCGATTCGAACCGACGAACCGCATGTTCCGGCCGAGGGGCGTGGCACCGAGGACGTAGGCGAACGCGACCATCAGCACGATGCCCTCGAAGAAGCTGACCGGCAGCCCTCCGATGTCATACAGCGCGATCTGCGCGAAGTCACCGGGCAGACCGCTGACCGGCGCGAGATTGCTCGACCACAGGGAGATACCGAGGACGAAGGTACCCATGCCGAGCGTCACGACGATCGTATTGACGCCGAACCGCACGACGAGGATCCCGTTGACCAGCCCGCACACCGTCGCCGCGGCCACCGCGACGAACGACGCCGCCCACACACCCCAGCCGTGGTCCACGACCAGAACCGGAACCAGGATCGCGGCCAGACCGAAGACCGACGCGACCGACAGATCGACGAACTCCCCCACGCAGATCGTGCAGAGCAGCGCCGCGGTGAGGAACACCAGCGCCTGCTGACTACCGAAGATCGTCTGGAACGTGCCCTGGGTCAGGAACGTCTCCGGCACCGCGAACGCGTATCCGGCCGCCAGCAGGATCCAGACGCCGACCACCGCGAACCGCGCGCCGAAGACTCCGGCCGCGTGCGCCGCCGCCGGCGCCACGGTTTCCTGCCGGTCGGGGGAGGCGTCGTTCACTGATGTGGCGGTCATGCCGGTGCCGCCGTGTTGCTCGGTGTCAGCTCTCCGCGCGGGGGAAGTCGCACGTGCACGTCCTCATCATTGAGAAATCTTCCGGGGATGACGCAATCCTGCGGAAGGGCCTCATCGATGTCCACGGGGTGCGGGCACCGGAGTGTAAAAGCATTGCGTGCAAATTTCGACGTTCTCTGCCGGCCTTAAACAATCGGCAGAGCGAGCTGCTTCACCTGACGAAGGATGGGCGCGGTCTCGACGGTGCGCACACCGTCCAGGGCACCGAGCTTGTCGCTCAAATAGGAGTACAGCTCTTCCGTGTCGCGACACCGCACCGCCGCGACAATGTTGATCTTGCCGGTCGCGGCGGCGGCGAATTCGACCTCTCGGTGCCCAGCCAGGGCGAGCCCCACGGACGACAGCGCGGACGGGGCGACCGTCAGCCACATCATGACTGCGACGTCGTGCCCGAGCACCTCCGGCGAGTACTGCACGTCGAAGTACAGCACTCCGCTCGCCCGGAGCTGCTCCAGACGCCGCCGGACGACGTCTTCGGTCTGACCGCACGCGGCTTGCAACTCGGCGAGCCCGGCACGCCCGTCGCCGAACAGCGTCGCGAGCAGCGCCTCGTCGACACAGTCGATCGTCGTCGTGGTCGATGCCGAAGGCAGCGACTCCAGACGCAATGCTCCTTCCTCGGCCGGGCTCAACGCGCTCGACTTCCGCAGCCAGCCGAGGGGCCCCCCGTAAAAGCGGTGCAGGACGCAGTAGGCGCTGTAGCCGATCACCCGGGGCGTGCGCTGCAGACGGTCGAGCAACAGGTCGTCGCGGTCTTCGCGGCTTCGTGGCTTCATGCCACAGACGACCTCGGTGCCGCCGGAGATGAGCGCGACGTAAGACGTATCAGGCCGGCGAGCCAAGGCGTCGGCCAATCGCTCGGCGGTCTCCGGGGCGCATTGCATCCGGACGATCCAGCTGGACCGACCCAGCCGACTCTCGTCCGTCATACCCAGCACTCGCAGCCCGACCGACGTGCGTAGCTTCCGGAACCGCCGCGCGACCGTCTGGTCCGACACACCGAGGACCTCGGCGATGCGGCTGAACGGCGCCCGCCCGTCCAGCTGCAGCGCCTGCAGCAGCTTCAGGTCCAGCGCGTCGAGGGTCGGCGAGGTCACGGTGCTCCTGTCATCAGCGAAGGCGACGCCCTCAGCGTGGCAGCTGGGGGCGTCGCGTCAGCGCAGGTGAGCGGTGTATACGGCGTTGGTTGGACCACCGCGGCTTCGGGCTGCGCGACCGCGGGACGCGCTTGGTACTCCGGCCGTGGGCTACGCAGCAGTGTGACCGCCGCCAGCGCAGCCACGAGCAAGAGGCCTGCGGACACTGCAAGCGCGAGGTGCATGCCGTCGAGGAAGGAGTTCGTGAGCGCGCCGAGCGCGGCACCCCGCTGAGTTCCGTAGTCCTGCAGCGCGACGGCCTGGAACCCGTCGCCGTTCATGGCGGCCAGCGCGGCCCGCGCGGAGGCGTCGCTTACTCCCGCGTCGGAGAGATGCTGCGGCAGAGTGTGGGCAGCGCGGCTGGTGAGCAGCGCACCGAGTACCGCAGGCCCAAGGGCACCGCCGATCTGCCGGAACGCGTTGTTGCCTGCTGACGCCATCCCGGCCAGCTGGTGCGGCACGGACGCAATGGCGGTCGCGGTCATGGGCGTGAGCACGGCCGCAAGTCCCAGGCCGAACAGCGCGAACCGCCACGCGATGCCGCCGAAGGACGTGTTCGCGTCGACTCCGGTGAGGCTGAACGACGCGATCGCGGCCAGGACCAGGCCCGCGCTCAGCAGGTATCGGACCGGAACTCGATGCATCAACCGGGCGATCACCGGGCCCAGCACGATCGGAAGGGCGGTGAACGTCAGCAGCCGCAGCCCGGCCTCGAGCGTAGTGAGCTGTTGCGCGAGCCCGAAGTACAGGCTCAGCACAAAAACACTCCCGATCACACCGATGAACGTCACCATGGCGACCAACGCGGTCGCGGTGAATCCCCGGCTCCGGAACAGCGCCGGGCTCAGCATCGGCGCGTCGCTGCGTCGCTCAACCAGCACGAAAGCACCCAGCAGCAGCACTGCCAGCACAAGCGCAGCGATTACCGCGGGATTCGTGAACGAATCCGCGCCGCCTTCGATCACGCCGTACGTCAGGGCGACGATGGCCACGGCGATCGTGATCTGTCCAGGCCAGTCCAGGTGCCGCTTACCCGGCGCGCGCGAGTCGGTCACCAGCGGAATCGCCGCGGCGGCCGCGATCAGTGCGACCGGGATGGGCAGCAGGTAGATCCACCGCCACCCGACGTGCTCGAGGATCAGGCCGGCCAGCAACGGTCCGGCGGCGAGGGCCAGCAGCAGGGCAGTCGCCCAGTAGCCGATGTACTTGCCGCGCTGTCGCGGGTCGGGAACGGCGTGGCTGATCAGCGCCAGCGTGGCCGGGAGCAGTGCGGCCGCGCCCAGCCCCGCGAGGGCCTGCCCGGCCCACACGACCTGGATCGAGCCCGCGCACAAGGCCACCGCAGCGCCCAGAGCGCACAGCAGCAAGCCGGCCTGGAACACCTTCGTGCGTCCGTGTGCGTCGCCGAGCACTCCCGCGGTGAGGATCAGCGCGGCCATCGGGAGGACGAACGCGTCGGAGACCCACGACAGGTCGGAGGTCGAGGCGCCCAGTCCGCGCTGGATCGCGGGCAGGCTCACCGAGACAGTGGTGACGGGCAGATACGCCACGAACACCCCGACGCAGGCCATGACCAGCGTAGGACCGAGCCGGTCTCCGGATTTCATTGTCGCCATGCGCGACGTCACTTCCCTTCCGGGCGAACGGTCGTTCGTCCGGTCGAGAGCATCCGCAGGATGCGGTCCGACAGCCAGCCAGAACAGTCCGCTTCCGGAAAATCGACACCGGATGCTCGCATCGCAAGGCGATCCGACAGATGCGCGTGACTTGAGCATGACCAACATCAGTTCTGACCGTGGGTGTCGCCCACGCCTGGTGCGTACGAAGGATTCGGCAGTTACCGCCGAGGAGGTGATCGCAGTCCTTGCGGTCGGGCGCCATGCCTGACCCACCGAATCACAGGGGTAACTGATGATCAGTCAAGATGCGGTTTTCAAGGCATGTTCGTGCGAAGGACATCGCCGTAATCGGCAGTGCCCGCACCTGTCCGAGTACGGCCACGGGAGCTGGCAGTTCGACTGCCGCGTCCTCGACGTGACCGGCGACCGCAAGCAGATCCGCCGGGGCGGCTTCACCTCCGAGAAGAAGGCCAGGGCCGCGCTGGCGCGGTTCCGCGCGCAATCACCGCACCCCGACGCGGCAGCATGGACAGTCGAGACATGGGTCCGGCATTGGCTGACCACCCGTACGTCGATCCGGCAGAGCACCCTGGCCAGCTACACCCAGCACTGCGACGACTACCTCATCCCCGCCCTCGGCCGCATCCCGCTCCACCGGTTGACGATCACCGATATCGCCACAGCCCACGCCGGCTTCCGGAAACGCCGCAACCGCTACGGACGGCCGCTGAGCGCGGCGACGATCCAGCGCATCCACGCCACCCTGCGCGGCGCGCTCAAAAGCGCGGTCCGGCAGGGACTGCTCACCGACAACCCCGCACGGCACGTCGAACTGCCGCCCGCCGACCGGCCGCACCCGGTGCTCTGGACCCCGGCCCGTGTCGAGACATGGCACCGCGACGGCGTCCGGGACACGGTTATGGTCTGGACCGCCGACCAGCTCGCCTGCTTCCTGCGCAGCGTCCGGGCCGACCGGCTCTACCCGCTCTGGCACCTCTACGCCCTCCGCGGCCTACGCCGCGGCGAGGGCATCGGGCTGCGCTGGTGCGACGTCGACCTCGACACCGGGCAGATCCACATCACCCAGCAACGCACCGAATCCGGCGGGAAGATCATCACCGGCCCACCCAAGAGCAAAGCCAGCCGACGCGCCGACGCCCTCGACCACTCCACCATCCGGATGCTGCGCGCGCACCGCTCACACCGGCACACCGAACGGGTCACCGTCGGTGCCGCGTGGGCCGAGACCGGATACGTCTTCACCCGCTCCGGCGGGCAGCCGCTCGCGCCGACCTACGTCACGCACCGATTCGCTGATCTAGTCGCCGACTCCGGGCTTCCGCCCGTCCGGCTCCACGACCTCCGGCACGGCGCAGCGACCCTCGCCCACGCCGCTGGCGCTGATCTCAAGACCATTCAGGATCAGCTCGGGCACGCCAGCATCGCAATGACCGCCGACACCTACACCACCGTCCTGCCCGACGCCCAGTTCGCCGCCGCCGACGCGACCGCCGACCTGGTACTCGGCACGAGAACACGAGCCCGAGGCAACGCCGTGCAACGCGCTCGGCAACTCGGGTGCCGCCCGGACATTCGGTCTAACACCGAGGCCACCCGCCGCGCGTCTCGCGGAGCTCGACGCCGCCGGTAGGAACCTGACCAGGGCAGCTCACGCACCGCTCGCGCCGTCGCTCCGACGCGTTTCAGCGGCACGGACACCGTACGGACATCGACCCCGATGAAAGTCGCTCCTGCTGACGTTTGAGCAGGTAGCAAGCCTGCGCGAGCGCCGCGCACGACCCCCTGTAAATCCGTCGGCTCAGCCTACGAAGGTTCGAATCCTTCACCCGCCACACGCAGGGCAAATAGGCCCTCCACCAGCGGAAACGCTGATGGAGGGCCTATTTGATGTCCGCTGGCTCTGCCGGGTTGGCGGGCGGGTGGGCGTCCGGTTGTGTCCCACCACGTTCCACTGGCTATCACTGGGGCCGGACGCACGGCGGACAACGTCCGTGGCGGCTCGGCGGGATCAGCTGCGCCTGCGGCCGGCCCCAGCCGCGTGTCGCGGGCGTGTCGACGCTCCTTGAAAACCCGGCCACTGGCGCTCTGGCGCTGACAGGGCGGATTTCGATCGGCGATTGGCGTCCTTGATCCAGTCGGTGCCGCGCCGAATGGCGGGCCGATCGGGTGACTGGCAGTGTGTCGTATTCGCCCGCTGTCCCCGTGGTGTGCCCCGCGGAGATGGTGGCACCCTCTCGGTCACCGAGTGGCTGTTTCCGGTGATGGCTTGCCCTCGCTGAGTGGGCGAGCCGGCACCGTCGAGTTAGCCGCGAAGCGTTTCCGAGGGCGACGACGAATCTGACGCCGGTCGAGCTCGGCCTTGAGGGAGCCGCGCTCAACCGCATGGCCCTGGTCCGCTGGCCGGCCGCCCGCGGCGGCGATCGCCGACCACTACGACGTGCCGGTGCCACGTCGTAGTGGTGGCCGCGAGCGCTCGCCCGGCCCCCAAGTTGAGTTGGTCGCTTCTCCCACTTATTGACTACTCAGAGCGCATCCTGAAATGCGGACCGTAGCTCTTTCCCTCTACCCTGGAGGTGGAAGTGTCGGCCTACGAGACGATTCGCGTGCTGATCACCGTCAAGGCGTATCCGTCGGTGTCCCATAAGTACGGCGAGGTGTGCTGCGTGGCCGGCGTACGGCTGGATTCCGATCGGCCCGAGTTCGTCCGGCTGTTCCCGGTGCCGTTCCGGTATCTGGACATGACCCGCCAGTTCCAGAAGTACGACGTCGTCGAGTTGTCCGCCAGCCGCCATCACGAGGACCGCCGGCCGGAGAGCTGGCGACCGAACCTGGACACGTTGACCGTCGTCGGGAATCTACCCCCGACTGATGGTTGGGCGCGCCGCGTCGAGCAACTACGGAGTCTCGTCTCCCCGTCCCTGTGTGACATCAAGCGGCGCCAGGCGAGCGACGGCACTTCGCTGGGGCTGTTCCGGCCGGCTGAGGTGAGCGGCCTGGAACTGGCACCGGCGAACAGCCGGTCGGCCGGGCAGCAGGGCTTGGCGGCGCAGATGAACCTGTTCGACCCCGACCTAGACGTTCTTGAAGAACTGCCCTACCGATTCGTCTACACCTTTCGCTGCGACGATGCTGGCTGCAATGGGCACCAGATCGGTTTGATCGACTGGGAAGTCGGCGCGTCTTACCTGAACTGGCGCCGCCGGTACAGCCCAGCGGAGTTACCGGGCAAACTCCGGCAGAAGTGGTTCGACGAGATGACCGCGCCCGGCCGAGAGCTGTTCTTCTTTACTGGGAACCTCGCCCGATGGCCGACCGCTTTCGTGCTGCTCGGTGCGGTATATCCGCCGGTGGGCGTCATGGATCAGCTCACCCTCTTCTGACCACGCCGCACCACGAGCGGAGCTGCCGGACGGGCGCTAGTCCAGGATGGTGATCGGCAGTCCGGTGCGCTGCTGGACGTCGTCGAGCACGATCTGCCGGTGACATAGCCGCTGGTCGCGCTCGAAGCACAACACGGCGACCCGCTCGCGTGCCGCGGCCTGCCCCAGCGCAGTGAGTTCGGACTCTGCCTCGGGAGCGACGAGGACGGGCTGGAAACCGGTCCGGGCTTCCTCGAGCCGACCGGCCCGGAACGGCGCCCGGTTGGTTTTCGGATTCCCCAGAGCCTTGGCGTGCCGATACCCGATTCCCGCCTCAGCCAGAGCCTGCCCCAGCCGGGTCTTGCTGAAGCCGGGTTTGCGGCTCAGCGGCGTCAGCCGCACGTCGGTCACCGCGGCGACGCCGGACTCGAGCATCTCGGCCACGAACTGCTCGGCGGTGCGGCCTTCATAGCCCACCGATACCAACCCAGTCATCGACGCGTGGGCGTCGTCGGCCAGGTCGTCGAGACTCAGCCCGAGAGCCCGGGTCAGTGCGGCCACCGTGAAGAACCCGGGGTCGACGGTGCCCTCGACCTCCAGCCGGACCAGTACCCGCACCGAGACCCCCGCGGCCCCGGCCAATTCCTCGCGCGTCAGCCCTTTCTGCTGCCGTGCTTGGCGGAGGGCCGCGGTGAGCCGCGCACCCCGCGCCCGAGCCTGATCGTCGTATCGGGGTCGGCCGCTCATCCGTCGACCGTATCTTCCATTTCAATGGAAGCTCCACCCCGGAGACATCGCGATCGGATCACGATGAAGCTGCAAGGTTCCCCTGCGGATCGATTACAGCGAACAGAGGACGTCGCGCACCCCCCTGAAATCGCGGCGCAAACTATTCGTCGTCGGCATTCAGTGGCGGCTGCGAGCGAAGCCCGGTCACTAGGTAGCCGGCTTCCGCCTCCGGAACCCGTTGAACGGCGAAGCCCAGCACTCCGAGGACATCGCCGAGCACGTCATTCATGTGGTCGACGATCGCGCCGTGCGCGTCTTCGGGGTCATGTAGAGCGAGACGGCTGTGAGTCAGCCAGGTCACCAGCACGTCATTGGCTTGGACTGTCACATACGGGCCACCGCCGTAGAGGGCACGGCGATCGGGTGGGAGTGCGAACCCGGCGAGGAGAAGGGCGGTCACGACATCGACAGCCAGGCGATGGACCGGGTCGCTGCTCCGCAGCGGACGTCCGCTGCTGTCGGTCAGGGCCTCGGCCACCGCCCTGACCTGATCACCGAAGTGCGGCACCGGCTCGTCGATGGGTGATTGCGAAGTGGGCACAGCCGATGCGCCTTCCACAGAGGAACAAGCGTGATCGGCGACGGTATCGCCGTTCGGGCTCGGTCGGCGACCCCGCCGAGCGGTCCGTGGCTCGACCACCACGTGCGGTTCCACGCGCGTACGACGCGCATCTGCCGCCGCACATCGCCGAGTTCGGCCCGGACCCCATACACACCTTCGAAGGAGGGGACACCGCGAACACATCACTACCGCCGCCGGCTACCAACGGCGCTGGGATCAGCACGGAACCGCCATCGATCGGCGAACGGCGGGCAGCACGCGAAGCCACCTTCAAGCCCGGCGTAAGCCCGCGGATTCCTAAAGCGACGTCCACCAACTGCCCGAAATGAGGTTTATGCACTTCACGGCCTAACAAAAGAACGCAGTAGATAGCACTGGTTAACAGACCCGCGGATTAAAAGACCGATGGTCGGACCTCCAGTGAACTGCCTACGCCGCGAGCGGGTGCGGCTCGCCAACCAGGGCGGACAGCGCGGTCGCCACCTCCTCCAGAGTCGCGCGCACGTAGATCGCGGTGGTTCCTTCACTGCCGTTGTCGGAATGCCCGGCGTACTCGCGAGCGACGGCGTGACCGAAGCTTCGCTCGACCCACGTCAGCGTGGTGTGCCGCAGCCAGTGAGTACTGATCCCCAGCGCCGCGGCCCACGGCAGGTGTTCCCGAACCCGCGCCCAGAGCCGGTCGTACCGCCGATACGTGATCGGCCGTCCGTCCCGGTAGCGCAGCAACTGCCCCTCATGCGATGCGCCACGTTCTTCGGCGTGCCGCACCAGGAAGCTCATGAGCGTGGGCGATACCGGCTGCCACCGTGTCGTCTCACCCTTCTCGCGCAATCGGATGAGGCACTGCGTGACATCCAGGTCGCAGGGCCGAAGTGCGAGCGCGCCGCCGCGGCGGCACGTATGCAGCCGCACCAGCAGGGTGTCGAGCTCCGGGTCGTTGCCTGTCGTCGCGACGATCTCGTTGATCTCTGCGAGGCGATCGTGTGCGACGGCACGCCGGGTACTCGGTGGTCGCCGCGGCTTCTCCACTCTCTTCGCGGGGTTCTCGGCCTCTCCGATCAGGCCGTCGTCGATGGCCTGCTTGTACAGGCACCGCAGCGCGGCGATGAAGTGCTCGGCCGCCGAACTCCCGCCGCGCGCGTTACGCCGATGTGCGACGTGCGTACGGATGTATTCGGTGAGCGTCTTGATCTCCGAGGGCGTCGGCTCGTCGATCCGCCGATCACCCCAGTGGAACACCAGCTTCTTCCAGTAGCTCCCGTACACCCGCCGGGTCCCGGCCCGCACGGCCGCCGAGACCACCGGCACGTACTCCGCGAACGTCGGCGCCGGCGGCCTCGCCGCCACCGCCGCGAGCAGATCGGCGGGCTTGATGCCCATCCGATCGAGCAGCATCCGCGCGGCCTCCAACTCCGCCGCGCTCGCCGGCTGACCCGCCGTCATCGTCACGAGTCCTCACCGCCCCAGATCGCGGCGTGCGCCGCAGACACCATCGCGTCCAGCGCCGCCTGCGGATGCACCACGACCCACTGCACTTCCAAGTCCGCGACGAGGAACACCTTGTCGTTCGGACCGATCCCGCACCAACGCCGGACCGCCGCCGGCAGCGGAATGAAGCCCTGCCCGGATACCTGATAGGTGCCGTGCTCATCGACGCCGATCACCATCCGGCCTTCGCGCTCACCGATGGCCAGCCGGGTCCTGGGCGCCCACTGGAGCTGGGACAGCAGGGTCTTATCCCGGATCCGGCCGCTGGCATCGATCGCCGTGAGCGAATACAGCACCGTCCCGGCGGACGGCAGCGGTTTCAACCGCGGCAAAGGCAGCGGAGGACGCCCCGGCCGCGGCGCAAAACGTGAGCCCGAACCTCCTGGGTGAACAGGAGGAACGAGCGCTGGAACTGGCAATGAGGAGGTCATTCAGAGCCTCCCCGCAACGCGAAGGAGGCCTGATGACGCGGCACGTGTGCCGCTGTGGAGGGGGTAAGCGCGCTCAACCACGCGCTTCCCAGATTGGGCAAATATGCCGCAAAACGGTGTCCGAGGGGGGAGTTGAACCCCCACGCATTGCATTCCTGCATTAAGCAGGTATGCATGCCGTTGATGATACCGACTCAGCGGGCCCTAGCAACTCCCTCACTCCCCGCCGAAATAGCGCTCCGCAATTCACCAATCATGTCGGCGATGGATGTCGCGGGATGCTGAGCTACGCGATCCCGTCACCCAGACGCTCTGGCATCGTCGTGACGTTGACAGCGACGGGGCAGGTAGCCGCCGGCAGTGGTTTATCGTTGGCGCATGCCCGCACCAGCGCCAGCCCCTGACGAGCCGGGAGTGCCCGCCGCCAGCCCGAAGGCGATCCGGGCGGCACTGCTCCCAGAGGAAGCCGGCGACTTCGACCGGGAGTACCGCCAGGCGATGAACGAGGCCGTCGAGAGCCTTGAGCTCACCGGCGTTCTGGCACTGCTTCGCCGCTGGCAGCGCGTCGCATGGTCATCGCGCGACGAGCGCGCCCACCGTCGGATGCTCGAACGCGCCGATCAACTGTCGGCCGGCGCCGCCGTGACGACCGAACCGTGGTCAGTGACCCGCGCGAGGCTCGGTCTGTAGATGTACGCCGTCGAAACCGACGCCGAGGTCATAGAACAAATCACCGCGCTACCCGCCTCCGCGCTGCCGCCCTACGCCGAACTCATGGCGCTGCTAGAGGTCGCTCCATGGAGCGGGGAAAGCTACAACCGCCAGCGCCCGGACGCGAACATGCGCAGCCACCCCTTCGGAACCAACGGTGAAGGCCTGGCGATCTATCTCATCCTCGAAGACCAGCGCCGCGTGATCGTGCTCCGCGTGCTCTGGGTAGCGTGGCCAACCGACACGTAACGCGATAGAAACCGAAACGCGTCAAGATAGATGTCGGCTACGCCAATGCCGTGCCACCTCGACTCACAGGACGCCATTCGGCGACAAAATGTCGGACCAGCTGTCCGTTGACGATCGAGCGGGGCTCGCAGTTACCGCATGCGCACTCGCCCCACGAGAACTCCTACGAACCGGCGCCCTTCTGCTCGGCGACGCGCGACTACAGCCAGCCCTCATCGCGGCCCTTGATCAGGGCTTCGGTTCGGTTATCGACTTCGAGTTTCGTATACAGGGCGCGTAGAAGGCGAAACATCATCCGCTCTGAGTAGCCGGCCCTGGTGGCAATCTGCGCGACGCTATCACCGTGCGCGAGTTGCCGAAGCCAGTCCCGCTCGGTGCTCGATGGTCGACCGGATTCCGTCGTCCCGTCGTTGTATGAGGCGTTCTCGGCCAGCGCTCGGAGGACCGCTGTCGGCACGAGGCTGCTGCCGCGTACAGCCGCGTTGAATACTTCCCGCAGAACCGGGGGCGTCGCGGTGCGCGGTAGGACGCCAGCGGCGCCCGCAGATAGCGCCCGCACGTACGTGTGCACGCTGGCTTCGTCGAGCACAGCGAGGATTTTGGTCTCGGCGCGAACGCGGCATAGTTCCGGCAGCAGGGCCCAGTCCTCGGCCGTCTGGACCGTGAACAGGGCCAGACGGGGCTCATCAACGCCGACCCATGCCAAGAGATTCTCGGGTGACTCGGTAGGGAATCCGGCCTCCGCTAATGCTGCCTGTACGCCATGACGGAAGATGGGTAGCGGATCGGCGACGGCGACACGGAGCATCGTCAGTGCGGGCGCTTCCTTCTTCTCTGAGAGATCAGTGGCGCGATCTTCGCGGAGCGCGACGACGATCGTGGGGGCGCTATCCCCAACGCGTCGCGGTCTGACGCGATCGGACGCGATCCTGGCGTCGTCGTTGCGTCATGGTTCCGCTTCCGACCCCTTAACCTGCGCAGACATCCCTTACCACAGTGATAGGCAGAGCATAGTGGGGCGCTTGGTGGGGCTTCGGTCTGGCAAGCGGTTCCAGCGCTCTGGCTCTCGTGGTGTAGGACTGCAATAACTCTATGAATCACTATGACTACTATGCGTCATAGACCGGCGTGACCGTAGTGACGGACCCTTTCGTACGAGCCTGTATGGAAGGTGCCCGCTGTGTCGCAAGTAGAGTGCTCGCCGATCAGCCCTGCCTTTCCTTCCCAAGTCCCCGGCCCAGGCCAGGTCGTCGAGGTGAGAGGCTCTACTTGGGCGGTCTCTCGGGTAGACGAACAGGGCCTGCCCCGCAGTCCCGCCGACGAGACGATCGCGGCCCTCAACCACACCGTCACTCTCCAGGCCCTCGATGAGGATCGGCTCGGGGAAGAGCTGACGGTCGTCTGGGAGCTGGAGGTCGGCCACACCGTCACGCCAGCCCAAGGCCTGCCTACTAGCCTCAACCCGGAAGCTTTCGACGACCCGAATATCTTCGCCGCATTCGTCGATGCGATGCGCTGGGGTGCTGTGACCTCCGCTGATGACCGCAGTCTTCAGGCTCCGTTCCACAGTGGTGTTGCGGTGCAGGCCTATCAGCTGGAGCCACTGCGTCGGGCCCTGTCCTCGCCGCGGACCAACCTACTGCTGGGCGATGACGTCGGGCTCGGAAAGACGATCGAAGCCGGCCTGGTGATCCAGGAGTTGCTGCTACGGCACCGCGCCCGAACCGTCGTCGTGGTCTGCCCGCCGAGCCTCGCGCTGAAGTGGCAGGACGAGATGCGCGACAAGTTCGGCCTGGAGTTCACGATTGTCGACAGCGAGATGCTGCGGACCGTGCGGCACCGCTACGGTCTGCATGCCAACCCGTTCCAGCTCTTTCCTCGGATTATCGTCAGCATGGTCTGGCTGCCGCAGGTCAGGGCTCAACGGATGCTGCGCGACCTCTACGGGCAAGCCGAGCGGCTCAACGCGGGACGTCACTACACCTTTGACATTCTCGTGGTGGACGAGGCACACCATGTCGCTCCGTCGGGCCCGTCGACGGTCGGCGGAGGGCGCGGCTATGCCGTCGACACCCAACGTACGATCGCGGTCCGCGAGCTGGCCGAGCGGTGCGAGCATCGCCTGTTCCTCAGCGCCACCCCGCACAACGGTCATCCGGAATCGTTCACCGCGCTGATGGAGATGATCGACTCCCGGCGGTTCACCCGCGGCGCGCTGCTCGACGAGCGTGCGCTACGCGAGGTGACCGTCCGGCGGCTCAAGTCCGACCTGCCCGATCTGGGCTTCCGCCCGCGCGAGCTGCGCGTCCTGTCGTTCGTTCCGCACGACGACGAGCAGGAGATGTTCGGTGTGCTGGACCGCATCCTGACCCAAAGCGCGAAGGCCAACCGCACCGGCGCTTCCGGGGACATCACCGCGATGCTCTTCAAGAAGCGCTTCCTGTCCAGCCCGTGGGCGTTCGGCACAACCCTGCGCGGCTATCTTGACGCGCGACTGCCCGGTCGGCTCTCGGCTGACCTGGAGTACGACGACATCCTCGGCGACGGACAGTCCGACGAGGAAGAAGGGCTCTGGAAGCAGGACGAGGCCATAGTCCTCCGGCAGACCAAGGTCACCGATCCGCTCGTCGGCGCTGATCCCGGCGAGCTGGAGCGGCTGGCCGAGTGGGGGCTGGGTTTCGAGAGCCGGCCGGATTCGCGCCTGGACGCCCTGCTGACATTCCTCGACGTGGTCTGCCGACCGGACGGCAGGTGGTCAAACGAGCGGGTGGTCGTCTTCACCGAGTACGTCGACACGCTGGAGTGGGTCCGCCGGGTCCTGGTCCAGCAGGGCTATGGCGACGTGCTGGAAGTCATCCGGGGCTCGACGTCGACGGCGGAGCGGGAGCTGATCCGGGAGGCGTTCACCGCCTCCCCCGCCAAGTCCGACGTCCGGGTCCTGCTCGCCACGGACGCGGCCGGCGAAGGCATCGACCTCCAGCACCACTGCCACCGGTTGGTCAACCTCGACATCCCCTTCAACCCCTCCCGGCTGGAGCAACGGATCGGGCGGATCGACCGGTACGGCCAGCCGGAGGCCCCGCTGATCTACCACTTCCTCCCGGACCGCACGGCCACGATGTACGTCGCCGACATGGAGTTCATGGCACGGATCGCGAAGAAGATCGTCCAGGTCGCTCGCGACCTCGGCTCGGCCAACCAGGTCATCAGCGAGGAGATTCAGGCTCACTTCACCCGGTCGAGCACCAGCCGGCGCAAGAAGACGGCCATCGACGGCAACACGGTCATCACCCGGGCCCTGGCCGGCGGGCTGGACCTCAACGCCCGACTCACTCAGCTCGAACGGGGCTACTCCGACAGGAAGGCCGCCCTGCACCTGGAGCCGGCGAACCTGCGCCGGGTCGTGGATGCCGCGTTGCGGATCAGCCGCCAGCCGCTGCTGCGGCCGATCCCCGAGGAAGACAGCACGGCGGAGGTCTTCGCCGTCCCGGTGCTCGGACCGGCGTGGCAGGGCACGCTTCGCGGCCTGGATACCCGACTCAGCCCCGGGGTATGGCGATCGATCACGTTCGACGATCGGCTCGCCGAGAGCCGAGACGACCTCGTCTATGTCCACCTCGGGCACCCGCTGGTTCGGAAGGCGCAACGGTTGCTACGCCGCTCCCTGTGGAGCGCGGAGGCCCCGCTGGAGCGGGTGACCGCAGTCGTGGTCGACGGCTTGGCGGAGTCCTTCGCCGCCGCCGTCACGCGGATGGTGCTCATCGGCAGGGGCGGGCTCCGGCTGCACGAGGAGGTCTTCCTCGTCGGGGTTCGGCTGCGTGGCCGGCGAGCGCTGGCCGAGGAACGCGCCGAACACTTGCTCGACCAGACGCTCGACGCTCCGAACCTGAGCCTGGCCGAGCCGGAGATCCGGGCCGATCTGGCCGCCGAGTGGAACCAGCCGAGTTCTCCGCTGCGCGCCCGCCTGCAGGAGTCGATGACCCGTCGCGCGGAAGCCCGCCACCAACGCGTCAACGCCCAACTGGTCGGGCGACGCCAAACTGACACGGTGCGGGCTCGGGAGATCTTCGCCGCGTTCCGCCGCAACCTCGACGAGTCACTCAACCAACTCGCCGCCGCTGAGTTGGAGGACGAGCTCCGGCTCTGGCCTGATGAGCAACAGCGTCAGCGCCGTCACGACATCGAGGCGATGCGCCGCCGCCGCGACGAACTGGGCGACGAGGAGCGCCGCGAGGTCGCCGCGATCGCCGAGCGGTACCGCGACGTCAAGCAGCACAAGATCGCCGCCGCTGTGGTCTTCGCGCTCACCCCCCAGGACGCCCTGCCCGGCGGAGACCACTGATGGCGCCCGTCCATACCCGCCGGCCGACCGCCAGTGAGCTGCACCGGGGCTGGCTGACGCTGGTCGACGCCGACGGACCCTTCCTAGCCGTCCCGCCGCTCAAACGTGTCTGGCCCCACGGCATGCCAGCCCTCGGCGCCGACCGACTCGACGCGCTGCGGGCGGCCAAACAGGCATTCGACCACGCCTGGGAGGACGTCGACCTCGACCCGGACAACGAAGCCGTCCGGGCGAAGTACACGAACGCGCGGGACGAGTGGGTCCAGGCCGTGTTAGGGGACGTCGTGGGCTGGCGCGAATTGTTGGTGTGGGGACCGGAGAACATCCGAGGTGTCTCCATCCGCTCACCCAATCGCCAGGTGACCGTCGCACCGACCGCGGCGCTGAGCGGCCCTGACGGGCTCGCCGCACTGGTCAGCGTCGTGGAGCGCAGTGAGGACCTGCGTGCGGCCGGGACCGACGGCTGGGCCGCCAACGCGATCGACCGGATGGCAGAGATGCTCCGTCGTGCGGGCGTTGAGATTGGCGTCGTCACCGACGGACGCTGGTGGGCCCTGGTCTGCGCGCGACCCAAGGCGACGGTCACCTCCGGCATCGTTGACGCGCTGACCTGGGTCGAGGAGCCGCTAGCTCGCGATGCCTTTCTGACACTGCTCGGCCGGCAGTATCTGATCGGTGGCGCTACCGACGAGCGCCTGCCCTGGCTGTTCAATGAATCGGTCGCCGCCGCCGAAGAGGTCACCGAGGCTCTCGGCGCACAGGTCCGGCGAGCCGTTCAATGGCTGATCCAGGCCTTCGCCGAGACGGCGGCCGAGTCCCGGCGACGTGGCCTGGCCGACCCGTTGCCCGCCGATCCCGACGAGACCTACGCCGCGGCGGTCACCGTCATGATGCGCGTGGTGTTCCTACTTTTCGCCGAGGAACGCGGCCTATTGCCGCAGAGCCTGCTCTTCCGCGCCGGGTACGGCGTCAGCGACGAACTGGACGCCCTGGAGCGCCGGGTGCTCGATGAGGGAGAGGAGTCGCTGGACAGCACGTTCCTGACTTGGCACCGGCTCCTCGCCACCAGTCAGGCGCTCTACCAGGGAGCCTCCTTTGAAGACATGCGGATGCCGGCCTACGGCGGCTCGCTGTTCGACCCCGACCGGTTCGGCTTCCTGACCGCCACCAACGACAACGGAACGTTGGCTCTGCCGGTCTCCGACCGCGTGCTGCTGCACCTCCTACGCGCGGTCCAGATCGCCCAGCTCGGAGCGGCCGGCGCCCGCCGAATCTCCTTCCGCGAGATCGACGTCGAGCAGATCGGCTACATCTACGAGAACCTACTCGGCTACACCTGCGTGACCGTCTGTCGGGACGTCCTGGTCGGCCTGGTCGGCCTGGTCGGCGCGTCCAGGGCCGCGCCGGAAGTCCCGCTGAGCGTGCTGGAGGCGCTCGCGGCAGCGTATCCGGGCCCAGCCGCGTTGGCCGCCGCGATTGTCGGCTGGCTCAAAGAGAACCGACCTGGGGCTCGACCGCTGCGTGTCCACGCCCTCGCGAAGCTACTGGCGAGCAATCCGACCGAGGACGCTGAGCGCGAGCTGCGGGCGATCTCGGCCGACGACGAGAAATTGCGGAGCCGGTTACGCCGCTGGGCCGCAATAACCCGCCGCGACCTGCGGGGCCGTCCCACCATCGTCCTCGATGGCGGCCTCCTGGTCACCGAGACTCCCTCGCGCCGGAACGCCGGCGCCCACTACACGCCCAGCGACCTGGCGATGGAGGTAGTCGCTCACGCGCTCAAGCCGCTGTGTTATTCCCCAGGCCCTTATCAGACTCCCGACGAGAACGCCTGGAAGCCGCTCGGCCCCGGCGAACTTCTCAGGCTCAAAGTAGTCGACATCGCCGCTGGCTCCGGGGCGTTCCTCGTTGCCGCCGCCCGTTATCTTGGCGACCGGCTGGTCGAGGCATGGATTGAGGAGGATCCAGCCAACGCCCACCAGCGCGACCTGCGTCAGCACGCGATCCGCGAGGTGGTGGCCCGCTGCATCTACGGGGCGGACATCAACGCCATGGCCGTCGAGATGTGCAAACTCTCGCTCTGGCTGGTTTCCCTCGACCCCCACCTGCCGTTCTCGTTCGTCGACGACAAGATTCTGCACGGTAACTCCTTACTCGGCCTGGTCAGCCTCCGGCAGCTACGGTCGCTGCACATCGACCCGCCCGAACACGTCCAGCCCAGGCTGGCCACCCTGGACATGGACCGCGAGTTGCGTCGCGTCATAGCTCTCCGAACCGAGCTGGCCGGTGAGGTCAAGGAGCATGACCCGCAGCGCAGCACCAACGCCAAGCGGCGCCAGCTCGCCCTCCAGCGCGCCCTGACCGCCCAGCTAACCGAGATCGCCGATGGTGTGGTCGCAGCCGGGCTGAAGCTGGGCGGCAAGCCCGGTCGAGCACTGGACGACGCCTACGCCGACCTTGCCGACGCCGTGGGCAAGGCTCTGCCACCGGACGGTGACGACCAGGACTCAGAAGCCCTCCGGCAGATCATCGACGAGGGCCTGACGCCGATCGTGCAGACCGACTACCGCCGCTGGAAGCCGCTGCACTGGGTGCTGGAGGTGCCGGACGTCATGATCGGCCACGGCGGCTTCGACGCAGTAATCGGTAACCCGCCCTTCCTCGGTGGGCAGAAGCTCACCGGGGCGATGGGGATGGATGTGCGGGACTGGTTCGTCAACCAGGTGGCGGGCGGGGCGCGGGGCAGCGCCGACCTCGCGGCCTACTTCCTGCTCCGGGCTGCTCGGCTACTTCGGCCAGCGGGAACCCTCGGGTTGCTGGCCACCAACACCCTGGCGCAGGGCGACAGTCGGGCAGTTGGGCTGGATCAGCTTGTCGCGCAGGGCATGACGCTCACTCGCGCGGTCCAGAGCTCGCCGTGGCCCTCGGCCAGCGCCAACCTGGAGTACGCAGCGGTCTGGGGGGTCCAAGGGCCGGTCGCGGAAGCGGCCCATCGAACTGCCGACGGGATCGTGGTGCCGCGAATCTCGACGTTGCTGGAGCCGGCTGGACAGGTCGAGGGTGCGCCCGCACGCCTGGTAGAGAACGCAAATATCGCGTTCATCGGCTGCTATGTGTTGGGCATGGGCTTCGTGCTGGAGCCCGAGGAAGCCCAGGAGTGGATCACTGAGGACGCACGCGATTGTGAGGTCCTCTTTCCCTACCTCAACGGTGAAGACCTCAATTCTCGGCCCGACTGTTCGCCGTCGCGATGGGTGATCGATTTCAACGACCGCTGCGAGATCTGCGCCCGCCGGCACCCGGTGCCGTTCGACCGCGTGCGCAGCGCTGTCCTTCCGGAACGACGGAACAACAACCGGAAGATCTACCGGGACAACTGGTGGCTCTTCGCCGAACGGCGGCCCGCCCTTCGACGAGCCATCACGCCAATGCACGAGGTGTTGGTAATTGCGCTGGTCAGCAAGTCCGTGATGCCGATGCGGGTTCCGACCGGTCAAGTCTTCAGCCACATGCTGGGGGTTTTCGCGACCGACTCCTACGCCGACCAGGCCGTGCTGTCCTCCAGCCTCCACCAGCTCTGGGCCATCACGTACGGCTCGACACTGGAGACGCGGGTGCGCTACACCCCCTCAGACGTGTTCGAGACCTTTCCCCGGCCAACCGCTACTCCGCGCCTGATCGAAGCCGGCAAGAAGCTCGACATCGAACGGCGGGAGATCATGCTCCGTCGCCAGCTCGGCGTCACCAAGCTCTACAACCTGGTCAATGACCCCGGCCTACCCGACGGCGACGACCCCGACGTCGCCCGGATGCGCCGGCTCCACATCGAGCTCGACCAGACAGTCCTCGCCGCCTACGGCTGGTCGGACGTCGTCCTTGACCACGGCTTCCACACCTACCGGCAGATGATCCGCTGGACGTTCAGTCCGGCCGCCCGGGTGGAGATCCTCGATCGGCTCCTGGCTGAGAGCCTGCGTCGGGCCGCCGCCCAGCCGAAGCAGGGCAAGCGCGTGGCGAACGCCCGTAAAGGGCTCGTCAACGAGACACAAGGGACGCTGCTGTGACGACCTACTCACCCGATTACCAACTCAACCACGACTTGGACGGCACCTCGTACGCCGTACGCGAGAACCTGGTGGACATCCTCGAACGGGAGCTGCTCGGGCCGGCTGGCGGCCCCGAGGAGTTCCTCCCGGTCAGCCCGCGCCAGGTCTACCTGGTCGGGCACATCGCGCCTTCCCGCCTGGCCGAAGGGCAGACTGACCCCGAAAGCTCCGAGGACGGCTACGGCCTGGTTGGCATCCGCACCGATCAGGAGGGGCAGCGCGAGCAATCAGGGATCCCGGCCGAGGCAGCCGAGGACACCACCGCCGAAGACCAAGACGACGACAGCGAGGACCGCGGACCCCGGCAGGGACTGATGATCCCGGCCTCCATGGGGCTGCGGTTCCAGATCCCCGATGACTTAGCCGAATTCACCGTCACGGCGTCCTGGGGCACCTACAAGAGCGTCAAAACCGAGCACACAGACAAGAAAGGACGCTCGATCCGCGGCTACCGGCGGATCCCTGTGGTGATCACCGAGACCATCACTGCCGCTGAGCTGGTGCCGGGCCGGACCTACACTCGGCCCCTCACCGGCCAGATCAAACTCCAGATCGACGCCTACGACGATGCTCGCTACCGACGCCGGCTGATCGAGATCGCGCTGTGCAACGACCGCGAGACGCCATCGATGATCCCGATCAGCGAGTGGCTGTTCCAGAGCAAACTGCAGGTCGAGGCCGGCGGTGATGAGGTGTTCTTCCCCGTCCGGGATGTCGTGGACCACGACTGGCCGGAGCATGACGTCGAACGACGCCGACTGGACCTGCAGTACCGCAACCGGCTCGAGTTCGCCGTCGGCCGAACCTGTTCAGTGGACTGGGCGGCGTCGGTCGGTGCCCGGCGCGCCACAGCGGTCTGGACGACTTGGTTGCCGATCGCCGAGACCTCGCAGACGCAAGCCCGCGCGGTCTCCGACGCCCAGCTGGGCATGGCCCACCTGGCCACCGCCACTCCGGAGGAAGTGCGCGCAGGGTTGGCGCCTCTGGTCGAGGGCTACGGGGCCTGGCTGGACGAGCAGGAAGCAAAGGCAGCCACGCTCCCCCCGCACCTCACCGAGGTAGCCGAGGACGCCATCAACGCCGCGCGACAGACCTGTGCCCGGCTGGTCGCCGGCCTCGATCACACCATCACCGATCGGGAGGCGTTCCGGTGCTTCCAATTCATGAACGAGGTCATGCGGGACCAGCGCATCCACTCGCAGATCTCCGCGCTGCGAAGCTCCGACCCCGACCTGACTCGGGACGAGGCACGACAGCAGGTCGACGACGACGAACAGAACCATCCCTCGACGTGGCGCCCATTCCAGCTCGCGTTCATCCTCATGCAGCTTCCCGCGCTCACCGATCCGACCGCCCCGACTCGTAGCGGCCAGATGGCCAAGGTAGAGCTCCTGTTCTTCCCGACCGGCGGCGGCAAAACCGAGGCATACCTGGGGTTGGCCGCCTACACCTTCGCGATCCGACGCCGGCAGGGCCTGGTCCAGTGTGCCGACGGTCCGCTGGACGGCGAGCCGGGCGTCGCAGTGCTGATGCGCTACACCCTGCGGCTGCTGACCGCCCAGCAGTTCCAGCGGGCGACCACCTTGGTGTGCGCTGCCGAGCTGGTCCGACGGCGGGACGAGGAGGTCTGGGGCAACGAACCGTTCCGGATCGGCTTGTGGGTCGGGACCGACGTCAGCCCCAAACGATGGGACGAGGCCAACGAGCAGCTGACCCGGGCCATGCCCGGTGGCCGGTACCGGCTGACCGTGCTCCAGGTCCAGCGTTGCCCGTGGTGCGGCACGCCGATCGAGGAGCGGAACGTCCGGGCGGAGAAGGCCACTCGCCGCGTCTTCGTCTACTGCGGCGACGAACTGGCCGAGTGTCCGTTCGCCCGCGGCGGGCAGGTCAGTGAGGGCCTTCCGGTGCTGACGGTGGACGAAGAGATCTACCGGATGCCGCCCGTGTTGGTCATCGCCACCGTCGACAAGTTCGCCCGGTTGGCTCGGGAGGGTGAGGCGGCCTCGCTCTTCGGGTACGTCAGCCGTCGTTGCGGCCGGCACGGTTATGTCCACCCCGACTACGCGGGCTGCGGGATCACCACCGAACACCGGGCCGAGGGCAAGGACCTGCCGGCCGCGGCCGTCCGGCCAGCCGGGCGACTGCGTCCGCCTGACCTGATCGTTCAGGACGAGCTGCACCTGATCACCGGCGCGTTGGGCACGTCAGTGGGACTGTTCGAGGCCGCGATCGAGACGCTCATGTGCTGGGAAACGCCGGAGGGCGAGCCGGTCCGGCCGATGATCGTCGCGTCGACAGCGACCGTGCGTAAGGCCGAGGACCAGGTGCGCGGCCTTTACGGGCGGGGCGTGGACGTTTTCCCGCCGCAGGTGCTCGACGCCGGGGACACCTACTTCTCCCAGGAGCTGGATCTTTCGCCGAAGTATCCGGGTCGGCGGTACGTCGGAGTCAGCGCGCAGGGCGTTCGTCTGTCCAGTGCCGAGATCCGGGTCGCTGAAGTCCTACTCCTTGCCGGACAGCTGCTTTTTGACCGCGCCGGGCTCGCCGCTGACCCGTACTTGACGCTCGTCGGGTACTTCAACGCCACCCGCGAGCTGGCCGGCATGGCCCGCTACCTGGCTGACGACGTCCAGACCAAGGTCCGCAGACCGCGTCAGGGCGCGGGGTTCCCGCAGCGCATGGGCTCCTACGGCAACCTGGTCACCGGCGAGCTGACCTCGCGGATCGCCTCGGCAGAGATCGGCCGAACCCTGGACAACCTCGCGCTGGAGTTTGACCCCTCGTACGGCACGACCGCGGCGCTGCGTCGCCGGCTGGAGGCGCAGGCCTCGGACGCGCGTGTCCCCCGACCGAAGACCGATCCGTACGACGTTGTGCTGGCCACGTCGATGCTCCAGGTCGGCGTTGACGTCCAGAGGCTGGGCCTGATGCTGGTCGTCGGGCAACCCAAGAACACTGCCGAGTACATCCAGGCCTCCTCCCGAGTTGGGCGCGACGGCAGGCGCCCCGGAGTGGTGGTGGCACTGGGCAACTGGGCACGCCCTCGCGATCTGGCTCACTTCGAACAGTTCCGGCACTATCACGAGACGTTTTACGCGCAAGTAGAAGCGCTGTCGGTCACGCCCTGCTCGCCGACCTCGCTGGAGCGAGGTATCGACGGCGTATTGGTCAGCGCGGCCCGGGTGAGCCAGGCGCACCTCCCTGACGGTTTGTCTCCTGAGCGCGGGGCGTTCCGGGTGCGAGACGAGGAGGAGGCGCTTCAGCGGCTCATCGATCGGCTGATGGCCCGCATTCAAAGTGCCGCGCAGCGCGACGGCCCGACCCTCCAGGCACGGCAGCGCCTAGAGAACCGGCTGGACCAGTGGAAAAGACGTGCCGGGCTGGCCATTTCCCGGCACAAGACCCTGGTCTATGAACGCACAGGAGACAAGGACGATCTCCTTCCGCTGCTGACTAGCCCGGAGAACGCACGGGCCTACCACGATCAGCCGGACCGGGCGCCGTTCGTCGTCTCGCACTCGATGAGAGAAGTGCAGCCGGACATCAACCTCCTGGTCAGTCCCATCGAGGATCGCCTGTTCGTAGAGGAGCCTCCAGACGTGCGCGGCTGGGAGTTCCCCGCCGGAGAGGACGATTGATGACGCCTGTGGAACCGGAGTCGATGATCTTCGAGTCCGTCGAGCCCTTGGACCCGCTGACAGACAGCGAGCAAACCCAGGTCAAGAACAGAGCCAAAGTCGGCTCCGCGCGCCCAGCGTCGCTGTTGTACACCTACGGCGTCGGCTCCATCATGGATCTGCCGCAGTTCTCGATCATGCCGGCGGGTCTGGACGATTGGGCACCGATCTGGAACCGCCGCCCCACGACCCCCACCATCGACGAGCCACGCCTACTCAAAGTCGTCCAGCTGCATCTACATTCGTCAGTGCGCGAGCTACGGCCGTTTCCGTGGCAGCCGAAGGCCCGAGCACAGTCGCAGGAGGGCTCCGACCTCGGAATCCCCGCCCGGGTATTCCCGCAGTGGTTACGCTGCACCGGCTGTGACTACCTGGGGCCGCTCTCCCGGTTCCAGTACACCAACATCCACCCGTTCCGACCTGACCTCGCGACTTTCCAGCACGTCAGCTGCCCAGGACGGAGGGCCGCCCCGGGACGGAAGGGCAAACGTCAGTCCAGACCGGCCGTGCCGGCCCGGTACCTGTTGGCCTGCGCCAACGGGCACGTCGAAGAGTTCCCCTACGCCCTCTGGGTCCACCGGGGAAATCCGTGCCCCGAGGCACCGTGCCCGCACCTGAAGCTGCGTGACAGTAACCTCGGGCAGGGCGCTGGCGCGGTCATCGGCTGCGAATCCTGCCAGGCGACCAGGCGGATGAGCGAGGCGCAGGGAGAGAGCGGGAAGCGCAAGCTGCCGCCCTGCCGGGGGCGTCACCCGCACCTCAACGCGTTCGATCGGCAGTGCGGACAGCCGACTGTCCTCATCATGATGGGTGCCTCGAATCTGTGGTTCGCCGCCACCCAGTCGGTGATCGTGATGCCCCGTTCGGAGCAGGAAAGCCGATCGTCGCTTGTCCTGGCGATCCGCGCGCACATAGCACCGGAGAAGATCGCCAAATACGGCGACGATGCGGAGTACGTCCGCGACCGGCTAGCCGGAAAGCACGACATCGCCGCAGTCAGCGACGAACAGTTGCTTATCGCGACCAAGGAAGCGCAGCAGCCGGGTCAGTCGGAAGACGAACGCAAGGCCGAGTTGCTCGACTGGGATCCGGTCAGCCTCCGGGTGCCGGAGTGGGACTACCTGCAACAGCCAGTCCTTTTCCCGCAACAGGACAACATCAGCGGGTTGATGGTGACCGCGATGCCGACCGGCGAGCGACTGCCCGAGGAGGTCAGCCGGGTGATCGCCGTCAACCGGATGAAGAAGGTCAACGCAGTACTGGGCTTCACCAGGATCGATGAGATGGACCGCGTCGCCGATCTGCCGGCCCGGCTGGTCAAGCTGACGAGGACTGGTCGACCGACCTGGGTGCCGGCGACCGAGGATCGCGGCGAGGGCATCTTCCTCCAGCTCGACGAGGACGCGGTCGTCGCGTGGGAGGAGCAGATCCGACCCACCGCACTCTGGGAGGCACATCGCTCCGCGCACGAGCAGAACTTCCGGCGCCGGTTCTCCGAAACCGCGGGCCAAGTGCACCCGGACACCCGGTTCCCTGAACCGCGCTACTGGCTGGTCCACACGTTCGCGCACATCCTCATCCGCGAGATGGCGATGACGTGCGGATACGGCGCGGCCAGTCTCAGCGAGCGGCTCTACGCCTGGCCCGGCGAGGCCGGAAGGGCGGCCGCTGCCGGGCTGCTGATCTGCACCACCGCGTCCGACAGCGAGGGCACGCTCGGTGGCCTGGTGGCGCTCAGCGAGCCGGAACAGTTGCAATCGCTGGTTCTGGACGCACTGCGGCGCGCGGCGCGCTGCTCGTCGGACCCCGTTTGCGGGCAACGCACACCGAGGCACGGCGAGGACTTCCTCCACGGGGCGGCCTGCCACTGCTGCTGTTTCGCCTCGGAGACCTCATGCGAACGAGCCAACCGCTTCCTCGACCGCCGATTCCTCCTAGACCTCCCCGCAATCGACGACCAGCGGGCACCCGGCTTCTTCAGGCCGACCCATGACCTCTGACCCATACAAGGCGCTCGGCGCGTTCCTCACCGCCTACGAGGCCGACCGTCTCGCGACTTGCTTTCAATCCGGCGTGACCACGATGCGAGCGCTCTCAGAGGTCCACGCGGGACGACGGACCGAAGCCCGACAGCTGCTTGCTGCGGCCGAGGTCGGTCACCGCCACCAGGAGGTGTCCGTCGCGGTTCTGCGGGCCATTGCCGGCGCCCGGTCGGTCCGGACCGGGGTGTCGCCAGTCTGGACGATGCCCGGATCGGAGGCGACGGACGGGCGCCTGACCAGAGAAGCCCAGCGGATCATCGATGAGGCCCGATTGTCGGTGGTCTGCTCCAGCTTCAACTTCAGCCAACGCTCGCAGATGTGGCCCGCGATACGGAAAGCGTCGGAGCGGCCGGGCGTGAGCGTCACGGTGTACCTGAACGCCCGCACGGGTCGGGCCGCGACGCTGGCGGCCGACGTCCCTCGGGCGACGGTCTACCGGACCAGGCGCAGAGCGGCAGGCCGGAAGGCAACCTTCGTCAGCCACGCGAAGTTCCTCATCGTTGATCGAGTGCTCGTCCTGGTGACCAGCGCCAACTTCTCCTACGAGGCTGAGAACAGCAACGTCGAGTTGGGCCTGCTGATCCACGACACCGCACTCGCCGGCTCCATCGAGTCGCTCATGCGAGAAAAGCACGGCGTCCTGTACGAGCGCGTCCCGCTCCCTGAATAGCGGCACGAGGAGGCGCGAGCCTGCCTGCGATCGCTGGATCAGGGCTGGACCAAGGCCAGGAAGTCTCAGCGCCAATGTCTTGGCCACCAAGAGATCACGCTTCCAGACCTCGGATGGCACCTCTTCGCTGGGCATCCTCGCCGCACTCACCCGCGCGTGCTCGCTGCTTCTGGTCATGACCCCGCGCGCCGTCACTTCGTAGCAGTTGCGTTGCAGGGTCGCCGGCCACGAGCTGGCCGCTTAGGGGAGGACGCCGGCGGTCGATGGATCCCAGGTGAGTCGCTAGCCCGGCGACTTGCGCCTGCCGAAAGGCGTTATCCATGATCCTGGTATGCCCGTTCTGCACTGACGTCGACGGCGTCGAACGCACCCCGCTCGGCCCCGGTATCTGGAGCTACACCTGCAGCCGGAGCCGGAACCATCCCGGTAGTGCGCCCTACACCTGGGAGGGCACCACGCAGGAAGCGATCACGCCCGACGCAATCGGTGGCCTCGCCGCCGAACTCTCACTCGCCACCGACCTCCTCGCCTGCCTCCGGCCCGGCGAATCATGGGTCGAGTACGGCGTCGTCGAACATCGCTACCGCCTGCTCCGGCCGGACAACTATCAAGTTCTGGCCGCGCATTTCGCGCCGAGCAAACTGTGCCTGCCCGAATTCGATGGTCTGGCCGGGTCCTCTCGGCAGGCCGGGTATTCAACCTCGGTCTATATCGCCCACACGCTCAGCCGAATGAGCCGGCGCGACGAGATCCACCTGCAGACCGGGCCTGCGACCGGGCCATGGAAGACCGCGTCGACCATCTCGTACTGGGCCCTGTCGCCGGCGCCGCCACCCGAGAGTCGGCTGACCTATCAGGCGTTCACCGAGCAGTACCCGCTCAGCCCCGCCGCGTAGGCGCCCGACAACCTGCCCCCACGAACTCCAGGGAACATCGCATGTCCTACATCTCTATCGAGGGACGCCGCGTCTACGTGGCCACCGGGACCAAGACGCAGACGGTCCGGGTGTGTACCGAGGCCAACGAACGAGGCGTCTGGGCGCATGAATTCCGTGTCGGCATCGAAGAGCAGCTCACGCCCTCCATGGTGGCCCGGCATTCGCTGATCACCGAGCTCTCCCAGTGGCTGGTCAGCGTGGGGGCGCGGGTCAAGACCTCGGGCTCGTCGACCTCGGGGACACACGCGCTGCCGCCGCGGACCGCGACGCCCCCACCTAGCCAAGTACCCCCGAGCCAGGCCTGGCTCGATGAGGCCGTTTCGCTGGTCGATGCGGCAATCGACAGGCTCGTCCGGGAGTTCCTCGAGCACCCGTATCTGCACCGGGTCGAGCATTCGTTGCACACCCGTCTCGTCGCCCTCCTGACCGAGAGCCCGCTCTTCACCGAGCGGGTCATGATCGGCGACAGCGGGCACCACACCCAGCCGGTCCACAAGGAATGGCCGGAGACCACCCCCAGACCGCAGAAAGACGGACGCCGAGGAAACTTCGATCTGGCCATTCTGAGCCCCGACCAGATACGGGCTGCGACGCTACTCGACTTCCGGCAGGGCCGGATCACCGCCGGCATCGCGATCGAGATGGGTCTGGACTACGGCTACAAACATCTGGCCGACGATCACGCCAAGCTGATCAACAGCGCAGTACCGGCCGGGTACCTGGTGGATTTCCGGCGCGACAGCGCGCCCGATCAACGCACCCGAGATCTGGTACTCAACCCGACCTCGCCGATCCGGACGGCCTACGCCCACCACCATCGGCGCAGCGGAGCCACCTTCAAGACCATCGGTAGCTCAGAGCTGGAATACCGGGACTGAATGAGCCACGGCGACGACGGCAGTCAATTCGGGCGCTCCTATTGGTGGGCCGCAGCTTGGTGCCGGAGATCCGCGAGCGTGACGGGCTCGCCTTGTTCATCGAGGTGGGCCTGCCAGTACTCCCATCCGGACTCCACGTCAGCCCCGTCTTCCTTCGCCGCGCGGTCAACGGTCTCGCAGATGTGCTCGCCGACCCGGATAGAGCCGTCGTCGGTGACCTCTGCGACGGTGCGGCGATCGGGGTCCACCGGAGTCAGAAGGGTTCCGACCGGGATGACCCCGGACGTGACGAGGTGCTCGAACGTCGGCATGGAGAGCCCCTCCATCGTCGGTGCGACGTCGGGTCTGGTCAGGTCCGGCTCGTAGTTGGGGTCGGTGAGCCGCTTGAACCCCTCATGGATGACGTTCGCCATCAGACGGCGCCGTTGATGTAGGAACTCCTCGTAGCCCAAGCTGGTCCAGCCGTCTGGTAGCGCGTGCCATTCCTCCTGGCGGATGCGACGCTGCTCATCAATCTTCTTCTCTGCTACCTCCTGGGGCCAGTAGTCCGCAGGAGGTCGGTTAGAGATTCCGATGTTGTCCGACCACTCGACGAGTGCGTAATTGGCCACCTGGTTGATCTTCTTCGTGTCCTTCAGACCCAGCACACTGATGAGATAGTCGCGAGGGAACAGATGGTGTCGCTCGATGCCCTTAACCATGGGTCGGGGACCGATCCAGTCCTTTACCTTTGATGTCGACAGCAGCACGTCGGCGTCGAGAACGTTCAGGGCCGCGATATAGGCGACGTAAGCAGGTGCCCCACCGGATGAGGTGGTGAGCCCGTCGATGAGTGTGACCCGCCACCAGTCGTCCGGCACGGCCGCGTCAATCTGCTGATTCAGCACCTTGACGAACTGCGCCGCCCCGGACGGCAACCCGTCGAGACGGTTGAGGTCTTCCTGCATGCGTGTCTCGGGACTATTGGTGTACCGGCCGGTGAGCTGGGACATGAAAAACCAGCGGGCCATGACCTCACGCAGTTCATCAACGGGCACGCCGAAGTCGACTCGCCCGATGATCCACAGCGCGTAGGAGTAGAGGATTGTGTTTTTCGACGTGATCATGTCGCGGGACCGGAATCCGGCACGCTCCAACACTTTCAGGAACTCATCCCAGTGCAACGGCTTCAGCGCATTGGCGTGTCCAGACCGTAGGCCGGCCAGAGCAGCGTCTCGCTTGGAGGCGTCGATCTCGCGGCTTCGAGGGTCACGGCCGCGTAGGAAGTTGTAGGCGTCGGCCAGCTTGGCGCGCCGCAAGCCCACAGCAACTGAGACGCGCAGGATTTGCCCTGGATCGAACGACATGTACGGGTTGTGGGGTGTCCAGGCAGTCTTTTCTCCGAAGATCTGGGTCACTTCCGACGGGGTGAACCTGGAGTTCCTCGCCCACGATTCCAAGTCGTTGCGGCCATTCTCCCAGAACACGCTGAGCCAGGTGAGGATGAAGTCAGCCGCTGAGAGCGGCGCACCTTCACTGTTGATTCTGACGAAAATGTCCGCGACGGTCTCGCGCGAGACCTCTTCCTTGATTTGCACAACCTGAAATGCGTATTCCTGCAATTTTGCCAACCGTTGGATCGACAGCTCAACCTCATCTTCAAGATCACTGTCGACAGTGCGATTGTCGTCCTGGCGGAGGCGCGTGAGATATTCTCGCCGGGCCCGGATCGGATCCTTGAAGACGGCTGTGATGTCAGGGATCCACTCGGCGGACCTCAAGAACACTGGGGTAGGTACCTCGAATCGCGAAGTGAGGGGGTTGAACGATAGCGAGATTCGTTCGCGGCTGTAGTCTTCCCGCCAGACCTCAAGCCCTTTGACCACCGCGTACAGGCTAGTCAGCCGTTGCTGGCCGTCGACCACCTGCATAGTCGCGTCCTGCGTTTTGACTCCCTGTCCTATCGCCCGGGTGTGTCCAGCCTGCTTGTTCACCCAGAACATCAGCTCCCCAACCGGGTAGCCTCGGTACATCGAGTCGACGAGATCGCGCACCTTTGCGTTCGACCACACGAACGGTCGCTGGATGTCGGGTAGGCGCACCACTCCCTTGTCTATGCCGGTAACGAGTTCCAGCACAGTCCAGGGATGGTGCCCGAATGCTGTGGACATAACCTCTCTGATCCCCCAACTTGGCAAGACGTGAAGGTGGCAGCTACTCCGTCTTCAGCCCCGGAGCTACCGCCAGGCCCCACATCAGGTCACGACTTTCCACTTTGGTCAAGTCGCACCCCGACGGAGCCCAAGGGAACCGGTCGACTACGGTCTGCTACCGGTTGTGGGCCTTGAGGCGGGCCAGTCGAAGGCGCGAGCACTCACCTCAACCCGTGAGCAGGCATAGCGTTCCGTCGCCCATCAGCTGCCGCAGATGCTCACTCACCCGCGTCGGCGCCTCGCCGCCGTGAACAACCAATCCGGCCTCCATGTTGCTGGTGATCCCAGCCTGGGTGAGGTTCGCGCTGGTGACCAGCAGCGTGTGCTGATCGGCCACGGCGACCTTGGCGTGCATCTTCGCGTTGGGTTCCGTCCGGGACGCCGAGGGCCAGTGCCACAGACGAGCTCCCGGCACCGTCCGAAACGCATGAGCCGGCTCTACGCCGTTGAGTGCGCTGCCGGCGCCTTGCAGGGTTTCGACGACCACGTCCAGCCGGATTCCGCGTTCCGCGGCCTCGGTCAGGGCATCGATCACGGGTGCGTAGGGCTTGGCCGAGTAGGTGGTCAGGATCAGCTCACAGCGGGCATGCGCCACCAGATCGATCAGCACTTGAGCGGTGGCGCGGACCGGTACGACGCGGCTGGCCGGCCCACTCCAGACAGCGTGGGCGCGTTCGCTGGTGTGCTGGCTGTATCCGGCGGCGGCGCCGCGCAGGTAGGCGGCGGCTTCGGCGCTGGTGAGCCCGTCGGCCTGTTGGGCGTCGAGGACCGCGGTCACTGGTCCGGGGAAGTCGGGTACGGCGATCAGCTCGGTTAGCTCCTGGGTGCTGCGGTGTCCGGCGATGCCTTCGGCGAGGGCGGCGATCCGCCCGGGTCCGAGCGTGGCCAGCGCGGTGCCGACGGCGTCCGCGAAGTCGTTCATGGCAGTTGGGGGTAGAGCGCGAGCCGATCGTCGACGTCGAGGGGGACGACGAAGCGGCGGTCGAGGAAGCGGTTGCCGCGCTCGCAGGTGGTTTCGGAGACGAAGAGGCAGACGTGGCAGGCGGCCCCGTGCAGGAAATCGGCCGGGGCTTCGGGAAGACGTTCGGCGCACAGCGGGTCCGACGAGCAGTGTCGTGCCTCGCGTAGGGCCCGGCGAACCAGGCGGGTCAGCGGCTCGGGTTCGGCCAGCGACACTAGGCCGCCGAGGGTGCCCTCGGCGTCGGGGACGGCGGTGTAGATGAGGATTCCGGCGCGCGGGTCGTCGTCGTGGCTGGTGTAGATGCGTTCGGACAGGCTCGCGGAGTTGTAGCCGCATTCCAGCGCGATGGTGCGGATGAGCAGGTGCGACAGCGTGTGCAGGGCGAGGTAGCGGGCTCCGGGCCAGCCTTTCGTGGGGTCGAAGGCCCCTCTCAGTCGGTCGGAGTACCGGTTCCCGCGGAAGCGCACGTAGGCGTCGTAGTGGGACCGGACCTCTGTCGTGTCTTCGACGCGCTGTTCCCATTCGGTGAGGACGTCTTCGGGGATGCGGAGGAAGATGCCCTCGCCGCGTACCTCGCTGGCCGGGACCCACGTCGGACCGTCCCGTGCCAGTGGCGCGCGAGTGACCAGTTCAGGGTCGTCCGGGTCGGGCGCGTCGAGTCGGGTGAAGCCCACCAGTGCCCGCACCTCGCGGAGCCGCTCGGCCTGGACGACGTCGGCGAAGACCCTCTTTGAGCTGCGCCGGCACACCGTTGCGCCGCAGCGTGAAGTCTGCGGTGACTGGGGTCTCGTGGGCGGTGAAGATCTCCCACTCCGGGGTGCGTAGATCGTCGACATTGTTGGTCGCGGGGGCGTCGGATGCCTGGCGGTGTGCCTCGATCGCGGTCCAGAGTTGGTCGTCGTTCCATTCCGCGAACTCCCGCAGAGCGGGAACGTTGGTGCGGGCGAAGGGCAGCATGGCCGCGGTGGGCAGGTCCCTCAACATCGCCCAGTGTTGTTCGACTTTGGCTTGCAGGGCGTTGGCGCCTGTCCGGGGGACGGCGAGGGCGGCCAGCGTCCGGGCGAACCACTGGTTGGAGGCGTCGATGACCAGCAGTTTGGGATCGTTGGGGCAACCATTCGCGTCGAACCACCGCAGGTGGGGGTGGTAACCCGGCAGCGGGGCAGGTTGCGTTCGCCGCGAGCTCCGGTGGCTTCGCGGATGTTGCGGTACGCGCCGCAACTGCGGCATTGGATCTTGACGTTCGCGCCGAGGTTGCCGCCGCGGTCGTCCATCTGGAGGCTGGGCTGCGGCGCGGCCGGGCAGGCGTCGCCGCGATGGATGAAGGCGACCCAGGGAAAGTCGTCGAGGTGGCCGGCCGTGCAGGAGAGGACGAACCGCGCCGGGATGGCCAGCGGGCGCTTGCCGCCGGGCTTGCGCCGGCAGTTCTCGTGTTTGAACCGGGCGTCGTGGGGCCGGCGGACGTTGAGGTTCTCGAAGCCGAAGACGCCGGTCTCCAACGACGCCAACTCGTTGCAGGCCGTGCAGCGGAACCAGGTGGGGAACGGCGTCGTGGGGACACCGACGCGGGAGGCCGGCCCTGCCGGGTCGCGGTCGTTGTCGGGCAGCCGGCGCTGCACGAGGCGAGGTGTGCCATCCGCGTTGACGATGTCGGCCTTCACCCGACGGATCACCGTGTCGTCGAAGGCACGCTTGTCCGGCGTCGCGCCCCGAGCGAAGCGCTGATCATCGAGGATTTCCAGAAGCGCGGTGTACGACGCCTGGTAGCCGTTGTGCGGTGTCGCGGAGAGAAACAAACGGTGGGTGAAGTGCGGCACCATCCGGCGGATCAGCTTCGTCTGCTGCGAGTCGACCGCGTACACCTGCTTGGGTGCGGACGGCGCGACGTGGTGTGCCTCGTCGAGGATCAACAGGTCGAACGTGCGGGGGTACGTGGGCTCGCTGGGCAGTACCTCGGCCAACAGCCGTTGGGCCTTGGCCTCGCGTAGCCACGGGAGGCTGACGATCGCGCGGGTGTCGATGAGAAACGGGTTCGCCGAGGAGCCGTAGGTGCGGCGGACCACCGCGCAGCGCTCACTATTGATGATCGCGAAGTCCAGGCCGAACTTCTCGGCCATCTCATCGCGCCACTTCAGCGTGAGACCGGCCGGGCAGACGATCAGGATGCGCTGGGCGCGGTGGCGCAACATGAGCTCGAGCGCGACCAGCCCCGCTTCGATGGTCTTGCCGAGACCAACGTCGTCGGCCAGCAGCAGATTCACGCGAGGCGCGTCCACCGCACGGGCGACCGGTTCGAGTTGGTAGTCCTCGATGAAAACACCGGAGCGGAACGGCGCCTGAAGGGTCTTCACATCGGCGGAGGTGACCGCGGACCAGCGGACGGCGTCGAGGAACGCGGCAAGGCGTTCCGGTGGGTCGGACCCGTCCGGGTTGACGGCTGGCGACGCGCCGGATGGAAGTATTTGTCGCCCGGCTTCGACTTCCCAGATGACGTCGAGGGCCTCGCCGTAGTGGTTCTCTTCGACGCTTTGCAGGCTGACGAGCGTGTTGCGACGTCCGGGTTCGACATCGCCGACGATCCACTGCTGGCCCGGGACGCGGACGAGCTCACCGATCGACGGTGCCTGAACGGTCTCGGTCGGCATGGCCGTCCCATCGCTAACCGCAGGCTGGTCTTGGTCGCGTGAAGCGGCCAAGCGAGGGGTTTTATGCGTAAATCATGGTTAATACTCTTCATTTGTGCAATGCATGTATGTATATCCAAATCCCGGCTTTCCGGATAGATGGCGGGCCGCATCGCTGACGAGCAGAGTCGGCCCTACCTCTCAATCCTCGAAGCGGGCTACTGGTGCGGCGAGTGGATGGGGCTGGCCGGTCATCGCTGACATGGCGGCTGCGACTGCTTGGAGGTCGGCTTTGATGTAGGTGGTGGTTGCTGGGCCGTTGGAGTCGGTGTGGCCGGCGTAGGCTCGCGCCACGCCGTACCCGAAGTGCCGTCGACCCAGGTCAGCGTGGTGTGTCGGAGCCAGTGCGTGGAGATGCCTTGCGTGGCGACCCAGGGCAGGCGGTCCCCGATGCGTTTCCAGAGGTGGTCGTAGCGTCGGCTGGTCAACTCCCGACCGTCGCGGAAGCGCAGCAAGGCGTCGGCCGGTGCGACGGCGCTCCGACAGTGGGCGTGCTCGGCCAATCTGGCGGCCAGATCGAGTGTGATCGGCTGCCACCGCAGGGTGTCGCCCTTCTCGCGTAGCCGGACCAGGCCGCGTTCGACGTCCAGGTCCATCAACCGGAGCCCGAGAGCGCCTCCGCGCCGGCACGCCGTCTCGGTGTGCAGCCGCAGCAGCAACGCGTCGAGGATGACGTCGTTGCCGCAGGTGCGCGCGGCCAGGTTGATCTGTTCGAGTTCCTCGGCGGTCAACGCGCGACGGCAAGACGGCAATCGGCGAGGCTTCACGACCTGATGCGCCGGGCTCTTGCCACGATCTATCAGTCCGTCCGCGATCGCCCGGTTGTAGATCGCACGAGCCGCCGAAACCACATGCTCGCCCGCGTGGCGACCGCCGCGAGTATTGCGCCGGCACACCGCGGTGGCGATCATCGTGCGTTGCATCGCCTCGATGTCGCTGGCGGCGATCTGGTCGAGCGTCCACGTCCCCCACACCGAGGCTATCCGCGCCCAATACGTGCCGTACGTACGGTGCGCACCTGGGCCGGCCGCGGCGAGAACACGCGGGAGGTACTCATTCATCGTGGGCAGGCCACCGGGCTCAGGACAACTACCCTCCAGGTCCGCGACCGTGACGCCGAGTTGCTTCAATAGCTCACGAGCAGCGGTTACCCGCTCTGGATCAGCCGACATCGTCGGCTCCGTCCACCAGCAGGGCGTGGAGTTCACCGAGCAGCCGCACCACCGTGCTGGCCCGATGCGCCACCAGCCGATCCTCGGGAACCGACGCGACCAACAGGATCGGCGGCCCCGGCACGATCCCGCAGAGCCGCCGCAACGCGGCCGGCAGGGCAAGATCACCTCGGTCGCCCACCGTATGCCGACCACCGGGCGCCGAACCGATCACCAGGGCGCCCTCGATGGCGTCGATCTCGACCTGATGGCCTGGCGGCCAACGCAGCGCGCGCAGCAACCCGCAGGCGAACAAACGCCCTGAACGATCGAGACGAGCGGTCTCGAACAACAGTCCGGGCCCGGCATCGACCGGCAGTGCCAGCACCGGCAACGAGGGCAGCGGAGGCGGCGCCGGCAACCGACCGACCACCGGACCGGGCACCAACGCACCGATGAGACGTTCCTCGGACCGAGCATCAAAACGCACAGATGGACTCATGCCGCCACGTCAGCACACCGCCCTGACCTGCACAGGAGCGCCTACCGACACAGCATGGCCGCCGCTAGCCCACCCGCTAACGAAACGGCCATATTGGTGAAATTCCACGCAAACCGGTGTCCGAGGGGGATGAACCCCCATGCATTGCATTCCTGCATTAAGCAGGTATGCATTCACCCTTTATTCCATATACGATCGCGTGCCGCAACCCCGCGCCATCGGCTGTAGCCGAACTCTTGGTTACGGCTCTAGGATCCGGCTAAGCGGCGTTTGCTTATGTGGCAACTGGCCACAACGCACGGTCCCCGCCAGGCAGCCGCTCGCGTTCGGCGGGAATCGACGACCGGTCGTTTGAAGTGCGTTAATACGTCCGAAGTGCGATGGAAGCGCTGGGCCCGCTATAACGATCGCCGCGATTACGTCAGTTCGACGTTCTCGCCTCCCCATAGCGCCTCGCGTCGTCCTTGACACGGAAGAGGTCACTGGTTCAATCCCAGTATCGCCCACCACGTTGTTGCAAGTCAGAAGGCCAGCTCCCGGTTTGGGAGCTGGCCTTCTTCCTTCCGTGACCGTGATTTGACCGTGGACGTGGCGGCACCGACCGGCAGGTGCAAACCGCGAAGTGCCAGCCCAAAGCACCGTTGAAGCCCGCTAGCCACCACTAAGCGGCTCGCACTACCTGCGGCAGAGTTCGAGTTGACGAGCCCCCGCGCGGACGTCAGCGCCTGTAAATCCGTCGGCTCAGCCTACGAAGACATCCGATCTGCGTAACTCGCAACCCAGGAGGCGGGTTGATCTTGTCTGCTCCGTCAGCTCGCCGCGGCCAGCTGAGCCGATGCGAACGCGACTCCGTCGCTGTAGCGCTGGCGATTCTGCAGGCAGTGATAGAGACAGCCGAGCATTCTATTGAACGTGTGGCGTAGGGCGCTGGAGTGACGGTCACCGAGCGCCCGTCGACGGTCGTAGTGATTCCGCGGCCCGGCAGTACGCAGAGAAGCGAACGCCCAGACATAGCCGACGGCGGCGAGTCGTTGATTCTTGACTTTGCGGTGGTGGACGGTTCGACTGCGACCCGAGGCGCGGGTGATTGGTGCCGCGCCGGAGTAGGCCTTCAGTGATTTGGCATCAGCGAAGCGGCTGCGGTCATCTCCCATTTCCGCCAGAACGCGAGCGCCGGTGACGTCAGCCAAACCGGGAAAGCTCGTGATGATTTCCGCATCGGGGTGTTTCCTGAACGCGTCTTTAGTCGCTTCAGCTAGCGCGTCCACGGCCCGGCAAGCCGCGTCGAGTTGGCTGAGCAACGCCGTCGCCTGGTGACCGAAAGCCTCCTCGACGACGGGCAATTGACGCAGCTGAGGTGCCCGGAACGCGGCATGGATCCGATCGGCCCAGACCTCGATGTTCCGCTGCCGGCCGGCCCGGCGAAGTAGCGCTTGCAGCCGGCCGAGGGTGAGTTTCGCGGCAGCGGCGGGTGTCGGCGCAGCGGCGAGAACGGCTCTGGCCTCGCGGGAGTCCAAACCGATGTTCTTGACGTGGAACAGGTCCAGCGCCGCGGGAAAGTACTCGCGCAGCAGCGACCGAAGCTGGTTGACGACCTGGTGCCGCGACCAGACGGCGTCCTGCTGGGCTCGAGCCAAGACCGCGATCGCCTGCACCAGATCGGAGTCGGTCGGCAACGGCCGATGGACATGCCGATCAACTCGCAGGATATTCGCGAGAGTCATCGCGTCCGCATGATCAGACTTCGATCGCGCGACCGTATGCCGCTCACGATAGCGAGCCACCGCGAGAGGATTGATGGCATAGATCATGCGCCCAGATGCCCGAAGGCAGGCGACGAGCAGACCTCTGCTGGTCTCGATCGCAACAGGAATCGGCTGCTCAGCGCAGTCGCCATGAGCGGTGAGAAGCTGCTGCAGAACGTGCCACCCCGCAAGATCGTCGGCGATTCGCTGCTTCGCGATCAGCCGGCCATCGGAATCCACCAATGCGACGTCGTGATGCGCCTCCGCCCAGTCGATTCCACACGTGATCGTCAACAGCTCCTCCAAATCATTGCGACGAATAGAACCGACGCAGGGACACGCCACGCCCTAATGAGAGAGCTCGAAGCTCGACATCCGATCAGCAGTTCGTGACCCCAGCTGACCGCAAGATCCGCGCTCTGACTCAGGGCTTATAGCCCTGGTTGATCAAGCGGTCTTCCTGCGGATGGCTCGCGCCACGATCATCCCGGTCGCTGTCCGCATTGGCGGTCCCGGTGAATGGGCCTATCGGCACATATTTCCTAGCCGATCGCCCATCCACCGGCCGCTCCGCCGCGCCAGCCTTCACTCAGGAGTCCAGCTCCGATTCGAATCGAGACGTCGGAGGAGCGAACGCCCGACCTCGCCGGACGCCGACGAGAGTCATTAGGTTCGAATCCTTCACCCGCCACACGCAGTACGAACGGCCCGCTAGCAGGGGAAACCTCGCAAGCGGGCCGTTCGCTTTCCGCTCCCTCCGGCGCAGCGGAACGGGTGGCGTCCGTCACTGTCCGTCGGTCGCCGTCAGGAGCCGTCACTGGTTCCGGACGACTACCGGACGACACGCGGGCCGTCCGCGGGCCGCCTGTGGGCGCCAACACACCCGACGCGCGCTCGAATCACGGTCGCCGGGAGCGGGTGGCGACCCGGCTGGCGGCGCAGGCCACGCCCATGGCCCAGTGAGCCTTCGGCCTCCTCGTGCGGAGAACAGCACCACCCTGACCACGCGCCGCCAGCACCCCTGAACTGGGTACCGTTCGGGGAAAGGTAATGATCGGCGGAGGAGCACGGACGTTGAGTGAAGCCCGGATCGAACTCCGAGGCGGTCCCGCGAGCTACACCACCCTCACCGTCTACCGCGACAACAACCACCAACTCCCACCCACCATCGAAATGCTCGTCGCGGACGGCGTCCTGGACTACAAACTGACCAGCGCCGTCACCACCGACGGCTACCCGATCTACCGATGCCCGACCAACTGGCGACTCGCGGTACGCCGACCCGAGCCGACCCCGACCGCGGCAGCGCCGGAGACACCGGCCGGAGAGATCGACCCGCTGGACGCGCTACTCGCCGCGCTCGACCAAGAAGACGCCGAAGACCGCCGCTGAAGAGCCGAGCTATCGGACGTGTTCACCACCGCGTGGCGGCGGATCGACGACATCCCGGACGGCGACGCGGAGCGACCCTGGCTGTTCGGCGTCGCGTACCGGACGCTCGCCAACCACGCCCGCAGCCGACGCCGGCGGGTCCGGCTGGTCGACGAGCTGGCGGTGGCGCTGCGCCGGTTCGAACAGCAGCCGACCGGGACCGTCGTGGACTCGGAAGCCTTGGAGACGGCACTCGGCCGGCTTTCGGACATCGATCGGGCGATCGTCACGCTGACCGCCTGGGAGCAGTTCAACTCCGCCGAGATCGGCGCGATCCTCGACCTGTCCCCCGGGACCGTCCGCACCGGGCCCGGGCCCGCCTGCGCACCGCAATCGAATCCGACTCGCAGCGCTACGCGGCCCCCGCATCGTGAAGGCGTAGCGACCTGGACCCGTCCAGCTGCAGCCGGCTGACTTGGATGAACCTGGTTCGATCTTGGTTTCTCCGCGTGGACGCCGGGGGACACCGCGCCGTCCTCCAGGTACCGGGAGAGATCGACGCGCTGAGCGTCGCGTGGTTCCGCGACCGGCTGGCCGCCACCATCAGCGAAGTCGCCGCGGGCGGGCACCGCCCGACGATCCACCTCGATCTGCACTCCGTGGGCTTCTTCAGCGCCGCCGCCGCCGGTCTCCTGGTCGGCTTCACCGCAGCCGGCACCGAGGTGGTCGTCCACCGGCCCTCGCGCATCGTCTCCCGCGTACTGACCCTCACCGGCACCATCCCGTAGCTACGCGTCGACCCCGCCGAACCACCCCTGTGAGCTCCGGCCGAGGGCTACCGCGCGAGGCGGGATTCGTGCGGCGCACGATCCGTCGAGAACTCCGGCGCCAGCGGGCCGGCCGATCGGATCACTGGTCCACGTCAGTCACCACGGCGAGAACGAAACCGTCGTATCCGCGGCTTCCCACGGTCTGGATCGCGGTCGCGTCGATGTCGGTGCGTTCCGCGAGGGTGTCGACGAGCCGGCGGACGCCTGCGGACGCCTCGTCGGCAGCGGTCAACACCCGGCCCCCGCGGACGACGTTGTCGACGACGATGAGTGTTCCGGGACGGCCGAGGCGGACAGCGTAGTCGAGGTAGAGGGCGTTGGATGCTTTGTCCGCGTCGATGAAGACGACGTCGAAAGACTCGGGTCGCTGATCGAGCAGCGCCCGCAGTCCTTCCGCTGCCGGTCCGACCCGGATGTCCACCAGTTCTCCGAAGCCGGCCCGGTCGATGTTCTCCCGGGCCACCTCGGCGTGCCGTGGGTCCAGTTCGAAGGTGACCAGCTGGCCGGGTGAGTCGATGGCGCCGGCCATCCAGACGGTGCTGTAACCACCGAGCGTTCCCACTTCGAGGACGCGATGGGCGCGCACGCCGCGAACCAGGAGGCGAAGGAGTTTGCCCTCCGCCGGGGACACGCTGATCGCGGGGAGCCCGGCGGCCTCGCTGGCGCGTTGCCCCTCCTCGAGATCGTGGTCGCCGGCGAACAGGGCGGAGTAGAAGTAGTCGTCGACGGCCTTCCATGTCTTCCCGTCGGATGATCCCGGCTGTCCAGAGTGTTCGGACGCGATGCTCACGGTGCGGTAGCCCTTCGACCTCGGGTCGGCTGGTCGGCGGAGACATTAGGGCCGCGACGCTCTCCGGAGAAACGATCCGGTGCGGCCGGATCCTCGTCGACGGCGTCGAAGGACGCCAGCAGTTCGTGACCGGCCCGTTCGAGACCGTAGTAGACCTGGCGCCCGGCCCTCCGCCGGTGGACAGCGCCCGCCTCGTGCAGCGCGGCCAGATGTTCGGACACCGTGCTCGTCGGTAGGCCCAGTAGCGCGGCGAGACCGAGAGTCGTGGTGGGATTGCTCAGACCCCGGAGCACCTGCGCCCGGCGCCGGCCGAGCAACCGGCCGAGCCGGTCGGTGTCGGAAGCGCGGAACGGCGCCGCGCCGGACGCGAGCACCGCGGCGCCACGGCTCTGGTACGTCACCCTCAGCACGGTGGGATCGTCGGTCGAGCACATCGCCTGATGGTCGGCGAACAGAACAGGCACGAGAACCAGCCGTCGGCGCGAGGCGGTCGTCCAGGAGTCCCTGGCCTTGGGCAAGGTCAGCACCGGGGACTTCCAGCCGGCGACTCCACCCAGTTCGCCGAGTATCGATTCGGGCCCGCCGGTTGCGATGGCTCGTGCTCTGGAGAGCACCTCCTCTTCGAGCGCGACGCGCATCCTCGGCCAGAAGGGCTGTACGGCCCGCTGCCAGAACGTGAACAGGCTGTCGCTCAGCGCGGAGAAGGCCTTCTCCGGGTTCCGCTGGTAGATCGCCAACCAGCGCGGCGCTCCGTCGGGGCAGTGGGTGGCGACCTGGGCGTTGACCGTCGACGACGGTGTGCGGCGCAGCAGTTCCAGTTCGTCCTGCAGACCGGATGTCGTCGACGGCGACGTCGCGACCGGATGGAAGACGTCCGGTGTCCGCTGCCGGCCGCGCATCGTCGAGAGCCGGCCGTAGACCCCCAGCGGTGCGTTCCGGGGCATCGAGCGCAGCACGGCATGGGCCTGATCCGCCCACAGCGTGTACGGCCAGGGCGCCTGGCCCGAGCCGTACCGGTACACCAGTTCCACGGCGGCGGTCAGCTCCGCCAGTGGACTGATCGCGATGCGCGTGGACGCCACGGCGGACCGGCTGAGGCGGATATGGATCATCCGGCAAATCTGGTCGGACAGACGTGCCGCCGCAACCGGCCGAACTGCTTGCCTAGATGGAAAACAGTGAGTACTTTCCTTATAGGCAAGTAGTCGAGGGAGGTAGCGATGGAGAGCGGGACCGAACAACAGAAGGCAGCCGAGGCGCTGGCCGCCGTCGAGGCGCACCAGGCACGAACCCGGCGCGCCGCACGGCTGCCCTGGTGGTACTACCTCGCGACGTTCGTCCTCATCGCCGTCGGCTCGGCGGCCAACGACTTCGTGACGCTCGACGGCGCCAGGCTGCTGGCCGGAGCGGTACTGACCGTATTGGTCGCTGTGCTCGTGTTCCGCCTGGTCGCCGGGGCGTCGCTGCTGGGCAGGGCACGTGGAGTGGAACTCCCGTCACCCGACGCGCGCGCCTTCGTCGTCGTCGTGATCCTGGGGGTCGCCGGTGGCCTGCTCGTCGTCGGATTCGGCGACAGCGTCGTGCAGGCCGTCGCCGACAGCATCGGCCTGCGCGACTACCCGTACACGGTCGCGGGCGTCCTGTTCGGTGCCGTCTTCACCGGGCTGTTCGCCCTGTCCCAACTGCTCACCGCACGCTTCCGACCGGGCCGATGACGGTCTCATCTCCGTCAGACCGATCGAACCCGGGCATCGACCGGCTTCTCTCGGATCCGACCCGGCTGGCGATCATGTCGGTGCTCGACACGGTCGACTGGTGCGATTTCGCGTTCCTGCGGGACGCGGTGTCGCTGTCGGACTCCGCGTTGTCCAAACAACTCACCACACTCAAGAAGAACGGCGACGTCGAGCAACAGCGGACGTACCTCGGCCGTGTGCCGAAGACCACGGTGCGGGCCACCGCCGCGGGACGTCAGCGCTTTCTCGACCACGTCCGGGCTCTGCGCGCGATCGTCGAGCGCGCGCAGAGCCGTGATCCCGCGAAGTAGCGTGCCCCGATCGCGTCGACGCTCTGTCGTCGGCGGGTGGCGTCGGCGGGTGCGCTTCATCTCGACTACCGAGGACTCCACTTACTTAATAGGTGGCTCTCGCCGACGCGGGCAGCCGCCTGCCGCTGAGAACGTGGCGCCACCGGGACACCGACGGCCCTCCCGGGGAAGGAGTCCGTAGCCGTGACGGCTATCCAGCCGCCTTGTGAGCAGCAGAGAACGAGGGGTGCGCTGACGGTGTTAGCGACCGCCCAGTTTCTTGTCGTGCTCACCACGTCGATCGTGAACGTCGCGCTGCCGGCCATCGCCGAAGGGCTGACGCTGTCGCCCTCCGGTCTGGCGTGGGTCGTGAACGCCTACGTCCTCGCGTTCGGATCGCTGCTGCTGTTCGGTGGTCGACTCGGCGACGTTTTCGGCCGGCGGCGGGTCTTCGTGAGCGGTACGGCCGTGTTCGCGATCGGCGCGGCTGCCGCGTCGGCCTCGACGAACTCGGCAGTGCTCGTCGCGGCGCGGGCAGTGCAAGGTGTCGGCGCGGCATTGTTGGCGCCGGCCGCCCTGGGGTTGGTGTTCGCGCTGTTCCCGCCGGGTTCGGGACGCGCTCGCGCGCTCGGCGTCTGGGGTGCCGTCACTGGTGCGGGCGGAGCGGTCGGTGTCGTACTCAGTGGGGTGCTGACCGATGTGTTCGGCTGGCGCTCAGTGTTCCTGGCCGGGCTCGCCGTGGCGGCGCCGATCCTGGTGGCGACGCGGCTGCTGGTTGCGGCGGACGTGCCGGCCGGCGGTCGGATCGACCTGGTGGGAGCGGGGCTGGTCACGGCCGGCCTGGTCGCTGCCACGCTCGGCCTCTCGGGGACCGGTGAGCATGGATGGATCTCGGCACGCACCGGCGGTCTGCTGCTGGTGGGTGTGGCTCTGCTGGCCGCGTTCGTGGCGACCCAGCGGCGGATCGCAGAACCGCTGCTACGGCTGAGCGTTCTGCGGACGAGCACGGTGTGGCGGGCCAACGTGATGATGGTGCTGCTGGGAGCCGCCTGGCTGGTTCTGTTCTACTTCCTCCCGCTGTATCAGCAACGCGTGTTGGGGTACTCCCCGATCCGGTCCGGGCTGACCCAGCTACCGCTCGCGCTGGCGGTGACCGCCGCGTCCACGGCGGCGCCCCGCGTCGTCCGTCGAGCCGATCCCCGGCTTCTGCTGACCGCTTCCTTGATCCTGGTCGGCGCCGGACTCGCGTGGCTCGCTCGGATGCCGGTCGACGGCACCTTCATCACGGCGATCGCCGTGCCGTCGGTACTGATCGGAGCCGGGCTCGGCGCGGCGTTCGTTCTCCTCACCGACCTGTCAGCGGCAGGTGTGCCGACCGCCGACGCCGGGCTCGCCGGTGGACTGATCAACACGACCCGTCAGGTTGGCGGCGCCGTCGGCCTCGCTGTGCTCAGCACGATCGCCACCTCGGTCGGCTCCTCGGATCCGACCGCTCCGGCGCCCGCGCTCGCCCGCGGCTACAGCGCCGCCCTTCTCGGCGCGGCGGCCCTGAGCGCACTGAGCGCCGCCTCCGCGTTCCTGCTGTATCCGCGGCGTGCTCCTCGAAAGGAATCCACATGACTCAGCTAGCCGTGCCGTACATCAGCGGGCACTACACGCCCGCCACCGACGAGACGTCCGCGACCGACCTGCCGGTGCGTGGCGCGATCCCGCCAGAGCTGGAGGGTCGCTACATCCGCAACGGGCACAACCCGAAGCCGGGCGTCGTTCCGACCCATTGGTTCCGCGGCAGCGGCATGCTGCACGGCGTCCGCCTGTCCGGCGGTCGGGCCGAGTGGTACCGCAACCGCTGGGTGCACACACCGGCGTTCGAGGACGACGCGCCGCTGTTCCGCCCGGACGGATCGATGGACTTGGCCGCCAGCGCCGCCGCTACCCACATCATCGAGTTCGGTGGCCGGCTGCTCGCCCTCCAGGAAGCCAACCTTCCGTGGCAGGTCAGCCCAGGACTGGACACCGTGGGGGTGTTCGACTTCAGCGGCGGCCTGAAAACGCCGATGACCGCCCATACCAAAGAGGACCCGATCACCGGCGAGCTGCACTTCCTGTGCTACTCGCCCTTCCCGCCGCACCTGATCTACTACACCGCCTCACCGGCCGGGCAGATCACTCGCGCCGACGTCATCCACAGTGCCGGTCCGTCGCTCATGCACGACTTCGCGATCACCACTGACCACGTCATCTTCTTCGACCTGCCGGTGACGTTCGACGCGGCCGAGCAGTCCGGCATCCCTTACCGGTGGAACGACGACTACCCGGCCCGGATGGGCGTGATGCCGCGCACCGGGCCGGCCGACGTGCAGTGGTTCGACGTCAACCCCGGAGCGCTCCTGCACAGCACGAACGCCCACGTCGGCACCGACGGGCGGATCGTCGTCGACGGCCCCCGCTACGACCGCACCGCGTGGGAATCGACCTGGAAGTGGTGGGTCGGCGTCCCCGGCTACAGCACCGTGCCCGGTACCGGCATGACGGCGTACCGGTGGACGCTGGACCCGGCGACAGGTAAGGCCGCCGAAGAAGCGACCGATGATCTGGTGACCGAGTTTCCCACGATCGACAACCGGTTCGTCGGCCTGCCCAACCGGCACTCGTACGCCCTCGCGTTCCCCGGCAGCGGCCGGAGCGACTGGGGAATCGTCAAGTACGACAACGAGACCGGCGCGCGATCGGCATTCGACCTGGGTCCCGATCGGCTGCCCGGCGAGCCGTACTTCGTCCCCACCGACGACGGAACCGCCGACGACCACGGCTACTTGATGTCGATCGTCAGCGACCTCGGCTCCAACTCCTCCGAACTGCTCGTTCTCGACGCCTCCGACCTGCGGGAGGTGGCCGCGGTGGAGCTGCCGCGGCGGGTTCCGGCCGGCATCCACGGCTCCTGGATCCCCGACTCCGATCTCCCGTGACCGAAGGGACATCCGATGACCTACCCGACGCACATCGACGAGAACGCCGTCGTCGTAGTCCGCCGCGAGCTCACCATCAACGCGCCGATCGACCGGGTCTGGAAGCTCCACGTCGACGTCGACGGCTGGCCGGAGTGGCAGACCGACATCGGCTCCGCCCAGGCCGACGGACCGCTCGACGTCGGTTCCACGTTCCGCTGGACCACCTCCGGACTCTCGATCGTCTCCACCGTCTACGCGATCGACGTTCCTCACCGCATCCTCTGGGGCGGCCCCGCGCACGGGATCGACGGCGTGCACCAGTGGACGTTCACCGCCAACGGTGCCATCACGCACGTCCGCACCAAGGAGTCCTGGGACGGGGACCCGGTCCGGGCCGACGCCGAGAACCTCCGTGCTTCGCTCGACGCGTCGCTCGCGTCCTGGCTCACCCATCTCGCTACCGCGGCGGAAGCAGCCACCGCGAGGATCGGCTGAGGGAGGACCCGGTGCCGGCCGCACAGAGACCGGCAGGCACTGCGGGAAACACCGTGGACGAGCCCTTGTTCCCCGAGCCGGCCAGCTACGTAGGTCCTGCCGATGCGAACGAAACCGGCGAAGTGTTTTTTCTGACGCGGTGGACGTCGTGCGCGCCGATACCTGCCGCGACGCCACAGTCCGGACCCCTACTCCAAGGCGGCGATGTTGATCTATCACGGAAATCGCATAAAAATGAAGGACGGCGTTTCTCCACGAGTTGCGGACGAGGCGGTGGCCGTGTTGCGGAGAGCCGGCGAGGAAATTCCTGCCGTCCTGCATTTCGTAGTCGGCGCCGACGTCAGCGCCGACTACGACTTCGGAGCGGTGTTCGTCTTGGCTGGTCTGGACAGCTATTGGCAATACCTCTCCCATCCGGCTCATTTCGCGGCCGAACGGGGCGGACTGCCTCTCATGGCCAAGTTCGAGGCTTTCGACATCACGGACGACGATGACCCCGACTTCCGCCAGAAAGTTGCCGACCTGCAGAGGCGTCATGTCGAATCCGACCCCGAACTCGCCACGCTCATAGCCGCTCTACCGATGAACCTCGGGAGTAGCGCGATGCCCTTCACAGGGGGTTAGAACGCTGTGATCGACCGTGTGCGACGATGAGTCCCCACCTGGCCGGCACTCGGCGGCCGCGAGGCTGTTCGTCAGCCACGGTCCGGCAAAGACGAGGTAGGCCGAGGTATGTCGTGCCTCGGCCACCACTCGCTCACGTCGAGGCCAGGCGCAATTGTCGTGCCCATCGTTTCGATCATGTCGAGGACGCAACGTTCAGTGGCCTGCGGATCGCTCGCATCGGCGACCGCGACCTGAATTCCTGTGTTCAGCCGACCGTTTCATCCACCGTGGCGGAAGGCGATACCGTTCGGATCATGCGGACGGACGGGCCTCCTCCTCGCCTCGTCGGAAGGCACGACGAAATCCGGCATCTCGACGAGATGTGCGCCGCCGCTCGCGCAGGCCGGGGTGGCGTCGCGGTGCTGCGCGGCGAGACAGGGATCGGCAAGAGCGCACTCCTGGACCACATGTGCGAAGCCGCTGCGGATCTCCGGATCATCCGTGCCTCCGGCGCGGAATTCGAGACCGTGCTGCCCTACGCGGCGCTGCACCAATTGTTCACCCCACTCCTCGGACAGGTGGCGGAGCTCCCGGCCGAACACCGCGACGCCCTGCGGCTCGTGTTCGGACCGGCACAGGAAACCTGCGACCTGTTCCAGATCGGATTGGCGACGCTGAACCTGCTGGCGCGCGCGGCGCGGGATCGTCCGTTGCTCTGCGTCATCGACGACGCGCAATGGCTCGATCCCGCCTCGGCGAAAGCACTCGTGTTTCTCGCCCGCCGTATCAGCGCCGAGCCCGTGACGATGGTGTTCGCGGTCCGGACGCCCGGTGCGGAGGAGGACCCGCTGGGCCGGCTGCCCGGTCTGGTCGTCGGCGGGCTCAGCGACCGCGAATCGCGTCTGGTGCTCGCGGCGAGCGGTGGTGCACACCTCGACGACGAGGTACGCGACCGGATCGTGGCCGAGGCGCACGGGAACCCTCTCGCGCTCCTCGAACTCCCGAAGGCGGGCGGCTTCGCACCGCCCGACACGTCATCCCTGCCGACCCGGATCGAACTGAGCTTCCGGGCCAGACTGACCGGCCTTCCCGCCGCACCACAGATGCTGCTCACGGTCGCGAGCGCCGACCCGACCGGTGATCCGCACCGGCTGTGGTCTGCCGCGCGTCAGCTGCACCTCGACGCCGCGGGTGTCTGCGCGGCAGCCGCCGACACCGGCCTGGTCGAGTTCTCCACCCGGATCCGCTTCTGCCATCCGCTCGCCCGGTCAGCGGTGTACGGCGCTGCGTCAGCTGATCAACGGCGCGCAGCCCACGAGGCACTGGCGGACGCCGCCGATCCGACGGTGGATCCCGACCGACGAGCGTGGCACCGTGCCCTGGCCTGCGCCAGCACGAACGAGGAGATCGCCACGGCGCTGGAGTGCTCCGCGTCCCGCGCTCGGTCGCGGGGAGGACACGCCGCCGCGGCGGCGTTCCTGGAGCGCGCGGCCGCACTCTCCGCCGACGTCGACAAGCGTGTCGGACGAACGCTCGCGGCAGCGCAGGCCGGACTCGACGCCGGCACCGTCGACACCGCGGCGGAACTCCTCCGGACCGTCGGAGGCGCCGTCCTCGACGAACGCGGGCACGCCGACGTCGAACTCTTACGCGCTCAGATCGCGTTCGCGCGGCACGACGAGGACAACGGCCCGGCGTTCATGTTGCGTGCCGCGGAGTGGCTCCGGGACGTGGACCCCGACCGGTCGCGGAAGTGCCTCGTCGACACCCTGGAGAAGAGTCTGTTCGTCGGCCGGGCGAGCGGCATCATGGAACTGGTCCTCTCCGCCGCCCGCTCCGCAGCACCGACCTCCCGCTCACCCGATCTCCTGGATGCACTGGTGTCGCTGGCCACCGAGGGACACCGGGCCGCCGCCCCACTGATCCGGGCGACACTCCACGACGCCGAGAGGCCGATGTGGAAACGGCGTCCCGCTCTCGGCGCCATGCTCGCGGCCGAATTCTGGGACGTCGGGATCAACCTGGCGATCGTCGAGTGGCTCCTGACGACCGGCCGCGCGTCGGGCTCGCCCCTCGTGCTCCGGCTGGGTCTCGCCCTAGCGGCGTCCAGCGCCGCGCTCATGGGCGACGTCGGCCGCGCCATCGCGGCCACGGCCGAAGGCGAAGCAATCGCCGAAGCCCTCGGCCTGGCCCCGGCGTACTACGACCGCCTCCACGTGGCAGCCGTCCGTGGCGACCGGGCGGCGTTCCGGCTGTTCTCGGACGTCACAGCGGCAGCATCCGAGCTCGGGTCCCAGCATCTGGCCGCGAACGTGCACTGGTCGGCAGCCGTGCTGAACAACAGCCTGGCCGACTACCCGGCCGCGCTCACGGCTGCCCGACAGGCCGTCGCATCCCGTGACCTGTTCCTCGCCGGCGCCGCGCTACCGGAACTGATCGAGGCGGCCGTCCGGTGCGGCGAGACCGGAGCCGCCACGGACGCGCTCGAGGCACTGTCCGAACGTGCGGAGGCCGGTGACACGCCGACCGGCTCAGGCATCGCAGCCTACGCGCGGGGTCTGGTGACCGGAGCGGAGGACGATTACCGGGAGGCGATCGAACACCTCGAACAATCGCCGCTGCTCCTCTACCGGGCCAGGTCACAGCTTCACTACGGGGAATGGCTGCGCCGCCACGGGCGCCGACGCGAGAGCCGTGGACACCTCGAGATCGCCCACGAGCTGCTGTCCGGCGCCGGAATGGACGCCTTCGCGCAGCGGGCCGCCGATGAGCTGCTCGCCACCGGCGCGGTCACCCGCAGCCGATCCGTTCGGACCTACTATCAGCTCACGCCACGGGAGTTGTACGTCGCTCGGCTGGCCGCCACCGGTGCGACCTCCCCGGAGATCGCCGCTCGCCTGTACCTGAGCCCACGCACCGTCGACGCCCACCTGCGCAGCATCTTCCGGAAGCTCGGCGTCACCTCCCGCAGGCAACTCAAGGACGCGCCGGGGCTCGGCCCGGTCTGACACCGGTTCGCGCGTCAGGGGCCGGCGAAGTCCACGCACCACCTTCGCAGAGTCGTATCAGGCGATCGCAGAGGAGAGCCCGTGCTACCGGTACCTGAGTCGGCCCATCCAGACCCGCCACTCTCCGCGGGCTCGGGGCCGGCCGGCCGCGACGAACCGAGCCGACAGTCACCGGCCCCCCCGCCGATCACCCCGGTTCGTCGACTCGCCGCACGCCTCGTCGACCTCGCCCTGTGGTTTCTTCTCTTCGCTCTGCCCGGCCTGCCGGATCGGCTGTTCGCGGATCTCGCCGCCCCGGCCAGCCCGATTCCTGGCTGGGTCTTCTCGCTGTGGCTGCCGCTGTCCGGGGTCCTGTACTCCGCGGTCTCCTTCGCTGTCTACCACGGAACGACGCCGGGCAAGTGGCTCCTCGGCTTGCGCGTCGTCTCCTCCGGCGGCGCACCGGTCGGCTTCGCGCGGGGGCTGGGCCGCGAGGTCTTCTTCGTTTTCGGCAGCCTCACGCCCCTTCTGGGGCTCGTCAACGCACTGTGGTGCCTCTGGGATCGGCCGTTGCAGCAGTGCCTCCACGACAAAGCAGCCGCCACCCACGTCATTCGCCGCTCCTGACCACCCCGCCGGCCTCCCGGCCGAGCCGCGTGTCCGCGTGCAGGTGACGGGAAGCCAGAACGACCACCCGCCTCGGAATCGTCGACGGTCACGTCGTCTCGCGCCGCGGCGAGGCCGTCGGTGCCGCCGCGGCGGAGACCGCCAACCACTCGATCAGGATCCGGTTCACCTCGGCAGGCCGCTCCTGCTGGATCCAGTGGCCGCACCCGTCGAGGATCCGGGAGGAGATCAGTCCCGGAAGCGTGACCGGATAGGCCTCGATCGCCGCGGCCAGCCAGGTCGTCGACGCGTCCAGGACGCCGCCGACGAACTGGGACGGCTGGGTTATCGGAGCGCCGTCGAACGCGGCGAGGTCTCCCAGCCCCGGTCCATGTTCCGGTAGCGGTTGAACGCCCCGGTGAGGCCGGTCGTTCAAACTCCCCGGCATAGACGTCGAGGTCTTCCTCGCTGAGCCAGGCCGGCCGCCGCTCGAACGGGGAACCGATCACGCAGCCTGCCGTTCCTGCTGACGAAGTGCGGGTCGGGCGGTGCCATGGTGTCGCCGAGCAACGCGGCGTAGCAGCCCGCGAGCCCGCCGCGAACGTCGGGTTCGATCTCGGCCTCCGCGCGGCCCGGCTGCTGGAAGTTGGAGACGTAGAACTCCTCCTCCCAACCCAGCTGGGCGAAGGCCTCGCTGGGCCGCGGACCGCCGCGCGGGCTGTAGGGAACGCTCAACAGCCCGACCGCGCGGAAGACCTCCGGCCGGACCAGCGCCGAGTTCGCTGCGATGGTGGCGCCCCAGTCGTGGCCGATCACCACCGCCGTCTCCTCGCCCAGGGCACGGACGACCGCGACGTTGTCCTCCACCAGCTCGAGCATCCGGTAGGCGTCCGTTCGGCGCGGGTCCGGAGGAACGGCCGTAGCCCTGGCTCCGGAACCATCGAACACGCCGCGTGGCAGTCTCAGACCGTCGACGGCGATACGCGCCGAGATCAGCGGCCCACCGATCACCGCCCCGCCAGCGTCACACTCACCGTCTAGCCGGCCGCGAAGTAGCCGGCTGCACCGCTGTCCGCGCTTTGAGCGCGTAAACGGCACGCTCGCTGGCGCCGGCCCCGCTCGCTGCTCAGAACCCGCCGCAGGCGTCAGACTCGTCGAGCGCCGTCGCACCGCCGAGCAACGCACGATGCGTGACGCTCTACCCCCGTGGCCTGGGTGTACGCGTCGGGTGCGGTTCGCCGACTTCGAGGGTGGCCACATTCAGCCAGACGACCGTGAGTTCGCCGGGAGAGCCGCCTTCGACCGTCGGATAGGTCTGCTGCTGACCGCGGTGCAGGTCCTGCGCGGGACGTGTGCGTGCGGCCTCCGCGGTGCGGGCCTTGATCAGGATCCGCCGGACGACGCCGTCGATACGCACCCACACCAGGTACTCGCGCTCCTCATCGGCCTCGTCCCGCATCTCGCCAGTATGGCGAACGCGTGTTCGATGAAGCGCCGAGGTTCCTAGATCGAACGGCTCCCGCCGTATCGGGCGCCTGGTGCCGGGAACTGTTCCAATTCCTGCACGTCGACGGATGGAGCTACCACCCCAGCCTTTCCGCAAAGGAGCTCCGGTTTGCCCGGCTACTGCGCAAGCGCCTGTTGCTTCGCTGTTATCCAGCGAGCGGGGATTGGGTGGCGAAGGCTTCGCCGATGGCGGTTTCGGCGCTGCTGTATTGGCCTTGGATCCAGCCGGCGTAGACGCGCATCAGGACTTGGACGCCTTGACCGGCGCGGCGGGCGGCTTCAGTGATGGGCAGCCCGTGGGTGATCCAGATGGTGATGCCGGCGTGCCGCAGGTCGTAGGGGCGGCGCGCGAGCGGCGACGCGGCCTCGGCGGGGGTGAGGGCGGTAGTGCGGGCGCGGTGCCAGACGCGGTTGTAGCCGGTGTCCTGGAGAGGGTTACCGCGCATGTTGGTGAAGACCCGGTCGTCGGGGCCACCGCCGTATTCCTTGAGGTGGTTGCGGAGGATCGCCACGAGGACGGGCGGAATCGGGACGGTGCGGGTCTCGGTCGCGGCGCGACGTTTGAGGCCGCGGGCCTGGCGGGGTCTGCCGGTGTCGGTCCACGCGGATCCGGCTTTGGGTTCTGCGCCGGTGAGGGTGAGCCGTTCCCAGCCGGTGTCGGGCAGGTCGCAGTCGCCAATCTCCAGGCGTACGGCCTCCGATGGGCGCAGCGCGGCGTAGTAGAGGGTCGCGAAGAACGCGACGAGCCGTTCGGCGTGCGGGCCCTGTGCTCCGACCGCGGCCAGCAGCGCGGTCACCTGCTGCGGGCTGGGCACGGTGCGCCGGTCGAGGGTCTGGGCGGTCTCGGGTGGCCGCCAGCGGACGAGTTGGAGGGGTGGGGTGGTGAGCAGGCCGCGTTCGATGGCGTAGCGGCAGGTCTGGGACAGCGTGGCGCGTTTGCGGGACAGCGTGCTGGCCGCGGCCGGGGTTCCGTCGAGCTTGACCGCACAGGCGTCCAGGACGTGCCGCACGGTGGCCGGCTGGCTCAGGGCGTGTACCGGCAGCGAGTGCTTTTCGATCCACGCCAGCGCGGCGGTGATCTGTGGGGCGGGTGGATCGGTCCATGCCTGGACGGGCCGGAACGCGTAGTGCAGCAACGCGCGTCGCGTGATCGCTGGATCCGGTGCCCCGCTGCGGCGGGGTGTGAGTAGCGCGAGGGTGATGGTGGTCAGGCCCTCGGCGCGGGACCGGCGGTCGGTCGGCGCCGAGCGAGCCCAGCGCATCCGGGCGTAGTCCTGGGCGTGGGCGAACCAGGTGACCGACTCACGAGCCCGGGCCAGTCTCGCGGGCAGGCCGGTGACCAGGTCGAACGGTTCGCCGTTATTCAACGCGGACTTCAGCTGAGACAGGTAGCGGTCGGCGGGCACCTTATGTTTGAACGACGCGGTCTTCTCGTTGCCCGAGCCGCCGACGGTCCAGCGGACCCGCCACCGGCCGGTCTTGTCGCGGGGCCCTTTGACGTACTGCAGGTCACGGAAGCGCACCTGGAAGCTGCTGCTTCCGCCGGCGGTGGGTGCTGCCGGGGTCATAAGCGTCGTTCCTGTTCGTGGTCGTCGAGGTGGGCGTGTTCCCAGGCGGTCAGGTCCGAGCGGCGAATCCGCAGATGGCCGTTGGGCAGCCGGATCGCGCGCGGCGCGCTGCCAAGCTGACGCCAGCGATAGAGCGTGTCGGGAGAGATCTTTAGAACGGCCGCGACCTCGGACACGGTCAACAACTCCTCCTCCGGATCCGCTCGGTGTATGGGAGCGGTCTGATCGACGCTCCGACCCCGGCGACCGGTCAAGTCACCCCCGCTCTGATCGCGGCCGCCATCCGGACCAGCCGAACGCGAACGAGCAGAGAGGCGCCGAGCCGAATCACGGCGCTCAGTGGGGTATTGGGCAGAGTGGTGCGAGCCAGCCATGCGTGGCGGTCCTTTCAAAACGAGGGAATGACGAAACGCTCGCCAGCGAACGGCCCCTGGGGCCGGACGCCAACGAGCGCATAGAGGTGAACGAACTACAACGTGGGCGAATGAGATCGGCGAGGGATGTCGGTCGCCGGCACAGCCAGTCATCGCGCCGCGGGATGGCCGCCATACCTTCGTGCGGTTCACCTTCTGGCCAACCGGCGCAACGAGGACCACTGCCGAACTCTCCGATGCCGGACAGTCAGCGCGAAACGCAACCGTGAAGCCCGGCGAGCAACCCAATAGCTCACAGCACCCCACAGCGTCGGTGGGTTGTGAGCTGATATGAGACGCCCACGCCCGCAATGGCCGGAAGATCTGGCCGGAGCCGAGCAGCTCATCCGCCCGGGCAAAGCGGAGAGCTTCGACGCGCAGACCCGCGGATTTAAAAGTCCGAAATGGAGGCTTATCGAGTCTCCCATTCTATTTGTACCACCGCGATCCAACCCGCGCTACTACCAACTTCCTGGTGATACTGGCTTGGAGTCGGCCTTTCCAGACCAAGGATCGTCGGGGCGCTCGCGACGCCGGTGCAGGGCCTGGTGTCGCGGAAGAAACGCTGGCGGCTTTGCTTCTGGTTGTGGGCGGAGCGGCTTATTTCCGCCGTACGGGCGAGAGCTCCAGCCCACGCCGATTCCGATGATAGTTCGTCCGTTCGACAGCACATCCAGGGAAGCGATCTCCTTCGCGGTGATGAGGGGATCGCGCTGCGACAACAGGGTGATCCCGGTTCCGAGCCACAGATGGTCGGTCGCCATGGCTACGGCGGTGAGCGCCACGAAAGGGTCTAGGGTGCGGTAGTAGTTCCGATCCAGTTGCCCCCCCGGGGGGGACTTCACCTCGACCGGCATGTGCGTGTGCTCTGCGAGGAACAAAGCGTCAAATCCTCGCTGTTCGACCTCTCGACCGAGAACGTCAGGACGGATTCCCTGATCGGTGACAAGAGTTGCAACTCCGAATTTCACGGTGCCTCCAGAAGTGCACAGTCGCAATATCCGAGAGATCAGCGAACGTTCCCAGCAGACGGAAAGCCATTCGGGTGCGGGTGACGACGCGGAAGACTTGGGCACGGTGCTTATCCGCATGCCAGAGGAATCGTGATACTTTGGCAGTCTGGCGGCACTCTCGGGGAACGCGGGGGAAGCAGCAGAAGTGATCGGACGCGCTAACCGCATCTTCGAGACGCGCGTCCTCGACTACATGCTGTGCATGCGTCTACAGTAGTGCTTCGCAAGCACCGACTGGTAAACATTGGTTGGGCTTTAACGGCTGCGGCGCTCATCCTTTTTGCTGCGACGGGAATCGCAATCGTCGTCCACCGCTGATCTGGCGTAGACCCGGGGACGTCCGCTTCTGCCGCGGATGGGATAGCGAGTGGAGTATCGAGACTCCACTCGCTAGTCGGCAGGTCCATGTCGGCCTCAAGCGGCGCATGTCAACGATCAGCGGAGCGTACCTCTCGTGTATCCCGTGTCGGGTCACGGCTGCCGCCCGGCACAATCTTGGCTCATTCGCTAAGCAAACGCGGAGGGGAAGTTCTGAATGCCGCCCCGGGGAAACGAGGTCGATCCACTCGCACAACTCTTCTTAGCTAGAAAACTGTGCCTGAGTGCAACTTCGTCGTCATCGCCGGCCAGCCTCACATGGACAAGTCAGGCGGCGTCTGCTCCGTCCTTAAAGTCACCGTCAATTCGCTTAACCGAGAACGAATCGACCCGATCCGACCGTAACCCCTCCGTCCGGCGTGGGAAGCCACGGCGCAGGCTCAAGCACGGCTTCGGACCCGATGGTGGTACTGAAGTCTTCGTTGCTGGCCTCGGCAGAGTCGAAAAGTTTCTGGTTGAATGGTAAGTTGCCGCCACCGCTTGGAATTCCTCCTTAGGCGCCTCCCCATCCAGCTGTGGCGCCGCCAGGGCGAAGCTGGACGCCTCCCTGCGCAGGCGGCCGCGGCCGTGGGCTGGATGGCGGCTTCGTGCCCTCGTGGGCGTGGTCATCGCGCTCTGCAGGATTAGTCGGTAGAGACACGAAACGCCTCCAAAACCTGGACGCTCAAGTGGGATCTCCAATAGCGCTACTCGGGTTGTTGGCTGACCGGATCTCCTCGGTTCTCAGAACGCATCAAGTTCCGGCGCTGCTTAGAGCGGGGCGCTTTGAGAGCCCTTCCAATCTATTCCCGGCGGACTGCCGCTTGTGGCCCCTGTTCAGGGTTCATCGCGCAGGAGGGAAGAACCCTGCAACCCGCCGACCGTCAGAGTTGCTGGCGAAAAGACGTGGATGGCGACCGACTTGGGCCCATACCTCAGTGACCTGGGCGAGAGACGGAGTCACCTAACGTACGTCCTCATCTGGCCGCCGTCAGAGCGTTCCCCGATCCGCGGCTTCCGTGGACATGGCGGTGGAGAGGCTGTGGATGCGTTCGGCGTGGGAGAGCTGGAGCTCGCGTCCTCTGGTCAGGAAACGTTCGACCAGACTCAGCTCGGCGTCGGTATAGGTGTCGAGGGCGGCGCGGCCTGCGGCTCCGATCGGGTCGTAGATGCGTTGGAGGATCCGGTGGGCAGGCGGCGTCAGCGCGAGGACGGCTCGGCGGCGGTCTTGGGGATCGGGGTCTCGCGAGACGTAGCCGGCGGCGAGCAGTCGCTGGATGGCGGTGCTGGTGGCGGCCGCGCTCAGCCCGGCGGCCGCGGCGGCTTCTCCGGCGGTGAGGCGTTTCCGGCCGTAAAGGGATCCCAGGATCCTCAGGTCGGTGCGGTTGACGCCGAGGATCGCGCTGGCCGCCGCGTCGACCTGCGCGGCGGCGGCACCGAACTCCGCCGCGGCCGTCGCGGTGGCTTCGAGCAGTGCGGCACGCTCAGATTGCTTCGACACTCGAAGGATTCTACGCTGGGTGGATCCTTCGATGTTCGAATGGTTAAGGAGCCGCCCATGTCCCTGCAGCCGCTTCCGCGGTGGTTGCCGCTGGCCAACCGTCTTGTCAAGGGGGTGAGCCGGATCGGTGTTGCGCTCGGCACCGTGCAGGTTCTCACCGTTCCGGGCCGGGTTTCCGGCCAGCCCCGCTCGACTCCGGTCTCTCCGCTGATGGTCGGTGGTCGCGAGTACGTTATCGCCGGCGTCGCCCGGTCGCAGTGGGCGGAGAACGTCCGGGCCGCCGGTCACGGAACGCTGGCCAGAGCTCGGAGAAGGCGGCCGGTGCAACTGCGGGAAGTGAAGGATCTCGACCTCCGCCGGGCGGTGATGCGGGCGTTCCCGCGCGAGGTTCCTGGCGGTGTACCGTTTTTCGTTCGGCTCGGACTGGTCAGCAGCGGCGATCCGGACCAGTTCGCCGCGGCGGCGGACCGAGTGAAGATCTTCGAGGTCCTCGAAGGCACGCTGCCGCCCTAAGCCTGGAAGCAGCTTCAGAACACCTGCTCGACGCCGTCCTCGCGGACCGTTAACACCAACAGCCCGGACCAGGACCAGATCTTCGCCGACGGAAAGGCCGCCATGGCGTACGTGAAGGCGTGGGAACCGGCGGCAGTGATCGAGAAGAACAAAGCCATGGACGGCAAGATCGGGTTCTTCGCGATGCCCGGTTACACCAGCGGCACGACGCTGCCGGTCATCGTGTCCGGATCGACCATCGGCGTGGCCCAGAAGTCGGCGCACCCGACCGCCGCCGTCGACTTCCTCCGAATCGTCAGCGGCAAAGCCTTCCAGCAGAAGATGGCCCAACAGCTGAATCTGCTGCCGGTCGTGCCGGCATTCCTGCCCGCCTCCGGCGTGACCGAGCAGCTGGAGGTCGCCACCCTGGCCTCGAAGACCAGCAAGGCGCTACCGGCTGCGCCGGGCTGGGCGACGCTCGAGACCGAGAACTACAACGAGGGCTTCTTCTCCCAGGTCGCCAGCGGCACGAAACTCACCGCCGCGACGAAGGCGTACGACCAGCACGCCGCTGAGGTCCTCAACACCAATAAGTGACTGAACAGGGCATCGGAGGCGAAGCATGGCGCTGACCGCTCACCCAGCCCCACCCCGCCGGGACCGGCAACCGTCGCGCCACCGGCGGCGCCGGCGCCGGACCGCCGCCGGCGTCCGGACTGGGTGCTTCCGTACGCGCTAATCCTGCCCGCCGTACTGGCGCTCACCGGGCTGCTGGGTTATCCCGTCATCCGGTTGCTGGTGTTGTCGACGCAGAGCTTCGGTCCGCGTGCACTCTTCACCGGCGAGGCGCCGTTCGTGGGTGCGGACAACTTCACCGCGGTCCTCGCGGACGGCACGTTCTGGGACGTGCTCGTCCGGACCCTGATCGTGGCCGGCGCCTGCGTCGCGTTGCTGATGGGCTTCGGAGTCTTCTTGGCACACGTGTTGCTGCGCGCCTCCGGGTGGGCGCGCCTGGTCACGACCGTGGTGCTGATCCTGGTGTGGGCCATGCCCATGGTTTCGGCGGCCCTGGTCTGGCAGTGGTTGTTCCAGCCTCGCTACGGCGTCGTCAACTGGATGATCGGGGCGGTCATGGACGACGCGGGCTTCCGCACCCGAGACCTGTTCGCGCACCCGCTATCCGCGCTCTCCCTGATCATCCTGCTCATCGTGTGGAAGGGACTACCGTTCGTCGTGCTGACCGTCCTCGCGGCACTCGGCCAGATACCGGAGTCGCTGGTCGAGGCGGCCGGGCTGGACGGCGCCGGCGCCGGCGGGACGTTCCGGCACATCACCCTCCCGATCCTGCAGCCCGTCCTGGCCCTGCTGACCGTGCTCGAAGTGATCTGGACGGTGAACTCCTTCACTCCCTTCTGGGTGCTCACCCAGGGCGGTCCCCAGGGTGCGACCACGACGCTCGGCGTCTACTCCTACATCGAGGCATTTACCCGCAACGACTACGGCGGGGGGCCGCCATCGCCGTTCTGACCGTCCTGCTGCTTGCCGTGTTCGCCGTCCTGCACACCCGCCGCACGCTCGCCTCCGGGGAGGCCTGGTGAAGCGCCGACGCCTGGGCGCGAATGTCGTCGCGCTCGGGGCCGCCGGCGTGATGGCGTTCCCGGTTTACTGGATGTTCGTCACGGCGCTGAAGCGGCCCGGCGACATCATGCGCTCGACTCCCCACTTCCTTCCATGGCCGATCAGCGTCGACAACTTCTCCCGAGCGCTGGACGACCCGAACTTCTGGACGTACGCCCGCAACTCGATCGTCGTCTCACTGGTGACCGTGGTGCTGGCGATGGCACTCGCGGTAGGTGCTTCCTTCGCGGTCGTCCGGTTCACGTTCGTCGGCCGCCGGACGTTCCTGACCGTGCTGGTGCTGGTGCAGATGATCCCCAGCTCGGCCCTGGTCATTCCGCTGTACCTGGTTCTGCGGTCCATCGGCGCGCTCGACCAGTTCGCCGGGCTGGCACTGGCCTATCTCACGTTCGTGCTGCCGTTCACGATCTGGACGCTGCGCTCGTTCGTCGCCGGGATCCCGATCGAGCTCGAAGAAGCAGCCATGGTCGACGGCTGCGGCCGCCTCCAGGCGTTCATCCGCGTCGTCCTGCCGTTGCTCGCCCCCGGAATGGCCGCCACCTCTATCTTCGCGTTCATCAACGCCTGGGACGACTACCTGTTCGCCTACGTCATCATGCGTGCGCAGACGCACTACACGCTGCCGGTATGGATCGTCTCCTTCCAGACCTCCGAGGGCGTGGACGACGGCGCCCTCATCGCCGCATCGGCCATCTTCTCCCTTCCTGTCCTGGTCTTCTTCCTGTTCGTTCAGCGTCGCCTGGTCGGCGCCACCACCTCCGGAGCAGTACGCGCATGACCACTGTGGATCTGGACCGGCTCGCCCACGGCGTGCTCTTCCCAGCCCTCGGCCGGCCTACCCCGCCGGTGTGGGTGGCCGAACGGGTGCGGCGGGGTCTGGGTGGATTCGTGGTCTTCGGCCGGGACATCGTCTCCCGCGAGCAGCTGGGCAGGCTCACCGGGGAGTTGCACGGGCTGCGCGAACACGTCCTGCTGGCCACCGACGAGGAAGGTGGCGACGTCACCCGGATCGAGTCCTACGGCGGGACCTCCGTGCCGGGCAACTACGCGCTGGGCCGGCTGGACGATCTCGACGCCACCCGCGTCGCGGCCGAGCAGATCGGGCTGTCGCTGGTCGCGGCCGGCATCGACTGGGACCTCGCGCCCGCGGTCGACACCGCGGCCAACCCGCTCAGCCCCAACGGCGTCCGGACGTTCGGCGCCGACCGCGTGGCCGCGCACGCCGCCGCCTGGGTGGAAGGCCTGCAGTCGACCGGCGTGAGCGCGTGCGCCAAGCACTATCCCGGACACGGTCTCAGCGGCACCGACGGTCATCTGGCGACCCCGACCGTGGACGTGCACCGCGACGACCTGCTCGGCTGGTACCTCGACCCGTTCCGTTCCGCCATCGCCGCTGGAGTCGACAGCATCATGGTGTCGCACGACCTCGTCCGGCAAGTCGACGACGTGCCTGCCACCTTGAGCCCGGTGCTGCTGACCGATGTGCTGCGCGGCGAGTTGGGCTACGACGGTGTGGTCATCACCGACGCGCTGGAGATGTGAGGCGTCCGGGACGTCGCTCCGCTGGCCGAGGCGGCGGCGCGGGCCGTCGCCGCGGGTGCCGACGCGCTGTGTCTCGGCGCGGCGTCCTACCGTGAGGACGTCGACACCGCGGCCGGAGCACTGATCGCCGCGGTCGAGAGGGCGAACTGGCCGTTGAACGCCTCGCGGAGGCCAACGCGCGGCTGGCGCGGCTGGGCCGGCGGAAACCCACGACGGGCGCCGAGCGCGACGACGACATCAGCCGGCGCCTCGCCGAACGAGCTGCCCGCGTACACGGTGACCCCCGGCTGCGCGGACGGCACCTCCTGGTGGTGCGGCTGGAACCCGATCACTCACCCGCGGTCGGCCGGCTCGGCGCGGACCTGGAAGACGAACTCGCCTCCCGGGGGCTGGCAGTGGAAGGTCTCACCATCGACGCCACCACTTACAACGGCGCGGCCACCGTGCATGCCGAGGTGGTGCAGTTCACCGAGGAGTTCGACGACGGCGAGGTCGTCCTGCTGCTCCGTAGCCCGCACCGGTTCGCCTGGCAGCGCGCCGTGATCAGCCTCGTCCTCGACCGTCATCCCGACACGGTCGTGGTGGACATGGGTTTCGAGGGCCTGGATCTGTCCGCCGCGCGGGGCTGGGTACAGACGTTCGGCGCCTCCGGGGTGTGCACACGCACCGCCGCCGCCGCGCTGACCGGCGGCTGATGAGCCACCTACTGCTCGCCGGAGCGACCGTCGACGGCGGGCCGCCGGGGGCCGGATGGCTGCGCATCGACGACGGCCGGATAGCCGCAATCGGCACCGGACGGCCGCCCGGCGAGGCTCACATCGACCTGCGCGGCGCGGAGGTCGTCCCGGGTTTCGTCGATCCGCATTGCCACGGTGGCTTGTACTCGGGCCGCCACGCCGACGTCATCACCGCCGCCCGCACGCACCTCACTGCCGGAACCACCAGCCTGCTGGCATCCATCGCGACGACCGGCCTGCCCGCCATGTGCGACGCCGCCCGCGCGATCGCGCAAACGGTGGCGGCCGGAGAGGCACCCAATATCGTCGGTATCCACTACGAGGGCCCTTTTCTGTCCGTACGCCGCCGCGGCGCCCAGACATCGACGGCATTGCGGCAACCCGACGAAAGAGTGCTCGAACAACTTCTCGAGGCGGCCGGCGGGCTCGCTCGAACCATGACCATCGCCCCGGAGCTGCCCGGCGCCCTCGAGCTGATCCGCCAACGGCCCGAAATCGCCGTCTCCCTCGGACACTCCGACGCCACCGCCACCACCTTCACCGCCGCCGTCCACGCCGGTGCTCGAGCGGTCACCCACCTCTTCAACGCGCTGCCTGCGCTCGACCACCGACAGCCCGGACCGGTCGGCGTTGCCCTCACCGACCAGCGCCTGTCCGTCGATCTCATCGCCGACGGCCACAACGTCCATGACACGATGCTCCGCCTCGCCGTGGCCGCGGCTGGCCCACAGCGCGTCCTGGCGGTGACCGACGCCATGCCGGCTGCTGGGTTGGGCGACGGCGTATATGCCTTCGCCGACCGGCAGGTATCCGTCCGCGACGGTGCCGCCCATCTGCGAGGGACCGACACGTTGGCCGGCTCGACACTGACCCTCGACCGCGCCGGCGTGCGCCTCCGCGCACTGACCGACTCGCCGGCGCACACAGTCGCGATGACCTCGGCCAACGCCGCCCGACTTCTCGGTCTGGACGACCGCGGCACGCTGTCTCCCGGAAAACGGGCCGATCTGGTCGTCCTGAACTCCGACGGCACGGCAGGCCGGGTCGTGCTAGCCGGCCGATGGATCTGACTCAACATCGGGCGCCCTGGCCCTGACGCTTGGCTCGCGCAACACACTTAACTCGGCAATGACAGCAGGTTCGCGCGTGGTGTTAGCCGGCCAGCTCGCGCGGACGCGTAGCGGCTGGTTTGTATGGCCATCGTCGGCGCGCCGGCCTCAGCCGCACCCGGTGACGTCAACGCCGCCACGGTCAAGTTCGTCATGACCGTGATCTTCGCCTTCTCGAAAACCTTCTTTGCGGTCGCGCCGCACGGCACCTGCTCCTGGCAGAGCGCGATCTTCACGCTCGGCTTGGCCAGGTCCACCTCTTCGTGCTCGCCGACGCGAACACGTCGGCGGGCGTGCCCTGCCCAATGCTCTCGGCCAGCGCCGAACTCGCGCCGAAGTTGAACTTCACGGTGAGGCCGGGGCGCGCTTCCTCGAACTGCTTGCCGAGCGTCGCGAACGACTCGGTGAGTGAGGCGGCAGCAGACACGGTCACGGTGCCACTCAACTCGTCGGCCGACGCCGAAGCGGACGTCGAACCGGAATCGTCACTGTCCGCTGAGCCGCAACCGGATAGCAGTAACGACGCGGCTGCCGCCGCTGTGGCGGCGAGTAGGACGGAATGGCGCACGGATGCCTCCGAAAGTCGTGTGCCACCGGTCCGACGCCGGTGGCCGCTGAGCTGGCGCGTCAGTTTCCGCGACGCTTGCACCGCGGTAGCGCATCAAGGCTCGCGTCTGAGCTGACTATTCAGCGACTTGCCGCGGCATTTCCGCAGTGCGAAAGCGATGACAGAACTCCGAAGTTTCGGCCTCCGACTGTCGTTTAGATGACGAACGGTCGGTGTGCGCTCGTCCCGACCTGAATGCACGCAGGGGCTAGCAGGTCGGGTGGACCGCCTCGCTATCGATCGTGGGAACGCAGACCTCGGCGTAATCCGTGTCGCTGATCAGCGTAGGCCGGATCGGCTGGGGCAGCTCGTCGCGTTCCACGTCCGCCCCGGTCAGTGGCGGGTCCTCGGCCAGCGCGGCCCGTTCTTCCGGCGTGGGGGCCTCCCGGCCCGGTGGCGCAGGTTCTCGCTGATCGTCTTGGTGGTGAGCAGGACGGTGCCGATCCCGGCCAATTCGCGCAGGCCCTGTTCGCTGATCCTGGACGTCGCGTCGGTCGCCAGCGCGATGCGGTAGTCGCGTTCGCTGGCCTCGATCAGGGTGGCCCGCGGGCATTTCGGCAAGTTGCACCTGGCGACCACGAGCGTGTCGATGCCAACGCGCTGCTCAGCAGGTCGGCCAGAGCAGTGCGGTAGAACGCTCCCCAGCGTGGTTTGCAGAGTACGTACTCACCCGGGCCGACCGGCTGGGCTCACCGGCGAGCAGACTGGCGTCGTCCAAGACCGGAGCGCCCTCGGGAAGCAGTCCGGGGACGATCTCCCGCCCCGGGCTGCCGGGCGCGACGATCCGGGCCCCGCCGGCGATCGTGCTGCGGCGGACCCGGTCGGCATCGCTGCCGTCCGGGGCCTAGAGGCGGATGACGTGGACAATCGGCTTCCCGGCGGCGCGGAACGCGGCGACCAGGTCCCGGATCCGGGGCAGAACCTCGGTGGTGCCGGGCACGCCGTACGGGCTGTCGGAGAGAAAATCCTGCTGCACGTCGGTGAGCACGAGCGCAGCGGTGTTCCAGTGCGGCGCCGACTGCCGATCGGTGAGCGGCGTGTTCACGGCACGCGTCCTTCCGTGATGAACTGGTCCGCCCTGGACCGTATCGACGCACGGGAATCACCATGAGTGTTGAGGCACTCGCCGGTGGAATCGCGCAGGGACTACCCGAATTCGATGTACCGTCGGCCGATCCGATCGGTACGGCTCGATTCCTCTGCCGTCGCGCGGATCGGGAAGGTGACAACGTCCGCGTGCGACGAGTCCGCGCTGAATGGGATCAAACAAATCAAGGGCGCCGATGGCGACCTATTCCGCGCCACGAGGCCGATCGGTTCGGCGGTCGCGGCGAGCAGATGGCCTGCAATAAGATCCGCGGGATCCGGGCCACGCTCGCCCACGACACGTTCCTGGCCGAGATCGCCCGGGCGAACAACGACGCCAACGTCATGAGCGAGCCGGGCGTGGCCTGCCTGACGGCCGTCCAGGTGATCGCCCTCCTCGTCCTGATCGTCGGGGCATTCCTCCATCCGACTGGCGGTCAGGTCTCCTCCGCTGCCCTCGACCCGGCCTCGATGCTCACCGGGTCCTTCGTCCTCGCCACCTGCATGGCACTGACCGGCTTCGTCGGCTCGGAGTCCGCGCTTCTGTATGCAGACGAGGTGCGCGACCCGGCCCGCACCGTCCCTCGCGCAACCGTGCTCGGCTTCGTGATCGCCACCATCGGGGGGTGGTGGGCAGCTTCGCCGTGAGCGTCGCCCTCGGCCCGAGGACGCCGTCGCCATGGCGAAGGGCACCTACCAGAGCCTGACCGGCACCGAGGCGAAGCCACTGCTGGCCGAGACGACGGTCCGGGTCTTCGACGGCCACGCCTCCGCGGCCCTGGTGGTGCTCGGCATCCTGACCACTCTCGCGATCCTCAGCAAATCGATCGGCGTGTCGGTGGCGCTAAGCCGCCAGATGAGCAATCTCGCCCGCGAAGGTGTCCTTCCGCGCCTGCTGACCGAGCGCCGGGGCCACATCATGCCGGTGGCGCTGCTCGGCCCGGCCACCGCAGGCATCGTCACCTTGATCACGCTCGCACTGGACCCTTCACCGCTGCCCCTCTATCTCGGCCTGTCCGCCGGGTTCGGAGTTAGGCCCGGCCCTGGCCTTCTCCCCTCCCGACACTCTCTGATGACGCCCCGGGCCGCCGCGGTCGCGTCGTCACCGTGCTCCTGGACGGTCTGCGCCCCTGACGAGGGTTTCCGCTCGGGTCCCTCCTGGGCACCTACCCGCAGGAGATACGAGCGCATAGGGGTAGCCATGCCACTGCCGATCGAGGATTACGCCGTCATCGGGGACACCGCCACCGCGGCCCTGGTCGGTAAGGACGGGTCGATCGACTGGCTGTGCGTTCCCCGGTTCGACTCCGGAGCGATCTTCGCCGCACTCCACGGCACCGAGCAGCACGGCCGGTGGCTGCTGGCGCCGGCGGGAGAGGTCCGCGCGGTCCGGCGCCGCTACCGCGGCGACACCATGGTGCTCGAGACCGAGTTCGACACCGATGAGGGCACGGTCCGTGTCATCGACTTCATGCCTCCCCGCGGCGATGCTCCGGACGTCGTTCGCATCGTGGAAGGCGTCCGCGGACGCGTGCCGATGCGGATGCACCTCCGGCTGCGATTCGACTACGGCCGCATCGTTCCGTGGGTCTACCGGGAGGAAGGCGACCTGGTCGCGGTCGCCGGACCGGACGCGGTCTGGCTGCGGACGCCCGTCGAGACACGCGGCGAGGACTTCGCGACGACAGCGGAGTTCTCGGTCGGGCCCGGCGACCGCGCGCCCTTCGTGCTCACGTACCGCCCCTCACACCTTCCGCCGCCGGAGCCGCTGGACGCGATCGTCGAGCTCGGAGCGACCGAGGGATACTGGCAGGGCTGGATGTCCGCCTGCACGTACGAGGGCGAGTGGCGCGAGGCGGTCGTCCGCTCACTACTGACGCTCAAGACGCTGACGTACGCCCCCACCGGCGGCATCGTGGCCGCGGCGACGACGTCGCTGCCGGAGGCGCTAGGCGGCATCCGCAACTGGGACTACCGCTTCTGCTGGCTGCGCGACGCGACGATCACACTGCAGTCGCTGCTCTACTCCGGCTTCCAGGCCGAGGCCCAGGCGTGGCGCAAGTGGCTGCTGCGTGCCATCGCCGGCGACCCGGCCGAGATGCAGATCATGTACGGCGTCGCCGGAGAACGCCGGCTCACCGAGTACGTCGCCGACTGGCTGCCCGGCTACGACGGACTCCCGGTCCGCATCGGCAACGCCGCCGCCGAACAGTTCCAACTCGACGTCTACGGCGAAGTGATGGACGCCTTGCACCAGGGAAGACGCTCGGCGCTGAAGGCGCAGGACCCCGCCTGGGGACTGCAGGTGCAGCTGATGGACTTCGTCGCCGGCCACTGGCGCGATCCGGACGAGGGCATCTGGGAGGTCCGCGGCGATTCGCTGCAGTTCACCCACTCCAAGCTGATGGCCTGGGTAGCGGCCGACCGCGCGGTGAAGGGCGTCGAGGAGTTCGGACTGCCGGGCCCGGTCGAGCAGTGGAAGGCGCTGCGCGAGGAGATCCGCGCCGACATCCTCACGAACGCATACGACGAGAAGCGGCAGACGTTCACGCAGTCCTACGGATCACGCGAACTCGACGCGGCGCTGCTCATGGTTCCGCTGGTCGGTTTCCTGCCCGCCGACGACCCGCGAGTGCGCGGAACGGTCGCCGCAATCGAGAACGAACTGCTCGTCGACGGGTTCGTGCTGCGCTACACCCAGCCTCCAGAGCCCGGAGTGGACGGGCTGCCCGGCGGGGAGGGCGCGTTCCTCGCATGTTCGTTCTGGCTCGCCGACAACTACGCGCTGAGCGGCCGCGACACCGAGGCCCGAGAGATGTTTGAACGGCTACTGGCGCTGCGCAACGACGTCGGCCTGCTCTCGGAGGAGTACGACCCGAAGGCCGGGCGGCTGGTCGGGAACTTCCCGCAGGCGTTCAGCCACGTCCCGCTCATCGACACGGCCCGCAACCTCTCGACAGCCCGTGGCCCGTCCCAGGCGCGCTCCGAGGAGCATCACGCATAGCGGCACACCAGGGCATGGCCGGTGCAAGACGCAACAGTCCCTGCGCATCCTCGGCGCCAACGGTGATCTGACCGCGCAGCTACTCCTTCCAGCGCTTCTGATCGGAGTCGAGTCGCTGCTCGAGCCGTGCCGTCATCTCGTCACTCATGTCGGCACGATCCCAGACCGCGAGCATCAGCTCTAAATCCTGACGGATTAGATACAGCCACGACTCCCGGGGGCTGCCGCTCCCGCCACCCAGATGATGGGCTAAACGCCCTCAATCAGAACGGTGAGCCGACGTCACGGAGGACCGCAATGCTCGTTCAGCTGACCGGGACCGGCCCGCAAGCCGAACGGGCCAACGACATTCGCTCGACCGCGCACGGAATGTTGATCCTCTGGAAAGACGACCTGGCAGATCAGACCACCGCGAACGGAGCGCGCTTAGGCCGCGCCACAATCTGGCGCATCGGCGATGCACCCTCAGCGCGACACGTTCATCGCCTACGTGCTCCGCACGCTCCTCAGCGCCCGACCTGACCCCTGGTGGGCGTCGCGTACCCCGGATCGCTGCGCAGACGCGCAAGCACCGCCACCGGTTCGTTCGAGAATGGGAGATGCGGCCGGATCAGCGGGAAGTACGCGACGGTCACGCCGATCACCACAGCGACCACGGCTCCCCACCACTCCCTTAACGGTGCCGCTGGACCTCGACCAGAACTGGCCGATCGCCAGACGGCGGGAAGGCCGAACTCGCGTCGCTAAGCTTCAAAGACGCCGACCATCTCGTGGCTCGCGCTCCCCGATCCTTCCGATCAGAGGAGTTTCCAGCCGGCGAGTCACTGACCACGTCCATGTCTTGCACCGGCCAAGCCGAGTTCGGCAATGAGCAACGGTCCTTCGACAGGAGTTCTGCGCCAGACGTCCTACCGGCCCGCCCTTTGCCGCCCATGGTGCTCGACTGATTTAGGTAAGGCTGGGCGGAGCAAGGCATGACCAGCGCGCGGTTTCTCCGCGTCACTTCAGCATAAAGATCCGGGCCCCCTGCACATGGGGCGGGCCATGGCTGAACTCCTGCCCAGTCCCGGGAGGGGTTCGGGATGGGCAGGAGCTCTGGAGCCAGTGTGGTGCCTCATCGAGCAACGTCGCCCGCAAATCAATGATTTGTGCGCAAGACAACGCCTCGCCAAGAGAAGGTCAAGGGTCCAGACGGCGTACTCGAGCGCGCCGAGGACCAGGTCGGTGTCGCACCGGTCAGAGGTCTTCCAGCCCACGATCCGGCGGGAGTAGGCGTCGCGGACCGCGGCGAGCCAGAACGCGCCTTGCCCGCAAGGCATTCTGGGCGTCGGCGACCCAGAGCCGGTTGGGCCCGGCCGCGGTGAGGTTCCGCCCGACCAGGTCGATGGCCGGCGACGCGTCCGGGTTGCGCCGGGTACTGGAGCCGGTCTTCCAGCCGCGTCGCAGATACGCGCCTTGCCCGCAAGGCATTCTGGGCGTCGGCGACCCAGAGCCGGTTGGGCCCGGCCGCGGTGAGGTTCCGCTCGACCAGGTCGATGGCCGGCGACGCGTCCGGGTTGCGCCGGGTACTGGAGCCGGTCTTCCAGCCGCGTCGCAGATACGCGCCTTGCCAGCCTTCACGCGCCATCAATCGCTCGACACGTTCCGGCCGACGCGGATGTCGTCGCGGCGTAACTGCTGGTGGAGGCGGTCAGCGCCGTAGGTGCAGCCGGACGTCGTCCAGATCTCGTGGATGTTCGACAGCAGGCCGAGGTCGACCTCGTCGCGATCGGAGGGCGCCGCGGCCTGCGCGACCCAGCCGTAGTAGGTCGAGGAGGAGATGCCGAGGACCCGCAGCAGGAACGCGACCGCGTAACGATCACAGTGTTCGTCGATGAACCTCATGACCGACGCCCGGTCGGGTCGGTGAAGTCGGCCCAGGACGCGGTATCAACAATGTTGACCCGTTTTCCTGGGCCGCTTCCCGAACCCGGCGTGCACCTTTCAATGCACCGGGCTCTCCACAAGCCCCGGGAGGCGAGTGACAGGATTCGGTGCTCAGGCCGCTGGCCAGGGCGAGGGAATCACCGACCCGCGATAGCGATAGCGATAGCGAGTGGTACTTAGCTTCTCCGGATCGAAAAGCTGCCTGCTCTGGCCGCTTGGCCACCAGCCGCCCGCGCAATAGCGTCGGCGCAGTTCCTTCCACGTGCTCCGGCGGTGTTTCCGGCGCGGCCACCGCCAGACCGTCTGCCACAAATAGTGACTCAGGTAGGCGAAGGTGGCCGACGAAACGCCAGGACGGATGTACGCGCACCAGCCCCGCACGGCCGCGTTGAGCCGACGAATCAGCTCGTCTATCGGCTGGCTGATCTCGACCTGCCGACACAACGCCTTCACCTTGGCCCTCGCTGATCCCAGCGACTTCTTGGCCGGATAGGTATAGACGTAGTGCCTGCTGGTTCCGCGTTTGCGGTGACGCTGGATACGCCACCCGAGGAAATCCAGCCCGTCGTCGATCTGGGTGATCAGGGTCTTCTCCGGAGAGAGCCGCAGCCCCATCCCGGCCAAGACCCCGACGATCTGTTCCTTCAGCTGCGCGGCGTGCTCCCGGGTGCCCGAGATGAGCAGGCACCAGTCGTCGGCATACCGCACCAGCCGGAAGTTGGGCTGGCCCCGGCGTTGCCGCCGAGCCCGTTCCAACTTGCTGCTGCCCGGACCTCCCGGCTCCTCGGCGATGGACTCGTCCAACACCGATAGCGCCACATTGGACAACAACGGAGACAGAATCGACCCCTGCGGGGTCCCGGCGGTGGTCTCCTCCAACTGACGATCCTCAGTCAGGACACCGGCTTTCAGAAATGCCTTCACCAGGCTCAGGACGCGTTTGTCTGCGACTCGTCGACGCATCCGGCCCAGCAGCGCCGTGTGGTCGATGTTGTCGAAGCAAGCCGTGATGTCTCCCTCCACGATTCACTCGTAATGACGTGGACGCGTGTTCATATAACGAATCTCGGCCACCGCGTCATGAGCCCGGCGCCCCGGACGGAACCCATAGGAGCATGGGAGGAAATCCGCCTCGAAGATCGGCTCCAGCACCAATTTCAAGGACGCCTGAACCACCCGGTCAGCGATCGTGGCGATCCCCAACCGGCGCACCTTGCCACCGGCCTTCGGGATCAGCCGCTCCCGCACCGGCAACGGGCGGAACGAACGCTCCCCCAACCCGGCGCGAAGCCGGTCGAGGAACTCCTCTGTCCCGATCCGCAGCACGATCGACAAGGCGGTCCGCCCGTCGACCCCGACGGTCTTGGCGCCTTTGTTACCCCGCACCCGATCCCACGCCACCAGCAGGAACGCCGGATCGGCGACGAGATTGAACAGGTCGTCGAACACGCGAGACCGATCCTCACGCGCCCAACGGTGCAGCTTGGTCTGAATCCCCAGTACCCGAGCCTCGGCCTCTTCCAGCGCCGATTCCGGTTCGTCGGTGTTCACCGGCGACAAATCCCCTTTCCGGATTCTCCTGGCCTTCCAGCATCCGCAACTGCCTGGCTTGCTGGCCCCCTTCGCCCTGCACCCGGCTTTCCCGGGCTCCAGCAGCGGGTCGTCACGCCCGCGACTACTACGAGGCCTCCGCCCCGACCCGCCACTCCACAGCGGCAACGCGCCTGCCCCAGTCCCGTCCTGGATGGACGGCTTCCGGGGCGAGCAGCGGTCGGTTCCCACGTTCACCCAGCAATCGATCGGCCAGTGAGGCACCCAGCTCTACTCCGGCAGCATCGCCGCGGCTACGCCGCAGACCTTCACCACGGCCTCCCCACCGTCGGAGCTACACGGCTTCGGAGTCCACCCACCCACCTCACGGCGCGACGGGTCGTGCGCTGCACACCGGCCCAGATCCACCAGGTTTCGAGCCGGCTTCGCTCTTACGGAGCGTCAACCACTGGTTCACTCACGTTGCACCTTCTGGCCTCGCCCGGCAGGCCCGCACCGTCTGGCAGTTCCAGCGCGTCCTGCCAACGTCAGGGCCGCTTGCCACCCTCACCGCCGTCACACGGGTCAGGCTGCCCTCCGGCTTCGACCGGGCCGCTGCGACGACCCGGCGGGAAGGTCTCTCACCCTCCTCGATCACTCAGCGCTATATGGCGCACAGCTCCTGGGCGAAATACGCGCTCGCCGCGCAAAATCTCGTTCGCCCCGCTTTAACTCGGCCAGTTCTTTGCGCAGCCGCCGGTTCTCCTCGGCCATCTCGGTCGTCGGCCGGTCGGTGCGTTCGCCTTGATCAGCCTGGTCCTGACGGATCCAGTTGCGCAACGCCTCGGGATGCACCCCGAGTTGCTCGGCCAGCCGCTTGATCACCGGCTTCGGGTCGGCCTCCCGATACAACCGGACCGCACGAGCCCGCAACTCATCGGGGTATTTCTTCGGTGCCGCCACAGATGGTTCCTTCCCGCGGTCATCTGACCACGCTCAGAACACTCCGTAAGAGCCGGGGGAAGCTCAAACCCCTGGATGATGCCGGCCGCGTCGAGCCACACCCATGATGGTGTTCGGTCGAGGTATTCCGGGGTGACGCGGTAGCCGGCGGAGCCGTGCATAGTGCGGTGAGCCGCTCGGCGTCGGCGGCCTGGGCGGGCCGGATCACGCGACCAGCTCATCCCAGTCGATCACGCGGCCGGCCCAGCGGTCGACGCGCAAGTCGCCGCGCCACCCGACCCGGGCTGCCGGAAGGTCATGGTGATCAGCTGCGCTGGAGGTACCGAGTGCGCAACGGGCGCCTGCGCCGGAGCGCCAGCCGCGGGCACTAGCAACGTCCGTTCTGTGCAGGGCTGTTAACAAGTGCCACGAGGCAGGAGCCGCATCAGAGCCGCTAGCGATGTCCTATTAAGCCGTCGGCCGGTGCCCCCGACGCAATGGCCGGAGGCACAGTTCGACTCAGAGGGCGCTGAAGCCTGCGGCCTCCAGCACTTTGGTGCCGTCGGCGGAGAGGATGTAGTCGACGAACGCCTTCGCGCCGTCGGCGTTGGGGGCGTCCTTGAGCATGGCGATCGGGTAGGCGGTGGAGGCGTTCTGGTCTGCCGGGATCTCGATGCCCTTGACCTTCGTACCGGCGGCCCGGACGTCGGTTTTGTAGACGATGCCGGCGTCAACCTCACCGAGCGACACCGTAGTAAGCACCGACTCTACGTCGGCGCCGAGTGTCTTCGGCCAGCGCGTTCACCTTGCCGGGGTTGACCGGCGGCACTGCGATCTCCATAGTGTTCTGCGCGAAGTCCTTCGGGTCCTGAGCGTCGCCGTCCTTGACCACCGCGTCCATGATGTTCGTGCTCGCGGACGCGAAAACGTCGGCCGGTGCTCGTTGGCCGATGCTCGGCCAGCGCTGAGCCCGCTGCGAAGTTGAACTTCACGGTAACGCCGGGGTGGGCTTCCTCGAATTGCTTGCCGAGTGTCGAACGACTCGGTGAGCGATGCTGCGGCGAACACGGTGACGGTGCCGCTCAGCTAGTCGGCGGAGGCCGAAGCGGATGACGAGGAGCTGGTATCGCTGCTGTCCGATGATCCGCAGCCGGCGAGCAGCAGCGACGCGGCTGCGGCCAACGTGGCAGCGAGGAGGGCGGGGCGGCGCACGGATGCCTCCGGGGTTCGTCTGTCATCAGCCCGGTGCCGATAACTGCTGAATGGGCACTCAGCCGCGCGGACGCTAGCACCGCAGAAGCGGAACAGGGTCGGCCCTGTCGGTCGGATTCTCGGACACCGAAGGCTATTCTCTCCCTCAGACCCGGGACAACGAACCGAGTCCCGACGCTCGTCAACGGACGGGCGTCACACACACCTCGGCGTAGTCCTCGTCGCTGATGAGCGTGGGCCGGAGCGGCTTCGGTAGCCCGTCGCGTTCCACGTCCGCGCCGGTCAGAGGCGGGTCCTCGTCGAGGGTGGCCTGCTCCTCCGGCGTGTAGACGCGGCCGCGGATGAGGAACCGGAGGCCTTCGGGCGTCTCCAGGCTGAAGCCGCCGCCGCGTCCCGTGACGACGTCGAGCACCAGCTGGGTGTGTTTCCAGGTGGCGAATTGGCTTCCGGAGATCCACACCGGGACCCCGTGATCGGGTTCGACGGCGACGTCTTCGGAGGGGTCGAGGACGCCGAGCAGCACGTCGCGGTCGCCGATGATGAACTCGCCGTCCGGGTAGCACATGGGCGATGAGCCGTCGCAGCACCCGCCGGACTGGTGGAACATGACGGGTCCGTGCTGTGCCTCCAGCTTGCGGATCAGCTCCGCGGCGGGCGGTGTCTGCAGAACGCGGGAAACCATGCGCACCTCCTCCAGCGAGGGGCCGACCCGAAGGCCGGCCCCTCGGGTTCGATCAGAAGAAGCCGAGCGCCTTCGGCGAGTACGACACCAGCAGGTTCTTCGTCTGCTGGTAGTGGTCGAGCATCATCCGGTGGTTCTCCCGTCCTACGCCGGACTGCTTGTAGCCACCGAACGCGGCGTGCGCCGGGTACTGGTGGTAGCAGTTCGTCCACACCCGACCGGCCTGGATGTCGCGTCCGGCCCGGTAGGCGGTGGTCCCGTTGCGACTCCAGACGCCGGCGCCGAGCCCGTACAGGGTGTCATTGGCGATCTTGATCGCGTCGTCGTACCCGTCGAAGCTGGTCACCGAGACGACCGGACCGAAGATCTCCTCCTGGAAGATCCGCATGTCGTTGCGGCCCTCGAAGATCGTCGGCTGGACGTAGTAGCCGCCGTTGAGGTCCCCGCCGAGCTCGGCCCGCTCACCGCCGGTGACCACACGGGCGCCCTCACCCTTGCCGATCTGGATGTAGGAGAGGATCTTCTCCAGCTGGTCGTTGCTGGCCTGCGCACCGACCATCGTCTCGGTGTCGAGCGGGTTGCCCTGGCGGACGGCCTTCGTGCGGATCGCCGCAGCCGCCAGGAACTCGTCGTAGATCGGCCGCTCGATCAGCGCGCGCGACGGGCAGGTGCACACCTCGCCCTGGTTCAGCGCGAACATCGTGAAGCCTTCCAGCGCCTTGTCCTGGAAGTCGTCGTTTTCGGCGAGGACGTCGGCGAAGAAGATGTTCGGGCTCTTACCGCCGAGCTCCAGCGTCACCGGGATCAGATTCTGCGACGCGTACTGCATGATCAGCCGACCGGTCGTCGTCTCACCGGTGAACGCGATCTTCGCGATCCGCGGGTTGGACGCCAGCGGCTTGCCCGCCTCGGTGCCGAACCCGTTGACGATGTTGAGGACGCCCGGCGGAATCAGGTCGGCGATCAGCTCGGCCAGCACCAGGATCGACGCCGGGGTCTGCTCGGCCGGCTTGAGCACCACCGCGTTACCGGCGGCCAACGCCGGGGCGAGCTTCCAGACCGCCATCAGAATCGGGAAGTTCCAGGGAATGATCTGCCCGACGACGCCCAGCGGCTCGTGGAAGTGATAGGCGACGGTGTCGTGGTCGATTTCGGAGAGGGTGCCCTCCTGAGCGCGGATCGCGCCGGCGAAGTACCGGAAGTGGTCGACGGCCAGCGGCAGGTCGGCCGCCAGCGTCTCCCGGACGGGCTTGCCGTTGTCCCAAGTCTCGGCGACGGCGAGCAGTTCGAGGTTGGCCTCGATGCGGTCGGCGATCTTGTTGAGGATCAGCGCGCGCTCACCCACCGAGGTTTTGCCCCAGGCCGGTGCGGCGGCGTGCGCGGCGTCCAGTGCCTTCTCGACGTCGGCGGCGGTTCCCCGGGCGATCTCGGTGAACGGCTGGCCGTTGACCGGGGTCGGGTTCTCGAAGTACTGGCCGTTCGCCGGCGCGACCCAGTCGCCGCCGATCCAGTTCTCGTACCGCGACTTGTAGCTGACCGGGCTACCTTCTTGCCCCGGAGCGGCGTAGACGGCCATGGGAAAGACCTCCATCGCTAGCGCGTGACGCGCGCCACAGTGCGCGCGTCTGCGGCGACGCTAAGCCGCGAGACGTTGCAATCACGTTGCCGTGGGAGCTATCGGCCCATCCGCTGGTCCAGCCGTTCGAGATGCGCTTGCACGTAGGCGCGACGAGGCGAGCCGATGGGGAGGCCGAGCAGGCAGGCGGCCCACACCTCCACGTCGTCCTGCGCCTCGGGCAGTTGTGCGTAGCGCAGCAGCACGTCGACGGTCGCGTGCCGAAGAAGTACCCGGCGCAGCCGGGCGCGGCTCTCCTCCCGCAGCGCGACGACGAACGGCGCGGTCGAGCGGGGCAGAACCGGACCCGGGTAGTCGGCCAACGCCTGCTTGTGCGCGCCCCGATCGAGCAGCTTGACCAGGTCGTCGAGGTCCGTGCTCAGCGGCGTCAGCAGCCGGTACGGCCGCGAGGCGAGCACGCCCTGTCCGAGCAGGCGGCGGAGCCGGGACATCTCGGCCCGGACGGTGACCAGCGCGGATTCGCCGTCAAAGATCTGAACGGCGAGCTCGTCCGCGGTGAGGCCCCGCGGGTGCCGGGCGAGGGTCAGGAGCAGCTCGGTGTGGCGCATCGTCAGCCGCTGCTCGCCGGCACCGCCGAGCCGCAGCAAGCCGCCGCTCGATGTGCCGAGCACCGACAGGTAAGCGGTGCCGCGTGCCGCCTTGCGTCGCGGGCCCTCCTGCAGCCGACGGAGGCGCAGCTGGGCCTCGGCCGCCGCAGCGGCCGCGCGAACCAGCGTCAGCGCCTGCGGTGCAGCAACGTGCTGCCCGCCAGTGACGTCGAGGACACCGAGCAGCCGCCCGGTCTCCGGGTCATGCACGGGAGCGGCCGAGCAGCTCCACGCCTGGGCGGGAAGGCTGAAGTGCTCGGCGGCGAAGATCTGCACCGGATGGTCCAGAGCCAGGGCGGTGCCCGGCGCGTTCGTGCCGACCCGCTCCTCGCTCCAGATGCTGCCCTCGACGAACGACATCTCCGCCGCCCGCGTCCGCAGGCCCGCCTCGCCCTCCACCCAGAGCAGCCGCCCGCCCTCGTCGGCGACCGCGACCAGCAGCTCGGAGTCAGTGGCGTCCCGTACCAGTAGCTCCCGGACGACCGGCATCACCGCGGCGAGGGCGTGCTGCTCCCGGTAGGCATGGACATCCTCGGCGCGGGGCGCGGCGGGCTCGGCCGGGTCGACGCCGCTGCGCAGCGACCGGCGCCAGGAGTCCAGAACCACATCGCGGACGCCACTCGGCGGCGCACCGGTGGCGAGGAACGATTCGTGGGCACGGGCCAGCGCCCTGCGGACCCTGGGCGGGTCGGAGCCGCTCGGTAGGGCGAGCCACGGGCTGGCTAAGGAGGTAGGGGGCGTCATTGCACGCACCTCCATCGGTGTCTACCCGACAGTAGTCTCACTGTGACTTCTGCGGGTGCCAAGACGTCAGCAGGCCTCCAGGGGCGTATGGATTGCGCTGGTGGACAGGGCATTGACGCCAATGCGGGCGAGGTCGTCGAGACGCTCGGCCGAGGCCTGCGACACCGCGTCGTCGGCTAGCACCGTGCGATAGTCCCGCTCGCTCGCCTCGAACAGTGTCGCCCGGGGGCAGTTGGGAAGGGGCACCCGGCGACGACGAGCGTGTCGATGTCCTGCTCCCGCAGCCAGGAGTCCAGTTCGGTGCGGTAGAAGGCGCCCCACCGTAGTTTGAACAGTGCGATCTCCCGATCGGATGCGGGCGGCCGGAGAGCAGCAGCGCGGCGTCCAGCGGGTACGGGCCGGCGCCGTCGTCGACGAGCCCCGGCACGATGCCGGAACCCGCGGAACCGGGGGCGACTACCGCGCCGCCGGCCTCGATGAACTCCCGGCGCGCAAGATCGCCGTCGGATCCGCCCGGAGGGTAGAGGCGGACGATGTGAACGATGGGCCGCCCAGCCGCGCGGAACTCGGCGACCAGCCGAGACCGGGCCGGCACGACCGCACCGGTGCCGGGAACCGGCATCAGATCGCCCTCGGCGAAGTCGGCTTGCACGTCGATGATGATTAGCGCGGAAGCCGGCCAGTGCGGTGCGGTGTAGGCATTCATGACGTCGGTCCAGCCGGTCGCCCGGCCCCCGTCCGCGACTGTTGCGAGGACGAGGACCGGGCGTTCGGTCACGTGGTGACGCTGTAGGAGTGCGCGCCGACGCCGGCGAGGTGGCCACCGTCGACGATCAGGTACTCGTCGCGGATCGGCGTCTTCCCGAAGTAGGACTCGAGAATTTCCCGGGTGCCGGCCGCGTAGCGGGCCTGCGCCGACAGCGAGGATCCGGAGATGTGCGGGGTCATGCCGTGGTGCGGCATCGTGCGCCACGGGTGGTCGGCCGGGGCGGGCTGGGGGTACCAGACGTCGCCCGCGTACCCGGCGAGTTGCCCGGATTCCAGGGCGCGCACGATCGCGTCACGGTCGACGATCAGGCCCCGGGCAGTGTTGATGAGGTAGGCACCCCGGCGCATTGTCGCCAGCAGGTCGTCGCCGAACAGCTCCTGTGTCTCCGGGTGCAGGGGCGCGTTGATCGTGACCACGTCGAGGTTCGGCACCATGGCCTGCGTCGACTCGTGGAACGTGAGGCCGAGCTCGGCCTCGACGGACGCCGGCAGGCGGTGCCGGTCGGTGTAGTGCAGGCGGACGCCGAACGGCGCGAGGCGTCGCAGTACAGCCAGGCCGATGCGGCCGGCGGCGATCGTGCCTACCTCCATGCCCTCCAGGTCATAGGAGCGGGCGACGGCGTCGGCGATGTTCCAGCCGCCGTCGCGGACGATCTGGTGGGCCGGCAGATAGTTGCGGACCAGCGCCAGGATCGACATCACGACGTGTTCGGCGACGCTGATGCTATTGCAGAACGTCACCTCCGCCACCGTGACGCCGTGGGTGATCGCGGCGTCGAGGTCGACGTGGTCGGAGCCGATGCCGGCGGTGAGCGCGAGCTTCAGGTTCGGTGCGGCCGCTAGGCGTTCCGCGGTCAGGTAGGCCGGCCAGAACGGCTGGGAGATGACGATCTCCGCGTCGACGAGATGCCGTTCGAACTCCGTGCCGTCCTTGTCCGAGAGCACGACCAGTTCGTGGCCGAGGCCTTCCAGGTAAGCGCGGAGACCGAGTTCGCCGGAGACGCTACCGAGCAGCTCGCCAGGGGTGAAGTCGATCGCGGACGGGGTCGGCAGGGTCTGTCCGCCGGGATAGCCGGTCAGGGCCGGGAGGGAGTCCCGGGCGTAGGTCTTCGGATGGCCGTCCACCGGGTCGGGGTAGAGCACGCACAGCACCTTGGCCATGGCCGCCTCCTCGCGGTCGCCTGTATGTCGTATACAACGATCGAGGTAGCGGACCGACTGATCAAACGCACTCCGTCGATGTGCTGATCGACGTTGTTTATTACGGTGGCGTGCATGCCGGGCGAAGTAATGATCCGCCAGCTTGAGTACCTCGCCGCACTCGACCGCGAACAGCACTTCGGCCGCGCCGCGGCTACCTGTCACGCCACCCAGCCGGCGCTCTCCGCCGCGCTGCGCAAGCTCGAACGACAGCTCGGCGTCACGATCGTCCGACGCGGCCGCCGCTTCGACGGGTTCACCCCGGAAGGCCTGCGAGTCGTCGGGTGGGCGCACCGAATCCTCGCCGAACGTGACGCGCTGCGCATCGACCTGGACCGGATGCGCCATGGGCTGACCGCCACCGTCCGGCTCGGCGCAATCCCCACCGCGGTCCCGGCGACGCCCCTGATCAGCGAGGCGATGATGGCGAAGCATCCGCTGGCGCGGATGCGGATCGAGGTGCTGCCGGCGCCAGAGATCGTCCGCCGTCTGCATGCCTATGAGCTCGACGCCGGTCTGACCTACCTGCCGGAAGCTCCGATCGACGAGTCGCAGGCGCTGCGCCTCTACCGCGAGCGGTATGCGCTGCTGACCCCGGCTGATGGACCCCTCCATGACCGGGAAACCGTCGAGTGGGCCGACGCCGCCACGCTGCCGCTGTGCGCGCTCGTCTCAAGCATGCAGAACCGCCGCATCATCGACGAAGCCATGGCCATGGCCGGCGTTACCCATGTGCCGGTGATCGAGGCCGAGACCGTGGACGCGTTGTACGCGCACCTGGCCACGGGGGCGTGGTCGGGCGTCATCGCGCACACGTGGTTACGCGCGTACGGAGTGCCTGCGGGGATGCGCACGATTCCGCTCGCGTCCCCAGCGCCGAGCCCGGTGGTGGGACTGGTCACCGGCGACCACGGCCCGTCATCGATGGTCGCCTCCGCCGTATTGGACGCCGTTCGCGCCGCAGACCTCGTTCAGGCACTCGCTTAGCGGCGCGGCGGTCCATGTGTTTCGCCGCCACGGCTGCGTTAAATGACGTGAGTGTCCGACCGGTCGAAGGAGATGGCGTCAGTGCCGCTGAGTATCCGTAACCGCTTCGCCGGCACGGTGACCGCTGTCGCGGTCGGCGAGGTGATGAGCACCGTAAAGGTCCGCCTCGCCACCGGGCAGGAAGTCACCGCGGCGATCACCGCCGAAGCAGTCGAAGACCTCGGACTGGCCGAGGGCGACGACGTCCAGGTGCTGGTCAAGTCGACCGAGGTCGCCGTCGCGACCGGCTCGGTGGAGGGCATCAGCATCCGCAACCGCCTGCCCGGTGTCGTGGCCACGGTCGACCACGGCAACGTCATGACGACGGTGAGGATCACGCTGGCCGACGACAGCGTGCTCACCGCCGCGATCACCCGGGACGGCGCCTCGGAGCTGGCGTTGGAGCCCGGGACGCGGGTGACCGCGCTGATCAAGTCGACCGAGGTCAGCATCGCGGTGCCGTAGCCTCGGCCCCGCGCGGGGGTCAAGACGCGCTGCGGCGGCGGAGCGTGGAGGGGGCCACTCCGCTCTCGGCGGCTATCCGGGTCCACGGGTGGCCGCGGGCGCGGCGGTCGGCAACATAGTCGGCGAGCGACGCGAAGCCCTGGCGACGGGCTGCGGTCTCATCGCGTGCGACGGCCTGTCGGCGCTTGGTGGCGTGCGCGACGATCGAGATGCCGTGCCGCTTCAGCGCAGCGATGACCGCTCCGCGCGACATCCCGACCTCGGCCGCGATCGCCCGCACACTGCGATGTTCATCGACGTGACGGGCCACCAGATACGCCCGGGCATCAGCGAAGCCGCCGCGCTGCGCGGCGGCGGTGAACGGGGCGTCCGCCCGCCGGTCGGCGGCCTCGGCCCAGTGCCCGGCCAGCTCGGGCACCAGCTTCGGCACGTGTCGTGTCATCCAGTCCTTGTGCAGGCCGGCCTCGCGGCTGATCGCCGCCAGGCTGACGTCGGCGTCGAGCCGGTTGCGCAGGTAGCCGCGGAAGTCCGGGAAACCGAACCGCGCCGCGAGGGCGGACGCGACCTCGTCGAGGTGGCGTTCGGCGCGACGGCGGACGCCGTCAGCGCGAGCCTGAGGGTTGATCCGCGCCAGGTTTTCCAGCGTCTTCGCCCGGCGCTCGAAGGGTTGCGCCCGGCCGGAGGCCGCCGCGCTGGCGGCTGCGGTCAGCGCCCCGCTGCGGGCACGGACGCGTGCCCGGCTCTGGGAACGCAGCAGGGACGGTTCGAGGGCCTGCCGAGCGGTGAGCGCGGCAGAGCGGCGTTTGCGGGTGGCCGCACCGGTGAGCGGGTTAGTCAGCTCGAGCCCGAATGCCTCGATGTAGGCGGCCTTCGCCCAGCCGTGAACCCGCAGATGGCTGGCGACTGACAAGAACCACGCCCCGCACAGGTGGCAGCAGACCCGATCCCCGTCGACGAGGAGTTGACCCGGTGGCGCGTAGCACGGCGTGCCGTCCGGCAGATATCCGACTTCGGCCATGTACCACCCCGATCCAGTAGTCACAGTGTGATTAATCGGTAGTCATGATGAGACTACTCGTACGACTCCTGATCGGCCCGGTAATGGCGCGAAGTCGCACTACGCTGACGCCCGTGCTCGCCGCCCCCGCGCTGTCGCTGCCGGAGTGGATCGTGCTGACGCTCGTCGACGAGGCCCCCATGCACGGTTTTGCGATCGCCGCGCTCACCGCCGAACACAACGACGTCGGCCGCGCCTGGCACGTGCCGCGCCCGATCGTCTATCGCAACCTCGACCGGCTCACCGAACTCGGCCTCGTCCGCCGGGAGGCGACCGAGGCGGGCCGACGCGGCCCACAGCGCTCGATCCTGACCACCACGCCAACCGGCGCCGCCGCCGTGCAGGACTGGCTCCGGCGACCTGCCGCGCACGTCCGCGACCTTCGATCGGAGCTGCTGGTCAAGCTGGCGCTACTGCTGCGCCGCCACCTCGCACCACACGAGCTGATCGCCGCGCAGCGCACTGCACTTCTGCCGGTCCGCGCAGCACTGGGCCAGCAGCGGGCCGCCGACGACGGCTTCGGTCTCATCCTGACCAGCTGGCGCGTCGAGAACGTCAACGCCGCGCTGCGTTTTCTGGACTCCCTCGAGGACTCCCTCGAGGACTCCCCCGACGCGTCCGCAACGGCCGGATCACGCCCAGAGGCATGACCGGTTCCAGCCGACCTCGGTGCGGTCGTAACGCAGCCGGAGGTGGTGACGGCTCGGGTCGCCCTGCCAGAACTCCACGCTGACCGGCCGGACCCGCCACACGGTCCACCCCGGGTCGACGAGATCCGGCTGCGCCTCCAGCAGTTGCCGCGCGTCAGCGAGCAGGCGGTCCCGCTCAGCCGGCCCGGGCAGCGGCGCGCTCTGCCGACCGGCGAGCGCGAGGACGCGCGCCTCCAGCGCGCGGGCGCGGAAGTCCGCGGCGGCAGTGGCCGCGCTCGCGCGCTCGGCAACGCCTCGCAGCCGGACCGCGCGGGCCAGCGGACTCCAGTAGACCGACAGCGCACACGCCGGATTCGCTGCCAGCTGCCGTCCCTTGGCCGACCTGTCGCCGGTGGCGATCTCGCACACCGCATCGTCGCTGACGTCCTTGAGCACCAGCACGCGCGCGTCCAGGCACCCATCGGCGCCGATAGTGGACAAGGTGACCGCGTACGGCTCGGGAACATAATGCGCGATCGCGACGCGCAGCCAGTCGAGCAACAACGCGCCCGGCCCGTCCGGGGGCCGATGCCGGGTCGAACGGCGGTGGGGTGCCGACGATCGAGGGCAGGGCCCGCAGCGTCTCCCGCATCAGGCTGCTCCAGGGCTCACAACGGGCACCAATGATCCCTCACACGTCGGCTGCCTCCGCGGAGACCGTAGCGCAGGTCCCAGGCTTCGTCGCCGAGATCGGATGCCAGCCGGTCGACGTAGCCGGCGGCCGTGGCCTCGTCGACGAAGCTCCAGGCCGAGCATGAGGTGCGGGCCAGGGGGTCGAGCAGCATTTCGGAGCGTCCGTAGTGGGCCTCGTTGAACTCGCCGGTGCCAGCGTTTGCGTGACAGCCGGTGCCGGTAGTCCGAGTAGGCCACCCCGATGCGCTGGTAGGCGGCATCGCCCGCGTCGCGGTCCTGGAGCCGACTGGTCATTTCCGCGCCACGCCGGTGACCGTACCGAGCTACCCGCGCAGCACGCTCTCGGTTTTCGGCACGGGCAGTAGGTCCCCCGGCGCGCCGGGTCTCCAACTCGGAGGTAAGACGACGAGGCCTTCTGCGGCGGCCACGGTGTGCAGGCTGCCGGACCGGGCGTCGGGCTCGATGTGCGCGTCAATGGCGCCGATCCGGACCGGAACCAGGCGGACGACGTCCGCACCGGCGGCGACCACGAGCGCGACGGAAACGTGCCGGTGCCGCGTCTGCTGGGTAGCGAACCTCGCCCTATCTGCTGAGCCCGCGGTGCGACCACCCGAAGAGATCGAAATGCCGCGCGCATAGTTCCGCAAGTACGGGGTGATTCCTGCGTTTGCGCCGTGAGTACTGCACTATTGTGTCTGCCTCGCCGCAGTTGCATTCTGGAACCATGACCCTGGTAGGACGCAACCGCACCGATAAGGTCACGACCCTGCTCGGCCAGGTCCTGCTCAGCCGAGCCGGCGACCAGCCGCTGGACGTGGTCGTCGACGGCCCCGCCGAACACGCGGCGACCTTCGCCGATGCCCTCGCTGTCGCCTTGGCCGCCCAGGGCCGGGAGATCCTCCGCCTCACCGGCGACGGGCCCGCGATCCGTCGGCCCGCCGCCCCGAGCCCCACCACCGTGGTGCTGGCGGACGGCCCGTATTGGCGGACCGGTGAGACCTGGGACGCCGTGATCTACCTGCGTACCGCTCCGCGCGGCGGCGAACACAACCGCGAGCGTGGCGCGCAGATCATCGTCGACTACCACGATCCGGCCTGGCCGATCGTCCGGCACATCGACGCTCGCCTGGTCGACCCCGACACCTGGCACATCCCGGAGAGCCGCGCTTTCTTCGCCCCGCGTGCGGCCACCTGGGACACCAAGTTCGGTGACGACTTGCCCGCCTACGCCGCCGCCGTCACCGCAGCCGGCCTCCCCGCCGGCGCCACCGTCCTGGACCTCGGGTGCGGCACCGGCCGTGCACTGCCTGCGCTGCGCGCCGCCGTCGGCCCTACCGGCACCATCCTCGGCGTCGACATCACCCCGGAGATGCTCGCGGTCGCCCGCCGGCGCGGCGACGCCGCCTGCTTCGCGCTCGTGTTGGCCGACGCCCGCCACCTCCCGCTCGCCGACCGCAGGGTCGACGCGATTTTCGCCGCCGGACTTATCCAGCACCTGCCCGACCCGCAAGCGGGCCTGACTGAACTCGCGCGGATCACCCGGCCCGGCGGCTCCCTCATCGTTTTCCACCCCTCCGGACGCGCCGCGCTCGCCGCCCGCCACGGCCGCGTCCTGCACCCCGACGAACCCTTGAGCCCGACCCGGATCGGCCCGTTACTGGCCACGACCGGTTGGCAGCTGACCTGCTACGACGACCCACCGCACCGATTCTTCGCCACCGCCACCCGCCGAGGAAAGCCGACGCCGTCCTAGGCCTCGGGCAATGACACTGCTCATCACCCGCCAGTTGGTCGCGTGGCCGATCGCGTGGCCACTGCTCCAGTCTGTCTTCGGCGTCCTGTGCGTCGGTCTCCGACGGACTTCCAGACCGTACGGGGCGCCATGAACATCTCCCTCAATCGCGGCACCGAGTCGCCCGGAAAGCACGGACCCGATCACGTTATGAACCGCCGGCCGCACCACGCCTCACCCGGGACTGCCCAGAGTTCAGTTGACTTCGGCGGTTGAGCGGAGTCAGGCCGCGTGAGCGGTGTGGTGGAGTGTCTCGTATTCGATCGGGGTCAG
>NZ_JBICTY010000011.1:0-126286 GCF_043197895.1 Cryptosporangium sp. NPDC048952 | reverse complement strand
CCCGCCTGACCGGCCTTGCCGTCGGCTGCCTAGCTGGCGGCAAGGCGGCGCGCGCCCTCGCGGGACCGGAAGCGCTAGCCGATCCACCAGTAAAGCCCGGCTGACTACTTTCTCAGCAGGGCACGCCCATCGCGGAGCGCTCCAGCGGCGGGCATATTCCCCCTGTGCCCGATGTCGCGGCCTCATCCGCGCGTGGGCGGTCTGGCGCGTCGGCGTCGGGCCATCGCGCTCAGCGGAGCGGTCGGTGTGACAAGTCCCTTCTGCCATTCCGAGGTCGCGCGAGTCGTTGAGTGCCGGGGGCCGCCGGTCCCGCTCCGTCGGCCCGGGCGGGACGTTACTTCCCTGCGGTTTCAGTCTTCGGGATAGGGCACGATGGCCAGCCAGTACACGCCTGACGGCAGGGCGCATGCCCAGGCCAGCGGCACGGCCCAGGCAGCATGCGGCACGGGCCCGCCGTAGCCGACGACTGACACGACCGTCAGCACCGGCCGGAACCGCCGCGGTACTGCTCTCTACAGCAGCAGGCCGAGCCCGCCCCCGCGATGAGCAGGCGATAGAGTGCCGCGAGCCCGCCGCGCGGTAAGAAGGCTGCGGCGTCATCCCCGACCGAAATCTCCACGACCTTCCCGCGCCAGCTCCGTAAACGCGCCCCTTCACCCTTCGGGCCTCGTCGTAGAGCCGCTCAGGAACCGTGTGCTCCCATCTGCTGCCTCAGCGCGAACGAACTCCACGTAGTACGACGTCGTACCCCCCATTCGGGTCGGAATAGATCGACCGGCCGTAAACGGTCGCGGTCTCGCTCGGCAGGCAGCCCAGCCCGGGAGCACCACAGCGGAAAAGCGCACGCTCATACGCTTGCAGCTCCGTGAGGGGACGGGCGACCCAGAACAGCCCGCGCAGAATCAGCAGGATGCCTGCGGCCGCCCCGCCATGGGCGGCCATACTCATGCTCGAGCCAGCGCCGTACACGGTCCGCCGGGATGCCGGAGAGGCGGCGGAGGGTTCGGATGCGCCGTTCATGGCGGCTCCCGAGGACGGGTGACTTCGTCGAACCGGGCCGTGCGAGCCCCGGCAGCCGTTCTATACGCGCTTCTGCTCGATCGGGCAAGGGCCGGCTGGCTGTCGCCCCTGCTGGCAGCGCACCATCTCAATCGGAGGCTCAGGAACGCCTCGAGTCTTCGCGCTCGGCCATCCCGGCACTTTCTGCGGAGTCCGGCTTGCTAGCGCGTAGCGATTGCGGAGGGTGCTCTCGGCTGTGAGCATCGCCGTACCTGCGTGGCGGACGAGGTCGTGGGCGTGGTGGTCGGGGAACTGACCGCGATGCCGCTGTTGCCGGAAACCTACGCGCCGGCACCGGCAAGGATGCCCGGTATCTGGGCGCCGGGAGGTCCGCGCCGGCCGAGGGTCAGCGGCTGGTTCGTCGAGTGCTGACAAGCGGACCATGTGTCGCTACTGATGTCCGAAGCGCCGATCCGCCTGCTCAACCCTGCCGTTGTCCTGAGAGGGATAGCTATGGCACGGTTCTGAGTGCTGCCACCACGAGCCCTACCGCGCCGAGAACAAACAGGGTCCCCATCAGCAGGGGTACCAGCCAGGCGAAACTCAGAGGATCCATCGTCGGAGACGAAGGTCCCTGACATGTGATCAGGCCGCGTTCGGGCCGATCACAGGCTTCGATGGTGACGACACCGTGGATCGGATACATCGTGTTCTCCACGGCGTCGCTGATCCCTGTGTAGACGCCCCATGTTCCGAGGCTGATCATGAGGAGCGCAATAGAGGCTACATAGGCGAGCTCGGCTCGGAATTTATCGCTCGTGTTCCGCAGCCGCGATAACCATCGCACTCGACTGCCCCCCGGATGGCCCAACGCGTGTCCCGATGGGTCCCCACCTCATCGATCGGCTGTCAACGACTCGACAGAGCAGCACCACAAGCACGGTGATGACCCCCGAAAGCGGCGGCTACTTCGCCGACTGGAGGTCGACGCCGCACGATCGCACGCTGGGCATGGTCGACTTCTCGACCATGCCCCAGCCTCGTCCCTTCCCCGACCAATAGCGCGGCCGACGCCGAACATTGGGGCCGCCACCGTCGGTACCCGCGCCTACGCACCCGACGAGCAGACCGCGATTCAGGTCGTCGGCGGCTCCGTCCAGGTCACCCGACCTTGCGCAGCTCTGCGGCGCCCGACATTCGCGGCTCGGCAGGCGGGCGCCCGGTATCGCGTGGCCCGCGACGAACCGGACGCCCGCAAGAACAGTCATGAGACAGACGGCCGCGACAACACCGCCGAGGAGTTGGCGCCGAGCGTCGGCCGCGCTGACGAAGCCGACGCCCCGGAGCATCAGCCTGCGCCGGCACCGCGTCATCGTGCTAGGTCGGCTCGGTGATGGCGGCCGCCGCCGGTCCTTCGGCCGGCCGTGCCGGGAGCCATTGGGGTTTCGGGTCCTATTCATGGTCGTCGAGGACCAGCAGCGCGCCGGAGGCCACCACCAGCTCAGGGCTATCGGAGAGGATCGGCGCTATGCCGAACTCGCGATGCAACAGCGTCGCGACCAGCGGCATACGGCACGCCCCGCCGACCAGAAACATTCGGTCGTCTCCGCAGCGCGGCGCAGCAGTTCGTGCACCGCGCGGAACGTCCGGATCACGACGGGCCGGGCGAGCTTCTCGACGGTTCCCCGGCCGAGCGGGAGGTCGATGTCGAACAGCGGTACATGGACCAGGGTCGAGGATCGCCTAGACAACAGTTCTTTGGCCGCCCGCAAATCGAGCCGGAAACCGATCGCTGCGCGCCGTTCGCCCACCGTTGACGGCGCCGCGACGCGTTGCCACGCTTAGGGGTCGCGGCCGACCCCAGCGGGCATCTGACGCTGTTCAACCGGGCCAGCCACGACTGGCACGACCTGGACGCCGATCGGAGCAAAGACTCCGAAGAGTTCGCCGACCACTACGACCTCTACCGCAGCGACGCGGTGACGCCGCTACCGGCCGAGGAGATCCCGCTGCTGCGCGCCCTGCGCGACGGCGCGGTCAGCGACGCCGAGATGGTCATCCGCCCGCACGCCCGGCCCACGCGTCACATCGCGGCCAGCGGGCGCAGCTGGAAGCCGCCCACGCCGACCTGGCTGAACAACGTCACCAGCTGGCCGCCACCGTCGCGGAGCTCCAGCGATCCAACGCCGAACTGGAATCCTTCGCCGGAGTGGTCAGCCACGACCTGCTCGCGCCGCTGAGCGTGGTCAAGGGCTACCTCGAAGTACCAGCACCCCGACCGGCCCTGCCGGATCACCCTCACCGCTGATCAGGAGGACGGCGTGTGGACGGGGTCGGTGACCGACAACGGCATCGGCGTCCCCGTCGAGCACTGAGCCAAGGTCTTCGACATGTTCACCCAGCTCGACACCTCTGCCCGGGGCGACGGCATCGGTCTGGCCACCTGTCACCGCATCGTGCAGCGGCCACGGCGGACGGATCTGGGCCACCGAAGGCCCCCGCGGCGGCACCTCGATGTCCTTCACCCTTCCGGCTCCGGCGTGAGTCTGCTCGCTCACTGTCCTGCCGCGCTCGGCGTCGTGTGTTCGCCGCCGTTTGGCTACGGTGACCGCATGGACCCGGAGGCTGCCAAGACGGATGCTGCGGTGATCGCGCGGGTCTGCTCCGCCGGTGGGCTCATCGCCTTGAGCGCTGTGTTGGAACCGTTGCCGCACGACTTCCCGGCGGCGGTCCTGATCCTCCAGCACACCTCACCGGAGTACGACAGTCATCTCGCCGAAATCCTCGACCAGCGCACCGCGCTCCCGGTCCGCGCCGCCACCGACGGACAACCGATCCTCGCCGGACAAGTCTTCGTCGCACCGTCCGGCCGCCACCTGCTCGTCACCCCGCAACGCACCCTCGCGTTGATTCCGTCCGGACGGTTCCCTCCGTCCCGCCCCTCGGCCGATTTGCTGTTGACGACCCTCGCGATGGCGATCGGGCCGCAGGTGATCGCCGTCGTGTTGACCGGCGGCGGCCAGGACGGTGCGACCGGCGCCACCGCGGTGCACCACAGGGGCGGCCTCGTCCTGGCGTCCGACGAGGCCACCTCGCAGTATTTCGCCATGCCCCAAGCCACGATCAACCGCGACAACGCGATCGATCTCGTGCTACCGGTCGACGAGATCGGCCGCCGCCTGATCGAACTGACCAGCACGTCGATCCTCGAACGATCCCCCTCAGTCCCCTCGATGCAGCCGAACCCTAGCGACGCGCGGCTCACTGTGATCAGCCGAGCGGAGCGGGCCTGAGCACCAAGCCAGCGAAGCCGTCCACGTCTGCGCCGGACACGAACGGCGGGGCTCCCGCCCGGTCGAGGGCGGCGGCGGATCGCGGGAAACGCCGGCGGCGGACGCGTCGAGCGCCAGCAGGTCCCTGAAGTCGATTCGCGCCGATCGAAGAAAGCCAGCAAGGCGGAAGGTCAGCCGGCCGTTCGCGTAGGGCGCGGGGTCAGTTTTCGACGAGTAGTCCGGCGCGTAGCTGGGCGAGGGTCTTAGCGAGCAGCCGGGAGACGTGCATCTGGGAGACGCCGATCTCCTGCGCGATCTGCGATTGGCTCATCTCGGCGAAGAACCGTAATCCGAGGATGCGGCGCTCCCGTTCGGGCAGGGCGGCAAGGAGCGGTTGGAGCGCTTCGTGATTCTCGACCAGGGCCATGCCGGGGTCGTCCTCGCCGAGGGTGTGTCCGAGCGTCGGGGAGTCCGGTTCCGGTCCGGTCGGCAGGTCCAGCGAGATCGAGGCGTAGGCGTGGTCGGCCTGCAGGCCGTTAATCACCTCTTCCCTCGGAACGCCCAGGTGCTCCGCCAGGACGCTGGCCGTCGGCGCGCACCCGTCACGCTGGGACAGCTCGTTCACCGCCGCGGTAATGCTCCGCTGTAGTTCCTGCAGTCGGCGCGGCACTCTGACGTCCCAGCCGGTGTCCCGGAAGTGGCGGCGCAGTTCTCCGGTGATCGTGGGGATCGCGAACGCAAGAAACGGGATGTTGCGGGTCGGGTCGAATCGGTCGATCGCTTTCAGCAGGCCGACTCGGGCTACTTGGATCAGGTCGTCGGTCGGTTGGCCGCGGTGGGCGAACTTGCGCGCGAGGTTGTCGGCCAACGGCAGATGCAGGCTGATCAGCTCGTGGCGGGCGACGGTGCGATCCGCGTGCGAGATCGGCAGCAAGGCAAAGCGGCGGAACAGCGGCTCAGTGAGCGGATAGTGCGCGTAGCGCCCGGGGCCGGCGTCACATGGCGCGTGCTCGTGGGGACGCGCTACCGGTGCCACCGTCATGCCTGCTCCGTCCCGCCCCGCTCAGCTCACCGCACGAAAGTGCGGCGGCCCGCGGAGTTCCTGATGTGCTGGTATCCGCTGGCGAGACTCATCAACCGCCTCGCGGTGGGCGGGTACCGTATCTGTGCTGGTTCCGCCGAAGCGGCCTGGCGACGTCAAGGAGTGGCGTACCGACCTACCACCGCCGATCTCGGAGATGGGCCACCTCTGCCGGACCGCGGTGGAGGCTGTGAAGAAACGCTGCTCGGCACGGAACACCGGCCCGGCGTTTCCGGCAAGGGAAGCGGAAACACACTCGTGGACACTGCGTCAACCCCCGCTGGCGTTCCCGCGACCGCCGTCGCCGATGCGGCCTTGCCGTTGGCTGATCTGAGCCGGATCGCGCTCGCGGACCTCTCCCTGCAGCAAGTCCTGGAACGGGTGGCCGTCCTCGCTCGGGACACGATCGCCGGGGCGAGGGAGGTGTCAGTCACGCGGGTGGTCAACGACCGCCCGACTACGCCCGCGTTCACCGGCCGGGCTCGCGCTGGAGCTCGACGAGTCCCAGTACGCCCGCAGTTTTTTCCCCCTGCCTCGACGCCGCCCGCGGCGCCGAGACCATGCACATTCCCGACATGGCCTCGGAGACACGCTGGCCGGAATATTGCCGGGTGGCCGCGCAGCGCGGTGTGCGCAGCGGCCTGTCGATCACGCTGCCGGTGCAGGAGAACGTCGTGGGTGCCTTGAACATCTACGGCGCTCGGCCTCACGCCTTCGCGCCAGGCTCGGTCGAGCTGGGGCTGCAATTCGCCGACTACGCCGCCGTCGCGGTGGCCAACGCCCATCTGTACGCCACGACCCCCGACCTCGCCGACGGCATGCGCGCCGCGATGGCCTCTCGCGCCGTCATCGAACAGGCCAAAGGCATCCTCATCGCCCGCCATGGCTGCTCGCCGGAGGAAGCCTTCGGCCAGCTGACCCAGATGTCCCAGCACGCGAACCGCAAACTGCGTGACATCGCCGCGGCGCTGGTCGCTCAGGCGCAGAACGACGGGACCCCTAACCGCGACCGGCCCCGCGGCTGACTCGTCGTCGAGAAGCGCGCAGTCGCGGGGCGGCAGTGAGGCGGAGGCGGAGCGTGGTTCACGGCACGGCAAACACGCTCGAGGACAAGTGCTTCGCGCGCCTCGACGTCGGCGCGAACGCCTGAGCTCGCTCATGGTTGGCTCAAGCGCGGGTCGTGACGCCATTCGACCAGTAGCAGGCCCGCGTCGTCACGCAGCCGGTCGCCGTGGTGGTCGAGCAAAGCGCGGACCAGCTGACGGAGGGTTTCCGGCGCGGTATGGCCCTGACGGTCGTGGCTGACGAGGAAATCGACGAGACGGTCCACGCCGAAGAACTCGCCGTTGGCGTCGCGCGCTTCGGTCATACCGTCGGTGTAGAAGAGGATCCGATCGCCGCGCACCAGTTGCAGCTCGCACACCGCCCGGGCGCGAGTCAGGCCGATCCCCAAGGGAAGGCCTGCCGGGCAGTCCAGGACCTGGTGCAGGCTGTGGTCGCGGACGAGAAGCGGTGGAGGATGACCGGCCAGCGTCCACCGCAAGAGCCCGGTGTCGATGTCGAGCTGGGCCAGGACTCCGGTGACCAGTTTGCCGGTGCCGAACTGGGCGCGAACCGTGGTGTCGATCTCCGCGGCGGTAGCAGCGAGGTCGAGGTTGCGGCGCCGGGCGTTGCGGTAGCCACCGACGGTCAAACCGGCCAGCACCGCGGACGACAAGTCGTGACCGGCCGCGTCGAACAGCGCGGCGTGCAGGACCGGTCCGTTCATTGGGTAGTCGAACAGGTCTCCGCCGACTTCGTAGGCGGGCTCGACCATGCCGGCGACGACCACCGACTCGGTGGAGAAGGTGCCGGGTGGTAGCAGTGACCACTGGATCTCGGCGGAGGCTGTCATGTCCCGGACCCGCGCCAGCCGGCGGTAAGTGTCGCTGTGGGTACGCTTGGAGATCAGCATCAGCGCGACCAGTGAGGCTAGCCTGCGTGCCCGCCGCACGGTCTTGTCGTCGGGATCGTCCACGGTCAGGCGGAGCACACCGAGGCGTTCGGTGCCGTCGAGGAGGGTGACCCACAGCCAGTGCCCGTCGGGCGCGTCGGTGATCTGGACCTCCAGACTGGTGAACGCAGACCCGGCGGCGCTGGTGTCCACCGACAGCCTGGGCTCGGGCCGACCGCCGCCCGATTTCCGCGGCGGCAGCCACACCAATTGGTCCTGCTCGAGGTCGACCAGGTAGACCATCGGATTACGAAGCCCAAGGGCCCCGCATGCGCCGCTACCAGCGTCGGAAGATCTTCGGGATGGCATTGGTGCGACGCGTGGAGCAACGCGTCGAACATGTCTTCACCGGGACCGAGCTGATCATCGACCATTACCGCGCTGCCTCCGCGACCTCCCGATTTCACGACCGGAGGACGATGCTACGCGGCCCCCCCCGCACTCGCCGCAGGGTTCTTGCCTGCCTGATGGCGGCTCCCCTCGGCAGCTGATCCACGCCCGAGTCGAGCACACCATTGTCGGCGCGAAAGGCTCGCAGGTTTCGACGGCTCCGTTGGGGCACCTGACCCAGATTCACTCCTTTGTTAACTTTGCTCACATTTGCGTCTATCGTAAGTACCTGCGCTACTGCGCAGGGCAGAGGCGACCCCTGGGAGGGCTTGTGCCCGAACACCGTGGCGACCGGGTGAGTTGCGACTCCCAGTCGCTGGATGATCCCGAGGCGGTGCTGGCCGCCGCGCTCGACGCCTACATCGGCTTCAAGAGCGACGGCCGGGTGGTGGCGTGGAATCCGGCGGCCGAGAAGACGTTCGGGTATTCCCGCACGGAGGCCTGCGGGCAGCGCCTCGCTGACCTGATCATTCCGCCGCAGGACCGCGACCGGCACGTCGCCGCGCTCGCCGATCTGGCCGCCGGGGATCCCGATGGGCTCCTCGGGCAGCGGCAGGAACGGACCGTGCGGCACCAGGATGGGCGTGAGTTTCCGGTCGAGATCGCGATCACCGCCACCGGCTCCCCCGACGTCTCGGACGGCCAGCGGTTCCACATGTTCGCCCACGACGCCACCACCGTGGTGCGGACCCGGCGATTCGCCGCGGTGGAGGCCGCCGTCGCCCGCGGCATGGTCGAGGCGTCCTCCAGCACCGAAGCCGCGCGCCGGGTCGTCGATGCGCTCGGAACGCAGATGCGCTGGCCGGTCGCCGAACTTTGGCTGACCGACGACGAACGACAGATGCTGGCGTGCGCGGGCCGGCACGTGGCTCCCGGCTGGAAACTCGGCGGATTCGCCCTCAGCGAGATCGAGCCGGGCGTCGGTCTGGCCGGCCGGGTCTACCAACAGGCCCGACCGGACTGGATCCCCGACCTCGCCGCAGACTTGCGCTCGGCCCGCAGCCGCGCCGCCGACGCGGCCGGGCTGCACGTCGCGGTCGGCGTACCGATTCGCACCGGCGGACAGACCCTCGGGGCGCTCTGCGTCTACGGCGACTGGATCGAAGACCCCGAAGACACCCTCATCACGCTGCTCACCGGCCTGGCCGCCCAAGTCGGCCAGTACCTCGAGCGCCGCCGCGCCGAAGAACTTGCCGTGGAACTCGCGCACACCAAAGACGAGTTCCTCGCACTGGTCACCCACGAACTACGCAATCCGCTGACGGTGATCGTCTCCACCGCCGAACTCCTCGAGGATGACCTCGCCGAGTTGACCGTCGCCGAGCAGTACGAGCACTTGCGCACGATCACTCGCAGCGCTCACCGCATGGTGGTTATCGCCAACGACCTGCTCGACCTGGCCCGGCTGGAATCTGGCCACCTGGCCGTCCACCCCGCCGACACCGACCTCTGCCTCATCATGCGGGAATCAGCACACGCTCACACCGCCCAGATCGAAGCCAAGAACCTCACCCTGGGGATCGAACTGCCCGAGCGACTCGAGCTGCACGCCGACGCCGACCGGCTGCGCCAGGTCGCGGACAACCTGCTCTCGAACGCGATCAAGTACACCCCTGCCGGCGGCACCATCACCCTCAGCGCCGCAGCCGGCGACACCCCCGACGGCATCACCTGGAGCGTCGCGGACACCGGCATCGGCATTCCGGCCGCCGACCGGCCCAGGCTCTTCCGCCGCTTCTACCGCGCCTCCACCGCTGTCGACCGCCGCATCCCCGGCACCGGCCTGGGCCTGGTCATCACCCGGGCCATCATCGACCGCCATCAAGGCAGCATCGAACTGACCGACCACCCCGGACCGGGCACGACCTTCACCATCCACCTGCCGACCAAGCCCGGCCAGGACGGACCGTTGGCCTAACGACGTCCGCGCTGCGGCGCGAGCGTGCGAGACCATCCGCCCGCACATCCGCTCCCACCACTCTGCTCGGGTTTAAGCCTTACTTTTCGGGCATAAGCTCCAAAATGTTCGTTCCGGCTGTCACCAGGAACGGTCGCCAGTTCTGCCGGGACGGTGAGTTCGGCACCCAGGGCCGCGACCTCGGACCGGGGATTGCCGGCGGGGCTCAGAGAGCAGGTGCGCGTCATGGTGGTCGAAGACGCCGGGGTATTGGCTGACCCGGCGCGGCTAGCGGCGGTGGACCGGTTCCGGCGGATGTTGTCGGCCATGCCTATCCCACTGGAAGGCACCGCCCGGCTTGCCGCGCGCCTCCTGGACGCACCGATGGCGTTGATCACCCTGGTCGGTGACGCGTCGGAGTACTTCGCCGGATCATTCGGCGCTCCGGAGTCGCTGGTCGCCGGCGGGCAGGCCTCGGCGGCGTATTCGGTGTGCAAGTACATCGTCAGCGCCGACGCGCCCGTCTCCAGCGACGACGTCCACGCCGACGAGGATCAGCGGATCCGCGAGCACCCACTCGTCACTGAGTACGGCGTCCGTGCGTTCCTGGGCGTGCCGCTGCGCGACGCGGACGACCGGCCGGTCGGATCTCTCAGCGTCATGGACACCCGACCCCGCACATGGTCGGACACCCATTGGTCGACCCTGCTGGAGATGACCGTCCTGATCAGCCAGGTACCGGCCGCCGCCCCGCGGACAGGAACTCTGCTGCTGAACGCCCTTGACACCACTGAAGTCCTCGACGCGATCGCCGAGGCGTTCCTCACCCTCGACGCCGAGGGCGTGGTCACCGGGTGGAACACCGCCGCGCGAGAACTCTTCGGATTCACCGCGACGGAGGCCTGCGGCCAGCCCGTGGCCGAGCTCTTGGCCGCCGAATACACAGGCCGCCCCGTCCAACACCTGGCAACCGGTCTGTTGACCGGGCAGATACACGGGCCGGTCTCCGGCCCAGTGACCTTGCGAGCCCGCGACGGGCGCCGCATCCACGCCCAAGCGCGGCTCACCCTGATGCGCGGCGCTGGCGGGAGGACCGTCTGCGTCTTCCTCACCGACGTCACCGCGCAAGTCGCCGCCGCAGAAACCGCGCAAGCCGCCGCCGCGCAGGCCGAAGTAGACGCCGAGGACCAGCGCGGCTTCGCCGAAGCACTCCTCGACAGCCTCGGCGAAGGCGTGATCGCCGTCGACGCCGAAGGCCGACCCGTGGTGTTCAACCGGGCGCTGCGCGAACTGCACGGTCTGCCGGCCGACATGCCCCTGGCCCAGGCGCGCACCATCGCTCTGCCCCGCCTGCACCATCCCGACGGCACCCCCATCGATCGCCACGACCTGGCCGTGACGCACGCTCTAGGCGGCCGGACCATCCGCGACGAAGAAGTGCTCATCCGCGAGCCCGGCCGCCCCGACCGGTACATGCTGGCCAGCGCCCAACCCGTCCTCGGCCGCTACGGCCGGCCGATCGGCGCGGTCACCACCGTGCAAGACATCACCGAACGCCGCCGCGCCGAACAAATCCGCAATTGCGAACTGACCATCGCGAACATCCTCAACCAGCCCGGCACCCTGACCGAACTCGCACCCGCCCTGCTGCGAACCACCGCCCGAACCCTCGGCTGGCCCTGCCTCACCCTTGGCCTGATCGACTCGACAACCGATTCGCTGCGGATCCTCGGGCAATGGGCCGCCGAGGGCTACGACCTGCACGGCCTGATTCCCGACCGCTTTCCCCGATCCAATTCAGGCCTGCTGGCGACGGTATGGGCCACCGGGCAACCCGCATGGGTGCCCGACCTCGCAGCGGCTCAAGCGACCAACCCGCAGCACACAGCGCTCGCCCGGGCCTACCTCGACCGGGGGCTGCGGGCAATGTTCTGCGCACCGATCCGCGACGGCGACGAGGTCCTCGGGATGCTGTCAGGCTTCGCCGGGACCACGGAAACCGACGACTTCCTGCCCACCGGTCTGCTCACCGCGGTCGCCGCCCAGATCGGGCAGTTCCTGGCCCGCCGACGCGCCGAGGACCTGGCCCGGGAGCTAGCCGGTGCCCGGGCGGACTTCACCGCCCTGATCGGCCACGACATGCGCACACCGCTGACCACCATCGCCACCTACACCGAGTACCTACTCGACGACCCCGCCCCGCGCCCCGACACCGACCGCCAACTCCTCGAGGGCATCGACCGCAACGCCACCACACTGCGCGAACTCCTCGAAGGCCTCCTCGACCTCGCCGCCCTGGAATCCGGGCACCACGCCCTCGACACCCGCACCCTCGATCTGAGCACCGTGCTGGCGCGCGCCTGCGACGCCGCAGCAACCGCCGCCGCGGCCTCCTGCGTCGACCTCCACCCTCGGATCCGCCCCGACGTCACGGTGACCGGTGATCCCGACCGGCTCCGGCAGCTGGCCGACACGCTGCTGGCCACTGCGATCACCGCCTCGGCCTCTGGCGGCGACCTGCAGGCTGCCCTCGAGCAGGCCGACGGAGCGGTCCAGCTGACGATCACCGCACCCGCACACATCGACTCCGGAAAAGCCTTCCGCCGGTTCTCCGAAGCCAACACCAGCGGCACCGGCGACACGGCCACCCCCGGCATGAGCCTGCTGCTGTGCCGGGTCATCGCCGAACGCCACGGCGGCACCCTCACCCTCACCGACGACGCCGAGTCCACCACCGTCACCGTCCGGCTCCCCCAGCCCACGCCCAACTCCCCCGCGTGAGACGGCAGCCCCTGACAGCGGAGCCACCTACGCGGATCGTCGACTAATGGTGCGTAGTGGCAGGAAGCTCATACCAGGCCAGCGGTAGCAGTCGGGGCACCCGAGCCCCCAGCGGTTCACTAGCTAGCCCTTCAGTTGTCCCCGACGCCTGAACAACGCCACCGACAGCAGCACACCGATCCCCGCGAGCCCGTGGTCGTCACCGCCTGCGCCGATTCCACAGGTCTCGTGGCTCCTGGCCGCACGGTCGCGGCCGGAACGACGGCGGCGAGCAGCAGTGCGGTCGCCGTGACGACCTGCGGCAGCAGGCACCCGCGCGTGCGTCGGCGATCCACGACGGGTTACTCAACGACTGGGGTCTACGGGTGCGCGACGACGTGGTCCGGATGCAGGTCTAGCGCTCCGGCGAGGAGGTGCGTCGCTGACAGCCCGGCGAGTCGGTCGATGTGTGAGCCGAGGGCGAGGCGGGCCCCGGGCGAGGCGGATCAGCGCGGAGCGCTGTGGTGGCGGCGATGGCCCTCCGACCGGCGCTTTGTTTCCCTTAACTCCGCGCAGTGAGGGACGTCTGTGCTGCTGGAGGGCTCCGAGTGGTGCCCGGCGTCCAGCGGAGGGGGCGCAATGACGGGACGCCCTGCGATCGGCGTACGTGCCCCCGAGCGTCGGGTTTTGTCGGTGCTCAGACCCGGCGGTGGCTGCTGGCCATCGCTGTGGCCGTGCACCTGAGTTTCGCCAGCACGGGGAATGGGGCCGCTTCCCCGTTTGTGTTCTGGTCGCCGTGGGCGCTAGTCGAGTGCGTTCTGGGCATCTGCGCCGCTGTGATCACCGCCCGCGTGCTGCTCTTCCGCGAATTCCGGCTGGCCTGGGGCCTGGCTGCGGCCGCGGCATGGTTGTGCTGCGCCGGTTACGTCCTCTACGACCGGGAGCTGGAACCGGGACAGCCAATTCCCGCGTTCTCCTCGGCCGATCTGCTGTGGCTTCCCACCTTGCCCCTGCTGGGCTGCGCGATCTGGCTGGTGTCGCGTCCCCTGATCGGCGGAATTGGCCGCACCACCCTGCTCGATGCCATCGCCGCGGGCAGCCTGGCGGCAGCCGCGATGGCGCTTGTCCTCGGCGGTGACGTACTGACCTGGCATTCCCGGAGCATGTCTGACGCGCTAGGGACCCTGGCCTATCCGGCCGGCACGATGATCATCATCGGGCTGCTGGCCGCCACCGGCGCGCTGACCGGCTGGCGGGTGAACCGAGCATGGTCACTGCTGGCCGCCGCCATAGCAATCGTCGCCGTCGACAACGCACTGCTCTGCCGCATGGTCGCCGCCGCGCTACCCGGCTCCGAGCGCATCGACCCGCTGCGGGCCCTCGTCGGGCTGCTGGTCGCCGCCGCGTCATGGCAGTCGCCGCACCGCCCAACCAGCCGGCCGCTGGAACGTCGGGCCCTGGTCGCCCCGCTGATCTGCATCGCCTCGGCAGGACTGATCCTCGTCGGAGTGCGGTTGAGCTCCGCTACCCCGGTCGCGGCGATCGTCGCCGGGCTGGCGCTGCTGGCAGCTACCGCACGGATCGCGTTCAGCGTCCGCGTGCTCTTCGACGCCCATCAGCACCAGCGACTCGCGGTCACCGACGAGCTGACCGGTCTCTACAACCGCCGCGGATTCCTCCGCGGCGCCGAGCAGACCCTGGCCCGGTCTGCCCGTGACTCGATCCGAGGCCTCCTGCTGCTGGACCTGGACCGGTTCGCCGACGTCAACAACGGCCTGGGCCACCAGGCCGGAGACCAGGTACTGACCGGGTTGGCGCCCCGGCTGAGCGCCGTCACCGGCCCCAGTGACTTGGTGGCCCGGCTCGGTGGCGACGAATTCGCGGTCCTGACGTCCGTGTCCTCACCTGCTGAGCTGGACCTGTTCGCTACTCGGCTGCTCGAGGCGGTTCGCCAGCCACTGCCGGTCGGCGGCATCGCCGTTCCCCTCGACGTCAGCATCGGCGTCGCCGGGGGAACCGATGCCTCCGCAGACACGCCCGCGCAGCGCACGCTGGAGTTGCTGCGCTGCGCGGACACCGCGATGTTCCGCGCGAAAGCCGACCGCTGCGGCTACCGACGCTACGACACTCTGGGCCCCGACCGGCAACGCGACGCCCTCGTGCTCGCCGCCGACCTCCGCGTCCTGCTCAACCAGCCCGACCACGAGGAATTGGAACTGCACTACCAACCCCTGGTCGCAGTCGACACACTCGCCCCGCCCCGCCTCGAGGCCCTCGTGCGCTGGAGGCACCCGCGGCACGGGCTCGTCCCACCGGACGCATTCATCGGCCTCGCCGAGCGCACCGGACTGATGCCCTTGCTGACTCGCCGTGTGCTCCACATGGCCCTCGACCAAGTTGCAGAGTGGGAAGCCGGTGGCTCACCGACCGGCGTCTCGGTCAACCTTTCCGCTTCCGACCTGCTGGATCCTGCACTCGCCGACGAAATCCTGGTCGGCCTCTCCGCGCGAAACCCCAAAACGGACACGCTGACGGTCGAGATCACCGAACTGGTCGCAATCCACGATCTGCACACCGGTCACGCCGTCCTCACCCAGCTCCGCGCGGCCGGACTCGGGGTCGCGATCGACGACTTCGGCACCGGATACTCGGCCCTCTCCTACCTCGCACGACTCCCGGCCACCGAACTGAAGCTAGATAGATCACTGACCTTCGGACTTCTGAACGACCCGCCTCCGCCGCGATCGTCCGAGCCTGCATCGACCTGGCCCACACCCTCGCACTCGAAGTGGTCGCCGAAGGCGTCGAGGAACAGGCCCAAGCCAACGCACTCATCGCCGCCGGCGCCGACCGGCTCCAAGGCTGGATGTTCGGCAAACCCCAACCCGCCGGCCCTCACCCACCCGTCGCGCCGCACCTCAAGGTCTCGATGACGTAGCCCGGCTGGCTATGTCCGTGTGATCGGTTCTCGTCGACAAAGCCACCCGGCTCGAATCGAGCGCCCGCCCTGAATTCGGACAGCCAGCGTTCCCGGATCCGTCAGACCGAAGAGCATCTGAGATGCCACCAGGATGCTGTCCGCACGCATCGTCTGCTGACGCGTCTGCAGTCCCCGGTCGGTAACGCTAGGAACCGCCAGAACCACCAGGTGGTGCCGCTGCCCGAGCACCGGCAGATCTAGGACGAGAGCCAATCCGTCAACGCCGGCACCTCCGGCGTCTGATCGATCACCATCGCCAACTCGGCCAAGGAGTAGCAGTCGACCACGGTCCGGCCCGCGTGGCTGACCCGGAAGGCCGATCGCGCCGCACTGGCCGTCCCGCCTCGGGAAAGGTCGATCTGATCGATTCGCCAGCGGCCGGAGCTCAACACATCGGTTGATTGTGCCGTGCCACGGTTGCAGTCTCACCACAGCCGCGGGCGCGGCGCAGTGCTCATGAGTGAGGGCCGGCCGCACAGCGCGACCGGCCCTCGACGACGACAGCGATCAGACCGCGCGGTGACCGCGGCGGCCCCAGAACCCGGCGACCAGCGCGACCCCGACGGCAGCCAGCACGATCTGGAAGATCAGCTCGATCCAGTCGAAACCCTTGGTGTCGGCCACGCCGACACCGCGGGCGATCGCGGTACCGAGCAGAGCAGCGACGATGCCGATGACAATGGTCAGCCAGATCGGGAGATTCTGCTTGCCCGGAACGACCAGGCGCCCCAGGGCGCCGATGATCAAGCCGACGACGAGTGCGGAAATGATGCCGGCAACAGTCACTGGAAACAGCCTCTCTTCGCTGCCGCGCGGCACGCGGCGTATCGGTCGGCATAATGCCCGGGCACCGTTTAGGCAAACACGTCGACTACTTTGACCGCCCCCATTCGGCAGTTACGGGCGTCTCCGGCGACCGTGTTCACCGCAGATTCGGTGACCCTTTGCATCCGGGAGTGGTCGAGGGTTTCGCCTCGTCGCCGCGGAGTCATACCGACTGTGGCTACCGCTCCGGCGACGGGAAGGACCAACCATGACCGGGTCGCACGAGCAAGGCTCCGATCGGGTGCCGCTCTCGCTATGGGAGGAGACGTTTCGTCCTGACCCAGCGGTGGCCCGCACCATTCGCCAGCGGGTCCGGCGCCTGCTCGGCGACTGGAAAATCCCGGGGACCTCCGCGGAGGACACGGTGCTAGTGGTCCAGGAAATGGTGTCCAATGTCGTCGACCACGCCCGGACGCCGTTCCGGCTGGCCGCCCAGCTCTGCGGACCGGCAGTAAAGGTGTGTATCCGCGATTACAGCGCAGCGCCGATCAGTCCGCGAGCACACGACACCGGTGCTTCCCGGCGCCGGGGAGTGCAGCTGATCGCTGCGATGTCCGAGAACTGGGGCTGCCAGACAGAGGAGCCCGGGAAAACAGTATGGGCCGCGATACCGGTGTGAAACATTGGCGCGCGCGAGATGCAATGCTGTGCAGTTCTGGGCCAATCCGGAAGGCCGAGCAGCGGTACAGCTGTATCGCTGGGGCCTCGGTGGACTGATTACCGTGACCGGGCCGACTCGTCGGCGGAGTCGGTGATCTGGATAACCTGATCGAGACCGGTCAAGGCCATCGGGCGGCGAACGGCGTACGGGGTTGCCGCTACCTGCAGGGAGCCACCGCGCGCGGCGGTCGCCTGGTGAAGACCGACCAGCGCGCCGAGGCAGCTGGAGTCGCAGAACGCCAGCCGGGTCGCGTCGATGATGATGTTGCGGAAGCCCTCTTCGAGCAGCGCGTGCAGCTGGGCGGGAAGGCTTCCGTCGGAGAGGGCGCCCCACTCGCCGATCACTGTGGCGGTGACCGTCTGCCCGTCGACGTGCCGGCGGACGGTGTACTCCAGCGTGTCGTCGCTCACGACGGCAGATTCGCTGCTGGAGGATCGGTCGAAACGCGCGGCTGGCGTCCGGCCCGCATGGGCACGCCCACGCTGGGGTTCGGCGCCCTTTCCAGGCGCCGAACCCCAGTCGAGTACATCAGGCAAGCTCAGCTGCCGGGCTTGGCCACCCCGAACATCAAGACCCGGCGCTCGACGTCGTAGTACACGGTGTCTTGGCGTTTGAGGACATCCTGGAGATTGTCGGCGTCTTCGGCGGTCACCGAGATGACCTCCTCCCAGGCGCCCTCGTCGCAGACCAGCTGCAGTGTCCACAGGCCGGGTTCGGTGTTGCTGCCGGCGACGAAGCTGAACTGGTAGTGGCTGACCTGCCGGACCTTGATGCTGTTGTCGGTGACCCGCGCGCCGCTGTTGGAAGCCACGATGCTCCTCCATTGGTCAGTCGATGATGCCATCGGATAGCCCGGCAGCGGGCGACTATGCCCTCAGACCCGGAGTCGCACACGAATGCCTCGAGCGAACACCGGCGGCCAGAACGGTCCATAGTGGTATTCGAACAATTCCTTTAGCGGTACTCCGCACCTCCGCGCCACCGACTCGACCAGCAATCGCCACCACGTCGCCGCAGGTGACGGCGCAGAGGAGGCGACGACCGAACTTTGCCACGCGCGAATGTAAATGTCCTGATTAGAATAATGCGCGACGATCCGTGCTGTTTAGCGACTTTCGGGCGGTGCTATCACCGGGCCGTGTTCAACCGGCTGTCCGCAGCCGATAGCCGAAAGCTCGAGAGGAACCAGAACTGTGCTGAGCCAGGAGCAGATTACCGCACTGATCGACGCGACCGCCTACGACCCGTCGGGCGACAAGATCGGTTCGATCAAGCAGGTCTACCTCGACGACCGGACCGACCAGCCGCAGTTCGCCACCGTCCACACCGGCCTGTTCGGGCTGAAGGAAACTTTCGTACCGCTCGAGAGCGCCCAGGTCGACGGTGACCGCGTCGTCGTGGCCGTCGACAAGCAGCAAGTCAAAGACGCCCCGAGCATCGACCCGGACGGCCACGACGGCGCGCTGACCCCGGAGCAGGTCGCCGAGCTCTACCAGCACTACCGCATCCCGTCGCAGGCCACCGGCACCCGCGACACGTACGCCGGCCGGCAGGAGGGCGCCGACGCCCGGCACGAGACCGAACGCGGCCGTCACTCCGGTGACGACAACGCGATGACCCGGTCGGAAGAGCGGCTCAACGTCGGCACCGAGACCCATGAGGCCGGCCGGGCGCGGCTGCGCAAGTACGTCGTCACCGAGAACGTGCAGACGACCGTTCCGGTCAGCCACGAAGAGGTCCGGATCGAACGCGAGCCGATCACCGAGGCCAACCGCGGCCAGGCCTTCGATGGCCCTGCCATCTCCGAAGCCGAGCACGAGGTCACCCTGCACGCCGAAAAGCCGGTCGTGGAGAAGGAAGCCGTTCCGGTCGAGCGGGTTCGGCTGGGCACCGAGACCGTCACCGAGCAGCGCACCGTCGGCGGCGAAGTCCGTAAGGAGCGCATCGACACCGACGGCGTCGACGAGAGCCGCTGACCGCTCCCCCATCGCTCCGGTGTGCGCGCGCCGGGCTTCCCGAATTCGGGGAGCCCGGCGCGGGTGTGTCAACCTCGGCGTGTAGCGCTGGCCGCCACTCGTAATCGATTGAGAATCTGAGCACCCGGGTACCTGCGAGTGAACCACCGCAGGAAGGAACTGCCATGGCGATGGCAGCGGAGGGCAGGCGACACCGCGACGCGCGCAGCGTTACTGCCTTGCGCTCAGCGCGCCCGGCTGCGATCCCCTGGCCAACAACTGCGGCTCCCGGACAGCGGTAAGTCGGCTTCGTTACCGAATCCGGTTGATCGCTTACCTCGGCGCGGCGTTGCGTCCCGTCCCCGGTTTTAGGAGGTACCTCATGGCCAGTCCCACCCCAGCGTCAGCCTCTACTCCACCCGGCGAGCTGTCCACCGGCGAACTCGTCACCCGGATCACCGGACAGGTCTCCACCCTGGTTCGCGACGAGCTCGCGCTGGCCCGCGCCGAGCTCACCGAGAAAGGCAAGAAGGCCGGAGTGGGCGCCGGGCTGTTCGGCGGCGCGAGCGTCGCGGCGCTCTATGGCGTCGGCGCTCTGCTGACTGCCGCTATCGCGGCACTCGCCCTGGTGCTACCGGTCTGGGCCACCGCGCTGATCGTCGCAGCCATCCTCTTCGTCGTCGCGGGCGTCGTCGCCCTCCTCGGGAAGAAGAACCTTTCGCAGGCCACACCGCCGGTGCCGGCCGAAGCCGTCGAAGGCGTCAAGACCGACGCTCGGATCATCAAGGAGCACGCACACCGATGACGACCTCCCCTCCGGCCAAGTCGGACCCGTCGACCGACCCGGACGCGCTGCGCGCCGAAATCGCCGAAAACCGCGCCGAGCTAGGTGACACCGTCGACGCGCTGGCCGCCAAGACAGACCTTCGCGGCCGGGCGCAGGCCCGGCTCGCCGACACCCGGGCCCGCGCCCGGCAGACATCCGCCCCGGCCGCCGTCACCGCGCGAGCCAAGGCCGGACCCGCCGTCGAGAAAGCGCGCGGCTACACCGCCACCGCGCGGCAGGCCGCCACCGACAGCAGCCCGCGCACTCGTGCCCTGTCCGGCGCCGGTGCGGTCACCCTGCTGGTTCTGGTCCTCGTCGGTGTCCGTCGGCGGCGGCAGGCAGCCCGTGCCCCCTGGTACCGGCGGCGCTGAGGACAGACGTCGGGTGGATCCGTGGTCAGGCGGGCGGACCATACCCGCCTGACTTGCTCGGAAGACAGCACACGCGCCTGGCCGCGGTGCAGCATCGGCCGTCGCCGAATCGGTGGCGTCGCCGCGGCGACGATATTGTTTTTTGTGCACACTTAAGTCACGGCTGTTTACGTCCCTGCGAGCTATGTACCGCTCGGCCTCGCCCAGCGGCCTTCGCGGCGTATGTCGCGCTGTCCGCGCGGCGCAGCTGCTGCTCCGAGTCAACTACGTTGTTCGCACTGATGACCCCGACGCTCGCCCCGATCGTGACGTCCCGGCCGAGCATCGGCACGGGTTTGGTCAGTGCGGCGAGAATCCGGTCGGCGACCGACTGCGCCGCCGCATCCGTGCTGCCCGGCTGCACTACTGCGAACTGGTCACCGCCGAGCCGCGCCACCACATCGCCGCCCCGAACACTTCTCGCGACCGGTTAGCGATCGCGACTGGCACCGCATCGCCGGCGCCGTGACCCAGCGCATCATTGACCGGCTCGAATCCGTCTAGATCGAGGTAGAGCAGACCGGGAGTCAGGTGCGCGTCAGTCCGACTGGGTTGGACGGAGCTTGTCGACTGCGGCACGGGCGGCATGGCCGATGGCGTCGTCGATTGCCGGCTGGCGGTTGGTGAGCGTGACGGCCCGGGTGAAGGCGGCCCCCACATAACGGCGGCCGTCGGGGTAGGTGAGGACGCCCGCTTCGTTGCGGACGACAGGAAGCGTGCCGGTCTTGGAAGCGATCGACACCCTGTCGGGGAAGGCCGCGGACAAACCATGAGCGGTCATCGTTTGCGACATCCGCCCCGGACCATCGCGCAGGCCGCCGCGGGTCCGGCTCGGTCGGTCCAGATCGCTTCCACCAGAATGCCGATCTCGCGGGGCGTTGCCACGTTGGTCAGGGCGGGGTCTATGCAGGACAGGGCCCCAGACGGCAGCCGGGCCGGCGTCCGCGATCTTGGCGTCCAGCTCCGCGGGGTCGTCGAGGCGAAGCTCAGTGACAACGGCGGCGACGATCGTTCCGATATCGGTGCAGACCTTCGTCGCACGCAGGCCCAGATTGGTGACGACCGCGTCGATCGCGGGCTGGCCGACGCGGTGGTAGAGGACGTCGGTGGCGGCGTTGTCGCTCACGGTCAGCATGAACAGCGCCAGGTCGCCCAGGGCCATGGTGACCGGGTAGGGTGCAGCCGGCCGTTCCCGCGCCGCCGATCCGGACCCTGGCCGGCACGGTGACTTGCTCGGCCGGGTCCAGGGCACCGGCCACGACCGCGCGGGCGAAGGCCACCGCGATTATGATTTTGACGACCGAGGCCAGGACCACCGGCTCGTCGGCCCGCAGATCGATGGCCTCGGATCCGCCGGTCTCCCGGACGTGGAGGAAGCCGTGGGCACCGGCGCGGACAAAGCGATCTTCCAACATCCGAGCATGCTAAACGGCGAGGTCAGGCGGCTGCCGCGCGGAGGCCCGAGTGGGGCGACTCCCGGACGTCACCCGACCGACCCGGCGCTGTTCGTCGTCAGCTGCCTTTCGCTCAGCCTGGCCATGACCTGGATCTTTTCCGCTGACCACCGGGTCACCTAACCTGCCGTCGCACGCCAGGGCAGGCGAGGAGGCCACCACCACGGCCGCTCCACCGGCCGACAACGCAACCTGCCGCCGCTGCACGCCCGGATCGTGCGATCGATCCGGCGCACGCTCACACCCGGACAGATCAGCGGATTCACAGCGATCGGCGTTCCGACTCGAAGCACGTTTTCCGTGATCCGCCGCCGTGCGGTCGACTCATCCGGCGCAGATCCCGCAATGAGACGGTCGCGCACAGTCAGATGCTCCGCCCGTTGCTCGGTCGGCCATGCCTCCGGTGCCAGATCCAGGCACCACCACCACGACTCCGCCTCACCTGGACGGAACCCTGCGGCCGACACCTCGGCCCACCCAGCCACCACATCGGGTCGACCCACCGCAGCGCCCAGCCGCAGCGGGAACGCACCGAAATACCGGACACCGTCTGGGCCTATTTCCAGCGCCCGGCCGCTTTCGATCGTCCGCCAACTGCGACGCGTCACCAGATCGGTGACGCCGTCGGCCAGCATCGGCGATCCCCAGTCGACCAGAAATACACCGGGCAACACCCAGAGCAGATAGAACAGCACTCCGCCGCCCGATGCGCGGATGAAAAACACCCCCGCGATCGCGGCTGCGAACAACAGCACCCCCAACATAACTTTCACACAGCCCAGTGGAATCGGGCGGCCTCGGTGGACCAACAGAATCGTTGCGTCGCGCCGATCGGTCATCAGCCGCTCCTCGGTCGAACCGCGGTGGTGAGCCTTGAGAATCATGACAGCCTCGCTCGTTCCGTCCCACCAGTTCGAGTCGAGGCTCGATGACGTTCCAGCAACCGCGTCCATGCCGCTCGGCCAGATGCACCATCGCGTGCCACGCGTCCAGGCCCGCGGCCCTCTTAGGCGGCTTGAGTTCGTCGGGAGGCCACGGCGAGCAGAAGCTGGCTGTTGTGCGCCTCACCGATGGACCGGGAGGCAATCGGCGGCCGCGCGTGATCGCGGAAGACACAGATCTCATGCCCCTCCCGGGTGATCCGGGCACGGTGCTTCCACCCCCCGACACCGGCCCCACCGAAAACGCCATCCGCGTCTACGGTGACGGCCCCGAACGACACCGGACGCCCGGCGGCCAGTTCGGCAGGCGTCGTAGTGCGGACTAGGCCGTGCCTTCGCGGTCTTCCCCGAGACGACGGGGGTTTTACCCGGCCGAGAGCAGCGAAACGAACTGGTTCTTCCCAGCGTTTTTCGCCGCGTACATTGCGGTGTCCGCCGCGCGGACAAAATCGTCGACGTTGGCGCCGGATCGGCTGACGGCGACGCCGACACTGGCGAAGACCTGCATCGGGGGTTTTGTGGTCCCAATCGGCTGCTGAATCACATGGATGATCCGCTCGGCGGCCGTACAGGCGTCGCCCGCCTCGCCGAGGTCGGTGAGGATCACCGCGAACTCGTCGCCGCCGAATCGCGCGACGGTATCTGCCGGGCGCAGACCGTCACGCAATCGGTCGGCAGTCTCGCGCAGGACCGTGTCCCCGGCGGCGTGTCCGTGTTTGTCGTTGACCTCTTTGAATCCGTCGAGGTCGATGAACAGCAGCCCGACGGAAAGTCCGGAGCGGATACTGGCCGCCAGAGCATGGTTGAGGCGATCGTAGAAGAGAGCGCGATTGGCCAAGCCGGTGAGCGAGTCGTGGAACGCCTGGTGCTGCAGCTGCCGCTCGCGATCGCGGAGCTGCGCCTCGACTTGCTCACGGCGGGCGATGTCTTGGCGCAGCGCCGCCGTGGCTTCCTCCACCCTCTGCAAGGCACGGCTGCGGCTGCCCGCCAGCAGACCGGTCATGAGCGCGAGGACGAGGGTCAGTGCCGCGCCCGCGATCAGCGTCAGGCGACTCGTGCCGCGGTCGGTGACATCCCGGAGCTGATCGGTGGGCCACAAGACCAGTTGCCATCGTCGTTGTCCCACGAACAGAGTCCGTTGTCGGACCAGGGACTGGTCATTCAGTCGCTGTCCGGTTCTTAGCGAGGTCAGGACGGCGCCATCTTCCTTACCTTCGGTAAGAGTGACCTGGACTGCGCCTTGGGTGCGGTCGGACAGGATTTGAGCAAGGAAGTCCTGGCCGCGCACCGGCAGCACGATCCAACCCTCGAACCGGTCGGGGAGCGCCAGGCCTTGCGAGGAGTACACAGGAACGGCGAAGACGAACGATGCTTGGCGTTCATTCGCGTTGACTGTCTCGTCACGGATGAGCTGGTAGGCGGGGCTTACGGCGAGCGTGGATCCCTTCCAGGCGCGAACCAGAGCTTCATCGACTTCGAGTTTCTGCGTCAAATCCAGACCGGGGATGCCCGTGCGCCCGTCGAAAGCGCGTTCGAACACCACGAACGCATGTCGCGTCTGCGATGTAACCGGCCGCAGCGTCAGATCGGTGGCTCCTCGCGCGCGCCACTGCTGTTGCACCCCAGCAACTTCGGCCGTGGTCGCAGGTACGACGAAGGTGATGCCGGCGGCGCCGGGCAGCCTCGTGGCATCCAGGCCCTTGGTGATGCGGTCGAAGTCGCTCTTGTTGAGCCGGGGCTGGGCGCCGACGGCGGCGGCGAGGTCGTACAAGGTGTCGCTGTAGGCGCCGACCCGATCGCTGACCGCGTCCGCCGCGTCAGCAGCATGCCTGTCCATGAGCCGCCCGGCGTAGTGGTCTTCACTGCGCTCGACGGCTTGGAACGCCACGGCCGTGAGCAGCCCCCCGGTCGCGAGCACCGCGAGAACCAACGCTATGCCGACCCTGTTCCGGCTGAGCCGTCCACCGCGCTGTTGCATCTGTCGTCGCGCCCTCACATGGACAGAATCGGCACGATCCACGGAACACTGATCAAACCGGTGCCTGCATCGCGTCGCCAAGAGTGCAGGACCGACGTCTGGCGACGGCTACTGCCGGCGGTCGTGAGCAAAGACTCCGGCGTCGATGCGCTCTCGCCAGCGTGTGGACACCTCACGAGCAGTGTTCAAGCCTTTCGGCGGTTGTTTGGCTCAGGTGTTGGGCGCCGTTGCCGATCGAGTGAGCACGACTGTGCCGTGCTCTCCGGAGAGGCATGGCAATAACGAGACCAGGCTCGGATGACCGCACCCGCACAGGACATGGAGACCCGGAAAAACTCGGGGCGGCGGGGCCGGCTCAGCGTCGGCACGAAGTTCACCGCGACAGTGTCCGTCGCGCTGGTCGCACTGGTCACCGCCGGCGTCGCGCGGTCTCGCCTGGGGAGCCTGGACGACAAGGTCCAGAATCTGAAGGAAGCGAACATCGCCCGGTTGAGCAGCCTGAACGAGATCTAGGGCGGCTTGGCCGACATGTATCGCGGCGAATCATTGTGGATCAATCCGACCTTCGCCGCACAGAAGGCCACCTACGAGACCGCGATCAAGAAGGCGCAGACCGACGTCGACAACTCCCTGGCCGACTACAGGTCCCACCGTAACTTCTCCGGTACGTGGAAGAGCGAAGTCGCGTCGTTCGATACCGGTTGGACCACCTACAAGGCGCTGCTCAACAACGTGTTCTTCGGCGACGCCGCCCCTGTCGGGCTGAACATCGCCCGCGACCCGCCCACGCTGCTCAAGCAGTTCACCACCGCCGAAGCAGCGATGAACACCGCCATCGACAGACTCGGCGCCCTCGAGCAGTCGCAGGCCGCTCACGCCGGCGACGAGGCCGACAGCCAGGCGACCAGCGCGAAGTCACTTATTTTGGTCGTAGTCATCATCGGCCTCGTCCTGGCCATCGCACTGGTGACCTGGGTCGGCCGGTCGATCACCCGCCGCATCGCCGGCGTCGGCGCCGTGCTCAATGCCGTCGCCGACAGCGACCTCACCCGACGCGCCCACGACAACGGCGGCGACGAGGTCAGCGTCATGGCCCGCGCGGTCAACCGCCATCGACTCCATCCGGCACACCGTCGCCGCGCTGTCCGACTCCGCCCGCACCCTCGCCGACTCCTCCCAGCAGCTCTCCGCGTCGGCGAACGCCATCTCCGGCACGGCACACGACGCCTCAGCCCAGACCGCCGTACTCACCTCCGCATCCGAGGACGTCAGCCGCAGCGTCCAAACCGTCGCGGCCGGCACGGAGGAAATGGGATCGGCGATCCGGGAGATCTCTCAGTCCGCCAACGACGCCGCCGGCGTCGCGTCGTAGGCCGTCACTGCCGCGGCCGCGACCAATGCGACCGTCGCCAAGCTCGGCGAGTCGTCGGTAGAGATCGGCAACGTCGTCAAGGTCATCACCTCGATCGCCGAACAGACCAACCTCCTCGCCTTGAATGCGACCATCGAGGCCGCCCGCGCCGGCGAGGCCGGTAAGGGCTTCGCGGTCGTCGCCAACGAGGTCAAAGACCTCGCGCAGGAGACCGCCAAAGCCACCGAAGACTTCTCCCGACGCGTCGAGGCGATCCAGGCCGATACGGACTCCGCCGTCGCCGCGATCGAGCAGATCTCCGGCATCATCGCCCAGATCAACGACTACCAAATGACGATTGCCTCGGCCGTGGAGGAACAGACCGCCACCACCCAGGAGATGAGCCGCTCCATCGCAGAAGCGTCTGTCGGGTCGACCAGCATCACCGACAACATCGCCAGTGTCGCCCGCCGCACATACCACCACCAGCAACGTCGCCGACACCCAGCGCTCAGCCGACGACCTCGCCCGCATGTCCGGCGACCTGCAGACTCTTGTGGCTCGCCTCCGCATCTGACCAATGCGGCAGACTCCGCCGCTCGCATCAGAACTCTCGGCCGGGCGTCGAGCCACCGACACATCGTCGTACCGGCTGCGGGCCACCTCGTTCAGGTGAGCAGGACGATTTTGCTTGGGCGGGAGCGGGGTTCCCCGGCGGTATTAGCAGAGCCTCTGCCGTTGCGGGGTGTGCGTCGAGCAGAAGAGGGCAGTTAGTCACCGCGACCGGGGTGTCCGAGCAGGAGCACCCCGGTCGCCTCTGTTGGCGCTCGTTGAGGCTCCCCAGCGCTGCTCACTGATTTCCCCACCTGAGCGACTCTCCGGCGGTTATCCGACCGTCGGTCAGATCGTCTCTCCTGGTTCGTGACTGTTGGTCGTCGCGAGGCTGGGGGACCGGAGTGCTCTCGTGGGAGAAGCCGTGGAGGCGCATGCGTTGCGCCAGCAGGGCTGGTCGATCTCGGCGATCGCCCGACATCTGGGCGAGACCGCAAAACGATCAGGGTGTATCTGAATCAGCAGCGAGTGCCTGGTCAGCGGGTCCGGTCGACGCCGGATCCGTTCGAGGCGTTCGTCGAGTACTGCCGGCTGCGCTGGCCGATGATCCGGATCTCTGGGCGTCGTCGTTGTTCGACGAGATCGCCGGTTCGGGCTATCGCGGCGGCTATTCGTCCTTCACCCGGGGGCTGCGAGACCGGCGTCTGCGGCCGCACTGCGGACCATGTTCGGCGGCGAAGGGCCGCGACATCGCGATCATCGCCCACCCGCCGGGCGAGGAGACCCAGTTCGACTGGCTGGAACTGCCCGACCCGCCACCGGGCTGGGGTTCGGGTGAGCCCTCCGGGCCGTCTCCGCGATGAGATAAGTTATCTTCTGGCTGCGACGAGTCGAGCACACCCGGAGGTGTCCCGTGACGCCCCAGGACTCCCGCGGGGTGCGGTCGGTCGCCGATCGCAAGGCGTCCGCGGTCGATTTGGTCCTCCACGAGATCCGCCGGTCAATCCTGAACGGGGAACTGCCGCCCGGCCAACCGTTCACGGTGCCCGCCCTCACCGAACGGCTCGGCGTAAGCCATGTGCCGGTGCGGGAAGCGCTCCGGCAGCTCGAAGCGCAGGGGCTGGTCATCCTGAGCCCGTCGCGGAGCGCGATCGTCGCTCCGCTGGACGCCGACGACCTCCGCGCGATCTACCGCTTGCGGCTGAACATCGAACCTGAGCTCGCCGCGCGAGCCGCACCGCTGCGCAGCGACCGGGCCATCGACCGGCTCGACCAGCTGGTGCAGACGGCCTTCGCGACGGCACCCGCCGAGGATTTCTGGAGCGCGCACCGGAAGTTCCACGACGCGCTCATCGAGCCGGCGGCAAACGAATGGGACGTGCGCCTTCTCCGGCCGCTCTGGGACGCCTCGGAGCGCTACACCCGCCTGGTCTTCGACTTCGTCAACCAGCCCGACGCCTTCGTCGACCACCGCGAGCACGTGCACGACGAACTCGTCGTCGCCGCCCGCTCGCGCGACGGCAAGCGTGTCGGCGCGAAGCTGCGTGAGCACCTCGAGTCCAACTTGACGACAATGCTCGACCGGATGAGCAGCATCGAAGCGAGCCACGGGCCAACCTGGGCCGCCCGGAGCGAGACCGCCTAACCACCGCGACAACGTGCCACATAGCGAATCGTTGACAACTTATAAGATATCTCTTAGCGTGACGCGAGCCACTCGGCCACGCTCGAGAACTGAGGAATCATGCGTCTTGCGAACTGCGCCGGTCGGCTCGTCCTCATCACCGGTGATGCCTCCCAGGGGTCGTTACCGGCTCTTGACGTCGAGACCGCGAGCGAAGGGCTGTTCTCCGCCGATCCGCAGGCGATATATGCGCGCTGGGCCGAATTTCGGGCCTGGGCCGAGAGCGCTCAGCGTGACGCCGCCACCCCGGTGGCCGAGAGCGCGCTGGGCCCGGTCGTACCGCGACCGGCCCAGGTCTTCGCGATAGGCCTGAACTACCGCGACCACGCCGCCGAGTCGGGCTTCGCCCTGCCGACGGCGCCGGTCGTCTTCACCAAGTACGTCTCCAGCTTCACCGGACCGACCGGTGACATCACGCTCTCCCCCGGCGACGTGGACTGGGAGGTCGAGCTCGTCGTCGTCATCGGCACGGCGGCTCGCCGGGTCGACGCAGCGGACGGCTGGAACCACGTCGCGGGCCTGACCGTCGGCCAGGACATCTCCGATCGGACGGCGCAGTTCGCCGCGCCGCCGGCCCAGTTCGGACTGGGCAAGTCGTTTCCGGGCTACAGCCCGATCGGGCCCGTCCTGGTCACGCCGGACGAGTTCGACGACCCGGACCGGCTGACGCTCGGATGCGAGGTCAACGGCACCGCGGTCCAGAAGGGCACCACCGCCGACCTGGTCTTCTCGGTATCGACGCTGGTCGCCGAGCTGTCCTCGACCCTCGAACTGCTGCCCGGCGACGTGATCTTCACCGGCACCCCGGCAGGCGTCGGACACGGCCGCACTCCCCCGCAGTACCTGCGCGCCGGGGACGAGCTCACCTCCTGGGTGAGCGGCATCGGCGTCCTGCGCCACCGGTTCGTCAGCGCCTGACCGCGCTTCGTCTCACCCACCCGATGAAAGGACCACAACGATGTGCAGCACGGGTTGGACCAGACGGGATTTCCTGACAACGGCCGCCGCGGCCGGCGTCGCTCTGGCCGGGGCTTCGGCGGTGACGGGGACGGCCGAGGCCGTGGCGGCGGCCGAGCCTGCCGCGCTCCCCACCAGGACCGCGCTCACCAACGTCCGGGTGTTCGACGGCCGGACGTTGAGCGCTCCGACCACCGTGGTGATCACCGGGAGGCTCATCGGTGGCTCCGCGGTCGGCGCACGCACCGTCGACGGCCGCGGCGGAACGTTGCTGCCCGGTCTGATCGACTCGCACGTCCACCTACGGGACCTCGACACGTTGTCGCAGCTGACCCGCTACGGCGTGACGACCGCACTGGACATGGCCTGCTGGCCGCCGTCCCTCGTCGATTCGCTCCGTCGCAGGCCCGGCCGGACGGACATCCGGAGCGCGGGAGTACCCGCGACCGCGCCGGGCAGTCCGCAGAGCCAGGCCCCCGGGTACCCCGCGAACGGCGTCGTCGCCGGACCGGATCAGGCTCGCCAGTTCGTCGCCGCACGGGTGCGTGAGGGCTCGGACTACATCAAGGTCATCGTCGACGTCCCCGGCTTGTCGCAGGCGACCCTGAACGCCCTGGTCTCCGCGTCGCACGCCGCCGGGAAGCAGGTCATGGCCCACGCGGCGGCGAATGCCACGGTCAGCGAGGCACTCGCTGCCGGCGCGGACATGATCCACCACGTCCCGCTCGACAGCGTGCTGACCGCCACCCAGGTCGGGCAGTACGCCACCCGACGCCGGACGTCAGTGCCGACGCTGACGATGATGGAGGGCTTCGCCGGCCTGGGCGTGCCCGGCTGGAGCTACGCCACGGCGCGGGACAGCGTCGCCGCGCTGCAGCGGGCCGGTGTGCAGATCCTGGCCGGCTCGGACGCCAACGTCACACCGGGTGTCCCGGTCAACCCGGCGTTCGGCGTCAGTCTGCATCGCGAGCTCGAACTCCTGGTGGGCGCCGGGCTCTCGACCGCGGCCGCGCTGCGCGCCGCGACGTCGGTACCGGCCTCCGCGTTCGGGCTCCGCGATCGTGGGGCGATCCGGCCTGGCTACCGGGCCGACCTGCTGCTCATCGAGGGCGATCCCACCGCCGACATCCGCACGACGCGCAACATCCAGCGGGTGTGGGCCGGCGGCGTCGAGTACACGCCGGCCGGCTGACCCGGCCTCTCTCTCCCAGGAGGATCGCATGGAATCCCGAATCGTCAGCGTGGACGGTCTGTCGATCGCGACCACCTACCATCCCGCCGCTCCGGTCGCCGCCGGCACACCGCTGCTCGTCGCACTGCACGGTGGCACCTACTCCAGCGCCTACTTCGGCGTGGCCGGGGGGACGCTCGGCTCGTTCCTCGACCTCGCCTTCCGCAACGGCTTCGACGTGCTGGCCGTCGACCGGCCAGGCTACGGCGCGAGCGACGGCCTGCCCGAGGCGGAGAACACGTTCGCGCGGCAGGCGGAGATCCTCGACCGGGCCGTAGAGCAGAGCCTCGCCGACCGACCGGCCACCGGCGTCGTGCTCGTGGGCCACTCGATCGGCGGAATGATCTGCCTGGAGATCGCCGCGAGACGCCCCCGCTGGCCGCTGATCGGCGTCGCCACGACCGGCATGGGTGCCCGGATCCCGTCCGGCGGCGCGGCGGAGCAACTCGGAAGCCTTCCGCTGTCCGGCGTCGTGGACCTGCCGGTGGCCGAACGCGACGGCGTCATGTTCGGACCGGCGGGCACGTTCACCGACGAGGGCCGGAAGGCCGCTCACGACTCCTACGCGCCGGTGCCATTCGTCGAACTCGCCGCGGCTCCGCAGTGGGCGCGGACCCGGTTGGCAACTGTCGCCGCCGAGATCGACGTCCCAGTGCACAACGTGCTCGCCGAGCACGACGCGCTGTGGGACAGCTCCGCCGAGGCACGGGCGGACTTCGCGGCGCGCTTCACCGCACCGGTCACCGTCGAGCTCGCGCCCGCCACCGGGCACTCGATCGACCACCACGTCCTCGGCGCCGCGCTCCACCTCCGGCAACTAGCTTTCGCCTACTCCTGCGGCGCCGCGGCCGCGCTCCCATGACAGCGCGCTCCCGCGTACCGCGTGCGGTACCGGTCGTCGTCGCCGGCGGCGGGCCGGTCGGCCTGTCGCTCGCTGTCGAGCTGGGCCTGCGTGGCGTCGAATGCCTGGTGGTCGAGCCACGGCGGAAACCGACCCGCTCCCGGCCACGGGCGAAGACGCTGAACACCCGCACGATGGAACACTTCCGCCGCTGGGGGCTGGCCGATCGGCTGCGGGCCACGGCGCCGTTGCCGACGTCCTGGTCGCAGGACGTGTCGTTCGGCACCACACTGCTGGGTCCAGAGATCACGCGCTTCACCGGCGTTCTGGGTCTGAGCGACGACGGCTTCTCGCCCGAACTCGGCCAGCAGCTTCCCCAGTACGTGCTCGAGGATCTGCTCCGGGCGGTGGTGCGCGAGCTCCCGGCCTGCACGCTCCTGCTGGGCTCCCGTGTCGTCGCGGTGGACGGCGACGCGGTGCGGATCAACGACGCGCACGGGGACGTCGTCGATGTCCGCGCCGACTACGTCGTCGGGGCTGACGGGGCCCGCAGCACCGTGCGGGAGGCGATCGGTGCCCGATACGAGGGCAACCAGGCACTGCGACCGAACACCGGCGTCGTGTTCCGGTCCACCGAACTGCTCCACCGGTTGCCGCACCGGCCCGCCGTCCAGACCTGGCTGCTGAACGAGCGCACCCCGGGACTGATGGGCCCGATCGACCGGACGGGTACGTGGTGGCTGATCGCGTTCGGCGTCAACGGCACGTCACCGGACCTCGACGCGGTCGGGCTCGTCCAGGGAGCGCTGGGCGAGGACCTGCCGGTGGAGATCGTCAGCACCGATCCGTGGACCGCCAGGATGGAACTGGTCGACCGGGCGCGCGCGGACCGGGTCTTCCTGATCGGCGACGCCGCCCACCTCAACCCGCCGTTCGGCGGGCACGGCCTGAACACCGGCATCGGCGACGCCGTCGATCTGGGCTGGAAGCTCGCGGCCTGTCTGGACGGCTGGGGCGGGCCGGAACTGCTGGCCTCGCACGAGGCCGAACGGCGCCCGCTCCAGCAGCTGGTGATCGCCGAGGCGACAGCGAACATGGCGACGCTCGCGACCGAGCTTCTGACCGCCGACCTGGACGCACCCGGCCAGCGCGGTGCGTTGGCTAGGGCCCGGGCCGCCGAACACATCGTCCGCGCGAAGACCGCCGAGTACTTCAGCCTCGACCTCGTGCTGGGGCACCGGTACGAGGCGTCGCCGATCCTTCCTCCCGGTGCGGAGCCGACCGGGCAGTGGGCGGTCCGGGCCGGTCGCGGCCGGCGGTTGCCCCACTTCTGGTGCGGTCCCGGTCTCGCGCTCCACGACCGGCTCGGATCCGGCTACACGGTCGTCGCCTCGCCCGCGGCCGACATCCAGCCGATCGTCGCCGCCGCGTGGGCCCGCCGGATGCCGACGACGATCACCCGGGTCACGCCGGATCAATCGGCCGCGCTCGGCGCCGAGATCGTCGTCGTGCGGCCGGACCAGGTCGTCGCCTGGTGCGGTTCGGAACCGCCAGCCGACGCCGATGTCCTGATCGACACCCTGACCGGCCATCACGCCGCCACCCTTGCCGACACATCCGCCCGAGAGCGTTAGGAGCACCGACATGTCCGCACCGAAATTCGCGCACGTCGTCTTCCAGACCGGCCAGGCCGGTCCGATGCGGGACTGGTACTGCACCGTCCTCGACGGCCACGTGGTCTACGGCGACGAGGCCCTCACGTTCATCACGTTCGACGAGGAGCACCACCGCGTCGCACTCCTGCACCCGCCGATCCCCTCCGAGCGCAAGACGCCGGCGACCGCGAGCATGCACCACGTCGCCTACACGTTCGACAACCTCGACGACCTGCTGGAACGCTACGTCACTCTGCGCGACAAAGACGTGCTGCCCGCGGTATGCATCGCGCACGGCGTGACGACATCCCTGTACTACCGTGACCCCGACGGCAACTTCGTCGAGATGCAGATCGACAACTTCGCCGCGCCCGACGACGCGACGGCATACATGAACGGCAGCGAATACGCAGGCGACTCGGTAGGGCCGGCGTTCGATCCCGAGCGGATGCTCGCCGCCCGGGCCGCAGGTGCGTCGGTCGAGGAACTGACCGTCCGTAGCTGGTCGCTGCAGGAGTCGCTGCCCGACCCGATGACCGTACTGATGGGCTCCTGATTCCGTTGCCGAATCCGCCCTGTTTCATCTGCTCGCTGGAGGCCGCCCCGGAGGCCGCGGTGGTCTTCCGGGACGACCTCTGGGCCGCCGAGGTCGCTCCCGGATACGACGTACCGGGATGGTTCGTCCTGCGCGCCCGCCGGCACGCGGAACTGCTGACCGGGCTGGACGAGCCGGAGCTGGCCGAGCTGGGGCGCCGCGCCCGTGACCTGACTGCCGCGGTCCAGTCGGTCACCGGCGCACCCGCCGTCTACCTGATGAGTTTCGGCGAGAACCACCGCCATTTCCACGCGCTGGTCGCGGCCCGCGGCCAGGACGTGCCCGAACACCGCAGGGCGGGCGCGATCCTCGGCATGCGCCAGGACAGCCTGGACCACGCCGCCGCACTCGCGCTGGTGCCCACCGTGCGGCAGGCGTACGAGCGTGCCGCCGGGTCGCTGAGCCGCTAGCCCTTCCGCCACTCTGCCGGACTGGAGAACGCATGCGCACGGATGCGCCGACGCCGCCACGGGAGCGGGTCGCGGGATCGCTGCCGACCGGTCTGTCGACCGCCCGGCTGACCGTCCTGCTGACGCTCACCCAATCGCCGCTGCTCCTGCTGTGGGGTGCGGTGCCGGCGGCGTACCAGTTCGGTGGTGTGGTGGCGACCCCGCTGATCTTCGGTCTCGGCGGGCTCGCGCTCCTCTGTTTCGCGGTCGCTTACGGCGGCATGGCCGGACGGATGCCTGCCGCCGGAGGACTGCGTGTCTTCGTCGCCAAGGGCCTGGGGGCGCCGATCGGACTGGGCGCCGGCGTCGTGGCGTTGCTGTCCTACGTCGCGCTCATGTCGGCGATGCTGGTGTACTTCGGCGGCTGGCTCACCGGGCTGGTGGCCGCGGTGTTCGGCGTGCGCTTCCCGATGTGGTTCGTAGTCTTGGCCGGCGTCATCGTGATCGCCGGGCTGGGCACGCTGCGGTTGCCGTCACTGCTTCACGTCCTGATCGGCTTCGCCGCCGTCCAGGTGATCGTCGTCGTCGCCTTCGACGTTCTGGCGCTGGCCAATCCGCCCGGTGGCCGGGTGAGCGTCGACGCGCTCGATCCGACGTGGCTGTTCGGGGGGTCGTTCAGCGTCGCGCTGTGCTTCGCCGTGACGTCGTTCATCGGCCCGGAGGTGGGGGTCACGTTCGCCGACGAGGTCCGATCGCCGCGGAGGACCGTTCCGCGCGCCGTCCTGCTCTCGTACGGGATCGTCGTCGCGCTCGTCGTCATGAGCAGCTGGGCGATGAGCACGGCGACCGGTCCGCTCGATGCCGTCCCGCTGGCCCGGGGGCACCTCGAGCTGCTCACCGCGGGCGACCGTCAGCCGTTCATGTCGGCGCTGGCCACCCAGCTGGTCGGTGGTGGTGCGGCGCGGCCGGTCGTCGATGTCATGACGGTCGCGCTGATCACCGGTGCGATCGCGAGCGTGACGACGATCTCCCAGTCGGTCGCGCGGCAGGTCGGCGGTCTCGCCAGGGACGGGATCCTGCCGACCGCTCTCCCTCGTCCCGCGAGGCATTGCGGGCTCGCGGCCGCCGGGGTCGTCGCACTGGTCGTCGGTCTGCAGGACGACCCGGCCACTGCCGCTCTCTACCTGACGCTGGGCGCGGGGCTGGGCGTGGCCGGTGTACTCGCGCTGACCGCGCTCGCCACCGCGGCGTGGTTCCTGCGCAACGACGACGGCGACTCGGGCTACGTCGGGTGGGAGGGGCGGGTGGTCGCGGCCGGTTTCGCGGCGGTCGTGCTCGCGTACGTCGTCGTCTACTCGACCATCCGCCTTCCCGAGCTGCTGCCGGGAGACGCGGACCTGCGCGACTGGGTGTTCCCGCTCTTCCTCGGCGGCGGCTTCACGATCGGCCTCGTCTGGTCCGGCATCCTTTCCGTACGCCGGGGCCGGTGACGGGCTACCAGGTCACCGGTAGCTTGTGCAGACCGCCGGTGAGGCGCTCGGAATGCAGCTCGAGCTGACCGATCCCGGTGGCGAGCCGGAGGCCGGGCAGGCGGGTGAACACCGTGGCCAGCGCGGTCTTGAGCTCGGCCCGCGCCAGGCTGGCGCCGATGCAGTAGTGCGCGCCGTACCCGAAGCTCAGGTGAGCAGGAAGAGCGGGCCGATCCGGATCGAGTGCCTCGGCGTCGAGGAACGCCGCCGGGTCGCGGTTGCCCGCCAGCGTGGCGATGATGACCGCGTCGCCGGCGCGATCGTGACGTCGCCGATGACGATGTCCTCGCGGGCGTAACGAGCCAAGCCGAAGTTCTCCGGGGCGGCCAACCGCAGGATCTCCTCGACGATCTGCGGGCGGACGGCCGGTTCTTCGATCATCCGCCGATGAGCCTCGGGATTCTCCAGCAGCAGCAGGGCGCCGAGACTGATCCGGTTGACCATCGTCTCGTGTCCGGCGAACAGGACACCCGCGACCAGTTGAGTCAGCTCGTCGGTGGTGAACGTCGGGTCGTCGATCTGGGCGCGGAAGAGGTCGGTGATGACGTCCTCGCCCGGCTCCTGACGCTTGGCGTCGGCGAGCGCTCCGGCATAGCCGAGTAGTTCGACGATCGCATCCTCGCCGGTCATCGTGGCGGCGCGCTCGGAGAGGCCCTTGAAGTAGGCCCGGTCGGTGTAGGGCACACCCAGCAACTGGCAGATCACGTAGATCGGAAGCGGGAGGGACAGCATTTCGTGCAGGTCCACCGGCGCGCCGTTGCCGCCGGCCGCCATCATGTCGTCCACGAGGGAGTCGGCCAGCCGCTGTATCCCCCTTCGAGGCGGCCCATGCGGCGCGCGGAAAACGACGGGGCCAGCACCCGGCGCAGCCGGGCGTGGAACGCGGGCTCGGCGTCGAAGTCTCCCGTAGGGCCGCCCATGAAGCCTGCGTTGGACATCCGGGAGGCAGTCTCGGATGTCCGGTGCGACCGGCCCAGCTGCGGGTCACTGAACAGTGTCTTGGCTTCGGCGTAACCGGTGACCAGCCAGGCCGGGTCTCCGGCGGGGGTCAGCACCCGGGTGACCGGATGGCGGGACCGCAGGTCCGCCCAGACCGGCCCGATGTCGGGCACACCCGGACGGTCGAACGGAAGACGGGGAAGGTTCGCGCTTTGCCGACATGTGCGACTCGAAGGTTGTCGATGTGGACGTCAGGGGCGCTGCGGATCTCCGTGGCGCGGTGGCCAGTTGCGCAGGATCACGCGTTCGAGTCCGCCGACGATCGCAGTGACGAGCAGGCCCAGCGCGGCGACGATGATCAGGAAGCCGAACACGCCGGCGGAGTCATACAGGCGCTGCCGCTCCAGGATCACCTGGCCGATACCGCCGGTCGAGGCGAGCATCTCGGCGAGGAGCGTGACGATCAGGCACACCGGCGTGGCCACTCGGACGCCCACCATCACCATCGGGAGCACACTCGGCACGAGCAACGAGAAGACCCGCCGTGTCCGCGACAACTGCAACATCCGTCCGACGGCAATCCGCACCGGCGGGATGTCCCGGACGGCCCCCTCGGTGTTGAGCAGGATCGGCCACAGAGCGGCCGACACGATCACGACGAGGTTCATCGCGAGGTTGTTACCGATCAGGAGCACGGCGACGGGAACCGAGGCAGGCGGAGGGAAGTTGCGCAGGAACTCGGCAAGCGGACCGAACGCCGCACGAGCCCGCGACGACGCGCCGAGCACGGTGCCGAACGCGACACCCGCGACGGTGGCGATCGTGATCGCCGCGAAGAAGACCAGCACGGTCCGGACGACCGCCGGAACCAGCAGTCCGCGCTCGTCGACAGCGCGCACCGCGTCCCACCACGTGCTCGGGGGCGGAAGATTCGACGCGTCCGGGTCCGCGACGACCTGCCACCCGACGAGCAGCACCACGAGCGGAAGCAGCCCGATCAACGGGGGGAAGGTCCGGTGGGTTCTCACACCGGCCTCGTCAGGATTCGGGGGAACGCGATCCGCGATCCCGCGAGCAGCGTGGCGTTCAGCACCGTGCCGAGCACCGCGACCGCGATGACGTAGACCCACATCTGCTCGGGCTGCAGCGCGATCTGCCGCTCGACGATCCCGGCGCCCAGCCCCTCCGGATTGCCGAGCATCTCGGCGAGGACGCAGACGACGAGACACACGGCGAGCGCGAGCCGCGCTCCGGAGAGGATCAGCGGCGCCGCGGCGGGAATCCGCAACGACACGACGACCCGGGAACGGGAGAGCCGCATCTGACGTGCCACCTCGAGGAGTCGCCCCGGTGTCGCCTGCACGCCGGCGCTGACGCTGATCAACAGGGGCCAGCACCCGGCGTACACCGCGACGACGATCTCTGCGTCGCGGGTCGGCCCGAACACGAGGAGTGCCACCGGGACGAGGGCGACCGCGGGGATCGTCCGCAGCACCTCGATGGACGCCATCGAGTAGCGCCACGTCCTGGGCGACAACGCGACGGCCACGCCGACGACGAACGCGACGCCGAGCGCGATCACCCAGGCGACCAGCGCCACCCAGGCCGTGTGCAGGATGCGCCCGCCGAGATCGTCGTCCGTGACCAGCTCACCCACCGAGGCCAAGATGCTGCTCGGCGCCGGCAGGTAGTCGAACGTCAGCACGCCGGTGCGGACGAGCGCCTCCCACACACCGACGATGGCTACCGCTGTCGCGGTCCCGAGGTAGTTGATTCTCACTGCGCTCCGCCCCCCAGCTCGTCGGCGAGGACGCGCCGCGCGGTGACGAACTCCGGCGATTCGCGCGTGTCGAGCTGGTTCCGTTCCCGCGGCAGGCCCGCACGGACCTCGCGCACGACGGCCGCCGGGGATCCGCCGAGAACCAGCACCCGATCGGCGAGGTAGACCGCCTCGTCGACGTCGTGGGTGATGAAGACGACGGTGAACCCGGCTTCGCGCTGCAGCCGCAGGAGATCGTCCTGCAGCGTGGCGCGCGTCATCGCGTCCAGGGCACCGAACGGCTCGTCGAGGAGGAGCACCTCGGGCTCCATCACCATCGCCCTGGCGATTTGAACGCGCTGCTGCATGCCTCCCGAGAGCTGCCACGGGAGATCATCCACGTGAGCCTCGAGCTGGGTCATCGCCAGTGCCCGCGCCACCCGCTCCGCGACCGTGGCCTTGTCCAGGCGACGTTCGATGCCCAGCGATACGTTGCAGCGCACCGTCCTCCAGGGCAGCAGGGCCTGCCCGTAATCCTGGAAGACGGTGATGACCTTGTTCGTCGGCCGGTCGAAGATCTGTCCGTCGAGCAGGATTTCGCCGCTCGTCGGGCGCAGGATCGCGCCCAGCAGATTGAGTAACGTCGTCTTCCCCGTGCCCGACCGACCGACGATCCCGACGATCTCACCGGTGGCGATGTCGCAGGAGACGTCGCTCAGTACCGTGCGCGCTCGCCCCTTGACCTGGAACGACACCGACACGTCGCGCACCTGGAGCCGTACGCCGTGGTCCGCGGCGGTGGCCCCCACGGGGTGGGTCTGCGGCACGGGTGGAAGCATTTCGGCACTCCTCAGGAGACGGCTACGAGGTCGGACGCCGCAGGAAGTTTCCCGTTGACCTGACCGGCAGCGTTGACGGCTTTGATCCAGGGCTCGAGGAGCTGCGGCGTGATCGTGGTGTCCCACGCGGGCAGCGGAACGCCTGCCATCACCTGCGGCGGCAGGTCGAGCGCTTCGGCGATGTCCTTACGAGCCTCGTCCTGGTGTCCGTCGGCCCAGGTCTTCGCGGAGTCGAGGGCGGCAGTGAACGAGTCGATCGTCTTTTTGTTCTTCGCAGCCCATTCGGTGTTGGCGATCCACATCCCCGCCAGCGCCGGGGAGGCGACCGACAGGAACGGATCACCGAGCGCCGTGTGGCCGGCTGCCGTGGCCCGGCCGATGAACGGCTGGATGAGCGCGATCGCGTCCACACGGTTGGCGTTGAGCTGGTCGAGCATGTTGGTGAAGGGCACCTCGACGAGGGTGACGTCGTTCGGATCGATGCCTTGCGCGGCGATCGAGGTGCGGAGCGCGAGATAGAGCGTTCCGGACAGCGACGGGGTCGCCACCCGCTTGCCCTTGAGGTCTTTCAACGACGCGATCCCACTGCTCTTCGAGGCGAAGAGCTGACCCTGCTGACTCTCCTGGGTGTCTTGGTAGGCACCGGCGATGGCCTTGATCTTCTGGCCCTTTGCCGCGGCCGCGATGACATCGGCCGGAGTGCCCCAGGCGATGTCGTACCGCTTACCGAGCGCCGGGGCGAAGGTCGTGATCGCGGTCGTCGGCTGGGTCGAGATCGTGACAGTGAGGTTGTTGTCCTTGAAGGCTCCGATTTTCTGGGCGATCAGCGGCAGGGCGGGAGGTGCCGCAGGATTGATGACGAGGCGAACGGAACCGTCACTGGCGGCATCGTCGGAGGACGAGCACGCGGTCAGGGAGGTGACCGCGAGACCGGCCGTGATCGTGAGAGCTACCGCCAACAAGCGGCGGCTGTTCGTGTAGGTCATCAGTTCCTTCTCTCGGCGTTGAGATTCCGGTGCGGGATCATGCGGGGGTCGACCGGAGAGAGCCGGTCACTTGGTAGAGGTCGAGGTCGGAGACGTCCGTCCCGCTCCAAGCGATGTGCTGGTCGGGTCGGACGAGGATCAGTTCGTCCGCCCAGGGACGGGGGTCGGGCGCCTCGAGCAACGCGACCGGTACACCTGCCACCGCGGCGGCCGCCAGGAACGCAGCAATTGGACCGCTTCGCCGTTCCGTCGGGCAGATGAGCGTGTATCTGCACCCGAGCAGGTCGTACAGCGAGCGCCCGTCGGCCAGCCAGGTGTGCGGAAGCCTCGCGCCGGGCGAGGTCGTCGGCACGTACACCGAGATGTCGGCGCCCGGGTCGGCGCCGCTCCCGTCCTGGACGATCGGCGAGCCGCCGTAGGTGTAGCCGAGCACAAGGCCGAGGCTGTGGAACTCGGCGCGCTTGGCCACCTGGATGGCCTCACCGACGTCGTCGAGGTCACCGGCGAGTGCGCCCATGTTCCGCTCGGCGACTCCGACGGTTCGGGCTACCACCGGGCGTCGCTCGGCCTCGTAGCTGGCGAGGAGTTTGGGCCCACCCCACCCCTGCTCCATGGCCGCGATCTTCCATCCGAGGTTGACCGCGTCACCGACGCTCGTGTTGTAGCCGTGGCCGCCCCAGGGCGGATTCAGGTGGGCGGCTTCGCCGACCAGGAAGATGCGCTCGGTTTGGAACCGGTCGGCGATCAGCATGCGGGCGGTCCACGGATCGACCGCGACCACCTCGTGCGGCACGGGCCGTCCCACGACGTTGGCGATCAGCCGGGCGACGTTTCGCTCGCCGTACTCGGCGTCGACACCGGGGAAGATCGACCACCACGTCCCGTCGAGGTCGAGGCGTCCGATCAAACCGGGGGTTTCTGCTCCGATCACCCAGTACTGGACGGCCGGCGGTAGGTGGGTCTGCAACTGCGGCGCGCTGAAGACGACGTTGAAGTTCGGGCGGGGGTCCGAGCGTCCGACGAGACCGACTCCGATCGCCCGGCGGACGACGCTGTTGGGGCCGTCGCAGCCGACCGCGTAACGTGCCCTGACCTGTCGCGTAGCGCCACGCTTGTCCCGCACGGTGGCCACCACGTGGTCGTCCTGCTCGACGACGCCGACCACTGCCGATCCGAGCTCCAACTCCACGTCGGTGCGGCACGCGAGGTGTTCACGCAGGACGTTCTCGACCACGGGCTGCGGGATCGCCTGGCTGCTCTCGGCGTACCTGTCGTCGCGGGTCGACGACAGGCCGAAGGCACCCGGGAACGAGGTGATTTCGCGTCCGGACAGCGAGGTGCAGAAGAGCACCTGGTTCGACCACGACAGCGGGATGGGCGCCGCGGTCCGGAGGGCGTCGGCGACACCCCAGCGGCGGAAGTGCTCCATCGTGCGGACGCTCGTCGTCTTGGCCCGTGGTCGCAGGTTGGACACGACCTCGCGGGGCTCAATCACCAGGCAATCGACGCCGTGGTGGCTCAGCTCGGCCGCGCACGCGAGGCCGGACGGCCCGGCACCGGCGATCAGCACGGTGGTGTCGAGAACGGGCTCCATCCCGGCTCAGAACGGGTAATGACCAGCGTCGCTGGTCAGGGTCGTGAGGCGGATCTCGGTGAAGTCCTCGATGGCGTAGTGCCCCGAGCGGCCCCACCCGCTGTCCTTGACTCCACCATTGGGCAAGGAAGGCTCGCCCGCCATGGTCGCGCTGTTCACGTGCACGATTCCGGCATCGAAGCGCTGCGCCAGGTCTAGGCCGCGCTGCTGATCACCGGTCATGATCGCCGCGCTCAGCCCGTAAGGGGTGTCCTGCGCCTTCGCGAGTGCTTCCTCGGCGCTGTCGACCACTTCGACGACGACGACGGGTCCGAACGTCTCCTCGCAGCCGTTGGCGACCGGAGCCTCCGGCGGGACATCAGTGAGGATGGTCGGCGCGTACACGTTGCCTTCTCGGCTGCCGCCGGTGACGACGGTGGCGCCGTCGGCGATCGCTCCGCGCACTCGTTCCTCGATCTGGCTCAGAGCGCGCTCGTTGATCAGAGGACCGATGAGGGTCGCCGGGTTCCGCGGGTCGCCGGCGGGGAGGCTGCGCGTCTTCGCGGCGAATTTCTCGACGAACGTGTCATGAACGGCCCGCTCGACGTAGACCTTGCGGGTACACATGCAGACCTGGCCCTGATGGATGAACGCGCCGAAGGTCGCCGCGTCGACGGCGTTGTCGAGGTTGGCGTCGTCGAGGACGAGCAGCGGGTTGTAGCCACCGAGCTCAAGGACGATCGGCTTCAGCGCACGTCCGGCCCGCTCGGCGAGCATCCGGCCCGTCTTGTCAGAGCCAGTGAAGTTGATGCACCGCACGGCACGGCTCTCGAAGAACACGTCCGCGATGGCCGCGGCCTCGCCCGGCGCATGAGTGACCACGTTGAGCGTGCCCGCGGGGAAGCCGGCTTCCTCGAGGATCGCGGCCTGCAACAGACCGGCCGAGACCGGGGCCTCTTCCGACGGCTTCACCACGACGGTGTTGCCGAAGGCCAACGGAAGAGCGAACGTGCGCCACGCGAGGTTGAACGCACCGTTCCACGGCGTGAACCCGGCGACCACACCGAGCGGCTTGCGAACGGCCATCGCGAACCGACCGGGGACGTCGCTGCGCAGCACGTCACCCTGCGGGAGATAGCCCCAGTTGGCGGACTGCCGCATGAGGCTGGACGACCACGACACCTGGAAGTGCCCGAATGTCGCACTGCACCCGGTCTCGACGGCGAGGATCCCGACCGTCTCCCCGCGACGTGCCTCGATGATCTCTGCCGCCCGAAGGAACAGACGCTGACGCTCACCCGGAGGCATCGCCGCCCATCCGGGGAACGCGGCCGCAGCGGCGGCGACGGCCTGTTCCGCCTCGGTACGCCCACCGGCCGCGATCTCGAAGACCACCTCGCCGTCGTAGGGGTTGTGGTCGGGGAAGGTCCGGGTTGCCTCGGCCCATTGACCGCCAATGAAATGGGTGGTCGGCACATCGAAGGTCCGAGTTGCGGCTTGCGTCATGGAAAGCTCCTCGTAGGGCAGGAGTAGTCAAGAACGAGCGGAGCCGGTCAGTTGAGCATCGAGCCGCCGTAGACGACGGCGAGCTGCCCGGTCATGAAGTCGCTGTCCGCAGACAGCAGGAACGCGGCCGCTCCGGCGAGGTCATGGGGCGTCTGCTCGCGGGCCAGCGAGCGCGTGGCAGCGTCGGCCGAGATGCGCTCACCCGAGAGGTAGCCGGCGTCGCGGACACCGTCGCTGAGAGTCAGTCCGGGAGCCAGACAGTTGATGCGGATACCGTCGGGACCCAGCTCGCGGGACAGCGCCCTGGTGAGGGCGTGGACGGCGCCTTTGGAGGAGACGTATTGGGCGAGGAGCGCGGCCCCCTTGAGGACTGAACTCGAGCCGACGGTGACGATCTTTCCGTACCCACGCTCGCGCATGCTCGGGACGACGGCTTTGATCATCTCGAAGGTTCCCCGGACGTTGACCTGGAGCACTCGGTCGAACTCGTCAGCCGTGATCTCCCCGAAAGGCTTCGGTCTCAGAGTGGAGAACAGCGCAGCGTTGCTCACCAGCCCGTGGATGTCGCCGCGCTCGGCAAGGGCCCCTGCGACGAAGCTATCGATCGACTCCGCCGAGGCGATGTCGCAGTAGCCGCACGACGCCGAGCCCCCAGCCGCCTCGATGGCCGCGATGGTTCGCTCGGCGGCCTGGATGTCGCCGGTATGGACATGCGCGCCGCGCTCGGCCAGTCGCTGGGCGATCGCAGCGCCGATTCCCTGGGCCGCGCCGGTGACGATGACGTGTCGACTGTCGAGTTGCATCATCGATGCGCTCAGCCGAAAAGCAGGGACTCGGCGTTGCGGTAGGCGAGCTTCTCGCGATCGGCCCCACTGATCGGCGCGTGACGCAAGAAAGTGGCCGCCGCGACGCTGTCGGCGAACGGATGGTCGACGGAGAACAGGATGCGGTCGGCCCCGAATGCCAGCAGCGCGCACAGCAGCGGGGTAGCGGTGTTGTAACCCGACGTCGTGAGGTGGAGGTTGTTTCGCAACGTCTCGCCGACTGTGCGGTCGTGATGACCCACCAACGGCGTCAGCATGGTCTCGATGCGGTCCAGGTGGAACGGAAGGCCCTCGCCCATGTGCCCGACGATCAGCTGGAGTTCGGGAAACCGCTCGAAAACGCCGGCGACGACCATCCGCAGGACGTGCAGCGCACATTCGGAATGCCAGCCCCATCCCGCTCCCGCCAGGCCTGCGGAGATCTCGGGGCCGAACCCCGCGTAGTACGCGTCGTGCACAGCGGCGGGCGGCAGCCCGGGGTGGAGATAGATCGGAACACCGAGACGCTCGGCGGTGGCAAGAATGGGCTGAACGCTCGGGTCGTCGAGGAACACTCCCTGGGTCTGTCCGTGGATCATCGCGCCGACAAACCCCAACTCCTCGACCCCCCGGCGCAACTCGTCGGCCGCCACCTCCGGAGCGGTCATCGGCATCGTCGCGAAGCCCCTGAAGCGGTCCGGATGCTTCGTGACGACGACGGCCATCCGGTCGTTGAGCTCACGGCTGACCGAGCTCGCCCTTTCCGGCTCGAATTCCTGGACGATGTTGCCGAGCGTGGAGAGCACCTGAACGTCGATGCCTGCTTCGTCCATCACGGCGAGGCGCCCCTCGCCGACCTCGTCGAGTTCGGCGGCACGACGCGAGGCGCGCGAGCCGAGATCGAGACCGGCAGACACGAGGACCTCACGAGGGAACATGTGCTCCTCAAGGGCGACCACCTTCATAGAACTCCTCCTGCAGGTAACGACCGAATGTCGAGAGTTTCCGGTCACTGACTTGCAGGAGTCAAACGCATGTTCGTAACATCAACTATGCGTGCGGTACATATGGAGAACGTGGACCTCAACCTGCTCAAGGCCCTGGCAGTGCTGCTCGAGGAGCGCCATGTGTCCCGCGCGGCGGCTCGGATGCACCTCACCCAATCGGCCATGAGCCGCACGCTCGCAAGGCTCCGCGAGACTTTCGGTGACGAGCTTCTGGTGCGGACCCAGGGCGGGTACGAGCTCACTCCGCGGGCTCGCGCCGTCCAGGACGAACTCGCTGTTCTCATGCCGCGGCTGCGCATGCTGATTCGGGGCAGCTCGTTCGATCCGTCGACTGCCACCGACACGGTCCGCATCGCCGGGTCGGACTACGCGGCCACCGTGATCGGCGACGAGTTGTTCCCCCGCTTCGTTCGCGAGGCACCACACATGTCACTCGTCGTGACGCCGGTCCTCCCCTCGACGTTCGCCGACCTCGACCAAGGCCGCGTCGATCTGGTCCTCACTCCGATCGATGCACCGGACCACCTCAACAAGCAGGAGCTGTTCTTCGAGGACTTCGTCTGTGCGCTCTCCCGTACGCACCCCATCACGGCGGCTCGATTGAGCATCGGGGATCTGGCTTCCTATCCGCTCGTGACGGTCGGCGGCATGAACACTCAACAGCGGCTGGTCACCCGCCAGCTCGAGCAGGCCGGCATCCGTCCGCAGGCCGGAATCACGGTGCCGTTCTTCAGCACCGCGGCTACAGCAGCCAAGGGCACGACCCTGATCGCCGTGCTACCGCGCCGACTCGCATGGCGCTATGCCGGTGAGGAGCTGCGGATCGCCGAAGCGCCACCCCAGATCGCCGGCATCAACTATCCGATGGTCTGGCATCCCAGAGTCACCGGCGATCCAGTCCATCAATGGGTCCGTTCGTTGGTCGCCATCGCGGGCGCCGCACTATCGGATACCCCAAACGCCATGCCGTAAGGCCACCGCAATGCCTGACCTCTGTCGCGGCGCTCGCCCAGACGCCCAGTTTGGCCCGCGGATGATGCAGCAGTTCAGCATAGTGCGAACGAACGATCGGCGTCGCTATGTAATCCGTCTGCTTTGCAGGTGCGCCGGGGCTCGCGCTCTCGCTGAGCTAGTTCGTCGTCGCAAACACAGGCGCCTCGGCTCGGCTTTCATCCCGGGTTGACAACTAATGCTGGCGGCTCGCCTCTTCTGGTGAATCGGCTCGACCAACGTCCGCGCAGCGCTAGCGAGATTCGGGGTGCGGAAAGTCCGTTGGCCTCGGTGTACACGTGTATGCATCTACCGGCCTGGCCGCGGCGTCGGGCCCGGCCAGCCGTTGATGGGCCGAGTGGGTGTCGGATCGAGAGGCTCAGTAGACGGGCCACGTGTCACTGCGCCCGAGTCCACGGCACGGATGATCGCACTTGCACGGCTGCGGGCATCCGAGCGAATGTCTTCTGCGATCAAGCCACAGTCCTGTTTCGGAGGGACCCATGGAGAGCGTGCGCGGGCTCGTTCGCCGCTTCCCGGTCTTGAGCTTCTTCACTCTCGCCTTCGGGCTGAGCTGGGTGGCGTGGACGCCGTACGTCTTCGGCAATACCGGCCTTGGCGTCGAGCCGGACTTCCACCTCCCGACGGGCCCAGCCGGTCAACTGGTCGGAATGCTTCCCGGCGCCTACCTGGGTCCGCTGACCGCGGCGTTCGTCGTCACCGCGCTCACCGAGGGCCGGGCCGGTCTGCGCAGTGGGCCAAGCGCCTGGTGCGGTGGCGGGTCGGCTGGGCTTGGTACCTCGCGATCGTCATCCTGGTGCCGGCGACGATCCTGCTTACGGGATTCGTGGTCCCTGGAGCTCTCGACGGCCTGACCGTTCCCAGCCTCACGGTGCTGGCCGCGTTCCTGCCGATGCTCGTCATTCAATTCCTTACCACCGCGACCGCCGAGGAGCCCGGCTGGCGTGACTTCGCCCTGCCCCGCCTGCAGCAGCAGTTCGGCCCGGTGCTCGGCACGAGCATCCTCGGCGTGCTCTGGGGCTGCTGGCACCTGCCGCTGTTTCTCACCGAATGGGGCGGCTACCCGGACATCACCTGGACCGACCCGGCCCTGTTCGTCGTCAGCTGCGTGCCGCTCAGCCTGGTGATGACCTGGATCTTCAACCGCACCGGGCAGAGCCTGCCGATCGTCATGGTCTTTCACGCCGCGATCAACACCACCTACTCCCTCGTGTGGCCGACCGTGTTCAACCACGCTCACCCAGGCCTCCGACACGCTGATCGTGAACCTGGTGGCCGGCATCGTCGCCGGGATCGTCCTGATCGTCGCCACCTGCGGCCAACTCGGCCTGTGGGTGCAGACCGAAGAGCACCCCGCGCAGACGGGAAAGCCGGACACCGACAACGCCTACACGCGGTGACCTTTGCTGCTGCCACCTCGCGACACACACCGCAGAGCCCACCACAAGACTAAGTTGTGAGTGTGACCTCACAATCACATGCTACGGTGGAAGCATGGTTACCAAGCCTTACGTCAGCGACCACTACACCCCAGTCCCCGACGAGATCACCGCGTTCGATTTGCCGGTACGCGGCGCCCTGCCGCCGGAGCTGCACGGCCGGTACCTGCGCAACGGACACAACCCGAAGCCCGGGATCACCCCGACGCACTGGTTCAAAGGCAGCGGGATGCTGCACGGCGTCGAGCTGGCCGGCGGCCGCGCGCGCTGGTACCGCAATCGCTGGGTCCGCACTCCCGCGCTCGACGGCGCACCACTGATGCGCGAGGACGGATCGCTCGACCTCACCGCCAGCGTGGCCGGTACCCATGTCATCGAGCACGGCGGCCGACTGCTGGCCTTACAGGAGGCCAACCTGCCGTTCGAGGTCACGCCCGAGCTGGAGACTGTGGGCGCGTTCGATTTCGCCGGCAAGCTGACGTCGGCGATGACCGCGCACCCGAAGGAAGACCCGGTCACGGGTGCGCTGTACTTCTTCAGCTACTCGCCGGTCCCGCCGTATCTCACCTACCTCGTCGCGGACGCGAAAGGCGACCTGGTGCGCGCCGAAATGGTCGACGGTGCGGGCCCGAGCCTCATGCACGACTTCGCGATCACCGAGACCAAAGTGATCTGGCTGGACCTGCCGGTGGTCTTCGACCCGGCCGAGCAGTCGGGCATCCCCTACCGGTGGCACGACGATTACCCGGCCCGTATCGGTGTCATGGATCGCGACGGGCATACCGACGTCACCTGGATCGATGTCGAGGCGTCCGCGGTGCTGCACACCACCAACGCCTACGACGGTCCCGACGGGACGGTGGTGCTGGAAGGTCCCCGCTACGACCGCGCGGGCTGGGAGACCTCCTGGAAGTGGTGGGCCGGTCTTCCGGGCTGCCCGGACGTCCCGGTCACCGGGGCGACCGCGACTCGCTGGGTGCTCGACCCCGTCCACCGGACTGCCTCCCGGACGGAGCTGGATTACCTGTCCACCGATTTTCCCACCATCAACCCCACGGTGCTCGGCCGGCCCAGCGCGTTCAGCTATCACGCCGCGTTCCCCGGCGCCGGTCTGCACGAGTACGCGCTGGTCAAACTCGACACGTCCACCGGCGAGCGGATCGTGAGCCCGTCCGGCCCGGGACGCCAGCCCGGCGAAGCCGTCTTCGTACCGGCGGAGAACGCCCGGAGCGAGGACGACGGCTATCTCCTCACGATCGTCAGCGATCTGCGGGCCGACGCCTCCGAACTGCTCGTTCTCCACGCCCGGGATCTGTCCCTGACCGCCGCGGTGACCCTGCCCCGGCGGGTGCCCAGCGGTATCCACGGCTCCTGGATCCCCGACGCCCGGCTGGGGTGAGCGGCCGATGACCACTCCAGTCGGAACGCGAGTGCCTGCGCGGGCCTGGGCCGTGCTGGCGATCCTGTCCACGGCCCAGTTCCTGGTCGTACTGAGCACCTCGATCGTCAACATCGCGCTCCCAGCCGTGCGCGACGGCATCGGACTGTCCGGCACAGCTCTGTCCTGGGTGGTGAACGCCTACGTCCTGGCGTTCGGCGCGCTGTTGTTGCCGGGCGGACGGATCGCCGACCTGGCCGGGCGGCGGCGGATCTTCCTCACCGGTGTCGGGGTGTTCACCGCGGCGGTCGTGGCCGCCGGGCTGGCCCCGAACGCCGCCGTGCTGATCAGCGCACGCGCCGTGCAGGGTCTGGCCGCCGCCCTCATCGCCCCGGCCGCCCTAGCTCTCACGCTCGGGGCGTTCCCGCCCGGGCGTGGCCGGGGTGTGGCGCTCGGGGTGTGGGGTGCGGTCTCGGGCGCCGGCGGTGCGGCGGGCGTGCTGCTGGGCGGTGTCCTCACCCAGTGGTGGGGGTGGCGGTCGATCTTTCTCGCCAGCGCTCCCCTGGCGATCGTGGTTCTCGTCGGCGCGCTGCTGATGGTGGCGGCAGACCGGCCCAAACCCGGCCGGCGTCTGGACGTGATCGGCACGATCACCCTCACCGCGGGTCTGCTCTCGCTCACCTACTCACTCACCACGCTGCGGACCGGAGGGGGCACAGTGCTCCCGCTGATCGCCGGTCTCCTGTTGCTGGGCGCCTTCGTCGCCCGGCAGCGCACCGCCACCGACCCCCTCGTGCCGCCGCGTGTTCTCGGCATCCGCACGGTCGCCGGGGCGAACGCGTCGATGCTGGTACTCGGCGCGATCTGGATCGGGCTGTTCTACTTCCTGCCGCTGTATCAGCAGCAGGTGCTGCACTACTCGCCGCTGGCCGCCGGCGTCAGCCAGCTGCCACTGGCGCTGATGGTCATGACCGGGTCAGCGGGCGCGCCCTGGCTGGCCGCCCGGCTCGGCCACCGCACCCCGCTGATCGGGGGTTTGCTCCTGCTCGCCGCGGGACTGTTCTGGCTCGCCCGCACTCCGCAACACGCCGCGGCGCTGCCGGATGTCATCGCTCCGACGCTGCTGATCGGCGCCGGGCTCGGCACGGCGTTCGTCGGGCTCACGACCCTCTCCACCGCCGGGGTGCCGGCAGCCGAGACGGGCGTGGCCAGCGGCCTGATCAACGCGACCCGGCAGGTCGGCGGTGCGCTCGGGCTCGCGCTCCTGATCGCCGTCAGCGGACCGGCCAGCGGCTACGGACACGCATTCGTCACCGCCGGCGTGCTCAGCGTCATCGCCGCCGGGCTGGGCGCCCTGGTCCAGCGGCCACCCGCGCGATAGATGACTACGGTAAGTGGGATGCCGCCCACCACCCGATCCACCGCCGCCGCCCGTCGAGGGGACGCCCTCGACGCGGCGGTGTCCGTCCTGGCCGACCGCGGCTACCACGGCGCCAGCGTGCAAGCGGTCGCACGCCAGGCCGGCATCTCCGAGCCCTACGTGTACCGGCTCTTCGGCAACCGCGAGCAACTGTTCACCGCCGCGATCGAGGAAGCCTTCCGGCTCATCCGCGAAGCGCTCGGCGCCGCTGCCGAGGAACGCCGCACTGACTCGACGGCCACACCGCAGGATCTGCTCGACGCCATGGCGCGCACCTACGCAGAGCTAATCACCGACAGCCGGCTACTGCGCGTCCAGCTCCACGCCCAAGCCGCCGCAGCCGCCGAGCCGGCCCTTCAACTGGTAGTCCGCGCCGCGTACCAGGCGCTGGTCAGCGACGTCCAGGCCTGGTCACAGGCCGACGACGAGGCCGTGCAGCTGTTCTTCGCCCGCGGCATGCTCTGCCACCTCGTAGTCTCCGTCGGTATCGCCGACGACACCGAACCGTGGGCTCACGCCCTCGCGCACAACATCCGCCACTGACACCCTGCCCCGCGCAAAGGCGGCGCACCCCTGCAATCGGTGACTAGCTGCGCTGCTCCACCGTGCAGGACAGCGGCCTCACCGGTCTCGTCGTGGACAGCACCGGGGCGAAGTTCGAACAGTGGTCCGGCCTCATGCGCCAGGTCGTGGCCGCCGCGCCGCAGGAGCCGGCCGTCCAGGAGGCACTGGACACGGCACGGGCGAGCTTGCGCAACGGTCTGAACCGCGCGGCCCGCCGGTTGGCGGAGATGGACGCGTTGCGGGAGGGCATCGACGCCGACCAGGCAGCCGACGTGCTGTTGTTCTTCCTCGGCAACTCGGCGTACTTCACACTGACCGACGAGTTGAACTGGCCGCTACCCCGATCACGCGAGTGGCTGCTGGAATTGGTCGAGACGATCCTTCGGTAGCAAGTCAGACCGGCCACGACCTCAGCGAACAGCGACGCCGGCGCGCGCGGCCAAGGCCTCCGAGGCGGCGACGAAGGCAGCGACCCGTCCCCGATCCAGCCCGAGGGAGGGCAGGATCGGGGGCGCCATTGCGGTTGAACATGGCACCGATGCGACCCTCGATGTCCGCGGACATCAGCAGCGGCGTGAGACGTCTGGCGTAAATGCTGGTGCTGGTGCCGAACGGTGCGAGGGCACCTCCCAGGAGCCGGTAGCGCAGAGTGTCCGGCCGATGAGACTGCTGCGGCTACCGGTCCGCACCAGGCCGGGTTCGAGACCGAAGACGTCCAGGTTCGGGTAGGCCGAGCCGTGTCGAGGACCAGCGCCTCGTTGGCAGCGACGGTGTTCATGTGCACGGATATGCTCCGGTACGACTTCTCGGCGATGAGGTCATCGGGCGCGCCGGGCGCACCGTGGCCGGGGCAACCAACGAGGAACATGCGAGCCTTCCAACTCGAGCCGGATCGTGCAGCTCCGAGCCTGCCGCCAATCGTCCGGACCATGACCAGGCGGTTCAGATAGTTGACGGCCAGGTCGCGTTCGATGCCTCCGGTGATCTCCTCCCGTCGCGGAGCAGCGATGATGCAGGTGGTGAAGACGACCAGGGCGAGAGTCTCGGCCGGCAACCGGTCGGCCACGTCCGCCGTTTCATGCAGGAGGGTGAGGGTAGCCGGCAGATATTCGACGCTGACCGTCGCCCGAAAATGGCTTCGAGCGAGCTTGGTCTCGTCCAGTGAAGAATCCAGGCGGTCCCGGAGATTGTTGATGAAGCGCGATAAGTCGCTGATCTGGCACTCGATGCCACCTGCCGAGCTCGACCTAACGAACGTCAAAGTGGCCCTGATCGGCGGCATCCAGTGGCATCGAACGGGCGTTCGGCGCCTGATCGGGGAGGCCGAGAATCCGGCTAAGCGCATGGCGGAAATGCGCCCAACACCCACCTGGCGTTCCCACCGAGTCGACGACACCGCAGCCTCTTCGGCGATCCACGGACGTATTACCCCAGCAATGGACACGCGCAGCACAGGAACCGATGGATCCCATGGGATCGACGCGGTTACCGGGCTTCAGGCGCGCCGAGGAGGATTCCGTCGGCCTCACACTTGGATGGATAGAGACCCAAGGTCTTCACGCTCCTGGGCATCACCGCTGCGGCGCCGATCCGCGGCTCACCTCGCGGAGTTATTGTTACCTTTCCCCATCTTCGGCGCAGTCCCGGCTATCGCCACCCACCGCACACGGTCCCTCTGGCCTCAGCGGCGGCCCTGCGTACCCAGACCGGAACACTCTTCGCCATCCCAGCCGCCAGGTCGGGCGCGGTATCGAACGACAGAGCCGATAGAACTCAGAATTCCCACAGACGGAGCTGACCTCGACGCGCGCCTCGACGACGACCGACACTTCGACGTCGTCACCCGGCCCGGTGGGTTCGCTGACACGATATCGATAACTCTCCGCAAGGGCTCCCGCTTAGACGTGGTAGCGACTGGGCGACGTCGTTGACAGCGCGTCGGCGCTCGACATATCGCACTCCGGGGGCCAATGCCGTCGCGGCGCCGGAAGTCACGAGAGCTCCCAGATGAACTCTTGAGAGAGACCGGTGGAGCGGTGCTGCCAGCATGCACGTGTCTCTCCGCGGGGCGCCCGGCCGACCTCTGACATCCGGAGAAGGGTCGGCACCTTCCCCGCTTGTTCGCCCTCTCGGCGGATGGGTTTCCCCGCAGGCCGGGCGCATCGCCTACGGCGCCATCGGCGCCGCCCGGATGCGTTCGGACCGTGGCCTGCTGTCGGGGCGTCCGCGGGTTCACGCCGGTGGACTTCCACGGCATGAACCCGCAGATCAGCGGATGGCGTCCATGGCGCGGTCCAGAATTTCGGGCAGGTTCTGCGGTTCATCGCTCGCGGTCCAGGCTGCGAGTGCCGCTTCGACGCAGCCTCGCGCCGCCCCGATCACCGCGTCGACTCGAGGATCCGAGGCTTCAGCGGGGTCGGCTCCGAGACGACGTGCGATCTCGGGCCGGAGCAACTGGTGCCAGCGCCCGTTCTTCTCCCGGTGGTGAGCGGCCAGCGCAGGCGTATTTACCATCAGGCGCGCGAGACGTCGGGTGCGCTCATCGTTGGCCTCGTACCGCGCGATGATCGGGTCGAGGGCTCGGCGCATCGCCACCCATGGCCCCTCCTCAGGGGGGCGAGCGAGCAGCGCTTCCAGTAGTCGTTCGCCGGCATCGGCTGTCTCGCCGAACAGAGCGTCATCTTTCGAAGGGAAGTACCGGAAGAAGGTGCTGCGCGAGATCTCCGCGGCCGCGCAGATGTCGTCCACTGTTGTTTCCTCGTAGCCGCGCTCGAGGACTAGATCCGCAGCGAGGTGGGCCACCTGGACCCGCACCGCTGCCCTTGCCCGCGATCGCGCCCCGCCCGTCGACCTCATCCTTCAGACGGTACTACACTCCACATATGAAACCCTGTCTCAATTAAGAGACTCAGTTCCACACTTGGCTCTAAGGCTGGAGCGTGTCATGAAACAGCAGAAAACGATCGTAATCACCGGGGCGAGCGACGGCATCGGCGCCGCCGCCGCCCGTCGGTTACACCGGGATGGTCACACCGTGGTCGTGGTCGGCCGGTCACCGGAGAAGACCCACGCGGTCGCCGCCGAGCTGGGCGTCGACGGTCATGTCGCCGACTTCACCTGCCTCGGCGACGTCGCGCGGCTCGCGGCCGACCTCACCGCCGCGTATCCGCGCATCGACGTGCTCGCCAACAATGCCGGTGGCGTGTTCGGTGACCCGACGAAGACCGTCGATGGCTTCGAGAAGACGTTCCAGATCAACCATCTCGCGCCGTTCCTGCTCACCCGCCTGCTACTCGACAGGCTCATCGCGTCCCAGGCCACCGTGCTCCAGACCTCGAGCACCGTGCGCTTCGCGGGAAAAGTCGATCTGCGGGACCTCGACAACGACGAACACTTCGACGCCGTGCACGCCTACGGCGCGGCCAAGCTGGAGAACATCCTGTTCACGAACGAACTGCATCGGCGCTATCACGCGAGCGGCATCTCGACGGCCTCCTTCTACCCCGGCAACGTCGCGACGAACTTCGGCTCGGACACCACGAGCGCGATCATCCGGTTCATTCGAGTTCTGGGGAGCAATCCGATCGGGCGGCGCGTTCTGCTCTCCACGCCCGAGCAGGGCGCCGACCAGCTGGTGTGGCTCGCCGAGGGCACTTCGGGAACGGACTGGCGGTCCGGCGACTACTACTTCCGGCGCAAACCCACGAAGCCACGCAATGCGCAGGCCTTCGACGACGACCTTGCCCGCGGATTATGGGAACGCTCCGAAGAGCTGCTCGCCGGACGCTTCCCGGCGTGAACAGGCCCCGACAAGGCGCACCGCAGCAGCAGCTCCCCAGCCGTTGAGTCAGGAAGTACTGATGAGCCCTGCGTCGAGCCGGGCTAGCGCAGCGTCGAAGAGCACCCTGTAACGCTGCAGAAAGCCCTCGGGCGAACCGTTTTCCGCACCGATCCACGCCGCCTGACCGACGCCGATAATGGCCCCGGCCACGGTGAGGACCTCGACGTCGGTTGAAGAACGGCGTAGTCGTTCGCCGACGAGGTCAGTGAGCAGTTCGAGCTTGCCGACCGTGCGCTGCTGCAGGGCGGCGCGCAGTTCCGGAACGGTGTGCAGCAACAGGTCGCGGTCGTGGATGCGGTCCTGCTCGGCGGGTGCGGCGGCATGGAGAGTGGCTCTCAGCGCGGATCGCATGGCCTGGACGGGTGACAGGTCAGACGGTTGGAGGCGATACGTGTCGGCGAACGCGGCGTCGAACACGTCGTCGATCACCACGTCGGCCTTGCCGGGGAAGTACCGGAAAAAGGTCATCCGCGAGATCTCGGCAGCCTCGGCGATCTGATCCACCGTCGTGACGTCGTACCCCTGGCTTCGGAAGAGGCGCAGAGCGGCCGCTTGGATCTCGGCGCGCATCCGGGCCTTCTTGCGCTCGCGCAGTCCCTGCGTGGGCGATCCGCCGGAAGCGGGCACGGAGCTCTCCTCCTGATGGCTCTCGCGGGTGGAGCTGCATCTTCCCACGGCGGGACCCCCTCGTTTGACGCGACTACTCGACACCGATAATCTGTTACTAGTAACAAAAAATACTAGTAACACTTCCTCGGACAGACGACGCCAGCAAGAGGTGGGACAGTGAACGCGGAGAGTACGAACACACACGAGCGGCTAGCGTATTGGGCCGCATCGGCAGGACTACCGGGCATTTTCCGATCGATCTTTGATGCCCAGGTGGCCAAGGTCTTCGGCTACATCGGACACGGCGGTGCCGAGTCGGGCGAAATTTTCGAGACCGTCAAGAGGATCGAGGACGGAGACTTCGAGAGCTGGGCCAAGGCCTGGGAGTTGACGGCGTCACGGGTCGAGGCGATCGCCCGCAGCAGCCTGCAGAAGGGACACCCGGTCAGCGCTCGCGCGGCGTTTCAGCGAGCGTCCTCCTACTGGCACGCGTCGGCGTTCTTCGGCACCCCCCTCGACCCGGAAAACCGACGGCGCCGCCTGGTGCAGCGAGACTGCTTCCGTGAGGCCGCCAAGTTATTCGATCCGCCGATCGAGATCTTGGAGATTCCCTACGAGGACGGCCGCACCCTGCCGGGCTACTTCCTCACGCCCAGCGCCAGCGGCGAGCGGCGGCGGCCGACGCTGCTGATCATGGGGGGTGGGGACACCAGCGGCGAGGAGCTGTACTACTGGGGAGACGGCGCGGCCGCGGTCGCCCGGGGTTACAACGCCCTCATTTTCGACTTCCCCGGCCAGCCCGGTGCTCTGACCCACGATCCGGAACTGTTCTTCCGATTCGATGTCGAAGTGCCGATCGGACGTGTCATCGACTATGCGTTGGCGCGGCCTGACGTCGATCCCGACCGGCTCGCGATCATCGGGCACAGCTACGGCGGTTACGCCGTTCCCCGCGCCGCCGCGTTCGACCAGCGGATCAAGGCCGCGATCGCGTTCACCTCGGTGCCCGACGCCCGGGCCGGATGGCTGGAGGCGCTCGGCCTCGACCCGAGCGAGCCCTATCCGCGCGATCTGGAATCGACGCTGGGAAACAACAGCGTGGTGCGCTGGCTCAGCGGAGGAATCCAGGTGTCGCACGGCTACGCCGGACGCCCGCTGGCCGAGTGGCTCGATTACACCGGGCTGTTCACCGTCGAAGGACTCGAGGATCGAATCACCTGCCCCTACCTTAATATCGGCAGCAGCGGTGAGGGCGCGGGTATGCGCGCCCGCGCTCAGGCGTTTTACGAGAAGCTGACCTCTCCGAAGATGGACCGGCTCATCACCGCGGAGGAGGGCGGGGAAGCCCACTGCGGCCTTAACAACCCCAGCCTCAAAGCCCAAATCGAGTTCGATTGGCTCGACGAGGTGTTCGGCCTTGCCGCACCGCCCGTCAGGCCGGCGCCACGCTGAGCGACGCCAGCCGGACCCCACGCAGGCACCGAGTACCTCCCTCGGGGGAGCGCGAGCTGTCGCACCTCCTCGGGGGTAGCGACAACTACCGCAGTGGGGCGAAGACGTCCGTGGAATCGCGATGAAAAATACTCCCGGGACGGCGGTCCGCGTCGCAGAGCAGCGCCAACCGCATCAAGGCACGGTGCGGCGACGAGCGCTTCTCAGACGACGGATGTGGCGTTACCAACTCAATAGAGACGGAGCCACGCTCGTGCGCGAAAGCGGGGAGATGAGTGGAGACAGGACACTACGCCCGACGACCTCGCCAAGTCGGCCGGGCCGGCGGGCGATGACAGGAGGAGCCCAACGTACGGCGGACACTGAGCTCTTTTTCCACCTCCTACGTCTCCGCAGGCTGGACACCGCCCGCAGTGGTCCGTCGCAGAAACTCCGTCACAGCACGTGACGGCCGACCCCAACCATCAGAGCGCCCTACCCCCTACGGCGGGTCTACCACGTGATCGAGGCCGAAGCCGCGATCGCTGAACCAAAGGTATGAGGTCATGACCGACTATTTGCTCACCACCACGACTGCGCTCGTCCGGGAGGCCGGCGCTCGCCTCCTGCGCGACTATTCTCCCGCCAGCCGGATCACCACGTCCGACGAGCTGTTCGCCACCCTTCGGCGCAACGACGCCACCGTGGCCGAGCTACTGCGGCCCGAGTTGCTCGCGTCGGTGCACGGCTCCGGCTGGGAGACCGATGAGCACGCCACCGGGCCGATGCCCGCCGGTGACCACTGGGTGGTCGACCCGGTCGGCGGCAATCTCAACCATGTCCACGGTATGACGGACTGGAACATCGGTGCCACGCTGGTCCGGGACGGTCGCCCCGAACTCGTGGTGCTCTACGCGCCGCTCTCCGACGAAATGTTCACTGCCAGGGCCGGCGGTGGCGCGTTCTGCAACGGCGAGCGCATCACGGTATCCGGGAAAACCGACCTCGCCGTGGCCCTGACCGGCACCGGCCAAGCGCGGCCCAGCCACTCCCCCGCGACGGCGCGAGGCGCTGGCGCGTCGATCGCCGCGATGATGCAGACCGCCCTCTACGTCCGCTCCTCGGTGCCCGTGGGACACCAGCTCGCCCAGGTCGCCTGCGGCCGGATGGACGTGCACTGGCAGTTGGAGAACGTACGCTCGCACATCGGCCCGGTTCTGCTCGTGCGCGAGGCCGGCGGCGAGGTGACCGACTTCGACGGCAAGCCGTGGGAGATCACCAGCACCGGTTATGTGGCCGCCGCGCCCGGCGTGCACAGCGCCGCGCTCGAGGTACTGCGGAGTGCACTTCGATGACGGTCCGCATCGCGATCCTCGGCGCCACCGGCGCGACCGGCGCACTGATGGTCACCGCTGCGCTTGCCCGCGGCTTATCGGTCACGGCGCTGGCACGTCGCCCCGACCGGGTCCCTCCTCGGGCCGGTCTCACGACGGTCGCCGCGGACGTGCTCGACCCAGAGACGGTCGCTCGCGCGGCGGCGGGACATGACGTCCTGCTGTCCGGGCTGGGCTCGTCGAACGGTGCCGGTCCCGGCACCCTGACCGCCGGCGCCCGAGCCGCCGTCGCCTCCGGGGTCGAACACATCGTCTGGCTCGGAGCGTTGGGAACCGGCCCGTCGGCCGCCTTCGCCGGAGTGCTCACCCGCACCATGATCGGCTTGATCATGAAAAACGAGCTACCCGACAAAGTGGAAGCCGACTCGATGGTCCTCACCGCAGGAGCGACGCTCTTCCACCTGGGCCCGATGAACAGCGGTCCAGCCTCTCCCGCCTGGGCCACTCTGCCTTTGGCGCAAGCCCCGAGGCGGCTGTTTCCACGCGGAGTGAGCCGGGCGACGGTCGCCGAGGCGATGGTGGACGAAGCTGTCCGCAGGCGGCTTCCAGGTCAGACGGTCACCATCATGGCGCGCTACCGCCAAACCGTAAACCCCAGTAGTGACGAGGAATAGGAACCATGGCCACCATTTCTGTCGACCGTCAGAACTCCACCGACGTCGTTCTGCACTACGAGGACCAGGGCAGCGGCCAGCCGGTCGTGCTCATCCACGGTTACCCGCTCGACGGTGACAGCTGGGAGAAGCAGCGGCGCGCTCTGCTCGAGACCGGCTACCGGGTCATCACCTACGACCGGCGTGGTTTCGGTGAGTCGTCCAAGGTCGCGGGCGGCTACGACTACGACACCTTCGCTGCGGACCTCGACACCCTGCTGACCCACCTCGACCTGCACAATGCGGTACTGGCTGGCTTCTCGATGGGTACCGGCGAGGTGGCCCGCTATGTCTCCCGGTACGGTACGGAGCGGGTGTCGAAGCTGGCGTTCCTGGCCTCGCTGGAGCCCTTCCTGCTGCGTACCGACGACAACCCGGAGGGTGTCCCGCAGAAGGTCTTCGACGGCATCGCCCAGCAAGCGCGCGACGATCGCTACGCCTGGTTCAGCGCGTTCTATGCCAACTTCTACAACCTCGACGAGACCCTCGGTAAGCGGATCTCCGAGGAAGCACTGCGCGCGAGCTGGAACACCGCGATCCGCAGCGCCCCGGTGGCGGCCTATGCGGTCGTGCCGTCGTGGCTCGAAGACTTCCGTGGCGACGTCGACGCAGTCAAGGCAGCCGGCCTGCCGACGCTGATCCTGCACGGCAGCGGCGACCGGATCCTGCCGATCGAGGCAACGGCACGCCGCTTCGCCGAACTCGTCCCGGACGCACGCTACGTCGAGATCGACGGCGCGCCCCACGGCCTGCTCTGGACGCATGCCGACGAGGTCAACGACGCTCTGCTCGCGTTCCTCACGGAGACATCCTGACCATCCGCTACTCCGTCGAAGGGGTCGACGGCCGGAAGCACCTCGCACCGTAGCTCCGGCCGCAGGGTGTTCCGGAGCCAGGTCCGAGAGCGCGGTCAGGGTGCCGTTCGAGGTGCCCCAGGCGGGGCAGCGCGACTGCGCTGCCCCGCCTGGGGCGGTGGAGAGTCGGCCGAGAGGGCGCGTCGATCGGTCGTTGGATCGCCCACCACTGGGCGGTGCGGTTCATCCGCTGGCCGCGTTGCTCACCACAGGGCCAGGACCAGGCCGGTCGCGATGAGCACCGCCGCCGTCAGGCCGTGGATGCCGAATGCGGTGGAGGGCTTCCCGCCACGCGTCAGCACGATCACCGCGTCCGCCGTGGGAGTGAGGGCCGCGGCGATCAGCGCCCAGCCGAGAGCGGCCGGACCGGTGGCCGCCCAGACCACGAGCGGGACCGCTCCGGAGGTGATGTCTCGGACGCCCTTGATGGCGGTCAGGGCGCGGACGTCATCTGCGGCGACACCGAAGTCGTGCGTCGCCCGCTGTGGTGTAAGGAGGAAGCGGGTGCCGACGACGACGATGCTGGCGCAGCCGAGGACGGCCACGATGAGCGCGGCGAGGTGCATGGCAGTTCCGTTCGCTAGATCTGTTGATTTCACCCTCCTCGCTCCGGCCCCTCCCGAAGCGGACGCAGGTGCTCCGGGCGGCAGACGCGGGGATGGCCACCCTCGTCGAGGCAGTCGCGGGTTCCGCGACTGCAAGGGGATAGCTCGCTATCGCAGGTGGCGAGAAGCCGAGATCAGTCCGTCGGGGTCAAGTGCTCGCCGGACGGTGTCGAGACGAGCTGCGACGGCGATCGGATAGGCCTCCCGAACCCGGACCTGGCCGTCGCAGAACGAGGCCGCGCTCTGGCCGGCGTCTACGGTTCGGGTGGCGGTGAGCACTCGCGAGAGCGCCGCACCGACCGCGGTGGCGGCCGCGTCGTCGTTGGCGGGACCGACGGCTTGCACTACCAGGTCCCCCGGGCAGGACGTCAGCGCTCCGGAGACGGCCGACGCGGGAGCACTCACGTGGCGCAGCTCCACCTTTGCCAGCGGCGAGTGAGGCGAGATGTCCGCCGCGGCAAGTAGAGCGAGCGCATGCGCGCCGGCCTCGGCGCGGAGCCATCGTCCGGTCCCCAGGGCGGGAACCGGGACGGGTGGGTCGAGGTGGATGGTCGCCAGTCGCTTGTCGTCGCAGGCACCCAGCGTATCGAGCGAGGGATCCGGTAGCGCTCCCAGCGCCCGGCGCAGCGTCTGCATGGCGGCCTCGCCCCCGACGGTGGCGGCGGACAGGTGCACGACGGGCTTTCCCCGCAGATCCTCCGGAATGAACGGAGCGTCCGGGGCTTTCAAGATTCCGAGTGCGCTGGTCAGAGAAGGGTCGAGGTTGGGAAGCGCGCGGCCCCAGGCCGGGATGATCGCCTCGGCGTGACCCGCGCTCCAGAGCATCAGGCCGGCCTGGAGGTCATTCGCGGGAAACAGGCGGAGCTCGAGTCGGGTCGCGATGCCGACGCCGCCTCCTCCGCGCCAAGCCCACAACACCTCGGCGTCGTGGGTGTCATCGGTGTGGAGGCGGCGACCGGTGGCGTCGATCACGTCGACGGAGAGCAGGGACGCGCTGGCCATCCCGTGGGGACGCAGCATCCAGCCGATGCCGCCAAGCGCTGTGTAGCCAGCCACGCCGACGTCGCCTGCGGTACCACCTGGCGCGAGCAAGCCGTGCCGGAACGCGGCGGCGTTGATCTTCGCGAACGTGGCACCCGGCCCGGCGCGGACCACCCGAGCCTGAGGGTCGACCTCGACGGCGTCGAGCGCGGAGAGATCGAGCAGCACGTGGTCCGGCGGGATGTCGGCGGCCGCACCATGGCCGGTGGCCTGCACCGCGATCTTCAGGCCGGCGGCGGCCGCGGCCCGCACGCAGACGGTGACATCGCCCGGGTTCTGAGCTCGCACCACGGCTAGCGGGCGCTGCACCGAACGCGCATTACGGGGCGTCGTTGCGCGCTCGTACGGCTCCGAACCGGGCGCGAAGACCCGGCCTGGCAACAGCGCGGCCCCGAAATCAGTCACGGTCCTACACCTCTGCTTTCGGACATCGTGTATATGAACGGTCCGTACAGTAACTCGCTCCGGTCTGATCGTCCATCGCGCGCCCGCCTTGTAAGCTGCGCCTGTGGTTGCGCAACCTCCCGAGGTCACACTTCGGCCGGGCCGGGGCCGACGGCCGTCCCAGCAGGTCCGCGCACGGATTCTGGCCGCAGCCGACGAACTGCTGCAGCGCGAGGGCATGGCGGGGTTCACAATGGAGGGCGTGGCCGCGCTTTCCGGTGCCAGCAAAGTGACGCTCTACAAGTGGTGGGCCACGAAAGGTGTCCTGGCGCTGGAGGCCTACTCCGCGAGCGTCAACCACATTCTGAGCATGCCGGATACCGGCGACATCGAAGCCGACGTCCTGGCGCACTTGAAGACCTTCGTGGGCCTGCTGCGGGATACGGCCGCAGGCAAGGTCACCGCCGAGCTGCTCGGCGCGGCCCAGACCGACCCCGAGATGGCCGCTGCCTTCCGCCGCATCTACCTGGAGCCACGACGGTCGATCGGCATCCGCGCTCTCCGCGCCGCCCAGGAAAGAAGGCAGATTCGCGTCGACATCGATCTCGAAGTCGTGTCCGATCAATTGTGGGGGGCCTGCATGTACAGACTCCTCACCGGGTGGCAGCCCCTGGACGATGCCTTCGCCGGAAGGCTCGTCACGAACGTCATGTGCGGCATCAAACCCGGGAACGGTCGCACCCTGCCTCCGGCCCCAGAACGTTGAACAGCAGTCAGCACCCGACGTCAACCGCCCACGAGGCGAGCAGCCGCATCGGACCGGCCGACGCACTCTCACACATCGGCGCGATCGCCGCCCACGGGTGGGGACGCCGAACGACGTCACCCTTGCCCGGGATGCGTGGTCGACCGGAGATTGCGCACCAGTTGGGCCGTCGGTAAGAGCGCTGTCACCACAGGCAAACGGCGACCGGCGTCTTCAGCGGTCGACGAGTAGCAGCTCGATGGCCTGTTCGCGGTCGGCGGCGGTGGGCAGGGTATAGCGGCGGGTGGTGCCGAGCCGGGCGTGGCCCATCAATTCGGCGACCAGCACGACGTCGGCGCCGCCGCGGAGCAGCCGGGTGCCGAAGGTGTGCCGCAGGACGTGTGGGGTGAGGCCCTCGATGCCGGCGTCCGTGCCGAGCTGGGCGATCCGCTCATCGACGCTGCGGTCCGACAGCCGGTTGCCGTAGCGGTTGAGGAACAGCGCGGTCGTCTCGCCAGCGCCGGGCCAGTCGGCGCGGTCGGCCCGCCATGCCTGCACGATCGGCCGGGGCTCGCCATGCAGCGGCACCTCGCGGAACCGGTCGCCCTTGCCGGAGCGGACGATCACCTTGCCCTTGCGGGCGCTGATCGGCACGTCGTCCTCGTCGAGCGCGGTCAGCTCGGCCACGCGGATGCCGGTGTAGAACAGCAGGTAGGCGATGGCCTTGTCCCGTGCGGAGTCCAGCTTCTCGGCCTGGCGGAGGAACCGGCGCTGCTCGGCCTCGTCGAGCGCGCGGGGCGCAGCGGCGGGGAGGTCTTCGCGGCGGGCGACGGCGTGGCCCAGGCCGAGGTGGTCGTAGAAGTGGTCCAGCGCGGTGAGCATCGCGTTGAGCGTTGACCGGCAAGATCTCCACAGTCCCCGCCCGGACGAATCCGATCCGGCCGACCTGTTCGCAGCGCAGATAGCGGCGGCACTCCGCCGCATCGAGCACCAGCAGCCCGGCGTGGTCGAGAGGACGGTCAGACGATCCGGCGGACATGAGCCCCTCTTCCCAATCGCGGATCAGCGGGTCCGAGCACCTCCAGTGTTCGGCTCACGCGCCCGTGGGAGTAGAGCACTTGGTCCCGCCGTGGGACCCGCCGGTAACCTGAGGGTCCATGGCGAGGACGGACACTTCGCGCATGATGCCGACCGCGCGGATCTGGCTGTTCTTCGCCTCCGTCTTCGTCTGGTCGACGCCGTTCTGGGCGCTCGGTGTCCTTGCCGACACGGTTTCCGAGTGCCTGCCGCTCCGGCTTCCGGTCAGCGCGCTGATGTTCGTCTGCCCGCTCCTCGCCGCCGTCTTCGTACTGCGCAGCGGCCATCAGCGGGGAGCAATGCGTACGCTCCTGCGACGCACGGTCGCCGCTCGCCCCGGCCGCACACCGTGGTGGTACGTGCCCGCGCTGCTGCTCATGCCGGGCGTCCTGGTGCTGTCGTACGCGCTGATGCGCTGGAAGGGAACCGCGGCGCCCGCCGCAACCGTGGATCTGCGGCTGCTGCCGGTGCTGGTCGCGGCATTCTTGGTCGCGGCGGCCTGCGAGGAAGCGGGGTGGACCGCGTACGCCACCGACGCGCTCCAACAGCGATTCTCTGCGCTGGTTACGGCGCTCCTCGTCGGAGCGGTGTGGGCGGTGTGGCACGTCGTGCCGTACCTTCAAGCGGGCCGCTCTGCGGCGTGGATCGGGTGGCAGTGCGTGGCGACCGTCGCGCTGCGCCTCCTCATCGTGTGGCTGTACAACACCACCGGATCCAGCGTCGCCGTCGCCTGCCTCTTCCACGCCATGATCAACGTCTCCACCGCGGTGTTCCCGGCCAACGGTTCGCACTACGATCCGGCCGTCACCGGACCGGTCCTCGTGGTGAGCGCTTTCGTCGTGACGTTTCTCTGGGGGCCTGCGACCCTGGCCCGTTACCGTTACACCCGGGCTTGAGGATTCGGCAGAGGCCGACAGGTCCTCGGCCGCCTAGCGAGACGTGCCTGCGGTCGCCATCGGGTCCCTCCCGGCTGCGGTGACGCCGTCAGCATCCACCGGTGACGCGCCGCGGACGAGGGTCGAACGTTCCGTTGATGGGCCGGTTGCTCACGGGTGGCTCAACTGTCCGAGGCCGCTGGGCCCAACAGCTTCGTCGCCAGGATCGCGGCCTGGGTGCGTCGTTGCAGCCCGAGTTTGCTGAGCAGGTGGGACACGTAGTTCTTGACGGTCTTCTCGGCGAGGAACATCTCTTCGCCGATCTGCCGGTTGGTCATGCCCTGGGCGATCAACTCGAGGATGCGCCGTTCCTGCCCGGTCAACGTCGCCAGCTCAGGCGGTGTGTGGTCGTTACCCTCCCGGATCCGGGTGAGTACCTGCTGGGTGACTGCCGGGTCGAGCAGGCTCTGCCCGGCCGCGACCCGGCGGATCGCGTCGACCAGGTCGGTGCCACGGATCTGTTTGAGCACGTAGCCCGCCGCGCCGGCCATGATCGCGCTGAACAACGCCTCGTCGTCCTGATAGGACGTCAGGATCAGCGCCTTGATCGACGGGTCGGCCGAGCGGACGTCCCGGCAGACGTCGATGCCGTTGCCGTCGGGCAGGCGGGCGTCGAGCACGGCGACGTCCGGCCGCAGGGCCGGGATGCGGCGAGCCGCCTCGGGAGCCGACCCGGATTCCCCGACCACCTCGATGTCGCCGCTGGACTCCAGCAGCGCGATCAGGCCGCGACGAACGACCTCGTGATCGTCGAGGAGATACACCCTGATCATCGATCGCTCCCAGTCCTCAGCTGCCTCGGCCACCCCACCTTCGGCCGAATTCCGAACCTACCGCCTTCTCCGGAGCGAGTCGTGACATGTCCCGGAGCCCACTGCTTCGGCTGCTCGGCTGGTTCGCTCCGCGCACAATCGGTGATGCACTCCGCGCTGATCGTGATGCGATGCGTGGCAGGTCTCGGCGCGCTCTGGACGCTCGTCGCAGTACTGACGCTAGTGGCCGCGTCCCGGGCCGACCGCCGCCGCTCACGGCTGCATCAGCCGCCGGTCCAGGGACTAGGGCACCTCACCGGGCTGAAACCCGGCACAACGGTGGCGGTGGAGGTCAGGACCGGTATCAAGACGCTGTACGCGCCGCGAACGGGAGACGAGTGCGGCTGGTTCGTCAGCCTGCGCGTGCAGCACACCCAGTCCACCGACGAGGGCGGATGGGAGATCCACCACGAGGTCGTCCTCGGGCACGACTACCTGCCGGTGCACGACGCCACTGGCACGGCCTATCTCAGCCGGCGATCCGCCCGAAGACTCCTCACTCGCAACTTCTCCGAACTCGGAAACGACGACTCATCCGTAGGGCACTACCCCATCGACCGGCACGGATACGACGAGTGGACCGCACCCGCCGACACTCCACTGTTCCTCGTCGGCCGCGGGCGATGGGGGGACGACGGCGGCCTCAGCGACACCTGGAGTCCGGTGAACTGGGGCCGCGATCACCGCGCGGAGACCCGCCGGCCATGCAGCGCGCCTTGCCTGACCCTCTGCGGCCAGCCCACCGGCGCCCAGATCCCCTGCACAGTGCTCGACCTCAGCCCGTCCGGCGGGCTCACGGAGATCCGTCGGGGCATGACCCGCGCCGACGTTCTCGACGCACTCATAGCAGACGCGACCCGCTACCGCCGCCGGGGACGTCGCCTCATGCCACCCGGGCTGGGCCTCATCGCCTCCGGTGTCCTCGGGATCCTCACCCTGACCTGGTAGGACGGCGACGATGGCTGACCCGCGTCTCGACGCGATCGCCGGCACCGCGCGGGCGTACGTCGCGCAACGGCTGCACGACCGGCTTGATCCCCCGCTGCTGGACGACGACCGGCGCGCGAGCATGCGGGCGGCGATCGCCCGGTGCTACGCCGCTACCGGGTCCCCGATGCCCGACACGATCATGTGGGCTCCCAATCCGATAGTTGGCCGGGTCGCCGCAGTCGTGCTCGCAGAGGAGTGGCGGCGACGCCGCGATCTCGCTGTCGCATCGGTCCAGCCATGGCCGGCACTCCTCGGCGCGACAGCGCTGCGGTGGCTGATCCGCGCCGTCCGCCGTTCACGGGACGGGGCAGCCTTCGTGTCGTTGTGCGCCGTCGCCGGCCTGATCGCGGGGCTTATCGTCAGCGCGCCGCTGTGGTTGCTCTGGGTGCTGGCCGCCGAGGAGGACTACGGCGCGCTCGTGAACATGACGGTGCTCGGTGCATCGGGCTGCGCGGTGATCGGCGCGCTGGCCGGGCTGCGGGAAAGCGTCGGCATCCTGCGGGCTGAGGTCACCGAGCAGCGACGCGCCGAGGCGGCCGACGCTGCGGCCGAGCTGACGGGCATGTCCTCCCGGATCGCCGGGGCGATCCTCGACGCCGAGAAGAGCCGGCTGCGCCAGCAGGACGCGCAGCTGGCGCGGGAACTGGTCGGCGAACCGATCCGCGCCGCCGTCCGGCACCTCAATTCCCTCGCGCGTTCGGCCCACGATGACACGGCGGGCACGACGGCGATGTCCCTGGTCCAGGAAACGCTGGCAGCCGCAGGCGCGACGGCGCGGCACTTCCGGCGGCACCCACCACCGAGCCTCGACGCGATCCCCGGCGTGGCCAGCGCACAGGAGACCGGGCGCATCGCCTCGCTGCTCTGGCTGATCCAGCACGGCCGCGCACGACTGGGCGCCGAGCGGCGCGCCGTGCTCCACGCGTTCGCGGAGGCGGCGCAGTACGACAGGTGGCCGCACCCGGACTTCGTCGTCGTCAGCGACAATCCCGTGGAGCTGCACGTCGAGCCCGGTCCAGACGGTGCCTACCGGCTGCACCGAGCCGATGGGCCGGCCGCGCGATGGCTGGACGGCACCGAACTGCACGCCTGGCACGGGCTGCGTGTGCCCGCGGAGCTGATCTCACCCGGCTGGCACGTGCGCATCATCCACGAGGAGACCAACAGTGAGATCCGGCGGGCAGCCATCGAGCACATGGGCTGGATGACCTACATCGAACGCGCCGGGCTGACCGTGGTCGCCACCGCCCCGGATCCCGGCAACCCGCCGCACGAGCTGGTCCTGTACGAGGACTACTTCCGGCGGCTGGGCAACGTGCGGGTGCTGGTGATGACCAACGGCAGCCCGGACCGCGACGGCAAGCCCCTGCGCTACGCCGAGCTGGCCCCGGCGTTCTTCTCCGATCCGGTGGAAGCCGCGGCGTGGCAGTACGACTGCCCGGTCGAGGTGTACCGGCAGCTCGGCCGACGCACCTGCGCCCCCACCGGGTCACGACTGTTGCCGCTGGTGCACCGACCGGTTGCGGTCAGCCGCACGTTCCTCCCACGCCAGGTCGGCCAGCTCCATCAGCCGCCGGAACTGCGCTTGTTCGGCGGCGCAGTAGACCAGCCACGCCGACGTGTCCGTGGGCGTGAGCAGGCAGCGCCCGTTCTCGGCCCGGCTGACTTTGGAACAGGACCAACGCAGATCCTCGGCCATCCGGCGGCAGGTCGCCCCGGCCGCGCGGCGCAGCGACCGCAGTTCACCGGCGAGCAGCTGGTGCGCGGTCACGGTGCCCCCTCGCCAATCGTCGAGAGTCAATGATCGGTCTCGATGACCTCGGCGGACGCGCGGCGCGGTGTTCCCGGTGCGGTGTCGTCAGCGGGCACGCCGATGCGCAGCGCGATCTGGGCGTGGCCGAGGTTGTTGAGCAGCCGGTGCAGCAGGGTCCGGGACGCCGGTATCTCGATCACGTCGGTCATCGGCGAGGCGGCCAGCCCGGAAGCTGTCGTCTCCAGCAACGCAAGGCTCGTCGCCTCGCCGGCGGCCAGCCAGTCCGCCGGTCCGTCGTGGGTGGTCCACAGCACGAGGTAGCGGGCGCCACCGTCGCGTCCGGGACCGGGCAGCAGTCCCTCGCCACCGTCCGGGAAGAATGCGCGGAGCGGAATTCGGCGGGGGGTGGCCGGGACGGTCGTCGCTGCGGGTATCCCGTCGCCGCTGCCGGCCGGGCGGTGGGTCCACTCGGCCAGCTCCGCCTGATAGGCCGGATCGTTCTGGTCCAGGTCACCGGCGCGCGCGGCGGTCACCTGGAACCGCACCATCGAGTCGCCACCCAGCTCAGCGAGGTAGACGCCGCGGGCTTCGGCCGCGGTCCGCAGCCGGTCCACGACGCCGTCGGGCACCGGCGTGTCGGTGAACGGGCGGCGGTCGGTGTGGCGGCGCGCGATCGCCTCACGCAGCCTGCTATCGGCGGGGTCGGCAGGAGTCACGGGACCGGCCAGCGCGATCCGGGCGAGGAGGTCCGGATCCGCGGTGTCAGGCAGGTAGTCGACGACGGGCTGCTGGCCGTCGGCGGCGAGACTGATGCGGGCGTGGTGCAGCGCGATGCCACAGCTGATCGTCAGCATCCGGCCTTCCGGATCGGTGACGGCCAGCTGCCGGCCGCGATCGGCTCGCAGTTCCAGCACACCGTCGCCGACCTGCCAGCGCCACGGCTGGGTGTTGAAGATCGACGGGGCGCGCGTCGCGGTCTCCGCCGCGCCGCGCAGCAAGTCCTCGGTGGTGAACGCGGTGTCGGACATCGTGCCGGTCTCCTCGGCTCGGTGCGGGTTTCGACCTCCACAATCACCGCGGAATGGGTCGAGGAGCAGAGTCGGAAGTCCCTGATGTGCCGGGCAGGATCACCTCGTGGACCGGCCGCCGTGGGGTGGGGACGTGTGCCACTCCGTAGCCGATGCGCAGCACCATCTGCGGCATGTCGCCACCGCATAGGGCGCGCAGCTGTGTCCGTGTGGTCTTCGATTCGATCGGCTGGGAGTACAGCGACGAGGTCAGTGTCGCGGCGGCGGCGCGCAGCAGCACGTGCTGCAGCGCCTGCCCGGCCCGCAGCTCGTCGTAGCGGCTGTCGGCCGTGCTGGTCAGCAACGCCAGGCACGGGTCGCTCTCGTACTGCCGGTCCGGGCTGTCGACCGGCGCGCCGAAGTCCCGCCGCCGCAGGCGTTCGTCGGGATGCGGGCGGCCGGTGAGCCGATCGAAGCGCACCCCGTCTGGCCCGCCGGACGGGCCGCGCAGCCACTGGTGGCGCTCCTGTGCGTAGCCGGGACGGTGTTCGAGTTCGTCGTCGGCCCGCTGGATCAGGTCGGACACGTCGCTGACTCCGCGCGGGTCGAGCACGGTCAGCCGGCAGGCTTCGGCAGCGGCGGCCTCGGCCAACATGGTCAGCAGCGGCACGGGGACGGGGTTGTCCAGGTAGGGGCGCCGATTGGTGTGCCGCCGGGGGACGGCGGCGGCCAGCTCCCGCTCGATCGGGGTGGCCGGGCGCTGCGCCACCGGACCGACCCGCACGACGAGGTCGTCGATTGCGGTATCTGGGTAGGTCATGGTTTCGGTGGTCCAGCCGAGCAGGGCGTAGCCAAGGCGCAGGTTGTACGTCGCGGCGCCGAGCGCGATCCGGACGCCCCAACCCGACGGGTCGGTGACGGGCAGCGCCCGGGTCGGGTCGGCGAAGACCTCGACCGCGTCGCCGGCCCGGCGGTACAACCACGGCTGCGTGTTGTGCAGCGACGGCGCGCGGATCGCCAGCCGCACCAGCTCAGCGAACCGTTCGGTGTCGAGAACCTGCGTGCTCATGATGAGCGGCCCTCGACCTCGACGGTGGTGCCGTGGGGCAGCCGAGAGGTCGCCGGGACACCGGAGTCGGCCGCGGCCACGCCGACGCGCAGCACGACGTACGGGTGCCCCTGCCAGGAGAGCAGGCGCCGCAACGCCAGCCGGGTACTGGCGACTTCGACCAGGTCGGTCATCGGCGACACCGCCAGCCCCAGGTCGGCGGCGGTCAGCCACACCGCGGAGAGCGCCTGCCCGGCGCTCAGCCAGGCGCGTCGCCCGTCCTGATCTCCCCACAGGATCAGGTACCGGGTCCCGCTGTCGTCGTCCGGCCCGGACTCGAGCGAATTCTCGGCGCCTTCGGCGGCGGGACGCAGCGGCACCGGGCGGGACGCGCTGGCCACGGTGACGTCGGTGGTCACGCCGCCGGGAGCGCCCGCGGGGCGGCGCGACCACCGTGTTGCGTCCGCGCGCACGGCGGGATCGGCCTCTTCGGCCAGCGCGGCGAGAACGGCGGTCGAGGCCAGCGGCGGCACCTGGTCGGCGCGGACTTCGTAGAGGTGCACGCCGTAGGTCAGGGCGGCCTCGGCCAGGCCTGCGACCATTGCCGCAGAAACCGGATCGGACCCGAAGGGGCGCCGGTCGGTATGCCGGCGCAACATGGTCTGGTAGCGGCGGATGTCCTCGGGGCGGATCGGCTGCGGACCGATCGGGAAGATCATCGCGAGCAGCTCCGGGTCGTCCGGGCGCGGGAGCAGGTCGACGCGGGCGGAGTATCCCTGCGCGCGCAGGCTCACCAGGGCATGGTCGAGGGCGGCGCCGCAGCTGGTGACGAGCATGCGGCTGTCGGGATCGAGGGCCGTGAGGTGGCGGCGGGAGGCGGTCCGCAGTTCGAGTGACCGCTCATGGACCACCCAGGCCCAGGGCTGCGTGTTGGGGATCGATGGAGCGCGCGAGGCCGCTGCGGCGGCCTCATCCAGAACAGCGTTCACCGGCCGCGGCTGCGGCGCGCGTGAGGCAGAGGGGTCGGACACGATGTCCTCCTAGGCGTACGCACGGTCTTGTGCTCGGCGTCCCGGCCCCCAGCGTGCGTGGAGTCCGCGGCCAGGTCTCAGGGCCGGTGGACCGCATGTTCGGGACCTTCGTCCCGATCTGACTCCCGGTCCCGGGACGCTACGTGATCACCCGCAGCGCGGCCCCGGCTGCTCGACGCGGTGCATGGCAGCGGCGAGCGCGTCGGCGACCGGCTGGGACGTGTCGACCTCGGAGGCTTCCGGCCACGGCGCGAACTCCTGCGCCAGCCGCGCAGCGATCTCAGGAGTGGCCTGCGAGGGGTCGCCGGTGCGGCGGGTGAGGCGTTCGGCCGCGAGCGCGGCCGGGGCCGCGCAGCGCAGCTCGACGAGCGTCGCACCGGCCCGGGACGCGACCACACGCGCGGCGTCGCGCTGCTCGGCGTCGGCCCAGCTGGCGTCGAGAACCACCGACTCGCCATGCCGGAGCGCATCGACGGCCCGGCCGCGCAGCGTGTCGTAGACCGCGGCGACGCGGCCCGGCTCGTAGAGCCCGGTCCGCCACGGCACCGGCCCGCCCGAGCCCACCGCGGATCCCGTCTCCTGACGGAGCCGATCCGAGCGCAGCAGAACGCCTCCGAGGGCGTCGGCCAGCCCGCCGGCCACCGTCGATTTGCCGACGCCCGGCAAGCCGCCGACCAGGATCAGCCGCGGCTCTCCCGCGCGCAGATGGGTCAGGCCGATGCCGAGCAGCCGGGTGACCTCGGCGGCGCTCGCGGCGTCGCCTTGCGCCCAGCGCAGCGCAGCGACCTTGGCCCGCATGACCGCCCGGTAGGCGACGTAGTGATGTTCGAGGGAGCTCACCCGCGGCCCACCGGCGAACTCGGCGAACCAGTGCAGGAACCGGGCAGCCTCGGCCGGAGCACCGAGGCGTTCCAGATCCATCGCCAGGCAGGCAGCGTCGTCGACTCCGTCGAGTGCGCGCAGCGCGTCGTCGAACTCCAGGCAGTCCATTGCCCGGGGCCCGTCGTCCAGGCAGAATATGTCGTCGGCGAGCAGGTCTCCGTGGCCGTCGCGGATCCGGCCCGCCGCGATCCGGTCGGCCAGCAGATCGCCGCGCCCGTCGACGTAGCGCAGGGCCCGCTCGGCGATCTCGTCGAGGACCGCGGCGTCGGCGATCCGGCCGCGGAAGGACCCCAGGGCTCTTACGTTGTCCGTCCAGCGTCGTCGCAGCGCGGCGGCGGAGCCTTCCTGGTCGATGGTCGGGGACCGCCGGGCGGTGGCGTGATGCGCGGCGAGCATCCGCGCCAGGGCGCGCAACGGATCGCGAATGTCCTCACCGGTACGCAGCAGGACCGAGAGGCGACGGTCGGCGGGCATCCGGCGCATGATCACCAGCCAGTCGCACGGCCGGCCGTCCGGGTCGCGGACCTCCGCGACGCCCAGGTAGACGTCGGGTGCGAAACGTCGGTTGAGCTCGACCTCTCGGTGGCAGGCGTGCCGGCGGGAGGCCGGCGTGGTGAAGTCGACGAACCCGAGGTCGAGCGGCTTCTTCCGCTTGTAGGCGCGGTCGCCGGCGAAGAAGACCGTGCCACAGTGCGTTTCGACCGCGGCCGCGGATATGTCTGACACGCCGATCACTCACTCCTCACACATAGACGAACTGGGTGTCGTCGTCGTCGAACGTCAGGTGGTCGACGACGCTGATGACGCCGTCGATCCGGCGGACCAGAGCGGCCACGAGTATCGCTTCACTGCGCCGCGCGAGGTGGCCGCGCAGCGAAACCACGCCGTCGGTGACTTGCACTTCGAGGATGTCCGGCGGCAGCAGCAGCGCGCGTTCGACGACGTCGCCGAGGATCTCGAGGTAAGTCTCCGCGTCGGAGCGGGTCAGGACCTTCACCACGTCGCCGCGGCTGACGATGCCGACCAGATCACCGACGCTGTCGATCACGGGAAGCCGCCGGACGCGGTGCCCTTCCAGGCGGGCGGCAGCCTCGACGATCGGCGCGTCCGGCCCAATGGTGATGGCCGGTGCGGTCATGAGCTGCGCGGCCGTCGCGGCGCGGGCTTTGGCGCGGTCGAGGTGATGCCCGCGCAGCAGGCGGGGCCACTCGTCGGTGTCGTCCTGATAGGTGATCTTGTGCAGCAGGTCGGTGAGGGTGACGACTCCGACCACTTCCCCGATCGGGTTGAGCACCGGGACGCCGGTGATGCGGTGGCTGTCGAGTACGTGCGCGACGGTCTTCGCCGGTGCCGTCACGTCCACCGTGTGAACCTTGGTGGTCATGATGTCCCTGACCGTCCGGTGCCTCATCGTGGGCTCCGATCCCGCGGCGGCCCGGAGACCGCCGCGTTTCCCGCAGGTGGTCCACCGCACCGATGTCGCTGCGCTGGACCCTCGACTTCATGGTCGGCCGCGGGTGACGCTGCGCGCAGAGTCCGAAGTCCCGGGCGATGGGAGCCCTGAGTCCTGATCTCCGTACGCCGCTGTCCCGGCGCCGCCGACGAGCGGCACCGGGACAGTGGGGTCGTCTCTCAGTCGAGGGGATCAGCGTTGCCTCGGTTGGTCGAGGTGAGCCAGGGGCTAACGTCCCGGGACTTTCGTCCGTGATCGCGCCCACCATCTGCCCTATCGGCCGCCCATCCCGACGCGCACGCTCGGATTCGACGGTAGGAGGGCCAGCGAAAGGAGTTCGTGATGACCCACCGCACGGTCAACGAAGTCATGACAGCCATCGTCTCCAGTGTCGACGCCGGTTCGTCGGTCAAGAGCATCGCCGAGCGGCTGGATTCCCACGGCATCACCGCCGTGCCGGTACTCGACGACGAGGCCAACGTCGTCGGAGTCGTGTCCCAAACCGACCTGCTGCACAAGATCACCTATCAGGACGACACCGACGAGTGGCCCCGGTTCCTGCGTCGGCACCGGACCGACCGCGCGAAGGCCGAGGGGCTCTACGCGCGGGACCTGATGACCAGTCCCGCGATCACCATCGCACCGGACATGTCGGTGGTCGAAGCCGCGCAGCAGATGGAGCGGCACAAGATCAAGCGGATGCCGGTCGTCGACGACACCGGAAAGCTGGTCGGCATCGTCAGCCGCGGCGACCTGATCCGCTTGTTCGTCCGCTCCGACGCCGCGATCCGGGACGAGGTGCAGCGCGAGGTGATCGAGCGAGTGCTGCTCTCACCGGCCGGAGTGACCGCCGAAGTCGCCGAGGGCCTCGTGACGCTCACCGGACAACTGGCACGCCGCAGCAGCACCGAGATCGCCGTCGAACTCACCCGGCGCATCGACGGCGTCATCGACGTCGTCAACGCCCTCACCTACGACGAGGACGACACCACCTACCGCGCGATGCGCGATCAGATCAGCTACCCGGCCGGCCCGTTCATCTGAACGCACCGGTCACGTGTGGGGGCCGGCAGGCACCGCCGGCCCCACGCTCGCCCGTTCAGTGGACCACCGACCCCAGGCTGCGACTTCCAGCACTGAGCACTAGGACTTCCGGCCCTACTCCGGCGGTGACCCAGCCCCGAATCTGAGAGTGCAGCGAGCGAAACCCCTACCGAATGAGGTGACGGAGATGGCCATGTCGAAGAGCTCGGAGCCGACTCGTCAGGCGCCACGATCCCCCAGTCCGACCACGCTCGATGACAAGCCACTCAACTCCTCGGTCAGGATCGACGACCAGCTGATCCGGCCAGCGCTCCCGCTGCGGATCACGCTGGCCGCCACCCGGATCGTCGTCGGCTGGACGTTCCTCTGGGCGTTCGTCGACAAGGTCTTCGGACTCGGCTACGCCACCCCATCCGGCAAAGGCTGGATCGACGGGGGCTCGCCCACCAAGGGGTTCCTCAGCGGCGCCAAAGGCCCGTTCGAGGGCATCTACCACGACCTGGCCGGCACCGCGTTCGCCAATTGGGCGTTCATGCTCGGCCTGCTCGGCATCGGCGTGGCGATGTTACTCGGGATCGGCATGCGTATCGCCGGGATCAGCGGTGCGCTGCTCTACGTCCTGATGTGGACCGCCGCGCTGCCGCCGGAGACGAATCCGGTCACCGACGACCACATCCTTGGAGCGCTCATCGTCATTGCGCTCGCTCTGACGGGCGCCGGGCGCTCCTACGGCCTGGGCACCTGGTGGCAGCGCACCGCCCTGGTGCAGAGGTTCCCCTGGCTCGCCTGAGTTCTCGTCCGCTACCCCGACGCTCAGTGGCCCGGCCCGGCGGCCGGGCCACTCGCGCTGATCACGCGGCCACCCGGGCAACGGGACCTGCGCCCCGGCACCGCGCCGGGCGTCTAGACTGACCGCGGCGCGCCGATCCGAGTCAGGAGGAGCCGCGGTGAGCACTGATGTCCCACCGGAGGCAGTCGTCAACGGGCACGATCGGCCGATTCCCTCGCTGGAACGCTTGCGCTTGGACGCCCTGCTCCGTGAGCTGATCAACCGTGCCGAAGACCTGCTCGACACCCAGTCCCGGCTGCATCGGCTGCTCGACGCCGTGGTGTCGATCGCCAGCGACCTGAGCCTGCCCGACACCCTGCGCCGCATCGTGGAACTCTCGGCCGAACTAGCCGACGCTCAGTACGCCGCGCTCGGCGTGATCAGCGCCGACCGCACGCTCAGCGCCTTCATCACCGTCGGCATCGACACCGGCACCCGCGTGGCGATCGGCGACCCGCCGCACGGCAAGGGCATCCTCGGCCTGCTGATTAACGACCCGAAGCCGATCCGCTTGCACGACCTCTCGCAGCATGCGGAGTCCTCGGGCTTCCCGCCCAACCACCCGCCGATGACCTCGTTCCTCGGCGTGCCGATCCGGGTCCGCGGCACCGTCTTCGGCAACCTGTACCTCACCGAGAAACGCGGCGGCGGTGACTTCACCGAAGAGGACGAAGACGTCGTCGTCGCGCTGGCCGCCGCGGCAGCGATCGCGATCGAGAACGCCCGCCTGTTCGAGGACACCCATCGGCGCGAACAATGGCTCGCAGCATCCACCGACGTGACCGCCGCGCTGCTACGCGGTGCCGACTTCACCGAAGCCGCCGAGCTGATCGTGGCGAAGGCGACCGAGATCGCCCACGCCGACGCCGCAGTGCTCCTACTGCGCGACAACACCACCAGCGGCTTCACGGTCCGCGGCGGCGCACCCGCGCTCGTCGGTCGGCACTACCGGCTCAACGCGCCGATCGCGGCGACCTTGGACACGGAGCGGATGCCGTACCGCCTGCCGGCCGGCAGCGAACCGTTCAGCCCGGCCGAGAAGCCGAGCCCGTTCGACGGCCCCGGCGTCCTAGTGCCTCTGCTGGCCAGCGGCCGGATCATCGGGCTGATCGCCGTGGTCCGCGCTACCGGTGGCACACCTCTGAGCGACGCCGACATCCGCATGGTCCAGTCCTTCGCCGGGCAGGCCGCCCTGGCGGTGGAATTCGGGCGCGCCGCCGCCGACCGGCAGCGGCTCGCCGTCTTCGAAGACCGCGACCGGATCGCTCGCGACCTGCACGACCTGATCATCCAGCGGCTGTTCGCGGTCGGACTCGGACTACAAGGCGTCACCGCGATGATCGGCCGCCCCGACGTCGCGGACAAGCTCACCGCATTCGTCGACGACCTGGACGACACGATCCGCGACGTCCGCAAGACGATCTTCTCACTCCAGGAGCCGGTCGACCGGCCCAGCGGCCTGCGCGGGGAAATCTTGCGCATCGTCAGCGCCGCCGCGCCCACGCTCGGCTTCGAGCCGCGGTTGCGCTTCGACGGGCCACTGGACTCCGCGGTACCCGCTGCTGCCCACCCGGATCTACTGGCCGTCCTCGGCGAGGCGCTGACCAATGTCGCAAGGCACGCGCAGGCCAGCAGCACCGACGTCACAGTCGCCGTCGACACTGATGCCCGGCAGATCAGCCTGACGGTCACCGACGACGGCATCGGCCCGGATAGCGGCAACACTCCGGGGCACGGGACCGCGAACATGGCCGCGCGGGTCCGCCGGCTGGGTGGCGCCTGCAGGCTCGAGGCGGCGCCGGGCGGCGGAGCCCGCCTGACCTGGATAGTGCCCTATTAGGGATCAGACGAGCCGGCGACCGGTCACCCGCTCCGCGGGAATGCACACGAAGTGGTCGCGGCCGTCACCGACCCAGGTGTCCAACGGCAGATCGGCGATGCGCTGCCGCTCGGCCGTGTCCGTGATTTCCGCGGCCCGCCCGACCAGGGTCACGCTCCAGCCCGTCCTCGCGGCCGCGTCGATCCGGTCGGCGTGGAAGGCCAGCACTGCCCCGTCCGCGGCCTGGGCGAGCGCGGAACCGGTCGCGACCCGGATCAGCACCGCGTCGCCGTCGAGACGAAAATTGACCGGGAGCACTTCCGGCAGGGCGTGATGGGTAAAGACGACCTGCCCCACGGGGACGCTGCCGAGCAGGGACAAGCACTCCTCACGGCTGAGCGCCACAAGTCGCCGCGACGGTGGCTCTGCGAGCGGATTCGCCATCTGTCTAGTATCGCGGCTCGTCGAGAACCGCCCAGAGTCGGAAGTCCCTTTCTCGCTCCGAGCCTGTCGATGCTTGTCTTACTGCAATACAGTCCGGCAGCATGACGCCGCCCGTCGTCCCGTCGCCTTCCGGCAGACCCGCGGCGCATCGCGACCGGTTGACGGCGCCGGCTCACCACCGATCGTGGCTGGCGCGGCGCTGGGCCCGGCTCGTCCTGGCCGTATTCCTGGGCGCGGTACTCGTGGTCGTGACGCTGTTGGTCCTCGCCCTGGTCGTTCCGGCGTGTGCCTGCGCGGATCCGCTGGACGGGCCGACGCCGCCGACAGCGAGCGCCACGCCGTGAACGACGACCCGGCGGCAACGCCGGAGCGCGGCAGCGCCGAGTGGTACGGCGCGCTGTTCACCGTGGAGTTCGCCGCCGAATCCGCGCTCTGCGCCCACGAGGAGTGCGGCGACCCGATCGAACGGCTTCCCGAATCGGCGTGGATCACCGTGCAGGACCGGTTTCCCGCTGCGGCGGGTACAGCCTGGGGCGGCCGGCGCATCGGCCGACTGCGGCTCAGCGCGGCATCTCCGCGGCCTATGAGGAGAAGCAGTTGCTGATCTCGGCCGACCTCGACGAGCCCGACGACGGAACCGCCGCCGCGCCGTAACACGCTCACCTGCCCGCCGAAGGACCCCGGCGTTTTGTGGAACGGTCTGATCAGCTCATCGACGTCACCGACCGGTAGCAGCGGACGCACCACCGGTGACCTGGCGAGTTGCGGGGCCCGCGACTAGCAGTCTCGGTATCATCGCAGCTTACGAAGGGTCGGCGGCTTCTCGCGTCGCGCCCTTCGTCAGACGGTCAAGAAGTGGCCGACCGGATCTGCGGCGGCGAGGAAACCGTGCGAATGACCCTGCGAAACGACACCGATGATGCACCCTCGTGCGTCTGGCGCGCGCAGGGCGCACTACTGCTGATCCGGCTCGCTGGACCCATCGATCTGTCCGCAGCAGGCACGCTTGACACGATGCTGCAGCAGGCCGGCACCGGATTCCGGAGGGTGCTAGTCGACTTGAGCGACGTGACGCACTTCGGCAGGACCGGCCTGGCCTTCCTGACCAGTTTGACCCGGACCGGAGCCACCGTGCAGCTGACCGGTTCCCCCGATGTCGTACCTCTCGGACAGCTGCTGACGGCGGCCGGGCTCGACAAAGCCGTGCTGTACTAATCGGTTGCATCGGAACCGTTCGGTAGCCATACCGAGAAGACGGTTCCGGTCGGGTGTCCGCTCGCGGCGGTGATCGAGCCGCCGTGCGCTTCCACGATCGCTTTGGTCACGGTAAGCCCCAGACCGGTGCCGGAGATGCCGTGCTCGAGCGCGGTGCCGGCCCGGAAGAAGCGGGTGAATAGCCGCGGGAGCTGTTCGGGGGGACTGCCGATGCCGGTATCGCACACGGCCAGTTGCACTCCACCTGGGACACGCCGCGCGGTCAGCCCGACCGTGCCGCCAGCCGGGGTGTATTTGATGGCGTTGGCCAGCAGATTATCTAGCGCTTGCCGCAGCCGTGTGGCGTCGCCCACGATGGTCAGCGACGGGGCGACGTCCGCGTTGACCTCCACATGTTTGGCTGACGCGGTCACCGCGTGGTCGGCGAGGGCTTCCTCGATCAGGTGGGTGAGCGACATCGGCCGGCGAACCAGGTCGATGTGACCGGCGTCGATCCGCGCCAGGTCGAGCAGGTCGTCCACGATCTCGCGGAGCTGCGCGCTCTTGCGGTCGATGATCTCGACCGGGTCGCGAAGCGGCGCAGGCAAGTCGGGATCCTCGAGCAGGAACTCCGCGTAGCCGCGGATCACGCCGATGGAGTTGCGCAACTCGTGACTGACCACCGCGACCAGCTCGTCCTTCGTCCGGTCGAGCTCACGCAGCTGCTTCACCTGCTGCTGCTCGGCGGCCAGCAACTGCTCGCGCTGCTCGTCCAGGCGCGGGCAGTCGGTGACGTCGGTGCAGATGCCGTCGACGAACAGCCGTGCCTCCTCCCACCGGGTCACGCCGCGTGTCCAGATCCAGCGCACCTGATCGTCGAGGCCAACAATGCGGCATTCGACCTCCGCCGAGCGTCCCGCGCAGACCGTGGTGTGAAAGGCACGGAACAGCGGCAGATCGTCCGGGTGGCCCGCTCGGCGAGCACCGCGCCCAGGTCGGTGTCGGCCGGAAGGACGTGGCCGAATATGCCGGCGCCGTTCGGACTGGCATACACCGACTTCACGCTGCCGTCCGGGCAGACCTCAACCGACCATAGATAATCGTTGACCTGCGCGATCACCCGGTCGAAGTCGCGGCGCGCGGCGGTGAGCGCGACGGCGAGGTCCTCGCTGCGGCGTCGCTCCAGAGAGCGTCCGATGCGCTCGCAGACCCGCTCGGGCATCGCGCCGACGTCCGGATGCGGCGGATCGGGCTCGGAGACGGCGAAGGTGAGGGCGCCGACCACCCTGGAGCCGCTGCGCACGGGCAGGCCGATCCAGGCGCCGCAGGCACTGACTTTGTCCTGCCCGGCGACGACCATGGCCCCCCGCCGCAAGACCTCCTCCGCAACCGCGTATCCGAACTCGGGCTCGTCGGCACGCGGCTCCGGCGCCCATCGGCCCGACAACGTCAGGTCCGGCTGTCCCCGGTCGCCTTCGGTGACCTCCCAGAACTCCCCGCGCGGCCAGCCGAGCGTGCCGGCGACTGCCGCGATCGCCGCCGCGGCGGCGGCCGGCGCCGAGGTCGCGTCCGCAAGCGCCTGGGCGACCGCTTGCTCGGTACGACGCACCTGCTCGGCGCGGTGCGCGTCGGTGACGTCATGAAGGACGACCACTGCACCGGCCCGCTCGTCACCGGACGTGTCGATCGGCCGGCCGTTGGCCACGAACCGGCGCGGCGCCAGCCCGCGAGCGGCGATCACCATCTCCTGCCCTTCGACGACTTCCCCGGCGAACGCCCGGGCCAACGGCGTGTGCCCGGCGAGCAAGGGGGTACGCCCGTCCGGTCCGAGCACGTCATAGGTCTGCAGCCACGCCTCGGCATCCAGCGGCTGGATACTACTGCCGAGCATGCGCAGCAGGGCCTGGTTGAACAACGCCAGCCGCCCGGTCCGATCGCAGGCCACGACGCCGGTGTCGAGGCTGTCGAGCAGCGCTTGCAGAAAGCTGCGCTCCTCGGCCAGCTGCCGCCGTTCCCGCTCAGCACCTCGTCGGCCGCCTTGCGGTCACCGATGTCGCGAATGAACGCGTGAAACCGGCGGCCGCCGGAATCGACGCCGATCTGCAGGGCCAGTTCCACCGGTATTTCCCGACCTCGGCGGTCGACCGCCGAGAGTTCCAGCCGGTGATCCCCCAACTGCGATTCACCAGTGACGCGCACCCGGGTGAACGCGCGATCGTGAGCGGCGCGCCACCGCTCCGGAATGATCAACGTGGTGAGATCGGCGCCGATCGCTTCCGCCGCCAGCCACCCGAACATGCGCTCCGCCGCGGAGTTCCACGCCCGGATGCGACCCGTCTCGTTAATCGAGATGAACGCGTCCAGCGCGGTGTTCAGCACCTCCTGCATGCGGGTAGCCGACAGGAGCAGTTCGGCGTTCGCCTGCCGCAGCGCGATCTCAGACTCCGCCGCCGCGGCGAGGCTGTGCAGCAGGTCGACGTCTCGCAGGCTCCAGCGCCGCGGTTGGAGATCGGCCACACAGAACGACCCGAGCACGTGCCCGTCCGCAGAATGCAGCGGGATCCCGGCGTACGCGAGGATCCCGTCCTCGCTCACCGCCGGGTTGGTGCTCACCCGGGCGTCGTGCCGGGCATCCGGGACGAGCATCGGGGTGTCCGCGGCCACGACATGGCGGCAAAACGAGTGCGACAGTGGGGTGCGCCGCTCGGCGGCCGCGGCTCCGGACAAGCCACACGCGCTCGCGAAGAACTGGTGCTCGAGCGCGACCAGCGACACCAAAGCGACCGGGGTGCCCAGCAGCTGGCTGGCCAGGGCGGTCAAGCGGTCCAGCGCCGGGGACACGGTCGTGTCCGAGAGCCCGGTGGCCGCCAGCGCACGCAGTCTCGCCGGGTCGCCCAGCCGGCCCGTCTCTTCCGCCTGCCCCTCTGCCTGCCCGCCCATCGGCGCACGGGGCCAGACCTGAGCCGATCCGGCGTCGTTGCTGCTCAGACCGCAGCAAAGATCACTCGGTGCGCGGATGCGCCTTACTGCCGAGTAAGCCATAATTCCCGCGTGGCATCTTCGATCTCCGTGGACGCGGGCCGCCCATTCGAGGTGTTGATCGTCGACGACGACGCCGGAGACGTCCTACTCATCGACGAAGCCCTGACGGACCGGCGCGTCGGCCATCGTCTCCACACCGCCTCGGACGGAGTCCGTGCGCTGGAGTTCCTCCGTGACCCCGACCGCCCGCGGCCGGACCTGATCCTGCTGGATCTGAACATGCCACGGATGGGCGGCCGGGAGGTGCTGGCCGAAGTCAAGGCCGACCCGTCGCTGCGCTGTATCCCGATCGTCGTGCTGTCCACGTCGGTGGTCGACGAAGACGTCCACGTCAGCTACGACCTGCGCGCCAACGCCTACGTCGCCAAGCCGACCGACTTCGACGACTTCGTCGCCGCTGTCCAGCACATCGACGACTTCTATCTCGGCGTCGTCCGGCTCCCCGGCCGCGTGGCGTGAGCATCACCCGCGCGTCATCTCGTACCAACGGCCGAGTAAGCGGATAATACGGTCGCGCGTCCGATTGCGGGCGAAGAGAACGATTCCGCACCGCGCACGACGTCGTATCACGGTCGAGCGAGTCCGCCGGGGTGGTCAGCCTTAAGCCGCAGGGCTGGGGATCGCCGAGCATGAGAGGCGTGCCGTGCCATGCGAATAGCTGACCCTGAAGCGCTGCGGGACCCGCTGCGGCTGGCCGCGGTCGACCGCGCCCGTCGCCTGTTGCCGGCACTGCCCATGCCGCTGACGGCGATCGCCCGCACGGCTGCCCGGTTGCTGCACGCTCCGATGGGTCTGCTGACGCTGGTCGGTGACGGTGAGGAGCACCTGGCCGGCACGTACGGCTTGCCCGAAGCGCTGACCGCCGGGGACCGGATGGCCGAGACCTACTCGGTGTGCAAATACATGGTCGCCGCGGATGCACCGGTGGGGTGCCCGGACATGAGCGGCGAGGTCGACGCCCGCGTCCGCGACCACCCGCTGGCGCAGGAGTACGGCATCCGGGCTTTCCTCGGTGTGCCGGTGCGTGATGCCGACGACCGGCCGGTCGGGTCGCTGACAGTTCTGGACGACCGGCCACATGCCTGGACCGACGAGGACGTGACGGCGCTGCTGGAGGTGGTGGCGCTGGTCGACCGGCTGCCGACCACGCCGCCGGTCGGCACCGTCGTCCTGGCCGAACTGGACTCCCGGGAGGTGCTCGAAGCGATCTCCGAGGCCTTCCTCACCCTCGACGCCGAGGCCCGCATCACCGGCTGGAACACCGCAGCGCAAGACATGTTCGGATTCACCGCCGCCGAGGCGTGCGGCCAGCCCGTCGACGAACTGCTGCGCGCCCGCTACGACGGACGTCCAGTCCGGCAGGTCCTCGCCGACCTGCTGCAGCGGCCCGACCGGATCGCCGGCACCGTCGAGGTGCAGCATCGCGATGATCGGCCGTTGCAGGCGCAGGTGCGGCTCTCGGTCCTGCATAGCCCGGAAGGCGCCATTGTCTGCGCCTTCCTGACCGACATCACTGCTCAGCTCGCCGCGGCGGAGGCAGCACACGCCGCGGCGGCCGCCGCAGACCTGGACGCCCGCACGCAACGCGGCTTCGCCGACATTCTTCTGGACAGCATGGACGAGGGCGTCGTCGCCGTCGACCGCGCAGGCCGGGCCGTCGTCTACAACCGGGCGCTCCGCGACATGCACGGGCACCCGCCCGAGCTGCCGCCCGCCGAGGCACACCTAGCCAGCCTGTCCCAGCTCCGTCACCTCGACGGCACCCCCATCGATCCGCACGAGACCAGCCTGGCGCGGGCGCTACACGGTCACCCCGAACACACCCTGGAGGCACTGATCCATCAGCCCGGCCGCCCCGACCGGTTCATCACCGCCACCGCCCGGCCGATCATCGGCCGCGCAGGCCGGCCGATGGGCGCGGTCGCCACCGTCCGGGAAACCACCGAACGCCGCCGCGCCGAGCAATTCCGTGACTGCCAGCTGGCCGTCGCCCGCGTCCTGGCCGGCCCCGGTTCGCTGGCCACCCTCGGCGCCGCGGCACTGGGGCTGGTCGGACGCGCCCTGGGCTGGTCCTATCTGAGCCTGCGGCTGGTCGAACCGGCCACCGACGCCCTCCGGCGGGTCGCGATCTGGCATCCCGACGACGCGGCTCTGGGTGATCTGGTCCCCGATCGGCTGCCGCGCTCGGCACATGAGATCGCCGCCCGCGTCTGGGCCACCGGCAAGCCGGTGTGGGAACCAGACCTGCAGACCTCGCGCTGGATGAGTGACCCCGCCGGGCGTGCACGCGCCCGCGCTTACGCCCAGCGCGGCCTGCGCGCCGCGGTGTCGGTACCGGTGCTCGATGGGGCCGAGGTTCTCGGCGTGCTGACCTGCTTCGCTGCCCGGCTGCACCACGACGAGTTCCAGACGACCGGCCTGCTTCAAGATCTGGCCACCCAGGCCGGTCATTTCCTCGCGCGCCGCCGCGCCGAGGAACTCGCCGCCGAGCTGCGCCGCGCGCGGGCGGACTTCACCGCGCTGATCGGCCACGACATGCGCACCCCGCTGACCACCATCGCCACCTACAACCAGCTCCGCCTCGACGACCCGGCGCCACGGCCCGACGCCGACCAGCAGCTGCTGGACGGCATCGACCGCAATGTCACCGTGCTGCGTGAACTCGTCGACGGACTGCTCGACATCACCGCGCTGGAGTGCGACGACGATCCGCTGCCGAGCTACGAGGTGGACCTCACCGCGTTGCTGACCGGCGCGCTGGACGACTCAGAGTGCGGCCACGACGTGGCGGCCGCTATCGAGGCAGGTGTGCTGATCAGCGGTGACCCCGATCGTCTGCGTCAACTCGCTGCCAAGCTGCTGACGATCACGACCGCCGCGCCCCTCACCGATCCCGCCGAACCCCAGGTTGTGCTCCGGCAGACCGCAGAGATGGCCGAACTCGTCCTTCTCAGCGGTCGCCGGATCGCCCTGCGCCACGACGGGTTCTCCCCAGCCAACACGACCGGCACCGGCGACACGGACACCCGCATCGGTGTCGGCCTGGTCCTCGCGCGGATCGTCGCCGAACGCCATGGCGGCACCTTCGAGATCACCGACCGGGCCGATGGAAGCGCCGTCACTGTCCGGCTACCCGCGCTTGTGCGGGCCGCAGCGCCCGATCGTCAACGCTGACGTCACAAGGGTGACAAACCTGGCGTGGAACCGGCGACTTTCGGGATGGACGCTCAGATTCGCGCTGCCGCCACCGATGCGAAAAGCACCAACAGCAACCGGAGGGGGACCGGGATGCGCTGGACGATCAAACGGAAGCTGCTCTCGCTGGGCGCGGTGACACTCGTCGGCGTGAGCGCATTGGCCGGTATGCAGTACTGGACCGGCAGCACCTCGGGCAGCGCCCTGACCTCCATTGCAGACAACAACTATCCCTCCGTGCGGCTGGCGCTGGAGATGGAGGTCGCCAAGACAGGCCAGGCCGACGACCTGGCCAGCTACGTCGCCAGCGGCGACTCCACGCACGCGACCGAGTGGAAGACCGACCAGGCCGAATTCGCCAAGTTCCTCGACGCCTACGCCGCGCTCGACAACACCGACACCGAAGTCGCGCTCATCGCGGACCTGCGGAACCTGGAGAAGCAGTACAACACCGCTGCGCAGCAGGTCACCACCCTCGTCGCCCAGGGAAACCGGGCCCGGGCATCCGACCTTTCGGACTCCGTGCTCGGCCCGATCGAAGACAAAATGTTCGACGCGCTGACCAAGCTCGAGGACCTCAACGCCGACTACCTCGACCAGCAGGCCGCCGACGCCAAGGCCGACGCCCGCGAAGCATTGTGGCTCGCCCTCGGCCTCGCGCTACTGATCGCCGCGGTCACCGTCGCGGTCACCGCGGTCGTGGTCCGCTCCATCCTCTCCGCCCTGGCCCGCACGTCCGCGGTGCTGGCCGCCGTGGCTGCCAACGACCTGACCCGCCACGTCGAAGACGTCAGCGACGACGAGATTGGCGAAATGAACGCCTCGTTGAACACCGCCATGTCCTCCGTGCGGCGGCTGGTCAGCGCCGCCTCGGAATCCGCGCAGGCACTGGCCGCGGCCGCCGAGCAGCTCACCGCCTCCGGCCTGCAGATCGCCGGCAGCGCCGAGGAGACCGCCGCCCAGGCCCAGGCGGTGGTGAAGGCCGCCGAGCAGGTCGCAATGAACGTGTCGACCGTCGCAGCCGGCTCGGAGGAGATGGGACAGGCGATCCAGCAGATCTCCGAGAGCGCCAACGAAGCAGCGACCGTGGCCGCCGAAGCCGTGCAGGCCGCCGAGACCACCAACTCCACCTTGCTGCAGCTCGGAGAGTCCTCGATCGAGATCGGCAACGTCGTCAAGGTCATCAACTCCATCGCCGAGCAGACCAACCTCCTGGCCCTCAACGCCACCATCGAGGCCGCGCGCGCCGGAGAGTCCGGAAAGGGATTCGCTGTCGTCGCCGGCGAAGTCAAAGACCTCGCGCAGGAAACCGCGAAAGCCACCGAAGACATCGGTGCCCGGGTCAAGGCCATCCAGTCCGACAGCCAGACCGCCGTCGACGCCCTGGAGCAGATCCGCACGTGATCGGCCGGATCAACGATTACCAGGTCACCATCGCCGCCGCCGTCGAAGAGCAAGCCGCGACTACCGGCGAGATGAACCGCAACGTGGCCGGTGCCTCCGACGGCGTCGGAGAGATCACCGCGAACATCAGCGGCGTCGCCGAAGCGGCCGAGATCACCGGCCAGGGCGTCACCGAGTCCGCGAAAGCCAGGACCTGTCCCGGATGAGCAACGAACTGCAGCAGCTGGTCAGCGCGTTCCGCGTCTGACCGTCGCTACCAGCGCACCCCTGCGGGCTTGTTCAGCTTCCCGTACGCGGACGCCGCCGGTGCGAGGCTGATCCGGACAACGGCTCCGGCCCGGACACCGATGCTGGCCCGGGCCGTGCAGCGCGCTGTACCTGGCCCACGATCGCCGCCGCGATGTCCCGCAGCTTCCGGTTGGCGTTCTGCGACAGCGTGGTCAGCTGAGTGAACGCCTCCTCGGCGGTGCAGCCGTGCTGGGACATCAGGATGCCCTTGGCCTGCTCGATCACCGCCCGGGACGCCATGGCCTGGCGCATGCCGTCGGCCAGATCCGCCGTGGCGGCATACAGCTGGGCGTTGGCGACGGCGACAGCGGCGTACCCGGCGAAGGTGACGGTGAGCTCGACAGCCTCCGGCGGGAACGCATCCGGCTGCTCCCCGTAAACATTCATCGCACCCACGACGTGCTGCTGAACCGGCAGCGGCACCGACAGCACGCTGCGCACGCCACGCTCCAGCGCCTTCGGGCAGTATCGCGGCCACCGGGTCTCGGTGGCGGTGTCCGCGATGACGAGCACCACGCCGCCTCGCGCAGCGTCCAGGCACGGCCCGAATCCCTGCTCGTATTGGCGCTCGTCGAGGTCCCGCGCGACGGGGCCGACGGCGGCCGCGGTCGTCGGGCGCTCGTTGACGATCAGCGTCACCGACACATCGACCGCACCCGGTATGGTTGCCTGAGCCAACGTCGCCACCCGGGCGAGGACATCGTCCAGCGAGGCATCCCCCAGAACTATCCGGCTCAGTTCAGCCAGCCATACCGCTGCCGCGGGCGGCAGCGCGGCCTTCCCGCCGCCGATCAGGCGGTCGTCAGCTTCCACGTGTGTCTCGTTGGCTTCCCGGTGCGGGAAACGACCGTCTCGTGACGCGGCCGAGCGGCGTTTCGACATGTCCTCCGCCGCGATCCGACAGAGGCGACGGGACCCACTCGGCCCCGTCTGTACGCCACTCCTTGACGTCGTTCGTCGCCGAAGCGCGCGAACGCAGCGCTAGAGTACCCGCCCGGCGAGCGTCCGTGCCCGTTGTGGCTCAGGAGCGCTGCTGGAGCGTCCGGGACGCCATGTCGGGCAGGGGGATCCCCGCGTCGGCGGCGTGCACCCGCAAGGACAGATACGCGTCGGCCATCGAACAGCGGGTCCGCTCGGCGAGCATGCCGACGGCCAGTTGGATGCGGTCGCGAACCGCCAATGCCCGCGCCAAGCCGTCGGCCAGGTCGTCGGCTCCGGTGGCCTCGGGTCGGTGAGCGGGGTCTGGAGTGTGGAATGCCGCCTTGACGCGCAACGAGAGGTCGGTCATCGCGATCGCGTCCCGGCCGTAGAGGTTCATGGATGCCACCGCGTCGCCGCGCCCGGCGAACAGCGGTACCGACAACGAGGCATGCAGCCCCAGACCACGCGCGGTCTCCCGGAAGCCGGGCCAGCGCATGGTCGTCGCCATGTCCGGGACCGAAACCGGCCGCCCGGAGTCCAGGGCCTCCAGGCACGGCCCGTCCCCATCGGCGTACTGCGCCTCGTCGACGGCCGTGGCCAGCGCGCTGGTCGCAGCGACAGTGGTGTAAGCATCGTCGCGCAGCACGGTCGTCGACGCGTAACTCACCGCGGCCAGATTCTCCGCGGCCAGCTGCGCGATCGCCACCAGCTGGTCATCGAGGTCGGACGCGTCGTCGGGTGTTCCGGCCAGCTTCACCAGGCTGCGCGCCAGGGGACCGTGCGCGGTGCCACCACCTGAACCCGGTGACGACGATGCCTCCGTCATCATGAGGTCACGCCCGCCGCGCCGTCGCCGCCATAGACCGCGCGCCGGCAGTCCGCGCCGCCGGGGACCCCTGTGCTCAACCGTCGTCCCTCCTCGCGACGCTACGACACACACTGCGTACCCACTGGTTGCGCGGGCGCAACATGCCTCCGTGTTTTCGCCCGCGCGCGCGGCCGGCCCGGTAAGCGCATGCGGGCTCGCATCAGCGCGCCGACTCGATCCGGGTCTGCACCAACCGGTGCGCCTCCCCCGGCAGACTCGCGGCGGTCCACGCCAGACGGTTGCGATCCCAGTACGCCGGCAGCCAGCCGCCGCCGATCAACACCCATCCCTGCAGGGCATGCCGATCGGAGGCACCGTCCTGGTACTCGTACACAATCGTCTGCCCCGGGCCGGCCGGACGGAAATCGCTGACACGACTCGTCGAACCGTCCTGCATCTACACTCCCCTCGATCGGGCCCTCCGGCCCGGCCGGGCGCGAAAGACCACAGGTCGCCCCATTCCACCAGGCAGAAACCTCAACGATCCGCCGACGCACCGAAGCCAACTTGGCCCTGCGGACCGCGTCGATTGAGACGAACCCCGGCCGGGTACCTCGCGGGGACCATTGCGTTCAGCACGAAGCGGATGGTGGCGGACACGACCGCTCGGGAGCTGGGCTCGCGGTCGCTCCCGCTGATCACGTTTCGGTCGGGCGCGACGGCGCGTCCGACATGTCGTTCCGCGCCCGAGGAGGCCCGATGGCTGACCCCGCTGCATCCGCAGCCACTCCGAGCGAGCTATCCACCGGTGAGCTCGTCACCCGCATCTCCAGACAGCTCTCCACGCTGGTCCGCGACGAGCTGCAGCTCGCCCGCGTCGAACTGACCGAGAAGGGCAAAAAGGCAGGTACCGGCGCCGGGCTCTTCGGCGGCGTCGGCGTACTGGCACTTTATGGCGTCGGCGCGCTGTTGACCGCCGCCATCGCCGTTCTCACGCTGACACTACCGGTCTGGGCCGCGGCCTTGATCGTCGCGGCCGTCCTGTTCGTCGTCGCCGGCATCGTCGCTCTGGTCGGCAAGAAGAATCTCTCACAAGCTGCTCCTCCCACGCCCAGCGAAGCCCTCGGCAACGTGAAGACCGACGTCCAGACCATCAAGGAGCATGCACACCGATGACTACCTCCCCTCCGGCGAAGTCCTCGCAGTCCACCAGCGCGGACGAACTGCGCGCCGAGATCGCCGAAACCCGCGCCGAGCTGGGCGACACCGTTGACGCGCTGGCCGCCAAGACCGACGTCCGGGCCCGCACCCAGGCACGGGTAGCAGACACGCGTGCCCAGATTCGCCAGACGGCGGCCCGTGCCCGCATCACCGCGCGCGCCAAAGCCGGCCCCGCCCTCGAACAGGCACGCGCCTACTCGGCGAAGACCCGGCAGGTCGCAGCAGACACCACCCCACGGATCCGAACTCTGTCTGCCGCGGGCGCCGCGACGATTCTGGTCCTCGTTCTCGTCGGCGTGCGTCGCCGCCGTAAGGCTGCAGCCATGCCGTGGTACCGCCGCCGCTGACAGCGGCGGCGAGTATTCGGGTCAGGCGGGCACAACAGGCCCGCCTGACCCGCGCCGCAGCAGACCCCCGCGCTGCTGCGGCAGCGCCACCCGACGCGGGATGCCGGCGGCACACGGACAACGCTAAACCGAAGGCGAGTTACTCATTCCGAAGGCGCGCCGAACCGGGTGCCCAGAAGCCATGACGGCGGAGCGTTGCCAGCGCCGTCTCCTCACCCGAGGCACTCGGCCAGCGAACACCACCACAGTCCTCTACCACCGGCGATAATCGGGAATTCGCACCTTTGATGCTGTTGCATAACGGTTAATCAAGCCGGGTGACAGGTGGTCGTCGTGAGGCATCCGCGGGGGTTGGGGCGGTGGAGCGTCTGGTTGGCGCTGCTGGTTCTACTCGCCGGCGTCGCCGGTTCGGGCGTGGCGTGACACGCCGCGCGCCAGGCCGAACAGGTCCGGGTGGCCGCAGTCGCCGATCGGCACGCCGACGCGATCAGGACCGCCGCTGACGCCGAGATCGCCCGGTACCTGGCCGCCGCGCAGGTAGCCGCCGGTTTGGGCGCGCAGTCGGACCTTTCGCACGGCGACTTTCTCGCCGTCACCACCCCGGTGGTGACCGACCGGCTGGCCGGCGTCACCGGAATCGCGTACGTCGTGGCCGCGGATACCGCCGCCGTTCCGTCGACGCAACGCTACTGGCGGGCCCGGGGCGCCGTCGACCTGGTGCTGCGCCCAGAGCAGACGACCGACCGGCACTACTTCGCGGTGCTGGCCCGCAGTCTGACCGCCGTAGCGCTGCGCGCACTCGGCCGGGACCTGGCGGCATCCAGCGAAGCCGCCGCCGCTCTGGAGGAAGCACGCCGCACCGGCACGGTTACCGCCAGCCGCACCTACGTGCTGCTCAGCGACCGAGCTCTGCCCGTCGAAGCGCAGCAGCGGTCGTTCGTCGTGGCCGCGCCCGTCCGCGCCGCGGCTAGCACCCCGCGCTCGGGCCAGTTCCTCGGCTGGGTGATGCTCGGGCTGCGCGGAGGCACCTTCATGACCTCCGTCCTGCGACGGGCCTCGGCCGGTCAGGTCAACGTCGCCCTCGCCGACGATTCCGATCCCCGCTCGCCCGTCCCCGTCGCGCAGGTACGCACCGGAACACCGCTCGACCGGCCCGATCTGCAGCGCCACGCGCACCTGTCCGTGGCGCACCGCTCCTGGCAGCTGACCGTCACACCGACCCGCGCCTTGGTCGCCGGGGACGCCCAATGAGCCGACGTCACGATCGCCGGCGCCGGCCTCGCGCTCAGTGTCGTCCTGGCTACCCTCGTCTGGATGATCGGCACGTCCCGCGACCGGGCCGTGAGCCGCGTCCGGAAAGCCACCGCCGCCCTACACGCCGACATCGCCCGCCGCGAGACCGTCGAAGCGCAACTGCGGGCCCGCGAAACCGAACTCGAGGCGTTTGCCGCGATCGCGGCCCACGACCTCAAAGCGCCGCTGGCCAGCGTTGCCGGCCACGCCGAGCTGCTGGAAGAAACCCTGGCTCCGGACACCGACGGGCACCCCTACCTGCAGCGGATTCAAGCCGGCACCGCCCGGATGCGCCGGCTCATCGACTATCTGCTCGCCTACGCCTCGGCCCGCGCCACGCCCCTGCATCCGCAGCCGGTGGCTCTGGGAACGGTGGTCGCCGACATCGTCGAAGAACGCACGGCGCACCTCACTGACCGCCGGCCGCAGCTGGACGTCGGCCCCTTGCCGACCGTCGTCGCCGACCCTGTGCTGCTGCGCCACGTGATGGACAACGTGACCGGCAACGCCCTCAAGTATGTGGCCCACGGCCGCACCGCCCAGGTCACCATCGGCGCGGACCCGGACGATCAGGGATGGACGATCGAGGTCGCCGACCGCGGAATCGGCATCAGCGTCGACGACCAGCCGCACGTCTTCGGCACCTTCCGCCGCGTCCGCGGCTGCGAAGGATATGCCGGAACCGGACTGGGCCTGGCCATCTGCGAGCGCATCGTTCATCGCCACGGCGGCAGCATCGGTGTGCGGCCCAACCCCGGCGGCGGCAGCATCTTCTGGTTCACTCTCCCCCGCGCCGCGCCACTGCCTGGAACGTGGCCGACCGAAACGGCCCAGGCGGACGGCCACGAGCCGGCGGTGAGTGATCCGGCCATCTATGCTTGAGGAATCGCCGTGACACGTCGGCCGGCTCCGCGGGCCCTGCCCACCATCCACCGGTTCGGTGACGCGCTAGCGGGCCGGCACCGACCGGCGTGGCTGGTCCGGGTAGCACAGCTCGTCGAAGAGCACCCACTGGCCTACCGCGATCTCGTACAGGCGGTGAGGTGCGAGGTCAGCAGCGAGCGCCTCCGGCGCGATCGCGTCCGCGGCACTCGGCCAGCGGTGGCATGACGACTGATCTGCTCGTCGACGGCGACGGTCGGCAGTTCGCGCGCCTGTCCGAGGAAGGTGACGCCACGGACGTCCTGGTCTATGCGCTCGAGTTCGATCGCCAGAATCGCGCCGGCGACGCGACCATCGGCACGAATGTTCGCGCAGTGCTCGCGGTTGGGCCGGGACATGAACCAAATCCGATCGGGTCCGAATGCGCTGGCGAACCAGAGATTGCACATCACCGGCGCACCGCGGGAGCCCACGGTGCACCAGCTGAATGACTTCGCCGGACTTGACTTAGTCCTCGAGCAAGGCGCGGGCGTCCGTCACCGCATCTGCCTCGGCCGGCAATGGACACCCCAGTGTGGCCGGGTACGCGCGGCGTGCAGCCGTCTCCGGGCAATCGCGCAACGGACGCCGGATCCCTGCTTGTCGCCGGGCCTTGCGGGCCGACCGCGGACGGTCGGGAGCTGACCGCCGATGGAGGGGACATCGGCGGTCAGCGGTTCACCATGCCCGTGCCGGGACACGGGCGGGACCCGTTCGCCCGGCGAAGGGATCGATCACCGTTTTCGTGGAGTCCTCCTCGTGAACATAGGCCGGCATGACGGCGGTCAGTAGAGGCGACGGGCCCATCAGGAATCGCCGAGGTGGCGCGACCGCGCGCGCCCAGAACGTAGGCGTTAGGGTCCGCCCGGTAAGCGCAGGACGTCGGATTCCGGGCGGCGGGCACTGGCCGGCACCGCCCGTCCGAGGTCTGCCGGGCATCCCACCCGCAGCGCTATCGCCGGGAAGCGGTCCGTGCGCAGCAAGTCGCGCAGAGCCTCGCGGGCAGGGCGGGTTTCGATGACTTCGCTGAGGGGAGATGCCGCCAGGCCTCGGCTGGTCAGGGTCAGCCACACGTCGGACAACGCCTCGCCGGCCGTGAGCCAGTCGAGCTGCTGGTCCTCTCGGGTCGTGAGCACCGCGTGGCGGGTGCCGCCTTCGGTACCGGGGCCGAGCGGAAGACCGGGGCGTTGACGCGGATCGAAGACGCGGGGAGCGATCGCCCGGTCGCCGCCCTCGGTGACCGACCGGGAGGAGATGCCGTCGCCGCTTTCCACCGGCCGCGTGGTCCAGGCGCGCAGGTCACGCACCATCGGCCGCGATGCGTGTTCCACCGCGTCCGCGGCGGCCACGATGCGGGCGAACTCGGCTTCCTGTACGGATGTCAGGATGGTCAGGCTCACCTGATGGCGGTGCGCGACGGTCTGCAGCGCATCGAAGTCTTCTGCTCCCAACGGCTGGTCGGCGAAGGGGCGTCGGTCGGTCCGGCGAGCGTAGATCGCGCGCGACAGGGCGTAGTCCGGCGTGCAGGCGGTGCCGCAGCGCACCCGCGCGATCAGGTCGGGTAGACGCCGGTCGCCGAGGCGCTCGACGATGCCGGCGTAGCGCTGCGCACGCAGCGTAGTCAGCGCGTGGTGCAGGGCCGCACCGCAGCTGAGCAGGGCCAGGCGGCCGTCGGGGTCGAGTCCCGGCAGGTGGCGGTCGCGGTCCAGCCACAGTTCAGCGGCGTTCCCGCGTAACTGCCACACCCACGGTTGAGTGTTGAGAATCGACGGTGCTCGGCGGGCAGCGAGGGTCGCCTCGGTGAGCAGGTCGAGGTCCGCGCGACGATCAGCAGCGCGTGGGTCGTCGTCCGCGGTGGCTTCGTAGTTCGGCCGGTCAGCCATTGTCCGGGCCTTTCTGTGAGCGTGCGGGCTCTCCTCTCACCGTGAGCCGCGTGCCCCGCCGGCCGACAGAGCCGATCCGACGCAGCTGTGTGGACCAAAGACCTGGGCGGCCCGCGCCGAGGCTTCGCCTCGGGCTTCACGATCGGGACTTCCGCCTCTGCCTGTGTCACGCCGACGAGCGTCACCATCACCGTGACAGCGGTCGGTACAGGCCGCCGGTTCTCGACCGTCTCAAGGGGAGATGACAGTGAGCCACCGGACACTCCGCGACGTGATGACCACCGACGTCGTCACAGCGGATCTCACGACAACGGCCAAGGCACTCGCGGAAGCCTTCGACCGGCACCGCATCACTGGTGTACCGGTCCTCGACCAGGCACAGCGACCCCTCGGCGTCGTCACGGTGACCGATCTGCTGTACAAGGTCACCTATCAGGACGACGCCGACGAGTGGCCCCGGTTCCTTCGCCGGCATCACGTCGATCGAGAGAAGGCGCACGCGATGACCGCGCGGGAGTTGATGACCACCCCGGCTGTCACCGTGCTGCCGGACGCGACCGTGGTCGAGGCCGCGAGGGTCATGGAGCGGCGGAGCGTAACGCGGCTTCCTGTCGTGGATAGCGTCGGTGAACTCGTTGGAATCGTCAGCCGAAGTGACCTGGTCGCCGTCTTCACTCGGCCAGATCAGGAAGTTCGCGACGAGATCCTTTCCGACATCATCGCGCGCGTCCTCTCGCTGTCGCCGACGGCGATCACGGTGCGCGTCGCCAATGGCGTCGTCACAATGAGCGGCCACGTCGAGCGACGCAGCCAAGCGGACACGCTCATCGCGCTCGTTCGACGGGTCGACGGTGTGGTCAGCGTGGACCACGAGGACCTGCATTACCTCGACGACGACACTCGATTCGTCTACGCCTGACGGCCTGCGGCAGTCAGAGCAGTGCAGCGCGCAACTCCGCAGTACCCGTTCTACTGGGCCGCCCGCACCCGATCGCCCCGATGAGGCACTTGACCTGACGGTGGCACCGATCTGCGGAGCGAGGTGAGCATCCCGATGACGCACGGCATGTCAGCGGAGAACACGGCGGGCGCCCGGAGCCGGATGAGGCGGATCTGGGCCGGGGTGGGCCTGCTCTACCTCGCCGTGTACGCCACGCTCAACGCTCTGAGCGGGTGCGTCCTCCGGGGCGCGGACGGCGGTCGGCGTCTTGGCGGTGGCCGGGCTCGCGGCACCCATCCTGACGCTGAGCGCCGCCGCGGTCCGGCGACGCCGTCGCGGCCGATCCGCCCGCCCGTGGGCGTGGTTCGGCGCGTCGACCCTGCTGACCGCAGCCGGATCCGTGCTCGCCGCGGGCACCGGCCACGCGCCAGACCGGCTCGGATTGCTCCAGATCGTCGGAAACGCCCTGTTCGTCGCGGCAGTTCTCGCCACGACCGCCGGATTCTTCACTGCCTTGCAGCCCGGACGCCGATTCGCCCGGTTCTGGATGGGCGCCGACCTCGTGCTGGCCATCGGAGGAATCACGGCCCTCGTCGGCCGGCTCGCTGCGATGGCCGACCTGGCGCCCATGGCCCCTGGTCCCCGCACCGCCATGGTGGTCTACGGCGTCAGCGGAATCGCCACCATGCTGTTCCTCGTGCCGCTGCTGCTCCGCATCGGCCGCACCGCCTCCCCCGCGCTCCGGCTGGTCGGGGCGGCCTGCCTGGTCAACGCGCTGCTCAACCTCGGGCTCCTCTACGCCGTCGCCGCCGGCCACCCGTACCACGAAGGCAGCTGGCTGAGCGCTGGCTATCAGATCGGCCTGGTACTGCTCACCCTCGGCGGCCTGGCGGCCGCCCGCCACACCGACGACGAGCCGATCGCGCTGCCCGTCCGGCGAGACCGCACCATGCCGCTGTCAGTCGCGGCCGCCGCCACCGCCGTCGCCGCGCTCAGCGTCGCCAACCTCAACTTCGGTCACCTGCACCTGGCCGAGGTCGTCACAGCGCTGGTTGTCGCCGCGCTGCTCGCCCGGCTCGGACTCGTCGCCCGCGAGCACACGCGGCTGGCCGACCAGCTCGCCGCCGCCCTCGCCGACCAGCGCCGCCTGGCCGTCACCGACGCGCTGACCGGACTGCCCAACCGCCGGCACTTCGAGCAGGCGTTGCACACCGAGATCGCTCGCACACGCCGCCACGGCCGACCGCTGAGCCTGGTCATCCTCGACCTGGATCACTTCAAGGCGATCAACGACACCTACGGCCATCCCGCCGGAGACGCGGTCCTCGTCCAGGTTGCCGCGCTCTTGCAGCAGAGCACCCGCGGCGGCGACGTCATCGCCCGCTTCGGCGGGGAGGAATTCGTCTGGCTACTGCCCGACACCACCGAGGACGGCGCGGTTCAGATGGCCGGACGACTCCGCACCACCCTGGCCGCGCACCCGGTGCAGCTGCCCACCGGCGACGTCGTCACGGTGACCGCGTCCCTCGGCGCCGCCGCCGATCTCCTCGACGCTCACGCCCTGCTCACCGCCGCCGACCAAACCCTTTACCGCGCCAAAGCAGCCGGCCGCAACCAGGTCACCGCGCGTCTACCGATTCGCAGGCAGTTACCCAGCCCGCCGAGCCGGCGTTGACCCACTGACGATCCGCCGACCCGGCTCTCCTCGAAGACGCCGTGTAGTCCTCGAAGGCTCAACCTCCACGAGGCTTCCTGCAGCGATCAGCTGCCGGGCTCGGCCACGCCAAACATCAGGACACGGCGCTCGACGTCGTAGTACACGGTGTCCTGCCGCCTGAGGACGTCCTGTAGGTAGTCGGCGTCTTCCACCGTCACCGAGGTGACCTCTTCCAGGCGCCCTCGTCGCAGACCAGCTGCAGGGTCCAGAGACCGGACTCGGTATTGCTGCCGGCAACGAAACTGAACTGGTGGTGGCTGACCTGCCGGACCTTGATAGTTTCGTCGGTGACACGCACGCCGCTGCTGGAAGCCACGATGCTCCTCCGGTGATCCGCCGATAGGTATCACCGGACAGCCCGTCGTCGCGGGGTTAGTCGTCGGCGAGCAGCCGGATGCGCAGATCGGCGAGGGTCTTGGTCAGCAGCCGGGAGACGTGCATCTGGGAGACGCCGATCTCCTGGGCGATCTGCGTCTGAGTCATGTTCGCGAAGAACCGCAGCCCGAGAATGCGGCGTTCCCGCTCCGGCAGAGCCGCCAGCAGTGGTCGGAGCGCGTGGTGATTCTCGACCAGTTCCAGGCCCGGGTCGATCTCACCGAGGGTATGACCGAGCGTCGGGGCGTCCGACTCTGGTCCCGCCGGCAGATCCAGCGACGTCGAGGCATAGGCGTAGGCGGCCTGCAGACCTTCGATCACCTCGTACTTGCTGATCTCCAGGTGGGTGGCCAGGACGCTGGCCGTCGGCGCGCGGCCCTCGCGCTGGGAGAGCTCGGCGACCGCCCGGGTGATGGCCAAGTGCAGCTCCTGCAGCCGCCGCGGGACTTTGACGTCCCAGCCGGAGTCCCGGAAGTGGCGGCGCAGTTCGCCGGTGATCGTCGGGATCGCGAACGCGAGGAACGGCACGCCGCGGGCCGGGTCGAATCGGTCGATCGCTTTCAGCAGCCCCATGCGGGCTACCTGCATGAGGTCCTCGGTCGGTTCGCCCCGATTGGCAAACTTGCGGGCCAGGTTGTCGGCGAGCGGCAGATGCAGGGTGACCAGCTGATCCCGCAGCGCGGGGCGACGCGTGTCAGCGAGAGGGAGCGCGGCGAAACGATGAAACACGGGCTGGACGACCCGGTCGTCGGCGTAGTTTCCTTGCGTCTCACCCAGTTCGGGCTCCCGCGAGCTCATGACCGGCATCAACGTCATCCTGTACTCCATCCGGCTGCAGTCCGCCTGCCCGCTTGAGCAAGCGGCGAACAGCGACGGCACCCACTCGGATGCCATTCCTCTCGTATCCGCCGGGTGAGGTGGTCAATCGTTGCCGCTCGTGAAACGCGAGACGTTCTGACCACACTCGGCGGCGGTAAAGCTCGGCGGAGTGTCAGCGGCAGTCGGACTCTCCCAACCACTGGCCAGTTGACGAGGCTTATCTGGCCTTCACCGCTTACGTACCGTCTGTTTGCAGCGTAAATCAAGTCGTTCTGAGACGGGCTTGCTGCGCCTACTCGGTGAGGGGTCTCAAGATGAACGCTGACCAACTGGCCTGGAATGCGCTGGTGGCCGAGGCGCGCCTTCGTGGACTGCGAGCGGCCGACCGCGCGGATGAGGCGCGCGACCGCCTCGAGGAGATCGCGGAGGCGCGGCGTGCAGCCAGTGAGTCGGGTGAGGTGGTGTCGGTGTCGGATGCAAGGTCGGTGCAGCGTGCGACAGAACAGGCGGAAGAAAGTAGGCACCGGGCGGCCGCCGCCCATCGAGGCGCCGCAGACGGTCACGAGCTTGCCCGTCGTGCGCGCGAGCGGGCCGCCGTGGCTTATCCTGCCCATGCCGTCGAGCATCGGCGGGCGGCACAGCATCACGTTGCCGGCGCCCAAGCAGACAGGCGCAACGCGGACGACTGAGGAAGCTGTGATGGTCTCCGTTGCTGTCGTCACCGGGCTTGAGTGGCGGTCCATGTAGTTTGCACTAGCCGCTGACAGCGGAGTTCGATGCTCGTGCCCGACGACCGGCTCAGCTTAGGAGTCGGTGAGGCGCCAGACGGCGGTGGAACCGTCGTGGCCGCCGCCGGCGATGAGCGTGCGTCCGTCGGGGGAGGCGGCCATGGTCCAGAATCCTTTCGTCCCGGTGGTGAGGGGTTGACCGATCTTGTTCTGCAGACCGGTGCTCCAGAGCCGAACGGTGTCGTCACCGGCGGCGGTGGCGATGACGGCTCCGCCGCGGGTGAAGGTGACGGCGTTGACCGGTCCGCGGTGACCAGTGAGGGTGCCGCCGATCCGCCGGTGGGAGCGCACATCCCAGAGCCGCACCGTCGGGTCACCGGTGGAACCGCCACTGACCAGGGTGGCGCTGTCCTCGTAAAATGCGAGCGCACCCACGTGCGGAGGCATGAGCGGTGAAGGGCAAACCGATTTGTCGGTGCGTGGTCGGATCCCAGAAGCGGATCGTGCCGTCGTTGCAGCCGGTGGCGATCGTGCCGTCCGGTGCGACCGCGACCGCGTTGACGGAAGCGGGGTGCTCGAGTGGAACGCCGTCCGGCTTCTGGGATTTCGTGTTCCAGATGCGGGCCGTGTAATCGATGCTGCCCGTGACGATCGTGTCCCCCGGCGGGGAGAACGCCACGGCCAGCACGGCGTTTCGGTGCCCCTGGAGGGGCCCACCGATCTGCTGACGGCTCTTCGTGTCCCAGAGCCGGATTGTGCGGTCGAAACTGGCCGTGGCCAGGACCGCGCTCTGGGGTGAGAACGCCGCCGCGCTCACGGCGTCGGTATGTCCTTGGAGAGGCGCCCCCGATCTGCCGCAAGGTGCGTGGATCCCAGAAGCGGGCCGTGTAGTCGTTACTGGCGGTGGCGACGAGTGCGCCGTCAGGAGAGAACACGATCGAGCGGACATCCGCGGTGTGACCGCTCAGGGCACCGATCCGCGAGACCACGAAGGTCGTGGAGGTAGGGGTGGTTCCCGGGGTGGGGCTGGCCGTGGAGTCACCGCGTGAGCTGGCCCGGCTGTCGGCATCTCCGCCGCGGGTCAGGGTTCGGATGATGAGGACGGCGAGCAACACGACGATGAGTCCTGCTGCCGCTGTTCCGATCCATTGGGACCGGGTCCATCCCGTTGAGGGTGCGCCGATGATCGCCGTCTCGGTGCCACTCGTCGGAGCTGGGAGGACCGGCGGTTCAGGGGTCGCGGGTGCCGACTGCAGCGCGCCTTCGGCGACGACGAGTTGCGGCTCCTCCAGGACCGTCGGCGCCGTTCCGGTGGCCCTATGCAGGAGGGTCGCCACGAGTGGCGTCCGGCTGGCACCGCCGACGAGGAACCGGCCGGCCACGTCGGCGGGTGCAACGCCCGAGCGCGCGAGGCTGTCGCGTGCGGTGCTCACCGTGCGGGCGAGTAGCGGTGTGGCGTCTTTCTCGAATTCCTCGCGGGTGACGAGCACGTCCGACTCTACGAGAGGCACGAACATCGTCGCCGAGGACTCCCGCGACAACGTCTCGCGCAGCCCCGCCGCATCCTCCCAGAGCGTTCGGAAGGAGCGGCGGTCGGACGCGGTGATCGGTGACGACAGCGCGGTCCACGCCACAGGGTCGCGAGCGGCGATCACCCGACCGGCGCGCTCGACAATCAGCGCGTCCAGGTCCAGCCCGCCCACGTCGTCGAGCCCGGCACTGGCGGCCTCCACGAAGCCTGCATCGGTACGGGTCACGACGCTCGTGTCGAATGTTCCGGCACCGAGGTCATAGACGATCACGGCTTTCCCCGGTGCCACCTGTTGCTGCAGCACCGACGCGAAATACGTGGCCGCTGCCACCGGTTCGGCGACGAGGACGGGCGACGGCACCCCCGGCGAGCCGGGCCGCGTCGAGCAGCACCTGCCGCCGGGCGGACCGCCATGTCGCCGGATGGGTGAGCGTCACGGCGTCGAGCCCGCCTGCGACTCGGCGCGCCTCGTCGGCCACCCGTCGGAGAGTGGCTGCGATCAGCTCAGCGACGGGGTAGTCGTGGTCTCCGAGTAGCACGCGCCCGTCGTCGACATGGCGTTTGGGGTTGGGTTCGAACCGAGGCGGATCCAGACGCCCGGCCCGTTGCGCGTCGCGGCCGGTGACTAGGCGGCCGTCGCCGCGGCGTAGATCGCCGAGGCAAGCAGCGGAGACGAATCGAACAGCAGCGGACGGCTTCGGCCGTCTGGGTACTGCAGCACCGCGACCGTGTACGAGGTGCCGCAGTCGATTCCGACGAGGTAACCGGTCACCGATGCGTCACTTCGCGGTGGTGGTCGGCGTAACGGGCCGGTCCGGCGGCGCAACGGTGCACCGGCCGTCGGTGCGTTCACGCAGGTAGGCGTCGAACTGCTGTAACCGGACGCGATCGACCAGATAGGGATTCACGACGATCGGAGTGCCGTAATACACGAGGTGGTTGACCGCAACCATCTGCTCAGACGACGTCTGGTCGACGCCGCACTCCTGGATCAACGCGCGCCGCTCACCCACCAACCGGGAGCGCGACAACGGCCACTCCCGATCCAACAGCGCCGGTAGTGTGCCGAGACCCTCCACGACCGGGGTGTAGAGGCACCAGACGAACCCGCGGTTTCCCGGCCCTTGCCGGTAAGCGCATTCCATCGGCATCGCCCAGAACACCTGGTACGGGAACCCGCCGGTGTAGGCAGGGCTGTAGCTGATGCCGTCCGGCGTCCATCGCAACGCCGAAACCGGCTTCCCCCGCCACCGCAGCCAGCCGACGACGTGGCGCATGTGCCGTTCGACCAGCGGCAGGAGAAGCAGACCGACCGCGACTGCCGCGGCGATGCCGATCACCCGTGCGGCTCCGCTGCTGTGCTCGGCCAACCACCGAACCACAAACCCATCGGCGACCAAGAGACCCGCCAGGAAAGGAACGACGGCGAGGCTGGCGGCCGCGCTGGGAACCCTGGTGATCAGAATGTTCGCTTCGTCATCCCCCGCCGACGGTCCCGTCCTCATCGCTCCATAGTGCATTCGGGCGCAGGTCGCAGACTTGCGTTAGGCAGAATCCCTGGTCTGCTTCTGCTCACTACGATGCCTCGCTGGTGAGTGCCCGCCGACCGGACTCAAGTTTCATCCATTGCTGTATTCAGTTGTTGATGTACTGTCTGCGGCGCGGAGACGGTGACCCACGGCGACGTGCTGGCCCGATTCGGGCACGCGCTCTCGGATCCGGTGCGGGCGCGCGTGTTGCTGGCACTACGCGATGACCCCGGTTACTCGGCCGATCTGCTGGGCACGTCCCGGCAGAGCCTGTCCAACCACGTCGCCTGCCTGCGCGGCTGCGGTCTGGTCGTCGCACAGTCCCCGAAGGGCGCCGCACTCGCTACGAACTCATCAGACCCGGCTGTGGCACGCGCTCGGTGGCCTGCTCGGGCTGGTGCAGGCAGTCGACCCAGCCGCCTGCCCGGACGCCGACGAGAAGGGCTGCTGCCGATGAGCTCCCGCTGATCGCCCTCGGCCCGTCCCCGGACCGCCGCACAATGCTTGCCGGGCGGGTGCGGCCGCTGGTCGCGGCCACGATCACGTACAACGCGATCGAAGCGGTCGTGGCGGTCAGCGCCGGAACCCTCGCCTACTCGACCGCACTGATCGGCTTCGGCCTCGACTCGGTCGTCGAAGGCTCATTCCGCTGGTGGTGGGCCGACCCGGTCGCCGGCTGTGATCGCCGCCGTCGCGGCCAACGAGGGCCGCGAAGCCTGGCGCGACGGCACCTGCTGCGCCCCGACCAGAGCTCTGGTCGCACGCCCGGCCGTGACGGCGCAATCAGCGGTGGCGGGAGCGCAGACGACTGCTGCGCTGGCGAGACCTGAGGGTCGACTCGTCGATTCCTCGGTGTTGCGAATCAGGACTTTCGCCTCTGCTTCTTGCCTCGTGGGTAACCGACGCTGTGCTCAGAACCCCCGTCCTGAAAGGAGCCGGGCCATGCATGCGCATGTCGGAGACGAGATCCTGCTCCAGCCACCAGGCGCCGACCATCCGACCCGCGAGGGGGAGATCGTGGAGGTGGCTGGCCCGGACGGCCAGGCGCCCTATCGGGTGCGATGGGACGACGGGCACGAGTCGCTGATGTTCCCCGCGCCGGATGCCCGGTTACGGCATCTCTGCGGCTGCGGCTGACTCGCCCGCTTCACAGAGCTCAGCAGCGTGCGGATCGGCGATCCGCCGCGACGACCAAGGAGGGACAATGGCCGACGGACCGGCATGGTATGCACCGAAACGGTGGATGTATCGCCGCGGTCGACCGGGGCGGCTCGCCCGGGTGATGAACAACTTCTCCATCTGGCTGTATGCCCACGACTGGCTGACGTTCGGCCGCGCTGCGGTCCTCGAAGTCAGAGGACGACGTACAGGCAAGACCATCTCCCTTCCGGTGGTCGTCGCCGATTACCACGACGCCCGGTATCTCGTCTCGATGCTGGGCGACGGCGCCAACTGGGTGCGGAACGTTCGCGCGGCCGACGGTGAGGCGATGCTGATCCAGCACGGGAACCGCACGGTGCGGCTGGTCGAGTTACCGGCCGATCAACGCGCGCCGATCCTCCGTCGGTACCTGGAACTCGCGCCGGGCGCCCGCCCCCACGTGCCGGTCACCCGTACCGCTCCGCTGAGCGAGTTTCAGCAGGTCGCCGACCGCTACCCCGTCTTCCGCATCGACGATCCGAAGCGCCGAGCGTAAACCGAACCAGGCCAGGGCAGCATCAGATCCCGGCACCCCGTCGTTATCCTCGGCGTGTGAGCCGGGTAGGCATCGATTTCGGAACTTCTACGACAGTCGCCGTCCTAGCAAGCCCGGGCCGCCCACCCCGGCCCCTCCTTTTCGACGGCAGTCCCTGCTGCCCTCCGCGGTGTGTCTCGACCCGACCGGACGTATTCTCACCGGCCGTGACGCCCTGCACATGGCGTTGACCGACCCGACCGCGTTCGAACCGAATCCCAAACTCCGCATCGACGACGCCACGCTGCTGCTGGGCGGCACCGACGTACCGGTACCCGCCGTGATCGGCCGTGCTCCAACGGGCACTTACCGAAGCGACATCGGACCCTGCGGCCCTCGACATCGTGCTCACCTGCCCGGCGAGCTGGGGCGCCGCGCGACGCGCAGTGCTGCTCTCCGCCGCGCCGATCGGGGCCACGCTGATCGATGAACCGATCGCGGCCGCACAGTACTTCGCCGACGTCGGCGGGACGACGATCCCCGACGGCGGCACCGCCGTGGTCTACGACTTCGGCGCCGGCACCTTCGACGCGGCGGTGGTCCGACGCACCGGAAGCACGTTCGCCATCCTCGCGGCCGACGGCGTCCCGGACTGCGGCGGACTCGACATCGACGCCGCGATCGTCGCCCACCTCGCGCAAGCGTTCACCGACGCCACCGCATGGCATCGGCTCGAACAGCCGACCAGCGCCACCGAGCGGCGTGCACGGGCGCAGTTATGGACCAATGTCCGTGAGGCAAAGGAGATGCTCTCCCGCACCAGCAGCACCCTGGTGCACATGCCGCTGATCGAGGTCGACGCTCCGCTGAGCCGGGAGGACCTCGATCGGCTCGCCGCTCCCGTGCTGGAGCGGACTGCCGCCTCCGCGCGGGAGGCGCTGACGAAAGCCCACGTCGACGCCAGTGACCTCACCGCGATCATCCTGTCCGGCGGCTCCAGCCGGATGCCCGCGGTCGGCAGCACTCTGCACCGCGCGTTCGGCATCCTCCCGGCCTCGGTCGATCAGCCCGAACTCGCCGTAGCCGAGGGCAGCCTGCTCGCTGGCGCCGCCGCGACGACCCGGCACGTAGCGAGCACCACACCCCCGGTGAACACGCCGGCAGGTGAGACCGCGGCCTTTCCCGACCACCCCGGCCCGGCGGCCACCCACTCGGCCGAACAGCCACCACCCACCGGATGGCGGGCCCGGCCGCTCGCCACAGCGGCGGCGTTCGCCGCGGTACTCGCCGTCGCAGTGGGCACGGCGATCGTCATCGCCGACCGCGACGACAACGACAGCCCGAACAACCAGAAGGCCCAAGCGGCGAACAATCTGACCGGGACACCGGTCAGCTCGCCCTCGCGCTCGGTAAGCCCGTCGCCGACCTACCCGGCCGGCGTGGACCCCTGCCTACTCGGCACCTGGCGATCAGAGAAGCAACACATCTATGCTGATCTCGACGGAGGCCGTGCCCTGTTCACCGGTGGCGGCGGCACCCTCTACACCTACCGCGCCGACGGCACCTCAACCGCGGACTACAGCCGCACCCAACCCCGCACCGGCTCCCTCAAGGGTTCCCGCTATTCGTCCGTCATCCGACGTTCCGCTACCACGCCGAGAACAAGACGCTCGACGAGTCCCCCACCACGGAAACCTTCACCCGCAACGGCCAAGTCGTAAGCCATACCAAGTCGAGTACTTCCTCGAACCGACCAAGTACACGTGCTCGGCCACAGATATGTACATGTACAGCACTACGGCCGACGACTTGGCTACCCACTGGGTCCGCGTCATGCGCTGAGTAGCGTTCGGGGGCCAACTAGCCGACCGGAACGAGGCTAACGAGGCCCGCGACGGCATCAGCGGCTCGCTCCCGGTCCCACCACCGCCGGTAGTCCTCATCCGCGGTCATCAGCGCGACATGGGTTCCGCGCTGCACGACGGCACCACCTCCCAGCACTAGCACCTCGTCGGCGGTCTCGCAGCCCATCAGCCGGTGGGTGATGAGGAGGGTCGCACGCCCCGCGGTCGCCGTCAGCAGGTCAGCGGTCAGCGCGTCGGCGGTTGCCGGATCCAGGTTCGCGCCCGGCTCGTCGAGCACGACGATCGGGAAGTCGGCCAGCAGCACCCGGGCGAGGGCCAGCCGCTGCCGCTGGCCGCCCGACACCTCCTTGCCCCGCTCTCCCACCGGGGTGTCGAGGCCGCGCGGCAACGTGCCCACCCAGTCGGCCAGCCGCGCCTGCCTGAGCGCCGACCAGAGCTCGTCCTCATCGGCGTCCGGGCGGGCGATCAGGAGGTTGTCCCGGATCGTCGTGTCGAACAGGTGGGCGTCCTGCGCGCACCACCCGACGTGCCGGCGCACCGCGTCGGGATCGAGAGCACGGGCGTCGGTTCCGGCGAGCGTGAACCGGCCAGCGGACGGGTCGAGGAAACGCACCAGGACCGCGGCGAGCGTGGACTTGCCCGCGCCGGACGCGCCGACGACCGCGACGCGCTGCCCGGCCTCAAGACGCAGGTCGATGCCAGTGAGCGCGGGTGACGCAGCTCCCGGCCAGCGGGCCACGACGCCGTTGAATACGAGCGGGAACGGTGACGACGGCGCCGGAAGCGGCCTGGCCGGCCGACCGGCCGCTCCTGGCGCAGAGAGCACTTCGCCGACACGGGCGGTCGATCGGCGAACGCGGGATAGCGACTGTGCTGCCGCCGGGAGGCCGCCGATCGCCTCGGACGCGGCCAGCGGCAGCAGGACGACGGTCGCCAGCAGGACGCCGCTCAGCTGACCGTTCCGGACCGCGGCCGCGCCGGCGACCAGCGCGCCCAGCACGGCGGCGCCGCTGGCGAGTGCGAGAAGTCCCGCGCCTAGGCCGGTGGCGAGTGCGGAGCGACGCGCACTGCGGGTGAGCCGGCGATCGAGCGCACCGGCGGCCCGGAGTCGCTCGTCCAGGGCTCCGACAACCGCGAGCTCGGGCGCGTACGTGAGCAGCTCAGCGACCGCCGCGGTCAGGGTCCCGCGGTCGTCCGCCGCGGCGGCCTCGGCGCGGCGGGCGAGTGCCGCCGACAGCCACGGCACCACGACGCCACCGACGAGCAGGGAGACGCCGAGCACCGCCCCGGCCACCGGGAGCAGCAGCGCGGCAACCACGGTGCTGGCCGCGCCGGTCGCCACCGCCACCCCGGCGGGAAGGAAGACACGCAGATAGCGATCTTGCACCGCGTCGACGTCAGCGACGAAGCGAGCCAGCAGGTCGCCGCGCCGGAACGCCGGCAGGCCAGCCGGGCCGACGCGGACCAGCGCGTCGTACACGCGGGCGCGAAGCCGGGCGAGGATGCGGAACGTCGCGTCGTGGGCCACCAGGCGCTCGAGGTAGCGCAGCGCGCCGCGGCCCAGCCCGAAAGCGCGCACCGCGGTCACAGCGACGGCCAGATCAAGCACCGGTGGGTGCTGCGCCGCCCGGCTGATCAGCCAGCCCGACGTGGCGAGCAGCGCGATGCCGCACCCGAGCGCGGCGGCTCCGGCCGCGCCGGCTCCGGCCAGCCGTCCGTGCTGGCCCTCCGCGGTCACGGTCGTCATGCCGCCACCCGCTCGCGATCCATCCGGACGACGTCGTCGGCGAGGGCCAGCAGCGCCGGCCGGTGCGCGACCAGTACGACGGTCCGGCCCCGCACCAGCCGCCGCAGGGCGGCGAGGACCGTGTCCTCGGTGGTCCCGTCGAGGTTGGCGGTCGGTTCGTCGAGCAGCAGCACGGGCGCGTCGCGGAGGAATGCCCGCGCGAGCCCCACCCGTTGCCGCTCGCCGGCCGAGAGTCCGGCGCCGTCGTCGCCCACCGGGGTGTCGAGCGGACAGCGCAGATCCGCGTCGCGGGCGGCGGCCGTGACCGCGGCGTCACCGGCGGTGGGAGCGCCGAGGCGGATGTTGTCCGCGACGGTTCCGGCGACGAGCGCTGGCCGCTGCGGTACCCAGGCGACCCGCTTCCACCAGGCCGCCGGGTCCAACGCCACCAGATCGGCACCGCCCACGGTCACTCGGCCGTCGTCCGGACGAACCAGGCCGAGCAGCACCGCGAGCAGAATGGACTTGCCGGCGCCGCTCGGTCCGGTCACGGCGGTCACCGTCCCGGGCCGGACGACGAGCGAGAAGCCGTCGAGCACGGGACCCGGTCGGTCCGGGTAGCGCACGGTCACGTTCTCCAGCCGCAGGGCGCCGGCCGGGACGTCGGTTCGGGTCCCGCCGTCCGGCAGCGGCTCCTCGAGCACCGCGAACACGTCGCCGGCCGCCTCGAGGCCCTCTGCGCTGGCGTGGAACTGCGCACCGACCTGCCGCAGCGGCAGGTACACCTCGGGCGCGAGGATCAGTACCAGCAGGCCGGTCCGCAGGTCCAGCTCCCCGCCGACGAGACGCAGGCCGATCGAGACCGCGACCAGGGCGACGGAGATCGTGGCCAGCAGCTCCAGCACCAGCGAGGACAGGAAGGCCGCCCGCAGGACGCCCATCGTGGTGCGGCGGTAGTCCTCGGTCACCCGGCGCACGATCTCCGCCTGGTGCTTCGCCCGGCCGAACACCATCAGCGTCGGCAGTCCGGCCACGACGTCGAGGAAGTGCCCCGCCAGCCGCGAGAGCGCGTCCCACTGCCGATCGGTGCGGGCCTTCGTCCACAGGCCGACCAGGATCATGAAGATCGGGATCAGCGGCAGTGTGACCGCCAGGATGACTGCGGTCAGCCAGTCGGCGACGAGCAGCCGGGCGCCGACCAGGACCGGTACGACGACGGCGAGTACCAGCTGCGGGAGGTAGCGCGCGAAGTATCCATCGAGCGCGTCGACGCCGCGGGTGGCCAGCGCGGAGAGTTCGCCGATCCGCGTCCCCGGCAGGACGCCCTGGGTGGCGCGGCGGAGCAGAGCCTGCCGGAGCGACGACTTCACGGCGGCGGACGCCCGGACCGCGGCGGCCTCCTGCGCCCAGGTCAGCACCGCCCGGGCGCCGATCACCGCGCCCAACCAGATCAGCGGACCCGCGGGCAGCGCGGCGCCGTCCAGGAAGACGCTCACGACGACACCGGCGAGAAGCGTCGCCTGCGCGACCAGCAGCGCCGCGGAGGCGGTTCCGATCACGACACTCGCGGCCAAGAACGTGCGTGTCGCGACCGCGTACCGCAGCAGCCGCGGATCGAGCGGGCGCATCAGCGGTCCCGGATCAAGGCGGAACCCACCGCCGGGGAGACCGGCGCGGCCGGGATGTCGCGCATGCCGATGCGCTTGCGGAAGACCCAGTACGTCCAGCTCTGGTACAGCAGCACGATCGGGGTGAAGATCACCGCGACCCAGGTCATGATCATCAGCGTGTACGGCGTCGAGGACGCGTTCGTGGTGGTCAGGCTGTAGGCGTCGGCGGTGCTGGACGGCATGACGTCGGGGAACAGCATCGTGAACAGGCTCGCGACGACGAACACGATCGCCGCGCCGGTCGCGAGGAACGCCCAGCCCTCCCGGCCTCGCCGGTTCGCCACGGCCGCCGCGAGAAGCGCGGCGGCCGCTCCGAACACAGTCGCCCAAGTCACGGCCTTACCGATCGCGAACTGCGTCCAAAGCAGGAACGACGCGCCCACCACGATCGCGACGACCGCGATCCGGCCCGCCAGCGCATTGGCCCGCTCCCGGATGTCGCCGCGGGTCTTCAGGGCCAGAAACACCGCGCCGTGCAGGAGGAACAGCGTCAGCGTCGCCGCGCCACCGAGCAGCGCGTGCGGGTTGAGCAGTGTGAAGAACGTGCCGGTGTACTCGGCGTCGGCGTCGATCGGCACACCGCGGACGATGTTCGCGAACGCGACGCCCCACAGCAGCGCGGGCACGAACGAGCCGACGACGATGCACCAGTCCCAGCCGCGCTTCCAGCCAGCCGACGGCCGCTTGCCGCGGTACTCGAACGCCACGCCACGGACGATCAGCGCGACCAGGATCAGCAGAAGCGGGAGGTAGAAGCCGCTGAACAGCGTCGCGTACCACTCCGGGAACGCGGCGAACGTCGCGCCTCCGGCCACCAGGAGCCACACCTCGTTGCCGTCCCACACCGGACCGATCGTGTTGATCAGCACTCGGCGCTCGGTGTCGTCCCGGCCGAGCACTGGGAGCAGCATGCCGACGCCGAAGTCGAAGCCTTCGAGAAAGAAGTAGCCGGTCCAGAGGAGCGCGATCAGCAGGAACCAGACGGTGGTGAGTTCCATGACACGTCCTCAGTAAGCGAAGGCGAGCGGGCGCCCGTCCGCGGTGGTCTCGTCCTCGGCTCCGCTCGGCACCGCCTCCGGGCCGGCCTTGGCGTACTTGACCATCAGCCCGAACTCGACCACGGCCAGCGCACCGTAGAGCAGCGTGAACACGGCCAGCGAGAGCACGATCGTGGCGCCCGAGACGCTCGGCGAGACGCCGTCCGCAGTGCGGAGCGCGCCGTACACCACCCAGGGCTGCCGGCCCATCTCGGTGAAGATCCAGCCGAAGGAGTTGGCGAGGATCGGGAGCGGGATCGCCCACACCGCCACCCGCCACAACCAACGGGGCACGTGGCTTCCCCACCCGCCGTCCCCCGTTCCCACGGAGCCGGCCGGGCCAGCGGCGGTGGGGCTGATCGGTGCTGCGCCGGTCGCGGAGCGGCCGCGCCGCGCGCCACGCATTGTGCCGATGAGCCACCGGCCGGGTCGGCCGATCAGGAACAGCAGTCCCGCCGCCACTGCGGCGGCAGCCAAACCAGTGCCGATCATCAGGCGGAACGACCAGTAGGTGACCGGCACGCTCGGCCGATAGTTACCAGGTCCGTACCGCGCCTCCTCGGCGCGCTGGACGTCGTTGATCCCCTCGACCTCGCCGTCCCAGCTGCCCGTGGCCAGGTACGACAGCAGCCGGGGAACCCGGATGCTGAATACTTCGTTCTTGCCGTCCAGTGAGCCGATCGTGAAGACCGAGAACGACGCCGGTGCGACCGTGTCGTACAGTGCCTCGGCCGCGGCCATCTTCATCGGCTGCTGCTCGGTCATGATCTTCGCCTGGATGTCGCCGGAGATCACGGTGCCGACCGCGGCGACCAGCATCACCCAGGCCGCCAGCTTCAACGACGGACGCATGACGTCCTGATTCCGTCCCCGGCCCAGATGCCAGGCGCAGACACCGATCATCAGCGCCGCCGCGGTCATGAACGCCGCGAAGACGACGTGCGGGAACGCTCCCAGCGTCGTGGAGTTCGTGAGGACCGCCGGAAAGTTCGTCAGCTCCGCGCGGCCGGTGTCCTCGTTGATCTGATAGCCGACCGGGTGCTGCATCCAGGAGTTCGCGGCCAGGATGAAGTACGCCGACAGGACGGTGCCGATCGCCGCGACCCAGATCGTGGCGGCGTGGACGCGCTTCGGCAGCCGGTCCCAGCCGAAGATCCACAGCCCGAGGAACGTCGATTCGAGAAAGAACGCCAGCAGACCTTCGATGGCCAGCGGCGCGCCGAAAATGTCGCCGACATACCGGGAGTAGTCACTCCAGGCCATACCGAACTGGAATTCCTGGACGATGCCGGTGGCCACGCCCAGCGCGAAGTTGATCAGGAAAAGCTTGCCCCAGAACTTCGTCGCCCGCTTGTAGGGCTCCTTGCCCGTGCGCACGTAGGCGGTCTCAAGGATCGCCACCAGTACCGACAGCCCGATCGTGATCGGCACGAAAATGAAGTGGTAGACCGTGGTGATTCCGAACTGCCACCGCGCGATGTCGAGCTGATCCATCCCGTCCTGCCTCTCGCCCCCGCCGGCCTGTCCGGCCGGCCCGGCCAGGTCCGGCCGCGCAGAACCACCAGACCATCCGGGGGGCGAAGGCGGTCAGGGCCGAAAGTCCCGTCGCTGCAGGCCTTGAGCACATTGGCGGTGTGACGCGCTGGTCTCGCGGCACGGCGGGCGTGGGCCACCGTGGTGTCACCAGCCGGTGAAGCCGCGTGTGGATTCGAGGATGGCGACAGCTTTCGCGGCACCCATTTCCAGTGCGAGGACGTCAGTGATGTGGGAGTCGTGCGGGGCGGTGCTCAGTACGCAGTGGCCGCCGAGGATCTGGCCGATCGAGCTGATCAGGGGAACGCCGAGGTAGCTCTGCAAACCGAAGCGGGTGACGAAGGGGTGTTCGGCGTAGTCGGGGTGCCGCCGTGGGTCCGGGACCACGTGCGGGCGGCCGCTGGCGACCAATGGAGCGCAGAACGCCCACTCGACGGGGATCGCGTGCCGGTGAAGGCGACGCTCACCGATGTCCACCGAGTCCGGGACGCCGTGCAGTCCCACGCAGATCTGGGTTGTCCTGTTCAGCAGGGTGACCGCGCTGATCGGCGTCTCGGTCCACGTCGCCGATCGGGCCGCAATGTCATCAAGGGCCGTGAAGACCGCTCGACTGTTCCACCGGAGCGACTCGACCTCCTCTAGGCGTGCGCGGTCGCAGATCGCTGGTTCGATGTGGGCAAGCATGGAGTCGTCTCCGTTCTGGCGAGAGTCGGTCGGCGGGCAACTGTGCCGATCGACGCCTGGCGCCGGCTGCTGAGACCAGTCGGCAGCCTGCACCTGTCACGATCCGGCGCTGCATCCGTTCGGCACCGGCGGGAACAGGTCGCGGATCGGTCGCTCGTGCGCGAAGGCGGCGGACTCGCCGACTCCCGTGACCGGAGCCGGTCCGACCGGCGTCGGCCGTTCTGGGAGAGCGCACAGTCTGCGACCGCGGCGTCGATGCCCGCAGGAGCTCACCTCCTGCCGGCCCCCGACGGCGTCGGTAGCAGCACCCAGGCGCCGAGGAGGTTCAGTGCTCTACCAGAATCCGGCCGACTTCTGCACCGAGTACGCCAAAGCGCACGACCAGAACGAAAATGGGAAATTCGGCTCCACCTCGACGCTGGAGGAAATCACCGTCGTCAGCCACACCCGGGACACGGCGCGGGTCGCGGCTCGCTGGTACACCTGGGGCCATGACCCGATTCCGGGTAGTACGACTTGACGGAGCGCACTTCCTTCATCCTGGCCAGGGATTCTGACGAGTGGCGCCTGCACTCTGAGGAGCATCTCGGCTACGAGTGACAAGATGCTCTGCTCATTTCCTACTGCTTCCCGGTGCCCGGTTGGCCACTGACGGCTGTGGTTGCGCGGGTGGCGCGCAGGCTCCAGGCGATCGAGACGCCGATCGTGGCGACGATGACGCCGAGGGTGACCGGGATGGGCAGCTTACCGACCGGGGTCTCGGACAGGATGAGCTTGACACCGAGAGCGGTTGTGCGCGCGACAGCTCGCCGATGAAGTCCACGCACTGCCCTCGTTCATGGCCCAGCACGCACTCGAGCGGCCGCGTAGGCCGAGAAGGCCTCGGGCTATGAGTTCCGGCATGAATCCGGGCTGTGATTCAGAACCGCGATTTGGCCCACATGAGCGCCGCGATCCCTGCCGCGAGGACCACGAAGAATCCGAGCACCGCGAGAAGCGCGAAAAGAACATCGAGGCGCTCACCCGACGGCCTCCCGCCGATCGGGCTCGAACCGGTAGCCCATGCCCGCTTCGGTGATCAGGTACCGCGGTCGGGCCGGGTCGGGCTCGAGTTTCCGCCGGAGCTGCGCCACGTAGACGCGCAAGTAGCCGGATTCTTGTTTGTACGCGCTGCCCCAGACGTCGTTCAGCAACTGTTTGTGGCGGACCAGCCGTCCGGGGTTGCGGATGAGGACTTCGAGCAGGCCCCATTCGGTGGGCGTCAGCCGGACGTCGTGGTCGCCGGCGGTGACGCGTTTGGCGGCCAGGTCGACGGTGAACGCGTCGGTGGTCACGACCAGCGTATCCGGGGCCGGAGTGGCGTGGCGGAGCGCGGCGCGGAGCCGGGCGAGCAGCTCTTCCATGCCGAACGGCTTGGTGACGTAGTCGTCGGCACCGGCGTCCAGCGCCAGTACCTTGTCGTCGGTCGTGTGGCGCGCCGAGAGCACGACGATGGGCCCGTCGTACCAGGGGCGCAGGCCTTCGATGACTTCGATGCCGTCGAGGTCGGGCAGGCCCAGATCGAGCAGGATCAGCTCCGGGTGCCGTTGCGCGGCGGTCTGGAGGGCGGCGGCGCCGGTGGGTGCGGTGTCGACCTCGTAGCCGCGGTCGTTCTGGCAGCAGTACGGCAGCGAGGAGGTGATGGCGGACGGCCGTGCGGCGGACGCGACGGCCGGCCGCGACGTACTCAGCCTCCGATCTCGGCTTCACCCGGGTACAGGCGCTGGCGCGCTGACTCGCGGGCTTTCGTCGTGCGGCCGATCGACGCGCCGGACTGGTTGGAAGGGCTGGGAGGCGCGCCCTAGCTGTACTTCGCTGGAGGAGGTCAGCATGCGCCGCGCGGGGAATCCGACTGGCATGTTGCGACCACAAGCGGTCAACGACTTAGGTTTCCGTGCGGGAGCACCTGCGGGCCGGTGGGGCGACAGTGGACGTGCCTGCTGCGCTGCCGACCGCGGCGGGTGAGGCCATGTTGATTCGGCAGCTGCTGCAGAACCTGCTGTGCAACTCGATCAAATATCAGCACCCCGACCGGCCCTGCACGATCACACTCACCGCTGATCAGGAGGACGGCGTGTGGACGGGGTCGGTGACCGACAACGGCATCGGCGTCCCCGTCGAGCACTGAGCCCGGGTCTTCGACATGTTCACCCAGCTCGACACCTCTGCCCGGGGCGACGGCATCGGTCTGGCCACCTGTCACCGCATTGTGTAGCGGCACCGCGGCCGGATCTGGGCCACCGAAGGCCCCCGCGGCGGCACCTCGATGTCCTTCACCCTTCCGGCTCCGGCGTGAGTCTGCTCGCTCACTGTCCTGCCGCGCTCGGCGTCGTGTGTTCGCCGCCGTTTGGCTACGGTGACCGCATGGACCCGGAGGCTGCCAAGACGGATGCTGCGGTGATCGCGCGGGTCTGCTCCGCCGGTGGGCTCATCGCCTTGAGCGCTGTGTTGGAACCGTTGCCGCACGACTTCCCGGCGGCGGTCCTGATCCTCCAGCACACCTCACCGGAGTACGACAGTCATCTCGCCGAAATCCTCGACCAGCGCACCGCGCTCCCGGTCCGCGCCGCCACCGACGGACAACCGATCCTCGCCGGACAAGTCTTCGTCGCACCGTCCGGCCGGCACCTGCTCGTCACCCCGCAACGCACCCTCGCGTTGATTCCGTCCGGACGGTTCCCTCCGTCACGCCCCTCTGCCGATTTGCTGTTGACGACCCTCGCGATGGCGGTCGGGCCGCAGGTGATCGCCGTCGTGTTGACCGGAGGCGGCCAGGACGGTGCGACCGGCGCCACCGCGGTGCATCACAGGGGTGGCCTCGTCCTGGCGTCCGACGAGGCCACCTCGCAGTATTTCGCCATGCCCCAAGCCACGATCAGCCGAGACAACGCGATCGGTCTCGTGTTGCCGGTCGACGAGATCGGCCACCGTCTGATCGAACTGACCAGCGCGCCGATTCTCGCCGGGCCCTTGTCGGTTCCCTCACTGCAGCCGAACCAGTAGCGCGACTCGCGGGACCAACCGCACTGGTCCGCGTGACGCCCTCGCCGCGGCCACCCCCCACCATGACTCCCTCAGCCCTGCGGCTCCCGGCAAGTTCCGCGACGCACGATCCACCGGATCAACTGTCGCGGCGAATAGCCGTGGCCTGGAAGACAACGCCAGAGCACGGCTGCACGAACTGATCGGCCCCGACGCTCAGATCGACGACCGTCAGCTCGTCGCCGGCCACATCCGCTCGTTCAACGCCGCCGGACCCCAGCTCCTCGGCGCCCTCGCCGCCGGCGACCACGAAACCACCGCGGCACGCGCCCACCGGCTCCGGCGCTGCGGCCAACCTCGGTCTTGACCCGCTCGCCGATCTCTGCGGTGCACTAGAAGAGCCCGCCCGCGCCGGCCGGTTCCCCACCGACGACGAGCGCAACGCGACCATCGGCGCCGCGGCCGCCGAACTCGACCGCGGCCTGACCCTCCTCAACCGGCTGGTCCTCGAAATCGAACCCCTTCACGACACGCGTCCGTGCCGGGCATCCACGCGCCGCTCGAATCCGACAGCTGACCGGCACACACGCTGTCCGCTTCCATGGGTTGGCGTGAACCGAGTCGCCGCGTCCACCGGACCGAGCATCGATCGGAATGCTTACGGGCAACAGCCGACTCGGAAGGATCGCGGGTCAGGGTGCCCCGGAAGCAGCCGGCGCCACCGCGGCTAGAGCAACCCGGTCATGCCACGGGTCACTCTTTCTCCGCCGCTGGTTCGCTCGGCGGCTGGACCCGTACTCTGTGGCTGATTGTTCAATTCCATTGTGGACGAAAAGAAGCAACGGTTTGGTCAGCTTGCCGGACCGTGCCGGGGAACGCGGGCCGGCCACCACCACGGCTTCTCGACCGGGCGGCAGCGCAGTCTCCCGCCCGTCCACGCGCGTAACGCCATGTCGACCCGGCGGGCCCTCACTCCGGGACAGATCAGCGTGTTCACCGCGATCGGTGTCCGGAGTCGCAGCAGGTTCTCCGCGATCCGCCGCTCCGCAGTCGCCGCTCCTGGGTCGGACCCCTCACCATGCGGCATGCCTACCCTCAACGCGGCGTCCTGCCGATCAGGCGGCCACGCTCCGGCGTGAGATCGAGGCAGAACCACCATGATTCGTCATGGCCGGCACGAAATTCAGCCGCTGCTACCGCCGCCCACCCGGCCTCCACGTCCGCCTCACCAACGACCGCCCCGGACCGCAACGGGAACGCCCCGTAGTAGCGAAGTCCGTCCGGCCGCAATTCCATCGCCCGGCCACTTCGGATGGCCCGCCATCCGCGACGAGCCACCAGGTCCGTGGCACCGTCGGCGAGCATCGGCGCGCCCCAGTCCACCAGCCAGACCGCGGGCAGCACCCACAGCAAGTACAACAGCACTCCGCCGCCTGCGGCGCGGATGATGAAGACCCCCGCGAGGGCGGACTGGGCGGGTCGTCGACGTCGACGTCGACCCAGCCGTGATCGACCGCGACAACGGCGCCACCGGACCCTCCGGTGTTCGTCATCGGCCGGGTGCGCTGGGACGACGACAGCGGGACTCCCGATACCTCGTATGCCCGGAACTGGATCCGTGGCCACCCAAGCCAAGGCCGGTCAACCGTGCGGCGCGCCCACCGCGACGCTCTGTGGCCAGCCCGCCGGAGCGCAGAACGTGTGCCTGATGCTCGACATCGTCACCGGTGATCGTCTCGGCGAGGTTATCCCGGCGCCCGGGCTTTCTATTGTGGATACGCTGGCGGCTGACGCCGTCCGCTACCGGCACAGCGGGCGGCGTCTCCTCCCCGCCGGGCTCGTGCTCGCCGCATCCGGCGCCATCGCCGAACTGATCCTCGCGACCTTCTTCTGAGCGCAGAGGGGAGAGACGGTGAACGACCTTCCCGAGGAGCCCCTCTCCAGCGGCGCGGAGGCGTTCGTCGCCGAGTGGCTGCGCGGGCGATTTGAGCCACCGCCGTTGACCGCGGACCAACGCGCGGTGCTGCTCGAGGCAATCGGACGGTGTTATGCGGCCGCCGGAATGGCGGCGCCGGACGCGGTGATCTGGGCGCAGCATCCCGTTGACGGCCGGCTCGCAGCGACCAGGGCCGCCACCGAGCTGCGGCGCCGCCGCACCGTCGCGGCAGCCCCCCGCCTTCGATGGTCGGCACACCTGGGCGCGGCGGTGCGCACGGGCGTAGCCGTCGGCGTCCGCTGGCTGCGGCTCCACGCGCATCACGCCGCGATCGGCGCCGGCAGCGGCGCCGTGGTTGCAGCCGTCCTGCTGTCGCCCTTGTGGCTGTGGTGGGTGATCAAGCGCGACGAGTCTTGGCCCTTCCTCCTGGCCGGCAGCGCCGCCGGTGCGGCCATCAGCGCCGCAATCGGACGTTGGGTTGCCAGCGACACCTGGCGCATCGAGACACGCGCGAAGCGGCTCGCGACCCACCAAGCCGCTACGGCGGCATCGGTGGCTGAAATGCGCAGCACCTCCTCCCGCATCGCCGCCGCCTGCCTCGGGAACGACAGGGTCCGCAGCCGGGAGAGAAGGCGAGCTCGGGAACTGGTCGGAAACCCGATCGTGGACGCCGTCCTCACTCTGGACACGTTCGTGCGGTGGGGCGCGCCGGACCGGGCGACCCGTTCGGCGACGGCGGCCGTACGGTTGGTCGACGAAGCGCTGAGCGCCACCGGCCGACTCGCGCGGGCGCGGCGGAAACCACCCCCGGCACCCGAGTTGTGGAGCGATCCGGACAGGACCCGGGAAATCGGGCGCATCGCTTCGCTGGTCTGGCTGATCGAGCGCGGTGCCCTCCGCCCGCGCCCCGACCGGCTGGCCGTCATCCGCGCCTTCGAGCATGTCAGCAGCTACGATTGGTGGCCGCATCCGGATTTCGTCGCCGTCAGCGTCGGCCCGGAACACCTGCACGTCGAGCAAGACCCGCAGGGCGGGTATCGCCTGCATCAGGCCGACGGCCCGGCGGTGCGCTGACCGGACGGCACCGAGTTGTCCTGCTGGCACGGCTTGCTCGTACCACCCGATCTGGTGTCACCTGGATGGCACGTGCGCAGGATCCACGAGGAGACAAACAGCGAGATCCGGCGCGCGGCCATCGAGCGGATGGGCTGGCTGACCTACTCCGAACGCGCCGGACTGCAGTGGTCGCCACCGCCCCCGACCCGGGCAACCCGCCCCATGAGCTGGTCCTCTACGAGGACGTCTTCCACCGGCTGGGCAACGTACACGTGCTGGTCATGACCAGCGGCAGCCCCGACCGTGACGGCAGACCGCTGCGCTACGCCGAACTGGTGCCCAGCTCATTCCGCGATCCTGTCGAAGCCGCCGCGTGGCACGACGATTGCCCGGTCGACGTGTACCGGCAGCTCAGCCGCCGGACCTGAGCAGCTCCGGGCAGCGCGAAGCCGCAGGAGCCTTACCGCCCTCGAAACATGTGCACGCCAGCAGCACCGCGGACATGGTGATTCGTCGTTGATCAACGCACGGCGATCTGCCACACGCGCAGTCCGGTCGTCTCGTCGATTGTTGTCACCTGCAGCCGTTTCTGGTGAAACTGCAGAAAACCGTGCAGGCCGTTGAGACCGCTGACGGTGGCGATCGGGCGACCGGTCTCGACGAGCCAGACCCGGGCGGTGCCGTCCGCGCTGGCCGTGGCGAGATAGCGACCGTCGTCGCTGAATGTCACCGCCGTCACCGGCTTCCCGTGGACGACGAGGGGCAGAGCCTTCAGCGTCATCTCTCGCGAGGCTTTCGACAGACGGTCAACCGCCCAGCAGCGGACGCCGCCTACCGTGTCGGCCGCGGCCATCTGCCCAATTCCACTACCCGAGGAAGTCACGGCCACCGCCGGGCTCGGCCCCGCATGGACCGTCGCGACTCCATCACTGGAGCGCTGCCGATAGTGCAAGACGCCATCGCTGGTGGCGGCCACGATGGCGTGGCCGAAGGCCAACGCCGTCACCTCGCCCGCCAACTTGGTCCACGTCGCACCCGCCTCGGTGTAGTAGGGGCCCCAGGACCGGACCGCGCCGGCGGGTGTGGCCACGGCGAGGTACTCACCGTCCACCGCGGTCAGGCCAACCGTCGCGCCGACCGACTCGGCCGTACCCCGCCGCAGGCCCGCTTCGGCCGACCACGTCTCGACCGCACCGTCGGCACGGACGAAAGTCACGGTTCCTTCGCGCCGAGCATCGAATACGACCGCGCGCACCGGCTCGCGAGAATCCACGCTCCGCAATTCCTGCCACTGCCCGATCGTCCGCTTCGCGCTCCACGCCCGCCCGGTCTCATCGGTGACGATCAGATAGGACAGGTCAGGTGCCGCGTAGGCCGCGGACACGCCAGCCGGCACTGTGAACTGCCCGACCTTTCGCAACTCCGCCGCGCCCGACAGCCGCGGTTCGGCAGGCGGACGCTGCGTCCCGCTGTCGCCTGCGACGAGACGAACGCCGACCAGAACCGTCACGAAACAGACGGCTGCGAGGACACCGCCGAGTAGCCTGGCCGGGCGGCGTCCGCGCTGACGGGCACGCCGCACCGGAGGGTCAGGCTGCGTCAGCCGCGCACCAGCCTCCTTCGTCGATTCGGTGACGACGGCGGTCACAGGCGCCAAATTCCCGGTCTCCCCGGCAGCATGTCCTATGCGTCCCGGGTCGCGCGTGGGGCCCTCCGGGACCAGCAGCGCTCCGGACGCCACCACCAGCTCGGGGCTATCGACGAGGACCGGCGCGATTCCGAACTCGCGATGCAACAGCGTCGCGACTAGCGGCATCCGGCATGCCCCGCCGACCAGAAACAGCCCGGTCGCTTCCGGGGCGCCGCGCAGCACATCGCGCACCGCGGCGAACGTCTGGATCACAACCGGCTGGGCGATCTCCTCAACGGTCTCCCGGCCCAGCGGAAGGTCGATGTCGAACCACGGCACACGCACCAGGGTCGAGGATCGGCGGGAAAGCAGCTCTTTGGCCGCACGCAGATCAAGCCGGAAACCGATCGCCGCACGCCGATCGGCGACCGTGGTCGGCGCCACGAGCCGTTGCCACATCTGAGGGTCACGCCCCGCGAGAACCGATCCGAAGTGTTCGAAGATCGCCTGGTCGACGTCCAGGCCACCGAGGTCCGGTAAACCGCGGCTCGCGACCACAGCGACATCGTGGACCAGCGTGATATCCGTAGTGCCCGCGCCGAGATCGTAAATCAGCCAGCTACCGGGAGACCGGGCGGCAGCCGCCGCTGGATGTCCCTCCTCGAAGGAGGTGGCCACGGAATGCGCCGCGGCGACCGGCTCTGCCACAAGCGAGACTCCCGATAATCCGGCTCGTGCTGCCGCGTCGGCCAGCAGCCGGGTTCTCTGGGGCCCCCAGGCCACCGGATGGGTCAGCCGCGTCCGGGACGGCGGGCGACCGAGGACCTGGTGCGCTTCGGCGGCCACCCGGGAGAGCGTCGCGGCGATCACCTCGACGATCGGGTACTCCAGGTTACCCAGCAGCAGAGTTCCGTCGTCGATACACCGCTTGGGATGGGGTTCGAAACAGTCCGGCGCCCCACCCGCGGAGCGCAGCGCGTCGCGGCCGGTCAAGAGCGTCCCGTCGAGGTCGGCGACGACCGCCGAGGGAAGACTAGGAGAGCCGTCGAACAGCAGCGGCATCCGAACTCCGCCGTCCAAGCCGGCGACCGCGACCGTGCTGGTCGTTCCCCAGTCGACACTCAGCTCACCGGCGGCCACCCCGACGAGCCTACCGAGGGGCGGCGCCACCGTCAGTACGTCACCGGTGCCCGCCGACGGGGCACTCGGGTCCGCGCTGCGACGCGCCGCTGCCACCCGTCAGAGCGGCGAGATACGCCAGGTCGACACACCGGCCGGGGTGGCCGTCGTGACGTAGAGGTGCCGCAGGCGGAAGTCCAATGGTCCGACCAGGCCGGTCAGCCCGGACACCGTGGCGATCGGCTTGCCGTTCTCCGACAACCAGATGCGGAGCGTGCCGCCGGTGTCCGCAGTGGCGAAGTAGCGGCCATCCGCGCTGATCGCCACGAACGCCGCCGGGTATCCGTGCGCAACCGCAGCCACCTGCGTCAACGAACGGGACGGATTGCCCTCCGCGACAACTTCGTTGGGCTGGCCCGGCAGTGCCAGCTCATGCCGCAAACGCGGCCGCGCGTCATCCGGAATCCCGTAGATCCAGCAACGCACACGTCCCGTCTGATCCGCCGCTAGCACGGTGGCGCGCTGGTACTCGGTGAACAGCGCGACCGCCTGCACCGGACCGACCCGCGCCGAAAGACGCTCGACCAGCGAGTTGGTCGTCACCGAATCCCAGACCCTCAAAACACCGTCCCGGCTCGCTACGACCAGCAGGTCGTCGTGAAACGCAACGGCATCGACCTCGGCGGGGACCATGAGCTGTCTCAAGGTGTCAGTATCGATGTAGGGCCACCAGGCCCGCAGTTGCCGGCCGCGCCAGGCCACCACGGCCGCGTCGCGGCTAACCGCCGCTCGGTCTGACCTCCTGCCCTTCTGTACGGGCGATCCGCGCGCTCCCGTCGCCAGGTTCCAATGATCCAGCGTGCCGTCGGCTCGCAGGCCGGCCGCCGACTCGTCCTTATCGGGGCTGAAGACGACCGTGACGACGGGCGCGGCCGACCCGGACGGCAGCGGTTGCCACGACCCGGTCGACAGAAGTCCACTCCACACCTGGCCGTTGTCTCCGCTCACCAGCACCCGGGCGGCACCCGGACTCAGATACGACGCACGCACGGTTTCCCCCGGCGAACCAAAGCGGCCGATCCGCTCGAACGTGGCTGCCCCGGAAATCAGCGGACCGCGCGCACGAGGAGAAGGCTGTCCGCCGTCGTTGCTGTTCCAGACGCCCGCGAGCGCCACCGCCAGCAGCACCACGACGGTCGTCGCGATCCCGCCGAACGCCAGCGTTCGGCGCCGCAGGACCGAATGGTCGCCGAGCCAGCGTTTTGGAGTGCTGAGCGCCGGGGAACCGGAGGGGTCCGCCGGTGTTTCGGCCCGATAGCCGGCGGACGCATCGGGCGGCGGCGAGGCTACAGACACATCACCGGCGGGCGAAATCACCACAGCCGTCTCCGACGAAGACTTGACCAGTAGTGAGCCGAGAGCGACCACGGTCTCCGGGTGCTCGACCAGTACCGGCGCTAGCCCCAACTCCCGATGCAACAACGTGCTGACTAGCGGCATCCGGCAACCGCCGCCGACCAGCAACACGCCCTCGATCGGCGGAGCAGACCGCAGCAACTCCCGCACCCCGCGCAGCGTCCGGGCCAACACCGGCTCAGCGATCTGGTCGAGCAACTCGCGGCCAAGGGGAACCTCCACCTCGAGCAACGGCACATGAAGCACCGTCGACGAGCGTCGCGACAACACTTCCTTGGCCAGCCGCACCTCCGCGCGGAACGCCATCCCCGCCCGGCGCTCGGCCGCGGTCTCCGGCCCTACCAGCCTCGCCCACGCCTCGGCGTTGCCCCGCGGGAGCACCACGGCCAGGTGCTCCACGATCGCTTGATCGATGTCGAGGCCACCGACATCACCCAGCCCGCCGGTGGCGAGCACGGTCCGGCCCTGGACCACGGTGAAATCGGTCGTGCCCCCACCGAGGTCATAACACAGCCACGTTCGGTCCTCCCCCAGCTTCGACGCGGCGTATGCCGCGGCGGCCACCGGTTCGGCGATCAGCAACACCTCGCCCAGCCCGGCCTGCGCGGCGGCCTCCCGCAGGATGCCGGTGCGCCGAGGACCCCAGGCCGCCGGATGGGTCAGCCGCACCTGCGACGGCGGCCCGCCGAGCACCCGCCGCGCCTCGGCACGCACCCGCGCCAAGACCGAACCAATCAGCTCAGCAACCGAAACCTCCCGGCCGTCCAGCAGCACCGACCCGTCGTCGATACAGCGCTTCGGATACGGCTCCACCGCCGCCGGGGCTCCACGTGCCGCGCGCAGCGCGTCCTGACCGGCGAGCAAGTCGCCGTCGGGCTCCAGGAATACCGCTGACGGAAAGCTGGGTGAGCCGTCGATCAACAGCGGGACAGGTGCTGCGCCATCCACGTCAACCACCGCGACAGTGCTCGTTGTCCCGAAATCCACGCCGAGAAGACCAGGCACGCCCGTCAGCGTAGAAGCGACGCCCCGCGACCGACTCGGCCGTCCGGCCCGTGCCGCCTCCGACAGCAGTTGCTCCGTGCCCATCCTCGCTACAGCGACGGTCGGCCTCTGGGCGACTCACACTCCCACGCTCCATCGGCATCGGCGCCCACCGCACAGACGGCACCACCGAGCCCCATCGCCGCACTCAGGAGCCGGACAATACGTACATTGACTCGCGCCTGCGGAACTGGCTGACCTACCCGCGACTAGGGCTAAGCTCGTCAGATGACGCGCCGCGCTGCACGGATGTGTCCCGTGATGGCGGCAGCAGGCCAGCAGTCGATCGCCGAGGGTCCCGAGGCCGGCGGATCCGGGGCCGAGGACCTACGGGCATTGTTCGGACAGTCGATCGCCGTCTTCGCGTCGCTCGCCGGCCCGGAGCACCGGGTCGAGGCGGCCAATCCGGCGTTCTTCGCCACGATCGGCAAAAAAACGCACCCGCACCGGCGTCGCGTTGACCGACCTGATGCCCGAACTGGCCGATCAAGGCTTCATCGATCTGCTCGACGAGGTCTACCGCACCGGTGTGTCCTACATCGGCCGGGACGTCCGGGTCATGCTGGGCACCGGCCCGCAGGCCCGTGAGGTGTTCTTCGACTTCACCTACGACCCGCGCCGGAACGCCAAAGGCACGGTGACCGGAACCCGGATGATCGGCGTCGAAACCACCCAGATCATGCACGCCCAGCAGCTGATGGCCGAGCACCGCGCGCTGCTCGAGCAGATCGCGCGGCCGGCGCCACTGGCCGAAATACTCGACGGGATGGCCCGCTGCATCGAAGACCTCGCACCGGACGACGTCCTCGTCTCGGTCCTGCTCGCCGATCCCGACGGCCGGCACCTGCGGCACGGCGCCGCGCCCAGTCTGCCCGACTTCTACAACGACGCCATTGACGGCATCGCCACCGGTGAAGGAGTCGGCTCCTGCGGCACCGCCGCACACCGACGCGAGCCGGTCATCGTCACCGACATCGCCACCGACCCGTTCTGGACCGACTTCCGGGACCTGGCCGGCCGGGCCGGACTGGCGGCCTGCTGGTCCACGCCCGTCCTGGCCCGCGACGGCACCCTGCTGGGCACGTTCGCCATGTAGCACCGCGTCCCCCCGTGTCCCGCAGGACACCGACCTCGCCCTCGCTCGGGTCTTCGCCAGTACCGCCGCGCTGGCCATCGAGTGTCACCACATCGAAGAGGCGAAGGCCGCCGCGGAGGCCAGCGCCAAAAAGGCTCACGACGCGCTGGCTGAAGCGGTCCACGCGGAGCGGCAGCTGCGGGCCGACGCCGAACAGCGGGCCGCGAAACCCGCAGAGCTCACCACCCGGGTCCGCGCCGCCGCCACCGCGCACTCGGTCCAGCCGCGCCCTGAGCACTGCCAGCTCGGCGGCACCTCCTGCTGCACCGCGCCGGCGGAGGTCAAGATCGCCGATGCCTGGGGCGACTCGGCATGGGGCTGCCCCATTCACGTCGAGGAAGCCATGCTCACCGTCCACTCGCGTTCCTCGCCGGCGAAGAATTCGGCGGCCTCGGCGCGTACATCAATCGCTGACCAACTGCGGGTCCGCCACCGCCACGGCGTAGTCGTGGTCAGCCGACTGCTACGCAGGCACGGAAGCCGCCGAGCCCACGCGACATCGCATGGGCTCGGCGTCGGGCTGGGCCGGTCAGGCGTCGAGGCGTGCGCCCGACGGACAGGTTCTAGGGCCGTGTGTAGCGCGTCGGGTCGAAATCGCGCTGATAAGTAGGCCCAGCTGCGCCGCGATTCGCCTGCGTTCGCCGCACCTCCGAGGTGGCCGTCCGGACAGATTCCTGAGCGGTGGCCGCCGTCGCGTGGCACCAGAGGGTCTACGAGTAGACGGCCGCGAAACCGAACCAACGCCGGTTCGCTTCGTAGCATGATGTCTACTAAGGCGGCTGACGGTCGACCGTCGTGGGCTGGACGCCCTCCCGTAGCGGCTATGGGTTTCGGTGCGTCCCACCGGGCTCCGTCTCTGGGAGGTTCAGGTTGATTACGACGCGAACGATTGGACGAGCGCAAGCCGACCTTCGCCAGGATCCACCGTGCTGATGCCGCCAGGGCCTGTGGGGTTCCTGCTCCGCGCGCAAGGAATTCCGCTACGGCGGGTGCCGCTTTATGTGATGGGTGCTGCTGTTTATCAGGCGATGGCTCTTCGGCCGGCCTACCGCAGTCTCCTCGCGTCCGCTCAGCTCATGCGGCCTTGGAGTTACTCGGCTTCGCCGCGCGTCCGGTAGCTGCCGATGTGCGCGTCCACCGTCTCGTCCGGCTGCCCGGCACCCCGCAGCAGCAGTTGGCAGGTGTCTAGAGCCGTGCGCCGGTGTGGGGGACCCGTGGGGTGGATGGCCACCTGTTCGTGTGGTCCGACAGCTTCGACCGGGGCATCGACGTGGGCATCTGCCACGCGACCCCGCTGGTCGGGACTCTGTCGGCGGACGGTGAGGATTTAGCTGTTCCTGCAGTTATGGAAGTGAACGGCGGAGTGCGCGCGCTCGCGGCAGGTGCGATGGCAGTTCTTCCACGTCCGCCGTTCATCGCATCCTGGAGACATGTTCCGCTCGAACACACGCCCGTGAAGACTGTGCTCACCCGCGAGCGCGCGGCGATTGACCAAGGCGGCCTAGCGCTGGCGCAGGTGACCCTCGACCTGCTGGCGGCCCTGTCGGTCCTTCGCGATCTGCATGATCTGTCGTCGCACTACCCGACTCTGGGCCGCCTACTGCGGCACGAGGCACAGCTGCCGTCCGCCGCCGGCGACGAGGCGGTCACTACATGGCCGCCGGCATGAGAGAACAACGCTCCGTGGTCGTGATGCGTGGAAGGAAGTCGGCCCCTTGAGGAGCGACGGCGACCGGATCGCTGCCCGCGGATTTCAGTATCAGTACTTGCTGACCGTCGAGAGAATTCTCGATCTCCCGGCGCACGAGCGGTTCGGCGCTGTGAGAGTTGAGGGCTGTCCTGCGGCAGAGCCCGCCGGAAACTCAGCCGACTTCGTGGACTTCGACGTTCTGGATGTTGATGGCCGGTGCCTCGCGGCAGTTCAGGCGAAGACTAAGGGACCGGACTCGCCGATGCCCGCGCCTGAGGTGTTGCAGATCCTCCTTGGGTTGATTGCCGGTGCGGACGCCCGCGCCTACGAGCTGGTCACCAATGGCATAGGTACGCCCGGCGCTTGCCGCCTCGCGGAGATCCTGAGAACTGGCGACCCTGAACAGATCCGCACGCGATTGGGGGAGTTATTCAGCAATGCTCCGATGCGCGCCGCGCAGCTGCGTGCCTTGACCTCGGACAGTTTCCTGCGCCGGGCGCGCAGCCGCTGCTTGGTCCGCCGCCGCAACTCGCGGTTCTCCGCCTCGAGATCACTGTCGGCAGCCGCCGTCCTCACCACGCACGCCGACGCCACTGGAAACCAGCAGCTGACCGGCACACCTACGGTTGACTGGCGCTGAATCCGCTCGCCCGCAGAACGGGGCGCCCGCGACGCTCCGGCTGCCGGTCAGCGGTGGATGTAGGCGCCCAGACCACCGAATTCTTCGCTGGCGATGAACACCGACCGGACGCTGATCATGGCTTCCTCGACGTGGTCCGGGC
>NZ_JBICTY010000010.1:828-180025 GCF_043197895.1 Cryptosporangium sp. NPDC048952 | reverse complement strand
GGACACCGAAGCCGCCCCCGAGACCGGCATCGCGCCCGGCGCGGATGCCGCGCCGGAGACCGGCATGGCGCCGGGCACGGACGCTGCGCCGGAGACCGGTGCTGCGCCCGAGACGGGCGCAGCGCCGGAGAAGGAGGCCGGGCCTGAGACGGGTACGCCTGAATACGGGACGCCGGAAGCGGGCGTGCCGGAGGTGGGGGTGGGGTCCACGGTGGGCCATTCGGCGGTGCGTTCGCCGCGGGTGGCGTCGGCACCGGACCAGTTGCCCGGCACCCCGGAAACCTGGATCGGCTCGGTGGAGTGGTTCGCCCAGGCGCCTGCGGGCGGCGGCGCGCCCCAGGCCGCAGTGGGCTCGTTCCCGGGCATCTGGTTGGCGACCGTCGTCTCCGACAGCGCGTTCGGCACCCGCATCGGCATCGTGGGCATGATCGACTCGGCCGCCACCAGGTCGGGCAGGTCCCGCCCGCCCCCGGGCCCACCCGGACCGTCGGGGTCCTTGTCGTTGCGCTTGTAGACCCACCACCCCAGCGCCCCGAGCCCACCGAGCGCCACCACGATGCCGAGCACGAGGATCACGGTGTCCCACGGGAACCCGTCGTCCTTCTTGATGGCCTGCGGCGGCGCACTGGGCGCGGGCGCCGCGCTGCTCGGCGCGACCGACGGCGTCGGGCTCGCGCTGGCCACCGACGGGTTGAGCGCGAGCTGCACGTTGCTGATCGTGCCGTTCTGCGGCTGCACGGTGGTGCGGCTGACCTGGTAGCCGGCCATCGTCGCTTCGATGGTGACCTGGCCTCCGGCCAGCGGCTGCGTGGGCGTGCAGTTGAACGCGCCGGCCGAGTCGGTGGTGGAGACGCACGTCGCGCCGTTGACGTCACGGGCGACAACGCTGGCCCCGACGATCGGCTGCGTGGACGAGCCGTCCGCGACCGTGCCGGTGATGTTCGTGACGGCCGGCGGCGCCCCGGTGAGGTTCAGCGTGAACTGGCTGCTGTCGTTGGCGCCGTTCGGGTCGTCGCCCCCGGCGTCGATGGTGATCGAACCGGGAGCGCTGATCGCCTCGGTCGGCTGCAGGGAACCGACCGGCGGGGCGCCGATCACGAGCGTGAACACCGTGGTCTGGCCGACTTCGAGCTCGTCGACCGGACAGGACAGCACGGTGGGCCCACCCGCCTGGTTGCACCCCGGGCTACTGCTCGCGAGAAAGACACCCCGGTCACCGAACGGAATGACGACGTTCGCGTTGAACGCGTCGGCGGTGGACGGACCGTCGTTGGTGACCGCGAACACGAGAGTCGCCGGCTGACCACCGGACTGGCTGGCCAGGTTGCCCTGCCGGACCTCGAGGCGGAGGTCGGCGGGGTCGCCGGCGAGGGCCGGTGCCGCGGGGAGGAACACCAGGCTCGCCATCGCTGTAGCAGCTAACAGCCTTGCGTACCGCACCACTGTCTCCCGCTGTTCGGGTTCTTCGACGGACCACTATGCCTTGCTGACGTATCCGATACCTAACGTCTCGCCGTTTTGCCCGACTCCGGCGCGTAACGTTCGACCGCTCGGACCTGGCTACCTCGGCCGTCCGGGCCGTGAGCCGATACCGTTCTGACGTGGCGAAGGTGGTCGAGGATCCGGACGCCGTGGCAGCAGCCGCCGCGTCGCTGGACGCGGGTGAGAAGGTGGCGCCGCTGGTGCTCCGCAACGCGGTGCGTCATCTGCTGGGGGTACTGGTGAAACGGGCCCCCGGCCGGACGGTGGAGGTCCGCGTACCACCGTACGGGGCCGTGCAGGTCATCGAAGGGCCCCGTCACACCCGGGGGACGCCGCCGAATGTCGTCGAGACCGACCCGGAGACGTGGGTCGCGCTCGGCACCGGCCGCAAGACGTGGGACGAAGTGGTCGCAGAAGGAAAGGTGTCGGCGAGCGGCTCCCGCGCGGACCTCAGCGCACTGCTGCCACTGGTGTAGCGGCCACGATCCGCGGCGCGGACCGCTTCGGCGGCGACGCCAGGTAGACAGCCACTGCACCGTCGCCCTCGACGGTCAGGCGGTGCGTGTCACCGGGCCGGGTCGCGACCATCTCACCCGCGGTGACCACGCGCTCGTCGAGCCCGTCGGCCGTGGCCCGGGTCTCCCGCAGCGCCCCGGTCACGACGGCCACCACGCCGAACCCGCTCTCGTGCGCGTGCAGGTCGCTGGCAGCGTCCGAGCCGAGCCGGACCAGCCAGGCGTCGTACAGGAAGTTGCCGCGCAACTCGACCGCATCACCGGGAGCGAGAACTGTGGGAGACGTAACAGCAAGTAGCGCTTCGGCCCGCTCCTGCAGTGCGGTCGGGGTCAGCGACGAGGGTGCGAGCAGGTAGGGCTCAGGGAAGTCGAGCATGACGAGTCCGTCTCAAGAAGAGTTGAGATGCCTCGCGGCGTCCTACAGCGGACTGCGCGCGGGCCGGGCGGTCGTCAGCGACAACACTCGTCGTACACGTGACCACGCGAGGACACACCGCAGCGACCGGCGGTCGCCGGCAGCGGAGCGGGGTACGAGTTCGCGGTCACGACAGAGAGTGAACCACATCGCGCAACCCCACCAACCCCACAGGTCGCCCAGCGGCGGCGGGCGTTTCGGTGAACAGGGCCTAGACTGGGCTCCGTGCTCCGTGGTGACGGCAAACTGACGCACGAACTCGATCCCTCAGATTCCGGCCCCCAGGACGCCTGCGGGGTCTTCGGTGTGTGGGCTCCCGGAGAGGACGTCGCGAAGCTGACGTACTACGGGCTCTACGCACTGCAACACCGTGGCCAGGAGGCCGCCGGTATCGCGGTGAGCGCCGGAACCGGCGTCGTCGTCTACAAGGAACTGGGGCTCGTCTCCCAGGTCTTCGACGAGTCGACGCTGGCCAGCCTCCAGGGCCACCTCGCGATCGGGCATGCCCGCTACTCGACGACCGGCGGATCGACCTGGGAGAACGCCCAGCCGACGCTGCGCTCGACGAGTGCCGGCACGTCGGTGGCGCTGGCCCACAACGGCAACCTCGTGAACACGGGTGAGCTGGCCAGGGCGGTCGCCGCGAGCGGTATCGGCGCGCAGGGCCCGGTGAGCACGAACGACACCTCGCTGGTGACGTCGCTGCTCGCGTCGGACCCCGACCGGTCGCTGATGCAGGCTGCGCTGGAGGTCCTGCCGACGCTGCGCGGCGCGTTCAGCTTCGTCTTCATGGACGAGCACACGCTCTACGCCGCTCGTGACCCGCAGGGCGTCCGGCCGCTGGTGCTGGGCCGGCTCGAGCGGGGCTGGGTCGTGGCCAGCGAGACCGCCGCGCTGGACATCTGCGGCGCCAGCATGGTCCGCGAGGTCGAGCCCGGTGAGCTGATCGCGATCGACGAGGACGGCCTGCGCTCCGAGCGGTTCGCGATGCCGGAGCCGAAGGGCTGCATCTTCGAGTACGTCTACCTGGCCCGGCCCGACACGACGATCTCCGGCCGCGGCGTACACGCCACCCGCGTCGAGATCGGTCGCCGGCTGGCCGCCCAGAGCCCGGTGGACGCCGACCTGGTGATCCCGGTGCCCGAGTCCGGCACCCCGGCCGCTGTCGGTTACGCCCAGGCCAGCGGTATCCCGTACGGGATCGGCCTGGTCAAGAACTCCTACGTCGGACGCACGTTCATCCAGCCGTCCCAGACGATCCGTCAGCTCGGTATCCGGCTGAAGCTCAACCCGCTGCGTGACGTCATCCGCGGCAAGCGTCTGGTCGTGGTCGACGACTCGATCGTGCGGGGCAACACCCAGCGTGCGCTGGTCCGGATGCTGCGCGAGGCCGGTGCGGTGGAGGTGCACGTGCGCATCTCGTCGCCGCCGGTGAAGTGGCCTTGTTTCTACGGTATCGACTTCGCGAGCAAGGCCGAGCTCATCGCCAACGGTCTCGACACCGAAGGTGTCCGGGCCTCGATCGGCGCCGACTCGCTCGGGTACGTGTCGCTGGACGAGCTCGTGGCCGCGACCGAGCAGCCCCGCAAGCGCCTGTGCATGGCATGTTTCGATGGGAAGTACCCGATCCCATTGCCTGCGGACGACGTGATCGGTAAGCACATGCTCGAGGGCATCGAGCGTGGCGTCGGCGCGCCGCTGCCCTTGGTGGCTTCGCCAGGCGGTGCCGGCGCTCTCAGCCGGCCCTAACTTCAGCACGGGGCCGAAAAACATGGAGGCAGAGTGAAGGACGTGGTGACGTCCGGGGCGCCGACGCAGAGTGGTGCCCGAGTGACGCGTACGTCACGCGATGCCACGGAGGGCGGCGGTTCCTCCTACCGAGCGGCTGGCGTCGACATCGAAGCCGGTGACCGCGCGGTCGAGCTGATGCGCTCGAAGGTCAAGAAGACGTTCCGGCCGGAGGTCGTCGGCAACATCGGCGGGTTCGCCGGGCTGTTCGCGTTCGATACCGCGAAGTACTCGAAGCCGGTGCTCGCCTCGTCCACGGACGGGGTGGGGACGAAGCTCGCGATCGCGCAGGCGATGGACATCCACGACACGGTGGGGGTCGACCTGGTCGCGATGGTCGTGGACGACCTGGTCGTCTGTGGCGCCGAGCCGCTGTTCCTGCAGGACTACATCGCGATCGGCAAGGTCGTGCCGGAGAAGGTCGCCGACATCGTCGGTGGCATCGCCGACGGGTGCCGATGGGCGGGCTGTGCGCTGCTCGGCGGCGAGACCGCGGAGCACCCCGGGCTGCTCTCGCCGGGTGAGTACGACATCGCGGGCACCGGGATCGGCGTCGTGGACGCGGACAAGATCCTCGGGGTCGAGCGGATCAAGGCCGGTGACCAGATCATCGCGCTGCCGTCGTCGGGTCTGCACTCCAACGGGTACTCGCTGGTGCGGCACGCGCTGCTGACCGACGGGAAGATGCGGCTGGACCAGGTCGTGCCGGAGCTGGGCAACCAGCGGACGCTCGGCGAGGACCTGCTGACGCCCACCACGATCTACGCGCAGGCCTGCCTCGCGGTGATCGAGGAGTGCGAGGTTCACGCGCTCGCGCACATCACCGGTGGTGGGCTACCGGGCAACGTGGTCCGCGTGATCGGCGAGGACGTCGACGCGATGATCGACCGGGCCACCTGGAAGCCGCAGCCGATCTTCGACCTGGTCAGCGCCATTGGGCGGGTCACTCGGCCGGAGATGGAGCGGACGTTCAACATGGGCGTCGGCATGGTCGTCGTGGTGCCGCCCTCGGACGTCGACCGCGCGATCGCGTCGTTCGACACCCGCGGCGTCAGCGCCTGGGTCGCCGGCGAGATCGTCACCGGCACCGGCATGGTTCGCCTGGTCGACGAGCATCCGGCCTGAGGCGTGAACGGTTTGGGGGGCTATAACCCCCCGAACCGTTCAGTCCCCGGTCAGCGCCCCGGCGATCGCCGCGCAGATCGGGAGGCCGGTTTCGTGTTCGATCCAGGCCCACTGGCCGTTCGGGTTGAGGTCGAGGAAGTACCACTCGCCGGCAGGGGTCACCGCGAAGTCCGCGGCGGCGAACCGCAGGCTGAGCATGCGCATCATGCGCAGCAGCCCCGTGCGCACGAACTCGGGCACTGTCGTGACCGTGTACTCGATCGCGTCGTAGTCGCTGCGCCAGTCGATCTGCCCGGCCGCTGAGCGGGCCGTCAGGGCAGCCGCGAAGAACTGCTCGTCGACGACGGTCAGCCGTACCTCGTACTCCTTCTCCAGATGCTCCTGGAACAGGTGTGCGGTGTGCCGGATCGACTCGTCGGCCAGCTCCCTGGCGTCCACCGGAGAGGTGTAGACGAACATCCGGCGCCCGTCGCGCTCCACCGGCGACGAGAACGGCTTGTAGACGACGGGGCCGACCTCCCGCGCGAAGCGCTGGGCGTCGTCCGGATCGTTGGTGATCAACGTGCGGGGGACCGAGAGGCCCGCCTTACCGGCCGTCGCCAGCTGGACGGGCTTGTATTCGGCGTAGCCGATCCGGCTGGGATGGTTGAGCCAGTTCGGCACCACGGCCAGCAGCCCGCCGAAGCCGACCCGCGCCTCCAGCTCGGCCCACTGCCGGTCGGCGGAGTTCATCGTCGGGAACGCGAACGCCGACGGACGCCGGTAGTAGGCCCCGCAGACGTCGGCGATGCCGAGCGACCGGAACGGCGAGCGCAGCTCCGTCCGCCAGCCGCCGCCGCCCAGTTCGGCGGTGACGGTGAGCAGGGCGGGGAAGTCCGCGGTGTCGGCGCGGAAGACCGCCACGCCGCGGTCGGCGAGTGCGGTCACGACCAGGTCGGCGGTGGGATCGAGCCGTTCGGTGAGGATCAGAACGGTTGGCCGCACGATCAGGAAGACTTGTCGTGGATCTCGTCCTCGCGCGGGATCTGGCCGGTGGTGCGCAGCGTCAGCCCCATCGAGTGGTTGGCCAGCGGCGCCCAGCCGGCACCGTCTCTGGCCAGTGCCACCTGGGAGTCGTCGTCGTAGGCGATCGTGTCCAGCGGCAGGTCGACGGCTCGCTCCGGCGGCGTGGCGAAACGCAATCCGAACGGGCGTACGCCGCCCAGCTCCGGACCCGTCGGATGCTCGTCGGGATCGTGCCCGGTTTTCACGCCGTCGCTGCCGAGCACCTCGCCCGACCGCAGCGCCATGCTCGCGAGATCGGCGGTGATCCGACCCAGCGGAAGCTGGTCGCTGATCGGGAAAACCGCTCCGTACGCCGCGTGCTGGCTGGTCACGACTGTCTCCTTCTCGGGTGCCGCGCGTGTGCGCGGACTCGCGTCAAGCGCGATGAAACGGCGCAAACCAGGCTTGCGCCGTTCATAGCTCCGCGGTTCAGCATCCCAGAAGCAGGCGGGTGGGCTCCCGAAGATCCCGCACTCAGTCACCGCGAGGTGACTCTCCCCACCCTGTCGGGCCCATGCTTGCGCATGAGTCCAGCACGCGTGAGCACTTGCTCCCGCGACCTTCGCTCTCGTTCGGCCCGGACCTGCCCCACAGAAAGCCGCGCCGAAAAGATCCGGCGCGGCGACGGAGCAGGCGACGTCGCGACTAGGAGTTCCCCGGCTCAGCGCCGGGGTGCCCAGTCGTCTTCGTCGTAACGATCGGAGTACTCGTCTTCGTACTCGTCGTCATCCGTGGAGGCGGAACTAGGGGAACTCGAAAGCTCCCGTTGTAGAGCGCTCAGGTCGGTGTTGGGAGAGCTGTACTTCAGCTCACGCGCGACCTTTGTCTGCTTAGCCTTAGCACGGCCGCGCCCCATTGGCTCGACCCCCTCGCACAGGTGTATCGGGGCGTCATGCGAGAGGCCCCGGATGATGGCATGTCTCGTAGTGACACCGTACCGTCCCCGCCCAACGTTCGGCACCTCGCGGGTCGGGCCGATCGTCTCCCGGATGACGCGACAGGACGATAGCCCCACTGCGACGGCCGTCGTCGACTCCGCACGCCGGTCGGCGCGGCGCGTTTTCGTGACGCGTATCACACAGCAGAATCGCAACGGTTGCACGCTTGACCGGAAAGAGGAACAAGCCTCGACCGATCGACAGGTGCTTCCGGCAAAGGGACCGTTACTCAATGAAGGGTGGACAGCCGGACCAGTCGGGACAGCGGTATCCGTATTGGCCGAACGGTTGAGAAGCCCTAAAACCACCGTCGAATGCGGGCCTACCTGCGGATACAGTGCCCCTACCGACCCTTCGGACTACCGTCAGTAAACGGCCGGTATGCGCACTGTTCCCCTATTAGGCCGGATCGGTACGCAGGATCATCCTTTCGGACCATGTCGGGCAAGGCGGACACCCGGGAGTATGGAGGGCAATGCGACGCCCTCCCCGTCGCATACCCCTCTGAAGGAGAAATCGATGGCTACGCGTACCCCCGAATCGGAGCCGCTGCTCACGCCGGCCGAGGTGGCGACCATGTTCCGGGTCGACCCGAAGACCGTCACCCGCTGGGCGAAGGCCGGCAAGCTGAGCGCGATCCGGACGCTCGGCGGCCACCGTCGCTACCGCGAGTCGGAGGTTCGGGCTCTCCTGGCCGGCATCCCGCAGCAGCGGACCGGCGACTGAAACTTCGGGTGCGCGACCTGCTGCCCCCACAGCCCTTCCGGTCGCAACAGACACCGAGAGCGCGGCTCACGACACCTCCGTCGTGGGTCGCGCTTCGTCGTCTGCGGATATGGACCGGCGAACGGGCGTTGACGGTATACGCGAGGCTATAGTCCGAGCACGAGCGTGACCGCCACCGCCGCTCGTCCCGGCGGTGGTCCGACGATGGCCGCGCCCGGGAGGCGCAAGAACAGCGGAGGTCGCGCAGTGGGCAGCCCCGGCCCCAACGGGCCGACCGGCCCTCTCGCCCCTGACGGTGACCACCACGCGCTCCTCGGTTTGGACCGCGACGCCGACGAGGCCACGATTCGCCAGCGCATCACCGCTGAACGCCGTAAGTGGCGGCGACGCACGACCGCGCCCGACATCGACGCCCGCCAGGAGGCGGAGCGCTGGATGCAGGCGCTGGACGCCGCCGAGCGCGTGCTGCTCTCCGGTCTGCCGTCCAAGACCGCGCACGGAGCCTCCAGCGCCCCGCACGCGGCCGAGGCCACCGAGCCGCCCGAGACACCCCCGCCCGGCGACCGGCCGGGTCCGCCGCCGGTCGCACCGGCCGCGCGCGAATGGCTCGTCCGGGCCGTCGAGCAGCTCAAGAGCGGCCAGTCCGATCTGGCCATCTTCACCGCCCGGCGTGCCGTCGACGAGGACCCGCAGAACGCGTACGCCTGGTCGGTGCTCGCGGACGCTGCGGCTCGCTCCGACGACAACGAGGGGGCCCAGGCCGCGATCGAGCGGGCGCTGGCGCTCGAGCCCGAGTCGGCCCACCTGCACGCGGAGCGTGGCTGGATCCTCGACCGTGGTGGCCGGCCCGACCGCGCCGTCGCCGCCTACCGCACCGCCGCCGAACTCGACCCGACCCGGATCGACTACCGGGTCCGGATCGTCACCGCGCTCCTGCGTGCCGGCCGCGTCGACGAGGCCGTCCGGGAGGCCGAGGAGGCCTACCGGGCACGCCCCGACGACGGTGACGTCCGCACCGCGCTGGGTACCTCGCTCGCCGAGCGCGCGGTCGCCGCACAGCACGAGCTCGACGACGGGCGCCTGGTCATCGCCAGCGAGGCCCAGGCGAACTACGTCCTCGCGCTGGCCAACCGGGGAATCTCGGTGCGCCCCGCAGACCCGGCCGTGCTCGAGGACCTGGAGCAGCAGAAGGAGTACGCCCGCCGCGCACAGCGTCGCCGGTTCTCGCGCAACGCGTTCCGGCGCAACTGGCGGTGGCCGATCGGGCTGGGCCTGCTGCTCGTCGCGGGCTGCTGCTGTGCCCCCAACATCTACCGCGCGAGCCAGGGCGGGGATCTGGTCCAGCGGTCGTTCGCTGTCGGTGTCCTGATCGTCCTGCTGACGTTTGTCGGTGCGCTGCTGTACACCTGCTATGAGCCGGTCTACAAGCGCAACGCCGCGCTGATCGCCGAAACGGTGCCGCGTCGCGTGGGTCGCGGCCCCGGCGATCGTGGCAGCGGTGGCAAAGCGGACGGTCGGGCCGGTGGCGGTTCCTTCGCGCTGGAGCCGGGCAATCCGTCCTCCGGGACCGACGAGGACGCCGAGCCCGGACGTCGGCGTGGGCCGCGACGCAAGAGGAACGGGGGTTCTGCATGACCGCTATCGGCATCGACTTGGGCACCACGTTCTCCGCGGCGGCGAGCGTCGCGAAGAACGGCGAGCCGTACATCCTGCACAACCGGGAGGGGCACTCCACGACGCCGTCCGTCGTCTGCTTCCGCGACAACAAGCCGGTCGTGGGCATGGCGGCGCGTCGATCGGTCACCGCGGCGCCCACGGACTGCGTCGAGTTCGTCAAGCGCTACATGGGCGATCCCACCTGGCGCTTCCCGACGTCCACCGGCGAGGAGTTCAGCGCCGAGCAGATCAGCGCGATGATCCTCAAGCGAGTCGCCGAGGACGCGTCCGCGGCGCTCGGCGAGCCGGCGTCGGAAGCCGTGATCACCGTTCCCGCCTACTTCGACGACGCCCGCCGCAAGGCCACGGCCGACGCCGGGGAGATCGCGGGGCTGGACGTCCTGCGGGTGCTCAACGAGCCCACCGCGGCGGCGCTGGCGTTCGGCTACAACGCCGACCGCGAGGAGACGCTGCTCGTCTACGACCTCGGCGGCGGAACGTTCGACTGCACGGTCATGCGGATGGGCCACGGCCGGTTCGACGTGTTGGCCACCGCCGGTGACCGCAATCTCGGCGGGTTCGACTTCGACAACGCGCTGATGATCCACGTCTCCGAGCTGATCCAGAAGGCCACCGGACTGTGGCTGCTCTCGCCGGGCCTCGACGACGGCGAGACCGAGGCGATCCTGCGTGAACACTGCGAACAGGCCAAGCGGCAGCTCTCCACGCTGCCGGAGGCCCGGATCAGCATGGAGGTCGACGGCGGCGACCACATGGTGACTGTCACCAGGCCCACGTTCGAGGCCCTCACGCGGCCGCTGCTGCGCCGCACGGAGGAGATCGTCCAGGAGGTCATGGAGGAGGCCGGGGTCGGCTTCGGCCGGCTCGGCAGCGTCCTCATGGTGGGCGGGTCGACGCGGATGCCGATGGTCACCGCGATGGTCGAGAAGGTCACCGGCGTGCGGGCCGACCGGTCGGTGCACCCCGACGAGGCCGTCGCGCTCGGCGCCGCAGTGCTGGCCGACGTGCTGTCCAACGCCCGGCGGCACCCGGAAAGCCGTCCCCGCCGGACCGTGACCGTCAACGACGTCACGTCGCAGGGCGTCGGTGTGGTGGCCCGGGCCCGCGACAGCGGCGAGCAGGTGAACTCGATCGTCATCCCACGCAACACACCGATCCCTTGTCAGGGCCGACGCCGGTTCCGCACGCTCGCGGAAAATCAGCGCGAAGTGTTACTCGTGGTTACCGAGGGCGACGACACGGATCTTCGCTTCGCGACCGTCGTCGGTTCGGCGCGGCTGGGGATCCCGCAGGCGCTCGGCGCGGTCGAGTTCGACATCGTCATCTCGTACGACGAAGACGGCATCATCCACGTTTCCCTGACCCAACCGGACGACGACGACAGGCAGATCGCCGAGTTCGAAATCGACCGGCAGGCCAATCTGGACGCTGCGGACATCCATCGGATGCGGGCGGCGCTCCGGAGCCTGGAGGTCGGCTGAGGACCCGCGACGACCGGTCGTTACTCTCGGTCGTCGTCGTGACGCGTCCCACCGTGCGGAACGCGGAGCACGCAGGGTTGGCGCCCCGAAGGAGCGGCTACCCTACTTCACGGGGGGTTCGCCCCAGGACACTGAAAGTGAGGATCGAGTTCGGTGTCGAGCCAGTCGAGTCTCGTCCAGTTGCGACAGCGGCTCTCCGCGTTGTCCGATCGGTCCACGCGGACGGCCCAGCAACTGTTGGCGATGAAGCAGAGCTTCTCGGACGTCATTCCCGCGGTTCAGGGAGCGATCGGTGGCTCGGCGAGGCGTACCGACCAGAACATGGTGGCTGCCCTCCAAGCCGCGGAGAAGAGGTTGGAGGAGGCTTCGGCCGCCCTCCAGCACGCGGCCAACGAGGGAAAAAAGTTCGCGAACACCCTGTAGGGCCGAGGCGACCAGGAGACGACGCGTCGGATGATGCCTCCTCGCACGAACCAATCCGGTGGCGGCCCGGGTACGCGCCGGGCCGGTGGACGTTGGTCCAAGACACGCCGGGAAGCCAGCGAGAACACCCGCGTCCGGCCGCCCGGCGCATCTCCGCTCGGTGAACCCGATAACGGCGCCGAGGTACTGCCCGACGAAGAACGGCAGATCCGGACGACGTTCCTGCGCCTGCGCGGGACGGTGGACGCGGTCCTCGCCGCTGCCGACGCCGGGCGCAGCGCCGCCACGGGCGCCTACGACATCGCCGAACGCGATGCGGCCCGCCGCACCCACCGGGCCATCCAGAGCGCCGGTGCCGACGCCGAGGCCGCCTACGAGCACGCCCGCGACACGCTGCTCAACCGCGCCGGGCGGGTCGCGCCGTTCGCCGCCGCGGCCGAGTGGAACGACCCCGGCTGGCGCTCGGACGACTGGCTGGGCAGCAAGCCCGCCCGCTACATCCGGATCGGCTCCCTGTCGGTGCCGGGCGCGTCGCCCAGCAGCGGCAACGCCAACCCCGAGCACCTGCCCGCGCTGATCCCGCTGCTCGACGTCGCCTCGATCGGGTTGCTCGCCGAGGGCGACGACAAGGAGTGGCCGCTCCAGACGATCAACACGCTGCTGTTGCGTGCGCTGGCGTCCGCGCCGCCCGGTCGCCTCGAGATCGTCACGTACGACCCGCGCATCCGGGGCGTCACGAGCCCGTTCGCCGCGCTGCGCAAGGCCGGCAACGACCTGCTCGCCGACCCGCTCGCGACGCCCACCGAGCTGATCACCCGGCTGACGCTGCTGCGCTCGGCGGTCATGCGGGTGGCGGAGCTGGCCGGCGCGCACGGCGTCCCGGACCTGGCCGCGTTGACCGAGGCCACCGGCGTGCAGCCCGAGCCCTACCGGCTGCTGGTGATCTGCGACTACCCGTACGGCATCGACAGCCGCGCCCAGACCGAGCTCATCCGGCTCGCCGAGGGCGGCCCGCGCCGGGGTGTGTCGCTGATCGTCCACCACGACAAGGCCGCGGAGGCCGACGACGGCGTCAACCCGCAGGACCTGCTGCGGCACCTGAACATGGCCCGCGGCCAGAACTCGGCGATCACGGTGAGCGCGCTGCCTGCGGTCACGGTGCGGCCGGACGCGCCGCCGCCGCGCGAGCTGATCGAGAACGTGTCGGCCCGGGTCGCGGAGGGCGCCCGCCGCGGCGCCGCGCCCGTCGTCGATTTCGAAGCGTTGTTGCCTGAACGGGACAAGATCTGGACGGAGGACGCGATCCGCGGGATGACCGCGAAGATCGGGCGCGCCGGCCTGGACACCGTCGAACTCGAGCTGCGCGGCTCCGACCCGTCGCTGCCGAACGTCCTGATCGGGGGCGCATCCGGGCAGGGCAAGTCGAACCTGCTGCTGGTGCTGCTCCACTCGATCGCGGCGTCGTACTCGCCCGACGAGGTCGCGATGTACCTGCTGGACTTCAAGGACGGGCTGGAGTTCGACCGGCTCGGCCCGCGTCCCGGGCGTCCGTGGCACCTCCCGCACGCGCGGGTGCTGGGGCTCGAGGGCGACCGTGCGTTCGGGCTGGCCACCCTGCGGTTCCTGGATGGCGAGTTCCGTCGACGCGCCGAGCAGTTCCGGTTGGCCGGCGCGAACGACCTGGCGACCTACCGCACGTTGCGTCCGAACGAGACCGTGCCGCGGCTGCTGCTGGTCATCGACGAGTTCCAGGTGCTGGTCGCGGAGGACGACGACATCGCCCGCGCGTCGATCGTCATCCTGGAGACGCTCGCCCGGCGCGGCCGGGCCGTCGGTGTCCACCTGGTGCTGGCGTCGCAGACGCTGAGTGGCATCGAGACGCTGGTGACCAAGGAGCGGTCGATCTTCGGCCAGTTCCCGTGGCGGCTGTCGCTCAAGACCGAGGCGAGTGAGTCCGAGGCGGTGCTGGGCCGGCAGAACACCGAGGCCGCCCAGCTGCGCTTCCGCGGCGAGATCGTGTTCAACCGCGAGTACGGCGACCCGACGCACAACCGCCGGGGTGTCGTCGCGTACGCCGACGAGCACGTGCTCGACGACCTGCGCCGCGACCTCTTCGAGAAGGCCGGACGCCCGGCGCCGCCGCGGGTGTTCTACGCCGCGCGCCCGTCCGACCCGAAACTGCTCACCCAGGCGCTGCAGCGGGTGCTCAGTGACGCCCCGCCCGGCGACGACACGAAGTTCGCGCTGCTCGGGCTGCCGGTCGACGTCGATCCCGCGCCGGTCGCGTTCGGCCTGACCGCCGACCCGGGGCGCACGCTCGCGGTCGTCGGCGACGGCCGGGACGACGCGTTCGGCACGCTCGGTGCGGTGGTGTGGTCGCTGGCCGCCCAGCACGTGCGCGGTGGCGCCGAGTTCGTGCTGCTCGACGCGTTGGGCGGTGACGCGGGGTCGCCGGAGACCGCGTTGCTCGCCGAAGCCGCCGGGGCGTACGACCACGGGGTGACGGTGCACACCGGCGCCTCGGTGGGTGCGGGCCTGTCGGAGCTGGCCGACATCGTCGACGAGCGCATCGCCATCGGCGGCAAGCACTCCGCCGGGCTGCTGGCCGAGCGCCGGCCGATCTACGTGCTCGGCATCGGGCTGCACCGCGCGGCGCGGCTGGAGCACTTCGACGAGGAGGGCCGCGCGCCCACCGACGCGCTGCGGACGCTCGTGCGGGAGGGTCCGCTGGTCGACGTCCACCTGATCGGCTGGTGGAACAGCCTGCGCGTGTTCAGCGAGCACGTGGGGTACGAGTTCGCGCCGCTGGTCGGCGGTTACGTGTTCCTGCGGGCACCGGAGTCCGACGTGCAGGGCGTCTTGGGGCCGTACCTGCGGTACCAGCCGCAGCTGCACCGCGGGTTGTTCTGCGACCTCTCGCACGGTGGCCGGCCGGTGCCGGTGGTTCCGTTCGGGCTTCCCGCGGGAGGGGGACGATGACGCGGCCGTCGCCGGATCCGGAGTGGATCGACTACCTGGAGTCCGTGAAGGGGCTGGCCGGGTTGCCGAACCTGGTCGACGAGCGCCGTCGCAGCGCGAAGGGCGACGAGGAAGCGGCGATCGCGCGGGCGAAGGCCGCTCAGGAGTTGGCGCTCGCGCGGTGCGAGGAGTGGCAGGTCTACGCGAAGCGGACGCTCGCGAACTCGGAGGCGCGGCTGGTCGCGGCGCACATCCTGGTGCCGGATCCGTCCGCGGCGCCGACGGTCTCCTACGACGCGCCCGAGCCGCTGCTGGAGGGGTTGGCCGAGCTCGACAAGAAGTTGTCGACCGAGGTGTCCGGGTTGCACGAGGCCCGCCGCGCCGGGCGGGCGCGGGCGATGGAGCGCGCTGCGGAGGCGGCTCGCAAAGCTGCCATGCGCCGCGAATTGATGCGCATCGGCGCCCTGATCGCGCTGATCATCGCGGGAGCATTGCTGCTGCGGGTGATCTTCTAGCGCGGCGTGGCGGGACGACGAGGCCACTGTGGCCCGTGGGAAGATCGTTCGATGCCGCGCCCCCCGAAGTTTCACGCGGATCTGCACATCCACTCGAAGTACAGCCGCGCCTGTAGCCGTGACTGCGACCTCGAACACCTCACCTGGTTCGCCAAGCGCAAGGGCCTGACGCTGGTCGGGACCGGCGACTTCACCCACCCGGCGTGGAACGCGCACCTGCATGAGACGCTGGTCGAGGCCGAGCCGGGCCTGTACCGCCTGAACGACGACCTCGCGAAGTCGGTCGACCGCACGCTGCCGGGGATCGTGGCGGCGAGCACTGTGCGGTTCATGCTCAGCGTCGAGATCTCGACGATCTACAAGCGCGACGACAAGACGCGCAAGGTGCATCACCTGGTTTATCTGCCCGATCTGGAAGCGGTGGGGCGCTTCAACGCGAAGCTCGCGCGGATCGGGAACATCGCGTCCGACGGGCGGCCGATTCTCGGGCTCGACTCGCGCGATCTGCTCGAGATCACGCTCGAGGCCAGCCCGGACGGATACCTGGTGCCCGCGCACATCTGGACGCCGTGGTTCGCCGCGTTGGGCTCGAAGTCGGGGTTCGACGCGATCGCCGACTGTTACGCCGACCTCGCCGATCACATTTTCGCGGTCGAGACCGGGCTGAGTTCCGATCCCGCGATGAACTGGCGGGTGTCGTCATTGGACCGGTACACGCTGGTCAGCAACTCCGACGCGCACTCGCCGCCGGCGCTGGCGAGGGAGGCGCACAGTTACGACTGCGAGTTGGACTACTTCGCCGTTCGCGACGCGTTGCGTACCGGTGACGGGTACGCCGGGTCGATCGAGTTCTTTCCCGAAGAGGGCAAGTACCACGCCGACGGGCACCGGGCCTGTGACCTGAGTTGGCAGCCCGCGGAGACGATCGCGCACGCCGGGAAGTGCGAGGTCTGTGGCAAACCGGTGACGGTTGGTGTGTTGTCGCGCATCGAGGCGCTGGCCGACCGCGCTGACGGTGACCGGCCGTCCGGGGCGGCCGACTTCCGTAACCTCGTTCCGCTGCCCGAAATCGTCGGGGAGATCCACTCGGTGGGGCCGCGTAGCAAGACCGTGACCCGTGAGGTGGATGGTCTCGTCGCCGCGCTCGGGCCCGAGCTCGACATTCTCACCGAGGTGCCGGTCGACCAGGTCACCGCTGTCGGTGGCGAGCTCCTCGGCGAGGCGATCGCCCGCCTGCGCCGCGGCGAGGTCATCCGCCAGCCCGGCTACGACGGTGAGTACGGCGTGATCCGGCTCTTCGAGCCGTCCGAACTCAAGGCGTCTACCGGTACGTCCGCGCTCTTCGACCTGCCGTCCCAAGAGGACTACGCCACCCGGCGAACCACCGCAGGCCGGTCATCCGCCCCCGCTGGCGCCGAAACCCCCAGAACGGCCGGCACCGCCGCAGCCGCGAACAGCGGCGCGGCCGCCGCGCTGGCCGGCGCCACCGCGGGGGCGCCCTCGGGGTCGGCCGCCGCTCGCGGTCGTACCACCGCACGGGGTAGGCGCGGCGGTTCTGCGGTGGGGCGGACCGCGGATCCCGCGGCGCTGCTCGAAACGGCGGCCATCCCGACACCGCGAGGCGTTTCGCCCGATGGCGGCCCGGCCGCCGCCCGGGGCGGGACCACCGCACGGGGGGAGCAGGATGTGGCGGGGCCCGCCACGCACGAGCGTGCCTCGTACGGCGGGGCAGCGGAGGACCGCGCTGACGAGTCAGCGGCGGCGAGCCATGCAGGCGTCGACATCTTGCCTTTTGAAGTGCCGGACTGGGGTGTGCTCGAGGGGCTCGACCCCGAGCAGCGCGCGGCTGCGGGGGCGGATGACGGCCCGCTGATCGTGGTCGCGGGGCCGGGCACGGGGAAGACGCGGACGCTGACGCATCGGGTGGCTTATCTGGTCGCGGAACGGGGTGTGGCGGCGGAGTCGTGCCTCGCCATCACGTTCACGCGGCGGGCGGCGGGGGAGCTGGGGTCGCGGCTGGAGGAACTGCTGCCGGCGGGGTCCGGGACACCGTTCGTGGCGACGTTCCACGCGCTGGCGCTGCACATCTGCCGCGAGCGGTTCGCCGAGCTGGGCTTCGACGCGCCGCCGTCGGTGGCGGACGAGGCGGACCGGTCCGCGGTGCTGCTCGAACTGGACCTGGCGCCGGGGTCTGTCGTGCCGGACTCCCTGCTGGAGGGTTACCGCAAACGGCTGCACGCCCGAGGGCTACTCGAGCTGGACGAACTCGTACCGCTGGCGGTGCCGTTCGCTGCGTCGTACCGGTCGCGGTGGTCCCACGTGCTGGTGGACGAGTACCAGGACGTGGACGTTGATCAGTACTCGCTGCTCCGGGAGTTGGTGCCGTCCGGCGGGAACCTGTTCGCGATCGGCGACCCGGACCAGTCGATCTACTCGTTCCGCGGTGCGGAGGTCGGGTTCTTCCTGCGGTTCGCATCGGACTACCCGACCGCGACGACAGTGACGCTGACCCGCAACTACCGGTCCGCGCCGCCGATCGTGGCGACAGCGGTGCAGGTGGTGCGCCCGGGAACGCTGGTGCCGGGGCGGGGACTGTCGGCGGAACGGCGGGACCTGGGTGCGGCGCGAATCGCGGTGCACGAGGTGTCCACCGAGGCTTCCGAGGCCGGTTGGGTCGCGGCGACGATCGACTCGCTGGTGGGCGGGGCGTCGTTCCACTCGCTGGATTCGGGGCGGGTGGACGGGGCCGAGGTCGAAGAGCACTACGACTTCGGGGACGTGGCGGTGCTGTACCGATCTGCCGGGCAGGCGCGGGCGTTGCAGTCGGCGTTCACGTCGGCGGGGCTGCCGTTCCAGAAGCGCGGTATCGACCGGCTCGCGGATCGACCGGCGGTGCCGGAGGTTTTGCGTGAGATGGCGCTGGTGCCCGGTGCCGTTGTCGACCGGCTGGTGGCGGCCGGGGCGGCGCTGGCTTCGCGGGCCACGGCACCGGATCTGTTCGCAGCGGAGGAGTTGACGCTGCGGTCGTCCGACGTGTGGGCGGCGGTGGAGTTGTTGCGACCGGTCGCTGCTGGGTTCGGTGGCGATTTGGACGGCTTCCTCGCGTACGTCGCCACCGGCGCCGAGGTGGACGCGTTGGACCCGCGGGCGGACGCGGTGTCGCTGTTGACGCTGCACGCGGCGAAGGGGCTGGAGTTTCCGGTGGTGTTCATCGTGGGGTGCGCGGACGGTGTGGTGCCCCTGCGGTTTCCGGGGGAGGACGATCCGGAGGAGCGGCTCGCCGAGGAGCGGCGGCTGTTCTTCGTCGGGGTGACGCGGGCGCAGCGCCGACTGTTCCTGTCGGCGCCCCGAACGGTGACGCGACGGGGGTCCACGTCCGCAGCAGCGTTGACGCCGTTCCTGGAGCCGGTCGACGAGGGCCTCCTGGATCGCACCGGCACCTCCGACGAACCCCGCCGCCCCGCCGCCCGCCAGATGCGCCTGATCTAACGTTTCGGCTGCAGTGCTGGCGGGGGTCGGGGGTGGGTGGCCTAAGCTCGACGCGATGAGCGTGACGACTGAAGCCGGGGCCCCGACGTGGGTCGTCATCGACGCCGAGACCACCGGGTTGAGCCCGAAAGAACACCGTGTCGTCGAGCTGGCCGTCGTGGTGCTCGACGAACGTGGCAACCCGATGGGTGAAGCGGCAACGCTGGTCAACCCCGGCGTGGACGTGGGACCGGCCGACGGGCACGGCATCCGCAACGAGGACGTGCTCGACGCTCCCCGCTTCGAGGAGCTCGCCGGCTGGCTGGTCGAGTGGTTGCGGGGCAAGGTGCTCGTCGGGCACAACCTGCTGTTCACGTCGGCCTTCCTCGACGAGGAGTTCCGGCGCGCCGGATTCGAGATGCCGCACGTCCCGGCGATCTGCACGATGACCAACGCGCCGCGCTACCTGCCGTCCCTGCCCGGGCGCACGCTCGAGCAGTGCTGTGCGGCGGCGGGCATCCCGCTCGACGGGCCACGCGCCGCGCTGACCAATGCGCGCGCCGCCGGGGGCCTGTTCGGCACGTTCCTCGCTCAGCGTCCGACCCTGCCCTCGCCGTGGGTGCAGTACATCGAGCGGGCGCGCCGGATGTCCTGGCCGCGCATCCCCATGCAGGACTTCCAGATGGCGCCGCGCGCCGAGGAGGACTGGGAAGCGCCCGATCCGGAGATGACGGCGATCGTCAGCCCCGAGATGGCGAAGATGGCGGCGGCGTACGCGGGCATGGCGGCCGACGTCGACGTGAAGGCCCCCAACCCCGAGGTCGACAGCGAGTTCGTCGCCGAGGTCGTCGAGGAGGCGCCGCGGTCGCCGGAGGAGTCCGGGCCGGTCAGCGCCTACCTGGGCGCGCTCGACAACGCGGTGAGCGACCGGGTGCTCTCGTTCACCGAGGCGATCCACCTCAAGGACCTCGCGGGTGCGCTCGCGATCTTCGAGGCCGAGCAGAACGATGCACACCGCCAGTACGTCCGCACGCTCGCCGCGACTGCGTGGGCCGACAAGCAGGTCACCGACGAGGAGCGCGACGACCTGGTGGCCGTCGGCAAGCTGCTCGACCTGACGGAGACCGAGGTCGACGTGCTCATCGAGGACACGAAGCCCGACGCGGTCGGCGGCTCGGCGCCGGCGGCCGGCACGTCGTCGTCCTCGTCCGAGTCGACGGAGTACGAGGCCGGTTGGTACCCCGATCCGTACGGTCAGCCGGGCCTGCGCTGGTTCGACGGGGAGAACTGGACGCACCACACCCACGCGTCCTAGAGCGCCTGCAACCGGGACAGGGCCCGGGAACCACGGGCCAGGCGCTGGGTGGTTCTCCGGCGTAGCCGGTCGTAGTTCTCCAGACCGTGGGTCGCCAGGCAGTCGGCGTCGACGAGGGCCTGGCACGCGCCCTGGCCCAACGACGGCGCCATCGCGTGGGCAGCGTCGCCGACCAGAACGACGTTGCCGTGGACGTAGGAGCGCGGTTTCGGCGCGAGATCGTGGACGTCGTGCCGGAGGAGGTCGTCGGCTTTATCCAGCAGTGCGGGGATCGGATCCGGGTAACCGGCGAACTTCTCGCGCAGGTCGGCGATGGTGAGCCGCGTGTGCGCGGGTGCCCGCAGCGCCGTGTACCAGTTCGTCCGACCGCGTTCGACCGGCGTGACCCCGACCAGCGCGCCCCGGCCCCATACCTCGCCGGTCGGCCCGAATTCGCCGTCGACCACACCGCGGATCGCGGTGATGCCCAGGTAGCGGGTGCGGACCTCGGGGAAGTATGCGGCGCGAACGGCGCTGCGGTACCCGTCGGCGCCGACGACCAGGTCGTACTCCCGGCGGAGGGCCTCCGGGTCGTCGACGGTGACGCCGGTGCGGACGATGTCCGCCGGGACGGCGTCGGCCAGGGTTCGGATCAGTGTCGTGCGCGGCACCATCAGCACCGGCGCACCACCGCGCTTCTCGATGCGCCGCAGGGGTAGTGCGGCGATCATGCGGCCGGACTTCGTTCGGACGAGGCCGCTCGTGTAGGGGATGCCTACGGCGCGGATCCGGTCGCCGACGCCCAGCCGGTCGAGCGCGCGCTGGGCGTCCGGCCAGAGGCCGATCGCGGTGCCCAGGTCGACGATCCGCGGCCAGCGTTCCAGCACCGTGACGTCCCAGCCCTCCCGGCGGAGGGCGATCGTGGTGGCGAGTCCGCCGATTCCGGCGCCTACTACAGCTGCAGTGCCCATGGATCGAAGGCTACTACGCTTGTAGTGTTACGGTCTGCGGATGGCTGGTCGTCGTTCGCAAGTTCTGGACGCTGCGGTGCGGGTGCTGGGGGAGCAGGGGGCCCGGGCGCTGACGCACCGGGCGGTGGACTCCGAGGGGGATCTGCCGGCCGGAACGACGTCGAACTACTTCCGGACGCGGGACGCCCTGCTCGCCGGGATCCTCGGCTGCCTGTTCGAGCGGGAGACCGCGGCGTTCTCGTCGCTGGCCGGTGAGCCTCGCCCGGTGTCCGTCGAGGAGTTGGCCGGTCGGTTCGGGGTGATGCTGCGACAGCTCGCCGGCCCGGCCCGGTCCCTGACGTTGGCGCGGCACGCGATCTTTCTGGAGGCAGCGCACTCCGACGCACTGCGGGCCGCCTTGCTCGAGTGGAGCCAGAAGATGTGGGCGTTCTCGGCAGACTGGCTGGGCGCCGTCGGGTCGCCGGAGCCGGTGCTGCACGCCCGGCAGCTGCTCGCGTTCGGGGACGGGCTGCTGATCGATCGGCTGGCGCGGGGTGGTGACGACGAGTTCGCTCCCGAGGCGGCCTTGGTCGCGCTGCTCCGCTCCTGGGTGGGCGTCGAAAAATCTGTGGAAGAAGCTGTGGATAACTAACCGCCTGTGCTCCGATGAATGCAGCGTGTTCGTTCGGGGAGGCTGGTTCATGAACTACGAGCAGGAGGCGATCGCGCTCTACGCGCTGCCGCCGGCGCAGTTCACGACCGCCCGCGACGTCCGGATCGCGGAGCTCAAAGGGGAGAAGCGGGCGGCGCTCGCCGGGCGCCTGAAGCTGTTACGCCGGCCGACGGTCGCGGCGTGGTGCGTGAACCTGCTGGCCGGGGCGCACCGGGGTGAGCTCCAGGCGCTGGCGGACCTCGGGGCACAGCTCGCCGACGCTCAGCGGCAGGGTGACGCGGGGGCAATCCGGTCTCTATCAGCCGAAAGGCGACGCCGGGTGGCCGCTCTGATCGGGGCGGCAGCGCGGTTGGCGGCGCAGTCGGTGCCGCCCCGCGCGGAGCCGGTGGGATTGGAGCCGACGGTTGTCGCCGACCTCGAAGCGACGTTGAACGCCGCGGTGGCGGATGCGGCCGTGGCTCGGCGGGTGTTGTCCGGGCGGTTGGTTCGGGGTGAGTCGTACGTGGGGTTTGGTCCGCTGCCGGAAGAGGATGGTGCGGGCTCGTCCACACGTGGGTCGGCGAGCGGCGCGTCGTCCACAGGCTTGTCGTCCACAGGTGGTTCGTCGTCCACAGGCGGCGGGCACACAGAGGCGGTCGCGGCTCGTGCGGGTGGCGCTTCGGACGGCAGCGCTCGGCAGCGGGAGGCGGCTGTGGCTGCACATGCGGTGGCTGATCAGGCGGTGGCGGGGGCGCGGGTCGAGCGTGACGGTGCGCGGCGTCGGCGGGACGTCGCCAGGCACGCCCGCGAGGAGGCCGCAGCGGTGCTGGCCGAGGCCGAACGGCGCCTGGTCGACGCGGAGCGCACGCTCGCCGGGTCGGAACGGACGCTCGAGCGTGCCGAGCGGCACCGGGCCGACACCGCGGCCCGGCTCGACGCGCTCACCGCGGAAGGCGAACCGTCCGCCCGTAGAACGTCTCGATCTGCTGCACGATCGACATGAACTGGTCGAGATCGACCGGCTTGGTGACGAACGCGTTGGCCCGCAGCTCGTAGCTGCGAATGACGTCCTCGTCGAGCGCCGACGTCGTCAGCACGACGACCGGGATCGATCGGAGCGCCTCGTCGGCCTTGACCTCGGCCAGCACCTCGCGGCCGTCCATGCGCGGCATGTTCAGGTCGAGCAGGATCAGCTGCGGCCGCGGCGCGTCGGTGTGCGGCGGCTCCTTCCGGAGAAACGCCACCGCTTCGACGCCGTCGGACACCACGTGCAGGTTGCTCGGCAGGTCGTTGGCGCTCAGCGCCTCTTCGATCATCAGGACGTCGCCTGCGTCGTCGTCGACAACCAGGACCTCGAGTGGGGTGGTGGGCATCGAGCTACTCTCCGGTGCTGGCGACATCGTCGGCGAACTTTACCGCTGGGGGCCGACCGGACCTGGCGTCCGGGCAGCGGCAGTGCGTCCGGTGGTCGCTCTGTGGCGCTGAGTGCTTTTTCAGTGAGGTGCGGGGGCCAGGGCGCGCCCCGCGGTACCGGCGAACGGCACGTCGACCTGCGTGAAGTCGAGCGCGGCGGCGTCGGGGTGCTCCCAGAGACCACGCCGGCGCAGGAGCGGAAGGACGCCCTCGGCGAACCAGTACGCCTCCTCCAGGTGCGGATACCCGGAGAGCACGAACTCGTCGATGCCGAGCTCGTTGAGCTCGACGAGCCGGTCGGCGACCTCGGAGTGGCTGCCGACCAGCGCCGTGCCCGCTCCGCCCCGGACCAGGCCGACGCCCGCCCAGAGGTTCGGCGAGATCTCCAGGTCACGCAGCGCGGTGCTGGCCCGGCCCCGGTCGTGCAGCTCGGCCATCCGACGCTGACCTTCGGACTCGCTCTGCGCCAGCCCCTGCTGAACGCGCTGGATCATCTCTGGGTCGAGGCCGGTGAGCAGCCGGTTGGCCTCGGCCCAGGCCTCCTCCGACGTGTCCCGGCTGATGACGTGCAGCCGGATGCCGTAGCGCAGCGCGCGGTTCCGGGCGGCTGCCAGCTCCTTGACCCAGTTGATCTTCGCCGCGACCTGCTCGGGCTTCTCGCCCCAGGTGAGGTAGACGTCGGCGTGCTTGGCGGCGACCAGGCCGGCCGCCGGCGACGAGCCGCCGAAGTACACGTCGGGTACCGGGTCGGGAAGCCGGTTGAGCCTCGAGTCCTCGACCTGGATGTGCTTGCCGTCCAGCGTCAGCGTCTCGCCGCGCCAGAGCCGGGTCACGACCTCGAGGAACTCGTCGGTGCGCTCGTAGCGGCCCTCCTTGTCGAGGAAGTCGCCGTAGAGCCGCTGCTCCTTGCTCTCACCGCCGGTGACGACGTTGAGCAGGAGGCGGTTGCCGGAGTGCCGCTGGAACGTCGCCGCCATCTGGGCCGCGAGCGTGGGGGAGAGCAGGCCCGGCCGGAACGCGACGAGGAACTTCAGCCGCTCGGACGTGCCGGCCAGCATCGCCGTGGTGAGCCAGGCGTCGTCGCACCAGGCACCGGTGGGGGTGAGCGCGCCGACGAACCCGAGCTGTTCGGCCGCCCGGGCGATCTGCGTCAGGTAGCCCAGCGACGCCGGTCGGTCGCCGGCCGCACGCCCGAGATCGACGCCGTGACCGCCGGCGACGAGATTCCGGCTGTCGCCCATCGTCGGGAGGAACCAGTGGAAGGTCAGGCTCATCGGGGTCCTTCCGGTGTCTGCGGGGGCACCGGCTAATCCTAGTTTTTAGATAGGAAAGGGCAACGGGTGAATGACGGTACTCACTGCCGCTCCACTCACTGCCGCTCGGCAAGGGCGGACGTGATCGCGCCGAGCACGTCGCTCCAGTGGGTGCGTTGACGTTCGCGCTCGTCGGCGTCGACGAGGTGCTCCTGGTGGAAGCGGACGGACGTGCCGGTGGCCGCCGGGCGGACGACGAGCTGGACGATGCTGTCGTGCGTCCAGACCGCTGGCCGCCAGGTGATGCGGATCCGGTCGCCGGGCCGGAAGCTGCGGACCTCGCCGGCCGTGCCGTCGTCGGCGGTGTACCGGGCACCCTTGGTGGGCTCGAGCAGCGCGCCCGGCCCGACCCACAGCGCCACGCCCTCCGGCGAGGTGAGGAAGCTCCACACCTCGGCCGAGCCATGGGACACAGTGCGCGAGACGCCGATCTCCCATCCGACGTCTCTCGTCTGACCTACCGGTCTCTCCATGGCTCCAGTCTCCCGGGTGGGTCCGACACTTCCGCTCGGAGCGGAACCGGACTCTTCCACCGCCCGGTGAATGATTGCGTGGGGCCATGAGGCTGATCTACGTGCACGGAGCATGCGTGCGTGACGGGGACTGGTGGTGGGAGCGGATGGTGACGCCGCTCGCCGCCGCAGGGGTGCGGAGCCGGGCGGTGGCGCTCCCCAGTTGCGTCGACGACGTGGGGGCCGGGCTCGAGCTCGGTGACCTGTACGACGACGCAGCCGCGGTGCGGGCGGTGCTCGACGAGGACGACGAGCCGGCGGTGCTGCTCGGTCACTCGTACGGGGGCACCGTGATCACCGACGCCGGCCACGATCACCCGGCCGTGCGGGGACTCGTGTACGTGGCTTCGCTGCTGCCGGACGTCGGTGACTCGCAGGCGAGCGTGACCGGCTCGGATCCGGCACCCTGGCTGGCCCCCGGCGCTGGCGGCACGATCGGCGTGCTGCCCGACGTCGTCCGTGAATTGTTCGTGCAGGACTGCGACGGCGCAGTGCAGGACGCGGCCGTAGGCCGCCTGACCAGGCAGGCGATGACCCCGTTCGGCCAGCCCGTGCGGGGTGCGGCCTGGCGGGAGGTGCCCGCGACCTACGTCGTCTGTACGGACGACCGCGCGATCCCGGCCGCCGTGCAGCGCGAGCGGGCAGCTCACGCGGAGAAGATCGTCGAATTCGAGGCGGGGCACCATCCGTTCCTGGCCCGCCCGGAGGACTTCGCGACCTTGCTGCTCGACGTGTTGCCGCCCGCCCGCTGACTGCTATCTCGGTTCGGCGGTCTCGATGGTGGCCCACTCCTCCAGGTAGGTCAGTACGTCGTGGACGGGGCGGTCGGTGGCCTGGGCCAACCGCTTCAGCAGTTCGTTCTCGATCTTCACGTGGGCGGCCAGCTGCTGGCTGACCAAGTCGGACGTCGGCGCGCTGATCGCATCGCCCATGGCCACCGCACCGGCCATGAACGCGTCCGGGATCGTGCGGGGCCGCCGCACCCGGAACTCACGCTGCAGATCGTCGAGGTCGGGCTCCACGGTCGCGGTGCCGTACACCGCGGACCACGACGCGACCGCCCCAGGCATCGACGCCTCGTCGGCGTGCAAGGACTGGAGCAGGGCTACCGCACCGTGGAGTGCGGAAGCCACCCCCTCGGTGTTCTCGTACATCCGTCGCCTCCCCTGGCTTCGTCGGTGGCACCGTAGCGGCGACCACCGACGGTTTTGGGTCCGCGATCAGCCGCGCTCGGCGGCGCTGCGTTCGACGCAGAATTCGTTGCCCTCCGGGTCGGCCAGGGTCACCCAGCCGGTGCCGTCGGGGCGCCGATGATCGGCGACGAGCGTGGCGCCCAGCGCCAGCACCCGAACGACCTCTTCGTCGCGGGTTCGCTCGACCGGCTGCAGGTCGAGGTGGATCCGGTTCTTTCCCGACTTGGTTTCGGGCACCGGGACGAACAGCAGGGCCGGGCCGCCGTCCGGGGCCACGAGCAGCGCCTCCGGGTCGTCGGGGTGGTTGCCGTCCTCCGGGTGCTCGCCGTAGCCGGTGACCGCGGCCCAGAACTGGGCCAGTTCGTAGGGGTTGGAACAGTCGATGGTGATGTTCCGAACACGGACGCTCATGCGATGTCCTTCGCAGGCGCGCGCCGCCGTGGCCGCAAGGGCGTCGGTCAGCTGACCCCGGGAGGCGCGGAAACAATGGATGTGATCATCGCCGCACCTCCTCCCGTGCCGTGGACGCCGCAGTCAGTGTCCCAGACGGGGCAAACAAAAAAGACGCCCTGATGAAGGGCGCCTCGAGGATTGTGGCCAGGGGCGGGGTCGAACCGCCGACCTTCCGCTTTTCAGGCGGACGCTCGTACCAACTGAGCTACCTGGCCGAGTGCGGCGACTGATGACGCCACTCTGCTGCCGCGCCGTAGCGCGGCAGCAAGAGCGGTCCCGACGGGATTTGAACCCGCGACCTCCGCCTTGACAGGGCGGCGAGCACTCCGAACTGCTCCACGGGACCTGGTCCGGGTAAGACCGGGTCTTGCCGTGCCCCCAACGGGATTCGAACCCGTGCTACCGCCTTGAAAGGGCGGCGTCCTGGGCCACTAGACGATGAGGGCGTGATCCCGAACGGCGTTCATGTTGTCACACATGATCGCCGGGCGGTGCACCCACCCCGTCCGCGTCGGGAGCGTCATCAGCATAAGCGACAACGAGGCCGGGTTGCAAAAGCGCCCCCGGCGCTGAACGAAATCCCAGGTCAGAGCCGGGCGAGACGGTACTTGGACTTGAGTTCGGGCAGCAGAACCTTGCACGCGGCCACGGTTCGGGACCGGTCTCCGCCGCCGTCGTGCATCAGCACGATCGTTCCGGGGCCCACGCCGGCCCGTACCCGCGTCACGATCGTGGAGCTCGGCGGCTTCGCCCAGTCACGCGGATCCACGACCCACCCGAGCAACGCCATGCCCTGCTGGCGCGCCACCGACACGATCGTGGCGGACCAGTTGCCGCCCGGCGCCCGGAAGTACGTCGGCCTCACGCCGCCGCTCGCTCGGGTGATCAGCCTGCTCGTCGCGCGCAGGTCGGCGTCGATCACGGAACGGGATTTGGTCTTGAGGTTCAGGTCGTGGCGCATCGTGTGGTTGCACAGGGTGTGACCGTCAACAGCGATCTTCCGGACGAGGTCCGGGTGGGCCTTCACGTTGACGCCGATCAGGCAGAACGTCGCCTTAATGTGGTTCTTGCGTAACAGGGCGAGCACCTGTGGTGTCCAGTGCGGGTCGGGGCCGTCGTCGAACGTGAGCGCGACGGCGGAGTTGCCCGTGTGGCGGTACGGCGCCGACGTCGGCCGGAGCAACGGCTTCGGTGTCGGTCGCGTGGTCGTCACCGCCACGGTGCGGATCGCGGCCCCGTCGCTGCCTAACGCAGCCTGCGACGGTCCCGGGCTCACACCGAGCGCCGCGACCAGCGCGACGATCGCGCTGACGCCGAGCAGCGTGCTCCTCATGGGTTCCTGCCTGTCGTTAAGTGCCGTATGTCTAGATGAGCACTGTGAACGACGGAGGGCTGCGACGCTCGTTTGTGTCGGAAACTCGGCACCTTGGGGGCGTTTGAGGCGGTCGCTCGTCCAAATCGGGCTCTACGGTTGATCTGGTTCGGGGGATGTTCTGTCGCTGTCGGCGTTCGGGTCTGAGACACTTACTCGGGGCGCGACGGAGGATGGTCGCGTCCTGTGTCGGGCCGTTAGCTCAACTGGCAGAGCAGCGGACTTTTAATCCGCGGGTTCTGGGTTCGATCCCCAGGCGGCCCACCCGCTGACCTGCGAGAACGTCCGATCCTGAGTGGTCGGTCGGGGAGTCGCAGGACACTTTACTGACATCTTTCGCTGCGGGCCGGGTTCAGCTCCGCTGCTGCGGGCGTCGCCGGCAACGCCCGCAGCCCGTCGCTCCTCAGGCTGCAGGCGGACGCTGGGCGCCCACAGCCAGCTGGGCCTTCGGCATGGCGAACTCCACGATCCAGCCCATGCCCTTCAGGGTGCGCACCGTCTTGTAGAGGGAGACGCGGGACAGCAGCGGCAGGGTGCGCGGCGACGGCACACCAGTCCAGCGTCCGAGGATCAGCAGGCACGCGGTCATGACCTCACGCTCTCGGTTTTCCACGCGGGCCAGCCGGGCGCACAGGGCCTCCGCGATGTCGGAGGTGGGGTGATGGGTGGTGGCGGTCATGACGCGGTCCAGCAAGGCGTCTCGGGCTCCGGCGAAGTTCTCGTACAACGTCGCGGCGGTGATGGCCTGAGTGCTCAGGTGACTGAACGACGAGGACGCGCCTTTGGGCTTGACGAAGACCAGGGTTCCGTCGTCGGTGACCAAATCGCATGGCTCAACAGCCGTCTGACCCGGCAGAACGATGTTGGTGCGGTCAAGCTTGGCCAGACGATGGCCGCTGACGTCGGGTGCGGTGTCGTTGTAGGTGCCTTCGGTGCCGCCCCGGTAGGGCGGGAACGGGAACTCCGAGATGTGGACGGCGGCAAGTGCCTGGTCGACGCGGTCGAGGTAGTCCCGGTCAACCCGGAACAGCGTTCCGTCGCTGAGCAGGTAGTGGTGGCCGGCGTGGCCGAACTCGGTGACCAGGCAGTCGAGAACGGCGACCTTGTGGATGGCCTCGGGCTTTCCTTCGAGCATGTAGCGGAGATTGATCCGCTGGAGGTCGAGGCTGGGCACGGATGTGGCCCGTGAGTGGAGCCACCGGCTGAGATCTTCCCAGCGCGGGTAAACACGGTAGGGGCTCGTGCGCTCGCCCGGAAAACTGACCAAGATGCGGCCGTCTCCGTCGCCGGAGATAGATGGCAGCACGAGATCGGTCTGCGGTTCGTCGCCGATCAGGGCCCGCCGGATGTACTCGCCGATCACGTCGTTGAACTCCGGGCCTTCCTCCACCGGGACGATGTAGTCCAGCCACTCCCACTTGGCCTTGTAGTCGTCACGTTGGCGGATTGCGACAAGGTACTCGGCCAGCTGCTCGAAGTTGTCGAGGCTATCGATCGGCGTCTCGAAGCGCAGGCTGCGACCGCCGTGGATATCCAGCATCAGATCGTCGTCGGTGCGGACGTGGATCCCGCGGAGGAGATCGACCTCGGTGTCCAGACGCAGTCCAGCGACCGGCGTCGGGCCGCTCGCGACCGCGTGAAGCCGGTGCCGGTAACCGCCCCGCGCGTCGGCGCTGACGCTTCGCACGGCGTGGGAAGGGTCCCCCGATGCTCGCGTGCGGCGCCGTGGGGCACTGTTCAGCTGACGCCACGGGGGAATCTCGTCGCCGGCGCAGTGCTTGTTCAACGCCACGACCATCCCGAATCGCGAGTCGGTGAGGCGGGACGGTACCGACCGGGAAAGGCCACTGAAACAGAACAGCACGTAGCGGCGGTCGTCATCGTCGAGGGCTACCCGTGCGATCACGACCGCGGTCGCGGCCGTCTCGTCAGCGTCTCCGGGCAGGGGTAAACCGAACGCCCGGAGCAGCGGCTTCCACGGCGCGCCCGGCCTGGGCGCGGTGCGCAGGCCGGCCTGGAGCCGCACTTCGGTGTCGACCTCGCCCGGGACGAAGAGCATGGAGCCGTCGGCCCGGACGTACCAGTCGAGCTCGTGCTCTTCGGCCAGCACGTCGTATACGGCCGAAGGTCCGACTCCCGGCGCCAGCAGTAGCGCGGTCAGCGACACGAACGCGTACGGGGTATCCGACAGATTCGACATCCCGATGGCAACCTCCCTATCTGCCCCTTTAGTAGATGGGGGCATGCCGAGTTCCTTACCGGTCACAACGACACCTTTCATCAATTCGATCGATGGCCTGAATCCCCACTCGGCACATCTGCAACATCCGAGCGTGAGTCGAGTGTGGCGGGGGACTGCCAGTTCTCCTCGCCGATCACTGATAAGTGGGCTTCTCATCAATGGATGCGGGATCACGATCGATCGATCGTTACGTTGCGATAGCTTCAGCAAATCACCAAAGTCCACAAGGGAGGTGTAAGTGATGCCCGACACCGGGCCGACGCTTACCCTCCGCGGTATCGCTCAACTGGCCGGCGTACAGCGCGCGGTGGTGAGCACGTGGCGCAGTCGTCCGCGGGCGCGCGGCCTCGACCTGCCGTTTCCCGCGCCGGTTTCGACAGCCGACTCCGTCGAGCGATTTCGTACGGATCAGATCGTTGATTGGCTAGAACGCACCGGACGCGGCAATCGTACGGACATCAGACTTGAAGCCCTGTCCCTGAGCGTCCCGATTGGTGCCGACCTGGAGGAATTAGTCACGCTACTTTGCCTGCGCGCCTACGCCGAGCACGGAATCGCCACCTTATCGCCGACAGGTCGCGCGGAACTAGCCGAACAGGCCGATCCGGATGATCGATTCCTCCGGACCGAAATCGGACGTGTTGCCGCAGCCGAGGGAACGCTCCGTTTCATTGATGATCTCTTCGACGCGTCATTCGGACTCCCCGATGCACTCGCGCGGCTGGAATCCGGACCGGCCGGTCACGCCGCACCGCGCAGAGAGCTGACCACCGACGCGGTCGCCGTGCTCACCGCTCTCGTGCAGAGCGCCGGCCTGCACCTCGATCCGGAAGGCGTCCCGATCGCCCCCGCCGGCATCCCGCCAAGGCTGGTGCTCGTCCTCGCCGAGGCCAGCGGCGCTCCGCACCTGCTGATTAACGGCGACGAACCACTGGAACGGGAGCTGCGTCGCTGGGCGGTCCTCGGCGGCCGGGACACGGCCACCGATGGGGGCGACGACGCATTGATCCGCGTCCTTTCGGTACTCGGGCTGCCGGACGGGGAAGCCCTGGATCGAGTCGATCGGCTGGTCCTCGATCTCCGTCCCCACGATGTGGCAGTAGTCGTCGGTGCCAGCAGCGTGCTCTGCGACGCTCTGCGGCCGGCAGCTGAACGACTGCGCGCAGGCACACTGCGGTTGGGTCGACTCAGCGTTGCTCTACGACTGCCCCGAGGGCTGTGGCGACATGCCCACCGCCAGGCCCTCGGCGTCTGGGTGTGCGAGGGCGGGCGCAACTTCCTCCATCCGCTGATCGCCGATCTCAGCGCGGACGCACCAGCCGAGATCGCCGTCGGTGACCTCGCCGCCGATGTCTCTGCGGCGTTGGTCGACGGTCGGGGCCGGGCATTCCGCTACCTCCGGCCCGTCGAGCTGGCGACCGTGCTCGCCGGTGGCCCGCTGGTCCCCGAGGGAGCGCGAGCACCCCGCCCACGGGAAGCGGTCGGGCATGACTACCTCGATCGTGCCCAGTCCGCAGCGCTGGTCGTTGCCGAGCCGCTTCCCGCGCTCCACGTATTCGTGACTGCGTCGCCCGGGGCGGTACTGCAACGGCGGCGATCCCTGGGGGAACTCCACGAAGGACCCGGGGTGACGGTGATCAACGGCCGGGTGATCGGGCCAGAGCACACGATGCCGGGCGGATCGGTCCGGGTGCTGAGCGCCGACGGCCCGGTCGACGGCCTCACGCTGGATCCGCTCGACGTCGACCGGCTCTATCCACGGGCATCGCGAACCGAGCCCAACGACGTCGTCTTCGTCGACGGCGCCCGGCCCCGTGCCTGGGTCGACGCGGACGGCGGAGCTCTGGTCGCCTCACCCGCTCGCATCCTGCGCCTTCGCCCACCCGTCAGCTGTGGACCCCACACCCTCGCCGCGATCATCAACACCCGGTCACGGCCAGGCGAGTGGCGAACCTGGGAGATCCCGCTGCTCGACTCCGGAGCCGCCGCTGCCCTGGATGCGGCCGTCGCCGAGATAGCCGTCCATGACATCCGCCTCCGGACCCGGCAGACAGCACTCCGCGAGCTGACCATCGCCCTCCTGGATGGCGTCACCGCAGGCGCGATCGACGTCGTCCCTCGTATTGCAGACCAGGAAGGACCCGCGACATGATCCCCCGTCCGAGGCAGGAGGCGCTGCTGCCTTCGACCATGAAGGAACTGAAGGACACCCTCTGGAAGGCCGCCGACCGGCTCCGTGGATCGCTGTCGGCCAGCCAGTACAAGGACGTCATTCTCGGTCTGGTCTTCCTCAAGTACGTATCGGACGCCTACGACGAACGGCGCGAACAGATCCGGGCTGAGTTGGCTGCCGACGGAATGGACGAGAGCCAGATCGAAGACCTGATCGACGACCCCGAGGAGTACCAGGGGTACGGCGTGTTCGTCGTTCCCCCGGCCGCGCAGTGGGATTACCTCGCCGAGAACGCCAAAGGCAAGCCGGCGATCGGAAGCGAGCCGGCTAAGACCATCGGTCAACTCGTCGATGAGGCGATGAGCGCGGTCATGAACACCAACCCCGCACTGATAGGCACGCTTCCGAGGCTTTTCAACAAAGACAACATTGACCAGCGACGCCTCGGTGAACTGATCGACCTGTTCAACAGCGCCAAGTTCAGCCGCCAAGGCGAGCACCAGGCCCGCGACCTGATGGGCGAGGTCTACGAGTACTTCCTCGGCAACTTCGCCCGCGCCGAGGGCAAACGGGGCGGGGAGTTCTTCACCCCACCGAGCGTGGTCAAGGTGATCGTCGAGGTCCTGGAACCCTCGCACGGCCGGGTCTACGACCCCTGCTGCGGTTCGGGGGGCATGTTCGTCCAGACTGAGAAGTTCATCTACGAGCACGAAGGCGACCCGAAAGACATCGCCGTATACGGCCAGGAAAGCATCGAGGAGACCTGGCGAATCGCGAAGATGAACCTCGCGATCCACGGCATCGACAACGCCGGCCTCGGGGCGCGCTGGGGTGACACCTTCGCCCGCGACCAGCATGCCGATGTCCAGATGGACTACGTGATGGCCAACCCGCCCTTCAACATCAAGCACTGGACGCGCCGGGAGGACGACCCGCGCTGGGTCTACGGAGTGCCGCCGGCCAACAACGCGAACTACGCCTGGATCCAACACATCCTCTCCAAGCTCAAGCACAACGGCAGTGCCGGTGTGGTGATGGCCAACGGCTCCATGTCGTCGAACACCAACGGTGAGGGGCAGATCCGGGCCCGGATCGTCGAAGCCGACCTGGTCTCGTGCATGGTGGCGTTGCCGACCCAGTTGTTCCGTAGTACCGGGATCCCGGTCTGCGTGTGGTTCTTCGCCAAGGACAAGAAGGCCGGCGAGTACGGCGCGATCGACCGTCGTGGCGAGGTGTTGTTCATCGATGCCCGCGAGATGGGCTACATGGTGGATCGGGCGGAGCGCGCTTTGTCCAACGACGACATCGTGAAGATCGGCGATGCGTTCCACGCCTGGCGCGGGACCTACTCCGCCGCGCGGAAGCAACTCACCTACGGGGACGTTCCGGGTTTCTGTAAGTCCGCCGGTTTAGCCGACATCAAAGACGCCGATTATGCGCTGACGCCGGGTCGTTACGTCGGTTCCGTTGCCGCCGCAGACGACGGGGAGCCGATTGACGAAAAGATTGCTCGACTTTCGAAAGACCTGCTTGCATCCTTTGAGGATTCTGCACGTATAGAGAGCCTGGTTCGCGATCAACTGGAGCGACTCAGTGACTGAGTGGCGGTTTACGCGTCTGGAAGACATAGCCTCGAACGAGAAAAGTGCAATTTCTAAACCCTACGGTTCTGCCATATTGAAGGATGACTATCGTTCGACTGGAGTGCCGGTCGTGCGAGGAGTTAACCTCGCCCGCGGACTGTTCCATGATGACGACTTCGTCTTCGTCTCCCCGAAGTTGGCGGATAAGATGCCAGGGGCGAATCTTGCCGCTGGAGATCTCGTCTTCACGCATCGTGGAACTATAGGCCAAGTATCGATGATTCCGCGATCTCCTCGATACGACCGTTACGTCGCGTCTACGAGCCACGTCAAAGTGCGCCTAGATCCAGCTCGGACTGCAGCCGAGTTTTACTACTACTGGTTTCAGTCTACGGCTGGTCGGGAATCCATACTCGTCCACTCATCCTCGGTAGGCGTCCCCGGGATTGCTCAACCCGTGTCCGCCATTAAGTCATTGTTGGTTCCCCTGCCTCCCCTTTCGGTTCAGCGTTCTGTTGCGCAAATTCTCGGTGCAATTGACAGCAAGATTGACGCCAACAATCGCTCAGTGGACCTGCTTGTAGAGCTAGCCGACAGTCGATTTACTCAGGCTTCGATACTCGCGCTTCGTGATGGACCGGTCATTTTCGACGAGGTAGCGTCGGTTGGTGGTGGCGGTACGCCGAAGACGTCTGTTCCGGATTACTGGGGAGGGCGGATTCAATGGGCAACACCCACAGATGTCACTAATCTTCGGGCGCCTTACCTATCTCGCACCGCACGTAACATTACCGACGGTGGACTTGTCGCGTGTTCCTCGCCGCTCTATCCGACGGGCTCGATCCTGATGACATCCCGTGCGACTATCGGCGCCTTTGCGATTAACCAGGTTCCGGTTGCAGTCAATCAAGGCTTTATCGTCGTCAATGCAAGGAATCCGGCTAATCAGTGGTGGCTATATCACGAGATGCGCGCGCGCGTCGATGAGTTTTTAAATCATGCAAACGGTGCAACATTCTTAGAGCTTCCGCGACGAAAGTTTAGATCAATGACCATGCAGACGCCGACAGGTGAGCACGCTAGGTCTTTCGCCGCGAGAGTAGGGCCACTTCATGAGATGGCGGCCCAGTTGATGAAAGAGTCTGAGATTTTGGCTAGCACGCGGGATGAACTGTTGCCGGCTCTGCTGTCGGGGCAAATTCGTGTGCGGGACGCGGAATTGGTCGTGGAGGAGGTGGTGTAGGTGTCCGAGCCGTCGGGGTTAAGTGAGGCGGACTGGGAGTCAATCGCGCTGGAAGCACTTGCCGGTCAAGAGTGGATGCCCATCCCGGGCGCGGAGATCGCCCCAGGCGCCGACCGTGGCCGTCCGTCGTGGGCGGACATCGTTCTGCCGGAACGCGCCTTGGCGAAGATGCGTGAGCTGAACCCGCTCGTGCCGGGTGACTACCTAGCCCAGGCGTTGGCCGAGATCATCCAGCCGAAATCCCAGGACGCGATCGCGGAGAACTTCCGGTTGCACCAGATCCTCACGCAAGGTTACCGAGGCATCAGCTATACCGACTCCGACGGCGTCGAGCAGAACCCGACGATCCGGTTGGTCAGCCACCGGCCGTGGGAGAACGAGCAGTTGGCCGTCAACCAGGTGACGGTCCGCTCGGCTGAGGTGGAGCGCCGGTTCGACATCGTGCTCTACCTCAATGGTCTGCCAGTCGCGATCATCGAGTTGAAGAACGCTGCCACCAAGAAAGCAGACCTGCCCGCAGCCCACGCGCAGCTCGCCACCTACCTCCGCGAGTTCCCGATGGCGTTCCGATTCACCGTCGTCACGGTGATCAGCGACGGGATCACCGCCCGGTATGGCACCCCGTTCACGCCGCTCAACCACTACTCGCCGTGGAACGTCGATGACGACGGCAAGCCGCTGAAGCCGGGCGAGATCGTGGACGATCTGAGTCTCGGCATCGAGCTCGAGTATCTCGTCGATGGCGTCTTCAACCCTGAGCGGTTCCTCCAGCTTCAGCGCAACTTCGTCGCGTTCGACGGCGGCGCCGACGGATATGCCAAGCGCATCGCCAAGCCGCACCAGTACTTCGCCGTCACCAAGGCCGTCGGCACGACCATCACCGCGGTGAACAAGGACGGCCGGGCCGGGGTGGTCTGGCATACCCAGGGCTCTGGCAAGTCGATGGAGATGGAGCTCTACGTCCATCTGGCTGCCCAGCGGCCCGAATTGCGCAACCCGACGTTCGTCGTCGTCACCGACCGCAAGGAACTCGACGGGCAGTTGTTCGAGGGTTTCGCTCGGTCCCTGCTGTTGGCTGAGCGGCCGATCGCGGTGACCCGCCGGGCTCAGCTGCGGGAACAGCTGACCAACCGCATCACTGGCGGAATCATCTTCACGACGCTGCAAAAGTTCAGCCGCACGCAGGAAGAACGGGAGGCCGGCGCCGACCATCCCCAATTGTCGGATCGACGGAACATCATCGTCATCGCCGATGAGGCGCACCGCAGTCACTACGACGACCTCGATGGCTACGCCGCCTGGCTCCGCGAGGCGCTGCCGAACGCCTCCTTCCTCGCCTTCACCGGCACGCCGTTGTCCTTCGCCGAACGCAACACCGAGGAGGTCTTCGGGAAGGTCATCGACACCTACGACCTGACCCGAGCGGTGCGGGACGGCGCGACGGTGCCGGTGTACTTCGAGGCACGCCTGGTGAAGGTCGGGCTCAAGGGCACTGTCAGCGACGAAGACCTCGACCAGGCCGCCGACGAGGCCACTGCCGGCCTCGACGACGTCGAACGAGCCCGGGTAGAGAGCTCGGTCGCCGTCATCAATGAGGTGTACGGCGCTCCGGAACGCCTACGCGCGCTCGCGGCGGACCTCGTCGACCACTGGGAAGCCCGATCGGCGCAGATGATCAAGTTCATCGAAGGCCCCGGCAAGGCGATGATCGTCGGCGGTACCCGCGAGATCTGCGCCAACTTGTACACCGAGATCACGGCACTCCGGCCGGAGTGGCACAACGATGCTCTCGACCGGGGAAAGATCAAGGTCGTCTACTCCGGTTCGGCACAGGACCAGCCTCCCGTCTCCCTTCACGTCCGGCGGTCCGGGGACAACAAGGTGATCCAGCAGCGGCTGCGCGATCCCGACGACGAACTGCAGCTGGTCATCGTCAAGGACATGATGCTGACCGGCTACGACTCGCCGCCGCTCCACACGCTCTACCTGGACCGGCCGCTGAAGGGTGCGTTGCTCATGCAGACGCTGGCCCGGGTCAACCGAACCTTCCGCGGCAAGCCTGACGGTCTTCTCGTCGCCTACGCGCCGCTGGTCGACAACCTGGCGAAGGCACTGGCGGAGTACACCATCGATGATCGAGCAAACAAGCCTGTCGGCAAGGACATCGACGAGGCCGTTGCCCTGACGGCGACACTGATGGCCGCGCTTGATCGCACCTGCGCGGGCTACGAGTGGCGGTCCCAGCTCACCGGAGGGCCGAAGAGCTGGGTCAAAGCCGCCGTCGGCCTGACCAATTACCTGCGTTCCCCGCTGACTCCCGGCAACAAGGTGGTCGACGGCGAGGAGAGCCTCGGCGATCGATACCGCAGGCTGGCCAATCAGCTCGCCCGCGCCTGGGCGCTCTGTTCCGGCAGCGACACCTTCGACGCTCTGCGGCGGCGGGACGCGAAGTTCTACGAAGAAGTCCGGGGCTGGATGGCCAAGTTCGACGCCCAGGAGCGTCAAGCGTCCGGCAAGCCGGTACCGGAGGAAATCCAGCGGATGCTCTCCGCGCTTGTAGCCTCGTCGACGGAATCCGGCGAAATTCTCGACATCTATCAAGCCGCCGGCATCCCGCGGCCGAGCCTTGCCGATCTCAGTACGGATTTCCAGGCCAAGGCGCGGGCCGCGAACAACCCGCACCTGGCGATCGAGGCGCTGCGGTCACTGCTGGTCGCGGAATCCGCGCAGGTGGCACGGCACAACCTGATCCGCCAGCGGGCCTTCTCCGAGCGCATCGCGGAGCTGATGCGGAAGTACACCAACCAGCAACTGACCTCGGCCGAGGTGATCGCCGAGCTGGTCGCGTTCGCCAGGGACATCGCTGCCGAAGGTAACCGAGGCGCGAACTTCGAGCCGCCGCTCTCGACTGACGAACTGGCCTTCTACGACGCGGTCCATACAAATGAATCGGCCGTGGAACTCCAAGGCGAGGACGTACTGGCGCAGATCGCTCGTGACCTGGTCGGGATCATGCAGCGGGACGTGAAGACCGACTGGACAGTGCGCGACGACGTCCGGGCCAAGCTCCGGTCGTCGATCAAGCGCCTCCTGGTGCGGCACCGGTATCCACCGGACAAGCAACCCGAGGCGATCCGCTTGGTGATTGAGCAGATGGAGGCCATGGCGCCCTACTACGCGGCGCAGCGAGCCTCGGCTTAGGGCGGTCCGTTCTGGAACAGATGGTCCCGGTTAGCCGTCCAAGACGGTGTTGCGGGCAGCGGCGGTGAGCAGTGCTTGCTTGCGAGCGGTTAGCCCGAGCCGGTTCCAGTGAAAGATGAACTGGTGGCCGAGGACGCGTCGTAGTCCGCGGGTGAGCTCGGCACGTTGGGAATGTCGTGTGAAGGCCTGACCCGCATCGGTGAAGGCGGCTAGCCAGGATGCGGTGTGCATGATCGATCCGGCGATTGTCTCGGCGAGCATGAGCTGTCGCATCTGCCTGACCAGGTGGTCTAGATGTTCCGGAGTCGGCGCCGGATCTAACGGACGGTCCTCATCAGCGACTCGTGCCCAGACGTCGCCCTGCTCGTACCAGTCGAGGCCCGCAGCCCGCAGCATGGCGGAGAGCAGCAGGATGGAGATCTCTCGACGTCGGTCGGGTTGTCCATCGGCGTTCAGGCCGGCCAGGTAGTTCACGATGTGGTGGCTGTCGGCGTGCCACAACCGATGGGTGTTCTCCATGCCGACCGGCCCGCCGAAGGCGTAGGTCTCTGGTTCGTAGGCGACGCCGCGAGCGTCGGCTACGTCGCCGGGACGCCGGAGGTCGGCCAATTCTCCGAGGACTGCAGCATGAGCCTGCTCGGCAACGCTCGGGGCGGTCGGCCGGAAGCGCACTCGCCACTGACCCTTGCGGATGAAGAACCAGGCATTGATCAAACCGTTGGCCCGGGCCTCCCCCATCACTGCGGCAAGGCGTGCGGCGCCGGTCTGCTCATCGGGAACGCGCACGTTGATCTGGTGCCACGGGGACGGCGGAGCGGGATGGATCGTCAGGTCGTCGAGATCTCGCATTGGGGTCAGCTCACCAGCAGGCAGGCGTCCCAGTCGGTGATCGGCCGACCTTGGGTAGCGGTCCGGGCAGCGAGAGCTTGGCCGGTGTCTCCGTCGAGGAAGCCACGGTCAGTGGCAGGTGAAAGGGCCGCGATACCGGCCGCGAGGGCGGGCAGTTGCGCGGCCAATTCGGGGGTCTCCGCGTTGAGGACCATGCGCCAAGTGGTTTGGACGAGGCCGGCGACGCCGTGGCAGAGTCCGCCGGTCGTCAGCTGATGACCATCCTTGATGCAGCGAAGAAGTGCATCTTCCGCTCGGTGACCTCGTTCATGGTCGGGAATGGCGAGTGCCGCGAGTTGCTGAGCGCGAGCGATTCCGGGCGTGCCGTAGCACCATGACGGCAGCAGAGGCCTCTGCTGGGCTGGTGCTCCGCGATCGAGGTCAGCGCGGCTGAGCGTCTGTGGCCACCAGATGGCGCCGTTGCTTTCCTGCTGCCAGTCGTCCAGCCATTGGCAGATCCGGGTGATTGCGCCAGTGTGCCCCTCGACGGTGGTGCCGTCGCGGTGGGTGAGGGCGAGCAGAGCGAGCGGACCGGTGACGCCGTGGGCCATGCCGTGGTTTGCGTGGCCGTCGGCTGGTGGCTGGGTGCGTTCGGGTTCGTTTCGGCACCACCAGCCGGGGAGATCGTCCAGCGGCTCGGTGAGGCGGACGAGGTAGTCGAGAACCAGGCGAAGTACGTCTTGGTCGCCGGTTCGGCGCAGGACGACCCCGAGGCCGGTGAGGCCGCAGATGAGGTCATACTCGGCGTAGTGCGGGTGCTGGCCCTGGTCGATGCGGCGGTGTGCGGCGTCGAGTCGATGGCGGGTGATCGTGGCAGTGGCTTCGGCGGTGAGCGCTCGTGCTGGTGCGAGGCCTGGGTGGTCGGTACTGGCGAGGACGAATGCAATGGCGGGCGCGCCGTAGAAGAGGCTCGCGCCGGGGCCGGTGCTGAGTCCGCTGGCGGTGGCGCGGCGTAAGGCGTCGAAGGCCGCTGGCATGTCGCCGGTTTCTAGGTGCAGGAGGGCGATGCCGGCGGCGCCGTCGGCGAGTGACTGTTCGTCAGTCATGGGGTGCGCCTGGCGGTGGCGGTGCGGGCGATGGTTCGCGCCAGTCGGAGACAGTGCTGTTCGGAGGTGGTGTCAACGCCGATCATGCGGGCGTGGTGCAGGTGCAGCAGGTCGGCGAGGACCTGGTCGAGATCGAGGCCTGCACGCTCGGCCAGTGATCGGTACGTCGTCAGCGCTGCGGCGAGCAGTTCGTCGCTAAAGGGCGTTCTGGCGAGGTCGAGTTGTGCCGGGTCGAGGCGAGGACCGGTGCGGCGCGGGACGTGGGCGGATAGCCAGTTCAGGCCGTCGCCGGTGAAGGCGCTGCAGATGGCGATCATGCTGGCCGCGGTGGCGGCCTGACGGTCGCCGGTCATCCGGTGCAGGCATGCGCGGGAGTCGGCCGCGAAGACTGCTTCGGCGGCGGCGAGCACCTCTCCGGTGTCGTGTCGGGTTTCGGGCCGGTAGGGGTGCAGGCTGTAGTCGTACGCGATGGCGTCGTCGTGGAGTTGTTGGATCCAGAGCGCGAGTTCGTGAGTGGTCGCCGCGAATTCGCCTGGATGCGGGAGGGGGATGCGGAGCCGCAGGTGAGGCTCCGGGTCGGGATAGCGGACGAACCACCAGCCTGTGGGTAGATAGTCGGCGAGGTCGGTCAGGATGTCGTCGACTCGGCCGTAGATGCGTGCTTCGATCCACCGCGACTGTCCCGGTAAGTGCTGGACCGTGCGCGCGGTTCGAGCTGGTCGGGGTGGCTGGACGTCGAGCTTTGCGCGAGTGAGGGTGAGCACGAGTTCGGCGGGGCGATCGTCGATCCATCCAGCCGGGCCGGGCCCTTCCGTGATGACGGTTCGGGCGTGGCGATTGGCCAGGTCGCGCAGCATTGCCAGGTTGGTGTTGTTGTCCAGGTCGAGTTGGAGTTGGACGTCGTCGGCGCCGACCTGGACCTGTTGCGGCAGCTGGCGTTGGTGGCGGAGCCGCTGCCAGGCGTCGCGCCAGTCCGACCATGCCGCGGTACGGGCGGGCAGCGCGGTGCGGTCGATGAGCCAGCGTGCGGGGTGCAGGATGGCGCGTCCTCGTCGGACGCGGGGCAGGAATGGCAGGTTGCTGGCGTGGCCCCAGTCGAATCGAGTGCATGGTGCTGACCAGGCGGTCCAGATCTCGGTCAGGAAGCGCACCACCGGTTGTTGCAGCGTCGGGAGCAGGACGCTGTTGAAGAGCAACGGTTCGATGGGCCGGCCGGTCGCGGTCGAGACCAGCCAGAGCCGCTCGCCGTCGCCTGTCACCGCGAGGTCGTCGAGCGAACATGGCGGCGCGCTGTGGAACTCTCCAAGGGGGAGTACGGGCAGCAGTTTGGGTACTCGGGCGACCGATGCGAGGCGCGCGTCGAGCGGTGGACCGGAGATCTGGACGGTGTCCGCGCCGGGCAGAGCGGTCGGGAGGTTCCCGTATACCTGCCGGAACGCGACAAGCTCGGCAGGGGTAAGTAGGTGCAGGAATCGAGCGGCGGAGACTCCGGCGTGGCGGGCGCCGCTGAGCACCGTGAGGGTGAACTGGCCGCGGTCGAGGTCCTGCACGGTCTCGGCAGCGAGAGAGAACCGCAGCTCGGTGTGCGGGATGGGCTTCCGGTTGTCATCGCCGCGGAGCTGGTTGATCAGGTCGTCGTCCAGGAGCACTTCGGTGCCGCCGTCGAGCGCGGACTGCTGCGCGAGTTCTCCGAGTAGGCGGTCCCTATCGGTGAACGATGTCGGGGCGCGACGGGTCGATCCTCGGTAGCCGGCCGGGAAATCAAGGACGTTCAGAACGTTTTGGATGGGGACGGCAGCTCCTGGGCCCCAACGTTCGATGTACGCATGGTGGTACTCAGCCCACCCAGTTAGCTGCGGTGATACGGCGGTTAGAACCGAGGCAGCGCGGCTGGCCTCGTGAAGCACCGCCGGAGGAAGCGTCACAGCGACGTCGGCGCGCAGATCGACCGCCACGTGGCTGTCGGCCTTTGCCGAGACGCCATGTCGTTCCAGATGCGCAGCGGGATCGGTGATCGTCAGCGCCGGGCGGATGTCGGACAGCAGCGCTCCGAGTTCGACCAACCCGGCCAGCAGCCGCTCCGCTGCGGCCTGGGCGGTGGAGGGGGCGATCTTGGCGGTGAGCTCGGTGAATCCGACGGGGCAACGGGCGACTTGGAGTGCCGTCTGGACCTGGGCGGTCAGGCCGACCTCGACGTCCCAGCGGCGGTCGCCGTCTTGGCGCGCGCACGGCAGCACCCACTTGCGGCCTCGCTGAAATCCGAGCGAGTTCGTCACCACCACGGCGGAGCGGAGCCTGGCGAGGTCCTGTTCCGCGCTCGCGGCGCGTTCGGCGATGAATTGGCCGTCGGGGCGAGCGATCGCACGGTGGTCGTCCCCGACGCGGACGGCGGCGTGCGGACCGAACTGCACGGGAGCGACGCCGGCGAACGTGCCGAACGGGGTCGCGCGCGTGGTCCACCTCAGCAGAAACCGGACTGCGGCTTCCACCAGGCGGCGCAGCCGATCCGTAGGGACGGGCTCGGCTTTCACGGCTCGGGCGATCTGTTCGGCCAACTCCGGCGATGCCGTGGTGACCGCTGGGGCGAAGTCGCGCAGAGCCCACACCTCGGTCAGCCAGGTCTTCCACGGGTCGGGCTGCTCGGAGGTCAGGTCGGGCCACGCCGGTAGGGCCAGGTTGGTCGGGTAGGCCGCGATGCGGATCAGCGCCGCGCCGGGTGCGGGAATCATCGTCACCGCCAGGGGCTCGGTGGGCCCGGCGTGCTCGACGCCGGGCCCAGTGCGCAGGTCAGTAGCCGCTGTCGGGCTTGGTGGTGCAGGCGTTCGAGCCGGTGTTGCCCGAGCCGCAGTTGTCGCTGGTGTTGGTGGCGTAGCCGCTGGCGGCGGGGCCGGCGTCGACGAGGGTGACGTCGAGGGTGAAGTCGTCGAGGTCGATGTCGTTCACGGGGTGGGTCCTTCCTGTTCGGGGGTGAAGGTGAGGACGACGCGGGTGTGCCGCTTGTCCAGCACCGTCCCGGTCGGCAGGTCGCCGTCGGGAGTTTCAGCGGGCGCGAGGTGCAGCGCCGGTGAGGGCTGGCCGGCGTTTAGCCACGCGCGCATGCGCTCGACCATCAGCCCTGCTGCGGAGCCAGCACTGGGTCCGTGTGCGCGGGCGCCCAGGTCGAACCGGTCGTCGGTCCAGCGCAGGGCCGAGCGGTAGGTGAACGTGCCGTCGTGGAGGACGGCGGGGGTGCCGAAGCGCCAGGCCGGGGCGATGGTCCCGGCGTCAACGGCTTCCTGCTGGGCGGTGAGGACGACGAACTGCTCCCCGGCCTCGGTGGCGCGGGCTGCGAGCCAAAGGTCGAGGTCGGCCAACTGCGTGATTGGAGGCAGGCTGACGTCGGCCCACGCCTCCGCTGGCGGTTGGGACAGCAGCGCTGCCACGGCATCCGCGTCGACCTGGTGGTCTTCGTCAAGCCGGAGATGGACGCCGTCGGCGATGTCGGTGTATCGGACTTGGTGGGCACCGTCGCCGCGCATGGACACGAAGCCGCACAAGCGCTGGCTGTGGCTGACCAGACGGTCGCCGGCGCGACGGAGCGCCCACGAGCGGGTCATCCCGAACGTGCGTAGCGGCACGACGAGCGCGCCGGTGTCGGTGAGCTGGGCGAGCCAGGCCGGGGCGATGTCCCAGGCGCCGACGGTCACGAGGATCAGGTCGTAGGGGCGTCCGTCAGCGATGGGATGGTCGGCGTCGGTGCAGACCACGCGGACGTCGCCGTAGCCTGCGGCGGCCAGGCAGGCGGTGGCCCGGTCGGTGACGTCGGAGTCGATGTCGACGGTCGTGACTGAGCCTTCCAGCCCGACCAGCTCGCGGAGCAGAGCGGCGTTGTAGCCGCCGGAGCCGATCTCCAGCACGTGCCGGCCGCGCAGACTGTCGTCGAGGGCGTCAGCGGCCTGGCCGAGCATCTCGGCGATCAACCAGGCGGCGGAGACCGAGCTGACAGCTTCGTCGTCGATCCGTTTGGTGACGACGGCGTGGTCGGACCGGTAGGCCTCCTCCAGCGGGGCGCCGGGCGTGAACAGGTGCCGTGGAACGGTCCGCAGCGCAGCTTCGATTTCGGGCCGCATCGTCAGGCCCTTGTCGGTGTGCTCAGCGATCAGCCGATCGACCATTGCAGCGCGCAGATCGACGCTGTTCACCGTCTCGACACTCATGGAGTGCGTTCTCCCTCGTTGTAGGAGTCGCCCGGCTGGACGACCTGCCGCTGGTGCGAAGTTTGCGGCGATCCGGTTGGCGGTTCGGTGCTCACGGTGACCTCTCGCCGGATGACACGCCAAGCGCGGCTAGCAGCGATTCGGCGTGCGATTCCGCCGTGCCGAACGACTCCGGCGTGATCGTCATCGACCGACCGGAGACTTCGAGTTGCTGGGCGACCGCCGCGACGACATCCGCGGCTGTCAGGTCCAGGTGCGGGTCTGTGGGCTCAGGATCCGGAATCGAGAGGTAACCGCGGTAAGTCATGGCCGGTCCTCCGGCTCGGTGACGACCCTGGCGAGCGCGTCGACCGCCTGGGTGTCACGGCCCAGGTGAAGGGCGTACTCGGCGCCGTAATAGATGGCCGTCCAGTAGGGGCTCTGCTCGTCGCTGGTGTCTCGGGCGCGGGCGATGACTGCTTCGCGCGGATCGGAATGCTCAGCCATGCGCGACCCCCGCGCCGATCGTCGTGATCTCGCCTCGTTCGTCGGCAGCGAGTACGGCCTCCGCCCACAGGTACCGGGAACACGGCCAGAGCGGCTCCTGAATCTGGTGGGCGCCCGATGCGCACCGCGGCGGATCGTTCCCGATTGCCGGGCCGGGCTGGTGGAGCTCGATGAGCAGCTGTGCGGTCTCGACGTCCTCTGCCGCGAGCGGCCGGCCGAGTACCAGGTTGCGCATCTCCACCTCCCTTGGCCTGAGCGGAGGTCCGGCGGCTTGCCGGGTGTTTGCCGCCGGACCTCCATGCCAGTCCACGGTGCTGGACTGTCCAGCCTGCGAGAACTCCGGTTTGCCGGGAGGGATGGGGAGAGTTTGGGGGAGACAAGCCTCTGACGTCAGCTGATCAGCCGTTGCTGCTCTTCAATGAGAGTTGTCCGCAACAGCGTGACAGTCCAGGTGATCGAGCGGAGGTGCACGTCGTGATCAGTCCGTACGTGCGCCGACGCAGGTTGGCGGCCGAGCTGATCGCACTGCGCGAGGAGTACGGGTACTCCTCCGCGAAGTTGGCCGCCACGATCGGCGTCGCCCGGCAACGCATCAGCCGCCTGGAGAACGGCCACGTGCGCCCGGACTTGGACGAGGTGATGCGGATCCTCGGCGCCCTGGGCGTCGGCGAGCGGCGTTGGAACCAGATCATGACGATCGCCAGGGAGGCGCAGGAGCGCGGCTGGTGGGAGAAGTACGCCACCGAGATGGGTCCGCGCCAGGCGCTCTACGCCAACCTCGAAGCCGGCGCCTGCAAGGTCCGCGAGTACCAGATGACGTTCCTGCCCGGCCTCCTGCAGATGCCCGCCTTCACCGAAGCACGGGCACAGGCCGACCAGCGAACCTACGCCGAGCACTACGACCCGATCCGGGCCCTGGAAGCGCGTGCCGCACGGCAACGCGTGATGCGCCGCCCGGGAGGACCGACGTATGCGGTGTTGCTCGATGAGCTGGCCATCCGCCGACACGCTGCGCCCCTTGATGTAGTAACGGCGCAATTGCGCCACCTCGTCGAGCTGATCGACACCAACGCGCGGGTCGACCTGCGGGTGCTGCCGATCGCGGCGGAGATCTTCGGGCACGCGATGCCCCGGTCCGCGTTCTCGATCTACGAGTACCCCGACCCGGACGACCCGATGGTGGTCGCGGTCGACACCGTTACCTCCGACCTAGTGCTCACCGACGGCGATGCCGTGAGCAAGTACCTGACCCTCTATCAGCGGCTCAAGGATGCGGCGCTCTCCGCGCAGGACAGCGCCGAGCTGATTCGAGCCGCAGCAGACCTGGCACTACCGAGATAGGAACCAATGATGGACATGGTGTTCGAGGGCTGGCGGAAGTCCAGCTACAGCAGCGGCTACGACAACTGCGTCGAATGGGTAGTCGCCGGCTCAGACGTGGTGGGCGTTCGTGATTCGAAGAACCCGGACGGACCGGTACTCGTGCTGACCCGGCGACAGTGGCAGTCGTTTATCGACGGGCTCAAGATCGGCATTGACGACGAGTGACCCGAGGCCCGGGAGCTGCGCGTGCGGCCTCGATTCCGGGCTCTACGCGGCTAGCATCTGACGCGACACGCAGCCGCAGCACGGTGAGCGGTGGGTCTCGAACCCGGCAACCGATCGAGAGGTGATTGCCGTGCGACAGCGCGGGCAGGCACCCAACGATCGGCTGCGCCAGGCACGCCTGCGGCGGTGCTCACCGACCGGATCCGGCCGCCCGATGTCTCGGCAGGAACTCGCCGACCAGGCGAACGAGTTCATCTTCGGTGAGATCGGCCGCGAAGTCGGCCTCGACGCCAACTACATCGGCAAGCTCGAACGCGGCGAACACCGCTGGCCCAATGATCTCTACCGGCGGGCCTTCCGGGCGGTCTTGACGGCCGAAGCCGATGCGGACCTGGGCTTCTTCATCGTCCGCGGGTCCGGCGCACTGGAACGTCAAGAGCCTGCGGCAGGCAACCAGGCGGGTGCCGTTGCGACTGGCACTGGCGCATGCTTGGACTATGGCTACCCGCCCGACGGACTCGCAGGAGCCGAGCACCGCGACGACGACGCGATGAAGCGCCGCGAGCTGCTGGGACTGCTGAGCGCGACCGCACCGGCGGTGTTCGCCTCCCGGGTGGAAGCCATCCGTGCAGTGGTTGCGACCGCCGCCGGGGATGACGTCACGGATCTCGATCGCGACGGCTGGGAGCGAGTGGCGTTCGACTACGCCCACGAGGTCGGATTCCAACCTGGTCAGCGCGTCCTCCCCAACCTGTTGAGCGACATCGAGGAACTCGCCCCTCTGATCGAGACGGCCACCGGCACCGCTGCCGTGCAGCTCCGCCACATCACCGCGAGGCTGTCAGCGCTGGCCGCGATCGCCTTCACCGGAGCGGGCGACGTCCCAAGCGCGCGCCGCTGGTGGCGGACTACCGCGCGACTCGCCGACCGCACCGGAGACGCCCCGCTGTCCTCGCTCGTGCGCGGTCGCCAGGCTGTCTACGGGCTCTACGAGGGACGGCCGCCGTCCTCCGTGCTCGGAGTCGCAGAGGAGGCCATCCGAATCGGTGGCGGCCGCCCCCATGCCGGGGTCGTCTCCGGGTACGCCGCGAAAGCGCAGGCCCTCGCCCATCTGGGCCACCAGCAGGCCGCCGAAGCCGCGCTCCGCCAACTTGAAGTCCTGTTCGAGCAACTGCCGGACGACGTCCGTGACGACCGTTCCTCGCAGTGGGGATGGTCGATCCAGCGCTATCACCACGTGGGCCGGCTTCGTTCACACCTTCAGCGGCGACGTCGACCGCGCGAATCGCGCGCACGAAGCTGCCTTGGCCAGCTACCCCGCTGCGAACTATCAGGGGCGAGGCCAGGTCGAGCTGTACCGGGCGGGCAGCCTGATCCGATCCGGTGACCTCCAGGAAGGCACCCGTCACCTGGTCACCGTGCTCACAGCCCTACCCGCAGAACGCCGCCACGATGGCATCCTGCACCGGACCGCGCTCACGGCACTCTCCCTCGCGCCCGCTGGCGCCGACCGGCATCCCGGCCTGATCGAAGCCCAGGACCTGCTCGCGCGACCTTCGGAAGGCCCATGATCGAATCCACCGCGATCACCTTTACCCGACACGACGGTGACGCCGCCACCGCGCTACTCGACGACCTTCTCGTCAGGATCTACGTCGAGACCCACGCCGACGTCAGCGACAAAGCCTTCTACAGCGAAGAACGCGCCGCCGAGCGCATCCGGGGCTATCTGCGCTCCCCGGGATTCGAGATCGTCATCGCCTACGCCGAGGGCCGACCGATCGGCCAAGCCTTCGGCTACGCCCTCCCGGCGACCTCGCGATGGTGGACGGGCCTGACGGGCGATGATCTGCCGGAGGGGTTCACGACCGAGACCGGGAGCCGCACGTTCGCTTTCAACGAGTTGATGGTGCTCCCGGAGTGGCAAGGCCGGCACATCGCGCACGCGCTCCACGACGAACTTCTCCGCGGACGCGCCGAAGAGCGCGCAACGATCCTCGTCCGCGAGGACAACGTGCCCGCCCGCACGGCGTACTTCCGCTGGGGCTGGCGGAAGGTCGGCAAGCTCCAGCCCTTCCCGGACTCTCCTCATTTCGATGCGCTGATCCTGCCGCTCCCGATCGAGGCCGAGAGCACCCGCTAACGGCGATGCTGAAGTTGATCGGCGGTAACGCTCGTGCGCTGAGCGCTCTTGCGGCCTACAGGCGAGGGCGTGGGCCGGAACCGGGCTGCGGCTGGTGGCGAGGTGGTTCGACCAGCGGCGTCGGGGCGCGACGCGTCTCCCGCTCGGTGGACTGCCGACGCACGGCCGGACGGCGCTCCGGTTCGTGCGAGCTCTGGCGGCGTCCTTGTCCTCTGGCGGTTCGATTCTGACGGCTGGGCCGTTCGAGGTGTCCGGCGTCAGTAAGCGTGCGTCGAAGGTGGGCGGCGTAGGCGGGCTGCGTGACGCCTTCGTCGAGAGCATTCAGGTGGCCATGCCAGAGATTTCCGAGGCGAGCGACCATGCCGGTGGCGATCTCCAGGCGCTGCTGGTCGGGCAGCGCGTTGTAGACGTCGACAGCGAGCTGATGCGTCTCCTCGGCGTCGGCGGGGCCTCGCGGCCGGAGACTTTGGTGGCGTTCGGCGAGTTGGCGGGCGCGAACCAGGGCATGGGCCGCTTCCCAGTAGGCGCGGTGATGCGGCTGCTCGGAGCGGGCATAGGGCCCGAGCGGGTGGGCAGGGTCGTCGTCTAGGACACGGTGCCGATCGCGGTATGCGGCGACTACGGCGAGCTGATTTCGCCACTGTAGGCGGTCGGCGCTGGCCATCGGGGCTTCGCCGAGCACAGTGGTCCACGCGGGCCGGGAATGGAGTGCGTCGTCGACGAGGGATGCGATGCGGCCCGCGATCTGTCGGCGCAGCTGGGCCATGTATTCGCGTACATGGCCGCCGTCGTCGGCGGCGCGCTCCGCGTACGCGAGGCGAGGAGCGAGGACGGCGAGCGATTCGGCCGTGTCATGGTTGCGGCGGATCGTCTCAGTGGCGGATAGCTCGGCATTTTCCCTTCCGAGGATGGTGTCGAGTACCTCGCGAGCGGCCCGCGCGTCGGGGTCGGTGACAGCACGGTCGACGCGGTCATCTTCGTCGAAGGGGAGCAGTACGTGTGTGGTGACGTAGAGATGGGTGCGGTGGCGGGCCCGGGTCGCGGCGACGTAGAGGTGTTCGAGGGCGAGGGAGTCGTCGGCGAGGACGTGGGCGGTGTCGACGGTGGAGCCTTGGGCGCGGTGCGCGGTGGTGGCGTAGAGAAGCTGGACGTGTTCGGCGACGTAGGCGGCGGGTAACCGGAGGACGCCGTGATGGCCGTGATGACCAACGGTCAGTGACCCGTCGGCGTGACTTTCGGTGACGGTCCACGCGTCGCCGTTGCGGACGAAGTCCCGGCCCCGGTGGGTGGAGAGACGCCGCTGGTTGCGGCGGGTGACGATCCAGTCTCCAACGCCCGCGCGGTTGCCATCCGCGAGTTGGGCGCCGTCGCGTTCGACGTGGCCGGCGCTGACCCGGTCGGCGCGGGCACGGGCGGCCAACGCGGTGACATCGCGGTTGGTGGCGGCGATCATGAGGCTCACGCGTCCGGCGGTCATGTCGGTGTGCCAGGCGGCGTAGGCGGCTTCGGTCATGGCGCTGCGGGAGCCGCCGGTGATGCGGCCACGGTCGGTGTAGTAGTCGAGGGCGTTGGTGTCGCCGGTGCGGAGGCCGAGGGTGGCGGTGGCTTCGGCGGCGTCTGCGAAGCGGTGCAGGGTGTCGAGTTCGACGGCTCCGGCGTCGGCGGCGATCAGCCGGAGTGCTCCGCCGGATTCGACGGCTGCGAGTTGCCGGTAGTCCCCGAGCAGCCGGACCGTCGCGCCGTGAGCGGTGGCGAGGGCGATGAGCCGGTCGAGATTGCCGGTGCCGGCCATCCCGGCCTCGTCGACGAGCACGACGTCGCCCGGCGCGATGGCGAAGACGGCATGGCTGGCCGGAACCGGGGCGCCTGCGGCGAGCCGGGCAGCGTGCGGGCCGTAGGTGTGCTCGTAGAGGAACTTGTGAATGTTCTCCCCCGGAATGCCGAGCTCGCCCGCGAGCACGGCGGCCGAGGCAGCGGACGTCGCCAGCGGCACCAGGCGGCGCCCGGCGGTGTGCAGGACGTGGAGGTAGGCGCGGGTGGCGGTGGTCTTCCCGGTTCCGGCCGCGCCGATGCCGACGGCCAGAAGGCGGGGGTCCGTGGCGAACGCGGTCACCAGTGCCCGCTGCCCGTCGTCCAACGGGTGCAGCGCTCGGGTCTCGAAGGCGGCGAGCGCGGCGGCGACGAGGCTAGGCGCGACGGCGCGGTCGGTGAGGGCGTGGGCGGCGGTGACGAGGCGTTCTTCGGCGTCGAGAACCGCGGTGCTGGTGTAGCGGGCGGCGGCGTGCTCGGTGAACACCGACTCCCCGTCTGCCCGGCGCAGGTCGGCTGGCTCGTCGCTGACGGCTGGGGCCTCCACCAGCACGGAATACGCCGGGGACACAGCCAACTTGACGACAGCGTCCGCCAGTTCGCGGACCTGATCAGGGCCGACGGCCAGGCGGTCGACGCGCAGCAGTCGCTCAGTCTCAGCGCGGAGATTCCACACCGTCCACGTCGACCGCTGCTCACCGACCGCGGCGACGACCCGTCGGGTCAGGTCCTCCACCAGCGGTTCGGTCGCGTCCCGAACCGCAACCGGATCGGACGGGGCGTCGGCCTCAGCCACCGGCGGCCGGTCAGGAACTGCGGCGGCGAGCCGCCGCACGCCCTCGGTGCCAAAGACCTCAGCCAGCTCGTGCCGCCACTGGTCGCGCATGCCGGTCAGCGACCGGGGCGGCTTCTTGCCCTGCCGGGTCTCGAGGTTGGCTTGCCGAGCCAGTTTGTATGCCGCACCTGCCGGCGGGTCGTGCCCGTGGGCAGCCCGGTATCCGGCGAGCAGCTGGGCGTACCGGGCTTCGATGGCGGCGCGGCGGCGGGAGAAGTGCTCGACGAACTCGGCCGGGACACCCGCGATCTCGTGGACGGGTTCTTTGCCGCCGGGCGGGGTGCGAGCCGACCAGGTGACGCCGAGCCGTTGAGTGAGGGCAGCTTGGAAGATCGTGTTGTAGTGCTCGGAGACCGCGACGGTCATCCGGTAGAGGGCGCGAGCGTCGAGGGATCGCCAGGCCCCGTCGACGCCGCAGACCTTGTTCGCGATCGCGACGTGGGTGTGCAGGTTCGGGTCGCCGTCGCGGGAGTCGTAGTGATCGAATGCGACAGCCACCAGGCCGTGCGTGTCGATCTGCGCGACGCTGCCGGCGCCGACCCGGGTGAACGCCGCGTGTTCTTCCAGCAGTTCCAGGGCTGAGTCTCGGGCTTGCTCGTGTGCTGCTCGGACGGCGTCGCGGACCCAGGCGCGGTCGTCGAGCGCCCAGAGCAGTGCCGCCGATTTCACCGGTGCGAACACCAGGTCGTATCCGGCAACCGCGGCACGCTGCCTGCATGCCTCCTTGGCCCGGATCCCGGAAACCTCGGCGCTGGTGGGCGCGCGGCCGGTCTCGGCGTGCAGGGCGGCTAACCGGTCGCGGACGCGTTCGTCGTAGGGCGTCAGCGCGGCAAACTCCGGGAACGGGCGACCGAGCGTCGCGGCACGCCGAGCGCGCTCTCCTACCCGGGAGACCTGTGCCTCGCTCATCCCGGGTTGGAGATGCGTGGCAAGGTACGCGGCGGTGATCCGGTCGGCGTCAGGGTGCATCCCGAGACCGAACAGGGCGCGCATCTGGGCTTCGGTCACCGGCTGCCCGGTCAGCCCGAGTAGCGGTGCTCCGTGGCCGATCCAGCGGCCCGGTGGGTTGCCCTCGGCGGTGTAGTACTCCGCGGCGGATTGCCCGCGCTGCTGGTCGACGTCGCCGCCCGCGACGTGGCGGGTGAGGTAGGTGTACCCGTCTCCGGCGGTCAGCTTGTGAATAGTCATCACCATCGACAGATCACCACCCCTATTGCGCACCGTCGACAAATATTGCGAGTTCGATTTCCGTTACTCGCTCGGCCGTAGCTTCACGGCCGCCGAATCCATAGTGGGTGGGGGTGTCGAATAGAGCAAGAGGTGTCTCGTTCTATCGGCTGAGTTAATGGGGATGGCGGTTACTTCTCGGGGTTGCCTTGGAATTCGAGGGATCTATTTAATGGGGGTTGGTGATTATTGAATGTCGTATTTGGGTGGAGGTCCGTGTCGTTGGCGGAATCAGCCGTCGTGGGGATCGCGGACGCCTGTGCCCGCAGGTTCACGACGAATGTGGGCGGGCGGGACCGCGGCGGCACTAGGCGATGCGGTCGAGTCATCTGCGGTCACGGCACCGGCGATGCCCGGTTGGCTCGCCGATTTCGGAGCCGGTGGGTTCCGCGAGGGCGGGCCGGGGCTGGGCGGTCCGGCGACATGGAGTCCGGCGCGGTGTCTGCCGGATCGGGTGTGGCATAGCTGGCGATCGGCTGACGCCGAAGTCGCGGCCGCCCACGTGCCGGAATCGGCAAACTCGAACGTTGCGCGGCATGCCACGTCGGCAAAAGCAGGCACACGCAGCGGGTATCTCCGTCGCGTTCGCGGTCTATACCGGGTTCGGCGTGTGCTGGGAACACGCGGCGGTGGGAGCAGCGCGCAGGGGCTTGCCGGTTGGACACTCAACGGCCAGAAGCAAATCCGCTCGCATCGCCGGAGCGGCGCACGGGACTACTTGCCGCGCTGGCGTGGACCCCACCAGGGCAGGAGCGGCGGTAGCGCGGCCAGCGGTCGTGCAGGTCGCTTCGGCGGCTCGGATCCGCCGTCGTCCTCGTCCCAGCGTCGCCCGTACTGATCGGGGAGGTCTCCCCAGCCGAAGTACGGCATCGGGACGGGCGGCACGGCTCCGATCTGGTCGAGCGGGTCGATCTTCGTGGTGTCGACGGTGCATAGGTGCGCCCAGTCGTCGCCGAAGTCGAACAGATAGGCGAACTGCTCGCCGGGTGTGAGCCGGCTCACCTTCGTCGTGGCGCTGTCCAGGCTGCCCTCGGGTTCGTCGCCGTCCCAGAGATCGAGCGTGGTGATCTCGGTGCTGTCGGCGAGGGTGAACGTGTGCATGTGGGCCAGGTCCCAGCGGGCGAACGCGGTGTCGATCGCATCAGCGAGCTGCTCAAAGGTGTGCGACCTGGCTGCTGCGAAGATCCGGCCGGGCCGCGGCCACGGCTCGACGCCGCGGCCGGAGACCAGCTCCACCCGGATCGACAACCAGGTACGGGCCACCGGCGCTCGCCTTTCGCTCAACCGTCAGCGACGGCTGAGAGCCTACAGACGACGGCCGGAACCCGGGGCCGACGGTATCGGGCCCGACTTCGCCGTTGAGATGGCCCCGAATTCAGCGACCTGCATTGTCGATCTTTCCCTGTCTTGCCCTATCTTTGCCTGTCTTCTTGATAGTTCTATGCTTGGCGATTCTCGCGAGTTACCGTCAACGGACCACCTCTTCACGACCGGAGGGAGGTGATTCCGTAATGCCAGAACGGGAACCGCTCTGGAACATCGATACCCTTTCCCAATTCCTCGATGTCCCAGTAGCGACGATCTACAAATGGCGGAAGACCGGTGACGGTCCAGCCGCCTTCCGCGTAGGACGCCACCTCCGCTGGCGAGACAGCGAGGTCCAGGCGTGGCTAGCCCGACAGCGCGACGAAGTGCTCGACGACCGCTGGCAGGTCCCGACCTCGGATTAGTGACGACCGAGCGCCGACGTGGCGGGCTCCTCTGAAAGAAGCCCGCCGCCCGGGCGCCAGTTCAAACCGACCGAAAACCGGCGGCGGTGTCGATCCGCACCGGCCCGGCACGTCGAGGTGTTGGCTCGGGGCCGCCCGGCTCGGCTGAAGGCTGGGTGGACCAGAGGACACCCCGACCAGGCTTCTTGGCAATCCGCCGATCGAGGATCTCGTACCTACCGTCGGACCTCGGCGCAGCGAACTAAGATGAGACAACTGGCGACAAGGGGGACGGAACATATGGCGCCGAGCGGCGGCCTGCCCCACTTGGCGGGCGCCAGTGAGCTTGAGCGCTGGGCTGATACGCGATCCGCGCAAGCTGACCTCCCCATCCTCGTGCGCCGGCTCGTGCGGGCTGAGAATGATCAGGTTCAGCGCGTCGAGATGCGCGGCGGGGAGGGCGTCGGGCTGCCCGGTTACGACGGGTTCGTTGAAGCCACACGATCAACTCCGTTCGTACCGGACGGGTTGAGCGTGTGGGAGATGGGCGTCGGCGGCGACCCTGAGAAAAAGGCCCAGAGCGACTACCGCGCGCGGACGGACAACCCGAGCGGCATCGACAGGGCCACCACGACCTTTGTATTTGTTACCCCCAGGCGCTGGGATAAGAAGAAGGACTGGGAGCAGCGGCGGCGCGATGAGCAGGTGTGGCGCGACGTCCGGGTACTCGACGCCGACGACCTTGAGCAAGCTCTGGAGGTCTCCCCGGCGGTTCAGATCTGGGTTTCCGAGTTGCTCGGCATGGATCCGCTCGGTGCAACCTCGATCGAGGACTGGTGGGATCGGTTCTCGCAGGGCTTCAGGCCGAAACTGACCAGCTCGGTCGTGCTTGCGGGACGTGAGGACCAAGCTGCAGCGCTCACACGTAGGCTGGCCGACGAGGTCGGACAAACCTTCATCCGCGCAGCTAGCGTCGACGACGGGCTCGCGTTCGCGGCGTGCTCAATGATGATGATGGGGCCGGAAAATTCCGAGCAGATGCTGGCGAAGTCGCTCCTCGTTCATGATGGCCTCACGTTCAGGCGATTGGAACGCACGTCAAGCCTGCTAATTCTCCTGCCGTATGAGGAACACCTCCAAAGAGACGCCCATCTAATCGGAAATCACCATGTCGTATTCGTGATCACCGATGGTGATGGGGACGTCGACGTCGATCTTCCGTCGCTGGATCACCTGGTTCTTCGCTCGGCCCTGAAAGATGCAGGAGTACCTGACACCGATCTTGACCGCTACATGAGAGCGGGGAACAAGAGTCTGGTCGCGTTGCGAAGGGTTTCTACTCAATCACGCGACCCCAAGGCGTGGAGCACCGACCTTGCGCGCCGGCCGATCCGCCGTGCTTGGCTCGCTGGAGCGTGGAGTGGGACGCGCAGCGGCGATGCCGAGACGATGCAAACTCTCACGGAGACTGACGGAGATGACTTTGAAGAGAGCCTGACGGCCGCAGTCCGGCAACCCGATCCTCTCTTCACGAAGGTTGGGGCCACCTGGGCCGTTGCATCGCCGGAAGATTCGTGGCGGGTGGCTCGGCAGTTCATCTCGGACCGCGACCTCCACGCGCTTGAGCGCGCGGTGCAGACAGTCTTGGGTGCGGTCGATCCTCGTCTGGAACTCCCGGCCGAGGATCGTTGGCTCGCGAACATACACGGCAAAAGTCGAATTCACTCCAGTGATCTCCGGAAGGGACTTGGCCGTTCGTTGGCGCTGCTAGGAGCCTACGGGGATGAGCTATGGCTGTCCTCCGGCAGAAGCGCTCGCCAATGGACTGAGCGTGTCGCGTGGAACCTGTTTGAGCGTGCAGTTAAGGACGACTCGGCCCAGCTATGGACGTCCATGGAGGATGTCCTGCCGCTGTTGGCCGAGGCTGCGCCCGATCACTTTTTGCGCGCTTTGTCGCAGAGCGCCACGGGCGCCGATCCACTTGCGGGAAAGCTCTTCCAGGACGGCGATGAGCATTGGAATTCGGGAAGTCCGCACACTGGATTCCTTTGGGCTCTAGAGGGCCTTGCATGGTCTGAGCAGTACATGGGCTATGCCGCGGAGGTGCTGGCTCAGCTCGCGGAAATCGACCCGGGGGGGAGGCTCAGTAATCGCCCTTCGGCCAGTCTCGAAGCGATTTTTAGGCCCTGGTATCCACAGACCTCAGCCCCGCTAGCAACACGCGTACAGACGCTTGACGCCCTCGCCCGGCGTCATACCGACGTCGCTTGGGATCTGTTGCTTGAGTTGATTCCTGATCATTCGGGAATCGCCCTTCAAAGCCATCGCCCTGAGTTTCGCGCATGGGGCGGCCCAAGCGAGCCGAGCGTCCCTCGCGCGGAATTTGTTGAAATGGTCAGGTCGGTTTGTGATCGGGTGTTTAGCCTTGCGATGGATCAGCCGAGTCGTTGGGTTTCTGTCCTGCCGAAGCTGGGCCGTATGCCGCCAGAGGCCCGGCAGGCGGCTCTGGACAACCTCCAGACTCTGGATCCTGCGAGCCTGGATAACGATGTCAGACTGGCTCTTTGGGCAGAGATCGATCGTCTCGTACGGCGGTACCGAGAGCATCCAGGGGCGGGAGGGCCCTTGGATGACCATGAACTCGCTGCTCTTGCTAACTTCCGGGAGCAGGTGAAGCCCGACCGGCCGAGCGACGTTCATCGGTGGCTGTTCGACGATTGGCGACCGAGCATAGGAGTTTCTCTTTCGAATAACCCAGAGGCGTATGAAGCCTCGCTGGAGGCTGCCCGCCGGCAGGCCATCCGGGAGGTTTACGACGCAGAAGGCTGGGATGCAGTCGTTGCATTGGCAGGAACCGTGGAACTGCCCTGGGCAGTGGGGTTCTCGCTAGCACACGTCAATGATGCCAACGATACTCTCGCGCTCAGTCTTCTTGAGAGTCCGGATCGATCACAGGCGCAGTTCGCTGAGGGATACGCTCGGGCTCGCCTTAGTGGTGATCTCGACCGAATTCGTGGGTGGGTCGAGCGATTCGCGGATCATCCGGTTCTTCAAGCTCGGCTCCTTCAATTGAGCGATGACGTTGAAGGGGCATGGCGTGAGCTGACGGAGTATGGACCTGAAGTCGACTCGGTTTACTGGTCGGAATTCGTACCTTATGGGCGAGGGTCGGATTTTCCGTTGGTCAATGAGGTCTCGCGTCGGTTGATAGAGCACGGTCGAGTTGCGATGGCTCTTCATGCGCTGAGCATGTATGTGGCAAACCGCGATGACGTTGATGTCGATCTGATCGTCGATGCCTTGGAAAAGTTCGCTTCAATCGATGAACCAGAATCTGCGCGCGTCTCTGACTACGAGATCTCGCAGCTCCTAGAATACCTAAAGGAAAGGGGTATGGAAGACGAAAGAATTGCGCTGTTGGAATGGAGATATCTTTCCCTGCTACGCGACGACTCTCGAACGTTGGCGCTTGAGCGCCTCCTTGCTCGGAGTCCAGCAACCTTTGTGGAGATGGTAAAACTCGTCTTCAGAGGCCGTAACGATGATGCAGACCGTGAACCACGGGACGCCGATCGGACACTCGCGTCGAACGCGTATCGGCTTCTTAGCAATTGGAGGATTGTCCCCGGCAGGCGCGAAGACGGGATTGTGGACGGCGACTTCCTCAGTGGATGGATCGAGGAGGCTCGACGACTGCTTGCTGACGCTGATCGCGTTGAGGTCGGAGAACTCCAAATCGGCGAAGTCTTGGCGCATGCGCCAGAGGATCCAGATGGGACCTTTCCCGCTCTTCCAGTCCGCGACGTTCTCGAATCAGCTCCGAGCGACCGCCTGGAGCGCGGTTTCAGTATCGGCCTCTTCAACCGGCGGGGCGTCACCTCGCGAGGTTTGACTGAAGGTGGCCAGCAGGAATACGACTTGGCCGCCAAGTACGAATCGTGGGCAAGCGCTGTGCAAGCCACGCATCCTCGGACCGCATCGGCGCTCCGGGACGTGGGCGAGCAGTATCAAGAAGAAGGTCGCCGCAACGATGACGAGGTGAGGCGCTACCTAGAGGGCCTCGACCTCTAGCGCGGCACCTATGCCCGTGAGTGCAAGGAAGATGCCGTCCTAGCGTTGGTAACCGTAGGGGAGGAAGGTCGCTAGCCCCATCGGCAGCCCTCGTTAGCACCGTCCAGATCGACCGACCGGGCAGGAAGCCGTCTCGCTTGTAACTTTTCCGCTTTGGGAGTCCGCCGACGCAATGCAGCGCCCTTACCCGCCCATATAGCGGTCCTGGGTCATGCTCGGGTTCTGCTGTCCTAGCTGATCGGCTGCGGCTCGCGCCGACAGCCCAGCCTTGTCCATCTCGGTCGCCACGGTCTTCCGCCCAACGAGGTGCGACGTTAGCCAGTCGAACCCCGCATCATCAAACGCCTGCCGCAGGTCTGCCTGCGTGTTCGACGGATCCCTTAGCCCACCCTTCGGTGCCGTGAACACCGGCCTCTGACCAGTCGGATCATCTGCATCCCGGTACCGGCGCTTGAGCATCTCCAGCGCCCAGCTCGGCAACGTCAGCGTCCGGTACCCAGCCTTGGTCTTCGGCTTCGGCTGGATCACCAGCCCTTGCCCCTTGACCCGGATCACCGTCCCGCGGACCTCGATCGTGCCGGCCGTCAGGTCCACCGCGTCCCACACGATCGCCGACGCCTCGCCGATCCGCAGGCCGGTCGCTAACAGGATGTCGATGACGTCCAGCAGGTCCCGCCGAATCGCCTTGTCGTCGTAGGTCAACCACGCCCGAAGCTGCCGCCCCTCGGCAACCGTTAGCGCCCGAGGCAACCGCTCCGGCTTGGTCGAGATCGCTGCAGCGTCCCGCACCGGGTTGCGATCAATCGCATCGTGTCGGGCCGCGAACCCGCACATCCCCGACAACACGGAGCGGCACATCTTCGCCGTCGATGCCCCGTGCTTGGACTCGATCGTGGTCAGGAACCGGTCGATGGTCGAGAGCCGGCCGAGTTCACGGATCGCCAGCCCACCCAGCCCGGGAATCACCTGGATGTCGAGCCGATCGCGGTAGGCGCGCTTGGTGTTCAGCGCCTTGTCGCTCTTCTCCACCACGGCGTACCAGCGCTCAGCGAGCACGGACACCTTCGTCTCGGCGGTCAGCTCCTCGTCCGAAGCGACGAACCGACCACGGTCCCGTAGAGCCTTGCCAAGGGCCTGCTCTGCGGCGCCCTTCGTCTTACCCTTCCGCGCCACCGACCGGGTCCGCCCGTCGTAATCCCGGTACAGCGTCCGGGCCTGCCAGCCGCCCTCGACCCGATACCAGCGGAACTTCCCGTGCGTCCCGACCTCTAACGACGGCCGCCCCATGACCACACCCCGGAATCGGCGGACACTTTAGTGACATCTTACGATGCCAAATCGTTCCCGACAGCGACTTAACACAACAATGTGGATAGAGTATCGGTGCAGCTAGAGGCCATCAACGCCCAACAATGACGAACCATGAATTCAGCGGACGACCTAATCCGCGGGTTCTGGGTTCGATCCCCAGGCGGCCCACCCGCTAGCAGGTCAGAGGGGTGTAGATCCCCGGACGACCTTGCCCCCTGGTTGTACCTCCTACTTACCCCCCGGAGAACTCGGTATCCAGGGGGTAGCCGCTCCCAAGGGCAAGGGGCTGATGATCATGCCTGAGCCGAAGTCAGAGGCCGGGTACCGGACGCGCTGGTTCTGCCTGGTTGGGCAGTCGCGATGCTAAAAGGCCGGCTGCGCGACGCAACGGACGCGGCTGGGAATGACGTGGCGTTCCCGGCGGTCATGGGCGGGCTCCGCGATCCGTCGAACACGGCGGCGGATCTGCGGGACGCGTTGAATGACGTGGGCTTCGACTGGGTGCCGTCGCACGTCTTCCGCAAGACGGTGGCGACGCTGATGGACCGTACGGGCCTCGGTGCGCGGGCGGCGGCTGATCAGCTCGGGCACGCGAAGGTGTCGATGACGCAGGACAACTACTACGGCCGGAACGTGGCGGACACGGATGCGGCTGCGGTGCTCGAAGCGCTGGCTCCTACGGCGGCGGCTGGCGCCCCGTCAACAGCGTAACGCCCTAATCGCGGTGGTCGGATTGAGCTCGGACCTGGGACAGTGAACCTTCACCGGTCGGCGTCCGTGCTTCTTCCGTTGCGGCATTGATCGCCGCTCGGGGTTGACGATCCCCCGACACTGAATAGCATTGTTGCTTCCGCGCTGGTCGCGTGCTCACACACCTTTCTTCGCTTTTGTGTGGTGGTCGCGGCCTGGTCGTGATCGCCGATTCGGCATCCGACTTCAGCGGGAGGTAAGTATCAAGGCAAATACGGAATGGCTCACGGTCGAGGATCGCGCGGCGGAATTGCGAGTCCCGAAAGCAACGGTATACAAGTGGCGGTCGATCAAGTACGGTCTGCGTGCTGCGCGGGTCGGAAAGTATCTGCGCTATCTGCGCTATCTGCGCTATCTACGCTATCGGCGTGACGACGTCGACACGTGGTTGGCGACCTGCCTAGACGACGCTGCCTGAGTCCGGCGGGGTACTCCTCGCGCGACGCCTACTCGTCGCCGGGCCTCATGGGCGCCGATGGTTGGGGCGGAGAAGGACTGTCAAGGCGCAGCGCAACGCCAACACGGCAAGCTCGTAGCACTTCGGCTACGAGCTTGCCGTGTTGGCGTTGTGACCGGCTTGACCGGCCTTCGGAGCCCCAGACACCCGGTCCCATGAGGTGCCTGGCGACCGGTCAGCCGACCTACGCGGCCACCCCTGACACCTCGTCACGTCGAAGTGGTGCCACGACAGTCCGCGTTGCGACGGTGCCGCCAGTACAGCCGATCTGCTGTAGATAATGCCCTTTGCAGTCTCGACTAATCGTCCGGGCTGCGTCTGCGTCGCCGCTTCGCACGCGCCGCCCGATTAATCGAACGGCTCGGACTGCCACCACGATCGTTCTCTACGAGATCAGCGAAGCCTGGAAGAAGCGCCTTCCGCTGAGCAGGCGTGGCGCCCTTGAAGACCATTTCCGCAATGCGTAGATCCCGACGACACTCGATCCATCTGATGAGGACGTGGCGGAGTCCAAGAGCCGCTAGCCCAGAGCCGAGCGCAGCGATAATGGGAACGCACGTCTGCGCTATTACAGCTATTCGATCCACCGGTCCGGAGCCCTTCTTGCTCTCGGACTGATCGAGCCGGGCACACGGAGCTCAGCTAGACCAGTCCAATTTCGACTGACCAAGCTGAGCCGGTCCAGCATCCGAACTCAGTTACTACCAATACTGCGATCCTGCAGTGCCTAGCCGGGGGCGAACCGGATCGGTTCCCTCAACCCGTATAAAGCGGGCACGACTCTTCGGTGGGCTCCGGCAGCCTGTCGCTCCCTCTGGTGCTGGCCAGAAGCTGACTGACGGTTGCTCAGAGCATATCGAATGCCTGCAAGGTTGATGGGCTTCTCGGCGGCAAAGGCGAAGCGGTGCGCGCCGCTGGCCGGGCCGAGGGTGCGGCGGCGGGACAGCCACGGCGGCCGTAGGGCGCCCTTGAGAGAACTGTAAGGAACGTTTCATCAATCCTCCGATTCCGGCGCTGGCCGGTCCGGGTGGCTGGTCGCGCGCTGCGCGGAAGGGACGCGGGTAGGAGATGAACGACGGTGAGGTAAGGGACTGGGCCGCGGAACTAGCGGCGGGTGGGTTGTCGTGGGACGTCCTCTCGTCCATCGTCGCCTGGGGCCGGTCCGGTGGTCTGCCGGACCTGATGGACCAGGTGTCTGCGGTCGGGGGCTGCGCGCGGCCGATCCGGCTGGCTGGAACAGTGCGGTCGTACTCGGCAGCGACCGGCGAACTGGTGAGCGAGTACGAGACGAGCGCTCGACCGGTCGGCGGTCTGCTGGCGGCGTGCGGGTCGCGGCACGCGAGCGTGTGTCCTCCGTGCGCCCGGCGGTGGCGCGGGGATACGTGGTGACTGGTGTACGCCGGAATGGCCGGCGGCAAGGGTCGGCCGGCGTCGGTGCGGACGCACCCTCGGGTGTTCCTGACGCTGACTGCTCCGTCCTTTGGTCCCGTGCACACTCAGCGGGTCGACGCGAGTGGACGGCCGCGTGCGTGTCGTCCTCGCCGGAGCTGGCCGGTCTGCAGTCACGGTGAACCGGCGCGGTGCGGTCTGCGGCACCCGGAGGGCGACCCGGCGCTCGGTGCGCCGCTCTGCGCGGGTTGCTACGACTGGCCGGGACTGGTCGTGTGGAACGCGCACGCGGGTGCGCTGTGGACGCGGTGGAGCGTTCAGGTCGGGCGGGAACTGGGACGGCTGACCGGTCTTCCGGCGTCGGCGGTGCGGGCGGCAGTCAAGGTGGAGTCCACGCGGGTGGCGGAGATGCAAGCGCGGGGCGCGGTCCATCTGCACGCGATCGTGGGTGCGGACTCCGGACGTGATCCGGACGCCTTACCCCCGGAGTGGCTGACGTCCGAGCTGCTGGCATTAGCCGTCACGGGTGCAGCACGGCGAATCGCGCTCGACGTCGACGTCTCCGGGGTTGGTGAATGGACGCTGCGGTTCGGTGAGCAACTCGACGCGCACCCGATCCCGGCCGGGGCCGGCGATGCCGAGGAACGGCGGCTGGCCTCGTATCTGGCCAAGTACGTCACGAAGTCCACGGCGCCTGGGCTGGACCGTCCGATCGGCGGACGGGGCGAGATTCGGCTTCTCGGGCTCCCAATGTATCTGCGGGCGCTCGTCGGGACGGCCTGGCGAATGGGCGGCATGCCGGAACCGGCGGACTGGAGGCTGCGGCGGTGGGCACACCAGTTCGGCTATCGGGGTCCGGTGGCGACTCGGTCACGGAGATACTCGGCGAGTCTGGCGGCGTTGCACGCTGACAGGGTGGAGTACCGGCGGGAGTATGCGCGGCGGCTGGGCCGTGAGGAGCAGGAGCACCACGAGTCGGACGGCGAGGGGTTCGACGCCGCGTGACGGGTGGAGGGCTGCCAGCGTCCGGGAGCGTTGATTCACGAACGCTGGCAGCCTCACGAGCGGACCGCCGTGCTGGGGGTACTGAGGGCGTCCGGGAACCTTCAGCCGGTAGGCGGTCCACCTTCCTGACGCCTCAGCGGGCGGTGGCGGCAGGAAGTTGGATGCGGGTCATTTGATCTCGCCTCGCTCGTGAGCGTCGTACTCGGCCGCGCCTGCTCTGTAGTAGGCGATTTGTTCGGCGAGGAGAGCCTTGTCGTTCATCTGTGTTCCTTGTCGGCGCTCGGTCGGCGGCGAGCTTTCGGCTCGTCGGCCCCGGTTGACGGGAACGATGCTCGCCCTTCACCGTAGGAGAGGGTCAAGCGCGCGTTGCTTCGTCGAGAAGAAGTCTGACCAGCGAGGAACGGTCGACCCCGAGTGGCCGATCGAGAGCTCGCCGGACGCTTCGCTCGTCCGAGGCCTACTTGGAGTCGAGGCGGCCGAGCGGGTGCGCGTCGCCGACTAGCGACTTCCGCACGGCGGCCCAGTCGTCCTCCGTTACCTCGAGCGCGTGCCGCAGATAGGCCAGCGTCACCCGCTGGACGAGGGCGACTCGCTCGGGGTTCTCGTCAGTCGTCTCGGTGACCTCGTACCCGGAGATCCCGCCCAGGAAGTGCTCGGCCCCGAACAGCGTCAGCAGGCTCTTGGGGCCAGGGCTTAGGTGGTACGGCTCGGTGGTCCACTCGGGGCCGAGCACGGTGAGCGGCGACTGGTCCTTGTCCCCGGCGACGACGAGCGCCGGGGCGCGCAGGTGCGCGAAGTCGGCGTCCAGGTACGGAAGGTGTTCGCGGGCGAAATCGCTCAGCGCGTCGCCGCCGCGCCCGGCGGTCGCGAGCAGCACTCCGGCGCTGATGCGTGGATCCGAGAGGTCGGCGTCCTCGCCGGCCGGGGGGCGCACCCGCAGCCCCAACAGGCTGCCGGACGTCTGGCCGCCGAACGAGTGCCCGGCCGCGGCGATCCGGCTGCGGTCCACGCGTCCGGGCAGGCCGGGTACGGCGTTCTCAAGCTCGTCGAGGTGGTCGAGCACGCGCTTCACGTCGTCGATCCGCTGTCGCCAGATCGTCGGCGTACGCGGGTCGTCGTGGGCCAGCCCGAGCGTCTTCGAGTCCAGGTACGTCGGTTGGACGACCACGAAGCCGCGCGCGGCCCAGTAGTCGGTCAGCGGGCCGTAGCCCTCCAGCGAGGAGCCGAAACCGTGTGAGAACACAACGATCGGCAGTTCGGTTCCCGCTGCGGGCGCGGAGATCTTCACCTGGAGGTCGTCGCCGCGCTCGGGAGCGGCCAGCACGACCGGCTTGACGGAGAGAACGGGTTCCATCAGGGGGTCTCCTTCGAGAGCTTGAGCAACCGCTCGGCGTTGGTGTGGCCGAGTTTCGTGCGGTCCGCGGCGGACAACGGAGCCGTCTCGACGAACTCCCGGGCGCCGCCCGCGCCGCCGAAGTGCCCCTTCATGCCGCGGTAGGGGTCGTCGTCGCCGAACATGACCCGGTCCGGCCCGAGGACGTCGACGGCGGCGGTGAGCATCCGATGGCTGAGCACGCCGCCCGCGGTTACGTGGACGTTGTTCGTGAGGTACTCGATCACCCGTCGCTGCAGCGTCGGGTTGTCCTCGCTGAGCAGGTCGGCGCGGTCGGCGAACGGCACGAGGAGCTCGCCCCACCGCCCCAGCACGATCTGCAGGGTGGGGTGCCGGTCGAACGTTCCGGCGATGATGAGGCGGAGCGCAGCCAGCCCGGCGTCAACGTGCCAGCCCCAGCCTCCGGTGCCGAGGTTCAGGTTCGTCCAGTCGTCGAAACCGCTGTAGGACGCGCGCCGAACCGCCTCGGGCGGCTGGCCGGGGTGGAGGTACAGCGGCACGCCGAGCTCCGAGGCGGCCTCGAACACCGGCCGGAACGACTCGTGGTCGAGGTACCGGACGTCCTGAGTCAGCGGTACGAGTTGGGCGCCGACCATCCCGAGCTGCCGGACGCAGCGCTCGAGTTCGGAAGCCGCGGCCTCCGGGTCGGGTGTGGGCAGCGTCGCGAAGGCCGCGAACCGGTCCGGGTGCCGGCGGACGGCGTCGGCGAGGAAGTCGTTCGCGTCGCGGGCCAGCGGCACGGCTTCCGCGGCGGCCAGCGGCTGGGTGCCGGGCGTGGTGATCGAGAGGATTTCCATGTCGACGCCGGCCGCGTCCATGCGCGCGAGCCGCTCGTCGCCGACTTCGCGCAGTTTGGAGTCGGTCTGCGGCCGGCTGCTGAGCAGGTTCACGGTGTCGTCGCCGCCGTACCGCAGGAGGGCGTCGCGCAGCTCAGCGGTCCAGGCGTGTTCTTCGACGCCGATGATTCGGGAAACGGTCATGCGCCGAGGCACTCCTCGACGGCTCTCGCCAGCACCGCCGGCGCGGTGCGGTAACCGAAATGGCCTTGCCCGGCCAGCACGACTCTGCGCAGCTCCGGAAGGACGCCACGCAGGGCGCCCTCCCGGTCGGCCGGGAGAACCGGACTCCGGTCTCCGACCAGCAGCCAGGTCGGGCCGGTGGTTCCGGCCAGGTCGCCGGGCCGCCAGGTGAGCTGATCCAAAAGCCGCAGTTCGTCGGGGAACGCGTCGACGGTCTGGATCATCCGCGTCCACAGCGGCGACTCCGCGAACGCGGTGACGGCGTCGTCGGGGAGGCCGATGACCTTCTCGAGGATCGTCCGCACCGCGGCCTCCCGATCGTCGGTCGCGAGCAGCCGCCGGATCTCGGGGATGTGGCCCCCGCTGACCGGCCCGTCGACCGAGTGCCGCGGTTCGTAGACGAGGATCGGGCCGGGGAAGCGGTCGCGCGCCGCGAAACTCAGGACGCAGCCACCGCCGAAGCTGTGCCCCAGGAGCGCTGCTCCCGGGCCCGCCAGTGCCACCACGGCGGCAAGGTCGTCGACCTCGGCGTCGATCGCGAACCCGGTCGACGCGTACGGGCTCGACGCGCGACCGCGCCGGTCGTAGACGTAGACGGTGCGAGTGCCGGCGAGTTCGTGAGCGACCGGCAGCCAGTCCACCGCCGCGGCGAACGAGCCGTGGCAGATGACGAGCGGCGGTCCGACGCCCACCCGCGTGTAGCCGATCGCCGTGCCGTCGAGTGACTCGACCGTTCCGGACTCGCTCACCTGACCGCTCCTTCGCTCTCGAATACGAGTTAAGAGAAGCACCCGCGACGCCGAGGTGTCAACGGTCGTGGCCGGTACGCGCTCGCTAGACTCCGGGGGCCATCTGGCCGAGTGAAGAGGGACCCGACGTTGCCGAGGAACCGCGCCCAGATCCCACGCGAGGAGCGCCGGGCCGATCTCATCGCCTCAGCTACCGAGGTACTGATCACCCGTGGTTACGAAGGCGCCACGATGGATGACATCAGCAAGGCCGCCGGGGTCACGCGGGCGAGCGTCTACTGGTACTTCAAGTCCAAGGACGACGTCTTCGCGGTGGTCATGCGTCAGCTGCTGGGCCGGCAATTCCGGGCCCTGGCCGAGGAGAATGCCGACCTCGACCCGCTCGACCGGCTGACCCGCGGCTTGGTCAACATGCGTTCCTACCGGTCGTTGCACCAGGCCATGCACGACCGGCTCATGCACCACGACGGTGTGCGCGAAGCCCACGACCTGTGGCTGGACTGGCTGCGTGACCAGGTACGTCAGGTGCTTGACGACCGCGGTGCCGACACGGACCGCGACCTGATCGCGCACCTGATCGAGGCGGTCTTCGAGGCGGTGCATCTCCCGATGGAACACCGCCGGCCGCCGCACGAAATGATCCGCTTCATCCTGGCTCTGCCGACCGAGCGGTCGTAGCTTTCTCAACCCTGGTTCTTGACGTCGATCTCTTGCGGTCTTTATCTTGACTGTGGTTTAAGAGCTTCCCCCGCTCGGTGTTCCCGAGTCGGACGTGCCGCCGCAGCAGTGATCGCCCTCGGCGATCCGCTCGTGCCCAGGAAGGCCATCGATGTCCACCAACGCAGCACGCACCGCCGCCGTCTCCGGCTTCTTCGGGACGACGCTGGAGTACTACGACTTCCTCATCTACGGAACGGCCGCGGCCCTGTACTTCGGCCCCGTCTTCTTCCCCGACAACTCCTACGACACCCTGTTAGCCCTCGGCAGCATCGGAGTCGCGTACGCCGCCCGCCCGTTCGGGGCCGTGATCTGGGGCCACCTCGGCGACCGGATCGGCCGCAAGAAGGTCTTGCTGGCGATCCTGCTGACGATGGGCGTCGCCACGTTCCTGGTGGGGTGCCTTCCCGGCGCCGACGTACTCGGCGCGGCGGCTCCGGTGCTGCTCATCGCGTTGCGGCTGGTGCAGGGCATCTCGGCGGGCGGCGAGCAGGCCGGGTCGGCGCTGCTCGCCCTGGAGCACTCCCCGGACGACCGCCGAGGGTTTTACACCAGCTGGACGCAGGCCGGTTCGCAGTTCGGCAACTTCCTGGCGTTCGTGATCTTCGTGCCGCTGGCCGGAGTTCTGAGCGACGACGCGATGACGAGCTGGGGGTGGCGGATCCCGTTCTGGGCGAGCGCGGTCGTCGTCCTGCTCACGTTCGTCCTGCGCCGCAGACTCACCGAACCGGAGACCTACCGGCAGCTGGAGCGCGAAGGGCTGGCCCGCAAAGCGCCGCTAGCGATCGTGCTGCGTGACCACCGCGCCGCGGTCGTGAGGATCGTCCTGGCGTCGATCTGCATCGCCCCGGCCGGTCTCGTCTACATCTTCGGTCTCGCCTACGGCACCAAGCAGGTCGGGCTGGACAAGTCCGGGCTGCTCAACCTGGTCGCGCTCGCGAGTCTGGCGATGATGGTGACCCAGCCGCTGTTCGGCCTTCTCTCGGACCGGATCGGTCGCAAACCGGTGTTCATCGCCGGCGTGATCGGGTCGGCGGTGACCGTCCCGGCCTATCTCCACGCGCTGCACGACGGCGACTGGGTGCAGATCTATCTGTTCGGCCTGCTGCTGATGGGCGTGTTCGCGTCGATGAGCGCGGGCGTCCTACTGGTCACGTTCCTGGAGATGTTCCCGGCTGAGATCCGGTTCAGCGGGATGGCCGTCAGCTTCACCACCGGCATCGTGGTGACCGGCTTCATCCCGGCGATCACCCAGTCGATGGTGCAGGGCGACGCCGACGCCTGGCCGTCGATCGCGTGGCTCTTCGCCGGGTTCATGCTGATCGCGGCGCTGGCCATGCTCACCGCCCAGGAGACATTCCGGACACCTACCGAGGAACTGGGCCGCGTGCGGACCGCCGAGTCGCTCCCGGCGATGGCCCGATGAACTCCGACTCCGACCTGGCGGCGCTCTACGCCGGGCTCGAGGCCGCCGACCTGCAGCCACTCTGGACGATCACCGACGAGTTGTTGACGCCCGAACCCCGGCCGGCGGCGGTGCCGTGGTTGTGGCCAGCGTCGACGATGAAGCCGTTGGCCCGCGAGGCGATCCGGCTCGTCCCGGTGGAACGCGGCGGCGAGCGACGGGTGCTGGCGCTCGCCAACCCGGGCCTCGGCGGCCGGCCGTACGCGGTCGGCACGCTGTGGGGTGCGCTCCAGTGCCTCGGGCCGCGTGAGGTCGCCCCGGCCCACCGGCACACCCCGAGCGCGATCCGCTTCGTACTCGAGGGCGCGGGCGTCTGGACCACGGTCGACGGCGACGCCTGCGACATGGGGCCGGGCGACCTGGTGCTCACGCCGTCGATGCAGTGGCACGACCACACCAACGCCGGGGACTCCGAGATGTTCTGGTTCGACGGCCTGGACCTGCCGATCGTGCAGGCGCTGGACGGCGTGTTCTTCGAGCCCTGGCCGGGGCCGGGTTCGTCGCAGTCGCCGGCCACCGAGCACAACCGCTCCGAAACGCGCTACCGCGCCCGCTACACCGACGGGTCGGTCACCGACGCGTTGAGCGCGCAGCCGTCCGACCTGCTGATCTACCGCTGGGCCGAGACCGACGCGCAACTGGAGCGCCTCGCCCGCGCGAGCGACGACGCACTGATCGCGGTCGAGTACACCGACCCGCGCACCGGGGCGAGCGTCCTTCCGACGCTGGGCTGCGCCGTGCATCGCGTCCGCGGTCGCAGCGCACCGGTGCGGCGGGCCGGCAACGCGGTCTACGTCGTCTTCCGCGGTGCGGGGGAGAGCGTCGTCGGCGGGCGGCGCTTCGCCTGGGAGCCGGGCGACATGTTCGCGGTCCCGTCGTGGGCCGCTGTCGAGCACGCCTCCGACGGTGCCGACCTGTTCGTGCTGTCCGACGAACCGGTGCTCCGTGCGCTGGGCCTGAACCGTCGGCAGATCGTCGTCGAAGGAGCCCTCCCGTGAAACTCGCCCTGTTCGACGACAACCGGCTCGGCGTGGTCGTTCCCGGGGACGCGATCATCGACGTGACCGGCGCGCTGCCGTGGCCGCACGACCCCGATCCGCTGACCGCCGGCTGGTGGCGGGCACTGTGCCGGGACTTCGCGCGCGTCCGGCCGGCGCTGGAGCGGGCTGCCCGGGACGGGGTCGGCCGGCCGCTGGGCGACGTCATGCTCCGCGCACCGGTGCTCGGGCCGTCGAAGATCCTGGCCGCCGCCTCCAACTACCGCGAGCACGTGACCGAGATGCACACCGTGCAGGAGCGGACGCTCGGCCGGGTCGAACCCTGGATGTTGGAGTTCGACGTGTTCCTCAAGGCGCCGTCGTCCGTCGTCGGGCCGGGTGCCGACGTCGTCCTGCCTCCCGCAGTCGTGACCGCCGGGCAGGAGATCCACCACGAGTCCGAGCTCGTGATCGTAATCGGGTCGGGCGGCAAAGACATTCCGGCCGACGCGGCGCTGGAGCACGTCCTCGGCTTCACCGCGGGCCTGGACGTCACCGTGCGGAGCCCCGCCGACCGCTCGCGCCGCAAAAGCTACGACTCGTTCAGCCCGGTCGGCCCCTGGATCGCCACCCGCGACGAGGTCGGCGACGGATCCGGTCTCGACATCGTGCTGACGTGCGACGGCGATGTACGGCAGTCGGTCTGCACTGATGACCTGCTGGTACCGGTCGCGGGGATCGTCGCGTACGCGTCGTCGGTGATGACGCTCGAGCCCGGTGACCTTCTGTTCACCGGCGCTCCGCCCGGTGTGGGGCCGGTCCGGAGCGGCGAAAAGCTCCACCTGGAGATCAGCCGGATCGGAGGCATGGATGTCGGCGTCGTCTGAAGCTACGAACACCGCGCGGAGGAGATCGACATGAAGCTCGCGAACGTCGCCGGCCGGGCCACCGTGCTCGTGTCGGACGTCGAGGGAATCGATGTGGAGAAGGCGAGCGACGGGGTGTTCGGGCCCGACCTGCCGTCGATCTACGCGGACTGGGAGGCGTTCCGCTCCTGGGCTAGCTCGGCGTCCACTCGTTCGACCGTGCCGGTGCCGCGCGACGAGCTGGCCGCTCCCTCGCCGGAACCGCGGCAGATCCTCGCGATCGGGTTGAACTACGCAGAGCACGCCGCCGAGTCCGGCTTCGACGTGCCCGACACGCTGCCGCCGACGTTCACGAAGTTCGTCAGCGCGCTGAGCGGCCCCGACACGACCGTCGCGCTTCCCGACGGCGGCCGGACCGACTGGGAGGTCGAGCTCGTCGTCGTGATCGGGCGCACCGCGCGCCGCATTCCGTCGGCCGACGCCTGGGCGCACGTCGCCGGAGTGACCGTGGGCCAGGACCTGTCGGAGCGGATCACGCAGACCTCCGGTCCGGCCGCCCAGTTCAGCCTCGGCAAGTCGTTCGCCGGCTTCGCTCCGACCGGGCCGTGGCTGGTGACGCCGGACGAACTGCCGAACCGCGACGACCTGGCGCTCGGCGGCCGTGTCAACGGGGAGACCGTGCAGGACGGGCGGACGCGCGACCTGATCTTCCCGGTGCCCGCGCTGATCTCGGCGCTGTCGCACGTCGTGACGTTGTACCCGGGCGACCTGATCTTCACCGGCACACCCGCCGGCGTCGGACACGGCCGGACGCCACCGCGCTACCTCGCGCTGGGCGACCGGCTCGACAGCTGGATCGAGGGCGTCGGCGAGCTGCACCAGAAGTTCACCGGGGCGGCCTGACATGGCGTTGCACGGACTGACGGGCGTCACGATCGGGGTGCCGAACGTGAACGCGACGGTCGGCTATTACGCCGAGTTCGGCCTGGAGCACCTCGGCGGCGGCGCGTTCGCGACCCGGGACGGCGGCGAGCAATTGCGGATCGTGGCCGCCCGCACCCGCCGTCTGGTGGAGCTGGGGATCGGCTGCGACGACGCGGACGACGTGGCGCGCATCGGGTCGCGGCTCGACCGGCTGGGCACGCCCTGGACCGTTGCCGGGACGGTGGTCTCGGCGGTCGAGCCGGTCACCGGCGTTCTTGCGCGGATCTCGGTCGCGCCCCGACTCGCGCCGGAGCGGGTGCCCGCGACGCCGTACAACGGACCCGGGCGAATCGACCGGCACGGCCGGGCGCCCGGTATCCGACGCGTGACACCGGTGCGGCCGAAGAAGCTCGGCCACGCGGTCGTGGGCACGGTCGATCTCCGGGCGACGACGGCGTTCTTCGTCGACGGGCTCGGCTTCCAGGTGAGCGACTACATCGGCGACAAGGGTGCGTTCCTGCGCTGCTCGAACGACCACCACAACGTGCTGGCGCTCGCCGCACCGGTCAACTTCCTGCACCACACTAGCTGGCAGGTCGACGACGTCGACGACGTCGGCCGCGGCGCGAAAGCGATGCTGGAGGCCGATCCGGCCCGCCACGTCTGGGGCCTCGGACGCCACCACGCCGGGTCCAACTTCTTTTGGTACCTGAAGGATCCGGCCGGAAATTTTTCCGAGTACTACGCCGACATGGACTGCATCCCCGAGGGCGAACTGTGGACCCCGGAGGTGTTCGAAGGAGCCCAGGGGCTCTTCAACTGGGGGCCGCCCCCTCCGCCGTCCTTCCTCGCGCCGGACGACCTCGCCGAACTCATGACCGGTCAGCACGCCTGACCGCTATTTCCGCTGGGAGAACACCATGAGCACTACCGTCAGCGACGTCTACCAGTCGATGGCCGTCGGCAGCGACGTACCGTCGACGCTCGACCCCGACCCGTTCGTTTTCGGCCTGCCGGCCCGCCCGGAAAGCTCGTCGGAGCGGGACCGGCTCGTCGCCGTCGCGGCCTCGTTGCGGCCGCTGCTCGCCGAGAACGCCGCGGTGGCCGACCGCGACCGGCGGGTACCCGAGCCCGTCATCACCGCGTTGGCCGACGCCGGCCTCTTCCGACTGACCGTGCCGAAACGCTACGGCGGCCACCAGGCCGACGTCCGGACGATCATCGACGTCGCCGCGACGCTGGCCGAGAGCTGCGGGTCGACGGCCTGGGTCGTCACCTTGATCAACACGGTCGGTATCGCCGTCGGGATGCTGCCCGAGCAGGCGCAGGACGAGGTGTTCGGGACGAACCCCGAGGCGCGCGTCGCCGGGGTCTTCGCTCCCCGGGGCCAATCGCGCCGCGAAGAGGGGGGCTTCCGGGTGAGCGGGGAGTGGTACTACGGCTCCGGATCGCTGCACGCGGACTGGGTGATGGTCGGGTTCCCCCTGGTCGACGACGCGGGTGAGACGGTCGACTTCGGACTCGGGCTGATTCCCCGGGCCGACTACGAGATCAAGGACACCTGGTTCGTCGTCGGTATGCGGGGGTCGGGGAGCAACGCGATCGTCGTCGACGACGTCTTCGTTCCCGATCACCGCATCCTGCCGGTCGGCGCGGCGATCGACGGCCGGTTCCCGACCGAGTTCGCGGACGAGGCGCTCTACCATTCGGCCTTCCACCCGGCCTTCACGCTCGTGCTGACCGGTGCGCAGCTGGGGATGGGCCGCGCCGCCCTCAAACTCGTGGCCGCGCTCGCCGACAAACGCACGATCGCCAACACGGTCTACACGCGGCAGCGCGACTCGGTCGGCTTCCAACTGCAGATCGCCGACGCGGCGGCGCTGATCGACACCGCGCACCTGCACGTCTACCGGGCCGCGCAGGACATCGACGACGCCGCGCGACGCGGCGAGAACCCGAGCTACCGCCTGCGGGCGCGCCTCCGCTCGGATGCCGCGCGGGCGGCGACGTGCATCAAAGACGCGCTGGACCTCCTGATCACCGCGCACGGCGCCGGGAGCTTCGCCGAGTCCAGCCCGATCCAGCGGATGTGGCGGGACTCGAACATCGCGCTGCGGCACGGCACGCTCGTCCCGCCCGCGACCCGGGAGATCTACGGCAAGGCGTTGCTCGGATTCTCGCTCGACGAGAACATCACGAAGCTGCTGTGATGGCTTCCCCAACCGTGCTGCCGAACGCCGGCCACTTCCGCCGCGTACTCGGCCACCACCCGACCGGAGTCTGCGTCGTCGCCGCGCTCGGTGCGGACGGGACGCCGCTCGGCATGACGGCGGGCTCGTTCACCTCGGTCTCGCTCGACCCACCGCTGGTGGCCTTCTTCCCGCAGGCCGGGTCGCGGGTCCTCGCGGCGATCACCGAGGTCGGCCGGTTCGCGGTGAACTTCCTGGCCGGCGATCAGCTGGAGTTGTGCCGCCGGTTCGCCTCGCGGGACGACGACAAGTTCCGCGCGGTCGAGTGGCGCACCTCGCCACTGGGATCGCCGGTGCTGGCCGACGCACCGGCCTGGATCGACTGCCGGCTCGACCGGGTGCTGGAGATCGGCGATCATCTGATGGTGGTCGGAGCGGTCGACACGCTCGACGTCGAGCGCTCGGTCGCGCCGCTGATTTTTCTGCAGGGCGCCTTCGGGAGTTTCACGGCGTTGTCGATGGTCGCCGAAGCCGACGACGATTTGGGCGTTCATCTGCGGCTGGCGGATCTCGCCCGGCCGAGACTGGAGGAGATCGCCGCGCGCTTCGGCGTGCACACGGCCGCGGGTGCGCTTGTCGACCAGCAGGTCATTCAGCTCGCCTGGGCCGGTGCCGAGCTCGACACCAATCTGGTCGGTCTGCGACTCCCGTTCATGGCACCGTTCGGGCCGGTGTTCGCCGCCTGGGGAACCGAGGAGGTCCGCGACGAATGGCTGCGGGTTCCAGGGGTGCAGGAGGTGCTTCGCCGGGAACTGGCCGCCGCGCGCGAGCGGGGGTGGGCGGCCGTTCCGGACCACCCCGCGGTCCGGGAGATCGAGGCGAGCATCGCCCGGGTCGCGGCGGACGGGCGTCGGTCCGCGTCGGTCCGCGAGCTCGAGACCCGGATCGCCGGGTTCGTCCGGCAGTACGCCGCCCTCTCCCGGGACCGCCCCCGCGGTGTCTCGGTACCGGTGTTCGACCGCGCCGGGCGGGTGGTGCTCGCATTGACCGCCCAGCGTCTGCCGGCGATGGAACCCGGGCGGCTGCACGACTGTCTGCACACGCTCGTCGCCGCCGGCGAGCAGCTCACCGGCGCCCTCCAAGCATCGGCCCGCTAGGCGTCACGATGACGTTGTCCGGCGATGTCTCTTCACGTCCGACTACGGGATCGCTCGCGTCGATCCGACGGGGCGGAAGGTCAGATCGTCCAGAGGGTCGGTTCTACCCCGCCCGCTGGCTGCTGCGCGATGTCCACGTCGAGGGGCAACAGATCGCTTGACGGCACGCCGCGAGTAAAAACCACACTGTCGGGTGTACTTTTGGCGCCATGTCATCGGAAAGGTGCGTGGGATGAACAGGACGGTGGACGCCGTCGTCGTCGGTGCCGGAATCGCCGGCCTGTACGCCTTGCACAAGCTTCGCGGAGCGGGCTTGGCCGTCCGAGTGTTCGAGACCGGTGATGGTGTCGGCGGCACCTGGTATTGGAACCGCTACCCCGGCGCCCGGTGCGACGTGCAGAGCATGGATTACAGCTTTTCCTTCGACCGGGACCTGGAGCAGGACTGGGAGTGGACCGAGAAGTACCCGACGCAGGAGGAACTTCGACGCTATCTCGACCACGTCGCCGACCGTTTCGACTTACGTCGCGACGTCCAGCTCGGAAGTCGCGTGACCGAGGCCGTCTACGTGGAGGATGCGCAGCGCTGGCTGGTGCGAACCGATCGTGGCGACGAGGTGACCGCGCAGTACGTCATCATGGCGACCGGCTGCCTTTCGGCGTCGAAGCTTCCCGAGGTGCCCGGCCTGGAGAGCTACACCGGCCGCTGGTACCACACGGCGCACTGGCCCGAGGAGGGCGTGGACTTCACCGGGCAGCGCGTCGGGGTGATCGGCACCGGCTCGTCCGGCGTACACGTGATTCCGCTGATCGCGCAGCAAGCCGCCGAGCTGACCGTCTTCCAGCGCACACCGAATTTCGTGATCCCGGCCAACAACCACCCGATCGATCCGGAGCACCAGCGGTCGGTGAAGGCAGACTACGAGCGTTTCCGCCAGGCCAACCGCGAGTCGGGATTCGGAGTCGTGTTTCCCCCGGCGACGAAGTCAGCGCTGGAGGTCGACGCGAAGGAACGCACCGCGCACTTCGATCGCAACTGGTACGGCCCCGACAATCATCCGGTCGGCCTGGTCGCCGGCTACACGGACCTGATGACGAACGAAGAAGCCAACGACACGGTGGCTCAATACGTGCGGGACCGAATCGCCGAGATCGTCGAAGATCCGGAGGTGGCCGCCACGCTGCAGCCCGTGGACCATCCGCTCGGCACCAAGCGGCCGTGCGTGGGCACCGGCTACTACGACACCTTCAATCTGCCGCACGTCAGTCTCGTCGACGTACGTAAGACCCCGATCGCCGCGATCACGACGTCCGGGGTACGCACGTCGGAACGGGAACACGCGTTCGACTCGATCGTCTTCGCCACCGGCTTCGATGCGATGACCGGTGCGCTGTCACGCATCGACATCCGCGGACGGGGTGGCCTGGCACTGACCGACAAGTGGGCCGACGGCCCGCGTACGTACCTCGGTGTCGCGGTTGCCGGCTTCCCGAATCTGTTCACGATCACCGGGCCCGGCAGCCCCTCGGTGCTGTCCAACATGGTTGTCTCGATCGAACAGCACGTCGAGTGGGTCGCCGACGTCATCACGGCGCTACTCGAGCGCGGCGCGTCGACGTTCGAGGCCACTCTGGAGGCCGAGGACGCCTGGACACAGCACGTCGCCGACGTCGGCCGCATGACGCTCTATCCCACCGCCGACTCCTACTACATGGGCTCGAACGTGCCCGGCAAGCCCCGCGTCTTCCTTCCCTACGCGGGCGGTGTCGGGCCATTCCGGAAAAAGTGTGAGGAGGTGGCCGCGAACGGCTACGAAGGATTCGCTATCTCCACGTAGAACCCCGAGCCGGTGATCACATCATCGGCGGCCAAGGCGTCGCGTAGTGCGCGCCGGAACGGCCAATCGTGCGGATTTCTTCGCGGTGCCGCCGGCGCTGGTTGCGGTGCTCAGGACCTGGAGCAAGAATTCGGCGCCCTGCCCGGCGCTGACCTTGACGTGAACGGCGTCGTGAACAACACCGGATAGATTCGATCCAGCGGTCTTTGAGAGCAGTCGGTCATCTCCCTGCGGAGTGGGCTTCGCGACATGGTGCTGTGGCGGCAGAGCGGTTGCTGCTACTTTCGATACGAAACGGCATCGTATCGAAACTAGCGGGATGGTGAGAGCCTTGGATTCTCCGAAGCCCGAAGGCACGAGTCGGTCCCCGGCCGTGGGACGGCCGCGAGACTCCAGCCGTGATCGGGTCATCCTTGATGCGACGCTGTCGTTGCTGATCGAGGCGGGGTACGACCAGCTCTCGATCGAGGAGGTTGCGAGCCGATCCGGCGCAGCTAAGACGACGATCTACCGCCGGTATCCCCACAAGGCTGCGCTGGTCGCCGCCGCGGTCGAGCACCGCGTGCCCGCCACACCCCCGCGACCCAGCGGAAGGAATCTCCGAGAGAGCCTGCTTTCCCAGGTGACGTGGCTCGCGCGGAGCATCGCAGAGCAGGAGACGGGGCTGCTCGGAGCCCTGTTCTCCGGCATGCGCAACGACGCGCGGCTCGCCCACGAGATGCGACGGATATTGCGGCGCGACCAAGCCGCAATGACGGACGGGTTCGTTCGCCACGCGGACGAGCAACTGGCGCCCGGCGCAGCGACGCTCTTCTCCGAGGTCGCCCCAGCGGTAATCGTGCACCGCATCGTGGTCGCGGGCGAGCCGTGCGACGCCGCCTTCATAGCGCACCTCGTCGACGACATCCTGATCCCGCTCCTGCGCCCGGCCTGACCACTTACAACACCGGAGAAGATCATGAAAGCAGTGCGCTACGACCGTTTCACGGGCATCAGCGGGATCTACCTCGCCGAGCTACCCGAACCCATGCCCGGCTCTGGCGAAGTAGTCGTGCGAGTCGAGGCCAGCGCGCTCAACCCTGGAGCGCTCTCGGCGCTGCACGGCAGCTCGTACACGCCGGGCCGCGACCTCGCCGGCGAAGTCGTCGCGATCGGCGCCGACGTGGACAGCTTCGCCGTCGGTGACGCAGTTCTCGGCTGGTTGCAGAGCTGGGACGCCCACGCCCAGCTCGTCGCCGTCCCCGCAGTTCAGCTCGTCAGCAAGCCCCGTGCCCTCCCCTGGGACGTGGCCGGCTCGCTTTATACGACGCCGATGGCCGGCCTCGGTGCCATCCGGGCGGTCGAACCCCAGCCGGGGGAGACTCTCGTAATCTCCGGCGCATCCGGTGGCGTCGGATTCACTGCCGCCCAGCTCGCCCTCCGTGCGGGCGCGAGGGTGATCGGCCTGACCAGCGCCACGCATTTCCCGCTACTGCAGCACCATGGCATCGAACCCGTCCAGTACGGCGACGGTGAGCGGGACCGGATTCGCGCCGCGGCCGACCGAGTCGATGCGTTCATCGATGCGGTCGGCGGTGGCTACCTCGACCTGGCCCTCGACCTCGGCGTTCCGACTGGCCGCATCGATACCGTCGTCGACTATCGCGGAGCGAAGGAGAAGGGCGTCAAAGCCCTCGGGACGACCGACGCCGGTGGCACCCCGGCGCTGGCCGAGCTGGCCTCCCTCGCTGCTGCCGGCGACCTGCACATCCCTATCGCCGCGGCCTACCCCTTGACCGCTGTACAAGACGCCTACCAGGCCTTGACCGACCGCAAAGCCCACGGGCGCATCGTGCTGCACCCCCAAGACCTCGATTGACCCACCCACCGCACACCCAGCTTTGGCTCGGCTGGGCGTGCATCTGATGGCATTCAGGACCGGCCGGCTTCCCGGTCGACCGGTGCCGGCGCGCTGGCCGGTCGGCGCGCCGCGGCCAGAGACCGTGTCGATCAGCAGCGCGGCGCCACCACGGCAGCACCGAGGACCGCGCTGGCCGGCACGTCGTGCGAGTAGTGGACGCTGGCCACGACGCGCGGCACCGCAGCGAGGGCGCTCAGCGGCAACATCACCGCCGCGAGCCGGGGCCGCGAGATCACCAGGCCGACCGCGAGCCGGGACAGAACCCGGCCCGATGGCCGTTGCCGGCATTCGGACGCTCGAACCGGCCTCGGAATCAGTTCTCCGGGCGGTCGAGGGGAGACGGGTCCGCACCTGAAGTGACCAGCCGGATGAGAGTCCGTGCGGCCGTCGTCGCCGCCCCGACGATCTCGTCGTCTGCGATGTCGGTGTCGGCGGCGGCCGCGACGGCGGCGTTGATGCTCAGGATCGACATGCGCACCAGCAGTGTGTCGGCGGGCGTCGGGGACGGCAGCAGGGCGACCAGCTCGTCGGCGAGCGCCGTCAGATTGGAGCCGACACTATCCTCCTCGGCGCCTTCCATCGTGCGCGCGATGAGGGGGTTGGCCGCCATGAAACGGATCCCGTGCAGCTTGTCGGTGGAGAGGGATTCCACCCAGCGCAGGACCGCAGTCTCGAGCAGCCGAGGGCTCCTCGGCTGTTCGCGAACCCACGCCACCAGGGCCTCCGCCTCCGTGGCGCGGTCGGAGAACAGCGACCGCAGGATCGCCTCTTTACTCGGGAAGTGGTAGTACAGCGACGATTTCGTGATGCCCAGTTCCTCCGCGATCTGGCGCAGAGAGGTCGCCTCGTACCCCTGCTTGGTGAACAACTCCAGGGCGACGCGCTGGGCTTGCCGCCGTGTGTGGTCGCCACCTCGTCGAACGATCACTCGCTCCTGGTTGTCCGTACCCATGCTCGTTAGCCTACCGGCCGGCCGGGTGGCTTGACGCTAACCGGCCGGCCGGTAGGCTAACGGCGGCAGACAGCGGGAGGAGCCGTCGTGAGCATGTACGAAATCGTCCGCGAGTACCCGTACCCGATCGAGGAGGTGTGGCAGGTACTGACCGATCCCGCCTACGTCGCGCGGTGGACCACTACCGGGCAGGGGGGACGTCCCGAGGGATTCGCCGCGGTGCCGGGCACCAAATTCCGGTTCGTCGGCAAGCCCGTGATGGGCTGGTCCGGCGTCGTCTACTGCGAGGTGATCGAGGTCGACGCGCCCCGATCCCTGCGCTACACCTGGAAAGGCGACGAGGACACCGACGACGTCACCGACGTCACCTACCGGCTGGAACCGACCGCCGCAGGCACGCGTTTCACCTGGACGCATACCGGCTTCACTGGCGTGGGCGGCTTCGCCATGTCCAGGCTGCTCGGAAGCGTGCGCCGGAAGATGCTCGACGACGGCGTGCCGGCAGTCCTGGCCGCGCACCACGCGGAACTCGCCCCGTGATCGATGTAGGGCCGGGCTCCAGCCGTCGGCGCGGCGTCAAGTGTTGGGCCGCCTCGTGGGGGCGTCCGGTATCACGACGAGGTTGACGACGCGGCGGGTCCGTCCGCCGTCGCGGATGTTGCCGGTCCGGCTGACCACCGCGTGTTCGATCTCGTCCACCATGGCGGTGAACTCTTCGTCGGTGAGCCATACGGCTGCTTGCCGGTAGACCACGCCGTCCCGGTTGGGGTCGGCGTCGTCAGAGGCGAGGTAACGGTCGAAGTCGCCGATCAGTGATGCCGCGAACGTGGTGTACGCACGCCGATGATCGTCGCGGGTCATCGTCGCCCGGGCGGTGGCGTCGACCACGGCCTGCTCCTTGCGCACCCGGTAGCTGCGTTCGATCGTGCCGCGTACGCGCCGTTCGTCGACGACCTCCAGCACGCCCGCGTCGACCAGTACGGCGACGTGCCGGTACATCGTCGCCGGCGGGATGTCCGGGAGGCGATCCCGCAGCTGGCCGGTGGTCAGCGGATCGGCGTCGAACAGCGCTTGCAGGATGCGCATCCGGACCGGGTGGAGGAGGACGTCCGCGGTTGCCACCACCCCAGGATCCCACATACGATAATGTTCTCAGAGTTGATAATGTTCTTAGGGATGAGAACGATGCGTGTGGTCGAGATGACTGCGGTGGCGGACGACGGCCTGCTCCTGGCCGGTGCACTGGCACTGCCCGACGGGACCGGCCCGCATCCGGCGGTCCTGCTGCTGCCCGGCTCCGGCCCGCTGGATCGAGACGCCAACACGCGTCGGCACCGCATGCAGCTCGGCCCGCCGCTCGCTGCCGCACTCGCCGCCAACGGGATCGCTTCGCTGCGGTACGACCGACGCGGCGTCGGTGCCACCCCGGGCAACTGGCGCGCCAGCGGCTTCACCGCCACCCGCCGAGACGCCGAGGCGGCCCTGTGCGCGCTGGCAGATCGACCCGAGGTCCGCGCCGACGCGATCGGCGTCATCGGACACAGCGAAGGCGCGGTGCACGCCATGGCGCTCGCCGCGCGCACCTCGGACGTACGGCCGACGGCGGTGGTGTTGCTGGCCGGGTTCGCCCGGCCGGGCGAGGACGCGCTGCGCCGGCAGGCCGAGATGATCGCCGACAGTCTTCCCGCTCCCGTGCGACCGCTGCTGCGCACAGTGGCCGACCGCTACCTGGCCCGAGCCACCGCGACCAGTAGTGACGTGGCACGTATCGCCGGGATACCGGTCAACGCCCGGTGGATGCGCGAACTGCTGGCCCATGACCCTCGGCCGGACCTGGCCAACGTCCGGGTACCTGTCCTGGCCATCACCGGTGACAGCGACATCCAGGTCGATCCCGCCGACCTCGACGAGATCCGCCGGTTGGTACCGGGCGAAACCGAGATCCACCGCATGCCCGGCCTCACCCACCTGCTGCGCCGTCTCGACGGTCGGCCGTCGCTACGCACCTACCCCCGGCAGCTCCGCGAACCGATCGACTCCGAGCTGCTCACTCGCATCACCGGCTGGCTCACCGCCCGACTTGCTGTAGGCACGAAAGGGACAACGCCGTGAAACTCGGCCTCTTCTTCACCGTCGCGTTCGGTACGACCTGGGCCTGCTGGCTCACGGCCATCGCGCTCGGCGGATCGCCGACGAGCCTTCCCACCGCCATCCCGTACCTGCTGGGCGGCTTCGGCCCGGTGTACGGCGCGATCGCGGTCCGGATACGCCGGGGGCGGCGGGGGGAACCGGTGCCCGCGCACACCGTGCCGTGGCGGCAAGGCCGGCGACTGCTGTGGGCGCTTCCGCTGCTCGTGTTGGCGTCGGGGACGGTGCTGGTCGCCGCGGTGCTGGCCGATCTGCTCGGCGGCCCTGCGGTCGACCTCACCGAGGGCCGCGAGCTGATCGCCACCGCCGGAGGCGTCGCGCCCTTCCTCGTCAGCATGATCGTTGCCGGTCCGTTGGCCGAGGAGCCCGGCTGGCGCGGAACCGCCTACCCGCGGTTACTCGACTCGATGAGTCGTCTCCGGGCCGGCCTGCTGCTCGGTGCCGTCTGGGCCGTGTGGCACCTGCCGCTGTTCTTCATCTCCGGCACGGTGCAGGCCGATCTCGGGCTGCTCAGCTGGAGCGGGCTGATGTTCACCCTCAGCGTGTTCCCGATGGCGCTGCTCACCGGGTACGCCTATGAGCGGGCCGGTGTCGTCGCGGCGATGGCGGTCCATTTCGGAGTGAATACCACGATCGCGGTGCTGACCCTCGCGTCGCCGGTCGCCCTGGCCGCTGTACTGACCGTCCAGATCGTCGCGGTGATCGCTCTCCTCGCCCGGCGAAAGGCGCGTCCGGTCTGCGGAGCACCCCGAACAACCCCCGTCGCTGCGGGCCAGCTCTGAGCCACGGGTGCCTCCGTCGACTGAAGGTGTACGATACTGTCTCGTACACTTACGGAAGAGGGTCTTCGTGAAACTGCCCGACGAGCTGATCACCCTGCTGGAAGCGCCCAGCATCTGCCTGATCGCTACGACGAACCCCGACGGCTCGCCCCAGCTCACCCAGACCTGGGTGGCCACCGACGGCGAGCACGTCCTCATCAACACGGTCGAGGGTTATCGCAAGACGCGAAACATCGAACGCGACCCGCGGGTCGCCGTCAGCATCCTGGATCGGGACGACCCCTCCTCGTACTACTCGGTCACGGGCGTCGTCGTCGACGCCGATACCGACCGTGGCGCAGAGAGCATCGAGGCGCTCTCGCAGAAGTACACCGGCGGTCCGTACCGCAACTACGCCGGACAGGAAGCGGTCCGGGTGCTCCTCACGATCGAGGTGGACCGCATCGTCCACCAGCCCTGGCGCTGATCGCGACGGCAGCTGGGAGGCGGGCATGGAGCGGGGACGGGCGCGGACCGACGCGATCCTGGCAGCGGCGCTGGAGCTGGTCGAGGAGGTCGGCTACAGCCGCGCGTCGGTGGACGCGATCGCCGCGCGGGCCAAGGCCTCGAAGATGACGCTGTACCGCCGGTGGCCCAACAAGGCCGAGCTCGTCGCCGAGGCGCTGCGCCGGCAGTCCGAGGGGCCGGCGGCCGAGGTGCCCGACACCGGCAGCCTGCGCGCTGATCTGGTGATAGCGGTCGAGGGGATCGTCGAGGCGCTGCGGGGCGGTACCCGTGCCTCGCTGCTGAGCCTCACCGAAGCGGTGCGCGAAGACGCGGTTCTGCGCGACTTGATCCGCGCGCAGATCGAGGATCGTTGTGCCGCCGATGCGGCAGTGATCTCCGGTAACGCGGCGGCCCGCGGTGAGCCGGTCGACGTCTCGCGCGGCGCGATGGCGCTGCGGGTGGCGGTGTCGCACCTGTTCACGAGCATGTTGCTGCACGGCCGTGAGCCGTCCGCCGCCGAGCGAACGGCACTGATCGACGGGGTGCTGCTGCCGGTGGTCGGCCACCCCGCGCAGTGATCCGCCTCACGACACTTGCCTCTGACGTCAACGTCAGGTTTTAGCGTCGTCGGTATGCAGATCAACGGCACAAAAGTTCTCGTCACCGGCGCCAACCGCGGACTCGGCAAGGCCTTCGCGGAGGCACTCCTCGCCCGCGGCGCCACCACCGTCTACGCCTCCGCGCGTCGCCCCGAGTCGATCGACATCCCCGGCGTCGTCCCGCTCCGACTCGACCTCACCGACCCGGCGTCGATCGACGCCGCGGCGGCCGAGATCGGCGACCTCGACATCCTCATCAACAACGCCGGCATCTCGACGGACGCCCCCTTGCTCGGCGCCTCCACGGACAACATCCGCCGCGAGTTCGAGACCAATTTCTGGGGCACGCTCGACGTCACCCGGGCGTTCGCGCCCCGCCTCGCCGGCGGCGCGATCCTCAACGTCATCTCGGCGCTGAGCTGGTACGCCTTCGCACCGACCAGCAACGGTTACGCCGCGTCGAAGGCGGCGGAATGGTCGCTCACCAACGGCGTCAGGCTCGAGCTGGCCGACCAGAAGACCCAGGTCACCGCGCTGGCCCTGGCGATCGCCGACACCGACATGATGGCCGGCTACGACATCCCGAAGCTTTCACCGCACGAGGTGGTCACCCAGGCGCTGGACGGTCTGGAAGCGGGCAAGCTCGAGGTGATCGCCGACGCTCCGACCGCGAACGTCAAGGCCTCCCTCTCGCGCGACCCCGCCCTCTTCTACGCCGACATCCACGCCGCGCTCTTCGGGTGACACTCGGCTTGAGTGTGTGGCCACAATGGCCGCCAGCCGCGGCCGCGGCTCGAGGCGTGCCGCGCCCTGGACTGCGGCTGGCTGTTCCTCGACAACTCGCGGAACGCGTCCCGTCGGTGGTGCGAGATGGATGACTGCGGCAACCGGGCAAGGGGGCGGCGTTCCGGGCTCGCGCCAAGCCGCACTAGTTGCACGAATGCGGAACGCTGACCGCCATGATGCAGCGCTTGGACAACATCGCCATCGTCGTCGACGACCTCGAAGCAGCGAAGGCGTTCTTCACCGAGCTCGGCCTCGAACTGGAGGGCGAGGCCACGGTCGAGGGCAGCGAAGTCGATCGGCTCGTCGGGCTCGAGGGGGTTCGGTCGGACATCGCGATGATGCGTACCCCGGACGGCCACGGGCGGCTCGAGCTGACCAAGTACCAGTCGCCGTCGATCCGGGCCAGCGACCCGCAGGCGCCGGCGAACACGCTGGGTGCGCATCGCGTCATGTTCGCGGTCTCGAACATGGACGACGTCCTCGAGCGGCTGCGGCCGCACGGTGCCGAGCTCCTCGGCGAGCTGGTGCAGTACGAGAACAGCTACCGACTTTGTTACCTCCGAGGCCCCGCAGGGATCCTGGTCGCGCTGGCCGAGCAGCTCACCTGACCGGCAGCCACCGCAGTGAGCACGGCGGACACGCGCGGAACCTCCGTAAGAGGTAGCGAACCTCGGGATAGGTTCCGCGCGTGGCCAACCCTTTTGTCACGATTCGCTCTGTTCCGCGACTGGTTTGGATGATCGTTGCGCTGCACGTGGCGATCGTGCTCTGCCAGACCGCCGTCTTCCCCAACTTCCGGGCGCCGGACGAGCGGCAGCACGCCGACCTCATCGTGATGGTCGAACAGGGAAAGGCGTGGCCCTGGCCGGGGCCCGGCGAGCTGGACGTGTCGAAGGGGAGCAGGGCCGGTGGCTTCACCACGTCCAGCCGGGCTCCGCGCCGGATGCACCTGCCCGACCGAACCCTGCCGCCCCGCGACGAACGGGCGTCGTATTCGGACGCGGGCGGCAGCGACAACGCCGGACAGTCGTTCAACCAGCTGATCCAGCACCCGCCGCTCTACTACGTCACTGGCGCCGCGTTCCTGTCCGCACTCCCGGGCTGGGAAGACGTTCCGTTCGACCGGGTCTACCTGCTGCTGCGGTGGTGGAACGCGCTGCTCGCAGCCGCGCTGCCGGTGCTGCTGTGGGCGACCGCGCGGCGACTGCGACTGCCACGGCCGCTACCGATCGCGGCAGCGCTCGTCCCACTCGCGATCCCGGAGCTGACGCGCAACGAGTCGGCGATCAACAACGACAACCTGCTCGTCGTGCTGATGGCCGCGGTGACGTTGCTGATGGCCAGGGTGCTGACCGGTGACACCTCCCGACGCACCGCCCTCGGGATCGGCGCGCTCACCACACTGGCGTTGCTGACCAAGGGCTTCGCGCTGTTGATCCCCGTGTGGATCGGACTGGGATACCTGGTCGCCGCGCGCCGGTACGGCAAAGGAACGTCACTGGCGATCGCCTGGGCCGCGTCGGTTCCCGGCATGCTGTGGTGGGCCCACAACAAGCTGGTGTACGGCGCGATCCAACCGGACGGCCGCACGTCCGAGGTGGCCGAGAAGGTCGCCCGCTACGGCTGGTCCGACGGTGGGGCCATCTGGCTGCAGAATCTCGTCGAGCGGATCGGCACTTTGTTCTTCGTGCAGGACCAGTCCGGCCAGCGGCTGCACGACTGGCCGTGGAGGGCCGCGTGGGTCGCCGTCGCTCTGGTGGTGCTGGCCGTCCTCGTGACGCTGGTCGTGCGGACCCTGCCGCGGTCCACGTCGCTGGTGCTGCTGGCGCCGGTCGTCGCGCTGTTCCTGATCGTCGCCAGCGGGACGTGGGCGAACTTCGTCACCGACCGCAACCTGTACAGCGGAATGCAGGGGCGCTACCTGTACGGCGGGATCGTCGGTCTGGGCGTGGTGGCGATCGCGGCGGCGGCCCGGCTGCGGGACCGGGTGCGCTGGTGGGTGCCGATGGCGGTGCTCGTTATCGCGACGATTTTGCAGCTCGTCTACCTGCACTCGGTGCTCGAGCTGTTCTGGGCGTCGCGTTCCGCGTCCGGGACGGCGGCGCTCGAGCGTGCCGTGGCGTCGATCTGTTCCTGGTACGCGTTGCCGCCGGGGATACTGCTGGTCGTCGTGGCCTCTACTGTCGTCGCCGGCGCCGCGGTCGCGTACGCGCTCGTGCGGATGGCCTGGCGGCATCGGGGAGCGGGTGCCCCGCCCGTGGTCGAGGTGCCGGCCGTCGCCCCGGAGGTGGGGATCCTCGCCCGCGCGACGCGCTGACCGCTTAACCTCCGGTGCGTGAACATCGGCATCAAGTCGTTGCTGAACCGGGGCGTGCTGGCGGGGTGGCGGTGGCTCGACCAGATCGGCAAGGTCACGCCGGGCACCCGGGCCGCAGCGGGGTTCGGCAGCTTCGGAGCGCACTCCAGCATCGGTTTCCCGTCGGCGACCCTGATGAACACGCGGTCGATCCACATCGGCTCGGGCGTGATCGTCGGACGCCAGGTGACGCTGTCGGTCGGCTACTGGCCGGACTTCCCCGGCATTCCGGACCGCGGCCTCGTGATCGGCGACCGGTGCGTGATCGGGGACCGGTCCGGGCTGGTCGCGCACGAGTTGATCGAGCTGGGCGACGACGTGTGGTTCGGGCAGGACGTGTTCGTCTGCGACGCCAGCCACGGCTACCAGGACCCGGACCTGCCGATCGGTAACCAGTTCGGTGACCACCTGCCCGTGCGGATCGGAGCGGGCTCGTGGGTCGGCCACGGCGCGATCATCCTGCCCGGCACCACGATCGGGCGGAACGCCGTGGTGGCGGCCGGGTCGGTGGTCCGCGGCGAGGTCGAGGACCACACCGTCGTCGGGGGAGCCCCGGCGAAGCTGATCCGACGGCTCGAGCCGGGCGTCGGCTGGGTGGGTCGCCGCGGTGACGTACGGCCGGTGCGGCGCGGCTACTTCGGCGAGGAAGAAGAGTCGGCCTAGCGTCGGCAGCGTGCTGGCGTACGCGTCGACCAGCGAACCAATTCGGCGCCATTGGCTCTGTCGCGGGCGCCCTGGTTCTGACGCCCTGTTTCCCGCCGGCCCTGGCCGTTCCGAAGAAGGCCGACGTCGTCGAGCTCTCGTTCGACGACGGCTACCGGCTACCGTCGATCGCGGCGGCGCTCACGCCGGAGACGCGTCTGGTCTCGCTCGCGTCCCCACAGAATCCGTCGGGTGTGCGGTTCACCGACGCGGAGCTGCGGACGCTCCTCGCGGAGGTCGCCGAGCACGCGCCGGATGCCGTCGTGCTGATCGACGAGACGTACCGCGCCTCCACGTACGACGGGCTCGTTCCGGCCTCGGCGGCGGGCCTTTCGCCGCGCGTCGTCACGTGTTCGTCGCTGTCGAAGGCCCACGGCGCACCGGGCCTGCGCATCGGCTGGCTGACCACCACCGACGCGGAACTGTACGCGCGGCTGCGCGAGGCGAAGTTCGTGTCGACGATCGCGTGCTCGACCGTGGACGAGTACTTCGCCGCGGGCTCGACGAGCTGCTGCGGTGGGGTCGGCTGGAGATCGTCGTGCCGGACGGTGGAGCGCTGTGCTGCCTGCGCCTCCCCGAGGGCGTGGAGCCCGGCTTCCACGATCGCCTGGCTGCGCTCGACACCCGGGTCGCGCCCGGTTCCTGGTTCGGTTCGGACGACCGGGTGTTCCGCGTCGGGTTCGGGCACCTGGAGATCGACGAGTTCCGATCGGCCTTGGACGCGGTGGCTAAAGCGGTCGGCTGACGCCGTTGCGGAGCGCGTCGAACAATTCCTCGACGCGTGCCCGGTGGTCGTCGGCGACAGCGCGCAGGGGCTCGTCCGCGATGAGGCGGCGAGCGGTCTCGACCAGGACCGCGCTGTAGCCGGCGATGAAGAACGCGCTCAGCAGCGTCGCGTCGCCCTCGATCTCGTCGGCCAGCGTGTGCTGGAGCTCGGCGGCGATCTCCCGCGTGCGCGCGATCAGCGCGGGGGACTCCGCGACGGTCCGGTAGAACGGGGCCGACCCGTCGGCGAGGCCGGAGAGCGAGTGCCGTTCGTCGACCAGGAGCAGTGTCGTTCTCCGCAGGGACGCGAGCGGGTCGGCGCTGCCGTGGACGGCAGCACGCAGGAGTTCGACGGCTTCGTCCGTGCGGTCCAGGAACAGGTCCTCCTTGCGCGGGAAGTGCTTGAACACGGTGACGCTCGACACCCCGGCCTCGCGGGCGACCTCGGCGACCGTGACCGTGTCGAACCCACGCGCGAGGAACAGCTGGGTCGCGACCTGTGAGATCCGCGCCCGTGTCTGCGGCCCCCCACGCTCTCCGGTCCTGGGCATGTGACCCCGATCTCTTGTGTGACTAAACTTAGTGACTTAACTTAGTTGCCATGGATACGGAGCAATCATCCCTGCGCGAGGCGTGGGTGGCCCTCGCGGGGCTCTCGGCGGTGTTCCTGTTCGAGATGCTCGACAACTCGATCCTGAATGTCGCCCTGCCCACGATCGGACGCGAACTGCACGCCTCGACGACCGCGCTGCAGTGGGTCACCGGCGCCTACGCGGTGGTGTTCGGCGGCCTGATGCTGGCGTTCGGTGCCGTCGCCGACCGGTACGGCAGGCGGCGGGTCATGCTGATCGGGCTCGTGCTGCTCGGCGTGGCGAGCCTGGCGACCGCGTTCGTCGGAACCGCCGAGGAGCTGATCGCCGTGCGGGTGGCGATGGGGGTCGCGGCCGCGATGACGACTCCCGGCTCGATGGCGCTGGCGTTCCGGCTGTTCGACGACGACGCGCTCCGCGTGCGTGCGACGACGCTGATCTCCACGGTGGGGTTGGTCGGGCTCGCGATCGGTCCGACGGCGGGTGGGTTCGTGCTCGCGGTCGCGCCGTGGCAGGCGTTGTTGCTGGTCAACGTGCCGATCGCGATGCTCGCTTTCGTCGGTGTGTCCCGCGGGATCCGCCCTGACCAGCCGAGCAAGACCGGGCTCGACGTGGCTGGTGCGCTGCTCGGCACGCTGACGATAGTGCTCGCGCTCGTCGCGCCGACGCTGTTCGTGCGCGGGGAGACGACCGCCTGGGTGGCCACGGCCGGGGCGGTCGTCGCTGCCGTGCTCTTCGTGTTCCGCGAGCGCACCGCACAGCACCCCCTTCTCGACCTCGAACTCGTCGCACGCCCGCTCGTGTCCAGCGGCCTGGCGTTCAAGGCCGCCGCAGGTCTCGCGACCGCGGGCCTCGGCTACCTGGTGACGCTGCAGCTCCAGCTCGACTGGGGCTGGTCACCCGGGCAGGCGGCGCTCGGGATGCTGCCGCAGGTCGTCGTGCTCGTCGCCGGTGGTGCGCTGGTGCGCCCGCTGATGGAGAAGCTCGGCCTCGACCGGGCCGCCTGGATCAGCGCGACAGCGGTCGTGGTCGGGCTCGCCGTCTACGGGGTGCTGGGACGGTTCGGCTACGGGTGGGTGGCGCTCGCGCTCGTGCTCGTGGCGGCCGGAATGCGCGTGGTCGGGGTCGTCGCCGGGGTGAACGTGCTCCGCGGGCTGCCGGAGGACCGGACGACGATCGGCGCGGCGCTCGTCGACACCGCCAGCGAGGTCACAACCGGGGTGGGCATCGCGGCCACCGGCACGATCCTCGCGGCGATGTTCACCGGCAGCATCGCCACCGCGGGGTGGAGCGTGCAGCAGACCGCGGAGTTCCGGAACGCCGTGACGGTCGCCGGCCTGACGCTCACGGTGGTGGCCGCGGCACTCGTCGGCTGGGGATTCCGCAGAACTACTCAGGTGCTCAGGAACGTCGGCAGCGACGCTTGAGGCATGTCGATCACAGAGATCCGCTGCCTCCTCGCCCGACGCGCCGACGTCTCGATCCGACCCACCGCCACCGTCCCCGGCCCGTTCCCGAAGCAGGTGGACGTCAGCGACCGGATGGTGTGCCGGTCGCTCGACCGTAGCTCGCGCGAAGTGCTCCGGGCGCAGAAGAAGCTCATGTAGGCCAGTTCCGCAGCAGCGCGTCGAGCGCGTCGTGGATGCGGTTCCACGACTCCTCCGAGTCGGGGGAGCTGTGCGCGAACCCCCCGGCCGACTCCAGGCTGGTGTAGCCGTGGAAGACGCTGCCCAGCAACCGCACCGCATGGGTCTGGTCCGGCTCCGACAGGTCGTATCCGCGCAGGACCGCCCGGATCATCTCCGCGTTCCGCGGCCCCGCACTGGCCGCCGCCGTCCGCGGATCGAGCCTCATCCGGGTCGCCTCGTACCTCCCCGGATGCTCCCGCGCGTAGTCGCGGTAGACGTTCGCCAGCGCGATCAGTGCATCCTTTTCGGCCCGCCCCGCCAGCGCGGCTTCGCCGCTGTCCGCCAGCTCCGCGAGGGCGAACAGGGCGATCCGCGTCTTCAGGTCCTGGGAGCTCTGCACGTGCGAATACAAAGTCGATTGCTGGACGCCCAAGCGCCGCGCCACCGCCGACACGGTCACCCGGTCGAACCCGACTTCGTCGGCGAGTTCGACCGCCGCGCCCACCACGCGCTCCGGGCTGAGCCTCACGCGTGCTGAGCGACGTTGACCACCGTGCCGTCCGGCGTCCGCACGAAAAAGCGGTAGATGCCCCACGGCTCCCTTGTCAGCGGGTGCACGATCTCGTAGCCCCGTGCCTGCGCGTCGGCGTAGGCCGCCTCCACGTCGTCGACCTGAACGGACATCGCCGGGTTCTCCGGCGCCGTCGCGTCCTGCGTCACGAGTTGGACGTTCGCCCCGGTCTCCGGGGACGTGAACCGGGCGACCCAGCCCAGGTTGAACTCCTCGGTGCTCAGCCCGAGGAAGTCCGTGTAGAAGGCTTTCGACGTCTCGATGTCGGCGACCGGAAGGTTGACCAGGACACGATTCACCCTCATGTGGTCAGTATGACGAGTCGCTGGGTCGCGCGGGTCATTGCGACGTAGCGGTCGACAGCGCCTTCGATGCCCTCGCCGAACGACTCGGGGTCGACCAGGACGACTAGGTCGAACTCGAGTCCCTTGGAGAGTTCGGGGGTGAGGGAGCGCACGCGCGCCGTCCCTTCGAACGCCGGGTGGCCGATCACGCACGCGATGCCGTCGTCGTTGTCCGCCAGCCACGATTCCAGGATCGAGTCCAGCTCGGAGACCGAGCCGTGCCCGACCGGAACACCACTGCTCCGGATCGACGTCGGCACGTTGGCGTCCGGCAGCGCCGCCCGGATGACCGGCTCGGCTTCGACCATGACCTCCTCCGGCGTCCGGTAGTTGATCGTCAGCGAGGCCAGGTCGATCCGGTTGAGTCCGATGCGCTTGAGCCGCTCCTCCCACGACTCGGTGAACCCGTGCCGCGCCTGCGCGCGGTCACCGACGATCGTGAAGCTCCGCGAGGGGCAGCGCAGCAGCAGCATCTGCCACTCCGCGTCGGTCAGCTCCTGCGCTTCGTCGACGACGACGTGCGCGAACGGCCCGGCGAGCGCGTCGGGCTCGGCGACGACCAGACCGCTCTGGTCGATCAGGACGTCTCCGAAGCTCCCGCGCACCATCGTCATCAGGCCGTAGCCGTACTCGTCGTCGGCGGCCTCGATCAGGTGGTCGACGACCTGGTCCATCTGCTCCTGCCTGGCCGCGACCTCGGCGTCCCGCTGGCGCTGCCGCGAGTCGAGCCCGGCGTCGCCGAGCCGTTGCCGGGCGGCGTCCAGGAGGGGCAGGTCGGAGGTCGTCCAGGCCTTCGAATCCTCCCGCTGGAGGGCCCGCACTTCGGCGGGGGACAGCCACGGAGCGCACTTCCGCAGGTACGCCGGCACCGACCACAGGTCGGAGACCAGGTCGGCGGCGTGCAGCACCGGCCACGCGCGGTTCAGCACGCCCCGGAGCTCGGTGTTGCGCTCCAGCGACTCCCGGCTGTCCTCCGACGACTTCGCGACCAGGATCTCGACCAGCTCGTTCCAGATCTGCTCGCGCGCCTCGTTGTGCGGTGTGGCGTGACCCACGGCGTCGAACGCCTCGGCCCAGTCCTCGGCGCTCAGCCAGACCTCGGACTGGTCGACAGCGACCCGCGCCCCCTTGCGGGGTGGTTCCTCATAGAACCGCACCGCTGTCTCGATCGCTCGTACCAAGTCGGCCGACGCTTTGAGGGCGGCCACGGCGGGATCGGTCTCCGCCGGTGCGGTCGCCCCCTCGGTGACCAGGTCGCGCAGCGTGCAGATCTGGACGTCGTCCTCGCCGAGGCTCGGCAGGACGTCGGACACGTACGCGAGGTACGGCTCGTGCGGGCCGACGAACAGCACCCCGCCGTGCCGGGAACCCAGCCGCGGGTCGGAGTAGAGCAGGTACGCGGTGCGGTGCAGGGCGACGACGGTCTTGCCGGTACCGGGACCACCGTCGACGACGAGCGCGCCGCGGGACCCCGCGCGGATGATCGCGTCCTGGTCGGCCTGGATCGTGCCGAGCACGTCGCGCATCCGGTCCGAGCGGTTGCCGCCCAGGCTGGCGATGAACGCGGACTGGTCGTCGAGTGCGGCGTGGCCCTCCAGGCCGTCGGGCGTGAAGACCTCGTCCCAGTAGTCGTTGATCCGGCCGCGCATCCACCGGTAGCGGCGGCGGCTCACCAGGCCCATCGGGTTGGCGTGCGTCGCTCCGAAGAACGGTTCGGCGGCGGGCGAACGCCAGTCGACCATCAGCCGGTGGCCCGCGCTGTCGGTTAGCCCGAGGCGGCCGATGTACACCGGCTGGGGGTCGCCGTCGCGCACGACCCGGCCCAGGCACAGGTCCAGGCCGTAGCGTCGCACCGTGCGCAGGCGCGCGCTGAGCCGGTGGACCTCCTGGTCCCGGTCCATCGCCTTCTGGCCGATACCACCGGGAGCTTTGAGAGCGACGTCGAGACGTTCGGTCAGGTCGGCGATCAGGTCCTCGAGGCTCGCCGCGATGGCGGCGAAGTGCTGGTCGTCGTCGGCGATCAGCGCAGGGTCGGCCTTCGCGACGAGGCGCTCGGGCAGGTCGAAAGCGCTGGTAGACACGGAATTCACGTCGTTAGCCTGAACCCTCACCGGGGGCTTGCCGCAAGTCCCCCTCTGCGCTATACGTTGAAGTGGGAAGAGAGGCGGCGCATCTCTTCCGGGGCGGCGATGCCGAGCAGGGACAGGCCCGTACGGAGCGTCCGGGCGGTCAGCTCGGACAGCCGGAGCCGGCTCGCCTTCAGCGCCGGTTCCGCTTTCAGCACCGGGCACTGCTCGTAGAAGCTCGAGAACGTGGCGGCCAGGTCGTACAGGTATCCGGCCAACCGGTGCGGGTCGCGCTGGGCGGCGGCCGCGGTCACGGTCGGTTCGAAGCCGAGAACCGCCAGCGCGAGCTTCCGCTCCTCCGGAGCCACCAGGCGCACCGGGCCCACCGGCGAACCGGCCAGCGCCAGCAGCGACCGGATCCGCGCGTGCGCGTACTGCAGGTACGGCCCGGTGTTGCCGGTGCGGGCCAGCATCCGATCGACGTCGAAGACGTAGTCAGTGCGCCGGTCACTGGACAGGTCGGCGTACTTGAGCGCTCCGATGCCGATCTCCGGTGCCGACGCCGAGCCCACGGCCTCGTCGAGCAGGTCCGCGAGCTTCGCCGCGTCACCGGACCTGGACTTGAGCATTTTGCCGTCGGACCCCAGCACCGGACCGAACCCGATGTGTTCCGCGGTGGCCTCGGTCAGCCAGCCGGCTTCCCGGGCCACGGCGAAGACCATCCGGAAGTGGTCCCGCTGCGGCGCACCGACGACGTAGAGCAGCTTCGTCGCTTCCAGGGTGACGACCCGGTGCCGGATCGCGGCGAGATCGGTGGCGCCGTAGGCGTACCCGCCGTCACCCTTCCGGACGATGAGTGGCACGTCGTAGCCCTCCGGGAACGCGCAGAGGGCGCCTTCGCTCTCGGCGAGCAGCCCTTTGGCCTCCAGTTCGGCCACCACGTCGTCGAGCGCATCCTGGTAGAAGCTCTCGCCGACGAAGTGGTCCGGGCCGAGCGTCACGTCGAGCCGCGCGTAGACGTCGAGGAGCGCCTCCTCGGACTGCCGGACCAGGTCCGTCCAGCGGGCCCTACTCTCCGGATCGCCGGACTGCAGCGCCACGACCCGCCGCCGGGCCCGGTCCCGGAAGTCCGGGTCGGCGTCGAAGCGCTGCCGAGCCTCCTGGTACGCGCCGCCGTGCTCGATCAGCATCCCGACCGGCGTGCCCCAGTCGCCGAGATGGTTCACCCGGACGACGTCGTGGCCCTGCCATTCGAAGATCCGGGCCAGCGCATCGCCGATGATCGTCGACCGCAGGTGGCCGACGTGCATCTGCTTGGCGACGTTCGGCCCGGAGTAGTCGAGCACGATCCGCTCGGGGTTCGTCTTCGCGATCGGTGCGTCCAGCGCCGACGTGATCAGCGCGTCGTCGAGCGTCAGGTTGAGAAAACCGGGTCCGGAGACGGTGACGGTCGCGATCCCGCTCAGATCCGTTGCTTCGGCAATGGCGGACGCCAGATCGCGCGGCGCCCGCCGCAGGGTGCGTGCCAGCGCGAGCGCGGCGCCGGACTGGAAGTCGGCGCCGCGCTGCGACGGGCGCACGGCGGGGTCGACGGGAACGCCGGCCAGGGCGTGCAACGCCGGGGCCAGCCGGGCGGCGAGAAGAGCTTCGAGATCCATGGGTAGCCAATCGAGGTCCGCAGGGAAAACGGGTCGATCGGCAGCGAGGCGGGTTCGACCCGCCGGGCATGCGAAAGCTAGCGGCGGTCTGGGGTCCGCCGGCGTCGCTCGCAGTAGCCGTACATGTCCCGGATCATATCGGCGTATCAAACCGCGTAACCGCGGCTCTGTACCCGTGACGACCACTGGGGGAGGAGCAGACGTGGACTACGCAGTGACGTTGGAAGTCGTGCGGCTGGCCGAACAGTTCCACGAGCGGTTCGACGAGGCCCGGCGGGCCGCGCGGTTCGACGGGCTGGCCGAGGCGCGCAGGCAGGCGGCCGCGGCATTACCGCAGGACGCGGAGCTGATGTTCCGACGGCTCACCAGCCTGCAGTGCCTGACCGCGCGCCCGGATCTCGCCGAGCACTTCCTTGATGGGAACTTCTTCGATTAGGCGCGAGCGCCGCCGTCGACGCGCAGCACGACACCGGTCACGAACGACGCCCGGTCGCTGAGCAGCCAGGCGGCGGCCTGGGCGATCTCGTCCGGGTCGGCGCCGCGCCCGAGCGGCGTCGCCGCGACGAGCCGTTCCTGCAGGCCGGGTGAGTCGGCCTCCCAGGCGCGGATCATCTCGGTCAGCGTGTTGCCGGGCGCGATCGCGTTGACCCGGATGCCTTCCGGCCCGTACGTGACGGCGGCGGACTCGGTGAGGCTGTTGACGGCTCGCTTCATCGCGCCGTACGCGGGGAGCGCCGGGTTGCCCATCAGGCTGCCGACGCTGGAGTTGTTGACGATCGCCCCGGTGCCGGCGGTGGCCCGGATCGCGGCAATCTCGGCGCTCATCGCGAGCCACTGGCCGCGGAGGTTCACGGTGTAGAGGCGGTCGAAGTCGGAGATGCTGACCTCGTCCAGCGGCCCGGGCGGGGCGATCGTCGCTCCGTTGTTGAACGCGACGTCGAGGCGTCCGTAATGCTCCAGCACGGCGTCGACGACGGCGCGCACCTCGTCGGCGTCGGCCAGATCGCAGCGGACGTAGTCCGCGGTGCCACCCGACGCACGGATCTCCTCCGTGACCGCCTTCAGCTGGTCTTCGCTGCGCGCCGCGAGCAGCACCCGCGCTCCTTCCACGGCGAACAGCCGCGCAGCGGCTGCTCCGATGCCCCGGCCGGCGCCGGTGACGAAAGCGACTTTGTTCTCGAGCAGGTTCATGGATCGAGCGTGTTGCGGTGGGCGGGAGCTATCCAGGCACGAGTGATACCTGGCTGCGGGGCGGCCCCGGGAGCACACTCGGATCCGTGGACAGACGCGAACTGGCGGACTTCCTGCGCAGCAGGCGCGAGCGGATCACGCCCGCTGACGTGGGCCTTCCCGCCGGGCAGCGGCGGCGCACACCGGGGTTGCGCCGCGAAGAGGTGGCGCGGCTCGCGTACATCTCGCCGGAGTACTACTCCCGGCTCGAGCAGGCGCGCGGTCCGCGGCCCTCGCGGGAGGTGCTCGCCGGACTGGCCCGGGCGCTCCGCCTGTCCGACGCCGAGCGCGCCCACCTCCACCACCTGGCCGGAGCGCCCGCGGCGGCACCGCCCGGGCCGCTGCGCGAGGTGCGGCAGAGCATCCTGGATCTGATCGAGCGGCTGCCGCTCTCCGCGGCGTTCGTGACGGCCGCGGACTACGAGGTGCTCGCGTGGAACGACCTCGCGGCGGCGCTGATGACGGACTTCTCCGCGTTGCCGAGGCGCGACCGGAACCTGCTCCGTCGGGCGTTCCTCGGGGGGTTGTTCGGGGTGTCGGATCGCGCGGAGTTCGAGCGGTCGTCGACCCGGCAGTTGCGGGCCGTCGTGGCGCGATATCCCGACGATCCGGGGCTGCAGGAGCTCGTTGACGAACTGCACGCCGGGAGCGAACGGTTCCGGACGCTCTGGGCGTCCCACGACGTCGACAGCGGGCCGACGCTGAGCAAGACGTTCCAGCACCCGGTCGTCGGGCCGGTCACCGTCAACTGCGACGCGCTCGACGTCGCCGACCGGGACCAGCGGGTGGTCATCTACACCGCGATCCCGGGCTCGGCGTCCGAGGAGGCCCTGCGCCTGCTCTCGGTGATCGGCACCCAGCGGATGGGGGACATCCATGTTTGACGGGTTCGTCACCGAGCGGGTCGACGTCGGCGAGGTGGTGCTGAACGTCCGCCACGGCGGCGACGGCCCGCCGCTGCTACTGCTGCACGGATACCCGGAGACCCACCGCATGTGGGAGGCGATCTCCGGCGAGCTCGCCGAGGAGTTCACGGTCGTGACGCCCGACCTGCGGGGCTACGGCGACAGCAGCGCGCCGCACACGGTCGCCGACCACACCACCTACGGCAAGCGGGCGATGGCACAGGACGCGGTCGCGCTCATGCGCCACCTGGGGTTCGGCAGCTTCGACGTCGCCGGGCACGACCGCGGCGGGCGGGTCGGCTACCGGCTCGCGCTGGACCACCCCGACGCGGTCCGTCGGCTGAGCGTGCTGGACATCGTGCCCACCGCCGAGGTGTGGGCACGCGCCGACGCGCGCTTCGCGCTCGGCTACTGGCACTGGCCCCTGCTGGCCCAGCCGGAGCCGATCCCGGAGACGCTGATCGCGGCCGACCCCGACTGGTTCTTCTTCGACGCCCAGTTCGGCGGCGCGCTGCGGTCGTTCGCGGCGATCGACGACTACTCCCGGCACGTTCGGGACCCGAAGGTGATCCACGCGGTCTGTGAGGACTACCGCGCCGGCGCCACGTGCGACCGTGCCGCCGACGAAGCGGACCGGGCAGCGGGGCGTCGGATCGGGTGCCCGGTGCAGGTGCTGTGGGGCTCCCGCGGGGCGGTCGGGGCGTGGTACGACCCGTTGGCGGTCTGGCGGGAGTGGGCCGACGACGTGACCGGTGAGGCGATCGAAAGCGGCCACTTCGTCCCGGAGGAGAATCCTGCGGCTACGGTCGCGGCGCTGCGACGGTTTCATCGCTGACGACGAGGGCGGTGCGGCGGCCCACTAGCCAGATCAAAAGGGCTACGACGCTCAGGGCGGCGCCGGCCGTCGAGACGGCTGACCAGCCGCCGATCGCCCACAGCACCGAGGCTCCGGCCGAGCCGATCGCGCCGCCGATGAAGTTGCTGGTCACGAACGCGGTGTTCAGGCGGCTGCGCGCCGAGGCCGAGACCGAGAACACCCGGGCCTGGTTGAGGATGAGCATCCCCTGAACGGAGACGTCCAGGAGCACGATCGCTATCAGGACGGCGACGACGGAGTGACCGCCGAACCCGGCCACCGCGAACGCGACGAGCGTCAGCACCCAGGCGGCGCCGGTGGCCGGGAGCGACCAGCCGCGGTCGTGCAGTCGACCGGCACGTTGGGCGGCGAGCGCCCCGGCCAGCCCGGCGAGCCCGAAGAGCCCGATCACCGACACCGGGTAGCCGTACGGCGGTGCGCTGAGCAGGAACGTCAACGACGTCCAGAACATCGTGAACAGCGCGAAGCCGATCGCGCCGAGAAGCAGGGTCCAACGCACCGCCCGCTCGCGGGCCACCGCCGTCGCGACCGAGGCGATCAGCGCCGGGTAGCGGAGCCGCTCCTTCGGCGGCAGCGTCGGGATCGACCGGTGGAGCACCCCGGCGAGCACCAGCGCGACGACCGCCGCGGCGGCGAAGATCGTGCGCCAACCGGCGACGTCGGCGACGAATCCGCTGATCGTCCGCGAGACCAGGATCCCGATCAGCAGGCCGGAGACGACAGTGCCGACGATCCGTCCACGGTTGGTGTCGTCGGCCAGATCGCCGGCCAGCGGCGTGAGGATCTGCCCGGAGACCGTCGTCACGCCGACCGCGGCGATCGCGACCAGCAGCGCGCCGAGTGACGGGGCGAGCGCACACGCGGTGAGTGCCGCGGCGGCGCACACCATCATGATCGGCACCAGCTTGCGCCGGTCGAGCACGTCGCCGAGCGGCACGACGAGCAGGATGCCGACTGCGTACCCGATCTGGGTAGCGGTCACCAGCCAGCCGGCCGTCGCGGGAGACGAGTGCAGGTCGCGTGCGATGAACTCGAGGAGCGGTTGGGCCCAGTAGAGGTTGCCGACCGCGGTGCCACCTGCCACCGCGAACAGCAGCGTCAATCTATTGCTCACTGCAACAATCCTACCGGTCCGGCTTCTTGCAATTACGTCCATCATGAAGAATTCATGAGGAAAGCAATTCTTTCCAATCTGGAGGGATCCACTTCCTCGCTCGCCGCAGCTGTGGTGGAATTGCGCCGCGCGACGTTGGGAGGCGTTGCGCGCTGCGGCACCCCCTAGCCATCGAGGTGCCGCTATTCGTTAGGAGTGAGATTCTGCAGAAGGCAGGCACGATGAAGATCCGTCCATTGAGCCGCAGGTTCGCCGGAGCTGTGGTGGCAGCACTGGTGCTTTCCGCCGCGGCCTGCGGGACGAGTGACGAGACCGAATCGTCGGACTCCGGTTCGGGCTTCAAGCCCCCGAAGCTGGAAGCTCTGAAGTCCCTCGGCAAGGCCGAGGGAACCGTCAACGTCCTGTCGTGGGCGGGGTACGCCGAGGACGGTTCGAACGACCCGAAGGTCGACTGGGTCACGCCGTTCGAGAAGGCGACCGGCTGCCAGGTCAACGCGAAGGTGTTCGGCACGTCGGACGAGGCCGTCAGCCTCATGAAGACCGGCCAGTACGACGTGGTGTCCGCGTCGGGTGACGCGTCGCTGCGGCTGATCGCCGCAGGTGACGTCGAGCCGGTGAACACCGACCTGGTGCCGAACTACGCCGACGTCTTCGACTTCTTGAAGAACCAGAAGTGGAACAGCGTCGACGAGGTCTCGTACGGGGTGCCGCACGGGTGGGGTGCGAACCTGCTCATGTACCGCAAGGACGTCGTCAAGCCTGCCCCGACGTCGTGGAGCGCGGTGTTCGAGGACAACGCCGCGACCAAGGGCAAGGTCACCGCGTACGACTCGCCGATCTACATCGCCGATGCTGCGCTGTACCTGATGAAGACCAAGCCCGAGCTGGGGATCAAGAACCCGTACGCGCTCGACGACAAGCAGTTCGACGCCTCCGTCGCCCTTTTGAAAAAGCAGAAGGCCAACGTGGGCGAGTACTGGTCGGACTACCTCAAGGAAGTCTCGGCGTTCAAGTCCGGCGACTCGGTGATCGGCACGTCCTGGCAGGTCATCGCGAACGTCGCGAAGGCCGAAGGGGCGCCGATCGAGGCGGTGCTGCCGAAGGAGGGTTCGACCGGCTGGTCGGACACCTGGATGGTCAGCGCGAAGTCCGAGCACAAGACGTGCGCCTACAAATGGCTGGACCACATCGTCTCGCCGAAGGCCAACGCGCAGGTCGCGGAGTACTTCGGGGAGTCGCCGGCCAACGAGAAGGCCTGCGCGTTCACCGCGGACAAGAACCACTGCACGACGTTCCACGCCGGTGACGCGTCCTACGCCAAGCAGATCTGGTACTGGTCGACGCCGATCACCCAGTGCCTCGACGGCCGTACGGACGTGAAGTGCAAGGACTACTCGGCCTGGACCCAGGCCTGGACGTCCATCAAGGGATGAGAGACGACACGGCCCGCCGGGAGTCCCCGACACTCCCGGCGGGCCGTGTGTACGAGCAGGTCAGATCGAAATACGAATACCGAGGAGGTTGACGTCGATGAGCTTGCCGCGGTCGTCGTCGGCGTCTTCGGACGAGCTGGATCCGGAGCTGGAACTGGAATCGGAGCTGGATTCGGACTGGGCGGGTTCGGGTTCCTCGGCCGGTGGAGCCGCGGCCGAGTCGTTGCCGGAACCGGTGTTTCCGGAACCGGTGTCCGCAGCGGGCGGTGACGCCGTGGCCTCGTTCGCCGGCTCGTCCGCGACGGGCGACGCAGAGGGAGCGCCCGCCTTGGCCGACGGGGTCGACGTCGCGGAGGGGGACGCCGACGACGAGCTCAGTGCCTCGTCCTCGGCCTGGACGTCGATCGGCCCGATCGTTCTGACCTGGCCGCCCTCGCCCGACTGCCGGGTCGGCAGTCCGAGCGCTTGGGAGTCCGTCGGTCTGTGCAGGCCGAGGACCATGACCGTGGCATAGGTCAGCCCCACGAGGCTGGCCAGACACAACGTCACCCGGAACGCACGACCAGCCGGTGACGACGAGAAAACCGGGCGCTCGCGCCGCGGTCGTGGACTCTCGGTCACCTTTTCGCGGGCCCGATGGCGGCCCGTTCTGGAAGTTTCGGTCGTTGTGGGTTCGGTCGTCTCGGTGGGTGGAGCGTTTTCAAGTACGCCCGGTAACGACACTCGAGCCATGATGGCATGGTAAACCGTGTGACCAGTTGTGCACAGATGGGCTGATGATTCCACCGTTGTGCAGTGGTGAGAACGCTGGTCAGACGCCTTCCGGCTGACGCACCTCGAGTACGTAACCCGCGCCGCGCACGGTGTGGATGAGTGCCGGGAAGCCGAGTTTGCGCCGGAGCTGCGCGATGACGACGTCGACCACGTTGGACATCGGCTCGGTACCCGAGTCCCAGCAGTGCTCGATCAACTGGGACCGACTCACCACTGTGGCGTCCGCCGCGGCAAGCGCCTCGAGCACCGCGAACTCCTTGGCGGTCATCGTCAGCAGGACACCGCTCCGCCGGATCTGGCGGCGCCGGACGTCGATCTCCAGATCGCCGACGCGGGCGATCGGCGGCGGCTGCCCACCGTCACGTGCCGTGCGCCGGCACAGGCTCCGTACCCGCGCGACGAGCTCCGCGGCCGCGAACGGCTTCACGAGGTAGTCGTCGCCGCCGTGGGCGAATCCGGCCACGCGGTCGGCGACGGTGTCGCGCGCGGTCAGGAACAGCACGGGAGTGGACCAGCCGCTGTGCCGCCGGGACTCCACGTAACCGATGCTGTCGCCCGCCGGGAGCATCCGATCGAAGACCACGCAGCTGTAGGGGTGCGTGGAGATCGCTTCGTCGGCTGGTGGGATGTCTCCGACGAGATCCACCGCCATGCCGGTTCCGCGTAAAGCGGCGGCGACCGCGTATCCCAGTTCGGCTTCGTCTTCGACCACGAGCACTCGCACCGGTTCATCCTGCCAGCCGATACCGCTTCCGTGTGTCCGTCAGATGTAATTGGTTATCCGATGCGCGCGGAGTATTGGTCGAATCCCGCTCGGTGACCACTCTCATGAGGATCTCATGAAGTCCATTCATGAGGAATTGATGAAGTGAATGGTGGGCGACATTAATTGCGTTCCGGCTTTCCTTTCGCCATTCCACTGTGGTGAAATTCCTCCGCGAAAGTGTTTCATCACAGGACGGAGGAGTCGTGTCCACGTCCCTTCTGGACCCCAGTCCGGTGCGGCCCGAGGAGGACTCGCCGGAGCGATTCCGAACGGTCGGCGCGCCGACCGACGAGAGAACCTCCACCGAGATCGGCGGCTCGGACCAACGCCCCCGCCTGCCAGGTAGCCGGTTCTTCGGGAACGCGTCGATCCGGACCAAGGTCATCTTGATCACCGTGGTCCCGCTGGTCGCGATGTTCGTGTTCTCCGGAGTGCTCGCGCGGTCGGTTCTCGACGAAGCGCAGGCCGCGAACCGCATCCAGGACTTCGCGCGGCTGGGCAACGAGTCGTCGTCGCTCGTCGACGTGCTGCAGACCGAGCGTTCGTCCGCGGCCGCGTACGTCACGAACCCCGGGCAGAGCGCCGACCATCCGACGCTGAAGAACTTCACCGAGCACGCCCGCACCACCGACGAGGACCTGCGTCTGTTCCTCGCTCAGTACGAGCAGCTCGACGACGACATCGCCGAGCCGATCAGCTCCGAATACGAGCAGGTGAAGCGCGGATTCAGCGCCCTGTCGCGCAACCGCGCCGCGGTCCTGTCGCAGGCCCGGCAGGGCAGCGGCGTGCGGGTCGGCGCCGCGGTGACCATCTACGGCCAGCTCATCACCAGCCTGCTGCAGATGAAGGAGCGGCTCGCTGCCGCGTCGGCCGGTGACGAGACGCTGTCCAACCAGCTCACCGCCGTCGCCGCATTCGCGAAGTACAAGGAAGCGGTCTGGCAGCAGCAGATCGTCGTCCGCACCGCGTTGGAGGACGGCCAGAGCCAGTTCACCAACGACACGTTCGGCGCGTTCCGCGCGGCGGTCTCGGACGAGAGCGCCTACCGCGCCCAGTTCGCGCTGAGCGGTACCCCGAAGCAGCAGGAGATCCGCAACAGCACGGTCACGCAGGAGCTGACCTACCAGCAGCTGCGGACCCGCGCGGCGAACGCCGGTCTCGGCAACAAGCTGTCGTTCACGCTGGACACCTGGCTCGAGACCAGCGACCGCGAGAACAAACTGCTCCGGTCGGTCGAGACGCAGATCAACGCGATCACCGTCGAAGCGGCAGGCGACTTCCGGTCCGACGCGATGCGCAAGGCGATCGGCGTGATTTCGGCCGCGCTGGCCGCACTGATCGTGGCGCTGCTCGTCTCGCTGGCCGTGGCCCGCTCGATGATCCGGCCGCTGGTGTCGCTGCGTTCCTCCGCACTGGAAGTCGCGTACCAGAGCCTGCCGGACGTCGTCCGCAAGCTGCAGGAAGCGGACTCCAAAACGGCGGAGCAGGCGTCCGCGGAGACCGTGGCCCGCACCCTCGAGGTGCGTTCCAGCGACGAGATCGGCCAGGTGGCGCAGGCGTTCAACGCCATCCACCTGGAGGCGGTCCGGGTTGCTTCCGAGCAGGCGCGGCTGCGGCAGAGCGTCTCGGCGATGTTCGTCAACCTCTCGCGTCGTTCGCAGCTGCTGGTCGACCGGCTGATCCGGTTGATCGACGGTCTGGAGCAGGGCGAGCGTGACCCGGACCGGCTGGCCGAGCTGTTCAAGCTCGACCACCTGGCCACCCGGATGCGGCGGAACGACGAGAACCTGCTGGTTCTCGGTGGCGCGGACTCCGGTCGTAGCTGGTCGAAGCCGGCCCCGCTGGTGGACGTGCTCCGTGCGGCCGCGGCCGAGGTGGAGCAGTACACGCGGGTCAAGCTCGGCACCGTGGACGACTCGGTGCAGATCGCGTCCGGTGCGGTGAACGACACCGTGCACCTGATCGCGGAGATCCTGGAGAACGCGACGTCGTTCTCCTCGCCGCGTACCGACGTGACGGTGGACGCGCGCCGCGAGGGCAACCAGGTCGTGGTCGAGGTGATCGACCAGGGCATCGGGATGTCGCGTCAGCAGCTCGCGGAGTTCAACGAGCGGCTCGCGAAGCCGCCGGTGTTCGACATCGCGGTCTCGCGGATGATGGGACTGTTCGTGGTCGGCCGGTTGGCGTCGCGTCACGGCGTCAAGGTCATGCTGCGGGACGCCACCGGTGGTGGCGTGCTGGTGATGATCACGTTGCCGTCCGGGGTGTTGCACGGAGCCCGGCCGAAGGAGCCGGATCTCGGGTTGCGTCCGGTGGAGCGGGTCGTGTCGGAGCGGGTGGACCGGCCGGAGCCGTTGTCGTACGTGCCGACCGGTGGGTTCGGTGGGCCGACTGCTTACCAGTACGACGAGCAGAGCGGGGCGCACTCGACGACGTTCCACGGGACGTCGGTGCCGACGCAGGCGCCTGTGCCCGCGCCCGCTGAGCAGCCGATTCCTCGGCGGCAGCCGGCGCCGGTGGTGCGGGCGGAGTCGTGGAACGGGTTCCAGACGGCCGCGGAGCGGCGGGCGTCGCACGCGGCACCAGACGCCGAGGTCGTCGAGACTCCGCCCTCGGCGACCTCGGCCCCGGCGACGTACGGCGCGTACGGGGCACGGTCGTACGGGACGAACGTGGTCGACGCGACGCCGGTCGAGCCGTTCGAGGCGAGCTGGGCCCAGCCCACGCAGCCCCTGCCGGTACGCCCCCTCCCGGAGCAGCCGCTCCCGACGCGGGCTTTGTCGGATCAGCCGCTCCCGACGCGCTCGCTGTCCGAGCAGCCGCTTCACCAGCGGTCCCTGCCGGAGCAGCCGCTTCCGGCGCGGCCGGTGGCGCAGCCGCCGGCGTTGCCGAGTCGGTCGGCGTTCGTGGATGGGCCGGCTCCGGCGTCGGCGTTGGCGCCGTTGCCGGTGCAGGCGTTGCCGGTGCAGCCTGCACCCGCGCCGCCGCAGCCGGTGGTGGCACCGGATCCGACGATCGAGATGCCGCTGCCGATCTTCGAGGCGACGGAGAACGACTGGTTCCGGGCACGGAACCTGCCGCGTGTCCCCGAGGCCGCCGGGGCGCAGCCGACACCCCCGGCCGCGCCCCCGGCTCCGCGGGTCCACGTCTCGATGAACGAGACGCCGCTGACCCATCACGCCAACGGCACGACCCTTGTCGCGCCCCCCGCGCCGGCCCCGGCCCGTCCCGCGGCACCTGCGGCGCCCGTCGCGCCGCCCGTGGCGTCGCAACCGAGTGAAAGCTGGAAGTCGGCGGCGGACGCCGGATGGCGTGCCGCGCAAGCGGCCGCCGAAAACCAGCCGACCAGCACGACGACGTCGGGACTCCCGAAGCGCGTCCCGATGGCGCACTACGTGCCCGGCAAGGTGGAGCGCTCCGAGGCTCCGCCCGCCACTCGCCGTTCACCCGAGGCGGTGCGAGGCGTTCTGTCCAGTTATCGCAGTGGTCTCGAGCAGGGCCGGCAGGCCGGCGGCCCCGCAGGGACCGGCTCCAAGGAGGAAATGTGAGCTCGCTGAGCCACGACGCGCAGAACCTCAACTGGCTGGTGGGCAACTTCGCCAACCGCGTTCCCGGCATCGCCCACGCCGTGGGCGTCTCGGCCGACGGCCTCTTGCTGGCCGTCTCCGACGCCTTACCGCGGGACCGAGCCGACCAACTCGCCGCTATCTCCTCGGGTCTGGTGAGCCTCACGCACGGTGCGGCGATGTGCTTCGAAGGCGGCGCCGTCAGCCAGACCGTCGTCGAGATGGACACCGGCTTCCTGCTCGTCATGTCGATCAGCGACGGTTCGTCGCTGGCCGTACTGGCGTCCCGCTCCTGCGACATCGGCCAGGTGGGCTACGAGATGGCGCTGCTCGTCGAGCGCGTCGGCCAGGTGCTGACCCCGGCGCTGCGGTCCGAGCTGCACACCGCGCTGGCGATGTGAGGGAGGGATCATCGTGGACATAACCAGCCCCCGTGCCACGTCCGCCAAGATCGTCGTCGCCGGCGGCTTCGGTGTCGGCAAGACCACAATGGTCGGCTCGGTGTCGGAGATCCGTCCGCTCACGACCGAAGCGATCATGACGATGGCGTCGGTCGACGTCGACGACATCTCGGCGGTGGCAGGCAAGAAGACCACCACTGTCGCGATGGACTTCGGTCGCATCACGATCGACCAGGAACTCATCCTTTACCTGTTCGGCACGCCCGGACAGAACCGCTTCTGGTTCATGTGGGACGAGCTCGTCCGGGGTGCGATCGGCGCGGTAGTGCTCGTCGATCCTCGCCGGCTCGCCGACTGCTTCTCCGCCGTCGACTTCTTCGAGCAGTGCGGCCTGCCGTACGTCGTCGGTGTGAACTGCTTCGACGGCGCGCAGCCGAACACGATCCGCGAGCTGCGCGAGGCTCTGACGATCCGGCCGGAGGTCCCGATCCTGACCTGCGACGCCCGCCGCCGGGAGTCCACTAAGCAGCTGCTCATCGCGCTCGTCGAGTACGTGCTACGGGCGCGCGGCAGCGCACCGCTGAGTGCGCGCACACCGGTTCCGCAGACGTGAGGGCCTTACGCGTGACGGCTGTCGCCATGGCTCTGGTGCTGGCCGCGGCCGCCTGCAACAGCCGCGACAAGCCGGACGACGCAGCTGCGGGCGGCGGCGAGTTCACCCCACCGAAGCTCCCGGCACTGGAGCAGGTCGGCGCGGGAGAGGGTGCGCTGAGCGTCCTGTCCTGGGCGGGCTACGCGGAGGACGGCTCGACCGATCCGACGATCGACTGGGTGACCCCGTTCGAGCAGGCGACCGGCTGCCAGGTGACGGTCAAGGTCTTCAACACGTCCGACGAAGCCGTGACGCTGATGAAGACCGGCAAGTACGACGTCATCTCGGCCTCCGGCGACGCGTCGCTGCGGCTGATCGCCGACGGTGACGTCGAGCCGGTGAACACCGACCTGGTGCCGAACTACAAGGACATTTACGGGTTCCTGAAGAAGCAGTCGTGGAACAGCGTGAAGGGCGTGCCCTACGGCATCCCGCACGGCTGGGGCGCGAACCTGCTGATGTACCACCAGGACAAGGTGAAGCCGGCGCCGACGTCGTGGGCCGCGGTCTTCGCACCGCCGCTCTCGGTGGTGGGCAAGGTGACCGCCTACGACTCGCCGATCTACATCGCGGACGCCGCGCTGTACCTGATGAGGCACCAGCCCGACCTCGGCATCAAGAACCCGTACGCGCTGGACGACACGCAGTTCGCCGCCGCGATCGCGCTGCTCGAACAGCAGAAGTCCAGCGTGAGCGAGTACTGGAGCGACTACTCCGAGGAGGTCGCGGCGTTCAAGGCGGGTGACGCGATCGTCGGCACGGCCTGGCAGGTGATCGCGAACCTCACCGAGGCCGAAGGCACGAACATCAAGGCCGTGCTGCCGTCCGAGGGGGCGACGGGCTGGTCGGACACCTGGATGGTCGGGTCGAAGTCGCCGCACAAGAACTGCGCGTACAAGTGGTTCGACCACATCGTCAGCCCGCAGGTGAACGCGCAGGTCGCGGAGTACTTCGGGGAGTCGCCCGGCAACTCGAAGTCCTGCGCGTACACGACCGATCAGAACCACTGCAAGACCTTCCACGCGGGCGACGCTTCGTACGCGCGGAAGATCTGGTACTGGACGACGCCGATCTCCTCGTGCCTCGACGGCCGGACGAACGTCAGGTGCAAGGACTACGAGGACTGGGCTCAGGCCTGGACCACGATCAAGGGCTGATCGACGATGGTTCGTTCCGCGCGCGACGCCGAAACCGTGGTGCTGGCACCGGTGCCCGGGCCAGCACCCGCCCCCGGATCCGCACCTACCCCCGGGGTGCGGCCCGGGGCCGGTGACGACCCGACCGTCCTGCAGCAGGTGCTGCCGACGGCCGGGCGTCACCGGCGTGGCGACGCGGGCACGAACCAGGAGCAGGCGATCTTCCTGGACCGCAGCGGACGTCGTAAGCGGCGGGTCACCTGGGCGCTGGCGCTCGCGGCGGTCGGTGGCCTGATCTACACCGTGATCTTGGTCGCCAGCATGCTCGGCGGCGTCGGCACGGACTCGGCGCTTCCCGTACCGGGAGAGTCGGCGGCACCCTCCAATCGCTCGCCGTCGGCTCTCCCCTCTCCGTCGCCGAGCCGGTCGCGATCCGTCTCTCCGGCTCCGCGCGGGCCGGCGCCGGAGGTGCAGGCTCCGGTTCGCCGGTCCGCGCGGCCGTCACGTTCGCCTTCATCGTCTTCGGCGCCCCCCCTCGGTGGCGCCCCCCTCGGTGGCTCCGACCACCGAGGATCCGGGCTCGTTCTGGTCGAGCCTGTTCCCCAGCCCCCGGGAGTGACGGCCCCGGGTCATGAGGCGTGCACGTTTTGGTGACGTGGAGCCCACCAAAGCGTGCACGCCTCTACTTACGCGTCGCGGTTTTTCAATGTGAGGGCGCCGGCGGTCAGGGCCAGTAGCGGGTAGGCGATCAACGCGCAGGCGGCCCACAGCGGGTGGTCGCCGGTCAACTGGCTCGGGAGGGACGACGGCAGTACGCCGAAGATCCGCTCGTCCCACGGGTCGGGCAGGTAGACGGCCACGACCGGAGCCACGAACAGCAGCCCCGCGATCGCCATCACCGCGCCGGCCGACGACCGCAGCGCCGCGCCCAGCCCTACGCCGACGAGGGCCGCGGCGATCCCGACCGCAACGTTCGCGGCACCCGAGGCCACCGCGTCGCCGACGGAGGTCCACGGCTCGATCGGTGCCGGCCGGTCACCGGCGACCTGCAGCGTCAGCAGCGTCGACGCCACGGTGACGGCGACCGCTGCCGTCGTCGCCAGCCCGGCGACGACGAGCGCCTTCGCGCCCAGCAGTCGCAGCCGGTTCGGCACCGCGGTCAGCGTCGTCGTGATCAAGCCGGTGCGGTATTCGCCGGTGACCGCCAGCGCGCCGAGGATTCCGAGCACCAACTGCATCAGCGGCCCGACGATCACGGTCATGTCGGCGCTCTCGAACCGCGCCTGGTCGGCGGCGGAGGCGGCGTCCCAGGCCGAGACCATCAGCGTGCCGGCTCCCCAGGTGCCGGCGAGCACCAGCACCAGCGAGCCCAGCAGCCACGACGTGGAGCGGACCGAGCGCACCACGAGCCACTGCGCGGCGACGACGTCAGACATGGGTTGCTCCCTCGGTGAGTCGTATGTAGGCCTCTTCCAGCGACGGGCCGAGCGCGTGGATCGCCTCCTCGGCCAGCAGCCGGCCGTGCCCGATGATGACGACGCGGTCGGCGGTGCGGGCCATCTCCGACATGAGGTGGCTGGAGATCAGCACGGCTTTGTTCTGCTCGGCCAGGCGCGCCGTCAGGGCGCGGAACCAGCGGATGCCCTCGGGGTCGAGGCCGTTGAGCGGCTCGTCGAAGAGCAGTGCCTCGGGGTCGCCGAGGAGCGCGGCGCCGATCGCGAGCCGCTGTTTCATGCCGAGCGAGAGGGCGCGGATCCTGCGCTGGGCCATTCCTTCCAACCCCACCTCGTCGAGGACCTCGTCGACGCGGTTCGGCGCGATGCCGTTGCTGCGTGCGAGTGCGAGCAGGTGGGTTCGGGCGGGGAGGCCGTCGTTCGCGGCTTGCGCGTCGAGCGCTGCGCCCACCACTCGTAGCGGGTGCCGGTAGGAGGAGTACGGGCGGTCGTGGACGAGCGCGCGCCCCGACGTCGGCCGGTCCAGGCCGAGGATCGCGCGGAGGGTCGTCGACTTGCCGGCGCCGTTCGCGCCGAGGAAGCCGGTCACCTGCCCCGTGGGCACGGTGAACGAGAGGCGGTCGACGGCGAGCGTGGCGCCGTACCGCTTCGTGAGTGCGTCGATGCGGATCATGACGTCCACGGTGGAGCTTTTCGGGGTTTCCGGGATCGGACCGCGGTCGGGACGTGGCGGTCGGCATCCGACCTGGGGATGACGTGCCGCGGTCGGATGTTTTCGTCGGGGGTGGCGGTTACGGTCGGCCGGTGACTTCGGCGTTGCGCAGAGCGGTGCGCTCTCCACGGGTGAACGACGCGGTGCTCGGCGCCGTCGACGTCGCCGTTGCGGTGTTCTACGTCGTTCTGTACATCGCCTTCGGCACGTTCGATCCGGCCGACTTCCCGCCGGAGCAGGTGCACTTCGGTGGCCCCACGTGGTTGGCCGTACTGGTCGCGGTCCTGATCGGCGCTCCGGTCGCGGTGCGTCGCCGGTGGCCCGAGGTGGCCTGGGTGGTCACGACGGTCGGCCTGGTCGCGGCCACGCTGCTCAACATCACGCTCGAGCCGTGGTTCCCGGCGGCGTTCGTGCTGTACATCATCGCGTTGCGGGCTACGTGGCGGGTCGCGGTCGGGGCGCTCGTGGCGACGTTGGTGCTCAGCCTGGTCACGTTGACGGTGGCCGGTGCCGAGGGCGGCGACCTGGCGTCGTCGGTCGGGGTGATGACGTACGTGTGGTTCGTCAACGGTGCGTTCTGGGTCGCCGGGGTGATCATGCGGGAGCGCCGGGCGGCAGCTGCGGAGTCCCGGCGGCGGGATGCGGAGCAGGCGCTCGCCGAGGAGCGGTTGCAGATCGCCCGTGAGCTGCACGACGTGGTCGCGCATAGCATGAGTCTCATCGCCGTGCAGGCCGGGGTGGCGAATCACGTCGTCACGCAGCGGCCGGAGGCGGCGCGGGATGCTCTCCGGGTGATCGAGTCGACGAGCCGTGGGGCGCTCACCGACATCCGTCGGTTGCTCGGCGTCTTGCGCACGCCTGACGCGGAGTTCGCCCCGACGCCCGGGTTCGAGTCGCTGCCCGCGCTCGTCGAGCAGTCCGTCGCCGGTGGGGTTCGCGTCTCGTCCGACGTGCGGGTGGATCCACGTTCCTATTCGGACGCCCTGCAGCTGGCTGCTTATCGCGTGGTGCAGGAGGGGCTGACGAACGTGGTCAAGCACGCGGGGCCCACCGCGTGCCGGGTCGAGCTGTCGGAAGCCGGGGGTGTGCTCCGCATCCTCGTCGAGGACGAGGGCCCCACCTCGCCGCAGCCCCCACCCGATCCCGGCGGCCACGGCCTCATCGGCCTCAACGAACGAGTAGCCCTCTTCGGCGGCACCCTGGAGGCGGCGCCCCGCCTCACCCACCCCGGCTTCCGCCTGGAGGCAACGCTCCCGCCCACCAGCACCGCGCCTGCGCCCTGGGCGTCCGAGCCCGCGCCTGCGGCGCCTGCGCCTGCGCCTGCGGCTTCTGCGCCTGCGCCTGCGCCCGCGCCTGCGGCGCCTGCGCCTGCGGCTTCTGCGCCTGCGCCTGCGGCGCCCGCGGCTTCCGCGCCCGCGCCCTTGGGGGAGGGGGAGGACGGGTGAGTGTTCGGGTGCTCGTGGTGGATGACCAGGCTTTGGTTCGGGGGAGTTTTCGGTTGTTGGTGGAGACCGCGGAGGGGCTGACGGTCGTGGGGGAGGCGGGGGACGGGCGGCAGGCAGTGGAGCTCGCCGTGCAGCTGCGGCCCGACGTCGTGCTGATGGACGTGCGGATGCCGGAGCTCGACGGCGTCGCAGCGACCCGGCGCATCTGCGAACGCGTCCCGGGCGTCCACGTGCTCATCCTGACGACCTTCGACGACGACGAATATGTCTACGGCGCACTCCGCGCCGGAGCCAGCGGCTTCCTGCTCAAGGACGCACCCCCGGCCGACCTGCTCGCCGCGATCCGCGTCGTCGCAGCCGGCGACGCGCTCCTCGCCCCGACGATCACCCGGCGCATGATCGCCCGCTTCACCGAGACCGAGCGCCCGCTCCCCGCCCCCGCCCTCAACGGCGTCACCCCGAGGGAGCGCGAGGTGCTGCTCCTCGTCGCCCGCGGCCTCTCGAACACCGAGATCGCCGACCGCCTGCACCTGAGCGCCGCCACCGTGAAAACCCACATCGGCCGCCTGCTCGACAAACTCGCCGCCCGCGACCGGGCCCAACTAGTGATCGCCGCCTACGAGAGCGGCCTGGTGACCGCCCAGAACACCTAGCGCGGTGGGTCGCCGCGCCAACGGCAGGGGGCCGGTGGCAGGGGGCTGCTGCGCGGATTGACAGGAAGCTGCTCGTCGACGGGCGGGATGCTCGACGATTTCCTGGCAGTCCGCGCGCTGGGGCCGCGTCGCTCGCGCTGGTGGCGCGACCGCGGTGCCCCCCGGGTGGTCAGGCTCGGAGCAGGGACTGGGGGAAGCTGAACACGCCGTCGGGGTCGAAGTGGCGGACGGTCGTGCGCAGACGCGGCAGGTTGGCGCCGTAGTAGGCGCTGGCCCAGTCGGTCTGCTGCGGATCGAGATAGTTGACGTACGCGCCACTGCCCACCAGCGGCCGCAACGTCGACTGCACGCTGTTGATCGCCGCCTGGCTGTTGGCCCGCCCGCTGTAGATCTGCACGGTGGCGTGCGCCTTCCGGTGCACGAACGCGGTGTCACCGGGCGCCAACGACCCCACCTTGCCCCCGAGCGAGTCGAACAGCAGCACCATCCCGGACTGCCGCCCGACGAGTTGGACGACGGAGTTGGCTGTCGACGCGTCGATCTGCCTCCCCACGACCCTCGACGCCGCGCGGAACGTCTCCCGGCCCAGGACGCCTCCCGCGGACACCGGCCGGCACTGCGCCGCGGTCTTGCTCAGGCACCCACCGAACGACTTCATCGCGTCGAGAAAGCTGTAGGTGTGCGTGGTGCGCGACGTCGGAGCCGCACGGACCTCGGAGATCAGCGCGTTCAGCTGGGTGGAGAGCCCGGCGACCGCCCCGGTCCAGGTGCCGGTGACCCGGTTGGTCGGCGTACCCGCTGCGGTGATGGCGCAGAGTGACGTCAACCGCTCGGGGGCGGTGGCCATCCACGCCGCCCACGCCGCCAGCACGCGGACGCTGGACGCGGCCGGGAACCGCAGCGTGAAGATCGTGACGCTCGGCGCGGGAACGGTGCTGAACGTGAAGTCGGTGACGATGCCGCTGTTGCCGCCCCCACCGCCGCGCAGTGACCAGAACAGGTCCGCGTCGTGGTTCGCGTCGACCGTGCGGACCTCGCCGTCGGCCGTGACGATCGTCGCCGCGCGCATGTGGTCGCAGGTGAGACCGAACGGCCGGGCGACGACGCCCAACCCGCCGCCGAGCGTGCTGCCGCCGACGCCGACAGTGGGGCACGAACCGGCGGGCAGCGCCCGGCCCCGGGCCGCCAGCGCGGTGTACACGTCCATCAGCCGGGCTCCGGCGCCGACGACCGCCGTGCCGTCGTCGGCCACCGTGATCTTGTTGAACGCGCCGAGATCGACGACGACACCACGGTCGGGCGTCGAATAACCCGGGTAGCTGTGGCCGCCGGAGCGGGCGGCGAGCGGCACCCCACGGCCACCGGCCCGCTTCACGCAGGTGCGCACGTCGTCGACGTTCGCCACCTTCGCGATCGCTGCCGGCTTCCTGGTGCCGAGGGCGACGTTGAACGGCTGGGCGGCGGTGGCGTACCCGGCGTCGCCCGGGATGAGCAGTTGGCCTTTCAGTGCTTTTCGCAGGCCGGGGAGGTCGAGGGCGGCCGGGGACGGGCTCGCGGTGCTGGCGGCCGGTGCCGCACCGGCTGGAGCGCCGCTGGCCGTCGCAGCGGTGTGCACCGAGGTTCGCTCGGTGCAGGCGGCTACGGCGGCCAGGCCGCCCAGCGCGAGGAATCCGCGTCGCGATACGGGCTTCACGACTCGACCGTACTCACCTCAGCGAGCGATGAAGCCGCCGTCCACATAGACCTTTGCGCCGGTGATGAACGCGGCTTCGTCGCTCGCGAGGAACACGATCGCGGCCGCGACCTCCTCGGCTTGCCGAGGCGCCCCACCGGGGTGACAGCAACCAGGCCGGCCTGGTCGGTCTCGCCCAGGATCGGCGTGTCAGACAGCCTCGTCACGATTCCCGGTCGAGCCGATCCCCATGGGGCTGAGGCCGTTGTGCATGCCCTGATCGGGTATGTCGTATATCGCATCGGTTTTATCCAAGATGAGGTCAACGACGCTGATTTGAACGTGCTAGTTCAACGGCTGAATCACGGTCCGTAATAGTACTGACGCGTAGCCGAGCAATAACTCGGTGAAGTGTTGTAACGCACCTCCCGGGAACGCGAATTCTCCTGAAAGCGCTCACCGGATGGTGTTTCATCGAGAGATCAAGTAGTTGAAGTAGATACCGTTCGACGTGATGGGAACCATCGAATGCTTTTCGACCGGGCCCAGCTCACGGCCGCGCTACCCCAGTACGAAGTGGGAGCCGAGCTGGGTCGCGGGGGCTTCGGGCTGGTCATCGAGGGCCGACATCGGCGTCTCGGACGACCGGTCGCAATCAAAATTCTGACGATTTCCGGACCGGATGTCGAACGGCGATTTCTTGCCGAAGCGCAAGTGATGGCCGTATTCGACCACCCGCATGTCGTGCGCGTGCACGACTACGCGGAAAGTGACGGTCTCTGTCTGATAGTCATGGAACACCTTCCGGGCGGCACACTCACCCAGCGGATCGCGGAAGGCTTACGGCCGGAAACCGCGTGCGCGATCGGTCTCGCGATCGCCGACGCACTGCACGCAGCTCATCAGCGCGGCATCGTGCATCGCGACATCAAGCCGGACAACGTCCTGTTCGCGGGGGATGGGGCAGTCAAGGTCACGGATTTCGGGATCGCGAAGCTGTTCGAGGGCTCGTCGATCACGACTGGGACGCTGGTCGGGACACCGGCCTACGCGGCGCCGGAGCAGATCGTCGGGTCGCGGGTCGGGCCCGCGACCGACGTGTACGCCGTCGGCGGGCTGGTCTACCACATGCTCACCGGCCGGACGCCGTTCTCGCTGGACCTACCGTTCTCGGCGATGCTGCACCACCACCTGAACATGCGGCCCGAACTGCCGGCCGGGATGCCGCCGCAGATCGCAGCGGTTGTGGGTCAGGCGCTGGAGAAGGAACCGTCGGCGCGGCCGGAGTCCGCCAAGGCGTTCGCGTTGGCGCTCGCTACTGCGGCGGTGGCTGATTTCGGTTCGAGCTGGTCCGCTCATGCGGACACGCCACTGCGGGTGGACGACGACGTCCGCGCGGTGATGGTGATGACTACGCGTGGGGCGCAGGCCCAGTTGGCTACTCGGGTTCGGTCGGTGCCTCGGCGGTCCCAGGGAGACGCGGCGTCGTTGCAGTTGCGGACGCCGCCGCCCGGGCATCTCGCGGTGCCGGAGGCTTACGAGGGGAACACGCCCAATCCGTTGTCGTCGTTCGGGCACGGGGTGCCGCCCGGGGGGTTGACCACGCCGGGATTCGGGGGTCCCGGGGACTCGTCGTTTTCTGCTGATGGGTTGCTCGGGACGCCGTCGCCGGGTGCGCCGGTCGCGCCGCCGGTTACGCCGCCGCCCGGGCGGTCGGGGCGGCATTCGGCGGAGCCGGGAAGTGGGTCGGTTTCCGGGTCGACGCCGGTTGCCGGATCGATTTCCGGTGCGCCGTCGATCTCCGGGTTCTCCGCGCCACCCGTGTCGGTTCCGCCGGTCGGTGGGCCGCCGGTCGGGGGTCCGCCCGTGGGTGCTCCGCCCGTCGGGGGTCCTCCCGGCGGTGGCGCGCCCGTGCGAGCGCCCTTGGTCGGCGGTTCGCGCGGGGGTAACCCACCGGTGGGAGGGCCTCCTGGCCGCGGGGCGGCCGGGGCCCATTCGGTTTCCGGGTCGCATCCGGTGGTGGGGGCGCAGCCGCCGGGGGTGCGTTCGCCGTCGGGGGCCTATCCCGTGTACGACGAGCCGTCCGCGCCGCTCTACCCGTCCTACGACGATCGAGCGAGCGCTGGGCTCGACCTCCGCCCCGTCGCCGGCGCCACCCCCGGCAGCCCACCGGCTACCGGCATGCCCGCCGCATCGGCCTTCGGCGGCACGCCTCCCGAGTCGGCCCCGCCGTTCGGCGGCGCAGCCCCGGGCTCGCCGTTCGGCGGTGCGGCCCCCGGTTCGCCCTCGTCGTTCGGCGGCGCACCTGCCGGTTCGGCTTCGTCGTTCGGCGGCGCACCTGCCGGTTCGGCTTCGTCGTTCGGCGGGGAAGCCCCGAGTTCGGGTTCGCCTTTCGGGGGCGCGCACGGTTCGGGTTCGTCGTTCGGGGATGACGCCCCTGGTTCGGGATCGTCATATGGCGCGGCCTCTGGTGCGAGATCGCCGTACGGGGCGGAGCCCGGGGCCGGTTCGTCGCAGGGGAGCGGGGCGGGGCGGGATTCCGGCGCCCAGTCGGATGGGCCTCGGCGGGGGCGGGCCGAGCGGCGGAAGGCCCTGCGGTCGCAGCCGCGGGTCTCTCGCTCGCAGGCGCACCCCGACGACGTCACCGAGGACGAAGGCGTCCCGCGCCGAGTCCTGATCATCCTCGCCGTCGTGGTGCTCGTCGTGGCCGCGATCAGCATCGGCCTCGGCGCCGCCCTCGGCTCGCTCACAAAATAGGACTCCCTCGCCGCACAGGGCCCTCACCGCACAGGGCCCTCGCCGCACAGGGCCCTCGCCGTACAGGGCCCTCCGCGCATAGGGCGCTTATGAAATAGCTAGTACCAGCTTGCCTGCTGGGTGGCCCCCGGCGAGGTCTCGCATGCAGTCCGGCGCCTCGACGAGCGAGTACGTCCGCGTGATCGCGGGCGTCAGCTCGCCGGCGGCGATCATCCGGCCGAGCTCGACCAGATCCTCCCCACCCTCCTTACCGATCACACTGCGAACCCGGCGCCGCACGAACACCCCGGCCAGCGGCCGCAACATCTGCCACTGGAAGCCCTGCGTGAGCCGCCCGGGGTGGTCCTCCCCACCCACCGACACCAGCGCACCACCAGGCTTCAGCGCCCTGCGCAGCAACGACAGCGGCCGGTTCCCCGCACAGTCGACGATCACGTCGTATCGCTGCCCGCGCGCGTCCACCTCCTCCTCGGCGTAGTCGACGACGTCCTCCGCGCCGAGCGAGGTCACCAGCTCGCGCTTCGACGCGCTGCACACCGCGGTGACGCTCGCCCCCCGCTGCGCGGCGAGCGAAACCACGAACGACCCCACGCCGCCCCCGGCGCCGATCACCATCATCCGCTGCCCGGAGCGCACGTCACCGACGCGGACCGCCTGCAACGCGGAGGTGCCCGAGCACCCGAGGCTCGCGCCCTGCTCGAAGGAGACCGCGGAGGGCAGTGGAGCGATCAGCCGTTCGGGCGCCACCGTGTACTCGGCCCAGCTCCCGGCGTTCGTGGTGCCGAACACCTCGTCACCGGGCCCGTACTTCGTCACCCGGGACCCCACGGCGGTCACGACGCCGGCGAACGCGCGCCCCAACACCTGGACCTTCGGCGCCCGTAAGCCGATGACCGGCCGCATGACCAGCGGAAGTCCGGTCATCATGTGCCACACGCCGCGGTCGTTGCTGGCAGCCCGGACCTGGACGAGAACCTGGTCGTCAGCCGGGGTGGGCAACTCGATGTCGCGAACTTGCAGCACGTCGGCGGAACCGTAGGCGGAGCGGGTGCACGCTTTCATGGCGCTTCCTCCGGATAGTGGAAAACGTCGTCGAGGGGAACCGAGAACACACGGGCGATGCGGAAGGCCATTTCGAGGGACGGCGAGTAGCGGCCCTGCTCGATGGCGATGACGGTCTGACGGGTCACGCCGATGCGCATCGCCAGGTCAGCCTGGGTCATCTCGCTGTTCGCGAAACGCAGGGCGCGGATCGAGTTCGTGACCCGGGTCGGCTTCACCATTCGGGACTCGTGTTCATAGGGAAGGGAAGGGGCGGTGATAGATGACGACCTTCGCGACCGCGCCCAGCACAGCGGCCAGGGCGAAGCACAGGTAGATGACGTTGGCGATCCAGAACCAGTCCCACTCCGCGATCGCCATCAGCAGCCCCGCGACGCCACCGATCGCGACGAACGACTGGCCGACGTACTCGCCGAGCCGACCGATCTCCCGGTCGCGGACGTCGGTCGCACGTGACGCGTTCGGCGTGAACATCGAGACCACGATCTCGAGCACGATGGCCGCGATCATCGCGACGCCGATCGTCGTGAGCAACGGGCCCGCGTAGTGCACGTCGGGCAGCGGCTGCCCGTCCGCACGCCTCAGCACCGTGATCGCGTACCCCGCATAAGCGACGACGGTGACGACCAGGGTGATCCACGCCCGTTTCTCGGTGAGCGTCACGACCTACCTCCTGTGTAAAGCATTCTTGACATCTCCAATGTCAGGCAGAGCCGACACGATGTCAAGTCTTCTTTACACGCTGTCGGAACGCCGACCAGCAGGGGCCGCGGTGCCGAACAGCTGCTGTACAACCCGCGAACTCCGCTGCTCAGAGCAGAGATCGGGCGCAGATTTGCCTAGCGTTCCGAACCGATGAAGACGATGGCGCGGTCCCTCCGCAACGCTCTGCCGGTGTCGGGTTGGCTCGTGCTGGGCGCGCTCTGCGTCCTGGCGGTGGCGCTGGCGCTCGTGACGAACGCCCAGTACGGCCCGGACTCCCGGATCTACCTGGCGTGGACCTACTGGTACCTCGGCCACCCCCAGGCCGAGGCCGCTCAGATGTCGTTCGACTACCTGCGCGACAACCCGGGGTTGGCCACCTGCATCACCTGCTGGCCGCCCGACTTCCACGAGAGCTTTTTCACCGGCCCGTACGCGGCCGTGGTCGGGCCGCGCGTGCTGCTTCCGGTGCTCTCCGCGCCGTTCGTGGCGCTGTTCGGTCCGGCGGGGATGCTCGTCGTCCCGATCGTCGGGTACGCGTTGGCGATCCTGGCGACCGTCCTGCTCGCCTCGCGGCTGTGGGGGCCGCGGTGGGCGCTGGTCGCCGGTGCGATGCTGCTGCTGCCGGTCTACGTGTCGCGCTGGAGCGTCGTCGCGCACACGGAGGGGCCCGCGTTCGCACTGCTCGCGCTCCCACTGCTCGTGCTTCCGCTGGCGCGGAAAGTCGGCCGGAAACAGCTGATCAGCTACGTCGCGCTGATCGCTCTCGGCATGCTCAACCGTCAGTTCGCGATCGCGCTGCCGGTGGCGGTCGCGGGCGTGTGGCTGCTGGTCGCGATCCGGGACCGGGCGTTCCGGAACCCCTGGCTGTCGTTCGCGGTGTGGGGAAACGTCGTCGCGTTCGTCGTGCTCGCCGCGCAGATGTTGATCACGCCGCTGATCTTCGGCGGCGAGGACTTGTCGCTCGCCCAGCGGTTCGACGAGCTCACGATCAAGTACTTCGGCACCAGCGGGATCGCGGCGATCCCGGAGGTCACCGAGAACATCATCCGGTCCGACCTGCTGGCCGTGCGGTACGACCTCGCGCTGGTCGCGCTGCTCGTAGCGTCGACAGTGGCGGTTGTCTGGCGTTTCCGCAGTGAAATCTCAGGCCTGGCCGCCGGAGCGTTCTTCGTGGTCAGCGCATTCAACGTGATCGAGTTCTGGCCGGCGGCGTTCCGCTACCACGCGCCGGTCGTGCCGCTGCTGGTGCTGGCCGTCGTCGCGCTGATGGTCGACCTGTGGGGACCGATCCGACGGCTGCCGTCGCGCTCCACGGAGGCCGAGCCGCGGGAGCCGGTGCCGCTGGAACACCGCGCCCGGCGCTGGCTGCCGAAGACTTGGCTCGGGCGGATGCCGGCGCACGCGTGGGTGACCGTCGCGAGCCTCGCGGTGCTGGTCCCGGCAGTGCTCTCCTACCGGATCTGGCACTTCTACTCGAGCAGCATGTACCACCTGGCCTGGTCGTACCGGATCCTCGGCTTCACGCCCGGTGAGGCCGCCGAGCGCACCTATGCGGAGCTCTACGACAAGCCGTTCGCCGCGACGAACTGCGGCCGGGACTCCTGCTTCGGCCAGGGCTCCGACTGGCTGTTCGCGCACGCCAGCTCCGCGGACCCGAACCTGGTGTACCCGGTGCTGTCGGCGCCGTTCGTCGGAGCACTGGGGGACCGCGGCCTGATCGTCGTCCCGCTGCTGTCGTTCTTCGCCGCGGTCGGCATGCTGACGTACTTCGCGGCCAAGCGGTGGGGCGCGCTGGCCGGCACGGTCACCGCTGTCGTGTTCGGAATCTGCGACCGGATCGTCGCCACGTCGCTGACCGGTACGGCCGACATGTTCGCGCTGGCGCTCTGCTGCGCGCTCCTGTTCACGCTGCCGCTCGGCAGCCGTCGCGGACGCCGGACGCTCGTCGTCTTCGCGGTGCTCACCGCGCTGCTGCTGGCGAGCCGGGCGCCGGCCACCGCGTTCGTGGCCGCCGTGGCGTCCGCCTGGGTGTTCACGGCCTGGCGGGAGCGGACGCTGCGCAACGCCTGGCTGCCGTACGTGGCGGTCGCGTCCGGGCTCGCCGTGGCGCTGGTCGCGCTCGGGCAGGTCGCTCCGATCGCTGACGCGCGGTACCTCGGAAGTCTCGGGGAACTGGTACGCGGCGGGGTCGACGTGGGTGCGCTGCTCCGGACCGACGGGGCCTACCTCGCCGAGGACGCCGTGCTCTGCTCGGTGCTCGTGCTGGCCCTGGTCGCGGCGCCGCTCCGGGCGCTGCGTGATCCCCTCGCCGCTCTCGCGCTCGGTGGCATCGTGGGCTGCGTCGTCCTGGAAGTGCTCGGCGGGACGCCCTCCGGGGCGCGCGCGTTCAGCACTGTCTTCCCGCTGATCCTGCTCGCCGCGATGGGAATGCTCGCTCGGCTCTTCGACCAGCTGAGCCCGTGGGAAGTGCCAGCCACCCTCGACGAAAAGGACGAAGAGGAAGCCGAGGAGCCGGAGCCCGTTCCCGCCGCCTAACCGGCGCAAAGGGACGGAAATGCCGTTAATGCTGTTATCGTTTCTGCGCGTTGATCTACTCCCTCTGTCAAAGCGCGCAAATGGACGATAACGGCGAGCTCTACGACGAAAGACGGCTCGCGGCGGTGGATCGCGCAACGGCGATCCTCTCCGGAGTCCCGCTCTCCATGGACGCGATCGCCGGTGCGGCGGCCAGCGTCACGGCTGCACCGATCGGCGTCATCTCTCTGGTCGACGGCGAATGGGACCGACTCATCGGTCTGCACGGCATCGGCGGTGTGTTCGCGCTGACCCGGCGGATCGCGGTCGCGGACTCGCTGTGCCGCACCGTGGTGGCCTCCGGCGAACCGGCGTGGCTCGCCGACACCGCCGCCGACCCGACGGCTGCGCGCGCCGCCGTCGTCTCCTACCTCGGCATCGGTGCGTTCGCCGCGGTGCCGCTGATCGGGTCGGACGGGGCCGTCGTCGGAAGTGTCTGCGCGCTCGACCACGCACCCCGGGAGTGGACGGTCGCCCAGCGTGCCGCGCTGACCGGTGTCGCGACGACAGCCGGCCTGCTGCCCGGCGTCGCCGGCATGGCCGCTGAGCTGACCGTCAACCTGCTCGACCTCGTCCCGTTGCTGGACGCGTTGGCCGAGTCGTTCCTGGTGGTCGACGGCGACGGCGCGATCCTCGCCTGGAACGCGGCGGCGGCCACGACGTTCGGCTGGACCCGCGAGGAAGTCCTCGGCACCCCGCTGCACACGCTGCTGTTCCCGGACCGCGACGCGGTGACGATCCGCGCGATCCTGGCGACGTTGTCCGCGCTGCCGGCCGAGCGGCGCGGCGCAGTGCGCCGCCGGACGATGTGGGCGACGACGAAGGATGGCCGCCGGATGCCGGTGGACGCGTCGATCCGCGCGGTGTCCGGCGCGGGCGGCACCCGGATCTGCGTGTCACTGCTCGACGCGTCGGGCCGGTTCGACGCGGAAGCCGACGCCAGCCGCCGCGAGGGCCTGCTCCAAGCGGTGCTCAACAGCCTCGGCACCCCGGTCTACGCCTGCGATGCGAAGGGCATCCCGCTGTTCGGCAACCCGGCGCTCCTCGACGTCATGGAGGCGAAGCCGGGGTCGCTGGTCGAGGCCGCGCTGCGGCTGCACGAATACCTCTTCGGTCCCGACGGCGAGCCGGTGCACCCGGCGGACTACCCGAGCGCGCGGGCCCTGGCGGGCGAGATCGTCCGGGACGCCCCGCTCACCTTCCGGGTCCCGGGCCGCCCGGTGCGTCGCTTCCTCGCCAACGCCGAGCGGATCGTCGTGGGGAGCGGCGCGGAGGGTGCGGTGGTGGCGCTGCGTGACGTCACCAGCGCGAGCCAGGACCGGGGCCGGCGCGCCTGCGAGCTGGCCGTCGCCCGTCTGCTGCTGCGCTGCGGCTACTCCGTCGAGGTCGCGCAGCGTCTGGTCGGTGCGATCGCGGACTCGCAGCCCGGCGCGCGGGTCCGGCTCTGGCTGGCCGAGGGCACCGAGCTCCGGTTGACCGCGGACTCCCGCGGCACGTCCGAGCAGGTCAGTGGTGAAGGCCGGGTGGACACGACCTTCACCACTGCCGCCGTGACGTTCGGCCCCGGCACCGGAATCGCCGTTCCGGTGCGGGGTGCCGACGAGGTCTACGGAGTGCTCGACGCCGAGCTACCCGACGCCGACGCCGAGCCGGACGTGCTCGCCGCGCACCTGTCGCGGATCGCCGCCGACCTCGGGTACCACATCTACGTGCACCGGCTCGGTTAGCCCAGCTGCTCGCGCACGAACTTCAGCGTCCGCTCCTGGTCGACCGGGCCGCCGCCCTCGTGGCCGTTGTAGTCCCAGGTCAGCACCTCGTGCGGCCCGGCGTAGGCGTTGATCGCCGCGTACACCGACGACGGCGGGCAGATCGCGTCCATCAGCGCCACCGAGATCAGCGCCGGTGCATTCGCAGTGGCCACCATGTTGACCGCGTCGAAGTACGAGAGCGTGCGGTGGGCCTGCGCGACGTTCTCGCGGTGCGTCGCCAGGTAGTCGGCCACCTCGCGGTACGGGTGCGCGTCGGTGATCCGGGTCGACCGCGGGAAGTCGGAGAGGAACGGCACCATCGCCGCCGCAGCGCGGACGTCGTCGCGCAGCCCGGCGACGGCCAGCGTCAGCGCGCCGCCCTGGCTCCTGCCGTAGACAGCGATCCGATCGACGTCGACCTGCGGCAGCGCCCGGGCGGCGTCGACGGCGCGCACCGCGTCGGTGAAGAGCCGCCGGTAGTAGTACGTCGACGGGTCCTCGATGCCGCGGGTGACGAACCCCGGGATCTGCGGCCCGGACGCGGCCGAGTCCGGCGTGTGCCCGACGCTCCACTTCGAGCCCTGGCCGCGGGTGTCCATGTGGAGATGGGCGAAACCGGCGGAGGCCCAGGTCAGGTTCTCCAGCACGTGGCCGCGTCCGCCGCCGTAGCCGATGTACTCGACGACGGTGGGCAGCGGCTCGCGCGCGCCGGCCGGTACGCGCAGCCACGCCCGGATCCGCTCGCCGTCATACCCGGCGAACGAGACGTCGTATGTGTCGATCGTGGTCAAACCGGTGGAGACCAGATCTGCGGTCACGTCGATGTCGTAACCACGGGCCGCCAGCAGGGTCTTGTCCCAGAACTCGACGAAGTCGTCCGGGCGGGTCTGGGCGCTGCGGTACGTGAGCAGCTGGTCGAGGGGAAGATCGGTCAGCACGGACGCTCCTCGCGGGGGTAACGGGTTTCGATGCCGTCCAACATGATGTCGATCGTCAGCGCGAACAGCGCCGATGAGGTCTGCGGTTCGGTGAGCTCGGCCAGCGCGGTCACCGTCGGGTACTCGTCGGCGGGCAGCTCGGCGTAGACCTCGGGACGCAACGGGCCGGGCCGCTCGGTGGCACCGGCGAAGGCGGCGTGACCCAGTGCGGTGGTCACGATGACCGTGTAGATCGGCTGCACGTCCGCCGGGCGGAACCCGTGCGCGAGCATCCGGTGCAGGCTCGCTTCGCGTCCGGCGACGGCGTTCGGTCCGAGCAGCGGGGTCCGCAGCACGACCGGCAACAGGTGCGGGTGCGCGATGAGCGTCGACCACAGCAGGTGGGCCTGGTTGGCGAAGTCCTCGCGCCACGTCGGTTTCGGCGTTCCGAACTCCACCTCGCCGAGGACGTGGTCGACGGCCTCGATCAGCAGCTCCTCGCGGTTCGCGACGTGCCGGTAGAGCGACGCCGCACCCGTGCCCAGCTCGTCGGCGAGCCGGCGCATCGTCAGCGCGTTCAGCCCCTCGCTGTCGACGATGACCAGCGCGGTCTTCGTGATCTGCTCGATCGTGAGCCCGCCCTGCCGGTGGCGTCGGCGGTCCCGCGCGGCGCGGCGGTCACGCCACCACGCAGCACCACCGAGCCGGGTGACGTCGATCGAGGAGCTCATCGGCCCATCTTGACGCATCGAGCAATCGACCTATTATTACGCGAACGTTGTTCGCATAGGAGCGCTCGATCACATGGCACGCCACCTCTCGGAACCCGCTACGCACGAGGGCACGCTGGCCGGCTGGCAATTGGCCATCGTCGCGACGATGAGCCACGCGCCACTGCTGGTGGCGTGGGTGGCCATTCCCGGTGCGTTCCAGTTCGGGCACGTGGTCGCGATGCCGCTGGTCTACGTGCTGGGCGGCATCGCGCTGCTGTGCGCGGCGCTGGCGTTCACCAGCATGGCCCGCCGTGTCCGCCACCCCGGAGGCCTCTACGCGCTGGTCTCCGCCGGTCTGGGGCCGTCGATCGGGCTCGGCGTCGCCGCCGTGGTGCTGGTGTCGTACCTGGGATCGCTGGTCTCGCTCTACGCGGTGTTCGCGCTGACGCTATCGGGGCTGTCGGTCGACCTGATCGGCGTCGATCTGCCGGGTGAAGTCGCGGCGCTGATCGGCGTCGTCCTGGTCTCGCTGCTGAGCATGGTGCGGCTGCGCCGGGTCATCTGGCTGCTGGGTGGGCTGCTCGCCGCGCAGGCCGTCATCCTGATCTGGTTCGACGTCCGGGCTCTGCAGTTGCCGATGCGCGACGGTGACTTCACCGCGCCGCTCGACCCCGGCTGGCTGTTCAGCGGCTCGTTCGGGATCGCGCTGTGCTTCGCGGTCACGGCGTTCATCGGCCTGGACACCAGCCTCAACTTCATCCGCGACGTCCGGACGCCCGGCCGGAACGTCCCGCGCGCGGCCTATCTGGCCGGACTGATCATGACGACGGCGTCCGCGTTCAGCGCGTGGGCGGTCAGCGCGGCCACCAGCGGCCAGGCCCGTGCCGCGGTTGCGCCGGACGACGTCGCGTCCACCACCGGCACCACCGGGCAATCGCTGTTCACGCTGATCGGTCGCATCGTGGGGCCGGAGGCGGCGCCGAACGTCGCCCGGCTGATCATGTTCACGCTCGTGCTCGCTGTCGTCGGGTGCGCCGTCGTGCTGCACAAGGCCGTGAACCGCCAGCTGTCCGGGCTCGCGCTCGACCGGGTGCTGCCGCCGGTGTTCCTGCTCGGTGCGCGGGACGCCTGGCTCGTGCGGGCCGGGGTGCCGGCGCTCGCCGCGATCGGCGCGGTGGCGGTCATCGCGACCGGCGACCGCATCTACGCGCTCTGGCTCGGCCTGGCCAGCGGGCTCGGCATCACCGGTGCGCTCGCTCTCACGTCGATCAGTGCGTTGTTCTGGTTCCTCCGCAGTGACGAGGAGGAGACCGAGGTCGGTGGCTGGGAGTTGCGTGCGGTGGCCGGCGCCGTTGCCGCGGTGGTGACCGGCTTCGTGTTCGTGTTCGGCCTGCTGCGCCTGTCGTCGGTGTTCCCGCCGGCGGGTGGCCGACCGTCATGGTTGCTCGGTGCGCTGATCGGGACGGCGTTCGTCGCCGGGGTGACGTGGGCGGCGGTGCTGCGGGCCCGTCGGCCCGCGGTGCTCGCCGGCGTCGGTCGGCCCTGGTCAGAACCCGCCGTGGACCTGAACGTCGGACTTCCCGGCGCTCGCTGACGCCACGTACGCGTCCTTGCCGGTGCTCCGGCCCCCGTGGTTGTACTGGCCGGCGAACACGTAGCTGCCCGGCGCCATCGTGGCGCCGTCCCGCAGCCGGAACCGGTAGTACAGCCACCCGGCGTCCTCACGCACTTCCGACTCGAGCTTGTCGTTCGGGACGCTGCTCCAGTTGCCGGTCGTCTTCAGGCCGGACGTCACCGCGACGCGGATCGTCACGTCGAGCGCGGTGATCTCGGACTTGTTCTTGAGCGTCACGGTGCTCTGCGACCAATTGGCATTGGAGTTCGGGTCCAGCGCCCCGTTCGACCAGAGCCACCCGCGTTCGCGGGCGTTCCCGTCCGGGATCGGTGCCTGGCTCGTCCGGGGTGACGTCGAAGACTTGCTCGGTGACGTCGACCGCGCGGACGGCGACGCGGCGGACGGCGTCGGCGAGGACGTGGTCGGTGCCGGCTCGGGGGTGGTGGCCGCCGTGGTGGGCGTGACCGCGGCCACGGGCGGCGGCGGTGGTGCACTCGCCGCGTCGGGCTGCTCCGACTGCCCGAAGCCGACGAAGAGCCAGGTGCCACCGACGCCGAGCGTCACGACCCCGGCCAGTGCCGCAGCTGCCGCGATTGGCCGGAACCCGCCGATTCCGCCCGCCCGGCGTCGGCCGCCGCTTCTTTCGGCGCGGAACGCGCTGCGACCCGCGGTGCCTTCGGCGCGGCGGCGGTCGATCCGGGCCAGCATTGCCTCGCGGTCGGGCCGGTGCTCGTCGGCTGCCGCTCGGAGGCGGATGCGCAGTTCCTCCTCGCGTGGGGTGGGCGTCATCTGACACCGCCCCGACGCGCGCCGGCGCCGCTGCGGACCAGCGCGGCCCGCGGGTCCTCGGTCGCGGCGATCAACGCGGCCAACTGGGTGGCTCCGCGCGACGTCTGGCTCTTCACGGTGCCGACGGAGATGCCGAGGACGTCGGCCACCTCCCGCTCGGAGAGGTCGAAGGCGTACCGCAGCACGACGCACGCGCGTCGGCGGTACGGCAGCCGGGCCAGCGCGGCGCGGACGTCGAGCGCGGCGGGAACGTCGGCCTCCGCCGTACGCTCGTCGCGGTGGAACAGGCCGGCCAGCCGAGCGCTGTGCTCTTCCAGCCCGTGGCGTCGGTTCCAACTGCGGGCGACGTTGACCAGGACTCCGCGTGCGTAGGCCAGCGGATCGTCAGCGGCGGTGACACGGTCCCAGTAACGCCAGATCTCCGCGAAGGCATCGGCGGCCAGGTCGTCGGCCACGCTGCTGTCACCGGTGATCAGCGACGCCATGCGGGCCAGCTCTCCGTGGTGGGCCTCGAAAAAATTGTGGAAGGCGTGCTCGCGGGGCCGATCGAACACGCCTTCCACCTCCCACAGCGCTGCCGGGTGCGTAGTCAGCGCCTGGAAACAATTGAAACGATAGCTCCGAAAAAAATGCCGTCAATTCAATGGTGAGAATACAAAAAAAGGTTGCCGTGATGGTATTTAAATGGGCCTCAAGTCCGGCGAAGGTCCAGCTAAGACAAATGCGGGCCGCCCCAGGTGGGACGGCCCGCGGACTGCTTTTCGCTCGTCAGTCGTAACTACTCCCGAATGACGTGGATCGCCTGCTCTTCGGCCGACGTACCGCCGAATCCACGCTCGTCCGCGATTGCGTCTTTTTCGTCGTCGACGTGGGCGCCCTCGTCCGGCTCGACGAGGCGGCCGGCCACGTTGTCAAGGTCGCGGTCGTAGACCGACACCGGAGATTCCGTGCGCGGGTCGATCCCGTCGAGGGCCGCGGCCGTCTCGGGATCCTCCGCCTCCGGCGTCACGCCGTCGATCTCGATGGCGACGTCACTCGCGTCGAGTGGGCGGCCGTGTACCTCCGGGTAGTCGTCGCGCGGGGTGCCGCCGACGTCCAAGTCGGTCTCGTCCGTGTTCTCGGATTCCCACTCGGCCTCGGCCTCGGCGACGGGGTCGGCGACAGTCGGGGCGTCGATCTCCTCGATGACGTCGGGGACCTCGCGGCGGAGCCGGTCGTCGAGCGGTTCGCCCTCGCGTTGTTCCTCGGCGGTCGTGCCGAACTCGGTCGACGCGATCGGCCGGTCGGCGGGGAGCGCCGAGGACGGGCCGTCGGCGGCACGCGCGGCGTCACGCTCCGGGTCCGCGAACGAATCGTCGTCGGCGGTGCCAGGGAGACCCTCCGCCTCCGGGTCAGTGACAGGTTCGGTGCTCATGGACACTGGGCTACCCACCACGGACCGGGTCATACGTGCGATTCCGTCAGGTAGGGGAGCGGCTCGGCACGATCAGCGTGACGAAGCGGTTGAGGGCCGCGGGGTTGAGCCTCAGGTCGGGATGGCGCAACGTGAGGTCGTAGACCGACGTGTACGGCCCGCGCACGGTGCGGTCGGCGATGATGCGGCCGGCCTGCTCCAGCGTCATGCCGGGGAGCTGCGCCAGGACGTACTCCGGCACCCCGTTCACGTCGATCAGGCCGCCGTCACCGAACCAGCGGGGGAGGTCGGGGCGACCGATCCGCAGTTCACGGGCCATCTCCGGGTGGTGCGTCACCATCTGCAGCGCCCGCTCGCGGTCCATCCGGTTGGTGATCTCGGCGGCGTTGTCGTCCTGCTTCATGCGGTTGAGGTTGAACATCTCCAGCGCGAAGATGTGCACCGCTCCGACCAGCGGCGAGACCACCAGCGACGGAAGTAGCAGCCAGTCCCAGGGGGTGAGGGGCACCTCGGTCTCGGGGTCGGTCGGCAGGATCGCCGCCCACACCCACAACCCCAGGGTGCCCAGGAGATAGGCGACAGCCGCGATGATGTTCCACGTGTTGCGTCGGCGGAGGCCGTAGTAGCCGACGACGAGGAACGTCGCGTGGCCGAGCGTGCACACCGCCAATGTCGTGAAGAACACCGCTCTGATCCAGCCGATCAGAGCGCGGTGGTCCGTAGCCGGGGGGTTGATCGAGGCCGGCGGGGAGACCGGGTACGACGGAGGGCCGGGGAGGAGGGGTGCCGGGCTCGGGTGTGCCAAGCCGTAGGGCGGTGGCGGAGGTAGTACGGGGCGGGCCGACGACGACGGGGGGAGCGTCGGCTCCGGGGCTGCGTCGGGCGGCCCGTCCGGTGCGGAGGGTTTCGCCCTGGACGGGAGCGCGAGCGTCGGGTCCGAGGACAGGATGCGCTGGTGCAGTTCGCGGAGATGGTCGCCGGGGTCGACGCCGAACTCTTCGCGGAGGTGCTCCTGGGCGTCCCGGTAGGCCGCCAGTGCCTCCACCTGCCGCCCAGAGCGGTAGAGCGCGAGCATCAACGCGGCACGTAGCCCTTCGCGCCCCGGGTACTCACCGACCAGGCGCCCCAACTCCGTGGTGAGCCCGGAGTGCCGACCGAGCTCCAGCTCGAGCTCGGCGAGCGACTCCCACGCCGCGGCGTACTGGTCGGCCAGCTGCTGCCGACGGGCGTCGAACCACCGACCCGAGAGCCCGGCCAGCGGCTGCCCGCGCCAGAGCTCGAGCCCGCGACGTAACTCGGCAGCCGCTGCGGCCGTGTCGTTGCCGCGCCGCAACGCCTCGGCCTTGCGCACCCGGATCTGGAACGTCTGGACGTCGAACTCGCCGACGTGGAGTCGGTACCCGCCGTCGCTGAGCGTCAGTACCTGTGACGGTGCCCGGGGCGAGCGCTCGGGCTCGAGGACCCGGCGTAAACCGGCGACGTACTTCTGGACGACGTTCGCCCCGTTCTCCGGCGGATCGTCGTCCCAGACCGCTTCGACGATGCGCTGCGCCGGTACCACGCGGTTGGCGTCGAGGAGCAGTACGGCGAGTACTGCCCGCTGCTTTCCCGGCCCGAGATCGAGTGCCTGGCCACCCCGCCAGCTCCGGAGTGGACCGAGGACGGCGAAACGCAGCGCCGGTTCGGCGCCGTCGACTTCCACCCGTACCTCCTCGACCGACGATGCGCGCGGAGGCGACCTTAGCAACCTCATCGGAATTCCTTATCGGACCTTTAGGTAAGGGCAGGTCAGCGAGGTGGGGAAGTCGTTCGGCAGTGAACGGCAGCGGGTCCGCAGCACTTCGGCAGCGAGCCTCGACACGCTGCCGAAGTGCGACCACTCGCACCCCGGCCGTCACAGCGGCCCCTGCTTTACACGGCTCCCCGCGTTACCGCGGCCCCATTCGAATTGGAAGTAGAGAAGTCATGCGTTCTGCAGTGAAGACCAGCCGTCGAGTCCGTGTGCTGGGAGCCGGTCTGGCTCTCGCCGCCTCCGTGCTGGCCACCACCGGTTGCGGTGCGGCGGACACCGTCTCCGAGTCCGTGAAGACGGCCGTCCAGACGCCGCAGCAGAAGCTGGTCGCGGCCGCGCCGACGACGAGCACCGAACCCTTCACCTACAAGATCACTCAGGTGGGCGCGCCGGAGGGCGAGGCCACCGACGCGTTCGGCGCGGTCAACCCGCCGGCCAAGGCCTACGAGCTGACGACCGTCATGAACAGCGCCGAACCGAAGTACACGCTGACGACGGCGTTCCGGATCGTCGACCAGAAGTCGTGGATCAAGATGAAGATCGACAGCGAGCAGGACCTCGGCCTGCCCGAGATCCCGGACAAGTGGATGCCGGTCGACCCGGCGGTGCTCAAGTCCCCCGACACGCCGACCGGCTTCAAGGACCAGGACGAGGACCCGGCCCGGCTGGGCGCGCTGTTCACGTCAACCGTCGACGTGACCGAGTCGTCCGAGGGCAAGTTCAGCGGCACGATCGACTACACCAAGCAGCCGAACGTGGAGATCGTCTCGGCGGCGATCGTGAAGGCGCTGGGTGAAAAGGCCAAGGCCATCCCGTTCACCGCCACTGTCGTCGACGGCAAGGTGACCGAGTTCGTGCTCTCGATCCCGGCGACGGGTGCGACGAAGGCACAGACCTACAAGTCGGTGTACGAGTACGGCGCCGGCACTCCGGTCGCCGCGCCGCCGGCGGAGGAGACCGCGCCGATGCCGGACGACGTCGTCCAGCTGCTCAACGGCTGATCTGTCTGACCCGATCTTCTGATCGGACGCCGGGCGACCGTCACCACGGGGGGCGGTCACCCGGCGTCGTACTGTGACCGTCCTGTCGCGACTGAGTGGGCGTCGTCACGGTTCTGCCGCGAAGGCTGTGAGCAGGCTGGATGGCAGCCTAACGCTGCCTTAAGTCCCGTCGTCGGCGGTAACGGATCGTTGTACTGGACCGATATTGTTGACGACTGAAACAACCGCCACCTCTGGAGCAGCGTTCCCCGTGCATCATTCGAGAAAGAGTGCCGGGGGTGCTCACCGTCGCCGAACGCCTCGACGTCTCCTGATCTCGATCGGCCTCGTCGTCGCGTTCGTGATGACGACCGCCGGTGCCTACGCCGCGGTCGGGCCGACCATCCACCACACCGGCTCGCCGCTCGCCGCGGGATGCAGCGCCGAGGAGTGCGAGGACGAGGAGACCCCGTCGGCCGAGCCGGCACCCTCGCACGATTCGAAGCGGCCCCGCGCGCGTCGGTCGCACCTCCCGCCGGCCGGCGGGAAGGTCTCGCCGACGCCGAAGCAGCCGGTCTCCAACGGCACCGAGTTCTCGCCCTACGTCGACGTGCTGCAGTACTCGGAGTCGGACCTGAAAGAGGTCCGCAACGCCGGCATCAAGCACCTGAACCTGGCGTTCATCATCTCCGGCAACGGCTGCACCCCCGCGTGGGACGGCCAGGTGGGCGTCGATGACGCGTCGGTCAAGAGCAAGGTGGCGGCCTACCGGGCCGCCGGCGGCCAGGTGCGGGTCTCGTTCGGTGGGGAATCCGGCACCGAGCTCGCGGCGAGCTGCTCGTCGGCCGAGGAACTGGCCGCCGCCTACCAGAGCGTGATCGACGCGTACGACCTCACCCGGGTCGACTTCGACGTCGAGGGCGGGGTGCTCAGCGACAGTGCGTCGGTCGACCGGCGGTCCCAGGCGATCGCGATCATCGAGCGGACCGCCTCGTCGGCCGGCAAGACGCTGGACGTGTCGGTGACGCTCCCGGTGAACCCGACCGGCCTCACCGGCGACGGCGTCAGCCTGCTCAACAGCGCGGCCGGCAACGGCGCCACGATCCACGCCGTGAACGTGATGGCGATGGACTTCGGCGAGTCCGCGGCGCCCGACCCCGACGGTCGGATGGGCTACTACGCGATCGAGTCGATGAAGGGCACGCAGAAGCAGGTCAAGAGCGCGTTCGGGCTCTCCGAGTCGGCCGCGTGGTCCCGGGTGGCGGTCACGACGCTGATCGGCGTCAACGAGCCGTCGACCGAGGTGTTCACCGCCTCCGACGCGGCGCAGCTGAGCGCGTTCGCCCGCTCGCGGGGCGCGGCGTGGACGTCGTTCTGGCAGCTCGCGCGGGACCAGCCCTGCTCGGACGGCGCCGAGGCCAACGCGAGCTCGGACTCCTGCTCCGGAGCCAGCGACAGCAAGTACCACCTCGCCCGCTCGTTCCTCGGGTAGCAGATCGGGAGCCTGAGCGCCCGTTCGTTCATTCCGCAACTTTCGACGCCGAATCGAGGAGCGTCTGCGGGCGGGGGGCCCGCATTTCACTCGATGCGGGGGCGTTCGGAGCATGCGGCTGGAAGCAGCGTGGGTACTGGGCTGGGTCGCGACGGTCCTGGCGATCGGGTTCAACCTCCCGCAGGCACACCGCAGCTGCGTGCGTGGGAAGGTCAGCGGGATTCCGCCCGCGCGGCTCTGGTTGAGCCTGCAGAACTCCATGCTGTGGCTGTTCTACGGGCTGTCCGGCGCGGGGGCGATCCAGGTCGTCTGCAACGCGGTGAACAGCACGATCGGCATCCTGATCCTGGTGACTGTCTACCGGCTCACGCCGGCGGCGCGTCGGACCGCGCCGCGGTGGGCGCTCGGCATGGCCGGTGTGCTGCTGGTCGCGGTGGGGTTGAACGAGGTCGGAGGACCCGCCGCGGTGGGGACGGTCGCCGCGCTGGCAACGGTGCTGCCGGGCATTCCGCAGCTGGCGTCGCTGCTGCGGAATCCGGACGTGTCGGGGCTCTCACCGGTGTCGTGTGTGCTCGGGTTGGTCTGCACGCTGGCGTGGCTGGGGCACGGGGTGCTGCGTGGGGACGCGGCGGTCTGGGTGCCGAACGTGTGGCAGCTGTTCATGGCCACCACCGTCCTGTACTTCGTCGCCCGCTCCCACCGCCGCTCCCGCGCTATCACCCCGATCGAGCGACGGGCCCTCGCCCACGGTCGTGCCCCGGAGCTCGTGGCTGCCTGAGTCGTCAGAAGGTGAAGACGGTCTGGATGGTCGAGCGGGTGCGGTCGGACAGGGCTCGGAGGTGCTCCGGGGCGTCGTCGAACGGGATCAGGTCGGTGATCAGGTGTTCGCGGATCGCGGCGCCGTCGGCGCGGAGCAGATCGATCGTCTCCCCCGAGAGCCGGTCCCGGTCCCAGGCGTGCGCGGTGCCACGCGGCACCCGCCCGATCTGCGCGCACCGCACGGTGAGCCCGTTGTGGTGGAACTCCTCACCGAGCCGGACGGCATCCGCGCCACCCTGGTAGAACGCCAGATCGATCACCGTGCCCTGCGGCCGCAGCACACGCAGCGCGAGCGCCAGCGCCTCCGAGCGCCCCCGGCACTGGAACACCACGTCCGCGCCGTGGTCGGCAGCAGCGTGCCGCCACCGCGTCTTGAGCACCGGCGCCACGTCGACGTCGTCCGGATCGAGCGTTTCGAGCCCCAGCCGTTCCGCGACGGAGCGCCGCGCGGGCGTCGGATCCACCACGACGACGGAGGCGGCGCCGTAGCGCCGGGCGAACAGAGCAGTGAGCAGCCCGACCATGCCCGCACCGATGACGACCACTCGCCGCCCGCGGACACCGTCACCGAGCGTGCGGACCTCGCCGTAGAGATCGGCGGCGGCGTGCAGCAGTCCGTTCGCGCAGATCGGTCCGGCGTGCGCCACGTAAACGCCGAGCACCGGATCGAGGTCGGGCGGGAGCGGCACGATCCGGTCGACGAGCGGGTCCGCGGTGTAGCCGGTGCGATGCCCGTAGGCCATCGCTACCAGCGCTCCGGTCTCGACGACCCGGCCGACCTCCATGTACCCGAGCCGCTCGATCGGGTAGCCGGTCGCGGTGCCGGGCCGGAACAGGCCGAGCTCGGCGTCCCAGACCGACGTGGCGAACGGCGTCGTGCCCTTCACGGCAGCCAGTTCGGTGCCGGCGGAGAGGCCGCTGTACTCGGTCCTGATCCGCAGGGTGCCCTCCGCCGGAGGCTCCTCGCGGATCGTGGGCTGCCCGGGCTTCTCGACGATCAGCGCGCGCTCAGACATCGATCGGCCGCCGCTCGGCCGCGGACCGCGCCAGCGCGCACGCCAACTGGTGGCTGCGGAGCGCGTCGGGGTAGTCGACGAGTAAGCCGTCCCGGTCCCCTCCGACGGCGTCCAGGAACGCGCGGTCGACAGCGCGTTTGGCGTCCATCGGGTCCACCGGGTGCCACTGGTGCCCGTCGGCGGTCCGCACCTCGCAGCCCTCCTCCGAGATCGCCACCGCGATCCCGTCCGCGTACACCTCCAGCGCGGCGCGGTGCTTCCAGCCCAGGCGGCACGTCGTCGACAGCGTTCCGACCGCCCCCGACGCGAAGCGCAGCGTCGCCGCCGCGGAACCGTCGACGTCGGCGTCGGGCACGTCCGGGGGAGTGGCGTCGGCGACCGCGTAGACCTCGGTCACGTCACCGACCAGAACCCGAGCCAGATCGACGACGTGCACCGACTGTTCGATCAGCTGACCGCCGGAGCCGTCGCGCCGCGGCCACCACCCGACCGGCGGCACCTTGTCGAGCCAGGCGCCGGCGACGAGGCTCACCCGGTGGCCCTCGAGCGCCTCCCGCGCCCGTGCCACCGCGGCCGAATAGCGCCAGTGGAAGCCCACGCCGGTCACGATGTCGGCCGCGACGGCACGCGCCGCGAGTTGCGTCGGTAGTTCCTCGTCGAGGCCGAGCGGCTTCTCCACGAACAGCGGCACACCGGCGGCGAGCACCGTGGTCTCGGCCGCGCCGTGCGCGAACGGGGGCACGCACACGTAGACCGCGTCGGGCTCCAGCGCGAGCAGGTCGTCGACGTTTTCCTCGACGGTCGCGCCGTAGCTCTCGGACAGTGCCCGGGCCGTATCGGGGTTCGGATCGACGACGCCGACGATGGCGACGTCCGGGAATTCGGCCAGAACCGAGGCGTGCCGGGTGGCGACGCCGCCGGCTCCGACGAAACCGACGCGGTACCGCGTTGCGCGCATGGAGTCCTCCGGGTGGGTTCGGGCGATCGGTTCCCGTTGCGGGTCCGCCAAAACGCGACCGGTTTATCCAGCTGAAAACCGGTGATGTTCATGTGGCCGTGGGAGGTATCGATGTCGACGCTTACCGTTCTGATGAATGCGGGTCCCTGGTTACCTGTGCCGCCGAACGGTTACGGCGGGATTGAAAACGTCGTTGCGGCACTGGTGCCCGAACTCCGTCGTCGCGGCGTCCGCGTCGTGCTCGCGACCGTGGGCACGAGCACGCTCGACGTGGAAGACCGGATCGTGACGTTCGACGACGGGCAGTTCGCCCACCTGCAGCAGCCGTACAACCGGGCAGCCGGGATCGCGGCCGCGCACATGCACCAGGTGGTGGTGGAGCTGCGGCGGCGTCCGGAGATCGACGTCGTGCACGACAACGTGGAGGCGTGGGGGCCGGTGGTGCTGGCGGCCGGCTCCCACGTGCCGGTGCTGCACACGCTGCACTGGGACCTGGCCAAGCACCCGGCCCTCTATGGCCGCTTCGACGGCGGTGGCCGGGTGTTCGTCAACGGGGTCTCGGCGTCGCAGATGGATCGGGCTCCGGCGGCGCTGCGCGCGCACAGCGTCGGGCACGTGTACCTCGCGACGCCGCTCGCCACGGACGCCGACCGGCGCCCCCGGCCGCTCAAGGGTGACCACAGCGTGGTGCTGGGGCGGATCAGCGCGCTGAAGGGCCAGCACCTGGCCGCGCGGGTCGCGCACCGGCTCGGGAAGAAGCTGGTGCTGGCCGGCCCGATCGGTGCGTACCGGAACCCGGCGGAGCTGGCTGCGGCCTCGGATGACGCGTTGTCCAACCCGGACGTCCGGTACTGGGTGGAGGAGGTGGCTCCGCACGTGGACGGCGAGCTGGTGCGCTGGGTCGGAACCGTCGCCGGTGCGGAGCGGGACGAGTTGGTGGCCACCGCGTGCGCCATGCTGTTCCCGCTGCAGTGGGAGGAGCCCGGCGGCACCGCCGTGGTGGAGTCGCTGGCACTCGGTACGCCGGTGATCGGCCTGCGCCGGGGGTGCCTGCCCGAGCTGATCGAGCTGGGCGTCACCGGGCTGCTCGCCGACGACGAGGACGGGTTCGCCGAGGCGTGGCGCCGAGCCGACACGTTGAGCCCGGAGGCCTGTGCGGCATCGGCGGCGCGAAGATTCACCCCGGCCCGCGCCGCGGACGAGTACCTGGCGCTGTACCAGCGCATCCGCGGCCAGGAGCCGGAGAGCCGGCCGCTCGAGGCGGCCGGCCCGGGTGGGGTCAGCAGTCGCGGAGTTCCGGCGACTGGTTGAGCAGCTGGCCCCGGGTGGAGACGAAGGCGCGGTGCTCCGGGCCGCCGACGGCGGCCGGGCGGAACGCCGCTACCCGGTGGCAGTTCTGGAACGCCAGGGCCACCCCGAAGTGACGCTCGAGGCCGCCGCGGATCGCGTCGCTGGCCAGGGCGCGCAGCAGCTGCCCGCGCTCGGCTTCGCTCGGCGGGGGCGTGGAGTCGTCGGCGAACGCGTCGGAGCCGGACTCCAGGTCGGCGATGACGCGGGTGATCGTCGACCAGGCGTAGGGCAGTGACTCGCGGACGCAGTCGACGAACTCGGCGTCGCTGATGTCGCCGTGCTCGGCACGCTCGAGCAGGGCGGTGGGAACGTTCAGGGACATGGTCTTCTCCTTCGATCAGTGGATGAGTGCGTCCGGGCCCAGGACGAAGTCCGGATCGATCTGGGCGGCCAGGTCGGTGCCGGTGCGCTCGTCGCCCCAGGTCGCCGCGTTCCGCAGGTGGAAGTCGACCGCCTGGCGGGTGTAGCGGGGCCAGTCGCGGGGCGTCGTGTCGAGTGCGTCCCGGACCGCGGCCAGCGTCGAGCGGTCCGACGGCGCCAGGTCGTCCAGGTGCAGCGGCTCCCCGCGCTCGGCCGCCCGAATCGCGGGGGAGAGCCCCACGCAGCCGACCAGGTCGTCGCCGACCTGCTCGCGCAGGAACGCGACGTCGCCGTCGTCGAGCACCTTGTTGCCGACGACCGACACCGCCACGCCGTGCTCGGCGGCGTAACCGCAGTACTGGTGGTAGACGCTGACGCTCTTACGGGTGGGTTCGACGACCAGCACCGTGCGGTCGAACCGCGTGAACAGTCCGGAGGCGAACGCGTCGGCGCCGGCCGTCATGTCGACGACGACGTACTCGTCCGCTCCGTCGACGAGGTGGTTGAGCAGCAGCTCCACCGCGCCGACCTTGCTGTGGTAGCAGGCCACGCCGAGATCGGACTCGGCGAACGGCCCGGTGACGAGCAGCCGCGCGCCGGCGGCCGGGTGGCCGTACCGCTCCCAGAGCGGCTCGTCGTCGCTGACGCGCAGGAGCCGGGAGCCGCTCCCCGGCGGCGTCGTCTTGATCATCTCCGCCGCCGACGCGATCCGCGGGTTGTCGCCGCGCAGGTAGTCCTTGAGTGCGTCGAGGTGCTGGCCCAGGGGGACCAGGTTGACGTCTTCCGGTAGCCCGAGTGCAGCGCCGAGGTGCTGGTTGATGTCGGCGTCGAAGGCGAGTACCGGCCGCCCCTCTGCTGCGAGATGACGGATGAACAGCGCGCTCAGCGTCGTCTTGCCGCTCCCTCCCTTTCCGACGAACGCGATCTTCACGGGGGAACTCCTCGGTCGGTGATTGGCCCGGACCTGAAAATGAATATCATGAAGATCTAGTTTGGTGGGAGCGGTTGTCGGTGTGTCGCGGCGCCGCCGATGCCGGCGAGGAGGAGCACCATCGCGGGGAGCAGGGGCTCTTCGCCGGGTTGCGGAGGGTGGATTGATTGCCACGGCGGGGCATCGGGGTGGTCGAGCAGATCGGCGACGCGGAGCGCGCGGCGGCCGTGTTCGGCGCCCAGTCGCTCGGTGATCCAGTGGATGGCGGGGGCCGGGTCGGCTCGGACGTTGTAGCGCAGGTCGAGCAGCATGCTCACGGCCACCATCTCGGCGATGAGCACGCCGTCGCCGGGGCAGACGTTGTAGCGGGGGTCGCGTTCACGCTGGGTGAGGTGCGGGACGGTGTCGTAGGCCGGTTGGGGTGTGTGGGTGGTGACGATGCGGCGGATCGCCGCGAGGATCGTGCGGTGGGCTTCCGGTTCGAAGTCCTGCGGCGGCTCTTCGTCTTCGTCTTCGTCGTGCTCGTCTTCGTCCCAGTCGTCCTCGTCGTCGTCGGCTGCCGTGCCGCGCTCACGGATGAGGGCGCGGGCGAACGCCTCCACGCCCGCGAGGAACTGGGCGCGATCGGCGGCCGTGCGCTCGGACTCAGCCGCGCGGGGCGTCTGCTGCCGACGCCGGCCGCGACGAGCCTGGCGCCGCTTCCGGCGGATCGATTTCTTGGGCATGGGGCGGCGCTCCAATCAACGGACGCGACGTGGTCGTCAGCGACCGTAAGGAGCCCAACCCCCACTCGCCCGTTGCTCCACAGCCCGCGCCGAAAGCAGCTTCCCCTGTGGACGAGGTGCTGCTGATCAGGCGACGGTGAGGGCGCCGGCGGAGAGCCGGCTCAGGCGGCGCTCGGCCCAGCGGGTGAGGGCCTGATCGGTCATCGCGCGCTGGTAGAGGCCCAGGCTCGCGACACCGGTGACCGCGACCGTGATCGCGGCGAGAAGGCTGAATCCGGCCAGGCCGGCGAGCTGCTGCGGCATCCCGACGAGCGAGTCGGTGGCCAGGCGGGTCATGCCGTAGAGCTCGGACGCGGTGGCCGCGGCGCCGAGCGATGCGATGACCGACCAGTGCATGCGCTCCACGCGGGAACGAACCCAACGCACCCAGCGCCAGGCCGAGTAACCCGACAGTGCACCGGTGAGACCGAGGAACGTGACGGCGACGCCGCCGAGGCCGGCACCGATCGGTAAGAGCGTCGTGACCAGGGCGATCGTGAGGAACACCGCAACCGCAGCGATGGCTAACGAGAAGCCGAAGTCCAGCACGCCCAAGCACCCGCCCTACTTCAGAAACGACACGCGTCTTACATTCTTGTCGTTCGACCGTCCCGAAGCAACAGTCGATCCACACTGGACGTTATTTGCGAGCGATCGAGTACAGGTCGCGCGCCGGACCGGACAGTTGTTGCCCGGTGGGCCACACCGCACGGAGCTCCCGACGCAACCGGAGCGGCGGATCGGACTCCACCGACACCTCGACGAGCACCCCGCTGCTCAGCTCACCGGCGATCGCGAGCGAACTGAGCACCGCCGGGCCGCTCCCGGCCGCCACCGCGTACTTGATCGCAGTCGTCGAGGAGAGCTCGAGCAGCGGCGGCGCGATCGACGTCACGCCGGCCGCGTGCAGGGCGCTCTCCAGTGCGCGGCGCGTACCGGAATTCGCCTCGCGGGCGACGAGCGGCGTCGCGGCCAACTCGCTCACCGGTATACCGCGGCGGGCCCACGGGTGGGTCGGGGCGACGATCACCGTGAGCCGGTCGTCGTGCACGGTCTCGGCGTGCAGGCCCGACGGCAGGTCCGGGCCCTCGACGAACCCGAGGTCCACCTCGCCGGCGAGAACGCGCCGGGCGACGTCGGCGGAATTCATCGCGTCCAGGGTGACGCCGAGCGAGGGGTTGGCGGCTCGCACCGAGACGAGCCAGCGCGGGAACAGGTACTCCGCGACGGTCTGGCTCGCAGCCACGCGCAGCGTGCTGTCGTGGGCGGCTCGGAGCGCGCCGACACCGGCCGCGAGCGCGTCGGCGGCGTCGATCGCGGTGCGGGCCCAGTCGGCGACAAGCGCACCCTCGCTGGTGAGGGTGGAGCCGCGCGGGGTGCGGTGGAGCAGCGCGATGCCGAGGCGGCGTTCGAGTTGACGCAGGCGGGCGCTCACCGCGGGTTGGGAGACGCCGTGTTCGCGCGCTGCCTGCCCGACGCTGCCGAGCCGGGCGACCGAGAGCAGCAGGTCGAAGCTGCCGAGGTCGGCGAAGAGCGGCGCGAGGGGCATAACCGCAGTTTATGAGCCCAGCTCGTTTCGCTCCCTACCGGGCCGAACCGGCACGGCCGAGGCTGGAGCCGTGAATACGCTCACCGGACCCGGCGCGGGGCTTGCGAATGGCGGCGGGGTCACGCCGAACTGGTTTGCCGCGGTGATGGGAACCGGGATCGTCGCGGTCGGTGCGGCCGGGCTACCCGTGCAGCTCCCCGGGCTCCGCGTGCTCGCCACGCTCACCTGGCTCGCGGCCGCCGCGCTGCTCGTCGCCCTGCTCGTGGCGTCGGCGAAGCAGTGGAGGCGAGCAGCCACGCACGCGGCGGACCCGATCATGCTGCACTTCTACGGAGCGCCGCCGATGGCGCTGATGACCGTCGGCGGGGGCGCGCTCGTACTCAGTGGGGCCGCGCCGGCGGCGGTCGCGCTGGACGCCGTCCTCTGGACGATCGGCACGGTCGGCGGCCTCGCAACGGCGGTATACATCCCCTACCGCATGATCACCCGCCAGCAGCGGGACCTCCCGTTCGGCGGCTGGCTCATGCCGGTCGTACCGCCGATGGTGTCGGCCGCGAACGGCGCGCTCCTCGCGCCCCACGTCCCGTTCAGCGCGGACATCGAAGTCGTGTCGACGGCGCTCTTCGGCGCCAGCCTCCTCGCCGCCCTCCTCGTGCTCGCGCAGCTCTGGAACCGACTCCTCACCGGCCCGCCGCTCCCGGCGAAACTCGTCCCCACGCTGTGGATCGTGCTCGGGCCGCTGGGCCAGTCGATCACCGCGGCGCACCTGCTGTGGGACGACCCGCTCGCGTACACGCTGCCGGTGTGGGGTTTTGCGATGCTCTGGCTCGTTCTGGTCACCGCGGTCACGATCAAAACGAAACCGCCGTTCGGCCCCACCTGGTGGGGCTTCACGTTCCCGACCGGGACGCTCGTCACCGGAACGACGGCGGCGGCCGCCGACACCGGTTCCCCGATGCTGACGGCCGCCGCCGTTGCACTCTTCCTGCTACTGCTCACCCTGTGGGCGACGGTCTCAGTGCTGACGCTCCGGCACGCGGTACACCGGCGTGAAGGTCAGCCGGTCGCTGTCCACCACCTCACGCCCGAACGGAACCAGTGAGATCGGGATCAGCTTCAGGTTCGCCCACGCCATCGGTATACCGATGATCGTGACGGCCAGCGCGGCCGCGGTGAACAGGTGGCCCAGCGCGAGCCACCACCCGGCCACGACGAACCAGATGACGTTGAGGAGCCCGGCCCCGGCACCGGCGCCGGGCTTGCGGATCATTTCCCGCCCGAACGGCCAGAAGACGTACCCCGCGATGCGGAACGACGCGATCCCGAACGGGATCGTCACGATCAGCAGGCAGCAGATCAGGCCGGCGATCACGTAGCCGACGGCGAGCCAGAAGCCGGCGACGAATACCCAAATGACGTTGAGCAGAAGGCGAATGGCGCTCATGACTTGAGTGTCCCTCGCGGGCGCAATGTGCCAGCCGTCACAAATGCCCGAAGTATCAGTTCGGTCGTAACCCTCTCTTCCCTGGTGAGAGCCACGAGAGCAGGGGAGTACGGCGATGAGCACCACGATGAACCGCACCGTCAGCGTCGTCATCCCGACGATGAACGAGGCCCGGAACATCCCGGTCGTTCTCGCCGCCCTGCCGGACTACGTCGACGAGGTCGTGCTGGTCGACGCGAACTCCATCGACGGCACCGTGGCGGCCGCAAGAAATGCTCGCCCGGACATCAAGGTCATCAGCCAGACCCGCCGCGGCAAGGGCAACGCGCTCGCCGCCGGCTTCGAGGCCGCCACCAGCGACTACGTCGTCATGATCGACGCCGACGGCTCGATGGACCCGGCCGAGATCGACGCGTTCGTCCGCGAGCTCGACAACGGCGCCGACTACGTCAAGGGCAGCCGTTTCGTCGACGGCGGCGGCAGCGACGACATCAGCCCACTGCGCCGCGCCGGCAACTGGGGCCTGAACACGCTCACGAACCTGCTGTTCCTGACCAGCTACACCGACCTCTGCTACGGCTACAACGCCTTCCGCAAGAGCGCGATCCCGTCGTTCGGCTTAGCCCCGGCGCACACGCCCGCCCAGAAGTGGGGCGACGGCTTCGAGGTCGAGACGCTGATCAACATCCGGGTCGCCCGGGCGAACATGGTCGTCTCCGAGGTGCCGAGCTTCGAGTACGACCGCCTGCACGGTGAGAGCAACCTGCGCACGTTCCGCGACGGGTGGCGCGTCCTGGTCACGATCGTGCGCGAGCGGTTCAGCCCGCAGCTCCCGGCCATGACGCGTGCCGCACGTCTCAGTGCCGCACTCGGATCTCAGGTTCCGGTGCGCGCGGTCGATGCCGCAGGTATGACCCCCACCCGCGTGAACAGCGCTGTCTGATGACGGTGACCGTCGGCATCACGTGCCACACCGAACAGCGCTGGAGCCAGCTCGTCGAGGCGATCGCCTCGGTCCGCAGCCAGGATCACCCGCACCGGCTCGTCGTGTCCGTCGACCACAACCGGCCGCTCTTCGAGCGGTTGACAGACCACTACGGCGACGAGATCGACGTCGTCGAGAACCAGTACCAGCAGGGCGTCTCCGGCTCCCGGAACACGATCGCGCTCGCGGCGACCACGCCGCTGGTCGTCTTCCTCGAGGACGACGCGTTCGCCGAGCCGGGCTGGCTCACGGCCCTCGTCGCCGCGATGGACGACGAGAACGTCCTCGGCGCCGGCTCCCGCATCCTGCCGGTCTGGCACACGAGTGAGCCCCGCTGGTTCCCCCGCGAGTTCGGCTGGGTGATCGGCGCGACGCTGCCCGAGGCCTCCGCCGAGCCGACAGCGGTCCGCAACGTCTGGACCGGCGGCATGATCGTCCGCCGCGACGTATTCGCCGAGGTCGGCGGCTTCCGCGCGGACTTCGGCAAGGTGGGCGACGTTTCCGAACCCGAGGACACCGAGCTCTGCCTGCGCATGTCCCGCAGCCGCCCGGGCGCCGTCTGGCTGCGCGTGCCGGCCGCGGTGATCCGCCACCACGTTCCCGCCGAGCGCTCCAGCGTCGCGTTCTTCCTGCGCCGCTGCTGGCTGGAAGGCCGCGGTAAGGCCGGTCTCGCCAAGCTCACCCGGAACCGCACCGCGCTCTCCGAGGAGAGCAGTTACCTGCGTCGGGTGCTGCCCCGCGGCCTGCGCGCCTACCTGCTCCAGGGCGACGTCACCAAGGCCGGCATGGTGCTCGCGGGCGTGGCGTCGACCGGGGTGGGGTTCGCGCTGCAGCTGGCCAGGACCGGGCTGGCACGATGACCACGCTGCCGATCCTGATGTACCACGGCGTCCCGGCCGAACCGGACTCCGTGCCCGACCGGCTGCAGGTTCCCGCGGCCGATTTCCGCATGCACGTCTCGACGCTCACCGCCGACGGCTGGGAGCTGCTCGGGCTCACCGAAGCGCTGTCCGCGAAGGCCGCCGACCCCGACCGCCCGGTCGTCGCGCTGACGTTCGACGACGCCTACGACGACTTCCTGAACGCCGCGGTCGTGATGGCCGAGTTCGGCGCGCGGTCGACGCTCTACGTCCCGACCGGCTCGGTGGGTCACCACGGGTACCTCGACTGGGACCAGCTCGGCGCGCTCGCGGCGTCCGGCGTCGAGATCGGCAGTCACTCCCGGCGGCACCGTCCGATGGACACGCTGGCCCCGATCGCGCTCGGCGACGAGCTCGTGCGCAGCCGCGCCGAACTCACCGCGCGGCTCGGCGTCGAGGTGCGTTCGTTCTGCTATCCGCACGGCTACAGCAACCGGCAGTCCCGGCAGGCCGTCGCGGACGCCGGCTACCTGAACGCGTGCGTGATCGGACGCCGGATCGCGCGGTCGGGCGACGACCGGTTCGGGCTGCCCCGGCTGCAGCCGCTGCCCGGCATGAGCCGCGCCGAACTGCGGAATCTCGTCACGTCCGGGGAACCGGGCTTCGCGCCGATCGTCAAGCGCGCTCTTCAACCCGCCTGGCGTCTGACCCGCCTGGCGAGCACCCGTCTGCTGGCGCACGAGCTGACGTAGAGGACCACGATGAGTCGCATCCCCGGCGTCGTGCTGGACGTCGAGCTGTCCGCTCCGCTGCCGTCGGTCCACGTCTTCGACACGCTCGGGCACCGGCGTGAGGCGGCCTGGGTGATCGTCCGGCTGTTCACCGAGCCGCTCGCGATGGTGCGGCTGGACCTGCCGTCGGACGACGAGTTGAGCCCGGCCGCGCTGCTCGACGGCATCCTGGCGGAGTGCCGGAATGCGATCGCGGCGCGGATCGACGTCGCCATGCTGACGCCGGACGGCATTCCGCTCTCGGCGCTGGCCGCGACCCCGCCGTTCCTGGCCGGGCGGGCCCGCGCGCTGGAGCTGGCCCCGCCGGTCACCGTCGTCATCTGCACCCGGGAGCACCCCGACGAGCTGCGTGACTGCCTGATCAGCCTCACCGACCAGGAGTTCGACCGCTTCGACGTCCTGGTGGTCGACAACGCGCCGGTCGGCGACCGCACGCGTCACGTGGTCGAGGAGTTCCGCGGTCGGTTGACGATCGAGTACGTCGCCGAGGCGCGACCCGGGCTGTCGCGGGCCCGGAACGCCGCGATCGCCGCGCTGAGCCGCGAACCCGGTGAGCGGATCGTCGCCTGGACCGACGACGACGTCCGCGCCGACCCGCACTGGGTCGCCGAGATCGTCCGTGCTTTCGGGGACAACCCGGCCGCTGTCGCGGTGTCCGGTGTCGTCGTCCCGGCCGAGCTCCGCACCGACGCCCAGGCCTGGTTCGAGCAGTTCGGCGGCCACAGCAAGGGCCGCGGGTTCCTTCCCGACGAGTTCGGGCCGCACACCGCCCAGAGCCCGCTCTACCCGCTGCCGGCGTTCGGCGTCGGGGCCAACATGGCGTTCCGTCTGCACGCCCTGCGCACGTTGAAAGGGTTCGACGAGGCACTCGGTGCCGGTACACCCGCGCAGAGCGGCGAGGACACGCTGATCTTCAGCCGGCTGCTCGACCTCGGGGCGACCACGCTTTACCACCCGGCGGCGCTGGTGCGTCACGTGCACCGTGCCGACCTCGACGGGCTCCGCACGCAGATGGCCGGGTACGGCGCCGGGCTCACCGCGTTCTACGCCGCGCTGATCCGGGACGACCCGCGTCGGCTCGTGCGGCTGCTCCGGCTGGTGCCGACCGCGGTGAAGGACCTGACGAGCAACGACAGCGTCCGGGTCGGCACGGTCCGGAAGGACTTCCCGACCGAGCTGTTCGCCGCGAACCGGCGAGGCATGCTCGCCGGCCCGTGGCGTTACCTCCGAGGACTGCGGGCCTCCGCGCCGGCTGGTGCGGCCACGAAGACCCCGGTCGGTCTCCGGTGACGATCGCCCCTCCCGTAGCTCGGAGTGCGGTGTCCAGGTGGAGGTCGTCCACGGTGCTGCGTCAAGCGTCGGCGCTGATGTCGTCGACAGTGCTGGCGTCGGCGTTGAACATGCTTTTCTGGGTCGCCGCCGCACACCTGTACCCGACCGACGAGGTCGGGCACGGCAACGCGACCGTCTCGGCGATCGCACTGGTCAGCGGGATCGCGCAGCTCAACCTCTCGTCGGTGTTCGTGCGGTTCCTGCCCCAGGCGGGGCACCGCACAGGTGCGTTCCTGGGCTCCGGCTTCGCCGGGATCCTCGCCGGCTCGGTGCTGTTCGGCGGCACCTACCTGCTGCTCGGCCCGGGCCACGGCTTCGGCCTCGGACGCTGGGACTGGCTCGGCTTCGTGCTCGGCGTGACCGTCTACGCGCTCTTCTACGTGCAGGACGGCGTGCTCACCGCGTTCGGCCGGGCCGGCACGGTCGTGGCCAAGCAGGTGGCGACCTCCAGCGCCAAGCTCGTACTGCTCGTGGCGCTGGTCGCCACCGGCTCCGAGCTGGGCATCGAGGCCGCCTGGTGCATTCCCGCGGCGGTCGCGGCCGTCGTGCTCACGTTCGTGATCTTCGCTCGCCTCGCCCCGGCGCGCAGCGTCGGCGAATCGCAGTTGCCCGGCCCGCGGCAGCTGGGCAACTTCGTGGCCGCGGAGTACGTCAACAACCTGGTCGGCAACGTCGTCACGCTGATCCCGCCGGTGCTGGTCGTGCACGTGGCCGGCTCGGTGGCCAACGCCTACTTCGCGGTGCCGTGGCTGATCGTCATCACGCTGCAGACGCTGGTCTGGAACATCATGATGTCGTTCATCGCCCAGGTCGGCCGCGACCCGGACGGCCTGGCCCACCACCTGCGCCGGATCCTCGGCCTGGTGACGGCGGTCGCGGTCGCCGGCACGCTCGGCCTGGTGGTGCTCGGCCCGACGCTGCTGCTCGTGCAGGGCACGGCATTCGCGGACGGCGGCGGCACGCTGCTGCGGGTGGCGGCGCTGAGCTTTCCGTTCACCGCTGTTGTCATCGTCTACTGCGCGCTGGCGATCCTGGTGAACCGGCTCTGGCCGGCCGTGTTCGTCCAGGCCGTCACCGCTGTCGTGTTCCTCGGTGGTGCGGTGGTGCTCCTGCCACGGCTGGGGCTGCCGGGCGTCGGACTGGCGTATGTCGGCGCACAGGCGCTGACGGCGGCGGTCCTGCTGCCCGGGCTGGTGATCCGAATCCGGACTTTGTTGCAGTAATAGGTACAGAATGACTGGGTGACCGTCCGTCTGCTCTCGTCGGTGCCCCGCGGCAGCACCGCACTCGGCACCCCGACGTCCGAAACCGGGCTGGCGGCGGTCGCCGTGGCAACAGTGGTGGCCGGGACCGTCGCGCTGCTGATCCCGGACGGGCCGATCCGGCTGGTGCTGCTGCTGGCGTTCTTCACGGCCGGCCCCGGCGCCGCGATCGTCAGCCACCTGCGGATCGCCGACCAGGTAGTGGCGAGCGCGCTCACGATCACGTTCAGCCTGGCGCTCACCGGGCTGAGCGCGGCGTCGATGGTGTGGTTCCGGGCGTGGCACCCGTTCGCGGCGACCGCCGCACTGCTGGCTTTGACGGCAGCTGTCGCGCTGGCCCGGCTACGCAGGCCGGACGTGATGGGCCGGACCGACGTCCTCGACCGGGTCGGCACGGACGCGCCGCCCACGGGGGTGGCTCCCGTGCTCACCCCGACGCTGTTCGTCGTCGCGCTGGGGCTGTGGCTGGTCACCGTGCTGCGGGCCGACCCGAACGGGATCACCGAGTTCGGTCTGACGTGGGGCCTGGGAGTTCCGTTCGTCGCCGCGATCGGAATGGTGGGGGTCGGGTTCGGCATCGAGCTGTTCGGGCGGGCCCGCACGCTCGTGCTGCTCGCCGGCATCGGGGCGATGGGACTGCTGGTGTGGGCGACCGCGCCGCTGCTCGTGCCGGTGCCCGAGTACCCGTGGGTGTACAAGCACGTCGGCGTCGTCGAGCTCGTCCAGCGCTACGGCCAGGTCGTCGACCCGGACGACATCTACCAGCGCTGGCCGGCGCTGTTCGCCGCCACCGCGCAGCTCTCCAGTGTCGCCGGGGTGGCGTCGATCCGGTTCGTGGGCTGGTCGACGCCGTACTTCGGGCTGATCGACGCGCTGTTGATCGCCGCGATCGTGCGGGGACTGAACCGGGACGTCCGGGCCGTGTACCTCGCGGTGTTCCTGTTCGTCTGCTCGCTCTGGGTCGACCAGAACTACTTCTCCCCGCAGGCCTACGCGTACGCCCTGAGCCTGGGGTTCTTCGCGCTGCTGATGCACGGCTGCCGGGGGCTGCCCGGGTCGCGGGCCGCCGGACGGCTCAACCGGCTGCGTCAGCTGCTCGTGCGCGACGCCCCGCCGGTACGGGACCGGCCGCGGTGGCCGGTGCTCGTCGTCGTGGCGCTGGTGTTCGCGGCGATCACCGCGGCGCACCAGCTCACCCCGTACCTGCTGCTGTTCGGCGTCGGCGTACTGACGATCGTCGGTCTGATCCGACCGAACTGGCTGGTGATCGCGCTGGCCGCGATCGCGGGTGGGTATTTCCTGCCGCGGATGGGCGGGGTCGAAAGTCAGTACAACCTGTTCGACGGGTTCGACCTGTTCAAGAACGCGTCCGGCACGACGAGCGGGTGGGGGACCCGGGCGCAGGAGTTCTCGGCGCTCGTCGCCCGGGGGCTGTCGGTGGCGGTCTGGCTCGCGGCGCTGGTCGTCGGGTGGCGGCACCGCCGTGGGCTCGGGCGGATCGTCATCCCGTTCGCGCTCGGGTTCACGCCGTTCCTGCTGCTGTTCCTGCAGAGCTACGGCGGTGAGGCGATCTACCGGGTGTACCTGTTCTCGGTGCCGTGGTGCGCGATGCTCGCCGCGTCGTGGTGGGCGGGGTCGCGGCGCTGGGGTATTGCTTCCGGCGTGGTGTTCGCGCTGCTCGCGATAGCGGCGCTGCAGGGGTTGCAGGGACAGTACGCGCTGCACGTCGTCCCGCCGGCCGACATCCGGGCGGCGCGCTACCTCGAGACGCAGGCCCCCGCCGGGTCGACGATGACGATGCTCGCGCCCGCGTTCCCGGCGCGGCTCACGGCGGACTACGGCGACCTCAACCCGGGCCGCAGCGTCGACCCGTCGATCACCGACGAGCCGTCGTTCAAACACCTCGTGCTCGACGCCGACCAGCTCCCGGCGATCGAGAGCTGGGCGGCGTCGTACGGCGGCACGGAGACGTTCCTGGTGATCACACCGCTGATGCAGCGAACCGCCGAGTACTTCGGCAACCTGCCCCGCGGCTCGGTCGAGGCGCTGCGCGCGGCCCTCGACGCCTCACCCCACTGGTCGGTCTACTACCGCGCCGGCCAGATCACCATCTACCGCCTCGAGCCCGCCTAGCGTTCCAGGCGTTCGGCCAGCCATTTGAGGGCCTGGGGGTAGCGGTAGTCGATGCCGCCGTGGGTGGCGTCGAAGAGCTCGAAGTGGATGCGGTCGTCGGGGACGCCGATCCGCTTGAGGCCCGCGTGGAACGCTTGGGCGCCGAGGTCGAGGTACCACTCGTCGCGGGTGCCGGCGTCGATCCAGATCGAGCGTTGCGACAGCAGCGCGTCGGCGTACGTGTCGATCATCCGCACCGGGTCCCAGTCCAGCCATCGCTGCCAGCGCTCCGGGATCAGCACGCCGGTGATCGGGTCGAACGGCAGCTGCGGGGTGCCGTCCTCGTCGGCGGAGAAGCAGGCGGTGCAGCCGAGCAGGATCAGCAATTCGCCGTCGGCCTCCTTCGTGAACGACGTCCGCGACTGGAAATCGGCCCACCACCGCTGGATGTCCCCGTCGTACTCACGGAGGAGCCGCACCGCCTTCGCGAATCCGCTCACGTAGCAGTACTCGTAGAGGGCGTCGCCCGCGTGCGTGGCGAGCGCGCCGAACAGGTCCGGGCGCAGCATCGGCGTGATCATCGCCCCGAACCCGCCCGACGACTTGCCGCTGATCGCCCGCGACTCCGGGCGCGCCAGCGTCGCGTACCGGGCGTCGACCCACGGCACGACCTCGTCGCAGAGGTACGAGTGGTACGGCCCGGTGCCGGGGGAGTCCACGAACTGGGAGCCGCCGTACGTGGTCCACGCGTCCACGAAGACGACGATGCACCCGGGCGTCTCACCCGAGGCGAACAGTGCGTCGACGTTCTCCGGGAACGTCTGCCGGTACGGCGAGCGGTTGTTCCACATGTCGATCTGGCCGGTGTAGCCCTGAATCACGTACACGACCGGCAAGGGCGTGTCCGACGAGTAGCCCGGCGGCGTGTAGACCCACAGTGGACGCTCGTGGGGATCACCCAGGGGATTACCCCTGAGCAGGTTCGATTCGATCGTGTCGCGATGCAGCTGACCAGCCATTTCGGTGTTCCAGGGACGCATGCTCCCAGCCAATCACGAGTGCCGGAAGCCAGGGGCGTTCCCTGACGAAAGTGCATTAATTCGCTGCGAGGCTCAGCCGTAGTGTCCGGCTCCGAGCCGAAGGAGCACGCATGGTCACCGACATCCTGGACTGGCTTCAATCGTTGCCGCCGCTCGCGGTCATCGCCGTGGCGGGGCTGCTCGTGCTGGGCGAGTGCACGCTCGGGCTCGGGCTGATCGTGCCCGGTGAGTCGAGTCTGCTCGTCGCCGCGACGACGGTGAACGGACCCGGGCGGTTCGTCGCGCTGTGGGCGGTGGTCACGGTGTGCGCGATCCTCGGTGATGCGATCGGGTACACGATCGGGCGTCGGTACGGGCCGCGCCTGCGAGAGACGCGGTTGATCCGCCGGTACGGGGCGGTGCTCTGGGACCGCGCCGCGGCGACCCTGCAGCGGCGCGGCCCGCTGGCGGTGTTCTTCATCCGCTTCCTGCCCGCGGTGCGTGCGTTGGGACCCGCCGCGGCGGGCAGCGCGGGCCTTCCGCTCCCGCGCTTCCTCCCCGCCGCTGCCCTCGGTGCGGCGAGCTGGTCCGCGCTGCACGTCGGCATCGGCGCCGCGCTCGGCTCCGCCGCCCGCCAGTTCGAGAAGACGTTCACGCTCGGCGGCTACGTGATCGTCGGCCTGCTCGCCGTCGTCCTGCTCCTGTTGGGCATTCGGACGCTACGAGCGCGGACCAAGTCGGACGATGGCCTGCTCGACCTCCCGGACCCGATCCGCGAGTAGGCCCACGGCGCCGACCGCCCGGCCCAGGGGGTCGTCGGAGCCGCCCAGCGCCCGCTCGCGGAGGAACCCTTCCTTCACGGCGGACCAGCGGGCGGATGCCTCCGGAGTGAGCACACCCCGCAGCTCCGCCAGCTTCAGCAGGTTCGCCTCGGCGTCCGCCGCGAGCGTCTGGGCCTCCCCGACGTAGTGGTCGTCGATCACGGCCTCGAGCTCGGCGTCGTTCATCACCGGCAGCACCCGCTGCGCCATCTTGTTCATGTTCCGGTACGAACCCTGCAGCCGGTACGGCGGCTCGGTACGCGACGAATCCGCCTGCGCCGCCGACGCGATGTACGCCTCGTTGTTCCGTAGAACCACATGTTGCACGCGCAGCAGGTGACGCAGCACGGCCAGGATCTGCTCCAGCTCCACGGACGAGTACGTCTTCTCCAACTGGTCCGGCCGCACCGTGGCGTCCCCGCGCGCCAGCCGCACCAGCAGCTCGACGTCGGCCGGCGCACCGGTCGAGAGCGGCGCGAGCACCGGGTTCGACGTCAGCGTGTTCTCCAGGAAGCTCAGCGCGAACAGCTCCTCGCGCCCGGACAGCACGTCACCGAGGTTCCAGACGTCGGCTCGGTTGGCCAGCATGTCCGGCACCTGGAACCGCTGCCCCGACTCGGTGTACGGGTTGCCGGCCATGCACACCGCGAAGCGCTTACCACGCAGGTCGTACGTCTTGCTGGCCCCGTCCATCCGGCGGGTCGCGTCACACAGGGAAATGAACTTCTGGAGCAGCTCGGGCGACGTGTGCTGGATGTCGTCCAGATAGAGCAGTGTGTTGTTCCCCAGCTCCAACGCGAACGTGATCTTCTCGACCTCGCGCCGCGCGGCCGCGTTCGGTGCCTGCTCCGGGTCGAGCGACGTCACGTCGTGGCCCAGCGCCGGGCCGTTGACCTTGACGAAGACCAGGCCGAGCCGGGACGCGACGTACTCCATCAGCGTCGTCTTGCCATAGCCGGGTGGGGACAGCAGGAGCAGCAACCCCATCTGGTCGGTGCGTGAGTCCGGGCCCACGGTGCCGAGCTGCTTGGCGAGGTTGTCGCCGATCAGCGGGAGGTAGACCTGGTCGATGAGGCGGTTGCGGACGAACGAGCTGAGCACCCCTGCTTCGAGCTCGTTGAGGCGGAGCCGGGCGCGTTCTTCCGCGATCACGGTGCCGCGCTGCTTCTGGTAGGCGCGGAACGCCGGGACGCGGACGTCCTGGAATCGGCGGACGCGGGCCAGTACGTCGTCGAGGCGCACGGTCAGCGTCCGGCCGGTGATGCGGGGGTGTGCCGACAGGAGGCCGTCGACGGTGGCTTCGAGCTGCGCGGCGGAGTCGCGGCGGGGGACGTCGTCGCCGATGAGCAGGTACGCGACGGCCTCGTCGCGGTCCTCGGTGGCTTCGGGCGAGTAGGCCGACATCCACGCGTTGATCAGCCGGTGCCGGGCGGTGACGTCGTCGCCGAGCTCCTTGAGGTCGTCTTCCAGAGTGGACGCGTTGGGGCCGAGGGCTCGTTCGAAGCCGGCCACCAGTTCCGCCGCCCGGGGGCCGGTGACGAACCCGAACGGTTCGTGCGCGAGCTCGGCGATGAGGTATTCCGCTGCGAGCAGCGGCTGCTCGGCCTCGGTCATCTCGGCCGCGAGCTCGGCGGTCAGCGCTTCGAGCCCGTCGCCCGCCCCGAAGATCTCGTTCGCGCGGGTCAGCGACCGGGCGCGCACCTCCCACTGTTTCCGGTCCTCGACGCCGTACGCCCAGAACAGCTGCGCCGCCGCCCGCGCCCCGGGCGAGTACCGGAGCAGCCCGGCCTCGTCGTACAGCTCGACCAGCGCGCCGAGAACCACCGCCGCATCCGCATCGTGGACGCCGCGCTCGTACCCCTCCTCGTACCGCTCGGCAGCAGCGGTCTGCACCTGTGCAGGGTCACGAACACCCGAGAGGAGGAGGGTGCCGGCCAGGTACTCCACGCGGCTGAGGGTGGCGTCTTCGGAGACCAGGGGCTGGTCCCAGAACTCGGCGGTGGACGCGAACGTCGGGTCGGTGACCGGGGCGCGGTAGTCGGTGCCGGTGATCGCGAACACCGGTTTGCCCTCGTGCGGCACGAGCGTCAGCTCAGCTGCCTGCGTGTTCACCGCGAACCGGTGCCGTCCGAGCCGGATCGTGTCGCCGTCGTACAGGTCGGTGCGGTCCCGCAGCGCCCGCCCGGCCTCCTGACGCGCGGTCGACAGCCGCCGCTCGAACTCCTCCGCGCGGATCGCGTCGCCGAGCGTCCGCAGCTCGCCGATCAGGCCGCGCAGCGTGCCGACCATCGGGTCGGTCGCGAAGTACGTGTTGACGTCCTCGAGTGTGGCCAGCTGAACGGCCCGGCGCTGCACGCTGCCGAGGATCCGGTCGGCACTCGCAGCCAACCGGTTCGCCCGCCGCTGCCGGTCGTCGAGCAGCGCCTGCTTCCGCGCCGAGAACGCCTCGTAGACGTCCTCGCGCTTCTCCGCGAGCGACGCGAGGAACTCGTCGAACTGCCCGAACCGGGACTCGAGCCCTTCGACCTGAGCCATCAGCTTCGCGAGCTGCTCGTCGCACGCCTCGGGGGAGTCGGCGACCGCCAGTCCACCGGTCACTGCCTGCCCGAGCAGCGCGAACTCCGCCGCGAACTGGGCACGTCCCTCCACCGCGAGCAGCTCGCGGCGCCGCGCGTCGAGCGTCGCCCGGGCGCGGTTGATGCTGCCGAGCACACCGCCGATGCGGGCGAGCAGCTCGGTGCGGACGGTCGCGTCCTCGATGTCCAGCGACGTGAGGACCTCGGTGACGACGGCCAGCCCGTCGGACTGCTGGTCGAGCCGTTCGGCCAGCGGTGCCGCCTCCGCCACGGACGCGATCGCGTCGGCGTCGGCAGTGAGCAGTTCGGCTTGTTGTTCGTAGCTGTCGAAAGCACCCTCGCCGCGGAGGAACTCGACCGCCCGGCGGCCGGCGGCCGCGAGCTCGTCGGTCAGTTCCGCGGCGAGTGCGTCGACGGCGGTCTGGTCGACGTACCGGACCTCGCGCAGCCCGACCAGCCGACCCTGCGCCCGGCGCAGCGCGGCGAGCTGGGCGGCCCACTCCTCTGCCGTGGTCGGCGAACCCGTCCGCGCGTCCCGGATCAGCGTGCCGACCTCGGCGACAGCGGCGGCGAGCGCGTCCGCGGCCTGCGCGGTGAGGCTCTGGACCTTCTCGAACTCCTCGCGGACCTGCTCGGCGGTGCGCCGCAGCTGCGCGAGCGGGGTACCCAGGCCGTTCTCGTCGAGCCAGTGGTACTGGTCGACGGCGCGGCGGCAGGCGCCGATCAGCGCGTCGAACGCCGCTTCGGTGGGCGTCGTGTCCTCGGCCATCCGGGCGACCGACAGCAGGTCGGAGATCCCGCGGACCAGATCGGCGTTGCCGATCCGCTCCAGCGGTCCGGTGCCCACCGGCTGCGCTGCTGCGTACGTGTCCGACACGTACGGCGTCTGCCACACCTGCATCTGGTGGACGCGAGTCGGCTCGGCGTTCGTGGCGCGCAGCACGACCAGCGTGCCGTCGTCGTAGAACGCGTAACCGTGGCAGGGGATCGGGTTCGCGATCTCCTTGCGGATGACGTTGTACGGGAGCAGCAGGTAGCGGCCGTCGGTCCGGCTGTGGAAGACGTAGAGGACGTCCTCGCCGTTCGTCGAGCGGATGACACGCTCGAACTCCAGGCCGGAAGTGTCCTGGTCGAAAACGCGGTGGACGCCTGTCGACAGGTAGTAGCCGCCGGGCACGACGATGCCCTGGTCCTCGGGCAGGCGCTGGCAGGCCTGCCCGATGCCGTCCAGCCGCAGGACGTCGCGGGTGAGCGTGTTGAAGATCAGGTAGCGCCAGGCGTCCTCTTTGTACGGACGGATCCGGAGCAGGATCAGGGGGCCGATGCGGGCGTAGCTGACGTCGGCGTCGGCGAGGCTCTGCAGCGGTTCCTTGACCGGCTCGGTGTAGATGCCCTCGCCGGACTCGGTGTTGTTCTCGACCTTGATCGTGAGGTCGCCGCCGATCGTCTCGACGAACACCACGCCGAGGATCGAGATGTGCGGGTGCCGGCCGAGGACGTGGTCGGTGCGGGTGGTCTCGACCCAGTCGAAGTCCTGCTTGGCGGGGAACGTGTGGTCCCGTTCGCCCTTGTTGTCGACGTAGTTCGCCGTGCCGTCCAGGTTGAGGCGCCAGCGGAGCACGCGGTTGTCGTCGGCGTTCGGGCTGGTGCGGAACACCGCGAGCAGCAGCGGGTCGAGCCGGCGCAGCTGCAGCAGCGAGCTCTCCCGGAAATACCGGTACTGCTCGCCGAGGTCCTTGGTGAACTGCTCGTCGGTGAGGAGCGGGTCGTGCTCGAGTTGCTCGAAGCTGAGCCGGTCGTTGTCGCGTACCAGGCGGTGCACGGAGAACACGTCGTCGACCGTCGTCTCCGGCTTCATGCCCAGGTAGGCGTTGTAGCCGAAGAGCAGCCGGTCGCCGACCGACGTGATGTCGCGCGGGACGCAGTTGTGCTCGGTGCGGATCTGCGCGGTGCCGGTGAGGCGTAGTTCGGTGCCGCCGAAGACGTCGAGCCGCTGCGTGTTGAGCGCCTCGACGTGCTGCGCCAGCTCCGTTGCCTGCGTCTTCAGGCGGCTCCGGAGGACGTCGTAGGTGCCCGCATCGAGCCCGGGCGTGGCCGGGCCGGCTGGTACGTCAGCCGGCCCGCCGCCCACGCCCGCCGGGCCGGCGGCGGTCGTGCCGGCGGCGCTGGCCTCCGCGCCGCCGGCGGTCAGGGGGCCGGTCACGCCTTCGTGACGCCGTTCAGGGCGGTCAGCTGGGACAGCGGGGTGTCGGCGATGCCGAGCTGGCGGGCCGAGCCGAGCAGCTCACCGAGCTTCGCGGAGTCCGGGCCGCCGCCCTTGATCATCTTCATCAACAGTGCGGAGATCGTCAGGTTGCGGATGTCGGCGGAGTCCACCGACCCGAGGATCCGGCTCAGGTCGTCGGTAAAGCTCGCCGACCCGTCCAGCCAGGGCTTGGTCAGCGTGCCGGCCACCTCGGAGTGCTCCACGAACTTGTCGACGCCCTTGCCGAACGCGATCGAGCTCATCAGCCGGTCGAAGAACACGGTGTCGCCACCGACGATGTCGATGTCGGCGTTCTGCAGGCCGGTGGAGAGCACCGAGGCCTGCGCCTCGGCGATCTGCCGCTGGACGTCGATGTTCGCCAGCTGGATCTCCTTCTGGGCCTCGAGGCGCAGTCGGTACTCCTCGTGCTGGCGGGTGGCGTCGTCGAGGGCGGCCATCGCGGCGGCCTTGTCGGTGAGACCTTCGGCCTCGCCCTTCAGCTTCTCGCGCAGCGCCTCGGCCTCGGCGAGGCCCTTCTCCTTCGCGATGGCGGCCTCCGCGAGGCCCTTCTCCTTCGCGACGAGCGCCTGGGCCAGGCCCTTCTCGCGGTCGGCGACCGCCTCGGCGAGACCGCTCTTCTCGATCGCGTCGGCCTCGGCCTCGCGGACCTGCACCGCGGCCAGGCCCGGCGCGGCGGCCTCGGCCTTGATCGCCTCGGCGAGCCGGATCTTCGCGGCGGCGTCGAGCTCGGCGGCCCGCTGGCGCGACTCGGCCAGCGTCAGCGCCTCGCGGGCCAGGTGCTGCGCGGCCTGCTCGGCGGCCTCGGCTGCCTTGATGTCCTTGACCAGCTTCTCCTGCGCCTCGGCCTCGGCCTGGATGATCAGCGTCTGGCGCATCCGCTCGGCCTCTTCGACCGCGCGCAGCTTCTTGATGTTCTCTTCCTGCTCGGCGACGGTCTTCTCGACCGCGATGCGCTCCCGGACGATGTCGGCGATCGCGCGCTTCTCGACCTCGACCTCTTTGTCCTTGTTGATCGTGGAGAGCTGCGTCTCCCGGTCCCGGGCGATGACCTCGAGCAGGCGGTCCTTCTCGATCCGCTCGGTCTCGATCGCCAGGACACGCTCACGGTTCTTCTCCGCGACCGCGATCTCCCGGTCCTTGTTCTGGTTCTGGATGCCGAGCGCTTCGTCGGTGATCAGGTGCGCCTTCTGCGCCTTGAGCCGCTCCTCCGCCTGGACGCGGGAGATCTCGGCCTCTTCGCGGGCGCGGTTGGTCTCGATGTCACGCCGCTGCTTGATCTCGGCGTCGGCCTGCCGGCGCTGCAGCTCGAGAACTGCTTCCTTGGCGTCGACGTTCTGGCGCGTGATCTCTTTTTCTTCGGTGCGCTGGAATTCGTTCGTGCGCACGTGCTCGATCGCGGTCAGCTCGGTGATCTTGCGAATACCCTGCGCGTCGAGAATGTTCGCCGGGTCGAGTTGGCTCAGCGGCGTTTGCTCGAGGTAGTCGATCGCGGCGTCTTCGAGGCTGTAACCGTTGAGGTCGGTACCGATGACCGCGATGATCTGATCGCGGAATTCATTCCGCTTCGTGTAGAGGTCGACGAAATCGAGCTGCTTACCCACGGTTTTGAGCGCTTCGGAGAACTTCGCGTTGAACAGTTCCTGGAGCGTGTCCTGGTTGCTCGCGCGTGCCGTACCGATCGCCTGGGCCACCTTGATGACGTCCTCGACGGTCTTGTTGACCCGGACGAAGAACGTGATCCGGATGTCCGCCCGGATGTTGTCGCGGCAGATCAGGCCCTCGCGGCCGGTACGGGCGATCTCGATCGTCTTCACCGAGATGTCCATGACCTCGGCGCGGTGGAGCACCGGGATGACCGTCGCGCCGGTGAAGGTCACGTCGACCTTTTTGACCTTCGAGACGATCAGGGCCTTGCCCTGTTCAACTTTCTTGAACAGTCGGCTCACCATTATCGCGAGGCCGAGAACAACGATCAAGGCGACGGCGATCAGCACGCCGGCACCGAGGGCCACAGCATCCATAGATTTACCTAGCTCCGGGGGTGGGCAGCATTGAACGGCATGACGAAGAAGAATTCGCCGTCCGTGTCGTAGTCGTAGATCAGCGCTGTTTCGCCGGCGCTGAGTTCGTACTCGCCAGTTTGGCGCACCTGCACAAGTGCCGACGATCCATCGTCAGCTGTCACTTCCGCCTGGCCGAATTTCGCGTCGACGCGGCCGGTGCGGATCACGCACGTCGAGCCGAGGAAATCCGATCGGGACGGCAGTTTCTCGTCGGGGAACAATCGACGCAACGGGCGGGTCACCAGCCGGGTCGCTAACCATGCGACGACGAGCGCGCCGGCCAGCAGACCGACGTCGATGAGGAATCCGTCGTTGCCGAGCACCGCGCTCCCCACGAACGTGCCGAACCAGGCGACCCCGATCAGCGCCGACAGCGAGACGCTGACCGGCACCCCGCCGAGGCCGATGGCGCTGAGAGCACCGTGCGCGCCACCTGCCTCCGCGCCGCCGTCACCGTCGAGCGCGTCGACGCCGAGGCCGCCGACGATCACCAGGACCCAGTACCCGACCACGACGACGAGCGCGAAAGTGAACAGCACCGCCGGGAATCCGAAGGCCGCATCTAACAGACCACCCACCGGGCCGCTGTCCTCTCCTCGCCGTCGTTCTCGGGAGCAGAGTGGCAGTCCGTTTCAAGAAACGCCAGGTAGTCGTCTTATGTACGACTCAGCGTCAGAGGTACGGGAGCGGGTCGAAACGGTCGATATTGATGATGCGGACGCGCGGCAGGCGGGCGTTGAAGCAGCGGACGTCGTCCTCGAGGTCGTAGATCTCCAGGCCCTCGGCGGTCAGCTCGGTGAACCGGGAGTTGACGAACTCGCGGAACCCGAGCAGCCCCACGCGCCGGTTGCCGTCGAGGAGACGCTCGATCTGGTCGAAGAAGTCGCCGTCGTGGCTGGCGAGGAGCACGTCGCCGGGGCGGTCGACCAGTGCGTCGAGCGTCCGCTGGATACCGATGTCGACGACCTTTTCACCGGTGCTGCCGGAGAGCGGGATCGGCTGGTAGTCCAGCGCGAGCAACGCCTGGATGAACGGCAGCGGCAACTGGCCGGAGCTCGCGTTCAGGAAGAACAGGGCCTTGACGGGGCGGTCCCAGGTCTCGCTCGCGAAGTCGCGGACGCGCTCCCAGCGCGGGCGCTCCTGCGGGCTGGGTCGGCGCCCGCCGAAGATGTTGCTGCCCAGCGTGGCGTCGATGTTCTCGCCGTCGACCAGTAGATAAGTGGTCTGCGCAGAGGCCCGGTCCATGCCGACACGGTAGTCGCCTCACTAATTCGCCGAGTTATCGGCCTCATCAACCGCCTGCTCGTGCCGATGAGCCCCGCAGGAGGTGGCGCCTGATGACCGACCCGTACGGCGGCGGACGCCACCGGGGTGCGGCGCTGGACGACGACGACGCACCGACGGCGGCGTTCTGGGTGGATCCGGATCCGTATACCGAGGACGACACCCCGACGGCGCGGTTCGCGCTGAACTCGTACCGCGGGTTCTTCGACTACGCGGACGACGACGACGCTCCGACTACGCGGTTCGTGCTCGACCCGTACCGCGAGGCGCACGACCCGTTCGGTGACCGGCCGCCCGCGGTGATCGAGGGTGAGGTCGTCTGGCGTGGAGAGGTGCCGCCTCGTCCGGCGGGTCGGGAGTACCGCGCAACCGGGTACGGCACGCCGTCGTACTGGGATGACCAAACTCCGGACGACGAGACTTCCGACGTCGAGGAGGAGCTCTACGAGCCGGTCGACGAGGAAACGCCGCACACGACCGACGAGCCCGCCCCCTCGGACGACCTCGGGGACCTTCCGGCCGACGAGCCGGTGGAGCTGCGCTGGGAGGACCTCGGGCCGCACACGGTCGCCGGGGCCGCCGAGATGATCGTCCAGGAGCTGGCCCCGGCCGAGATGCCCCGCTTCCCGGTCGTCGTCCAGCGCTTCTTCGACGACGAGATCCTCCAGCGGCGGGTGATCCGCTGGGCGCTGTCCGGAGCGCGCCGCGACGACCCGGTCGCGCTGCAGCTCGGGGGGCCGAAGGCCGAGCTCGTCACCGTGCTCTCGCTCGCGATGCTCACCTGCGCGGCGACCGGCGTCCTCGGGCACGTCGGAACCCGCCACCACGGGGGCGTCACCCGCTGGCGGCGGAACCGCGGTGCGGCGCGCAGGCGCCTGCCCGAGGGGCCGGCCACGAACCTGCCGCACCTGAGCAGCCTCGGTACGGCCACCGTCGGCCAGATCGTGGAGGAGGCGGCCGAGGACGCCGGCTTCACGCCCGACCGTGCCCGTCGCCTGAGCATCCTGATCTTGTCGGCCCTCACGCGGCCCGTGCACTAGGGCACGATTGCCCCGTGGACGTGACCTACCGCAGCACCGACGACGGATGGGAGCCGGTGCTGGCCACCGGCGAGCGGCTCGCACCGGTTCCGGACCTGGCGGCCGCGCGGGCCGCGGTGCACGAGCGGTTCGGCGCCGGGACGAACGAGACGGTCCAGGTGCCGCTCGAAGGGCACGGCGTCGTCTGGGACGGCATCCGGTTCGAGCTGTTACCGCCGCTCTACGGAGCGAATGATCCGTCGACCGAGCAGAACGCGAGGCTGGTGGCCTGCGCGGAGTACTACCGGGCGCGGGTACCCGCCGGCATGCGCGTGGAGTGCGCCGGCAACCGCGTCCGCATCGACCCGGCCCCGTTCGGCCTGGCCGCCGACCTCTTCTCCGCCCTCGATGGCACCGAAACCACAGCGACCGCCGACGACGCCCGCGCGCAACTGCTCGCGGCGGTGGCGGTCGCGGTGCCGGAGGGGTTCGTGCGGGTCGTGCACGACTTCGCCGGGCTCGAGGAGGTGGGCGAGGCCGGGCACGTGCACCTCGTGCTCGCCGAGCGCTGGCCGGGCGACGCTCCCTGTCTTTAGAGCATCAGCCCGATCGGGAAGTCCCCGCAGCGCACGAGGCGGGTTCCCGCCGTCGAACCGTTCGCCCACAGCGCGGCCACGTCCACGTCGCGGACCAGCGAGCCACCTCGGCGCTGCGGTGAGTTCGACGCGATCACCCGCCCGTGGGCGTTGATCAGCGTCGCCGTGCACGGCACCGCGCGCAGCGACGGGAGTGCGATCGCCTCGAACAGGCCCACGTCCAGGTCACTGCCGACGACCCCCAGGAACGCGTCCCCGTCGCGCACCGCCGCGGTGAACGTGAGCGTGTAGTCGTCGGTGCAGAGGTAGTCGACGTACGGGCCGGTGACGGTCCGCTGCCCGGTGCGCTGCGGATCCCGGTACCAGGGCAGCGTCGTGTAGTCGTAGAAGTTCTCGCCGTCCGGATCGACGTCGACGACCAGGCGGCTCGGCTCTCCGGACGGCTCCCGCGTCCACCACTCCAGCCACCACGGCGCGTCGACGAGAAGGTGCGGCGCCGCGACGAAGCCCGCACCCTTCGCGAGCCCGCCCGGCGTCCGCAGTGGGGCGGTGAGCGTGGGGTACAGCTCGGCGAGATCGTCCCGGCCGACCGCGGTACCACCGGCGGCGGTGCTCCCCGAAAACATGCTCTCGACGTCCCGGCGTAACGCGGCCACACCGTCGAACGCTTCCTCGATCGTTCTGCGCACCACCGACACCACCGCCGCTGTTGCGGTCGGGTCTGCGGTTCGCGTGCGATCCATTCCCGGATCATCCCGCAACCCGGGACCTTTACCCCCGTGGCTGACGAACCAATTCCAGATGACGTTCGGTCAGGCTGTTGACGGCGTCGGCAATCCGTTCCTGGGCGGCGGCACGCGCTCGCTGACCGTCACCCAGCACCACGGCAGCCGTCAGCGCACGGCACCGCTCGACGGCCAGCGCGTGCGCCGCATCGTCCTCGAGCACGAGCCAGAACAGCGGCCCGACCTCGGTCTGCAGAGCCATCTCCGCCCTGGTCAGCCGGGCCGACTGTGCGGCGGCCGCCACCTCGATCGAGAAGTGGCCGTCGGCGCGGCGGCGATCTCCCGGGCGGGCCGCCGTCTCCACTGTGACCACCGCACTCCGCAGCCGCGCCACGTCCTCGCTGTCGGCCCGCTCGGCCGCGAGCTCGGCCGCCGCTCCGCTGATCGCCGCGTAATGGTCACCGATGTCACGCAACGTGCCGGGGCTGTACTGACGCAGCCGCTCGCGCAGCACCGCGGTCGGGTCGTCGGCCGGCGACCGGACAAAACTCCCCCCACCCCGCCCGCGCCGGGTCTCGATCAACCCTCGCTGTCTCAGCGCGGTCAACGCCTCACGCACTGTCACTGTGGACACACCGAAACCGGTGGCGAGGGCGGTCTCGCTCGGCAGTTGCTCGGCATCAATGAGCAGGCCGAGCATGATCGCGTCGGCCAGCCGATGGGTCACCAACTCCGTGCGGCTCAAGCTCTCCAGCGGCGCGAACAGCGCGGATCGCGGCCCACGGTCGAACCGTCGCGTGCCCATCGACCCTCCCGTGTGGAGCGTTGAGGTTACTCCACGATAAATTCCAACGTAGCCAGGTTGTGCTGTGAACTATGACGTCATAGGTTTCGGCGCGTAGTCAGTACCGATCGTTCCGCCCAACGTCGTCGTCTTCCCAGGAGTTCCGTTGAACCCCACCAGGGACAATGCCCCGGCCATCGAACTGCGCGGGCTGCGCAAGACGTTCGGTGACGTCGAAGCCGTCGCCGGCATCGACCTGGAGATCCCCGACGGTGAGTTCTTCTCCCTGCTCGGACCGTCCGGCTCGGGCAAGACGACGCTGCTGCGGATGATCGCCGGCTTCGAGCTACCCACCGCGGGTCAGGTACTGCTGCAGGGCACGGACGTCACCACCCGGCCGCCGTACGACCGGGACGTCAACACCGTCTTCCAGGACTACGCGCTGTTCCCGCACCTCTCCGTCCTCGGCAACGTCGAGTACGGGCTGCGCGTCAAGGGTGTGGGCAAGAAGGAGCGCCGTCAGCGCGCGCTCGAAGCGCTGGAGTCCGTGCGCCTCACCGGCTTCGGCGATCGCCGCCCCGGCCAGCTCTCCGGCGGTCAGCGGCAGCGGGTCGCGCTCGCCCGCGCGCTGGTGAACCGTCCCAAAGTGCTCCTGCTCGACGAACCGCTCGGCGCGCTCGACCGGGCCCTGCGACTCGAAATGCAAGTCGAACTGAAAGCCCTGCAGCGAAACGTCGGCATCACGTTCGTGCTGGTCACCCACGACCAGGACGAGGCGCTGACGATGAGCGACCGCGTAGCGGTCGTCCGAGATGGACGGATCGAGCAGATCGCGTCCCCGGCCGGGCTGTACGAGCACCCCGAGACCGACTTCGTCGCCGGGTTCGTCGGTGTCACCAACCTGTTGTCGGGTGCCACCGCGACCGCGCTGCTCGGATCGCCCGACATGGTGAGCATCCGGCCGGAGAAGATCCGGATCTCCCCGATGTCGGAGTCCGGGGAAGGGCCCGAGGGCACGGTCCTCGAAGAGATCTACCTCGGCGCGTCCACCCGGTACGTCGTCGATCTCGACGCCGGCGGGCAGCTGGTCGTGCAACGGCAGAACGAAGGCGAGAGCGGCATCAACCGCGGTGACCGCGTTCGACTGCGCTGGCAGAGCGCCCACGCGCTGCCGGTGAGCGGCGAGTTGGCCGCTACCTCCTCCTGACTCCTCCCACCCCCCTGTACGGAGAAAGCAGGTATTTCATGAACCGGTTGAGTCGTGTCTTTGCCGGAGCAGCAGCCGTCGTGCTGGTGGCGGCAGCCGCGGCATGCGGTACCAGTGACGACTCCGGCAGTAGCTCGGAGTCCGAGGCGGGGTTCACTCCGCCGAAGCTGGAAGCTCTGAAGCAGCTCGGAAAGCCCGAAGGCGCGTTGAACGTACTGGCCTGGGCGGGATACGCAGAGGACGGCTCCAACGACCCGAAGGTCGACTGGGTATCGCCGTACGAGAAGGCCACCGGCTGCCAGGTCAACGTCAAGGTGTTCGGCACCTCCGACGAGGCCGTGACGCTGATGAAGACCGGCCAGTACGACGTGGTCTCGGCGTCGGGTGACGCGTCGCTGCGGCTGATCGCCGGCGGTGACGTCGAGCCGGTGAACACCGACCTCGTGCCGAACTACGCCGACATCTTCCCGTTCCTCAAGAACCAGAAGTGGAACAGCGTCAACGGCGTCTCGTACGGCGTGCCGCACGGGTGGGGCGCGAACCTGCTGATGTACAACACCGACGCGGTGAAGCCCGCCCCGACGTCGTGGAGCTCGGTGTTCGAGGACAACGCGGCCACCAAGGGCAAGGTCACCGCGTACGACTCGCCGATCTACATCGCCGACGCGGCGCTGTACCTGATGAACACGAAGCCCGACCTGGGGATCAAGAACCCGTACGCGCTCGACGACAAGCAGTTCGCGGCTGCCGTCGATCTGCTCAAGAAGCAGAAGCTGAACGTGGGCGAGTACTGGTCGGACTACCTGAAGGAAGTTTCGGCGTTCAAGTCCGGCGACTCGGTGATCGGGACGTCGTGGCAGGTCATCGCGAACGTGGCGAAGTCCGAGGGCGCGAAGATCGAGGCGGTGCTGCCGGAGGAGGGTTCGACCGGGTGGTCGGACACCTGGATGGTCGGCGCGAAGTCCGAGCACAAGACGTGCGCGTACAAGTGGCTGGACCACATCGTGTCGCCGAAGGCGAACGCGCAGGTCGCGGAGTACTTCGGCGAGTCGCCGGCCAACCCCAAGGCCTGTGAGTTCACCGCCGACAAGAAGCACTGCGACACCTACCACGCCGGTGACGCCGAGTACGCGAAGAAGATCTGGTACTGGTCGACGCCGATCACCCAGTGCCTCGACGGCCGCACCGACGTGAAGTGCAAGGACTACTCCGCCTGGACCCAAGCCTGGACCTCTATCAAGGGGTAGTGGGCGGCCCGCTCAGGGCGACCCTGCCAGGCGAGCGCGAACCCTTGAGTATTCACCTATACGCGGCGGATTCGCGCTCGACTGGCAGCGTCGCCCTGAGCGGGCTCCGGGTTTCAAGCAAAGACAAGCGCGCCTTCGGCGCTTTGAGGAGAACGATGACGGCGACGTTGGAGCGGCGCCCTTCGGTGGTGCGGCGGGTGTCTACGGCGCTGTACCGGCGGCCCCGGGCTCGGCTCGGGATCATGCTGTCGGTTCCGCTGTTGTGGTTGGGGCTGGCTTATCTGGGGTCGTTGGCGGCGCTGTTCGTCGCCGCGTTCTGGTCGGTGAACGACTTCACCGGCCAGATCGTGCGGGCCTGGACGCTCGACAACTTCACGACGCTGTTCACCGGCGAGGTCTACCGCACGATCACGCTCCGGACGATCGGCGTCGCGGTCGGCGTAACGGTGATCGACGCGCTGATCGCGCTGCCGGTCGCGTTCTACATGGCCAAGGTGGCGTCGCCACGCGCCCAGCGACTGCTCGTCGTCGCGATCCTCACCCCGCTCTGGGCGAGCTACCTGGTGAAGGTCTACGCGTGGCGGCTGATGTTCTCCGGCGACGGCATCCTGTCCTGGCTCGGCGGCACCCCCGGCTACGGAATCACCGCAACCACTGTGACCCTCGCCTACCTCTGGCTGCCGTACATGATCCTGCCGGTGTACGCCGGCCTCGAACGGCTGCCGAACTCCCTGCTCGACGCCGCCGGCGACCTCGGCGCGCGCCCGCTGCGGACGTTCCGCACGGTCGTGCTGCCCACGGTCTTCCCGGCCGTGGTCGCGGGTTCGATCTTCACGTTCTCGCTGTCGCTCGGCGACTACATCGCGGTCCGCATCGTCGGCGGCACGAAGCAGCTGCTCGGCAACGTCGTCTACGACAACATCGGCGCGGCCAACAACCTGCCGTTCGCCGCGGCCGTCGCCACGGTGCCGGTCGCGATCATGCTCGTCTACCTGGCCGCCGTCCGCCGCACGGGTGCACTGGAGAACCTATGACTCTCTCGCGCTCCGCCCGGATCGCACTGCGCACGTTCACGTTCCTCGCGCTCGGCGTCGTCTACGTGCCGTTGATCGTCGTTCTGATCAACTCGTTCAACCGCGACCGGACGTTCGGCTGGCCGCCTTCGGGCTTCACGCTCGAGTGGTGGGAGCGCACCGCGCAGAACAAGGGCGCGCTCGACGCGTTCCTCACCAGCGTCCAGGTCGGACTCGTCGCGACAGTCGTCGCGCTGGTGCTGGGCACGCTGGCGAGCTTCGCGCTGCAGCGGCACAAGTTCTTCGGGCAGAACTCGATCTCGCTGCTGATCGTGCTGCCGATCGCGCTGCCGGGCATCGTCACCGGCATCGCGCTGAACAACGCGTTCCGCACCGTGCTCGGCGTCAACCTCGGGTTCCTCACGCTGGTCGTCGCCCACGCGACGTTCTGCGTGGTGATCGTCTTCAACAACGTGATCGCCCGGCTGCGCCGGCTCGGCGGCAACCTGGAGGAGGCGTCGATGGACCTCGGCGCCGATCTGTTCACCACGTTCCGGCTGGTGACGTTCCCGATGCTGCGTTCCGCGCTCTTCGCCGGTGGTCTGCTCGCGTTCGCGCTCTCGTTCGACGAGATCATCGTGACGACGTTCACCGCGGGAGCCGGTACGCAGACATTGCCGATCTGGATCCTGAACAACCTGTTCCGGCCGAACCAGGCGCCGGTGGTCAACGTCGTCGCGGCGGTGCTGATCGTGCTGTCGGTCGTGCCGATCTACCTGGCGCAGCGGCTGTCCGGCGACAGCAAGGGTGGCGGTCGCTTCTAGGTTCGGGATTTACGGAAGTTCCCGGGGGACACACCGTATTCGCGGCGGAAGGCTGCACCGAACGCGAACTCGGTCGAGTAGCCGACCCGGCGGGCGATGGCCGCCAGCGTGAGGTCGGACTCGTGCAGCAGGTGGGCGCCGAGAGCGAGGCGGGATTCGGTGAGGTAGGCCCGTAACGGCCGGCCGGTGACCTCCGCGAACCGGCGCGAGAACTCGCGCCGGGGCAGACCGGCCCGGTCGCTGAGTTCCTGCGCGGTCCACGGCTTCTCCGGATCGGTCCGGATCTGCCGGACGACGGCCGCGATGGCCGGGTCGTCGACGCCGTCCTCCGGCGGGTGCTGGGCCAGCAACTCCCGGAGTACGTGGGTGAGCACCAGGTCGAGCAGTGCGGGCCGGGAGATCGAGCCGCCCGGTGCGGCGGTGGCGACCTCCGCGTCCAGGAGGTCGACCAGCGCGCGCAGGTGGCGGTCGGTCGGGGTCACCGCCAGAGCGCCGGGCAGCGAACGAAGGTACGGATGCGTGCTGGCATCCGTGAGCCAGTACGCGCCGCAGAGGAACACGCTGTCCGCGTCCTCGACCCGCGGCGCGGCGCCCAGCACCGCCTGGGGCAGCGACTCCATCGTGGTCGGTGCGTGGCTGAGGCCGTGCGGCGCACCCGCCGCCGTGAACACCACGTCGCCCGGCGCCACCGCGCGCGGCGCGTCGGTGGGCGTGATCAGCCAGCCCTCACCGCGGATCAGGATGTGGAAGCCACTGACCGGATAGCCGGGATACCGCAGGCCCCATGCGCCGGCGCCGGTGACCCAGCACGCCTCGGCCCGGCCGACCCGCACGCTGCTGATCGCCTCGCTCACGACGTCCACGTCACTGATCGTATGTTTCCGTCGCGCCGGAGCATGGGCGGGCCGCCCGGCAGTCGATGGAATCGAATCATGGTTTCCGAATCGATCGACCTCGTCAGCCACACCGATCTGATGCTGCCGCAGGCGGTGCGGTGGATCGAGCCCACCACCAGCGAGATCGCAGCTCGGCTGCTGGATTCCGCCGGGCTCCCGGACAGCGCCCGCGTGCTGGATGTCGGCGCCGGCACCGGCCCGCTCGTCGTCGCGGCGGCCGAGCGCGGGTACGAAGTGGTCGGTGTCGACAACGCGCCGCTGACCGCGACGTACCTGAAGGGCCGCGTGGCGCCGTACCCGCACGCGTCGGCGGATCTCGCGGACGCGAACGCGCTGCCCTACCCGACGGATTCGTTCGACGCGGCCTTCTCCGTCCTCGCCGCGATGTACGCCGGTCCGCACGCGCTCGCCGAGATGCGCCGGGTGGTCCGCCCCGGCGGAACGGTGGCGATCGTGCACTGGGCGAAGCCCCACATGTCCCCCTACACCGAGATCATCTGGGGCACGAGCAGGGAACTCGCGGTCGATCTGCCGCACCTGGGCCGGGACGAGTTCGGGGTGGCGCTCGCCGACGCCGGTTTCAGCGACGTGCGGGTCGAGTCGATCGAGGCCGCCTACGCACTGCCGCCTGCGGACGACTTCCTGCTCGAGTTCGCGCCGTTCGTCGTCACCTCACCGGCGTTCCACGCCCTGGGCCCGCTGGGGCGCGCCCGGCTGGACTCCGCGCTGGCCGACCGAGTGCGACGGATCGAAACCGGGCAGGATCCGCGTCCGGCGTTCGAAGCGCACGTGGCCTGGGGCCGCGCCTAGGCCTGGGGCTTCGGCATCGCGGTCGTGCGGCCGAGGCGGCGGACGACGTCGGTCAGCCGCAGTAACCCGGCCTGCTGATGGACGCGGAGCGCGCGCAGTTCCGAGCGACCCGCCGACGCGGCGAGCACCTCGGCGGCCGGGCCCTCGATCACGGTGCCGCCGGGGCGGCGCCGGTCGAGCGTGGTGACCGTCCAGCCCTCCTCGCCGCAGGCGAACGCCCAGCCGCCGGACGGCGGTGTGAACACTGCGGCCCCGCCGGTGATGCCGTCCTCGCACGCCAGGCCGCCGAGCAGGTCGACGAACGCGGCGAGCCCGGAGTCCAGCAGGAAGTCCGGTGGCGGCGGAGCGCCGCAGTCGACCAGGTCCAGCGCGTGCACGGCCAGCGGATACACCTGCCCGAGCAGCGTGGTGAGCAGCGGCAGCCGTCCGAACGGTGAGACGGTCGGGTCGAGGTCGAGCCACTCGTCGAAGCTGTTGAAGTAGATCGAGACCGCGTCCCGGTGCCGGCGCAGCGCGGCGAGGATCTCGTCGCGCCCGGCGCTGCGGTGGGTCTCCACGACGGCGTCGAGATCCGGCGGCGGGCCGACGGCGCCGCTGCGGGCGGAACTCACCAGGTCGTGCAGGGCCGCGTACTCGGTCCACAGCCCGAGCCGGATGCAGACGTCGGCGCCCGTGCTGCCCGCTGTGGAGCACCCACGTTCCAAATCGGCCGATTCCGCCGAGGCGAGAAACGCGTCCCAGGCCGCCAGAACCCGGGGCGCCACTTCGGTGCGCCCTGCGTCGGCCAGACCGTGCGTGCCCACCACCCTGCCCATGGTGCCCACGAACCGCCGAACCCGAAAGACCCGACCGGCCTTGCCTCCGAAGCCGAACCGACGCGCGGTGTTATTCAAGGGCAAAAGGGGCGGACATCTGTAAGGGGCGGGCATGGGAGTACTGAGCACGATCATGGCGGTCGGCACGTCGATGGCAGTGGCGCACGCGGCCTACATCGTCGGGCCGGCGCCGGACACCGCGTCGCAGCCGGGCGTTCCGGCCGACCGGCCGCTGACGGCATCGTCCGACGGATTCGGAGGCCGCGCCGGCGACTTCGACGGCGACGGCCGGGACGACGTCGTCGCGTTCACCCGGGGGCAGGGCGGTGACGTGTACGTCGCCCGTTCCACCGGAACGCGGTTCGACGGCATCGGCGACCTCTGGTCCGACCAGTTCGCGTTCTGGAGCCAGACACCCCTCACCGGCGACTTCGACGGTGACGGCCGCAGCGACGTCGTCGCGTTCTCCCGCGGCAACAAGCCGACGGTGTCGGTCGCGTTGTCCACCGGCCGTTCCTTCGGTCCGACGTCGGTCTGGTCGACGTCGTTCGCGCCGGAGAGCGCCATCCCGGCGGTGGGCGACCTGAACGGCGACGGCAAGGACGACGTCGTCGCGTTCCATCGGGGGAGCGCCCCGACGGTCACGGTGGCGCTGTCGACCGGCCGGGCGTTCGGCGCGGCCACACCCTGGCACGGCTGGTTCGCGCCCGGCGCCTCGATTCCGGCGGTCGCGGACGTGAACGGTGACGGGAAGGCGGACCTGGTGGCGTTCGCGCGGGGACGGACGGCGTCGGTGTGGGTGGCGCTCTCGGCGGGGAACGCGTTCCGCGGGGCTACCCAGTGGAACGGGTGGTTCGGGGAGGGTGGGGCGCGGCCCGGGGTGGGGGACGTCAATGGGGACGGGAAGGCGGACGTGGTGGCTTTTGGCCGGGGTGTGGTGAGTGTGGCTCTGTCCACCGGCCGGTCCTTCGCCAGGACCTCGGCGCCGTGGGCCCGGTCGTGGGCGGAGGGGGAGGCAGTTCCCGGTGTCGGTGACTTCGACGGTGACGGGAAGGACGACATCGCCGCGTTCACCCGGGGCGGGCTCGCGGACGTGTTCGTCGCCCGCTCCACCGGCTCGGCGTTCGTTCCGTCCGCCGAGCGGTGGCACGAGTACTTCGCGGCGGCCACGGAGATCCCGCAGCCGGGCCTGCTCTGGTAAGACGTCTTACAGGAACGCGACAACGTTGCGCAGGATCACGATCGCGAAGAACACCAGGATGATCGACAGGTCGATCGAGACACCGCCGACGCGAAGCGGCGGCACGACCTTGCGCACCGGAGCCAGCACCGGCTCGGTGATGCGGGTGACGACGTTGATGGCCTTGGCCCGGAAGCCGCCCCAGGCGGGTGGGCCGGCCAGCACCACGGACCAGTCCAGGACGATCCGGGCGATCAGAATCCACCAGAAAACCGTGAGGACGAGCCCGAGCAGCGTTCCGATGATGGTCAAGGGTTCCTCCCCGAAGGTTCCAACTGTCTCAACAGTGCGTCGGCGACCTGAGGGCAGACTGAGAGGTCAATGAGGAGACACTGCGCACAAACGTAGTGCTCAGCTGCGATGACGTGGTGGTTTTCGCTCCCGGTAGAAGCGCGCGCCGACCGGCGCCGGCGCTGGTTCGGGCAGGTCCACGAGGATCGGTAGGTCCTGGGTGATCGCGCGGCTGATCGCGCGCTGCTCCTCGACGGCGGCCTCCGCGGCCCGCGTCCACTGCTCCGCGAGGCGCGCCGCCACCATCGTCTCGTCCATGATTTCTGCGGCGCGCTGCGCGGCGATGCACGGAAGCGGCCGTCCGCAGGTGCAGACGTCCTTCTCGGCGCGGTGCGCTTCGGCGATCAGATAGGCGTCCATCCACCGGCCGGGATCGGAGCAACCTGCCGGTGGTCTCGTCGCCGGGCCCGAACCAGTCACGGCCGCATGGTGCCAGTCCGAAATGGAACGGGGAACGTTACTCATTGGTAGCTAACCTGCCGGAAATGATGGTCATCCGATCCGACGAGGTGCAGGGTCGGCCGTTAAGGGGGCATCGACTGCTACCGGCCCGCAACCGAGGTGCACCCGGGATGGCACCCGGGCGGCGAATCCTGAAGGCATGACCGAGAGCGGGGGCTTTCCGGATTTTCGGCGTCGAGTGCTGATCCTCGAGGACCAGCCCGATCTCGCGGCGCTGTTCACGCTGCAGTTGCAGGCTCTGGGTTGGTGCGTCGACCAGGTCGGCACCGACGCCGAGGCGGTCGAAGCGGCGAGTTCACAACCGCCGGACGCCATCATCATCGACACCCTGATACCGGCGTCGGAAGGTCAGCCGTTGGTGGACCGGATTCGGGCCGGTCTGGCAGGTCGACCCTGCCGGTTGATCATTTCGACGATTTACGAGCCGAGCGACTTCGCCGGGATCGACGTCGATGCGGTTCTGGCGCTGCCGCATCACCGTGCGGCACTGGAATACGCCCTGCTGACGAGCTGAGTGCCTGCCCCGCCCCATCTGGGGCGATGGGGCCAGGCGGGCGACACGCCGGACGAAAAGCCGGCTCGATCGAGCAAAACGGACTGATCGGGTTCGTTAGGCCGTTAGCCGGTTAACGGTGATGACAGTCAGTGCTCGGAGTTGTACTGGTCGATCACTTCCTGCGGGATGCGTCCGCGATCACTTACCTGCAGACCCTTCCCCTTGGCCCATTCACGGATGGCCTGGTTCTGTTCGCGACCGGAGCGCTGACTAGTCGCTGCGGGGCGACGATTCGTGCGGGTTCCGCCGCGTCCGGCCTTGCGGGCCGCAGCCACATACTTCTCGACCGAATCCCGGAGTGCGGCCGCATTGTCGCTCGACAGGTCGATCTCATAAGAGGTTCCGTCGATCGCGAAGGCGACGGTCTCTTCGGCGGTGCCGCCGTCGAGGTCGTCCACCAACATGACCTGTACTTTCCGCGCCACAGAAGTTCTCCTCGTCGTGCTATCGGTGGCCACACCCTACTAGTCGCGCGGAACGAATCCCGCATGCACCCTGGTGTGTTCAGGGTGATTCACGACGCCCGGAACCAGTAGCCGATCGATAACGAATCGAGGGTTGCCGGAGTTCCGCCGCGAGCAAATGTGTGTGGGCTGTGGCCGTAGTGCCCGGTGATCGGCTGCGGATTGCAGGATATCCGTTCGTGGCTACCGGGTGGGGTTAATAGAGGGGCTGCCAGTCAACCGAGGTGATACTCGCCACCACCAATACTGGCCGTGACCGGTCGATCATTCAAGAGTGGTCACGCAACCCTTCTCGACTAACGGCGAGTGCGGAAGTGAATTGCGTGACCGGGGCCGCGCTCTTCGCGGCGGGGTTGCAAATAGTCCGTTCTGCCACCAAAGTTCCCTCCGTCGAGCGGTGCTGTCGCGACTGCTCGTCGGTCTCGTGGCCGTGGGGGAGCTGCGGGTTGAGGCGTACGAGAGTTGGGATGTTTCGTGTACTGCCGGACCGGCGCGTTGCGCGCGCCGCGCGGTAGTACCGGATCGCTCACTCTGACGACGATCGCCGCGGTGTTCCCGCCGCCTATCGTCCGGCCGACAACGGTCCATTGTGGGGACGAAGTCGGCTACTGACCAGAACCGTTCTGACGATGGTTCTCCCACGCGCAGTCGCGCGTTCGTTCGACGCCTGATCACGGCCCGAGGGCTGCGACAGGACTTTTACTCAGATTCCACGTACCTCAGGAGAGGTCTCCATTCGATGAACAACTGGATTCGTCGTTCGCTGCAGGTCGGAACCGTGTCGGCGGGCATCGTCCTGGCCGGCGCGGCCGCTGCCCAGGCGCAGACGGTAAACGTCAACCCCACCGTTGAGGCGACTAGCGTCGTCGCGGGTGGGAACACCGCCGACGACAACAATGACAACAGCGCGCAGCAGCCGGTGAATGGCGGTATCCCGGTCGGCGCGAAGGTTTACGACAAGGACGACACCGCCCCCGCCGGGCAGGCCCAGGCGCCCGACGAGCAGCCGGCCGCTGCTCCGGCGACCAACACCCCGGCGCAGCCCGCGCCCGCGGAGAACACCGCTGCTCCGGCGACCCCGGCGACCGCTCCGGCGACCGGTGCCGCACCGGTCGACGGTGCCGCGCCCGTCGGTGGTGCCGCGCCCGTCGGTGGCGCGGCGCCCGTCGGTGGCGCGGCGCCCGTCGGTGGCGTCGCCCCGATCGGTGGCGCGACGGTCGTCAACGCCGGTGGACCGATCGTCATCGTCGACGACGAGGACGACGACCTCGACTTCATCGGTCGGGCCCCGTTCTTCCGCGGCGGGTTCTGGTGGGAGGGCGGCCGTCGTTACCACCACCGCTGGGACTGCCCGTCGTTCAGCCACCACCGTCACCACTGGGGACGCGACTGCGACAGTCGCTGCTTCTGACGGCCGGTAAGACCCGCACCATCGGTTGAGGCCTCTGGTTTCAGGCAAACGCCCGTCCCCGGCACGCCGGGGGCGGGCGTTCCACTGCGGCCCCTCTACCGGCCCCCGTCGGCCTCGCGGCGGCGGGCGTTCCGGCGCGCGCGAGCAGCCACCCGCCGGGCCTCCGGCGTCCGCTTCGGCTGCAGCGAGCGGCGCTGCCAGAACAGCCGTTGGACGAGGAGCGTCAGCACCCCGCCGACGACGATCGCGGCGAGGTTCACGACGAGCTGGACCGTCGAGCCCCATGCCTCGTCGAACACCCCGAAGGCGAGCGCCACCGCCACGTTCGCGGCGGCGGGAACCGTCGTGACCGAGATCAGCACGCCGACGAGCGCACCGGACTTCGCCGAGGTCAGCGACGTGATGCCGGCGATGCCCGCGAGGAAGCCCACGACCCAGGAGAGCGCGTCGGGACGCCAGATGAAGTCGGTCAGCGGCCGGTCGTCCAAAAGCATGGACCGGTCGACGAGGTCGAGCGCGGCGAGCAGCCACGTCGTGGCCAGCGTCGCGGCCATCGCGACCGGGAAGCCGACCAGCAACGCGATCGCAGCACGGACGGCCATGGCGCGTTTGCGCTGCACCAGACCGACGCAGAACGCGGCCAGCGGTCCGAAGTCCGGCCCGACCACCATCGCGCCCACGATCAGGATCGGCTGATCGAGCAGTACGCCGATCCCGGCGATGATCGTCGCGACGACGAGGAACGTGAGGTACGTCGCCGACAATTGGATCTCGTCGCTGACGCGGTGCTCGATCTCCTCCCAGATGACGGCGTCGGTGCCCAGCCCAGGAGCTTCCTCCTCCGCTCTCCGGCCCGACTCGGACAGGACGAGGTCGACGTTCTCGGCCGTGATCGCGCCGTGTTCCGCGATGTCCAGGTCGCGGAGGGCGCCGAGCACCGCGCTCGCGCCCTCCCTGGCGACGTCGCAGAGCACGACGTCGCCGACCGGATCCCGGGCCGCACCGGTCAGTACCGCCAGGTGGGTGACCGAGGCGTCGCCCTCGAGCAGGTCCATCACCGCCGGCATCCGGTCCGGCGGGACGATCAAGCGCAGATGGAGCACCGGCCCACTGTAGGGGTAGCTCAGAACAGGGAGAGTGGCTCCGCGGCGCGGTCCGGTGCCGTCCGGTCGGCCGGCGGAACCGACCAGTCGCGTTCGGTGGAGACGACGATCAGGCGGTGCGTCGCCCGGCTGAGCGACACGTACAGCACCCGGTGACCCGCGCTGGACTCGGCGATGATCTCCGCCGGTTCCATCACCACGACACCGTCGTACTCCAAGCCCTTGGCCTCGATGCTGTCCACGATTTGGAGCCGGCCGGTGCCCAGACCGTTCAACTGCGCGGCGACCTCGTCCTGCCGGTCCGCCGGGGTGACCACCCCGACCGTGCCCTCGACGTCGGCCAAGAGCTCTTCGACGCACGCCCGCAGCTCGTCGGCCAGCCGGTCGGGGGACACCAGCCGATCCTCCGGCTTCGCGCCGGTCCTGCGGACCGCGGTCGGCAGCTCGAGCCCGGGCTCCCACCGGCGCAGCACGGACGCCGCCAGCTCGAAGATCTCCGCCGAGTTCCGGTAGTTGGTGGTGAGCAGATAACGGCGCCGCACCCGGGTGCCCACGGCCGCGTCCATGGCCGCGGTGGCCTCGTCCGGATCCTCCCAGGCGCTCTGGGCCGGGTCGCCGACCAGCGTCCAGGACGCGTACTTGCCGCGGCGGCCGAGCATCCGCCACTGCATCGGCGAGAGGTCCTGGGCCTCGTCGACGACGATCAGCGAGAACTCGTCGTCGTCCTCGTCCGAGGCGGGTGTCGGAGCCGGAGCACGGTCGGAGGAGAGCCGGATCTCCTGCATCTCCCACTCCTCCGGACGACGACGCCGGACCTGCGGCTTCGGCGGCTTGCCGAGCAGCGCACGCAGTTCGTCGAGCAGCGCCACGTCCGCCACCGACCAGCCGTCCCGGTTCCACGACGCCGCGAGCGGTGCGACGTCGTCGCGGTGGAGGTCGGGCCCGGCGCAGCGGGCCAGCCGCGCGCGGTCGGCAGCCCAGCGCAGCACGTGCTCGGGCTCGACGATCGGCCACCAGGCCGCGAGGAAGTCGCGGAACTCGTCGCGGTCGCGGATCGTGGCGTCGAACGCGTCCCGCTCCCAGTTCTCCGGAGCACCGGTCCAGCCCCGGGAGACGTTCCAGAGCGCGTCGAGCAGCGCGGTGGCCGCCTGACCGCGGGCCGAGTTCGGGGTGTTGCCTCGCCGCCGGGCCGCCTTGCGCGCGGCGGCCAGCTGCCGGACGTCCAACGAAAGCACTTCACCGGCGTAGACGACGCGGAACCGGTCCGGTGCCGTAGGCGCCGGCAGCCAGGCGAGCCGGGACAGGACCCGGCGGATGCTCGCCGCACCCTTCACCGCGGAGAGCGCGGCATTGTCGCGACGGGTGGCCTTGACGCTGGAGAGCATCGTCGCGAGCGACCGCAGCACGACCCCCTCCTCGCCGAGCGAGGGCAGGACCTGGTCGATGTACCGGACGAACGTCGGCGAGGGCCCCACGACCAGCACACCGCCCCCGGCGTACCGGTTGCGGTCGGAGTACAGCAGGTAGGCGACGCGGTGCAGCGCCACGGCAGTCTTCCCGGTGCCCGGCCCGCCCTCGATGATCGTGGTGCCGCTCGCGGGCGCGCGGATCGCCTCGTCCTGCTCGCGCTGGATCGTCGAGACGATGTCGCGCATGGCCTTGCCGCGGGCGCGGGCCAGCGTCGCCATCAGCGCGCCCTCGCCGACCACGGCCATGCCCTCCGGAGCGGCAGCCGGGTCGAGCAGGTCGTCGGACAGCCCGATCACGCGGGTGCCGGAGGAGTGGATCACCCGACGCCGGATGACGTCGAGCGGGTCCTCGGCGGTGGCGCGGTAGAACGGCGCGGCGGCCGGGGCACGCCAGTCGACGACGAGCGGCTCGTAACGCTCGTCGAGCACACCGAGCCGGCCGATGTGCCGGGCCTCACCGGTGCGCAGGTCGAGGCGGCCGAACACCAGGCCGTCGTACCCGCTGTCGAGCGCCGCCCGCCGCCGCGCGGCCTGGTGGACCAGCACGTCTCTCTCGTACAGCGAACCCTCGGTGCCCAGCTGGGCCCGTCGGTGACCTTCGGCCTCGACCTCGGTGGCGCCGGATCGCACCTCCTCCAGCCGGGCGTACACATCGTCGACGTGACGCTGCTCGGCGGCGATCTCGGTGGTGAGGACGGTCGGACGGTCGGTCAACGCGGTGCTCCGGGCTTCGGGGGGCGGTTCGGCTAGGAAGCCTAGACAGAGCATGGCGGGAGCGGGGTCGTGCCGCGAGCCGATATTTCGGGCCGCCGCGACCGCTAAGATCGAAACTGGGGTCAGGCGCGGACCGCGGCCACCGTCGTCGGCGGGTCGAGCAGCACTCCCCGGGCGGTGGAGCCGAGCCGCGAGCGCGCTCCCGCCGGGCGCCCGTTGACGCCGACGACCAGCAGGTCTGCTCCCCGGGACAGCCTCGCCAGCACCGCCAGCGGACGGCCCCGGTGCACCGCGGTGGTCGCGCGTACCCGGTAACGATCGGCGAACGCGCTCACTTCCTCGTCGACCAGCGCGTTCGCGGCCGGGTCGTCGGTGACCGCGGTGTCGAGCAGGCTGTCGTCGATCCAGTAGTCGGCGGCCGAACCCGTCGTCACGAAGACCGCCACCAGCGGACGGCGGTGGGCGGCCGCGTGCGCGAACGCGTACTCCAGCGCCGCGCGGGACGCGGGTGAGCCGTCGACACCGACGACGACGTGACCGGGGAAGGGGCCCTGCTGCGGCTGAGCACCGCCGGCCGGAGGCCGGGCGACGACGGCGGCGGACCGGCCCTCGGTGGCCAGCCGCACCGCGATCGTGCCGACGAGCTGGGTGCCGGAACCGGCGCCCGCGGCGGTGCCGACCACCACGATGCCTGCCTGGTCGGCCGCGGCCGCGAGGACCGTGAGCGGACGGCCGTCACCGCGGACGGTGCGGACGTGCCCGGCCGGAACCGCCCGGCGGGCCAGCGCACCGGCCTCGGCGAGGACGGCGTCGGCGCGCTCGTCGTTGCCGGCGTGGGCCACCACGAGCGGGGCGTGCAGGGCACGGGCTTCTCGGGCCGCCCAGGTGAGGACGCCGGTGGGGTCGTCGCCGCGGGACACCCCGACCACGATGCCGGCAGCTGCCGGGGCCCAGCGGGGGGTGCCGGTGACCCGACGCTGGACCTGCTCTCTGGGGCGCAGCGACGCAGTGGGTGCTGTCGATCTACTCGTGTCGAAAACCGTCACGGCGCTTCCCCTCCTGCGACGGCCGGCACCCCGTCGTTCGTGCTGATTGCTGGCGGTGGGCTTTCCGCGGCCCCGCGTTCAGCGTGCCTAATCCGACGGGCCCGTACCAGCGAATCTCTGTAATCGGGACGGATACGCGGACCGTCCCTCTGGGGGCACAGCCTGAGGACCAGCGGGTATTACGGGGCGTCTGGATATGTCTACCCAGAGTAGATGAAGGTTCGAGTATCAGTCCGTGGGCGGAGTGCCGTAAATGCGCACGCCCGCGCGACTCGCCATCCCTCCCCAGAGGGGGTGGCGAGTCGCGCGCAGCGAGACGTACTCCCGCCTGCCATCCCTCCCCAGAGGGGCGGGCAGGCGGGAAGAATCACCCGGCTCCGGTGCATGGCGGACCGGAACCGGGGAGCTTTCAGTTGCGGACCAGCTCCAGCGCCGGGCGCGTCGCGCCCAGGGGAAGCATCAGCCGCACCGTCGTCCCGACGCCGGGAGTGCTCTCCAGCCGCACCAGCCCGCCGTGCGCGGCGGCGATCGCCTCGGTCACCGCGAGGCCGAGCCCGGCGCCGGGCGCCTCGGTCCGCTGGGCGTGCGCCCCGCGGTAGAAACGCTCGAACACCAGCGGCTGCTCGTCGGCCGGGATGCCGACGCCGGTGTCGGTGATCGTGATCTCGGTCGCGTCGCGCAGGTCGGTGGAGCCCTGGGAGACCCGCACCGAGATGCGGCCACCCGCCTGGGTGAAGAGCAGGGCGTTGGACAGCAGGTTGTCGATAGCGGTGCGCAGCATCGTGCTGTCGCCCGGTACGCGCAGCGGCTGCTCGATGTGCAGGTCGAGGGCGACGCCGGCCTGCTTGGCCTTCGCCTCTGCCGCGCGGACGGCGTCGGTGACCAGGCCGGACAAGTCGAGCGGTGAGCGGTGCACGGTCGCCTTGAGGGCGTCGCCCGCCCGGGCGGTGACCAGGAGGTGGTCGATCAGCCGGACGAGGCGGTCGGCGTTGCGGCGGATCGCGCTGACCATGCGCTCGCGGTACTGGTCGGGCACGTCGTCGAGCTCGTCGAGGAGCTCGAGGTTGCCGGTGATGACCGCGACCGGCGTCCGCACCTCGTGGGTGATGAGCGAGATGAAGTCGCTGCCGAAACGGCCCAGGGCGGCGGCCTCGGTCGCCGACTGCTCGACGGCGGCGCCGAGCGTCAGGATCGCTGTCGCCTGGTCGGCGAGGAGGCCGAGGAGCTGGGCGCGCTCCGGGCCGAGCGCGCCCGGCTTGCGGTCGAGCACGGAGAGCGCACCGACGACGTTGCCGGTGGTGTCGAGCAGCGGGACGCCGGCGTAGGAGCGGGCGCCCGGGTCGACGGCGGTGAGAGGTCCCACCGCGTAACGGGGGTCCTCGAGCAGGTCCGGGATCTGCAGCGGGGCCCGGTCGCCGACGACGCGGGCACAGGGCGACGCAGCGCGTGGCAGCTGCGTGACGCCGATGTTGTGGCGGACGACCGCGCGGACGCGCTCGGCCTCGACCAGCGTGAGCATGGCCATCGGTGCCCGCACTGCCTCTGCGGCGATCCGGACGATGTTCGCCAGCACCGGTTCGACCGACGTGCTGAACTCGCGCATCATCCGTACTGCGGCGAGCCGCGAAGGCTCGTCGGCCCAGCGGGCCGGAAGTTCGACGTCCATGTCAGTGTCCCCGTATGTCCGGTGCGGCATCCGTGCCGCCTCGTGGCGTACACCCCGAACATCGGGCCCGAGTCCGCGTCCGCGAGCCATTCCGAGGTGCGCTACGGGTGCAGCCCCCCCGCGCGCCGTGCTGCGCGCGGGGGGCTGCACCCGTGGCGTGCTGCGCGCGCCGTGCCCGCGTGCCGGCTCCGCGCGCCGTGCCCGCGTGCCGGCTCCGCGCGCCGTGCCCGCGTGCCGGCTCCGCGCGCCGTGCCCGCGTGCCGGCTCCGCGCGCCGTGCCCGCG
>NZ_JBICTY010000010.1:0-729 GCF_043197895.1 Cryptosporangium sp. NPDC048952 | reverse complement strand
GTGCCGGCTCCGCGTGCCGCGCGTGGCGCGCCCTGGCGTGGCGCGGCGTGAGCGGTCCCGTTCGGGCGTGCCATGACGCGTTGAAACGGGCCCGCTCGGCGGCACGGCGCCCCGCCCCCTGCCCGCGGCGCAGCACGTGCCCGCTCCGCAAAGCGGTCCCGTTCGGGCGTGCTGTAAAGCGCTGGAATGGGGCCGCTCGGCAGCGCCCACGCGCCAAGCGTCCGCTCCGCAAAGCGGTCCCGTTCGAGCGTGCTGTAGCGCGCTGAACCGGGCCCCCTCGGCCACGCCGTGCCCCGCCCCCTGCGCGCGGCGCGTTGCGTGCCCCGCGCCAGGTGCCCGCTCCGCGAAGTGGCCCCGTTCGGGCGTGCCATAGCGCGCCGAGATGGGTCCGCTCGGCGGCGCCCGGTCCCTGAGCGCCTCGCGCCTGCGCCTCGCGCCCGGGTTGCGGGCCGAGCGCGTCCATTCCGCGGAGTGGTCCCGTTCGGGCGTGCCCTAGGGCGCTGAAACGGGTCCGCTCGGCGGCGCCGCGCCGTGCCCCTGCGTGCGGCGGCGCCCTGCGTGCGGCGGCCGTGCGTGCGGTGGGCGAGGTGGGCGAGGTGGGCGGTGGCCGTGCGTGCGGTGGGCGCGGTGGGCGGGGGTTGGGTGATGCCCCCGCGCTGGGGCGTGGGGGTATCGGGGGTTGCGGGTGGGGGTTAGCTCCAGTTGACCTGGGCTTGGTTGCCGGCCTGG
>NZ_JBICTY010000009.1:0-440141 GCF_043197895.1 Cryptosporangium sp. NPDC048952 | reverse complement strand
CCAGGCCGGCAACCAAGCCCAGGTCAACTGGAGCTAACCCCCACCCGCAACCCCCGATACCCCCACGCCCCAGCGCGGGGGCATCACCCAACCCCGGCCCACCGCGCCCACCGCGCCCACCGCGCCCACCGCCACCGCACGCACGGCGCCGCGGCACGCAGGGGCGGGGCGCGGCGGCGCCGAGCGGACCCGTTCCAGCGCCCTACGGCACGCCTGAACGGGACCGCTTCGCGGAGCGGACGCGCTCGTCCCGCAACCCGGGCGCGAGGCGCTCAGGGACCGGGCGGCGCCGAGCGGATCCGTTCCAGCGCCCTACGGCACGCCCGAACGGGACCGCTTCGCGGAGCGGACGCGCTCGCCCCGCAACCCGGGCGCGAGGCGCTCAGGGACCGAGCGCCGCCGAGCAGGCCCGTCTCGGCGCCCTACGGCACGCCCGAACGGGACCACTTCGCGGCGCGAGCGCCCACGGACCGGGCGCCGCCGAGCAGGCCCGTTCCAGCGCCCTACGGCACGCCCGAACGGGACCACTTCGCGGCGCGAGCGCCCACGGACCGGGCGCCGCCGAGCGGGCCCGTTCCAGCACCCTACGGCACGCCCGAACGGGACCGCTTCGCGGAGCGGACGCGCTCGCCCCGCAACCCGGGCGCGAGGCGCTCAGGGACCGAGCGCCGCCGAGCAGGCCCGTCTCGGCGCGCTATGGCACGCCCGAACGGGACCACTTCGCGGCGCGAGCGCTCGGTGTACGGGCGATGCCGAGTGGGCCCGATCCGGCGCGCTTCGGCACGCCCGAACGGGGCCGCTTCCCGGGGCGGGGCGAGGATGCGGACGGGTAGGCGCACGGGCGCCCCTTCGGGGTGGTGGCGTCTAGGGGGTGGCTTGGTCCTGGGGGCGACGGGAGCGGGCTTGCCACCAGGCTGTGGCGAAGATTGCCACGATCACCAGTAGCGCCGCCGCGGACAAGTAGGTGCCGGCGCCGCTGTACGGCGTGCGGTACGAGAGTTTCACGGTGTGCGCGCCGTCCGGAACAGCGACCGCCACCATGCCGTGGTCCGCCGGCACCAGCGTCGCCGGCTTGTCGTCGACAGTGACCCCCCAGTCGTTCTGCAGGGCGTCGGCCACGACGAGGTAACCGTCGCCGGTGGCGTCCACCCGCGCGGAGATCACGTCCGCGCCGTCCTCGAGCACTGACACCTTCGCGGTGCTGCCCGCCGTGGCCGGAGCGCCGGCGGAATCGAGCACGACCTGGTTCGCGGCGAGCGACCCACTGTTCACCAGCGCGATCCGCTGCGCCGAGGACGGCTCCACCACCGCGGTGTTCGCCCAGCGGATCCGCGGCAGGGCGGTCAGCCGCTGGTACACGACCGCGTCACCGGCCAGCACGAGACGCAGCCCGTCGTCCGCCGGGCGCACCACGCTGACCATGTCGCCGCTGACCGGGCCGAAGACCGTCAGCGCCTCGGGCGCGTCCTGCGTGAAGACCGCGCTGACCTTCGTCCCCGCCGGGATGTCCTCCCCCGCGATCGGGATCGTCATCTCGGTGCCCGCGGCGACACCCTCGCCGCGGTTGTTCACCCCGATGACCACCCGCGACGCCCGCGCGACCTCGATGCCCTTGTCGTTCTGGAGCACGACCGTGATCCGGGCGTCCTTCGCGGGACGGAACGCGGTCAGCAGCTTCACGGTCACCCCACGCAGCGGTCCGGACCCCGGCACCTCGGTACGCACCGAGTGGTCACCGCGGATCGTGGTCTCGCGTCCCCGGTACGAGGACTGGGTCACGGTGCCGAAGACCTCGTCCCACGGCGCGGACACGAAATACTTGACGCCCAGCCGGTCGAAGAGCGGCTGTTGCGCGGTCTGCAGCGTCGACCGGAAGTTGATGTAGGTGGGCGGGTCGCCCAGGCCCCAGCCGGGCATGCCGTCCAGCGCCTCGCCGAGCCGCTTGCCGATGAACAGGTGACCGTTGAGCGCCCGCAGCCGGTACGCGGAGTCGGCGCCGACGAACATCGCACCGCCGGCCGCGTATCGGTCGTCACCTAGATGCGACGAAAGGTATCGGTGGACGTCGGTGACCGGGTAAAACGTGTCCTTGTCGGACTTGGGCCAGTACGCGCCCGCAAACGAGAACGCCTGCACGGCGATGAGCACCGGCACCACCAGCGCCGCGACCCACGCCATCGACGGGCGCCGCCGAGCCGCCCACCACGTCACGACTATCGCGGCCAGGGCCAGTGCGCCGAACAGCGCCGCCCAGAGGATCTGGTCGTCGAACCAGGAGACGCGGATCCCGCCGGTGTCCCCGCCCTTGGCGATCGACGCCGCCCGACGGCCCCGCCACAGCAACCCGGCGAACACCACAGCGGCCCCACCGAACACCGCCGCCGGCCACACCACCCAAACCCACCGCGGCAACCGCCCAAAAACCCCGCCGCCGACAACAACCGCACCGCCCGAGCCGCTGACAGCCGACTCCCCGCCAGCAGTCGCGCCGGCCCGACCAGCGCCAGCCACGACCCGGCGCACCAGCACATCGAACCCGACCGCGGCCAACACCGCGATCAGGAAGCACAACACACTCCGCATGCGCCCGACGAAGTTGTCGGAGAACAGCACCGGAAGCTTCTGCAGCGCGGCCAGCGGCGCCCCACCGCCGTAGATCACCACGAGCCCCAGCCCCGCGGCCACCACGAAGTACGTCCACCCACCGCGCGGCAACCGCCCGGCAGCGACGCGCGGGAACGCGACAGCGATCAGCGCCAGCAGCACCGCCGCCGCACCGACGTACACGCTCGACTCGACCAGGTTCACCGGCAGGTACCAGTACGGCCCGCGGTCGGGGTCGGTGGTGCCGAACGCCCACGGGGCCACCGCGGTCAGCGCGGTCACCGGCAGCAGGTGATCCCCGGGAGTCTGCTCACGCCCGGCGATGTAGACGCCCGACATCGCCGAGACGAACGGCAACAACTGGATCGCCGCGAGCGCCACCGCACCCACCAGCGCCGCCCCGGCACCGCCGACGATCCCGACGATCCGCCGCCACGAGACCCCGTACTCGGCCAGCACGCGGACCACGAGATAGATACCGGCGAAGAGGGTCGTGTACCCGGTCACCGCCGGGAACCCGCCGAGCAGCATCGCGGCCACGGCGAGACAGAGCAGTGCCCCGTCCCGGGCCCGCCGGGAAGCCACCAGCCGCTCGACACACCAGAACACCGCCGGGATGAACGCCGCGACCCGGCTCTGCGGCCAGTTCGTCCAGGCGATCAGGAACCCGCTGCCGACGAAGATCAGCCCACCGAGCCCGGCGGCCGCGCGTCCGAGGGAGAACCGGCGCAGGAACAGGAACGTGGCACCCGCCGCGACCACGATCTCCAGCAGCTTCACGTACCCGGGCGCCAGCCAGCCGGGCAGCAGCAGGTACGGCACCGACAGCGGGTTGTAGAGCGCGTAGTTCGGCGTCGACCCGAAGGCGGAACCCCCGGACTGGTACGGGTTCCACAGCGCGACGTCGCCCTCGCGGAACAGCTCGCCGAACAGCGTCGTATTGGGCACCACCGAGTCGACGGTGTCGTTGAGGAACGTGTTCGTGGGCTGCACGTCCGAGAGCCCCGACGTCGCGTACGGCGCCTTGTTCGCGAGCATGTCGGTGGCCGCGAACACCTTCAGGCCCAGCAGCGGCGCCCCGATGCCCGCCAGCGCGTAGCCGATGATCGCGAGCATCACCACTGCGGTGAGCACTCGGTGCCAGCGCGGCTCGCCCTCCGGGCTGGGTGACTCGGTCGGCTCCGGTGCCGGGGTTGCCACGACGGTGTCGGACCTTTGGCTCACGGGAATCTCGGCTCCGGAACGCGGGGGGTGCAATCGCGCCGAGAGTAACAGCCTCGTGGTAACCCTCCGCCGAACGGCAAATGGCCTGTGGATTGCTCGGCCGCCACTGGGGAATACGGACAGACATGCGCATCGTCGTGACCGGAGCCAGCGGAAATGTCGGAAGCGCCGTAGTTCGTGCGGCAGTGGGATCAGGTGCGGAAGTGATCGGTGTGGTGCGACGCACCCCCACCGAACGGGCCGCACCTGCCGGAACGCAGTGGGTCCGCTGCGACATCGGTTCCCTCCATGCCGACGCCGTGCTGCGCGCCGCGATGGAGGGAGCCGACGCCGTCGTCCACCTGGCCTGGGCGATCCAGCCCAGCCACGATCGCCGTCTGCTGGCGCGTACCAATGTGCTCGGCACAACAGCCGTGATCGAAGCCGCCGAGCGGGCGGGGGTTCCGCACCTCGTGCACGCGTCGAGTGTCGGCGTCTACTCGGCCGGGCCGAAGGACCGGACCGTCCGCGAGGACTGGCCCACCGACGGCATCCCCACGTCGTCCTACAGCCGGGACAAAGTCACCGCCGAGCTCCTGCTCGACGCCGCGAGCATCCCGGTCGTCACCCGGATCCGTCCGGCCCTGGTCGTGCAGCGTCGGGCGGCGAGCGAACTGCTGCGTTACTTCCTGCCCGCGCTCGCCCGTCCGCTGGTGAAAGCGAAACTGCCGATCCTGCCGCTCCCCGACCGGACCGTCACCCAGGTCGTCCACGCGGACGACGTCGCCGACGCAGTGCTGCGCATTCTCGCGACGCGGGCGCCCGGCGCGTTCAACCTGGCGCCGGAGCCGCCGCTGCGCCCCGACGACCTGGCCGCGGCGTTCGGCGGCCGGCGGGTGCCTCTCCCGGCGAAACTGCTCCGCGCCGGAGCGTCCGCCACCTGGAACACCCACCTCCAGCCGGTGGACGTCGGCTGGGTCGACCTGCTGCTCGAGTCGCCGCTGCTCGACAGCTCACGAGCGCGCGACGAACTCGGCTGGGCGCCGCGCTACGACACCCACGAGGCGCTCGCCGATGTCGTCGCCGGCCTCCGCGCCCACGCCGGCGACCGTTCGCCGCTCCTCCGCCCGCTGAGGCTGTTCGCTTAGTCGGCGATGAAGAACACCCGCAAAAGCATAAAAAGCGCTACGGCGACGACCATCAAGCCGATCGCCCCGATGACCACCCACGGAACCCACTTCGGGGCCGGGCCTTTCTCCTGATGGGTGATCGCCGACGTGCCGCCCTCACCCGGGGGCGTCTCGCCGGGGGGCACACCGCCACCCGGCTCCAGGCCAGGGGTACGACTCGGGTCCGGACCTTGCCAGCTCATCCGTCCTCCTGATGTGTATCCGCCACGGGCTACCCAGCGGGGAAGAATCGATGCATGTCGGTGTGACCGGGGAGGCTTCGGGTAATCGAACGGCATGTCGGTGATCCGAGGACTCTTCCATCGCCTTGAAAGCGCGCGACTCCTCGACCCCGTGGCCGAGGCCGTCGCCGGCGCCGTCCAATCGTCTATTCCCAACGCGCGGATCAAGGACCTGCTGCACGGTCGATGGCTCGGCCATCCCGTGCACCCGGTGCTCGTGCAGGTGCCGGTCGGCGCATGGGTGTCGGCCAGCGTTCTGGACTTCGCACCCGGGGGTCGCCGGGCCGCGCAACGCCTGGTCGGGCTCGGTCTGCTGACCGCGCCGGTCGCGGTCGCCGCCGGTCTGGCCGACTGGTCCGAGCTCGAACCCGATCAGCGTCGGGTGGGGCTGGTGCACGCGGCCGCGAACACGGTCGGGATCGCGCTGTACACCGCGTCGTGGACGGCGCGGAAGAACGGCCGCCAGGTCGCGGGAGTGGGGTACGCGCTGCTCGGGCTCTCGGCGGTGGGGCTCGGGGGTGCGCTCGGTGGGCATCTGGCCTACTCGCAGGCCAGCGGGGTGAACCACGCCGAGGGTGCGATGCGTCGGGCGGGTGACGGGTGGCACGACCTCGGCCCGCTGGAGGAGATCCCGGTCGGGGAGCCCGTGCGGCGGAACGTCGGCGACACGACGGTGGTCGTGTACCGGCGCGCGCTGACGAACGGCGGGGGCGTGCACGTGTTGGCGTCCGAGTGCAGCCATGCCGGTGGGCCGCTGCACGAGGGTGAAGTGACGGATGGGCCCGGTGAGCCGCGGATCGCGTGCCCGTGGCACGGGTCGGTGTTCCGACTCGTCGACGGGGAGCCGCTGCGGGGACCTGCGACGGCGTGCCAGCCGGTGTTCCAGACGGAGATCGCGGCCGGTCGGCTGCGTGCTCGTGCGTTCGCGGAAGGAAGCGTGTGGAAGAACGCGGAAGTGTGAGCGTCACCCTGTACGAGGATGGTCCGCTGTTGTTGCGGGGCGACTTCGTGATCCAGGGTCAGGACGGCGAACCGATCGATCCGGGCCGGGCCACGGTGGCGCTCTGCCGCTGCGGCAAGTCCGGCCTCAAACCGTTCTGCGACGGCACCCACAAACTCGTCAACTTCTCCGCGCCGGGCAACTAGTCCCGCCTCTCCGAGCCGCCCGCTGACGCGGGCGGCTCGTTCGAGGCACAACGCGCCCAACACCGCGCCACCTGCGCGACGCGCGCCACCTGCGGCGTGCGCGACCTGCGGCGTGCGCGACCTGCGGCGTGCGCGACCTGCGCGACGCGCGACCTGCGCGACGCGCGACCTGCGCGACGCGCGACCTGCGCGACGCGCGACCTGCGCGACGCGCGATCTGCGCGATCTGCGCGACGTGCGGCACACGCGACTACGCGTGCGCGGCGTGCGCGACTACGCGCGTGGGGCGTGCGCGGCGGGGCCCGAACGGCCCGTTCGCGATCGCGGACGGGCCGATGAGCGTCAGGAGCTAGGCGGAGGCTGCCAAGTCTGCCGGGGCTTCGCGGAGGGCGGAGTTGCCGGCTTCCCAGCGGGTGAGGATCCACTCGGCGGCGACGCCGTCGAGGTAGAGGGCGCACGCGGCGCCGAACAGCAGGTCCCCGACCTGGTCGGGATGCTGGTCCACGTACCCCCCGCACAGATCGTGCGCAGCGATCTGTTCGTGCACGGCGTCCGCCGCGATGTGCTCGTCGTAGAAACGCGTCGCGTCGGCGTCACCGCCCAGACGCCGCAGCCCGTTGCCGTACCGCCGGTTCGGGATCGACGAGGTCATCTCGAACGCCGCGAGGTGGCCCAGCAGAGCCGGGAGCCACCGCCGGTGCAGCCCGAACATCGACATCAGGTTGCTGGTGGCCAGCGTCGGCGCGGAGACCTGCCCCACGTACGCCCCGTACTCCGTGTCGAGGTCCAGCTTGCCCATCGTCGTCCGGAAGAGTTCGGCGTGCATCCGCTCCAGCCGGCCACCGCCGTACTCGTCGGCCTGGATCTCGACGAGAGCGGCTTTCGGCCGCCCACCGAGCCGCGGAATGCCCCAGCTGTGCGGGTCGGCCTCCTTCAGGTGATAGATCGACCGGTGGACGACGAACTCGCGGAACTGCGTGAGCGTCGCCTTGCGCTGCAGGAACCGACTCATCGACGGCCCGGTGTCCGCGTCGACGAGCGTGGTCAGCGCCCGGGCGACGGGCTCGTCCGGAACTGCCGGAACCGCTTTCCGCAGACCCTCGACGAACCCCGCCTCGAGCCGGGCGCGCAGCCCCAGCAACGCCGGGTCCCACTCCCAGTCGGGGTCGACGCCGTCGAAGCCCCGGTAGTGCAGCTCGTAGAGCACCCAGAGCGCCAGCTGCAGATCCTCGTCCAGCCACGGCTCGTACCCCGGCGAACTCACCGGAACCCCGGCAAAAGATCCAGGGGCCCCTGAAAGGGCCCGAACCACCGTCTCACTCACGCCACCCCGTGGCTCCGGCAACCGCATCTAAAGCCTCCTGGATTCACGTCAGCCGCCCGGAGATTCCCGGTGAAACGAATCCGAAACAGCAGGTGAGAGTGACACCTCCCGACCGCGCTCCAACGTCTGCACACCCGCGATGCCACGTCGCGCGGTCTCCTCGACGAATGCCGAGAGCGGCGACTTCATCACCGTGTAATCGTCGAAATGGATCGGATACACCGTCGGGGCACCGATCAACGTCGCCAGGTCGGCGCCCTGCGCCGCGTCCATCGTCACCAGGAAGCCGAGCACGCGGGTGCCACCGAGGTGCACCAGCATCGCGTCGATGTCGGGGTACCGCTCGGTGATCTCGCCCAGCCAGGGACGGCACAGCGTGTCCCCGGTGACGTAGAGCCGGTAGACCCGCTTCCCGCCCCGCTCCAGATCGACGATGCTGCCCATCACCGGCGGCAGGAGCCGGTGGACGAGTGCGGGCCCGTGCTGCCCGGGTACCGACGTCACCCGCAGCACCTCGTCGCCCCGGCGCGACTCCCACGCAGTCCATGGCGAGAGGCCACAAGCGGCCCCGAAGCCTTTCCGATCCAGCCGGCGCGCGGCATGCGCGGTCGTCACGATCGGCACCGAGCGCGACAGCCCCCGCGCCGCTCGCCGGTCGAAGTGGTCCCCGTGCAGATGCGAGAGCACCACCGCGTCCAGCGCAGGCAGATCGGAGATACCCAGCGCCGGCGAGAACCGCCGCCGGGACACCAGACCCTTGCCCAGGTAGGCGTACTCACCTCGGTGCAGGAAGTTCGGGTCGGTGAGAACGGTGAATCCACCGAGCCGCAGCAGCACGGTGGCGTTACCGATGAACAGCAGGCTTCCGGTCGCGGTCATGCCGCACGGGTAACCCGCCAGCGGCGATTAAACAGTCTCCTCCGGCGCGGTCGGCAACGTCGCCCACACGGTCTTGCCGTCGGGGTGGTCGACGATCCCCCAGTGCTGGCTGACGCGGTCGATCAGCGGCAACCCGCGGCCGCGGAAGCTCACCATGTCCAAGGGCCGCGGCACCGGCTGCGTGGTGGAGCCGTCGCGGACGCTGATCCTGAGCGTCTCGTCGGTCAGTTCCAGCGCGACCGTCGACGAGGTTCCGGCGTGCTCGACCGCGTTCGACACCAACTCGCTGACGACCAGCTGGGCGACTTCGGTCAGATCGGGGGAAAGGTCCCAGTCAGCGGCGGCTTCCAGCAGGAATCGCCTGGCCGTAGCCGAGGCCGACGGATCTGCCGGGACCGAGCAGTCACGACGAACCCGCGCCGGCCGGTCATCGACATGGCGCACACCAGCCTCCGTCGCCGGGTAGAAGGGAAGGAGGTCGGAGCAGTGCATTCGTCGCGCAGCGTCCGCGAAGACACCGTCGGCGTCCACCACTACCATCCGCGCGGTGGGCCACCCACCGGCGGCGTCGAGCGCGCCGGGTAGCAGCGCGACGCATTCCGGGTTGGCCAGCTGGAGCTCGGACACGTCCACCACCACCCTTCCCACATCGAACAGCGCTTTCAGCATCGCTCGCCGAGCTTGCGGAGCGGTGCGCATGGAGAGGCGGCCGCTGAAGCTCAGAACCACGTGGTCGCCCCGGTGATCCAGGTTGACGTGCAGGTTCGGAACCATCGCTCTGTCTCTCTGTCTCTCTGTTGCGTCGTGTTACCCACGATCCGTAGTGGGCACACGCGGAATACGCACCGCCGTCGTCTTCCCGGGTAACCTCCGTCACAACCCGCGTTCCAGGGACGACTGCGAGTGCATCTCGCGACGTTCCAGAGGGGAAGCCATGGCAGGTCGATCGCTGGTGGTCGTCGGCGCCTCCGCCGGCGGTGTCGAGAGCCTCCGGGCTGTGGTGCGGGGGTTGCCGCCCGACCTACCCGCGGCCGTGCTCGTCGTGCTCCACACCACCCCGGGCGGAAGCAGCGTACTCGCGTCGATCCTCGACCGGGCAGGACCGCTGCCCGCGACGACGGCCACCGACGGAGCCGAACTGCTTCCCGGGCACATCTACGTGGCTCCGCCCGACCATCACCTCACCGTGCTCCACGACCGCTGCTGCCTCTCCCGCGGGCCGCAGGAGAACGGTCACCGGCCGGCGATCGACCCGCTGTTCCGGTCCGCGGTCCGGTCGGCCGGGTCCGCCGTCGTCGGTGTGGTCCTGTCCGGCATGTTGGACGACGGGGCGGCCGGGCTGGCCGCGATCGCGCGGCACGCGGGAGCAACCGCCGTTCAGTCGCCCGACGACGCGCTCTACCCCAGCATGTGCAAGGCCGCACTCGACGCCGTCCCGGGCGCTGTGACCGCGTCCGCCGACAAACTCGGACCTCTCATCGGGGAATTGGTCGCCCAGGAGCCGGACACCGACCCGGCCCCCGACGACCCGATCCTGACCCAGGAAACCGCTATCGCGGAGTTGGACATGAACGCGCTCAACGATCCCGATCGTCCGGGTGATCCGGCCGGACTGGGATGCCCCGACTGCAGTGGCGCTCTGTTCGCGGTGCAGGAAGGCGACTTCCTCCGGTACCGCTGCCGCGTGGGGCACGCGTGGTCACCGGCGAGCCTCCTGGAGCGGCAGAACGCCGCCGTCGAGGGTGCGCTGTGGATGGCTCTTCGCACGATGGAGGACAAAGCGCGCTGCACCGGCGGCTGGCCGAATCGGCCAGTGACCGCGGCGCGCCGCTCGTCGCGACGCAGAATCTGCGGTCGGCGGAGGACCTGGGCGAGGCCGCCCGATTGATCCGGGATCTGCTGGCCCAGGAGCCGTCCGGCCGGATATGAGGCCGGTAGGGTGCGGGACAGTCACGACGGAGACAAGGACAGCAGTGATCGAGGACGACCCCCCCCAATTCGAGGCGCTGCTCGAGTTCCTCAAGGAAAGCCGCGGGTTCGACTTCACCGGGTACAAACGGTCCAGCCTGATGCGGCGGGTGGCCCGGCGCACCCAGGCGCTCGGCATGGAGGGGTGGAGCGATTACCTCGACTACCTGCAGGTGCACCAGGACGAATACACGATCCTGTTCAACACCGTCCTGATCAACGTCACCGGATTCTTTCGCGACAGCGACTCCTGGCTGCAACTGCGTTCCGAGGTCATTCCGCAGCTGATCTCGTCGAAGAAGCCCTCGGAAGCCATCCGGGTGTGGTGCGCGGGTTGCGCCACGGGTGAAGAGGCCTACAGCATCGCGATGCTGCTGGCCGAGCTGCTCGGCCCGGAGGAGTTCCGCGAGCGGGTCAAGATCTACGCCACCGACGTCGACGACGAAGCGCTCACGGTGGCACGCCAGGCCACCTACGGCGAGAAGGAGGCTCGCGCGGTCCCCGGCGACCTGCTCGATCGTTACTTCGAACGCGCCGGCACCCGGTACGTCTTCGCCAAGGACCTCCGCCGCAGCGTCATCTTCGGACGCAACGACCTCGTGCAGGACGCCCCGATCAGCCGCGTCGACCTGCTCACTTGCCGCAACACGTTGATGTACCTCAACGCGGAGACGCAGTCGCGGGTTCTGGCCCGATTCAACTTCGCGCTGAACGACACCGGCGTGCTGTTCCTCGGTAAGGCCGAAATGCTGCTGAGCCACGGCCAGCTGTTCACCCCGCTCGACCTCAAACGCCGATTCTTCCGTAAGGCTTCCCGCGCGGTACCGGAGCTCGGCGTCATCACGTCGGCCGGCGCCGGGAAGATCGCTCTGCGGGAACTTCTGGGAGCCGACCGGTTGCAGACCGAGGCGTTGCTCACCGCGCCGGTCGCCGCGGTGGTCGTGACGAACGACGGCACGGTGGCCGGTGTCAATCAGCGGGCTGAGGCCCTGTTCGGAGTCTCGCCGCGCGACGTCGGTCGGCCGTTCCTCGACCTCGACGCCTCGTACCGTCCGGTCGAGCTGCGCCCGTACCTCGAGGAGGTGCGGCGCGAACGCCGTCCGGTGTGGATCCGCGACGTCGAATGGACGCGATCCCCCGGGGAAAAGCTCTGCCTCGACTTCCAGGTCGTACCGCTGATCACCGGCGACGGACAGCACTCCGGAGCAGCCGTGTTCGCGTCCGACGTCACGCGCTACCGGAAGCTGCAGGACGAGCTCGAGTTCGCGAACCGGCAGATCGAGACCGCCTACGAGGAACTCCAGTCGACAGTCGAAGAACTCGAGACCACCAACGAGGAACTCCAGTCCACGGTCGAGGAACTCGAGACCACCAACGAGGAGCTCCAGTCCACGAACGAAGAACTGGAGACGATGAACGAGGAGCTCCAGTCGACGAACGACGAACTCCAGTCGATCAACGACGAACTCCGTGAGCGCACCGATCAGCTCAACGACGCGAATGCGTTCCTCGAGTCGATTCTGCGGTCCCTGCGCAGCGCGGTCATCGTGGTCGACACCGATCTGGTGGTCCGCGTCTGGAACCGGCAGTCCGAGGACCTCTGGGGTCTCCGTCCGGAGGAGGCGGTCGGCCAGCACCTGCTCAACCTCGACATCGGCATCTCCACCGACCGGCTGCGGCCCGTGGTGCGGCAGGTGCTCGCCGGCGGTGAGCCCACCGGTTCCACGGAGCTGACGATCGACGCGATCAACCGCCGTGGCCGGCCGGTGGAGGTCCGCGTCGGCGCGAGCCCCCTCGTCTACAGCGCCGGGCAGGTCGCCGGTGCGATCGTCGTCATGGATCAGATGTCCGTGCCGTCTCCTAACGACCCGAGCTAGGGCCAACGCCGGGCGCGGCATTTATCGCCGTTTGTGCACATACCCTGCCACGCATGCCGGACCGCGTGGCCTCCCTCGACGCACCGACCGTCGTCCTCCGACGGAAACAGCGAACCGAACGTCTCACGCTGACCCACCGCCCCGCTCTGGACGGGATCCGCGCGATCGCGGTGCTCGTCGTGCTGTTGTTCCACGGTGGAGTGTCGTGGCTGCCCGGCGGCTGGATCGGCGTCGACGCGTTCTTCGTGCTCTCCGGCTACCTGATCACCACCCTGCTGCTCGCCGAACACGAACGCACCGGCCGGATCCGGCTCGGCGCGTTCTGGGCCCGGCGGGTCCGACGGCTCCTTCCCGCGCTGCTCACGGTCGTGGCCTCGGTGCTGGCCTGCGCCCGCTGGGTGGTACCGCCGGAGGAGCTCGAAGCGCTGGGCACCGACGCACTGGCAGCGCTCGGCTACGTCGCCAACTGGCGCATGCTCGACCGCGGCGACGGCTACGCGGCCCTCACCGCCGCCCCCTCGCTGCTCCAGCACACCTGGTCGCTGGCGCTCGAGGAGCAGTTCTACCTCCTGTGGCCGCTCCTGGTCGTGGCGGCGCTCGCTCGGGGGTCGGCGCGCGGACTGCTGCGGGGCACGCTCGTCGCGGCCGGGGCGTCCGCCGCCACGATGGCGCTGCTCTACGTGCCCGACGCCGAGCCCGCCCGCGCGTACTACGGCAGCGACACCCGCGCGTTCGGCCTTCTGGCGGGTTGCGCCCTCGCGCTCGTGCTCAGCGCGCGCCGCTACCGCCCCACTCACGCCGCTCCCCGCCGTTGGTCCGTTCCCGTCCTTCTTGCTTTCTCGACGCTTTGCGCAGCGTTGTTCGCACTGGACGACACAGGGCCGGCGCTCTATCGCGGCGGCTTGTCGGTCGTCGTCCTTGCCGTGGCAGTAGTGATCAGCCATGCCGAACGCGAGCCGGACGGCCGGACCGCCCGGGCTCTGTCCGCTTCGCCGCTCCCCCGCATCGGGCGGGTCTCGTACGAGCTCTACCTGTGGCACTGGCCCGTGTTCGCCGTGCTGGACGCCGAGCGCACCGGGCTCTCGGGGCTGATGTTGCTGGTGGCGCGGTGCGCGGTGACGCTGGTGCTGGCCGAGCTGACGTACCACCTGATCAGCCGTCCGGTACGCAGTGGGCGGTGGCTCCGGCCCGGACACGTGGTGCCGCCGCTGGCAGCAGTGGCCTCGATCGGCTGCGTCGCAGCCGTGGCGATGATCGTGACCGTGCCACCGGCCCCGCGCGCCGACCTCCCGGAAGCGCGAATCGCGGCCGCGCCGAGCACCCTGCTGAACCGGCCCGGGCGGCCGGCGGGTCCGCTGCGGATCACGGTGTTCGGTGACTCCGTCGCGAACAGCCTCGCCGCCGGGCTACCGACGCTCTCCGGGGCGACGCTGACCAACCGGTCGCTGATCGGCTGCGGCATCGCGCGCTCCGGGCCGGTGCGCAACGCGGCCACGATCCAGGAGCCGTACGAGCGGTGCCCGCGGTGGGACACCTACTGGGCGCAGGGCGTCCGGGCCGATCACCCGGACGTCGCGCTCGTCGTGCTGGCGCGGTGGGAGGTGCTGGACCGCAAGCTCGCCGGAGAGTGGCGCCACATCGGTGAACCCGAGTACGACGCGTACCTCCGCACGGAGCTCACCCGGATGATCCGGGTGCTCACGGCCGACGGGGCACGCGTCGTCCTCGCCACCGCGCCGTACAACCACCGGTACGAGCGGCGCGACGGCAGCGTCTACCCGGAGGACGAACCCGCGCGGATGGACGCGTGGAACCGGATGCTCGTCGACACCGCACGGACCCACGCGGAGCAGGTCCGGGTGGTGGACTTGAACGTGCGCCTCTGCCCCGACGGTCGCTACACGCGCGCCGTCGGTGGCATCGACGTCCGCACCGACGGTCTGCACCTGAGCGAACGTGGGGTCCGCGAGTACGTCGCCCCCTGGCTGCTGCCGCAGCTCTCCGCCGCCGCGGAGAGCTGACCCGGCCGCGGACTGCGTCGTCGACGCTGCGGCTCAGACCGCGGCGGGGGCCGGGTCGGAGCTCAGCTCCGGCTCGTCGACGGTGGCGTCGGCACCGGCTCCCGCCGACGCGGCGCCCGTCGACGCGGGGCCCGCGTCGTGGCCGATGCCCTCCAGGTGCAGGGTGCCGGCCGGCGCGATACCGAGGCGCTCGGCCGCGAGGAGGTACGCCTCCGCGTACGGCGAGTGCGACGTCTGGCGGTGCACGAGCTCCCAGTCGATCTGCTCACGCAGCGCCCGGCCCAGCGGCAGCACCGTCGTGAGGTCGCAGTAGTGCTCAGTGAACGCCAGCAACTTGTTCAACAACAGGTCGGTGGCGGACAGCACCGGCATCCGCACCGCCTCGACCGGCAGCTCCTCGGCACGCTCGAGCATGTCGAGCGTCACCTCGCGCTCCGACGGCCGGAAGATCAGATCGACGAGGCAGTCGCCGTCGTACACCTTGACCAGCCAATCCTCCGGCGGCTGCTCGGACCGCAGCCCGGCCTCGACACATGCCCCCACCGCCGACTGGACGTCGGACGGCCGGATCAGGAAGTCGACGTCGTGCGTGGACGCCGGACCTCCTCTGGCATACACCGCGAAGCCTCCGGCCAGCGCGAACGGAATCTCAGCCGCTTTCAGCGTGCTGGCCACCCGCTTCATCGTGACGATCAGCGCGTCCGGATCTCCACCCATGGTGCTCCCTTACCCCGTTGTCCACCGGAGATACCCGTCTGGTTCTTCCGTGACACGAACGCCCCGTCGATGCGACGCCAGTAGCATGGAAACCGGACGAATTCTTCGAGTCCTTCGGGGTATCTAACGCCTCGTCCGAGAGTGGGTCGCGCATCTGAGCGCGGCAAAATTGCGAGGGCTCGATGCTCACCTGCCAAATCGACAGGACACTGCCTGTCACGGTGCTTCATCTGGCCGGTGAGCTGCGCCTCGGTACCGTTCATCAGATCCGTGCCGCACTGATCAAATGCCTGGTCGAATGCCCGGAAGCGGTCATCGTCGACCTGTCCCACGCAGAAGTTCCCTCCCCCGTCGCGCTGTCGGTCTTCGGGGCGGTCAGCCGTCGCGCCAGTGAATGGCCGGTGGTCCCCCTGGTGCTCACGGCGAGCTCGCCGAACATCCGGGAGCGTTTGGAACCGGTCACCCGGCTCTGGCAGATCCCGGTTCACGCGTCGCTGGAGGATGCGATCGCCCTCGCCGCGCTCCATCCGCCGCCCGTCCGGCGGGCGAAGCTCGCGCTGCGTCCCGGCACCATAGCCATGCCCCGGGCCCGGGCGATGGTGGCCGACTCGTGCCGCGAGTGGGGGCTGAACGACCTGTTGCTGCCTGCCGAACTCATCATGTCGGAGCTGGTCAGCAATGCGGTACAACACGCCGCAACAGATCTGGTCGCGAGCGTGGTGTTCCGCTTCGACCTGGTCCACCTCACCGTCAGTGACGGCGATCCCACTCCGCCGCGGAAAAGCTCCGGCTATCCGCCGATCGGCGCCCTGAGCGGACGCGGTCTGCTCCTCGTCGACGAGTTCGCCACCGCGTGGGGCTGCATGCCCCTCGAGGGCGGCAAGGTCGTCTGGGCCACGCTCCGCCTGCCCGCCTGACCGAAATCACGGTTGGACCTGCTCGGACCGGGGACAACTTTCCCACAGGTACCGACAGAAGCAGGTGGGTTGCCATCCGTCCCCGTATCGACCTGCCCGCCGAATTGACGGGCGAGCCTCCCGCTGACGCGTTGTTCGCCGCACGCAAAGCCGGCGTACTCGATCTTCCGCTGCCGGGTCAGGGCCACACGGCCGCGCGGTTCGCCGCCCTGGCCGGGCTCACGCGGGCCGACACCGTGCTCGGCCGGTTGGCGGAGGGTCACACCGACGCCCTGGCAATCCTCGCGGAGCTCGATGGCCCCGCACCGGACGAGGCGGTCTGGGGCGTGTGGGCCGCGGTGCCGGACTCGGTCGTTGCCGTTCGCGAGGACGGCGACTGGTGGCTGGCCGGTGACCGGCCCTGGTGCTCCGGAGCCGGGGTGTGCACCCGGGCGCTGGTCACGGCCGCCACCGACGAGGGTGTGCGGCTGTTCGCCGTTGACGTCGGCGAACCGGCGGCGACGCCGCTGGACGGTACGTGGCCCGCGGTGGGGATGGCCGGCAGTGACAGCCGGACCGTGCGGTTCACCCGTGCCCGGGGAGTGCCGGTGGGCGGGGTCGGTGAGTACGTGAACCGTCCGGGGTTCTGGGCGGGTGGCGCAGGGGTGGCCGCGTGCTGGTACGGCGCTGCCGTGGGGGTGGCCGATCGGTTGTTCGCGGCGGCGCCGACCGATCCGCACGCGCTGGCGCACCTGGGTGCGGTGGACACCGCACTCGGCAGCGCGTCGGCGCTACTGGACCAGGTCGCGGAGCTGATCGACGCCTCGTTCGACGCCGTCGCGCTGCGCCGGCCGGTGCGGCGGCTTCGTGCCGCTGTCGAAGCCGCGGCGACCGCGACGCTCGACCACGTCGGGCGGGCGCTGGGTGCGCGGCCGCTCTGCCAGGACGCCGAGCACGCGCGCCGCACCGCCGACCTCACCGTCTACCTGCGGCAGAGCCACGCCGAGCGTGACCTCGCCGACCTCGGCGCCGACGTGCTCGCCGTCGGAGCCGACTGGTGACCCCCCTGATCCACGGCGTCGGCACCCCCGAAGAAACCTGGCAATCCTGGCCCACCTCCTGGCCTTTGCTGGACCTGCCCGACACTCCTCCGCTCGTGGTCGCACCACACCCCGACGACGAGATCCTCGGCGCAGGCGGCCTCATCGCCCGCCTCGCGACCGGGCGCCCCACGACCGGGCACGCGGCAGGCGTCGAGGTCGTGGCGGTTACGGATGGGGAGGCTTCGCATCCGGGGAGCACCGTGTACTCGCGGGCGGAGCTCGCGGCGCGGCGGCGGGACGAGACCGACGAGGCGCTCCGGCGGCTGGGCCTGGACGCGCCGACGATCCACCACCTCGGCCACCCCGACGGCCACGTCGACGAGCCAGCCCTGACCGCCGCCCTGACCGAGCTGCTCAACCCCGGCCGCTGGTGCCTCGCCAGCTGGCGAGGCGACGGTCACCCCGACCACGAAGCAGTCGGCCGCGCAGCCGCGAAAGCCTGCGCGGACACGGGTGCCCACCTGGTCGAATACCCGATTTGGACCTGGCACTGGGCCGAACCCGGCGACCCCCGCGTGCCCTGGAACCGCTGCCGCCGACTCCCCCTCGCCGAGGCTGAACGCGCCGCCAAACGCCACGCGCTCACCGCGTTCGTCACCCAGGTACACCCGCTCGGCCCGCGTCCCGAGGACGCGCCGATCCTGCCGCCGCACGTCCTCGCCCGCTTCGACAGACCCACGGAGGTCTTCTTCGTATGAGCCTCCCCACCGAATACTTCGACCGGATGTACGCCGCCGCCGACGACCCCTGGGGATTCCGTTCCCGCTGGTACGAGGAGCGCAAATACGCGCTGACGCTCGCCGCGCTCCCCCGGCGCCGCTACCGCTCGGGGTTCGAGCCCGGCTGCTCGATCGGCGTACTCACCAGGGGGCTCACAGCGCGCTGCGACGCGCTCCTGAGCACTGACGTCGCCGAGGCGGCGGTGACAGCGGCCCGCACCAACGCCCCCGGCGCCCGCGTCGAACTCCGCCGGATCCCCGACGACTGGCCCGACGAACAGTTCGACCTGATCGTGCTGTCCGAGGTGGGCTACTACCTCGAGCGCCCGGCGCTCGAGCGACTGGTCGAGGCGACGATCGCGTCGCTCGAACCCGGCGGTGATCTGGTGCTCGTGCACTGGCGGCACGATGTCGCCGACTACCCGCTCGACGGCGACACGGTCCACGCCGCGTTCACCGGCCGGCCGGAGCTGTCGCGGACCGTCTCCCACGAAGAGGCCGACTTCCGCCTCGACGTCTACGCCCGGGTTCCCCCGGCCGCGCGGTCGGTCGCGGCCCGCGAAGGCTTGTGCTGACGCGGATCGCCGTCGTGGTGCCCGCCCACGACGAAGAACAACTGCTCCCCGCCTGTCTCGACGCTCTACGCGAGGCCGCGCGCCACGCACCGCTCCCCGTCGACGTCCTGGTCGTCCTCGACTCGTGCCGCGACGACACCGCCAAGATAGCCACTGACGCCGGCGTGGACACCCTGGCAGTGACCGCCCGCAACGTCGGCGCCGCCCGCGCCGCGGGTGCGGCAGCGATGCTCACCGGCGCCCGCGGGAGCAGGACGCCGGGCACACGCGCCGACGCCGCGCAGGCCGACGGGGCCTGGCTGGCGTGTACGGATGCGGATACGCGGGTGGGGCCCGACTGGTTCTCGCAGCAGATCCGGCTCGCCGAGGCCGGTGCGGACGTCGTCACCGGAATCGTCGTGGTCGACGACTGGAGCGACTGGCCGGACAACACCGCTTCGGCCTTCCGCGACGCCTACCGCAAGGGCGTCCGCAACGGCCAGCACGGGCACGTGCACGGCGCGAACCTCGGCCTCACCGGCACCGCGTACCACCGGGCCGGCGGGTTCCGGCCAGTGCCGGTGGGCGAGGACCAGGCGCTGGTCCGGGCCGCCACGGACGCCGGGCTGCGGGTGGTCCGCAGCACCGAGGTCCGTGTCGTCACCAGCGCCCGCCCCCGTGCCCGCGCGCCGGAGGGCTTCAGCGCCTACCTCCACGCCCTCTGAGCGGTCCCGTTCGGACGCCCCCGAGCGCGCCGCACCGGGACCGCGTCAGACCGGGACCGCGTCAGTCCGGGACCGCGTCAGTCCGGGACCGCGTCAGACCTTTTCCCGCACCGCCGTGAACGCGAAGTGGAGCATGTCGGAACCGGCCACCGCGGTCAGCGCGGTGGCCGCCAACCGGGTGAACCCAGGCACGAACACCAACCCCGCGGCGAACCCGGTCGCCACCCACATCGAGACGCAGAACGGGCAGTTCACCAGCTCACCGGCCGCGTGCCGGAGCGGATCGTGGTGAGTGGGCTCCTCGTTGACCTCACCCTCCCCCGCAGGTTCCTGGAATTGCGTGAACGGCGCCCGTAACGGGCTGGCGATCGCGTCCTTGGTCAGGATCCGGCTGAGCTTGTAGGTCGCGGCGGTGAGCAGGGCGACGTCACCGGCCGACACCGTGCGCGGTGGCTTGCGCCCGAGCGCCGCAGCCAGGCCAGTGAGCCCTGCCACCGTGCTCCCGTACGCCCCGATCAGCGTCAGGTACCCCCGCAGCGGACGATCGTCGTCCGCCTTCCGCGAGTACCGATCCGCCACCCGCGACGCGGCAGCTAACACGTCCGCCATCAGTCGTCCGCTCCCTCGGTGTCGGTGGTGGTCAGTCCGGTGCCCCCGGGGTTGTCGAGGTCGGCCGGTCCCGGCTGACGCGCGGACACACCGGTGCCGTCAGCGGGCGGTAGGTCGGACGGCGGCGTCTCGGTGGAACCGCTCGGCAGACCCTGGTCCCCGGAGTCGCTACCAGGCACTACCGGTCTCTTCTCGTCTTGAGTGCTCACTTCCGGGGCATGACCGCTACGAGGAGAGGAAAACCTGACCAGGCGCAGGCCCCCAAATAGTGGACAATGAGTCAAGTGGCGAACACGCGATGTCGGATCGGTCTGGTCGGTGCGGGGCGGGCGGCGAATCGGCACGCGTCGGTCCTCTCCCGGTTCCACGACGTGTCGATCGTGGGCGTCACCGACCCCGACGTGACCGCTGCCGCCGCACTGGCCGCGCGCACCGGCAGTACTGTCGCGCCGACGCTGTCCGCACTGGTGGGCCTCCACCCGCACGCGGTGTTCGTCTGCGTCCCACCGCACGCACACGGTCCGATCGAGGACGAGTTGCTCGACGCCGGTGTGCCGATGTTCATCGAAGCGCCGCTCGGCGTCGACCGGGACGGGCCGGACGCGCTGGCACGGCGGGTGGCGTCGGCCGGGGTTCTCACCGCGGTCGGGCACCACTGGCGGTACTCGGCAGCGGTGTCACGCGCACGGTCCGCGCTGACCGGGCGGCCGATCCGGTTGGTCACCGGGTCCTGGTTGGGCACCGCCGACAGCGCGCAGTGGTGGGGACGCCGGGACCAGTCCGGAGGGCCGCTGATCGAACAGGTCGTGCACCTGCTGGACCTGCTGCGGGCACTCGTCGGCGAGGCCGTCGAGGTGTACGCGATGGGCGACGACATGCCCCTGGAGGGCGCGGACTTCGACGGGGTGACCGCGGCGACGTTACGGTTCGCGTCCGGCGCGGTGGGCACACTGGCCACCACGTGCCGCTTCGCGCCCCGCGCGATCGACGGCCACAGCAACGGGCGCCAACTGGCCGAACTCGAGGTCTACGCCGACGGCGCGGGCGTCCGGATCACCGAGGACGGCTGCGAGATCCGGGTCGGCGACCGATCCGAGTGGCACGCGGTCGATGCCGACGCAGCCGTCCACGCACTCGACCGCGCGTTCGTCGACGCGGTCCGTCGCCCGGAGGCACGCAGTGGCGTCCTCGTCGACTACGCCCAGGCAGTGCGCAGCCATCGCCTGGCGCACGCCCTGACGCGCTCGGCATCCGAAGGACGCCCGCTGCGACTCCGAGCGGACTAGGGCCGGCCCCAGGTGGAGCGCATCTGGCCCAGGTAACCGCTGTTCGGCGGCGTTTCGCCGTGGAACGCACCGGCTGTGGAGCCGGCGAAAAAGGCGTGGCGCTCCGCGCGTGCCCACGCGGCGGAGGCGTTCGCGGCCCGGGTGGCCCGGGCCCAAGCCCACGCGATGAACGTTCCTCGTCGAGCGATCGCCGCGGCCTGCGTCATGCTGCACTCTCCTGATCGACACGTCCCCTGCTGGAAGAGGACCGATGACAGCTACCCGGGTCGCGGGAATTCATTCCTCTACCGGGGCTGTACCGATCGAGAGAACACACATGGAGCCGTACGCCCGGTCGGGACGTACGGCTCCATTATGGTCGAACTTCAGTCACCGGGCCATTCGCCGGTCGAGCGTGCCCATGCCTGTGCGCCACCACGGTCGATCGCGGCCTTGACCACGGCGTAGATCGCGCCCTGAATCGCGGCGGCGAGCAACACCTCACCCCAGCCGTACTCACTCTGGGTCGCACCCGGCGCGTCGTCCTCGCCGGACACTCTCTTCCATACCTGCTTGAAGATGACCCCGGCGATAAGACCTCCGGCCATACCGGAGGCCAGACCGATCGGCCGGTAGACGATCTTTGACGCCTTGCTCATCGGCCGAACCTCCGCCGCACCGGCGTCGCCCGCCGGGCCTGCAGCGTGCGACCACCGATCACGAGCGCGACGACGGTCGCGGCCGCACCGGCGGCAACCTGCGGCCACGGCGCGTACCGCGAGAGCGCCTGCTTGCCGCGCTCCGTCGACGCCTGGGCCTTCACGCGGCTCACCTCGGTGCGCTCGGCGGCCTTGGCCTTGAGCGAGTCGAGCTGCACCTTCGTGGTCTCGACCTTGTCACGCACCTGCTGCTTGGTCTGCTCGACCTTGGCCTGCGCCTGGGCCTTCACGTCCGCCTTCGCCGCGAGTGCCTCGACCGTGTCCCCGAGGTCCGCTCTTATCTCGGCGATCTCGGCGCGCAGCTGATCTGGGTCCTTCGCTTCGGTCTTGTCCGAGGTCGTCATCGGTGCGCACGCTCCTTCACGGTGTCGATGTCGCGCTTCACGCCGTCGACCGCCTCGGCCGGGACCGGCGGGGTGGCCTGCTGGAATTCCTTCTTGCCGGTCAGCGCGAGCACACCGGCGACGGCGAACAGCACCACGGCGACGATGAGCGCGGACGCCCACACCGGGAGGACGAGTGCCAGCGCCGCGATCGCCGCGGTCACCAGCGCACCGACGCCGTAGAGCGCCACGACGCCGGCACCGCCGAACATCCCGGCGCCCACCCCCGCCTTCTTGCCCTTCTGGGTGAGCTCCAGCTGCGCCAGCTTCAGTTCGTCCCGCACCAGCGTGGTGACCTGGTCAGCCATGCGGGTGACGAGTTCGGCGGTCGATGCGGAAGCGGCGTCGAACCGGCCCGGCGAGGGCGGGTCGACGGGCTGAACCCGCTGCTCCGTATGGGTGGCCATTGAACTTTCCTTCCTAGGTGAGCGAACCGGAGGTGCTGGGACCCACCTCGTCGGCTTTCTGGGCGCCCCGGTGCCCGAGGGGCTCCGCCGGTCCTGTGGTGCTGTCACGCTCGGTCTGCGCCTCGAGCTCGGCGTTCAGTTCGGCGCCGAACAGAATCGCCATGCACGAGATGTAGAGCCAGAGATTGAGGACGATGACGCCGGCCAGTGCGCCGTACGTCTTGTTGTAGCTACCGAAGTTGTTGACGTAGAACGAGAAGCCCGCCGACGCGATCAGCCAGAGCACGGTGGCGACCACGGCGCCCCAGGAGATCCAGCGGAACCGCGCGTTGCTCCGGTCGGGCGCGAAGCGGTACAGCAGGCTGAGCCCGAACATCATCAGCACCGCGAGGAGTACCCAGCGGCCGACGCTCACGACACCGCTGGCGAACGAGCCGAGGTGGAGTGCGTCGAGCACCGGCGGCACGACCGCCACCAGCAGAATCGCCACCACGAACGCGACGATCGCGCCGAGCGTCATCACGATCGCCAGACCGCGCTTCTTGAGGAAGTTGCGCTCGTCCACCTCGTCGTAGGCGGTGTTGACGGCCTGGATCATGCCGTTCATGCCCCCGGACGCGCTCCACAGCACGGCGGCGAGCGAGATGACCAGGCCGATCGAGAGGCCCTTGCCGCTGGCGTTCGTCGCCGCCGTGATCGGGTCCGTGATCACCTGCTTGACGTCCGCGGAGAGGCTGGCGGTGAGCTCGTCGATCTGGGTGGCGATCTGCTCCGGGCTCGCCACGAGGCCGTAGACGGTGATCGCGCCGATCGCGGCCGGGATCAGCGCCAGCCAGGCGTAGAACGCGGCAGCCGCAGCGGCGTTCGAAATCTGGTCGTCCTTGAACTCGCGCACGGTGCGGACCAGGACGTCTTTCCACCCCCGCAGCGGGATCTGGCTCGGCGAGTCCGCCTGGCGCCCGCGCGCGGCGCTCGAACCGGCCGACACTGCGGTCATGTGATCACCCCCTCGCTTGGTATGCCCTCCCATACCCCGCGTGACGGTTGTCAATACACCGGAAGCCGGGGTGGATCTTCCCGGTTGTCCGGTCCACCCTGTTATCTGGGCCACGTCACACGTAGTCTTGACACGATGGGAGCGGTTGAGCAGCCAGCCACTTCAGGCCGTGCGCCCTGGCGCGCGCCCGCGTGCGGCGTTCAGCGAGGGAGCAGCCCATGGCCACACCGAGAGCCGAGTACAGCACAGCCGAGAGCGGCGTCGAAGTTCGCACCGTAGCCGAAAGCGCCGGTTCACCCGTGCAGGAGACGTTGACGGTCGCCACGCAGCGTGACGCGACCGGACTCACGACCGTCGAAGTCGACGGCGAACTCGACATGCTCACCGCGCCGACGCTGATGTCCGTCGTCGACGAAGCGCTCGACCGTGGCTGCAACAGGCTGCTCGTCGATCTGCGCCCGGTGCGGTTCCTCGGCTCCAGCGGGCTCACCGCGTTGATCGCGGTGGCCCGGCGGTGCGCGAGTGATCAGGTACAACTGCGTCTGGTGGCGGATGGTCCCAGTGTGATGCGGCCGCTGGAGATCACCGGTCTCGCGGCCGCGTTCACGACTGTCACCGACCCGCTAGACGCCTGGTAGGTCGCTGCTTTCCAGCACCTCGACCTCGGGCGCCACCTCGAGCGGCTCCTCGAGCACGGGGATCGGCAGCAGGCGTGCGTAGACGCGCTGCGTGCTGTCGGCAACCCGCGACCACTCGTACCGGGACCGCGCCCGGTCGGCGCCCGCGACACCGAACCCGAGCCGGCGCACCGGGTCACCGAGCAGTGACCGGACCGCCGACGCGAGCTGATCGGGCCGCCGCGGCGCAACCAGCACCCCGGACACACCGTCCACGACCACGTCGGACACCGCGCCGACCGCCGTGACCACGACCGGAATGCCGCAGGCCATCGCCTCGAGCACCGGACCAGCGCTGACCGGCCCGAACCACGGCACGCACACGACCGCGTCCGCCGAGCGCAGCAGCGCCGGTCGGTAGCCGGGATCCGTGCGGTCGGCGTCGGGGTCGGCGAACGTGACCCGCTCGGCTACGCCGAGCTGTGCTGCGCCCTTGCGCAGGCGCGCGATCTCGTTCGCACCCTGGTGATCGTCCGCCGTGGTTCCGCACACCACCAGTTCGACGTCCGGCAAGCCGCGCAGCGCGGCGATCATCGTCTCGAAGCCACTCGCCGGTGTCAGGTCGCCCAGCGCGACCAGGCGCGGCTCCTCGGACGCGTCGGTGGCCGGCCCCGGGGCGAAACGCTCGACGTCGATGCCGGCGGGCACCATCGTGATGCGCTCGCGCGGCACCCCCATCCGGGAAAGTTCTTCGACCTCGTCCTCGCTGCCGGCGACGACCGCGTCGACGGACCGGGCCAGGGCGACCTCGAGCCGGATCCGGTTGGAGATCGCGGCCGCAGGAATCGCCTCCGGGGCACGCCGAAGCTCCGCACCGAACCCGGCGAGCGTCAGCACGATCGGCATGGGAGGAAGGCTCGCACCCCCGCCGACCAGTGCAGACTCGCGGAGCTGCTGGCGGGCGGCCGCAGCCGCCAGGCCGGAGGTCCACGAGTAGGCGTGCACGACGTCGGGCGGATCGTTGCGCCACTCGCCGGCCAACCCTCGGCCGAACTCGCTCATCCAGGTGGACAACTCGTGCTCGGGAAGCGACTTCGCCGGACCGGCGCCGACCTGGCGAACGCTCACGCCGGTCGTCGGCTCGGCCGCGGCGGGGGCCTTCGAATCGGAACGCCGGGTGTAGACGACGACCTCGTGGCCTGCCTCGGCGAGCGCCGCAGCCAGGGCGCCCACGTGGCCGGCCACCTCGCGCCCGCGAGTCGTCGGCAGGTCAGCCGGCGCTGACACCATCGCGATCCTCATATGGCAACTGCCCTTCCGAAGCGGATGAGACAGGGGGAACCCGCTCCTCTTCTAACGCTAAGCCCAATCAAGCTGATTCGCAGCAAACCGACCCCGGGCCGCGCGTCTCCTCGGTCCGAGGACGTACACCACTCACCGTAAAGCGCTCCGGTCACAACGCAACACGAGCGCCCCCGCCCGGGGGACACGTCGCGAATCGCCCTGAATCAGGTGTGTGAGGGCAGCAGACCCGGGTATGGGTGCTGTGGCCCCGCCAGCCGACAGGCACGGCGTTACCGCTGGCAGGCGGTGGGGCGGAGACGAAATGAGCGGCCGGGCGGAGAACCCCGGGGTCCGCTGATCAGGGCCCGCACGTCGGGCCCGCCCCTCGGGTCCAGCAGCGGGCCCCCACGGCGGAGAACCCGTCTGCCAAGTCCGACCGGATGGTCCGCCCGCGCGATTCGGGAAGCCGTCCTCATGGAGGAGGAATACGTGAGCACCATCGAGCGATCGATCGACGTCCGCGTGCCGGTTCACACGGCTTACGACCAATGGACGCAGTTCGAGACGTTCCCGCAGTTCATGGAGGGCGTCGAGGAGATCCGTCAGATCGACGACCTGCACACCCACTGGCGCACGAACATCGCCGGCGTCAAGCGTGAGTTCGACGCCGAGGTCACCGAGCAGCGCCCCGACGAGCGGGTGGCGTGGAAGAGCACGACCGGGGAGACCCAGGCCGGCGTCGTCACGTTCCACCGGCTCGACGACGAGAACACCCGCATCATGCTCCAGCTGGACTTCCAGCCCGAGGGCGCGGTCGAGAAGGCCGGCGACGCGCTCGGCCTGGTCTCGCACCGGGTGAAGGGGGACCTGGAGCGCTTCAAGAAGTTCATCGAGGAGCGCGGGGGCGCGACCGGCGCCTGGCGCGGCGAGGTGGACGCCCCGCCGCAGAAGGGTGACCTCGCTACGGATACCCGCAGTTCAGCTAGCACGAGCACCCCGAGGACGGAAGAGGACCCGAACGCGATCGCACACGGCGTGCCGCCGACGACGACGGGTCTGACCAGGGAAGAAGCTCAGCGCGCGCACGACGAGGGCCGCCCGGCGACCCCTCCGGTGATCTAACTCGAACGAGCCTGGATCCGAGCCGCCCGGAACCGCAACCGCGGTCCGGGCGGCCGGGCCGGACGCGGCAAACGCAGAAAGAGGGGGCTTCCGGTGCCAGCGACACTCCGCCATGCACACTCCGCCCAGATCCACCCGGCACCGACTGCGCTTTCTCGCTCCACGCGCGACCCGGATGCCGCCGACAACGCCGTCGAGGTGATCTGCCCCGCGACGGCCGAACAACTGCCCGTGCTGCGTGCGATTGCGACCTCGATCGCGCTCCGCGCGGACGCCGACCTGGATCTCGTCGCCGATCTCCGGCTCGCCGTCGACGAGGCCTGCAACTCGCTGGTCCGGGCCGCCGGGCCGGGCGAGCCACTGCACTGCCGCTTCATCCAGCATCCGGACGCCGTCGAGGTGGTGGTCGCGGCCTGGGCGCCGCAGCCGGCCACTGCCGAAGACGAGCTGGGCCTCCTGCTGCTCAACAGCCTCACCGACCACATCGCGACCGAGACCCAGGCTGTCGACGACGGGTTCGAGCTGCGCACGTCCCTGGTGATGAAGGTGCACCCGGAAGGGGCACCCTCGTGACGCAACAAGGAGGGAGCGTGGACGTCCGCGCCCCCGGCCTACGCCCGGCGGACTCCGAGGACACGCAGTCGGAGCTCCGCCCGGAAGCAGATCTCGGGATCCAGCGGGGGCGCGACATCTGGGGGGAACCCGAGACGGAGCGTCCCAAGCCCCGCAAGGACGGCGGGACCGACGGTTACAGCGCCTCCAAGCTGACCGCCCACCTCACCGACCAGGGCAACGGCCGACGCCTGGACTACGACGACTACTCCACCGTCGCGCCGCTGTTCGAGCAGTACGCCAAGCTCGACGACGACGATCCGGAGCGCGTCGCGCTCCGGGAGAAGCTGGTCACCGCGCACCTGCCGCTGGCCCGGCACATCGCGCGCCGGTTCGCCAACCGTGGTGAGCGGCTCGAGGACCTGACCCAGGTGGCGATGGTCGGCCTGATCCAGGCGATCGACCGGTTCGACCCGTTCCGCGGCGTCGAATTCCTGTCGTTCGGCATTCCGACGATCATGGGCGAGGTCCGCCGTCACTTCCGTGACCAAGGCTGGTCGGTCCGCGTTCCACGTCGGCTGAAGGAGCTGCACCTGTCGATCAACGCGGCGGTCAGCGAGTTGTCGCAGCACAACGGACGGGCACCGACCGCCAGCGAGCTGGCGGCGCACCTGAACCTCTCGCGCGAGGAAGTGCTGGAGGGGCTGGAGGCGGCAAACGCCTACCAGTCGACGTCACTCGACACGCCGGTCGGCACCGAGCCCGACGCACCCTCGCTGGGTGACACGCTCGGTGGCGAGGACACCGCGATCGACGCCGTCGAATACCGGCAGGCGCTGCAGCCCCTGCTGGCGAAGATTCCGCCGCGGGAGCGGCGCGTGCTCGCGCTCCGGTTCTTCGGGAACCAGACGCAGACGCAGATCGCCCAGGAGATCGGCGTCTCACAGATGCACGTGTCCCGGCTGCTGGCCTCGACGCTCGCGAAACTGCGGGCGGGTCTGCTGGAGGAGTGAGCTAGTGCAGAGCGTGCGCCTGACGATCCCGACCACCCCTGACCGCGTCTTCTCGGTCCTCGCCGACGGCTGGGCGTATGCCAGCTGGGTGGTCGGCGCCAGCCACATCCGGGACGTCGACGCGGGCTTCCCCGCGGTGGGCACCCGCATCCACCACAGCGTGGGCGGCTGGCCGGCGATGGTGAAGGACGACTCCGAGGTGCTGGAGATCGAGCCCGACCGAAAGCTCGTGCTCAAGGTGAAGGTGTGGCCGCTGTTCGCCGGCATCGTCAAGGTGGAGCTGAAGCCGGACGGCGACGGCACCATCGCGACCATGTCGGAGGAGTTCGTCGACGGCCCCGGCAAGTTCCTGCCGGAGCCGCTGATCGGGCCGCTGCTGAAGGCCCGCAACCGGGAGTCGCTCCAGCGCCTCTCCGCGCGGGCCCTCAACGACGACCGCTACGCGGCCGGCGGGTCACGCGGTAAGTAAGCAGGTACGTCGCTCCGACCGGGCGGTCCCGCTTCTCAGCGGTAGACCGCCCGGTTCGCTGCGCGAATGAGGGAGGCGTAGGCGGGCCCACCGAGCGAGTCGCGCTTGATCGCCGCGCGCGCCGCGTTGCTCCCCGGACCACCGTGCACACCGCCGCCCGGGTGCGCGGACGCACTGGCCAGGTAGAGCCGGTCGATCGGGGTGTCGGAACGGCCGAGCCCCGGCACCGGCCGGAAGAACAGCTGCTGGTGGATCGCGGCGGTGCCCAGGTTCGCGACGCCCTCGGGCAGCGACGGGTTCCCGTGCGTGACGTCGGCAGTGCTCAGCACGCGGCGGGCGACGATGAGGTCGGCGAACCCGGGGGCGTGCTTCTCGAACAGCGCCTGGACCTTGTCGGCGTGCCGCTCGGTCTCCCCCGGCTCCCACACCCGGCCGTGCGGCACGTGCGTGTACGCCCAGAGCGACTCGCCGTTGCCCGGCGCGCGCGACGGGTCAGCCACGGCCATCTGGCCGGCGAGCACGAACGGACGCTCGGGAATCTTCCGGCGGGCCAGATCGGCGCCGTACTGGGTCAGCCCGTCGAGGTCGACGCCGAGGTGCACGGTGCCGGCCCGGCGGGCGGCCTCCGCGGTCCACGGCACCCGGTCCGACAGCGCCCAGTCGATCTTGATGATCGCGTTGTCCCAGGCGAAGCGATTCAGGTCGTCGATCATCCGCGGCGGCAGGTGCCGGTCACCGACCAGCTGCCGGTACAGGTGCGGGGCCGCGGTGTCGGCCAGCACGGCCTTCCGCGCCTGGATCAACGCACCCGACGCCGTCCGCACGCCGACGGCCTGTCCGCGCGCCACCAGAACCTTCTCGACCGGCTCGTTGCAGCGCAGCTGACCGCCCGCCGCGGCGAGCCGGGACACCAGCGCGCCGGTGAGCGCACCCGCGCCACCCTCCGGCACCGGGAAGCCCTGGAACTGGCCGAGCATCGCGAGCAGCCAGCCGAAGATCGAGCTGGCCGCGCTCTCCGGCTGCAGGTCGGTGTGGAGTGCGTTCCCGGCGAGCAGCACCTTCGCGCCTTCGCCGGAGAACGTCTCGGCCGTGTACTGCTTGACCGGCTGCACCGCGAAGCGGGCGAACCGCAGCGCCTCCGCGACACCGAGGCCCTTGAGCAGTCCGGCTGCGGCGCGCACCGGCGGGAACGGCTGGAACAGCGCGTTGATCAGCTGGTCGGCGACACCGCGGAACCGCTCGGCCTCGCGACGCCACGCGTCACCGTCACCGGGCGCGAACACGTCGACAGAAGCCGCGGTCTCGTCCAGGTCGCGGGAGAGCAGGGCGGCCCGGTCGTCCGGGAGCACGTGGGCGAGCACGTGCGGCGCGTGCAACCAGCGCAGACCGTGCTGCTCGAGGTCGAGGCCGGCCAGCACCGGAGAGGCACCGCCCAGCGGATAGAACGCGCTGCACAGGTCGGCGATGTAACCGGGGCTGATCTCATCGGAGCGGACGGCACCGCCCGGCTCGACTGCGGCTTCCAGCACCAGCACGTGCCAGCCTTGGTCAGCGAGCATGTTCGCTGCTACCAGCCCGTTGTGCCCACCACCGATGACGACGGCGTCGACGGTCTCGGTCGGGGTGGTCATCGGCGGCCCTTCACCAAGACGGCGGTCGCGGCGATCACCGCGCCACCGGCAGCGAACACCAGCGGTTTGCGTCCGGCTGCCCAAGCCTGCCAGCTGTGCGACTTCGCCCGGTCGTCGAACACGCCGTGCGCGCCCCGATCCTGGACGTCGTCCAGTGGGCGGCTCAGGTTGTCCTTCCAGGCCGTGGCGTCGATCCGGTCCGGCGTCTGCTGGCTGTCGACGCCGTTGCGCGCCAGGTAGTGATCCAGCAGGCGCGGGATGAACTTCTGGCCCCACCGGGTGGCGACGGTGATCAGGCCGACGTCGAGCATGCGCTGACCGGTCTCGGACGCGCGGACGATCGCCTCGGCGCCGACCTCCGGCTGGTAGATCGGCGGCACCGGCTGGGGGTGGCGGGGCAGCCGCGTGCGCACCCAGCCGAACTGCGGGGTGTTCATCGCAGGCAGGTTGACCTGGCTGATCCGGACGTCGCTCTTCTCGGCGAGCAGCTCCACCCGCAGCGACTCGGTGAAGCCGGCCACCGCGTGCTTGGACGCGCAGTACGGCGCCTGCAGCGGGATCGAGCGGTAGGCCAGCGACGAACCGACCTGGATGATCGTGCCCTGATTGCGGGCGCGCATCCGCTTGAGCGCGGCCAGCGTGCCGTTGACGAAGCCGAGATAGGTGACTTCGGTGACGCGCTTGAACTCCGCCGGGCTGATGTCCCAGGTGTAAGCGAACACGCTGGCCATCGCGTTGTTCACCCAGACGTCGATCGGGCCGAGCTCGGCCTCGATGCGGGTGGCGGCGGCCTCGACGGCGTCGGCGTCGGAGACGTCGGTCTGCACCACGAGTGCGGCGGCGGCGCCGTGGTCGAGGGCCTGGTGGCGGGCGGCCTCCAAGCCGGCCTGGCCGCGGGCGAGAAGTCCGACCGCGGCTCCCCGCCGGGCGAAGGCCAGTGCGGCGGCGCGACCCACGCCCGCGCTCGCACCGGTCACCACGACTACAGGGGCACCGGACGCTGTCGGCATGGCCGTCGTCTCCTCAAATCGGCGCGATGTGCTCCGACGAGGTGCCCGAGGCGTCCCCCGGGCAAACCGTCAACCGGACGCCCGTTGGGTGAACGGTTTCACTTCAGTCCAGGCCGTGGACCTTGCGTCGGGCGATGAGCGTGAGCGCGTGCAGTTCGCGTGACGTCACGAGCGTGCCGTCGAGGTCGCCGGTGACGATGGCTTTCTCGCCGATCGGCAGGGCGGAGAACACGCGCCGCAGCCCGTCGATCGTGATCGTGGCGCCGGCCACGAGCGCGACGGTCAGCTCCGGGTGGCGTCGCCGGCCGTCCTGCACGTCGGTGAGCGTCACGGTGCTCTCCACGATGTCGAAGCCGCTGATCGTGCCGACCAACTCGACGCGCTGACCCCGGCGGCGGCGGTCCCGCACCACCGGCGCGTCGGCGACGGCGGCGAGCGAGTGCGTGCCGACGGCGGCGGCGGCAAACAGGTTGTCGGTCATCGGATCATCTCCCGGTAGGTCGGCGCTTGCGTGCACCGACCTATTCGGGCGCGCCAGGTCGCGCGCGAAGTGCGCGCCGGGCGCAAGGCGGTTGCATGAACCTGGAGCCCCCTGAGGGCGACGCTGCCGATCGGGCGGCAGGACGCCGCGTATAAGTGATACTCAAGTCCTGCCGCCCGCTCGGCAGCGTCGTTCTCAGGGGGCCGCCCTCAGTGCGCTGCCCAGCTGTCGCGTACGTTGCGGGAGGCTATTTCGCGGAGGACGCGGTCGGCGGCTTCGGCGCTGACCTCGCCGTCGCTGCGCAGGCCCAGCACGGCCGCCTGCTCGGCGTCGCGAAGCTTGCCGGCGACCTTGGAGGCGTCCATCATTCGCTGTTGGATCTCCTCCGAGAGATCCTCGCGCAGGTCCGGCACGATCCGGGCGTACCGGCGCCGGATCAGGTCCACCACGCCGTCGTCCACCCGCCCGTCGGCGTGCAGTTCCTCCAGCCGGGCCATCGCCGCACCCGCCCGGGCCCGGCCGAACTCGCCCTGTTCCTCGTCCGACGACCGGACGCCCAGCGCCCGCACCAGCCACGGCAGCGTCAGCCCCTGACCGATCAGCGTCACGACGACCACCGCGATCGCGGCGAACAGCACGACGCCCCGCCCGGGGAAGTCCATCGGCAGCGCCAGCGCGGTCGCGAGCGTCACGACACCCCGCATCCCGGCCCACGACACGACGACCGACTCCCGCCAGCCGTGGCCCTCCGTCGACTTCCGCAGCCGACGCCCCGCCACCCACCCCAGCGGCAGCACGAACAGCGCTCTCGTCGCGATCGCCGCGGCACACACCGCGGCGGCGACCCCGGCGCCGTACGTCGGCACCACCGGATCGAGCACGACCTTGACCAGCTCGTAGCCCACCAGCCCGAACGCGAACCCGCCGATCATCCAGTCGAGCACCCGCCACACCGTGCCACCGGCCAGGAACCCGGCACCGGTGTACGCATCGCTGCCGCCCTGGCCCAGCATCAGCCCGGCCACCACCACCGCCAGCACACCGGACCCGTGCAGCTCCTCGATCCCCAGGTAGGCCGCGTACGGCAGCAGCAGCGACAGGCCGACCTCGGCGCGGGGATCGGACAGCCGGCTGATCAACTTGCGGCCGGCCCACCCGACCGCGATCCCGACCAGTGGCGCGACCAGCACCGACACGGCCAGCGTTCCGGCGGCGTCGGGAATCGAGAACGAGTCGGTCAGCGTGGCCGACACCGCGGTCGTGTAGATGACCAGCGCCAACGCGTCGTTGATCAGCCCTTCGCCCTCCAGCACCGAGACCAGCCGCTTCGGCAGCCCGAGCCGACCGGCCAGCGACGTGGCCGCGACCGGGTCCGGCGGCGAGACGACAGCGCCGAGCGCGACCGCGGCACCCAGCGTCAGGCTGGGGTCCACCCACTGGGCGACGAACGCCACGACCGCTGTCGTCACCGCGACCAGGCCCACCGCGAGCGCGAGCAGCACTCTCCAGTTGCGGGTGAAATCGCGCCGGGAGCTGCGCTGGGCGGCCGCGAACAGCAGCGGCGGGAGGAACAGCGGCAGCACCAGATCGGGCTGGATCAACTCCCGCGGCGCGTCGGGGACGAACGCCAGGACGGCACCCATGAGCGTCAGCGCGACGGGGGCGGGGATCCCGAACCGGTCGGCGAAGGGACTGAGGAGAACGACGCCGAGCAGGAGGACCAGGACGACGACCAGAGCATTCACACGCACGTCCTACCCAATGAACGTCGGTCGGCACGCAGGGCGGAGGATTGCACCGGGCCGAACCGGGGCAGGACAGGATCACGGCCCTGGCCGGGTGCCACTGGATCGATTTTGAGGAGGCACGATGCAGGTGTGGGCCGGCACCAGTTACCCGCTGGGTGCGACCTACGACGGCGTCGGCACGAATTTCGCGCTGTTCTCCGAAGCCGCGACAAAAGTCGAGATCTGTTTGTTCGACGACAGCGGCGCCGAGGAGCGGTACGCCCTTCCCGAAGTGGATGGCTTCGTCTGGCACGGGTACCTGGCCGGGGTGCAGCCGGGTCAGCGGTACGGCTTCCGGGTGCACGGGCCGCACGACCCGCAATCCGGGGTGCGCTGCAACCCGAACAAGCTGTTGCTCGATCCGTACGCCAAGGCGATCGACGGTGACGTCGACTGGGACGACTCGCTGTTCGGGTACAAGTTCGACGCTCCGCACGAGCGGTCGGACGGCGACTCCGCGAAGCACCTGCCGAAGTGCGTCGTGGCGAACCCGTACTTCGACTGGGCCGACGACCGGTCCCCGCGGCACCAGTACCACGAAACGGTCATCTACGAGACCCACGTCCGTGGCCTGACGATGAAGCACCCGGGTGTCCCGAAGGCGCTCCGCGGCACGTACGCCGGCATCGGCCACGCCTCTGTCGTCGAGCACCTCTCGAAGCTGGGCGTCACCGCGCTCGAACTCATGCCCGTGCACCACTTCGTGCACGACCACTACCTGGTCGAGAAGGGCCTCCGGAACTACTGGGGCTACAACACGATCGGGTTCCTGGCGCCGTACTCCGGCTACAGCAGCACCGGATCCCGCGGGCAGCAGGTGCAGGAGTTCCGGGCGATGGTCAAGGCGCTGCACAACGCCGACATCGAAGTGATCCTGGACGTCGTCTACAACCACACCGCCGAGGGAAACCACCTCGGACCGACGCTCGGCTTCCGCGGTATCGACAACCGCACGTACTACCGGCTGGTCGACGACCAGCCCGAGTACTACATGGACTACACCGGTACCGGAAACAGTCTCAACGTCCGGCAACCCCATTCACTGCAGCTGATCATGGACTCGCTGCGGTACTGGGTCACCGAGATGCACGTCGACGGGTTCCGGTTCGACCTCGCCGCGACGCTGGCTCGCGAGTTCTACGACGTCGACCGCCTCTCGACGTTCTTCGAAGTCATCCAGCAGGACCCGATCGTCAGCCAGGTGAAGCTGATCGCCGAGCCGTGGGACGTCGGCCCCGGTGGTTACCAGGTCGGCAACTTCCCGCCGCTGTGGACGGAGTGGAACGGCCGCTACCGGGACACCGTCCGCGACTTCTGGCGCGGCGAGCCCGGCACGCTCGGCGAGTTCGCGTCGCGGATCTCCGGCTCGGCCGACCTCTACCAGCACGACGGGCGCCGACCGGTGGCCAGCATCAACTTCGTCACCTGCCACGACGGCTTCACGCTGAACGACCTCGTCTCGTACAACGAGAAGCACAACGAGGCCAACGGCGAGAACAACAACGACGGCGAGAGCCACAACCGGTCCTGGAACTGCGGCGTCGAGGGCCCGACCGACGAGACCGAGGTGCTGGAGTTGCGCGCCCGGCAGCGGCGCAACTTCCTCGCCACGATGCTGCTCTCGCAGGGCGTGCCGATGATCGGGCACGGCGACGAACTCGGCCGCAGCCAGCAGGGCAACAACAACGCGTACTGCCAGGACAGCGACATCTCCTGGGTCGACTGGCGCAATTCCGACGACGAGCTGATCGGCTTCGTCCGGCGGGTCTCCCAGCTGCGGGCCGAACACCCGGTGTTCCGCCGCCGCCGGTTCTTCGACGGTCGTCCGGTGCGCCGCAGCGCGGGCACCGCGCTCAGCGACGTCGAGTGGTTCACCCCGGACGGTCGAGAGATGACCGAGGACGACTGGGAGAGCGACTTCGGCCGCGCGATCATGCTGTACCTCAACGGTGACGGCATCCGCGAGCTCGGCCCGCAGGGTGACCAGATCACCGACGACTCGTTCATCCTGGCCTTCAACGCCCACTACGAGCCGATCGACTTCACGATGCCGCCGAGTGAATACGCCGCCAAGTGGAGCGTCGCCATCGACACTGCGAATTCGACCGGAGCAGGGGCCAGAATCGCCGAGGCGGGCAGCCGGATACCGGTCGAGGCGCGCTCGCTCCTCGTTCTGCAAAGGGACGTCTAGATGAAGATTGTCCGGGGCACGTACCGCGTGCAGGTACAGCCGGAGTTCGGCCTGCGCGCCGCCGCCGGCCTCGCCGACTACCTGAAGGACCTGGGCGTCACCCAGCTGTACTCGGCGCCACTGCTGCAGTCGACGCCGGGCTCGCAGCACGGGTACGACGTCGTCGACCACTCGCACGTCAACACCGAGCTGGGTGGGAGAGAAGCGCTCGCCGAGCTGAAGGACGCGCTGCAGGCGCAGGGGCTCGGGCTCGTCGTCGACATCGTGCCGAACCACGCCGGCGTGGCGGTGCCGAAGGCGAACCCGGCCTGGTGGGACTTGCTGACGAACGGGCGCGACTCCGAGTACGCCCGGTGGTTCGACGTCGACTGGGACCGCGGGCCGATCCTGATCCCGGTGCTGGGCTCGGAGTCCGCCGTCTCCGAGCTCACCGTCGAAGACGGTGAGCTGCGGTACTACGACCACGCCTACCCTCTTGCCCCCGGCACGGACCACGGCTCCCCGCAGGAGATCCACGACCGGCAGCACTACCGGCTGGTCGACTGGCGTCGAGGTGACAGCGAGATCACCTACCGGCGGTTCTTCGCGATCGCCGACCTGGCCGGGCTGCGCGTCGAGGACCCGACCGTGTTCAACGCGACGCACGGCGAGATCCTCCGCTGGTACGCCGAGGGCGGCCTGGACGGTATCCGCGTCGACCACCCGGACGGCCTGCGCGACCCGGGTGGGTACCTCCAGCGGCTGCGGATCGGCGCACCCGACGCGTGGCTGGTCGTCGAGAAGATCGCGGAGCCCGACGAGGAGCTGCCGGAGTGGCCGATCGACGGTCTGACCGGGTACGACGCACTCGGTGAGGTCGGCGCGCTGTTCGTCGACCCGAGCAGCGAGGACGCGTTCACCGCGCTGGACACCGAGCTGGCCGGCGTCGCCACCGACTACCCGGGGCTCCTGTACACCTCCAAGAAGGACGTCGCGACCGGCATGCTGCGTGCCGAGCTGCGGCGCCTGGCGCGGATGGCGTCGGGTGTCCCGGCGTCGGAGCCGGTCGTGCCGGAGGTCTCAGAATACGCAGAGGCGCTTTCCGAAGTTCTGGCGGCGTTCCCGGTGTACCGGTCGTACCTGCCGTTCGGCCTCGACCACCTGGCGTCGGCGCTGGTCACCGCCCGCGAGAAGCGTCCCGACCTGGCACCGGCGCTGGACGCGCTGGAGCCCCGCCTGACCGACCCCGACGACGAGTTGGCGATCCGTTTCCAGCAGACCTCGGGCGCGGTGATGGCCAAGGGCGCCGAGGACACCGCGTTCTACCGCTGGACGCGGTTCGTGGCGCTGAACGAGGTCGGCGGTGACCCGATGCACTTCGGCGGGTCGGTGTCCGCGTTCCACTCCGCCCAGGCGACCCGGCAGGCGGACTGGCCGCGCGGCATGACGACGCTCTCGACCCACGACACCAAGCGGTCGGAGGACGTGCGGGCCCGGATGGCCGTGCTGTCCGAGCTCCCCGACGAGTGGTCCGCGGCCGTCCGTCGCTGGCGGGACACCGCGCCGGTGCCGGACGGAGCGATCGCGCACCTGCTGTACCAGACGGTGGCGGCGACGTACCCGATCAGCGCGGAACGGCTGAAGGCCGCGATGCAGAAGTCCGCGCGCGAGGCCCGCACTGTCACTTCGTGGAACGACGTGAACGAGGAGTTCGAGGCGGCGCTGGAGGCGGCGATCGACACCGCGCTCACCGACTCGGACGTCACCGCGTTCGCGGAGCGGATCACGCCGTACGGCTGGGTGAACGCGCTCGGGCAGAAGCTGGTGCAGCTCACGATGCCCGGTATCCCCGACACGTACCAGGGCACCGAGCTCTGGGACAACTCGCTGGTCGACCCCGACAACCGCCGGCCCGTCGACTTCGACGCCCGGCGGAAGCTGCTGGCGCGCCTCGACGACGGCTGGCTTCCGCCGGTCGACGCCGAGGGCGCGGCCAAGCTGCTCGTGACGTCACGTGCGCTGCGGCTGCGCCGGGACCGGCCGGAGCTGTTCGAGTCGTACACACCGATCGCGGTGACGGGGTCGGCGGCGGAGCACGCTGTCGCGTTTGACCGGGGTGGCGTCGTCACGGTGGTGACCCGGCTGCCGATCGGCCTGGAGCAGCGCGGCGGCTGGGGCGACACGGTGCTGGAGCTGCCCGACGGCGACTGGAAGGACGAGCTGACCGGCGCGGAGTACTCCGCGGGTGCCGACGGGCCCGTCGGTTTGATCGACGTGTTGTCGCGGTATCCGGTAGCGCTTCTGATTCGCCTGTAGACCTGCGGCGGGGCCGTGGCAGGGCGTTGCCACGGCCCCCGGGCTGCAGACCGGTCACCACCGGAGCGTCGATTCAGATGGTGACAGTCCATAGTGTAAGCACATTGGCACGTGTCCACAACTGCGGAAGGACTCTGTCGTGACGACGTTCGAGCTGTGGGCCCCTGAGCCGTCGCGGGTGCGCATCCGCACCGGGGAAACCGTCTCCGACATGGCCCGGTCCGACGACGGCTGGTGGCGCGCCGACGTGTCGGACGCCGGTCCCGGCACCGACTACGGCTACCTGCTCGATGACGACTCGTCGCCGCTTCCGGACCCGCGGGCGGCCTGGCTCCCGAACGGCGTTCACTCGGCGAGCCGCGTGTACGACCACGACGCGTTCGCCTGGACCGACCAGCAGTGGACCGGGCGGCAGCTGGCCGGGAGCGTGCTCTACGAGCTCCACGTCGGCACGTTCACTTCCAACGGCACGTTCGACGCGGCGATCGAGCGGCTCGACCACCTGGTGGAGCTCGGCGTCGACATCGTGGAGCTGTTGCCGGTGAACGGCTTCAACGGCGCCTACAACTGGGGATACGACGGCGTCGCCTGGTACGCGGTGCACGAGCAGTACGGCGGCCCCGACGGCCTGAAGCGCTTCGTCGACGCCTGCCACGGCAAGGGCCTCGGCGTCGCGCTGGACGTCGTCTACAACCACCTCGGGCCATCCGGGAACTACCTGCCGCGCTTCGGCCCGTATCTCAAGGCGGGCTCCAATGCCTGGGGTGACCTGGTCAACCTCGACGGACCGCAGTCCAACGAGGTGCGTCGCTTCATCCTCGACAACATCCTCGGCTGGCTCCGCGACTTCCACGTCGACGCCCTGCGCCTGGACGCAGTGCACGCGCTGGCCGACACCCGGGCGTCGCACCTGCTGGAGGAGGCCACCCGCGAGGTCGACGTGCTGTCCACGCACGTCGGTCGTCCGCTGTCGCTGATCGCCGAGTCCGACCTCAACGACCCGAAGCTGATGGCCCCGCTCGAGGCCGGCGGGTACGGGCTCACCGCGGCCTGGGACGACGACGTCCACCACGCGCTGCACTCGGCGCTGACCGGCGACCGCAGCGGCTACTACGGCGACTTCGGCACGCTCTCGACGCTCGCGACAGTGCTCACCGAGGCGTACTTCCACGCGGGCACGTACTCGACGTTCCGCAAGCGGATCCACGGCCGTCGGGTCGACCGGCGCAACACGCCAGGCCACCGCTTCGTCGTCAGCCTGCAGAACCACGACCAGATCGGGAACCGGGCCACCGGCGACCGGCTGTCCGCGACGCTCTCCCCCGGCCTGCTGACGATCGGCGCGGCGCTGATGCTGACGTCACCGTTCACGCCGATGCTGTTCATGGGCGAGGAGTGGGGCGCCGGCACACCCTGGCAGTTCTTCACCAGCCACCCGGAGCCGGAGCTGGCCCTGGCGGTCGAGAAGGGGCGCAAGGCCGAGTTCGCCGAGCACGGCTGGGGCGAGTCGGAGGTGCCGAACCCGCAGGACCCGGCGACGTTCGAGCGCTCGAAGCTCGACTGGACCGAGCTGGACAAGGCGCCGCACGCCGACCTGCTCGACGTCTACCGCCGGCTGATCGCACTGCGCCGCCAGGTCTCCGACCTCACCGACCCGCGCCTGGACCGGGTGAGCGTCGACTACGACGAGGACGCGCGCTGGCTGGTCGTCCGTCGCGGCGACCACGTGGTGGCCGCGAACTTCGGTGCGGAGCCCCGCGAGGTGCCGATCCAGGTCGCCGAGGTGCTCTTCGGTGACGAGTGGACCGGCACCGTCCCGGCCGAGTCGGTGGTTGTAGTGCGCGTAGCGCACTAAATCCAAAAACGGCGGTGGAGCCCGCTCAGGGCGACGCTGGCAGTCGCGCGCGAGGCCGCCGCGTATGTGGTGATACTCAAGGCCTCGCGCGCGGCTGTCAGCGTTGTTCTGAGCGGGCCGCTCGGATGCCGTCCCACAGTTTGCGGGCGGCGGCGCGGCTCTCCTCGGTGGGCTCGAGCATGTGCCCGATGTCGTCGGGGTGCTCGGCGGGGGCGTTGCCGACGTGTTCGGCCAGCGCCACCGCCAGCTCCCGCAACCGCACGTTGTAGCGCTGGCTGGCCTTGTCGAGCACCTGGAACGCCTGGGGCGCGGAGAGGCCCGCGGTCGCCATCACCGCGCCCTTGCACTGCTCGATGACGCGCCGGTACTGCACCATCTTCGCCATCTGGTCGGCGCGCATCGACTCCTTCTGGCAGAACACGACAGTCGCCAGCGAGTGCGAGACCATCGGCTCGATCCGGTCGAGCACGGCGACGGTCTTCTCCGTCGGGCCGCGGTCGAGGTAGATCGTGAACAGGGACGGGCCGCCCTCGCCCCAGGAACCGGGCGTGGCCACGGCGCCGAGCGTGCCGGGCAACCCCACCAGGAACGTGGTGTCCAACGCCTGGCTCAGCGAGGGGTAGTCGGGGTCCGCACGCAGGTTCTGACTCAGCACGGTCCGCTCGGTCTCGCGGGCAGTCACGATCGGCCCGTCACCCAGCTCCCACTGCAGCCGGTCGAGTTCGGGAGCGAGACCGATCGACGCGAAGGACTCGGCTTTGCTGTCGCGAATCATGGTCACGCCGGCGCCGAGGGCACCCGCTACCTCGTCGACGGCGTACGCGAGCAGGCGTTCGATCAGTTCCTTGCCTGAGGTGTTCTCGTCGTCGTCCACGTTTTTTTGATTCCCTCCAGATCAGGGGTCAACCGTTCGTGGGAACTTCGCCACCACGCTCTCCCCACCAGCGTGCCAGCTGACCAGCGCGGCTCACCGCCCGGAGCCGCCGTTCGGTCGCCCGCCGATCGGCGGTGGTCGTCACGACGAGGAACTGGTCACCGACCCGGAACCGGGTGTGCTCGTCCGGCACCGAGCTCTTCCCGTCGCGGACGAGCAGCGTCACGACCGCTCCGTCCGGCAGGCGCAGGTCGGTCACCCAGACGCCGGCCAGCCGGGATTGCGGCGGAATCATGACGGCCAGCAGGTCGGCGCGGAGCTCGTCCAGCGGCGCTGCCTCGACCACGATGTCCCGCGCCTCGTCCGGTGCAGCGACGCCGAGGCGGCGGGCCATCCACGGCAGCGTCGGCGCTTGGACCACGGTGAACACCAGTACCAGCAGGAACACCACGTCGAACATCCGGGCGCGCCCGGCGAGCGGCGCGACGGCCGGGATCGTCGCCAGCACGATCGGCACCGCACCGCGCAGGCCCGCCCAGGACAGGAACGCCTGTTCACGCCACGGCAGCCGGAACGGCGTCGCCGAGAGCACGACCGACAGCGGCCGACCGACCAGGAGCAACGCGGCGCCGACGACGAGCGCGGGCACCAGGGCGTCGCCCAGGCGTTCCGGGCTCGCCAACAGACCGAGCAGCACGAACATCCCGATCTGGGCCACCCACGCGATGGCCTCGGCGAAGCCGAGGGTGGCGTTGCGGTGCGGCAGCGACGCGTTGCCGAGCACCAGGCCGGCGACGTAGACCGCGAGGAAACCGCTCGCGTGCAGCTGGCCGGCGGCGCCGAACGCGAGCAGCGGGATCGCGATCGCACTGATCGGGTAGAGGCCCGAGGCGGGCAGCGCGACCCGGTTGAGCAGCCACTGGCCGACGAATCCGACGACCAGTCCGAACGCGGCCCCGGCGATCAGCTCGTAGAGGACCAGGCCGCCGACGCTCCACAGCGACGCCTCGCCCCACGCGGCCGAGGCGACGACGCTGACCAGGATGACCGTCGGCGGGTCGTTGAAGCCGGATTCTGCCTCCAGCGTGGCGCTCAGGCGCCTGCGCAGCGGCAGCCGGCGCAGGACCGAGAACACCGCCGCCGCATCGGTCGAGGACACGACCGCGCCGATCAGGATGGCCATCCGCCAGTCCAGGCCGAGCAGCACGTGCGCGCAGGCCGCGACGGCCCCGACGCTGACCAGCACGCCGACCGTCGACAGGACGGCGGCCAGCCCGATGACGGGCCGGATGTCCTGCCATCGGGTGGTCAGACCTCCTTCTGCCAGGATGACCGCGAGTGCCGCGAAGCCGACGAGCTGCGCGACCTCCGCGTCGTCGAACCGGATACCGAGACCGGCTTCGCCCAGACCGAGGCCGACCAGGAGGAAGGCCAGCAGTCCGGGCATGCCGACTCGGGACGCGACTCTGACGGCGACGACCGCGGCCAGCAGTACCGCGGCCCCACCGAGGAGGAAGAGATTGAGCGCGTGCATGCACGTGGCAGAATATGCGCAGTGGTTTCGCGACCTTCGCGGTACGTCGCGGTGACGCGCTGCCGTTACGGAGTTTTGTCTTCTCTGTTCCTGTTCTCGAAACTAGCCTGAGATCATGGGTGCGCGGGGGCGAGACAGCCGGGTGAAGCTTTTCGCGATTGTCCTGTGTGGACTACTGACGGGAGTCGTGATAGCGGCCGCGGCGTTCCCGGTCGTCGCCGTGACGGGGTTGACCGCCAAGTCGGCTTCGGACGAGTTCGAGAACCTGCCCAGCGAGCTGGCCACCCCGCCGCTCCCGCAGACTTCCTACCTGCTGGCCGCCGACGGCTCGCCGATCACGTCGTTCTACTCGGAGAACCGCATCCCGGTGCCGATCGTCGACGTCCCGCAGGTGATGCAGGACGCGATGGTGGCCGCCGAGGACGCGCGGTTCTACCACCACAACGGCGTCGACGCGCAGGGCATCATCCGCGCGTTCGTCCGTAACCAGCAGGCAGGCGACATCCAGCAGGGCGCCTCGACGCTCACCCAGCAGTACGTGCGCAACGTGCTCTCGTACGCGGCGAACACCGTTGCCGAACGGAAACTGGCCACCGAGGAGACCGTCGGCCGGAAGGTCCGCGAGGCCCGGTACGCGATCGCGGTGGAGAAGCAGTTCACGAAGTCTCAGATCCTCGAGCGCTACCTGAACATCGCGTTCTACGGAAACGGCGGTTACGGCATCGGCTCGGCGTCGCTGCGGTACTTCTCCAAGCCGCCGAAGGACCTCACGCTCGCCGAGGCCGCGATGCTCGCGGGCATGGTCCGCAGCCCGTCGACGTACGACCCGATCGGCGGGGACGCCGCGGCCGCGAAGACCCGTCGCGACTACGTGCTGACCCGGATGGCCGATCTCGGCTACATCACGCGGGCGCAAGCGGGAAAGGCCGCCGCGACCAAGCTGACGTTGAAGCCACGGAAGCCCCAGGGGTCCTGCGTCAACGGCAACCCGCTGTACGGCTTCTACTGCGACTGGTTCCTCGACTGGTGGAAGTCCAACCCGGCGTTCGGGCGCAACCGCACCGAGCGGGAGTCGAACCTGAAGACCGGTGGCTACAAGATCGTCACCGCGCTCGACCCGGCCACGCAGCGCGCGGCGCAGAAGTCCGTCGACGACGAGGTCAGCCGCGGGAGCAACTTCGCGACCGGCATCGTCATCGTCGAGCCCGGCACCGGGCGGGTGAAGGCGATGGCGATCAACCGCACCTACAGCCTCACCAAGAACCCGCGCGGCAAATCGGCGCCCAACACCGTGAATCCGCTGCTCACCGGCACCAACGTCTCTCCCGGCTACCAGGCCGGATCGACGTTCAAGCTGTTCACGATGGCCGCGGCGATCGAGAAGGGCCTGCCCCTGGGCACCAAGATCAACTCGCCCAGCCGCATCAAGACGCAATTCCGCAACACCAGCGGCCCGGTCGCCTGTGACGGTGACGCCTGGTGCCCGAAGAATGCCAGCGGGCGGATGGCCGGTACGCACACCATGTGGTCGGGCTTCGGGGAATCGGTGAACACCTATTTCGTGCAGCTCGAGGAACGCGTCGGCGTCAAGAACGCGGTGAACATGGCCGAGCGGCTCGGCGTCACGTTCCGGTCGAGCGCGGACTACGAGCAGCGCAACGCCGTGCAGACGAACCCGAAGGCGTGGGGCTCGTTCACGCTCGGAACCGCGCTGGTCACGCCGCTGGACATGGCCACCGCGTACGCGACGATCGCGGCCCGCGGCAAACGCTGCGACCCGACGCCGCTCAAGTCGCTGGCCGACCGCAACGAACGGCAGATCGCGTTCGGCAATCCCACGTGCAAGCAGGTGATCGCCCCCGATGTGGCGGACGCGGTGGCCGACGCCGCGCGCTGCCCGGTCGGCGACCCCGCGGCCAGTGGGTGCTCGCGGCGCAACGGTGTCACCGCCAGTCGGGTGGGTGGGTCGTTCGTCCGGCAGATCGCCGGCAAGACCGGTACGACCGACGAGAACAAGGCGGCGTGGTTCGTCGGGTTCACGCCGAACCTGGCGGCCGCGGTGTTCTACTCCGATCCCGACAACCCGTCGAAGCGCCCGGTGCCGAACTACCGGGTCCCGGCGTCGGTGTTCATCAAGACGATGCAGACCGCGCTGTCCACGGTGGCGCCGAAGAGTTTCGTCGCGCCGACCGCGCTGCGGAAGTGGGGGCCGGACGGCTCACCACCGACGCTCAAGAGCGACCCGAGTGTCGGTGGTGGCCCCGAGGATCCCGACCGCGAGCGCGAGCGCGACCGCCGTCGTGATCGCGACCGCGACGGCCAGTCGCCGAGCCCGCGTCCGGACGATGACGACGAGGACGACGATGGCGGCGGGCGGGGCAACAGCCCGCAACCGCGAGGAGACTGACGGTCGGGGCCGGCCGGCCCCGACCCGCTACGGCCGCAGCTCCGTCCGTAGTTCGTGGGCGCCGTCTGCCCGCGTCCCCTCGTAGTAGATACGAGAGCCGACGCCGGGCAGCGGCACCACCGAGACGTAACGCAGCCCGCCGGGTGCGAACGGAGACCGCGTCGGCGGGCGCGGATCAGCGGTGAACGGCGTGAACAGGCCGTCGTCACCGAGCCGGCCGTGCGCCACGCCGGTGACCTCTTCCCAGTTCTGTTCGGCGGTCGCACGCCCGTCGTAGAAGGCGGTCGCCGTGTCACCGTCCAGTTGCACGGAGGAGAACCGGACACCCCGGGCGTCCCACTCCCCCGGCCGCCCGGCGAGCGCGGTGCCGTGCCAGCTCCACTCCACACCGTCCGGACTGGTGGCGTACTCGGTCGTCATCCGGTCGGCGTGCTCGTCGGACTCCAACGGGTGGACCGAGGCCCACAGGTGCCAGCGCCCGGCGGCGCGCACGACCACCGGGTCTTTGACGCCGACCGTCTCGTCGCCGGGCAGCACGGTGCGGGGCGCGGCCAGCGGGAGCTTCTCCGGGATGTCGGCTTCGAGCAGCACGACGCGCCAGTGCTTGGAGTGTGGCGTCGCCACGCTGACGTACAGGCGCCACCGCCCGTCCGGAGCGCGCAGCAGCGCCGGGCGCTCCAGCGAATCCCCGTCGAACTCCTCGCGACGCACCTCGGCGACCGGTTCGAAGTTGACGCCGTCATCGGACCGCGCGATGACGTTCGCGTAACCGCGACCTTCGCCGATCGGCAGCCGGAGCCGGTAGGCCAGGTAGAACGTGTCGTCGACCAGGACCGCACTGGGCGCACCGGCCCAGGATCCCGTGGTCAGGTCCGGCGGTTCGACGACGACCGTCGCTCCGTCCCACACCGGCAGGGGCTCACTCACTGTTGGTTCCTCCAGTCCTCGAACGACTCCCCGGTGACCTTCTCGAGCAACTCGATGTCCTCCGTGAACCACGGCAGGATCGCCGCTCGCTCCTCCGCGGTGAGCCGTGGGCGCCGTCCTTTCTGGCGGTGCAAGGCCGTGAGGAGGGGGCCGCGGGCGGCGAGGCGCAGGGGTATCGGGAAGTGGTGACCGAACGTGCCGCCGATACGCAGTGCGTTGCGGAAAACGGCGTTGACCCGCGTGTCCGGCACGTACGGTGTGATGTTCTCGGACGGGACGGTGCTGAGCACTCCGGTGCGCACGCCGAGGAACGCGCAGACGCGGTCCAGCGCCGCGACCGGTGTGTCGCGCAGGTCCCGGTAACGCATGACCAGGACTTGGTCCCGGTCGAACAGTGTGTACAGGTGCTGCAGCTGCTCGCCGTAGCGCCCCTGACCGAGGTAGTGCCAGAAGTGGGCCCAGCCGGCGGCTCTTCGCGCCGGTTCGGCTTCGCAGGCCGCGACGAAATTCCGCTCGGACTCCAGGCCCGCGGCCCAGAGGTGGTACCAGTTCGAGTGCGCGCGATCGACCGGGTTGCGCACCACGACGACGAGCTTCGCCTCCGGGATCGTGCGCTTGATGCGGGCCTGAGCGTCGCGGTCGTAAAGGTAGAACGGGGTGGCCTCACCGGTGAGCGCGCCGGGCGGCGCCGGCGCGAACAGGGCCTCGTAGTCCGCCCGCCTCCAGACGTGCTCCTGGTAGGTCTGCGCGTCGCCCGGGCCGCCCTGCGCGGGCGGGGGCCCGTCGGAGAGGAAGAACTTCGGCTCCTTCACCGCCGACAGGTACAGGTCGGGGTGGTGGACGAGGGCCGCGTGCAGGGCGGTCGTGCCCGCCTTCGGCACGCCGATGACGAGGAAGTCGGGCAGCGTCATACACCTAAGATCACATAGATCCCACCGAGTGGATAGGGATCACTCGCGGATCAGGCGGCGGAGATCTTCACGACCACGTTGTCGGCGGTGATCGACTGGACGGAGACGTTGAAGCCTTCGGACTGGGCGTCCTGACCGACCGGAATTGTCAGCTGCTGGCCTTCGATGTCCAGCGTCGCCTGGCTGTTCTGGACGTCGACGAGCTTGGCGTCGATACCGAGCACCGAGACGCTGGCGTCGACACCCCGGTCGAACGTGATAGTGCACGAGTTGAGGTTGCAGTCCGTGTTGGAGCCTTCGCCGCCACAGCCGGAGAGCAGGGCCAGCCCGAGCGCGGCAGCGGCGACGAGGCCGCCGATTCGAGGTGCTTTTACGCTGGTCACGAACTCAGTGTAGGAAACCGGCGCCACCCGGTAACCGGGCGCAGAGGGCAACCAAAGGGCCTCGACGCGGAAGACGGGGGGCAACCGCGTCGAGGCCCGGTTCAGGGTGGCGCTAACTGAGCACCGGGTGGTTGCTGCGAATGACACCGAGTGGGTCACGGCGCCGCTTGACGTTCCGCAGCCGGGCGAGTACGTGCGGCGGGAACGCCGCGACCGGGCTCTCCTCCGAGCCGAGGAACGTGAAGAAGATTCGTCCGCTGGCGTGCGGCGCGAACGCCTCGGCCATCAGCGCCTGGTGGGCCTCGATGTGCTCGGCCATCCCCGGCCCCATCGGCATGCCGATGGCGGTCAGCGCGAACTTCTCCTCGAGGTGCCCCACCGCTCCACCGCCGGCGGCCGGGCGCGACAGCGCTCCGCCCAGGTGACGCAGCTGCACCGACGTGAGCGGCGACCCGCTGTGCGGACCGGCGACGCCGAGCAGCGTGTCGGCGGCGTCGTCGTTCAGCTCGGGTAACAGCGCCGCGTACTCCATCGCCGGCACCGGGTCCAGCGGCTCGGCCGCGACCGAGCCGAGGTCGGCGACCTGCAGCGTGCCGACGGTGTCTAGCAGCGTCCCCGGCACGGCCAGCAGGCGGGCCAGCAGCTCCCGGCCGCCGACCAGTCCACCGAGGTACGTGGCGTCGACAGCGACCATCGCCCGGCCGCGGAGGAACTCCGGCAGCTCGGGGATCGCCGGGAAGCGCAGCAGCGTGTACCAGAGGCTCAGCTCCTCGGGCGCCATCGCGACGGTCTCCCGGTAGGCCTCGAGCACCTCGGCGGCGCGCTCGGCCGGCCAGAGCAACCGGCCGCCGTAGAGCAGCGGTGCGGGGTGGAGGTCGAACTCGAGCTCGGTCACGAGCGCGAAGTCACCGCCGCCACCACGCAGGGCCCAGAACAGCTCGGGGTCGCTCGCGGCGTCCACCCGGTAGCGGTCGCCGAACGCGTCGACCACCTCTGCCGACCGGATCGCGTTCGCCGCGAAGCCGTACTTGCGGCCGAACCACGAGAGCCCACCGCCCAGCGTGAACCCGACGACGCTCGGTCCGGTGGAGCTGCCGGCCAGGCCGGTCAGCCCGTGCGCGCCGGCGCGGGTGAGCACGTCGGCCCACCCGGCGCCGGCGGCGACCCGGGCCTTCCTCGTGACCGGGTCGACGTCGACGCCGCGCAGGGCGCCGGTACGCAGCAGGATCGTGTCGCGCAGCGCGGTGGTGGCACCGTGGCCGACCGGCTGGGCCGCGACCGTCAGCCCGTTCCGGTTCGCGTACCGCACGGTGGCGGCGACGTCGTCGGCGTCCTCGGCGATGACGACCGCGCGGACCTCCTGCTTCACCTGGAGGTTCCAGGGTCGGCGGGCCACCTCCCAGCCGGAGTCGCCCGGCGAGAGAACCTGCCCGCGCACCGCGCGGGCCAGGTCCGTGCCGACCGCGTTGGTGGTCATCATCGTCGTGCCCCCACTGCCTGTTCCGTAACTCGACAACCGAAACAGTGGCGGAGAGGGCTTGGTAGCGACTTGATCCTCACTTGGGAAGCCACTTGGGCGCTCGAACGAGGTTTCCCTAGTCGGATCCAAGTCGCGCCCTAGGGGGTCCCGGAAGGCTCATCAGCATGACCGGTCCCCTGTCCTCCGACGACATGACCGCCGCGGACATGGTGGTGTTCCGCCTCTCGCCTCCGGCCGCTCCGGAGCCGGCGATCGATCTGCTGCGCCGGTGCGCGCTCGAGGTTCCCGCGGACGCGTGCTTCTACGTTCTCGTCGACGTCGCCGCGGAGGATCCGCACCGCGCGCTCGCGGCCGCGGCGGTGACGGGGAACCGGTTGACCGGGCTCGCGGTGGAGCCGGGGCTCCGTCGGCAGGGGTTGGCCACGCGTCTGCTGGGCGACGTCCGCCGGACGGTGCACGCCCGGGGCGAGGTCCTTGAGCTCTGTACTAACGCCGACGCCCAGCTGACGAAGATGCTGCGCAGACTCGGCTTCACGGTGGATACCGAGGCTCTGAACAGCAATTACGCTCACGGCACGGTGGGGTTACCGGTGCATTGGTCCTCCCGCGACACCTGACGGGGGGAATGATGCTCGATTTCCGGTTGCTCGGACCGCTCGTCGTTCTCGACGGACAGGGCAACCCGATCGACATCGGCCCGCGCAAGGAGCGCGCGATCCTGGCGATGTTGCTGGTCAGTCCCGGTGAGGTGTTACCGCTCGACCGGTTGATCGACCAGTTGTGGGCGGACGAGCCGCCGTCCAGTGCCACCGGGACGTTGCAGGCGTACATCTCGCAGTTACGGCGTGCGCTGGAGCCCGACCGGGCGCCGCGTACGCCACCGAAGACGCTGCTCACCCGGGAGCCGGGGTATCTGCTCGACGTCGACCCGCTGCAGGTCGACCTCTTCCGCTTCACCCGTGATGTCGACGCCGGGCGCAAGGCGTTGCAGGGCGGGGATCCCGCCGCGGCGGATGAGCATTTCCGGGCGTCGGTGGCGCACTGGCGTGGTTCGGCGCTGCAGGATTTCTCCGATCTCGCGTTCGCGCAGCCGACGATCACGCGGATGCACGAGGAGCACCTGATCGCGCACGAGCTGCAGATCGAGGCGTGGCTCGCGCTCGGGCGGCACACCGAGGCCGTGTTGAAGTTGGAGCAGATCGTCGAGCGGCACCGGTTCCGGGAGCGGTTCTGGGCTCTGCTCGCTCTCGGCCTGTACCGCAGCGGACGCCAGGCCGACGCCCTGGCCGCCATCCAACGCGTCCGCACCCTCCTGGCCGACGAGTTAGGCCTGGACCCGGGCCCAGAACTCCGCGACCTGGAATCCGCCCTGCTCCGCCAAGCCCCCTCCCTGGATCTCCCCTCTCCCCCTGCCACGACCACACTCACCGCCCCACGCCCTGCGGACGCGACGGCGCCTGGGGCGGCAGCCGCGAGCGCGGGCGCCGCTGGCACGGCCGCGGGCGCCGCTGGCGGGGGCGGGATGCCGCTGGCGGTCGTTCCGCCGTCGCCGCACGGTGTGGCGGCGGCGGTCGTGGAGCGGCCGCGGCCGGCGCTCTCGGGCGCGGGGGCGCAGCCGTTGATTGCCCGGGACTTCCAGCTGGGGTGGATCACCAGCCGACTGCACGAGTTGCCGCGTGGACGCGGCGGCGTCGTGCTGCTCACCGGCGAGGCCGGCATCGGCAAGACGCGCCTCGCCCGAGCCGCCACCGAGGTCGCGACCGGCCTCGGGTTCCCGGTCGCCTGGGGACGCTGCGTCGAGAGCAGCGCCTCCCCCGCCTTCTGGCCGTGGCTCCAGGTGCTCGAAGCCTCCGCCGCCCGCCCCGACTCCTCCGCCGCAGCCGCCCTCGACCTCCTGGCCGGCCGACCCGACACCGCCCGCGCCGGCCGGGCCGACCAGAGCGACTCCGGCGCCGGGCTCGGGCCCGACGCCGATCCGGACGCGGCGCGGTTCCAGTTGCACGCTGGTGTCACCAGCGCACTGCTGGCCGGGGACGCACCGCAGCTCCTCGTCATCGAGGATCTGCACTGGGCCGACGCCTCGTCGCTCGAACTGCTCGCCTTCGTCGCGGGCGAACTGCACCGCTCGCCGACCCTCATCCTGGTGACCCTCCGCCACGAACCGGGCGAACACGCCGCCACCCTCCACCACACCCTCGGCGACGTCGCCCGCCAGCCCGGCGTCGAACGCGTCAGCGTGCACCCCTTCACCACCGACGACGTCGCGGAGTTCCTTCGGGCCCACCAGGTCGAGGCCCAACCGGACCTCGTGCGAACTCTCCACGACCGCACCGGCGGCAACCCCTTCTACCTGGGCGAACTACTCCGCCTACTGAACAGCGAACACCCCTCCGCCCTGCGCGCGGGCTCCCCCGCCCAGCCCGGCAGCCCCCAGCCCGGCAGCGCCCAGCCCGGCAGTGCCCAGGGCACAGCGGCCCAATCGGCGGCAGCGCAGGCCGCGGTGCCCGCGGGGGTGCGGGAGGTCATCGACCGGCGGGTGGCCCGGCTTCCGCAGGACACCCAGGCCCTCCTCCGCGCCGCCGCGGTCGGCGGCCGCGACATCGAGGTCGAGGTCCTCGAAAGCGTGCTCGAGCTCGACACCGAACGCGTCCTCATGCTGCTCGAACCCGCGATCGCCAGCGGCCTGGTCGAGGAGCTCCCCGACGGCTGGGACCACCGCTTCTCCCACGCCCTCGTCCGCGACGCGCTCTACGTCGGACTGAGTCGTTTGCAACGGGCACGGCTGCACCGCCGGGTCGGAGAAGCGCTGGAAGCGCGGAACACCGACCGCCCCGCCGAGCTCGCACACCACTTCGGGCTGGCAGCGCGGGTCGGCGCCAGCGCGAAGGCCGTCGAGTACGCGGTGAAGGCCGCGCAGCAGGCCGCGAGCCAGCGCGCGCACCCCGAGGCCGTGGAGTTCTGGGAACTCGCGCTCGCCGCGAACACCGGCCCGCGCCGCCGTGACCTGCTGATCGAACTGGGCAAGGCCCGCCGCGCGTGCAGCGACACCGAGGGCGCCCGGGAGGCGCTCGACGAGGCCGTGCAGCTCTCCCTCGCCGACGGCGACGAGGAGACGCTGGTCGAAGCCGTCACGGTGTTCGGCGGCGTCACGGCCTGGAACTGGCGCCCGTACAACGTCGTCGACGAGCGGATGGTGCAGATCCTGCGCGACCGCGTCGACGCCCCGGGCCTCACCGACGCCCAGCGCGCCGCGATGCTGGGCACGCTCGGCGTCGAGCTCTACTACGGACCGCACCGCGCCGAAGGCGAGCAGTACGCGGCGCGGGCTGTCGAACTGGCCCGGCCACTCGGCGACCCCGCGCTGCTCGGCCAGACGCTGAACAACTACTACATCGCGGCCTGGGTGCCCGAACGCGAGGCCGAACGCACCCGCGCAACCACCGAGGCGATCGCGCTACCCGGCCTGCCCCGGCCGCACGAGCTCGTGGCCCGCATCCACCGCATGGGCAACCTGCTGCGCGCCGGTGAACTCCCGGCGTTCGACGCCGACCTCGCCCGCGCCCGCGAGCTGGTCGGGGAGGTCAACCGGCCGGAGCTCGACGGCATCCTCCGGTTCGCCGAGGCCACCCGCGTCATGCTGCACGGACGCTACGAGGAAGCGGAACGGCTGAGCGCGGAGGCACTCGACTTCCACCACCGCACGAGCCTGTGGGGCGGCGAGTTCCCCTACCTGGTGCAGCTGTTCACCAGCCGCCGGGCGCAGGGCCGTCCGGACGAGGCGCTGGAGAAACTGCTGGAGTACGCCGGCAAGCCGGTCTTCGAGGTGCTGCGGCCGGCCACGATCCTGGCCGCGGTCGAGGCCGGCGACGAGGGGTACGCGCGGCGGCTGATCGGGCGCTGGGGCACCACGATCAAGAACAACTGGGCGTCGGACTTCCTGCTCGTGCAGTGGGCGCTGATCGGTGCCCAGCTCGGGACGCCGGACCCGGAGGCTGTGCTCGCCGACCTGATGCCGTACGCCGACTGGCTGGCCACGCAGGGCACGGCTGGCACCTGCTGGGGGTCCACCCACCACCACATCGCCGCGGTGCTCGCCGCGCTCGGCCGGATCGACGAGGCACGCAGCCACGCGGGCAAGGCGCTATCGGTGCACCGGAGTCTGGGTTTCCCCGTCCTCGCCCAGCGGACCGAGATCCTGCTCGACCAGCTCTGACCGCATCGGTGTCCAGCGGTCGGGTTCGGCCGGGTCACCCTGGCCGACCCGGACCGCCTCGAGCTGCGCCGCGAACGCCAGGCCCAAAAACAGTGCCACCGACGTCAGGTTCGCCCAGAGCAGCAGCGCGATCACCGCGGTCAGCGGCCCGTACGTGTCGGGAAAAGCACCGCTGCCCTGGACGTAGAGCGCGAGACCGAGCGTCGCCACCAGCCACAGCACCGTCGAGACCCCGGCGCCGAAAACCAGCCACGAGACCCCCGGCTGCCGCCGGCGCGGTGACTGCTCGAACAGCAGCGCGATCGACACCACGGTGAGCACCAGCCCGATCGGCCACCGGACGACGTCCCAGGTGGTGTCGGCCCACTCCGGCCAGCCGTACTCGCTGACCACCGCGTCACCGAACGGCTCCCCGGCGATGAGGATCAGGAAGCCGCCGAACGCGGGCAGCCCGGCGATGAACGACAGCACGACCGCGCGGGTGTATTTCTTCAACGCCGGCCGGTCCCGCTCGACGCCGTACATCCGATTCGAACCGCGCTCGATCTGCGCCATCGCGGTGGCCAGCGCGACCATCCCCGTGATCAGACCACTGACCAGGGCGAACTCGCCGGCGTCCTCGGCTTCCTCGCCGCCGCGCAGGGTCTGCTCGACCAGCGCGTCGCTGCTGCGGGGGGTGAGCTCCAGCACCGTGTCGGCGACGATCTTGCCGCCCTCCTCCGCGCCGAGGTCGGCGGCCAGGCCGGTGAGCGCGATGAGGAACGGCACCACGGCCAGGCACAGCTGGAACGCCAGCGCCCGGGAGTGGCTGAAGCCGTCGCCGTACCGGAACCGGACGAACGCGTCGCGCAACAGGTGCCAGCGCCCGTACTTGCGTAGCGTCGCCCAGGCGTCGTCGGCCGACAGCTGGTCGTCACCCATCAGCCTGGTTTCCGGAACCCGGTTGGTGCTGCTCACGTTCCCATCTTCCCGGATGTGAACGAGCCCCCGTCGGGTGACGTAGGTCCTGGTGTGACGACTTACGCGACGGCTCGGCGCGGCGGGCCGAGCGGGCAGCGCCTACACTCTGTCGACGTGACCTCCTCCACCCACGCGCGCCCGCTCGCGGCGCCGGAGAGGGGCGGCGAACCCCTCCGGTCCGCCGCCGTCGAGGTGACGGGGTTGGTCAAGCGCTACGGCCCGACGCTGGCCGTCGACGAACTGAGCTTCGTCGTTCCGCGCGGGTCGGTCTTCGCGGTGCTCGGGCCGAACGGCGCGGGCAAGACCAGCACGATCGAGACCTGCGAGGGCTTCCGCCGGGCTGACGGCGGAACCGTGCGGGTGCTCGGGCTCGACCCGGTGCGGGACGCGACCGAGCTGCGTCCCCGGGTCGGCGTGATGCTGCAGGCCGGCGGCGGCGCGTACCCCGGCGCCCGGGTCGGCGAGATGCTCCGGCTCACCGCGTCGTACTGCCGGAACCCGATCGATCCGGCGTTGCTGCTCGAGCTGCTCGGGTTGAGCGGCTCCGCGCGGAAGTCCGTCAAGCGGCTCTCCGGTGGCCAGCAGCAGCGCCTGTCGCTCGCGATGGCCGTCGTCGGGCGTCCGGAACTGGTTTTCCTGGACGAGCCCACAGCGGGCCTGGACCCGCAGGCGCGCCATGCGGTGTGGGACATCGTGGAGGCGCTGCGCGCCGACGGTGTGACGGTCGTGCTCACCACGCACCACATGGACGAGGCGGAGCGCCTCGCCGACGAGGTGCTGATCGTCGACGCGGGCAAGAAAGTGGCACACGGTACGCCGGCTGCGCTGACGCGTGGTGAGCAGCCCACCCTGCGTTTCCGCACCGACTCTCCCCTCGACGCCGAGGCGCTGCTGGCGCTGACCGCGACGTTGCCGGCCGGGTGCGTGGCAGCGAGCGCGGGCGACGGCGGCTACCAGGTCACGGGCCCACCGGCGGCGATCGGGCCGCAGCTGCTGGCCGCGGTGACCGCGTGGTGCGCCGACCGCGGGGTGATGCCGAGCGACCTGCAGGTGGGGCGCCGCACGCTGGAGGACGTCTTCCTCGACCTGACCGGCCGGGAGTTGCGATGACGCTCGCACCGGGCCTGTTCACGCCCGACCCCGGTCCCGCACCGTGGCACCAGTTGCTGCTGTCGCAGACGTGGATCGAACTGAAGCTGACGCTGCGGCACGGTGAGCAGCTGCTGCTCAACCTCGTCATCCCGGTGCTGTTGACCGTCGCACTGGTGACCCAGCCGTTCCTCGACCTGGAGACGACGTCCGGCCTGAGCAAGGTCGATTTCCTGGTGCCGGGCATCCTCGCGCTCGCGGTGATGTCCGCGGCCTTCACCGGGCTGGCGATCGCGACCGGGTTCGAGCGCCGGTACGGGGTGCTCAAGCGGCTCGGGGCGACGCCCCTGCCGCGGTGGGGTCTGCTGGGCGGCAAGACGCTGGCCGTCGCCGTGCTGGAGATCATCCAGATCGCGGTGATCAGCGGGGTCGGGGTCGCGCTCGGGTGGCGTCCGCACGGTAATCCACTGTCGGTGTTCGTGCTGGTGGCGTGCGGTACGGCCGCGTTCGCCGGGCTCGGGCTGCTGATGGCCGGAACGCTGCGCGCCGAGGCGACGCTCGCCGCAGCGAACCTCGTGTGGTTCCTGTTGCTGTTCGCCGGGGGCATCGTGTTCCCGCTGTCGTCGCTGCCCAGTGGCGTCGCGGACGTTCTCGGGTTCCTGCCGAGCGCGGCGCTCGCCGACGGGCTGCGGGCGGTGCTCGGTGAGGGCGGCGGCCTGCCCGTCGGGGACGTGCTGACGCTGCTCGTCTGGGCCGCGGTGTCGCTGGGTGCGGCGGCGCGCTACTTCCGCTGGGAATGACCCTGCGGCTCAGCGCCCGCGAAGGTGCTCCACCGCGGCTGCCAGCCGGGTGATGCCTTCGCTGATCTTCCCGGGAGGCTGGACGGCGAAGTTGAGCCGGATGTGGCTCAGGCCGTCGTCGGGGTTCCGGTAGAAGCGCTCGCCGGACGCGAGGTCGACGCCCCGGTCACGGGCCGCGACGAGCAGTTCGTCGGCGCGCGTGCCGGGTGGCAGCGTGACCCACGTGAACAGGCCACCGGCCGGGACGGTGAAGCGCGCGTCGGGCAGGTGCGTCTCGAGCGCCTGCTTCAGGACGTCGCGGCGCTCGCGGTACAGGCGGGTCGTGCGCCGCAGGTTGGCCTGGTAGCGCCCGACCGTGACGAACCGGTCGAGGGCGCGCTGCAGGAGCAGGGACGTGCCCAGGTCGGTGACCTGTTTCGCCTCGACGAGCCGCCCCCTGATCGCCCCTTCCGCGACCAGGTAGCCGATGCGCAGTCCTGGCATCAGCAGCTTGGAGAACGTGCCCGCGTAGAGCACGCGGCCGCCGTCGTCCAGGGACTTGATCGCCGGGGTCGCGCGGCCGGAGTAGCGCAGGTCGCCGGCGAAGTCGTCCTCGAACACCGGCACGTCGTGGGTGCGGGCGAGGTCCAGCAGCGCGCGGCGCCGCGCGGCGCTGAGCGTCGCACCGGTGGGGTTCTGGAAGTTGGGGGTGACGTAGAGCAGTTTGCTTCCCGGGAGGACCTCCGCGAGTTGCTCGACCCGCATGCCGTGGTCGTCGACGGGGACGCCGACCAGGTTCGCGCCGACCGATGTGAGCAGGCGCAACGCGAGGTCGTAGGTGGGTTCCTCGACGACGACGGTGTCGCCGGGGCGCACCAGCACCTGGCAGACGAGTGCGAGCGCCTGCTGGGAACCGGACGTGATCAGCACGGACTCCGGCGGGACGCCGATGCCCTGGCTGGCGAGCAGCTGCGTGACGGTTCGGCGCAGGGACGGGTCGCCGGCGGGGTGCGGGGCGTAACTCAGCGCCGCCGCTCCTTCCCGCGCCAGCACCTGACGCAGCGTGCGCCCGAACTCCACCACCGGATAAGCAGCCGGATCACCCACCCCCGTGAACGCGATCAATCCGGGCCCGCCCGGCCGCCCGGCCCACGCATCGACCCATGCCTCGGCCGCGGGCGCGGGCGCCGCCGCAGCCACCGGCCGCGGGTTCGGACGCGCGGCGACGGTCGGGAGTACCGGGGCTACGCGGGTGCCGCTGCCCACGGCCGCGACGACCAGGCCGCTGCCCTCCAGCTCGGCGAACGCGGTGGTCACCGTCACGCGGCTGACGCCGAGGTCGGCGGCCAGCCCTCGGGTGGACGGCAACCGACTCCCCAGCGGCAACGCGCCACTCCGGATCGCGTCGGCGAACCACCGCTCCAACTGCCGATACAGCGGCACACCACTCGCCGGCTCCAACGGGATACGCACCCAGTGGTCCTATCAGATTGGGCCCGGAGTGGCCGTGGTGACCGGTCCACTCACCCCCTAGCGTCGACGACATGACAACCACCCGCACCCTCGGCCGCTCCGGCATCGAAGTCTCCGCACTCGGCCTGGGCTGCTGGGCCATCGGCGGCCCCTGGACGTTCCTCGGCTCCCCCGGCGGCTGGAGCACCGTGGACGACGACGAGTCGGTCCGGGCGCTGCGCCGCGCGCACGAACTGGGCGTCACGTTCTTCGACACAGCGGCGAACTACGGAGCCGGGCACAGCGAACGCGTCCTCGGCCGCGCCTTCGCGAAGAACCGGAAAGGCGTCGTCCTCGCCACGAAGTTCGGCTACCGCGTCGACGAGGCGCAGCGCGAGGTCTTCGAGTACAGCGCCTCCGACTACGACGACGCCGCACGCCTCGCCGCACGCGTCCGCAGCGAACTCACCGCGAGCCTGCGCCGCCTCGGCACCGACTACCTCGACGTCTACCAGTTGCACGTCGGCGACCTCTCCCCCGACCGGGCGCTGCACCTGGTCGACGTGATGGGCGACCTCGTCCGCGAGGGCACGATCCGCACCTGGGGCTGGAGCACCGACAACACCGACGGCATCCAGGCGCTCGCCACCGCGGACGGCTTCTCGGTGGCACAGCACGGCCTGAGCGTCCTGGGTTACGAGGACCCGGCGATGCTCACGCTGCTCGACAAGTTCGACCTCGCCGGCGTGAACCGCAGCCCCCTGGCGATGGGCGCGCTGACCGGCAAGTTCACCCCATCGACCACGTTCGCCGACGACGACCAGCGCCGCCGCGCGTCCTGGCACCCGGCGTTCGCGTCCGGCCACCCCACTAGGGAATGGCTGGAGAAGCTGGACGCGGTCCGCGACGTCCTCACCAGCAATGGCCGCACGCTCGCCCAGGGTGCGCTGGCCTGGATCTGGGGCCGGAGCCCGCGCACCGTGCCGATCCCCGGCTTCAAGAGCGTTGCCCAGGTCGAGGACAACTGCGGTGCGCTGGCCAAGGGCCCGCTGACCCCGCAGCAGATGGACGAGATCACAGCAATCGTCGCAGCAGGGAGTCCGCACCCCGGAACGTGACGAGCTTCTGCTCCGGTGCGTCGGCCTACAGGACCAGGTGCTCCAGGCGCACCTCGCCGATCACCTCGTTCCGCAGGAGCTTCGACCCCCTGGACAGCGGCACAACGTCCGGTTCCGCCCACCACCGGGCCGCCTCCGGGCTCACCGCGCGCACTGGCCACGAACCGCACGCGCACGCTGGTATTCGTCGGCGCCGACGACCACCTCGTGGACGCCGCTCCGATCGCGGAGCGCCTCGCCGAGGAGGGCGTCGACCACGAGGTCGTGATCTACCCGGACACCCCGCACGGCTACTTCTGCGACGAGTGGGACACGTGGCGACCGGCGCCGGCCGCCGACACCTGGGCGAAAGTGACTGCGCTGTTCGAGGTGTGACCGGTGAGGCCGGGGGTATGACCTCTGCCGTACATACGTGCGAAAGGAGTTTACCCGTGGCTGACACCACCGACGTCCAGCAGCAGCGCAGCCTGGAGAAGGACCCTGCCGACTGGGTGACCGGCGACGAGCCCGCCACCGGCGCGCAGGAGTCGTACGTGCACACGCTGGCCCGCCAGGCGGGCGAAGAGGTCCCCGACGACCTCACGAAGGCCGAAGCGTCGGAGAAGATCGACGAGCTCCGCGAGGAACTCGGCAAGTAGGGTCCTCCGGGGTGCGGGCAACCGCACCCCGGCCGGGCGGCTCACGCGGATGTGCGGCGGCGGCGCCGGAACGACGCTGGACCGCATGGAAACCACAGTCGAACTCGACCGGGTCAGCCGCCGGTACGGCCCGCTGACCGCCCTCGACCACGTGTCGCTCGCCGTCCCGGCCGGATCGTTCGTGGCCGTGATGGGAGCGACCGGGTCCGGTAAGAGCACGCTCCTGCAGTGCGCCGCGGGTCTCGACCGTCCGAGCTCGGGCGCGGTCCGGCTCGCGGGCCGGGACATCACCCGGATGCGTGAGCGTCGGCTCACCCGCCTGCGCCGGGACTCGATCGGGTTCGTGTTCCAGTCCTACAACCTGCTCTCGGACCTCACGGTCCGCCAGAACGTCCTGCTTCCGGTGCGTCTGGGCGCGCGTTCGAGCCAACCTGTCGACGACGCCCTGCGCGCTGTCGGGTTGCCGGGACTGGGGCGGCAGAAGGTGGGCACGCTGTCCGGCGGTCAGCGTCAGCGGGTCGCGTTGGCGCGGGCGCTGATCACGGAACCCGCGGTGATCTTCGCCGACGAGCCGACCGGGGCGCTCGACCCGACGACCGGCGCCCAGGTGCTCCGCCTCCTCCGCGAGGCCTGCGACCAGCGGGGCGTCACGGTCGTGATGGTCACCCACGACCCGGCCGCCGCCGCCTGGAGCGACCGCCTGGTCCTCCTCCACTCCGGCTCGATGGTCGCCGACTCCCCCACCCCCGACACCGACGTGATCGCCCACCGCCTGGCCGACGCCTGTGCCGACCCGCCACCCGGCGCTGCTGAGCCGACCGAAGCGGCCGGAGCGCCGCGCGCGGCCGGAGCGGCCCGGCCGGCCGGCGGCGCCGGGGCAGGTGTGGCGTGAGGGCCGGGCTGGTGCGGCAGGCGATCCACAAACAACCGTGGTCGTTCGTCGGCCCGGCGATCACCCAGTGCCTGGCCGCCGCGATCGTCGCCGGCTCGCTGGGCGCCGCACGTTCCCTCCCGAGCGGCTCCGACCTCGCCACCTTCGCGGGCCTCCTCGTCGTCATCGCGATCTACCTCTGCGCGATCGTCGTCGGCGTGACGATGAGCTCCACGATCGCCCAGCAGGCCCGCGACATCGCGCTGGTCCGCGCGATCGGAGCAGCCCCGGGCCAGATCCGCCGAGCGGTCGCCGGCCAGGCCGCGCTCGTCGCGATCCCGGCGACACTCCTCGGCGTCCCGCTCGGAACCCTGGGCGGCCGGCTCTGGGTCGACAGCCTGGTCACCCACGCCGTGACCCCGACCGCGACCACCTTCACCGCACACCCCCTGGCACTCCCGATCGCCCTCGCGGTCACCCTCGTCACCTCGACGATCGGCGCCCTCCTCGCAGCGATCCGCCCGTCCCGCGTGCGCCCAGCGGTAGCCCTCACCGACACCGCCGCCCCGAAACGGCAGATCGGGCCGATCCGCATCGTCCTCGGCCTCCTGCTGGTCGTCGGCGGCGTGGCCGGGTCGTTCGCGATCGCGAACGCCCAGGACGCCGAGGAGTCCGCGGGCTCGTTCTTCGTCCTGCTCGCGATGTGCGTCGGGGCAGGCCTGCTCGCGCCCGTCCTGCTCCGGATCACCGCACCCCCGGCCAGGCTGTTCGGCCGCACCGGCAGGCTCGCCGCCGACAACCTCGCCGCCCGGTCGAGGTCGTACTCCGGCGCGCTGATCCCCCTCGTCCTCGCGGCCGCGTTCGCCACCGTCAAAGTCACGATGCACACGACCGCCGCACACGTCACCGGCCGCGCCGAGGCACCGGCGGATCTCTGGCTCGATTACTCCGGCACCGCGATCTACACCGGCTTCGCCGCCGTGGCGGCGCTGACCACGCTGATCACCGTGACCCTCGGCCGACGCCGCGAGATGGCGCTGCTGCGCCTGGCGGGCGCGCCTCGACCGGCGGCGCTCGGCGTCGTGTTCTGCGAGGCTCTGATCGTGACGCTCACCGGCCTGCTGGTCGCCGCCGCCACCGCGGCCGCGACACTGCTGCCGATGCTTCCCTCGGCTCCGTACGTGCCGCTCGGCGTCGCTGTGACCGGCGTGCTCGGTGTCGCGGTCGTGGTCGTGCTCGGGACGGGCCTTCCCGCCCTCGGCGTGATGCGACGCCCGGCGATCGCGTCGCTGGGAGACGGGGCGTGATCAGGACGATCCTGCGGGCCCCGATCGAGGCGAGGACGTGGCGCGAGTTCGGCTACGTCCTCGTCGGCCTGGCGTTCGCGATCCCGGTGTTCCCGCTGGTGGTCTCAGGCCTGCTCGGTGCCGTCTACGCGGTCGTCATGATCGGTCTGCCCGTGCTCGTCGGGTCGCTGGTCGCGCTCCGCTCCACTGTCGGCTGGTTCCGGCTGCCGTCCCGCTGGTTCCTCGACCTGGACTGGCCGTCACCACCGCCACGGCCACGCGCCACCGACCCCGTGCAGTTCGTGGTGAACGTGCTCCGCGACGGCACCGCCTGGCGGGCTTTCGCCTACAGCTTCGTGAAGCTGCCGCTGATGGTCGGTACCGCGTACGTCACCTGCGTGAGCATCGCGGTCAGTGCGGTCTCGATCAGTTACCCGGTCTGGTGGTTCCGGTGGCACGAGAACCGCCCGTGGGCCGCCACCTGGCTGTTCGCGGTCGCGGGAATCGCTGCGCTGTTCGTCGTCCCCTGGCTGCTCCGGCTCCTCGTCGGCCTGGACCGCCTGCTGCTCCGCGCGCTGCTGGCACCCACTCCCGACCGGCTCCGGATCGCGACGCTCGAGGCGAGCAGCGCCGCGCTCCGCGCCGATTCGGCGGCGCTGCTCCGCCGGGTCGAGCGCAACCTGCACGACGGCACCCAGGCCCGGCTGGTCACGCTCGGCGTCACGCTGTCGCGGATCGAGGCCCGCGCCGACGACTCCGTCCGGCCGCTGGTCGAGGACGCCCAGCAGGCAGTGGTCGACGCCCTCGCCGAGCTGCGGGACATCGTCCGGGGCCTGCACCCACCGGCACTCGACGACGGTCTGCCGGTCGCGATCGAGACGCTCGCCGGCCGGGGCTCGGTGCCGGTCGACGTCCACGTCGACCTGACCCGGCAACCGCCGGACGTCATCGCGTCGGCGTTGTACTTCACGGTCGGCGAGCTGCTGACGAACGTCTCCAAACACGCGGGAGCCACCCGCGCACGGCTGGACCTGACGGAGGACCGCGACCGGCTCCGCCTGACCGTCACCGACGACGGCCGCGGCGGCGCCACCGTCGAGGAGACCGGCTCCGGCCTCACCGGCCTGCGACGACGAGCGGTCGCCCTGGACGGCACGTTCGCGATCGACAGCCCCGCCGGTGGCCCCACCACCGTCACGATGACGCTCCCCCGGGAGGTGTGACCGCCGTGCGCGTGGTCATCGCCGAAGACAATCCGCTGCTGCGCGACGGCATCCGGCTCCTGCTCTCCGACCACGACATCGCGGTGGCCGCCGCTGTCGACAACGCCGACGACCTCCTCGCCGCGGTGGCCACGCACGAACCGGACGCTGCCGTGGTCGACGTCCGCATGCCGCCGACGCACACCGACGAGGGCATCCGGGCCGCGCTCGAGATCCGCGCGACCGGCACGCCCGTCCTGGTGTTCTCCCAGTGGGTCGAGACCGGCTACGCCCGCCGGCTGCTCGCCGAACACCCCACCGGCGTCGGTTACCTGCTGAAGGACCGGATCGTCCGTACGCGCGATTTTCTCGACGCCCTGAGGCGGGTCACCGAGGGCGGCACCGTGCTCGACCCGGAGGTGGTCCGCCAGCTGATCGCGGTGCATCCCAAGGACGAGGGGCTCGATCGGCTCTCCGACCGCGAACAGGAGATCCTCGGCTTGCTCGCCGAGGGGCGGTCGAACATCGCGATCGCCGAGCAGCTGCACCTGGCGGCGCGGAGCGTCGAGAAACACGTCACCGCGATCTTCACGAAGCTGGACCTGCCGCAGGCCCGCACCGACCACCGGCGTGTCCTCGCCGTCCTGCGCTACCTCGACGCGCACCGCCCGCCAAGCTGAACCCAAGCGCGGCCCAAGCGATCGCCAAGCCCCCTCGGCGACGGTGTCGACACACCACGAACGAGGGAGCATCCGACATGACCGAGCTGAGCGTTGCCGCACCGCTGGAGAACCTGGCGGTCGCCGGTCGGGTTCTGCTGCCCGGACAGCCCGGCTACGCCGAGCTGGCGACGCCGTGGAACGTCGCCGTCCGTAGCGAGCCGATCGCCGTCGTCGAGGCCTTGTCCGCCGACGACGTCGTGGCGGCCGTCCGCTTCGCCCGTGCCTCCGGGCTGACGGTATCCGTGCAGGCCACCGGCCACGGGGCGATGGCCACCGAGCGGCCGTCGCTGCTCGTGCACACCAGCCGACTGAACGAACTGGAGATCCGCGGCGACGGCACCGCCCGCGCCGGTGCCGGTGTCCGCTGGGCCCAGGTGCTGGAGGCCGGGGCGCCGCTCGGGCTGGCCGGGCTCGCCGGGTCCGCACCGAACGTCGGCGTCGTCGGTTTCCTGACCGGTGGTGGCATCGGCCCGGTCGTGCGCACCTACGGCGTCTCCTCCGACCGCGTCACCGCGTTCGAGGTCGTCACCGGCGACGGTGAGCTGCGGCGGGCCACGCCGACCGAGAACCCGGCGCTGTTCTGGGGACTGCGTGGCGGCAAGGGCGCGCTCGGCATCGTCACCGCCGTCGAGTTCGAGCTGGTGCCGCTCGCGGACCTCTTCGGCGGCTGCGTGTACTTCGACGCCACGAACGCGGCCACGATCCTGCAGTCCTGGGCCGGGTGGACCGAACAGCTGCCCGAGCAGGCGACGACGTCGGTCGCGGTCCTGCGGATGCCGCCGATGCCGGGTATCCCCGAGCCGCTGGCCGGGAAGTTCGCGCTGGCGCTGCGCTTCGCCTGGGTCGGCGATCCGGCGGAAGGCCAGCGGGTGATTGCGCCGATGCTCGAGCTCGGGAACGTCGTTCTCGGCGGCATGGGGATGCTGCCCTATGCGGCGATCGGCGCGATCCACGCCGATCCCGTGGACCCGATGCCGGCTACCGAGACCACGGGTCTGCTCCGGTCGTTGCCGGCCGACGCGGTCGACGCGCTGATCGCGCTGGCCGGGCCGGAGGCGGAGTGTCCGCAGGTCGTCGTGGAGGTGCGGCACCTCGGTGGGTCTTACGCCCGCCCGTCCGAGCACCCCGACGCGTTCGACCACCGCGACGCGGCGTACACCGTGCACGCGATCGGGCTCGGTGTGCCGCCGGTCGTGGAGGCCGCGAACGGGCACGGTGCGGCGCTGCTGAAGGAGCTCGGCCCGTGGACGACCGGTGGGTGCCTGCCGAACTTCTCGGCGTCGGCAGATCCGGCCGAAGTGGCGCGCACGTACAGCACCGGGACGCTGACCCGGCTGGCGACGCTCGCCACCGCCTACGACCCGGACGGCGTCATCGCCGCAGCCCGGCCCGTGCACGCGGCGGTCAGCCGAAGCGGTCCTGGCCTCGGGTGGTGACCTCGACACCGGCGGCGAGGAAGTCGAGGATCTGCGCGCTCATGCGCTCGTCCTCCTGGGCGTCGAACTCGACCGCGGCCCGCACCCGCGGGTCGACGGGCGAGAGGTGCCGCACCCGGTCCTGCGTGCGCGACGCGAACCCGTAGAGCGCGACGAGCCGATCGGCGGTGAGCTCTCCCGGCGCGATCACGTGGTACCGCTCGAGCTCGTCCTCGTCCCCCGGCAGCGCCTCGCCGCGCGCGCACGAGCTGACCAGCCGGCACTCCCCCTGCGTCGTCACGAAGAGACCGGTGGACGACGTCACCCGCTGACCGTACGAATCACCGTCCGGCCGCCCGGCGACGGCCTCGTTGTATCCACCGGTGCGCAGCTCGTGGGTCTGCGGCTGCGCGGCGAGCACCGACCACCCGGTGAACACCGGCAAGGGCCACGGCGGCGCGGGTGGCGTCCGCTGGAACAGCCGACGCCGTGGCCGCTCCGGCCGCGGCGGTGGCTCCTCGGCCAGCACACCCTCCGGCGGCAGGCCGGCCGCGGCGAACCGCCGCGCGGCCTCGTGACCGAACACCGCGAGGCCCTGCAGGAACGCCGCGTGACGACGATCCTCCGCCCATCCCCGCGCGGTGGGATCACTGTTGATGCTCACGGGGTCAGGTTTACACGAGTAACGGTACGGATGTATCCGCTGGAGAGCCGGTTGGCACCGCCGGTCGGTTGATGCATCAACCGGTCAGCCACGCCGGAACCAACGCAACCACATCTCGGCGACGGGGACGCCGAACACGCACCCGAACGCGTCCTTCGACCCGATCGACCCGATCGAGCGCAACGAACCGATGGAGCCGATCGACGCGATGCTGCCGATCGATCCGATGGACGCGATCGACCCGAGCGAGCCGGCCGACGCGATGCTGCCCGCCGACCCGATGCTCCCGATCGACCCCGCACTGCCGATCGACAGGATGCTGCCGGTCGAGCCGATCGACCCGATCGAGCCCCCGGACTTGATCGACAGGACCGAGTTGTGCGAGTCCTGCGATCCGTCGGGCTCACCGGCACCGTCGATGACGTGGAACTTGTGTTTTCCGGACACGTTGCTCAGTCTCCCACTCGCTCAGGCTCGACGGCCCCGAACCGGGAGTCGTCGCGGCGTTCACGCTCCCAACCGATTCGGTACGGACCATCAACGGCCAGCAGGGCGTCGTGCGTTCCGCGTTGGACGATCCGGCCCGCTTCGAGCACCACGATTTCGTCCGCGTGCTCGCATCCGGCCAGGCGGTGCGTGATCAGAACGGTCGCCCGTCCCTCGGTCGCGGCCAGCAGATCGCGGGTCAGGGCATCCGCGGTGGGTGGCTCGAGGTTCGCGGTCGGCTCGTCGAGGACGACGACCGGGAAGTCGGCGAGCACGACCCGGGCCAGCGCGAGCCGCTGCCGTTGCCCGCCGGACACCTGGGTGCCGCGCTCGCCGACCGGGGTGTCCAGCCCGGCCGGCAACGAGCGCACCCAGTCGGCGAGCCGGGCGGCGTCGAGGGCGGCGAACAGCTCCGGCTCGGAAGCCGCGGGCCGGGCCACGCGCAGGTTGTTCCGGATCGACGTGTCGAACAGGTGGGCGTCCTGAGCGCACCAGCCGATCAGCTCGCGTACGGCGTCCGGATCGAAGTTCGCGACGGGACGGCCCGCGAGCGTGAACGTTCCGGCGGCGGGATCCAGGAAGCGCACCAGGAGCGCGGCGAGGGTGCTCTTTCCGGCGCCGGAGGCGCCGACCACGGCGATCCGGCGGCCGGCGTCCACACGCAGGTCGACGTCGGTGAGCGCGCACTCCGAGGCGCCCGGCCACCGTGCGCCGACACCGGACAGCACCAGTGGGAACACCGCGTGGACGCGCTCGGTCCCCGGTGCGACAGGGCTTTCGGCGTCGAATATCTCGGCCAGGCGGGCGCCGGACTTCCGGACGCGGACCAGCGACCGGGCGGCCACCGGCAGACCGGTCACCGCCTCGAACGCGGCCAGCGGGAGCAGCACCACGACCGCGAGCAGCACCGGGTCGAGCCGGCCCGCTTCGACTGCGGAGGTGCCCGCGGCCAGCGCGGCGAGTACTGCTCCACCGGTGGCGAGCGCCGTCAGGGCCGACGCCAGCCCGGTGGCCCAGGCCGAGTGCGCGGCCGAGCGCTCGAGGCGGCGGTCGAGCTCGTCGAGCGCGCGGAGGCGGGGTTCGGCGGCGCCGTGGGCGATCAGCTCGGGGGCCGCCTGCAGGAGCTCGACCACCGAGGTGGTGAGCGCGGCCCGGTCGGCGACCGTCTCGCGTTCGGCGCGCTCGGCGGTGCGGATGGTCAGCCACGGCACGAGCGCGCCGCCGATCAGCAGCGCGACGCCCAGCGCGAGGCCGGCCGTCGGCAGCAGCGCGGTTGCGCCGAGCGTCGACAGCACGCCGACGACGACTGCGATCGCGAACGGGAGCCGCACCCGCAGGTAGCGGTCCTGGATCTGGTCGACGTCGGACACGAAGCGGGCGAGCAGGTCACCACGCCGGAAGGTGGGTAGGGCCGCCGGGCCGAGGCGTTCGAGCCGGGCGTACACGCGGGAGCGGAGCGCGGCGAGGATGCGGAAGGTCGCGTCGTGGCCGACGAGGCGCTCGACGTAACGCAGGAGCCCGCGCCCGATGCCGAAGGCGCGCACCGCGGTCACCGCGACCGCCAGCTCGAGCACCGGCGGCTGCTGCGACGCCCGACTGATCAACCACCCCGACGTCGCCGACAACGCCACCGCACACCCCAGCGCCCCAGCCCCGAGCCCCCCGGCCAGGATCAACCGCCCGCTAGCTGGCAACACGGGCACCTCCCACGTGCACTACGTGGTCGGCCAGGGCCAGCAGGGCCGGGCGGTGGGCTACGAGGACTGCGGTGCGGCCCGTGACCAGGCGGTGGAGGGTCGTGAGGATTCGCTCCTCGCTGGCCCCGTCGAGGTTCGCGGTCGGCTCGTCGAGCAGGACGATCCGGGCGTCCCGCAGGAACGCCCGCGCGAGCCCGACCCGCTGCCGCTCACCAGCGGAAAGCCCCGCCCCGTCCGCGCCGAGCACGGTCTCCAACCCGTCGGGGCGCGAAGCGATCACCTCGGCGAGCTCGGCGTCCGCAGCCGCGCGGGCGACCTCCTCGTCGGTCGCGCCGAGCCGCCCGAGCCGGATGTTGTCCGCGATCGTTCCCGCGACCAGCGTCGGCCGCTGCGGTACCCACGCCACCTGGCTGCGCCAGACGTCCGGATCGAGCTCGGCGATCTCGACGTTCCCGATCCGCACCGACCCGGCCTCCGGCCGGACGAATCCGAGGAGCACGGCCAGCAGCGTCGATTTCCCGGTGCCGCTCGGACCTGTCAAAGCCGTGACGGTTCCTTCGCGGACGACGAGCGACGTGCCGCACACCGCGGGCTCACGTCGCCCGGGGTAGGTGACAGTCACGTTCTCGAGCGTGAGCGCTCCCCGCGGAACGACCGTCCGCCGACCCGGTTCGGGTGGGAGTTTCTCGAGCACCTCGAACACCGAGTTCGCCGCCTCCAACCCCTCCGCACTGGCGTGGAACTGCGCCCCGACCAGCCGCAACGGCAGGTACACCTCGGGCGCGAGTAGCAGCACGAGCAGCCCGGTCTCCAGCGTCAACTCACCCTCGACCAGCCGCAGACCGATCGACACCGCGACCAGCGCCACCGAGATCGTGGCCAGCAGCTCCAGCACCAGCGACGACAGGAACGCCGCGCGGAGCACACCCATCGTCGTGCGGCGGAACTCGCCGGTGATCCGCCGCACGGTCTCGACCTGCGCCTTGGCCCGCCCGAACACCATCAGCGTGGGCAGGCCGGCGACCACGTCCAGGAAGTGCCCGGACAACCGCGACAGCGCGTCGAACTGCCGCTGGGTGCGCCCCTCGGTGTACCAGCCGACGAGGGCCATGAAGAGCGGGATGAGCGGCACGGTCACGACCAGCACCACCGCGGTGAGCCAGTCCGCGAACAGCAGGCGCGCACCGATCAGCGCGGGCACCACAGCAGCCAGCACCAACTGCGGCAGGTACCGGGCGAAGTAGCCGGTCAGCGCGTCGACGCCGCGGGTGGCGAGCGTGGCCAACTCGCCGGTGTTCCCCGGCGTGGTCGCGACGGCGCGGGCGAGCAGCGCCCGGCGCAGCGTCGAGACGACCGCCGCGCCGGTGCGATGGGCGATCGTGTCCTGCGCCCAGGCGATTCCCGCGCGAGCGAGAGTGACCGCCGCGAGCCCGATGAGCTCCGGCTTCACGTCCCCGTCGGTTCCGGTCACGACCCCCGCGATCGCGCTCGCCAGCAGCGTCGCCTGCGCGATCAACAACGCTGCCGACGCCGTGCCGAGCCCCACGCTGACGACGAGGAAGGCGCGGGTCACCGTGGCGTAGCGGAGCAGCCGCGGATCGAGTGGTCGCATGTCAGCCGGCCGAGTGGGAAACCAGTGCCGCACCCGCGGACGGCGGGATGTCCCGGACGCCGATGCGCTTGCGGAACACCCAGTACGTCCAGCTCTGGTACAGCAGCACGAGTGGCGTGAACGCCAGCGCCGCCCACGACATGATCGTCAGCGTGTACGGGGTGGCCGCGGCGTTCGTCGTCGTGAGGTCGTTCGCGGCGGCCAGGATCGACGGCGCGACCGCCGGGAAGAGCAGCGTGAACAGTGTCGCGGTGGCCAGCACGATCGCGGCGCCGGTCCCGAGGAACGCCCAGCCTTCGCGGCTGCGGGCGTTGGCCGCAGCCGCCGCGAGGAGCGCCAGGACGGCAGCGGCGCCGGTTGCCCAAGTGACCGCGGAACCACGCTCCAGCTGAGCGGCGATCAGGCCGACCGCCACGACGGCGAGCGCGCCGAGCAGGATGCGGCCGGCCAGGGCCCGGGCCCGCTCCCGGATCTCGCCGTGCGTCTTGAGCGCGAGGAACACGGCTCCGTGCAGGACGAACAGGGCCAGCGTCGTGAGGCCGCCGAGCAGGCCGGCGACAGTGAACAGGTCGGTGAGGCCGCCGGTGAACTCCCGGTCGGCGCCGATCGGGAGTCCGCCGAGCAGGTTGCCGAAGACGAAGCCCCAGGCGAACGCCGGGACGACCGAGCCGAACACGATGCAGCGGTCCCAGCGGCGCTGCCAGGCCGGGTCGGTGCGCTTGCCGCGGTACTCGAACGCGAGGGCGCGCAGGATCAGCGCGACGAGGATCAGGAGCATCGGCAGGTAGAACGCGCTGAGGAGGGTGGCGTACCACTCCGGGAACGCCGCGAACGTCGCGCCGACGGCGGCGACGACCCAGACCTCGTTGCCGTCCCAGACCGGGCCGATCGTGTTGATCAGCACGCGTCGCTCGGTGTCGTCGCGGCCGAGTACCGGGAGGAGCGTGCCGACGCCGAAGTCGAAGCCCTCGAGGAAGAAGTAGCCGGTCCAGAGGAAGGCGAGGACCACGAACCAGACGGTGGTGAGTTCCATGTCGTTCCTCTCTCAGTACGCGAAGGCGAGTTGGCGCTCTTCGGGCTGGGGCTCGGGCTCCTTCGGTTCCGGCGGTGCTTCGGGGCCGTTCATCGCGTACGTGCGGATGAGCCGGAACTCGATGACGCCGAGGATCGCGTAGAGGAGCGTGAACACGGTCAGCGAGATCGCAACGGTGCTGGCCGGGACGCTGGGCGAGACGCCGTCGGCGGTGCGCAGCATGCCGTAGACCACCCACGGCTGCCGGCCCATCTCCGTGAAGATCCACCCGAACGAGTTCGCCAGAAGCGGCAACGGGATCGCCCACACCCCTACCCGCCACACCCACCGCGGCACGGTGTCGCCGTCACGCGGACCGATTCGCCGGGGCCACAGATTCCTGATCCATCGTCCCGGTCGACCCATGAGGAAGAGGAGGGCGGCGGCGATCGCGGCGGCGGCGAGGCCGGTGCCGATCATCAGGCGGAAGGTCCAGTAGGTGACCGGGACGATCGGCCGGTAGTCGCCCTCGCCGTAGGTGGCGACTTCGTGGCGCTGGACGTCGTTGATGCCCTCGACCTCGCCGTCCCAGCTCCCCGTCGCCATGAACGAGAGCAACCGTGGCACACGGATGCTGAAGATCTCGTCGGAACCGTCCAGCGACCCGATCGTGAACACGGAGAACGAGGCGGGCGCGACGGTGTCGTACAGCGCCTCGGCCGCGGCCATCTTCATCGGCTGCTGCTCGGTCATGATCCGGGCCTGCATGTCCCCGCTGATCACCGCACCCACGGCCGCGATCAGCATCGTCCACGCGGCGAGCTTCAACGACGGACGCATCACGTCGGTGTGCCGCCCCCGCGCCAGGTGCCACGCCGCGATCCCGATCATCAGCGCGGCGGCGGTCATGAAGCACGCGAAGATCACGTGCGGGAACGCGGAGAGCAGCGTCGAGTTCGTGATCACCGCGACGAAGTCGGTGAGCTCGGCCCGCCCGGTCTCGGCGTTGATCCGGTACCCCACCGGGTGCTGCATCCACGAGTTCGCGGCCAGGATGAAGTACGCGGAGAGCATCGTCCCGACCGCGACGACCCACATGCACGCGGCGTGCGCCCACGTCGGCAACTTGTCCCAGCCGAAGATCCACAGTCCGAGGAACGTCGATTCGAGGAAGAACGCGAGCAGGGCCTCGATCGCGAGCGGCGCACCGAAGATGTCGCCGACGTAGCGGGAGTAGTCGCTCCAGGCCATGCCGAACTGGAACTCCTGCACCAGCCCGGTGGCGATCCCGATCGCGAAGTTGATCAGCAGGAGCTTGCCCCAGAACTTCGCGGCACGCTTGTAGTGCTCCTTGCCGGTGCGGACGTACGCGGTCTCGAGGATCGCGACCAGGAACGACAAGCCGATCGACAGGGGCACGAAGATGTAGTGGTAGACGGTCGTGATGCCGAACTGCCACCGCGCGAGGTCGAGCTGGTCCATGGCGGGTCCCCGTCCGCAATCGTCTACGGCGCGTAGACGTCTTATATTGACTACACCACGTAGACGTTTGGGACGCCAAACCTGTGACAGGTGGTGTTGCGCACACGACAGGAGCCCCGCCGGTCGGCGGGGCTCCTTCGGGGTGTTTCAGCTGGCTAGGCGGGTGGCCAGGGTTTCGAGGACGGGCAGCGCCGCTTCGAGCGTGGCGCGGTCGGAGGCGGAGAGCTGGTCGAGCTCGGCCTGCAGCGCTTTCGAGCGGACGCCGGCCAGTCGGGTCAGGAACGCGACGCCGTCGTCGGTGATGCGGACGAGGTAGGCACGCCGGTCGGCGGGGTCGTTCTCGCGGGCCAGGAACCCGTTGCTCTCCAGCAACGCGACGATCCGGGTCATCGTCGAGGGGGTGACGCCCTCGCGCAGGGCGAGGTCGCCCGGGCGGATCGGACCCTCGCGCCGGACCGTGCCCAGCGCCGCGATCGACCCCGGGCCCAGCTCGCTCGGCTCCGTGCGCCGCAGCGCGCGCTGCAACCGCGCCAGCGCCACCGGCAACCGCGTAGTGACACTCTCCTGCGCCGGCGCGGTCATGGCGTCACCTTCGTCGCTGGCACTACGTCCTCCGGGGTGCTGTCGGCGTCGGCCGCATCATCCCGCGCCACGCTCGACGCGCTGTCCGCGCCCTCCGCGGAGGGCGCGGAGGCGGACGCGGCGGCAACCGGAGCCGGGCGGCGGGTGCCGCCTATCAGGGAGGCCAGCGCGGCGACGACCATCATGGCCGCCGCGGTCACGAACACCACGACCAGACCGTTGTGGAACGGCTCCGAGATCAGCGCCGGGAAGAACTCCTTGCCGGTGAGCGTCGCCGCCTGCGCCGACGAGACCTGGTCCAACGCCCCGGTCGGCCCGAGCAGCTCCGCGAGCGGGTTGTACCCGAGGAACGCCGCGAACAGCGTCCCGACCGGCGGGAGCTGCGCCACCTGTCCGGCGATCTCCGGCGAGACCCCCTGCTCCTGCAGACCGCTGGAGAGCGTCTGCGGCAGGTGCGCCGACAGCCCGGCGATCATCAGCGAGAAGAACACGCCGATCGACAACGCGGACCCGGCGTTCATGAACATGCCCCGCATGCCCGACGCCACCCCGCGCTGATCCGCAGGCACCGCCCCCATCACCGCTGCCGTATTCGGCGAACTGAACAACCCCGAGCCGACGCCGTTGAGCAGCGTCAGCAACGCGAACACCCAGTACGGGAAGTTGACCGGGATCAGCAGCAGACCGACGAACGACGCTGCCACGAGCAGCAGACCACCGACTGCGAACTGCTTCGAGCCGTAGCGATCGGAGAGCCACCCCGAGACGGGCCCGGCAACCAGGAAGCCGATCGTCACCGGCAGCAGGTAGATCCCGGCCCAGAGCGGCGTGGACTCGTAGTCGTAGCCGTGCCGCGGCAACCAGATGCCTTGCAACCAGATGATCAGCATGAACTGCATGCCACCGCGCCCGATCGCGGACAGCAGCCCGGCGAAGTTCCCCGCCGCGAACACCTTGTTGCGGAACAACCCGATGTGGAACATCGGGTACTTCACCCGCGTCTCGATGACGACGAAAGCAGCGAGCAGCACCACACCACCGACCAGCCCACCCACCACCCACGGGTTCGTCCACCCGGTGGCGTGGTCCCCGTAGGGCTGGATGCCGTACGTGATCGCGGCGAGCAGGACGCTGAGCCCGACGCCGAACGTGATGTTGCCCAGCCAGTCCACCGGATCGGTCTCACGCTTGGAGAGCTCACGCAGCGACTTGTACGACCAGATCGTGCCGAGGACACCCAGCGGCACGCTCACCCAGAACACGGCCCGCCAGTGCCACTCGGAGAGCAGACCACCGAGCACCAGGCCGATGAACGAGCCGGCGATGGCCGCCACCTGGTTGATACCCAGCGCCATCCCCCGCTGGTTGCCGGGGAACGCGTCGGTGAGGATCGCGGTGGAGTTCGCCATGATCATCGCGCCGCCGACGCCCTGCACCACCCGCCAGCCGATCAGCCAGAGCGCACCGGCGTCACCCACCGCCGGATCGAGCGAGAGCGCGATCGACGAGACGGTGAAGACGACGAAGCCGAGGTTGTAGAGCCGAACCCGGCCGTACATGTCGCCGAGCCGGCCGAACGTCACCACCAGCACCGCGGACACGAGCAGGAAGCCCATGATCATCCACAGCAGGTAGCTGACGTTGTTCTCGTCCAGCGGGTTGAGGTGGACGCCCCGGAAGATCGCCGGCAGCGAGATCAGGACGATCGACGAGTTGACCGTCGCCAGCAGCATGCCGACCGTGGTGTTCGAGAGTGCGACCCACTTGTAACCGGGCTGAGCCATGACCCCCAGATTAGTTGGTTGGTGCTAACTAATCATTTCCGGTGACGTACTTCACCCGGCAACGCCGACCGCAGCCGTCGCCCCGCTTCCGGTCACCACGGAGATCAGCGCACCCAGCGCCGCACGCCCGTCGACAGTCAACAGCTGCCCACCCGGCCGACGCACGGCGCGCACCGGCACCTGCAGCAGATCTGCGGCACGCACCAGCGTGCCCGCCGACCACGGGTCACCCACGCGCACCGCCAGCCCGTCCGGGCCACCGCGCCCCGGGCCGACCGCGAGCAGCGCACCCCGCCAGGCCGCCGCCGCGATCACCAGCTCCCGGCGACGTCGCCCGGCCACGGCCTGCGTCCCGCCGGCGGCCCGCAGCGCACTGGCCCCGGCCGACGCGGACCGGGCCAGCACCTCGAGGACCTGGGCGCCGGACTCCCGGGGCACCGTCACCCGGTGGATCTCGTAGCGGTGGCGACCACCCTGGTAGCCGGACTCGACCACCGCGGACGGCGCGACCGCGGCCAACGTCGACACCAGCCGGCTCGCCGCCGCGTCGGTGTCGAACTCCGCGAGCAGACCCGGCTCGTCCCCCCAGCGCTCCGCGCGTGGGTGGTGCACCGTCGGCCGCGTCCCCGGCGAACGGCAGATACCCGGCCGGGCCGCCGCCCGGACCAGCATCGCCGCCTCGAACGGCGCCCATGCCGGATCCAGCGGTGCCCGAACCATCGCCGCGCGAAGCGCGTCCACCTCCGAGCGGATCATGGAGACCTCCCAGACCAGTCGCCAGCCGTTCATCTCGTTGTCGCAGAGCATCCGCGCGGCGCGGTCGGGAAGCCTCAGATCTGAGCAACTTCTGAGGAGTCCGCTTCTAAGCGGCTAATACCGGAAATCCACTGTTAACAGGAGTCACTTCCGTCGCGGCCCAGGCGCCACTACCTTGGCCGCGTGCAGCCCGCCCCCCATCCCGGCCGGATCGTCGTCCATCACCTCACGAAGCAGTTCGGCACGATCCGGGCGGTGGACGACCTGTCGTTCACCGTCGAGCCGGGCACTGTCACGGGGTTCCTCGGCCCGAACGGGGCCGGGAAGACGACGACGCTGCGAATGCTGCTCGGCCTCGTCGCCCCGACGTCCGGCGAGGCCACGATCGGCGGTTACCGCTACGCCGAGCTGCCGCGGCCGCTGGAGGCGGTCGGCGCCGCGCTGGAGGCGTCCGGCTTCCACAAGCGCCGTACCGGCCGCGCCCACCTGCGGGTGCTCTGCGCCGCCGCGGGCCTCCCGGCGCGGCGCGCCGACGAGGTTCTCGAACTTGTCGGCATGACTCCGGCGGGCGGGCGGCGGGTCGGCGGCTACTCACTCGGCATGCGCCAGCGGCTCGGGCTCGCCCAGGCCCTGCTCGGCGATCCCCGCGTCCTGATCCTCGACGAACCCGCGAACGGGCTCGACCCGGCCGGCATCAGCTGGCTCCGCGACCTGCTGCGCTCGCTCGCCGCCTCCGGCAAGACCGTGCTCGTCTCCTCCCACCTGCTCAGCGAAGTCGAACAGACGGTGGACGACGTCGTCATCATCGCGGCCGGGCGCAGCGTCAGACAGGCGCGGGTCGCCGAGCTCAAGGCCCAGACCACCGCCGGTGTCCGGGTGCGGACGCCGAACGCGGAGCGGCTGGCCCACGCGCTGCGCGGTGTCCCGATCCGGGCCGGCGCGGAGCCCGGCGTCCTCCTGGTGGAACGGATACCGGCAGCGGACATCGGACGGGTCGCGCTGGCCGCCGGCGTGGAGCTGCACGAGCTGACGCCGCTGCAGTCCGATCTGCAGGAGCTGTTCCTGGCACTCACGGAGGGGCAGGCGGAAATCCGATGAGAAACCTCCACAGCGAACTGCTGAAGATCCGGTCGCTCGCTGTCGGCTGGGCCACCGCGGCCGGGGTGATCGCGGTGACGCTGATCGCGCTGCTGTTCTGGTGGGCGATCGTGGTCTCGCAGAGCGCCACCGCCGCGGACCTGAAAGCAGCGGCGCCGGACCTCACCGAAACGATGTTCACGTCCGGGCAGTACTTCGGGCTGCTGTTGATGATGATCTTCGGCGTCACGATCGTGACGAGTGAGTACTCGCAGCAGACGATCACCGCGACGTTCCTCGCCACGCCGAAACGCGCTCGGGTCGTCGTCGCGAAGATTCTGGCCGGCATTCTCTGCGCGCTGGTGTTCTGTGCGATCAGCAGCGCGCTGGCGATCGGCGTCGGCAGCGTGCTTTTGATTTCGCTCGGCGTCCCCGTCGGTGAGGGCCTCTCCACCGGCCTGGGCGCGGTGGCGCTGAACGCACTGGCCTATCTGGTGTGGGTGGTCTTCGGCGTCGGCCTCGGCACGATGCTGCGCAACCAGGTGTGGGCAGTCGTCGCCGCCGTCGTGCTGTACCTCGGTGAACTCGGAGCCCAGTTCGTGTTCCCGCAGCTGGCCTCCGCGCTCGATCAACGCTGGATCATCAGCCTGCAGTACTACCTGCCGGGCGGAGCGTCCCGGGCGATGACGTCGCTGGTGCCCGCCAACGGTGTTCCGCCGTGGTCCGTGGCCACGCTCGTCCTGCTCTGCTACGGCGTCGCGACGACCGCTTACGGAGCACTGGTCACGTCCGCGAGAGACGTCAGCTAAAAGCTTGGTGAACCTGAACCGATACGGTTCAGGGACACTGACGGAAATCGAGTGTCATTTCGCACTCGGCAACCCTTCCGCTCAGCGGGCGCGCTCGGCAGGTGCCCTCACGCGGGCGTAGCCTGAACAGTTGCGGCGCCGGGGTTACCGTGCCGTGATGGGGCACCCACGAACCCCACCGAAAAGAACGAACCGTACGCACGAGTAGCTGAGAAGAAGGCGAACACGCGGCCGTGTCGACGCAGAGCACCACCTCAACGCAGACCGACGATTCTCTGGCGGCCTTCGGGGCCAACGAATGGGTGGTCGAGGAGATCTATCAGCAGTACCTCGCCGATCCCGCCAGCGTCGATCCGGCATGGCACGAGTTCTTCGCTGATTACAAGCCAACGGGCTCTCCGGGCGAGAACGGCTCCGCTCCGACGGCGGACCGCGCGGACGGGCGGGCCGGCGGCTCGACGTCGTCCTCGAACGGCAACGTGCCGACGCCCGCGACGCTCGCGCAGAAGGTCGGCCCCAAGCCGACCCCGCCGAAGCCCGGCCCCAAGCCTGGCCCCTCGGCGTCGGTGGTGTCGACCACCGCGTCCAAGCCGGCCGCTCAGGCTGCGCAGGCCGCGAGCACCGGCGCGCCGAGCTCGCCTTCCAAGCCTGCGCCGAAGCCCACCCCGCCAGGCGGCCAGACCGCGAAGACCGCCGAGCCGGCGAAGGCCGCGTCCGCCGAGAAGACTCCGGCGGCGGGTGCCGCCTCAGCGGCTCCGGCCGCCGAGAAGGCCGAGCCGTCCACCAAGCCGATCCGCGGTGCCGCGGCGCGGATCGTGCAGAACATGGAGACCTCGCTCGAGGTCCCCACTGCCACCAGCGTCCGTGCCGTCCCGGCGAAGCTCGTGTCCGACAACCGCATCGTCATCAACTCCAACCTGGCCCGCTCGCGGGGCGGGAAGGTCAGCTTCACCCACCTGATCGGGTACGCCCTGATCAAGGCGGTCGCCACCCACCCGGAGATGAACAACTCCTTCACCGAGGTGGACGGCAAGCCCGCGCTGGTCATCCCCGGCCAGGTCAACCTGGGCCTCGCGATCGACCTGCAGCAGAAGGACGGCAGCCGCACGCTGGTCGTGGCCAGCATCAAGGGCTGCGAGTCGATGAACTTCCAGCAGTTCTGGCAGGCCTACGAGGACATCGTCCGCAAGGCCCGCAACGGCAAGCTCACCGCCGACGACTTCTCCGGAACGACGATCAGCCTCACCAACCCCGGCGGCATCGGCACCGTCCACTCGATGCCCCGCCTCACCAAGGGCCAGGGCACGATCGTCGGCGTCGGCGCGATGGAGTACCCGGCCGAGTTCTCCGGCCTGTCCGAGGAGCAGCTGGCCGCGTCCGCGATCAGCAAGGTCATCACGCTGACCAGCACCTACGACCACCGCATCATCCAGGGCGCGCAGTCGGGTGAGTTCCTCAAGCGCATGCACCAGCTGCTGCTCGGCGCCGACGGCTTCTACGACGAGATCTTCGCGTCGCTGCGCATCCCGTACGAGCCGGTCCGCTGGGTCCGTGACGTCACCGTCGTGCACGAGGGCGAGATCGACAAGACCTCGCGCATCCTCGAGCTGATCCACTCCTACCGGGTCCGCGGCCACCTGATGGCCGACACCGACCCGCTGGAGTACCGCCAGCGCCGCCACGCCGACCTCGACATCCTCGAACACGGCCTGACGCTCTGGGACCTCGACCGCCCGTTCCCGGTCGGCGGCTTCTCCGGCCAGAAGACGATGAAGCTGCGCGAGATCCTCGGCGTGCTGCGTGACTCGTACTGCCGTCGCATCGGCGTCGAGTACATGCACATCCAGGACCCCGCGGAGCGGGCCTGGATCGCCAAGCGGGTCGAGGTCAAGCACTCCAAGCCCGACACCGAGACGCAGAAGCGCATCCTGTCGAAGCTGAACGAGGCCGAGGCGTTCGAGACGTTCCTGCAGACGAAGTTCGTCGGGCAGAAGCGGTTCTCGCTCGAAGGCGCCGAGGCGGTCATCCCGCTGCTCGACGAGGTGCTGCAGGCCTCCGCCGAGGAAGACCTGGACGAGCTCGTCATCGGCATGGCGCACCGCGGCCGGCTGAACGTGCTGACGAACATCGTCGGCAAGCCGTACGAGAAGGTGTTCAACGAGTTCGAGGGCAACATGGACCCGGAGTCCACCCAGGGCTCCGGCGACGTGAAGTACCACCTCGGCGCGGAGTCGAAGTACACGACGCCCGACGGGCAGCACACGATCAAGGTGTCGCTGACCAGCAACCCCTCGCATTTGGAGGCGGTGAACCCGGTACTCGAGGGTATCGTCCGCGCCAAGCAGGACGTGCTCGACAAGGGCCTCGAGGGCTACACGGTGCTGCCCGTGCTGCTGCACGGCGACGCCGCGTTCGCCGGCCAGGGTGTCGTCGCCGAGACGCTGAACCTGTCCCAGCTGCGTGGATACCGCACCGGCGGCACCGTGCACGTCGTCGTCAACAACCAGGTCGGCTTCACCACCGCACCGGCGTACTCGCGGTCGAGCTTCTACTCCACCGACGTCGCCCGGATGATCCAGGCGCCGATCTTCCACGTGAACGGCGACGACCCCGAGGCGTGCGTCCGCGTGGCCCGGCTGGCGTTCGAGTACCGCGAGGCGTTCCACAAGGACGTCGTCATCGACCTGGTCTGCTACCGGCGCCGGGGGCACAACGAGGGCGACGACCCCTCGATGAGCAACCCCGAGATGTACGCGATCATCGACAACAAGCGCAGCGTCCGGAAGCTCTACACCGAGGCGCTGATCGGCCGCGGCGACATCACTGTCGAAGAGGCCGAGGAAGCCCTCAAGGACTTCCAGGGCAAGCTCGAGCAGGTCTTCCGCGCGACCAAGGACTCCACGCAGACCTCCCGCCGGGAGCCGACCCTGCAGTCGAACCCGTCGTCGCAGGTCGTCGAGACCGCGGTGCCGCTGGATCTGCTCCACCGGGTCGGCGACGTGCACGTCGAGTACCCGGACGGCTTCCACCCGCACCCGCGGGTCAAGCCGCTGATGGAAAAGCGCCGGAAGATGTCCCGCGAGGGCACCATCGACTGGGCGTTCGGCGAGATCCTCGCGCTCGGCACGCTCGTGGCCCAGGGAAAGACCGTGCGGCTGGCCGGGCAGGACTCGCGCCGCGGCACGTTCGTGCAGCGCCACTCGGTGCTGATCGACAAGGAGACCGGGGCCGAGTTCACGCCGCTCGACCTGCTCGGCGCGCGCAACGGCCAGGGCGACGGCCGGTTCTTCGTCCACGACTCGCTGCTCAGCGAGTACGCGGCGATGGGCTTCGAGTACGGCTACTCGCTGGCCCAGCCCGACGCGCTGGTGCTGTGGGAGGCCCAGTTCGGCGACTTCGTCAACGGTGCCCAGACCGTCATCGACGAGTTCATCTCGTCCGGTGAGGCGAAGTGGGGTCAGCGCTCCGGCGTCGGCCTGCTCCTGCCGCACGGCCAGGAGGGTCAGGGCCCGGACCACTCGTCCGGCCGGATCGAGCGCTTCCTGCAGATGTGCGCGGAAGACAACATGACGGTCGTCGACTGCACCACGCCGGCCAACTGGTTCCACCTGCTGCGTCGGCAGGCGCTGTCGGGCATCCATCGCCCGCTGGTCGCGTTCACGCCGAAGTCGCTGCTGCGGCACCGTGCCGCTGTGTCGTCGCTGGAGGAGTTCACCGAGGGCAGCCGGTTCCAGCCGGTGATCGACGACCCGGGCTTCGAAGGTGTGAAGCCGGAGCCGGCGAAGGTGAAGCGGGTGCTGCTCTGCTCCGGCAAGGTCTACTACGACCTGGCCGCGGCGCGGGCGCAGCGCAAGCTCGACGACGTGGCGATCATCCGGCTCGAGCAGCTGTACCCGCTGCCCGTGGAGGAGGCGCGCGAGGTTCTCGGCCGCTACCCGAACGCCGAGGACCACGTGTGGGTGCAGGAGGAGGCGGCGAACCAGGGTGCCTGGAGCTTCGTCGCTCTGAACCTGCTGGAGCAGCTCGAGGGCATTCGGCTGCGCCGGGTGTCGCGCAAGGCCGCGGCGTCGCCGGCGGTCGGATCGGCGAAGGTGCACGAGCAGGAGCAGAAGGCCCTCATCGAGGCCGCTCTGCCCACGCGCGGCTGATGTACTTCACCGACAAGGGCATCGAGGAGCTGGCCGAGCGTCGCGGCGAGGAGACCGTGACGCTCGGCTGGCTCGCCGAGCAGCTCCGCGACTTCGTCGATCTCAACCCCGAGTTCGAGATCCCCATCGAGCGCTTCGCCACCTACGTCGCCCGCAGCGACGAGGACGACGAGTAGTTGCACCACGCGGTGTACTCACCGGGGCCACCCTCCACTATGGTGCCCCGGTGATTACACGGGGTAACTTACTTGCAGTAGCCGTACTACTGGTCGGAGGCCTGCTCGCCGGATGCGGCGACGACTCCGAGCCCGCCTCGGAGGCCAAGGCGCCGACGACCGCGGCGTCCTCCGCCGCGCCCGCCGAGGCGCCGGAGGGCCGCCTGCTCACGGCGGAACTGGCCAAGGCCGCACTGCCCACTGTCGACGAGGTGCCCGGCGAGGGCTGGGTCGCCTCCGAGGTACCGCCGCCCAACGCGTCGACGGTGGAGCCGGCGTCCTGCAGCCCCGTCTACACGGAGGTGCAGCCGGACAACCCGATCTACAAGGACAAGGTCGCCGGCAACGCCGCCGTGTCGTTCGGTAGCGAGTCTCCGGCCGGGTTCTCCCAGGTCGTCGTCGACGTCCGGTCGTTCACGAACGCCGCGGACAGCCTGCTCCCGATCAACGCCGGGTCTCTCGTCGACAAGTGCCCGTCGTTCACCGTCATCGAGGACGGCGAGAAGATCGACACGGCCGTCAAGAAGCTGACGCCGATCGCCGTCGGCGACAAGCAGTTGGCGATCCAGTTCAGCGCCGAAATCCAGGGCACCCCTGCGTTCATCACGGTGGTACAGGCCTCGATCGGGCACAACCTGGTGACGATCGCCCACTCGAGCACGATCGCCGGCGACCCGGTCAAGTCGTACGAGCCGCTAGTGAACGGCATCCTGAAGGACCTGGCAGCCGCCTAGAGCGGCTCCAAGTTTTGACCTGGAGCCCGCTGAGAGTGGCGCTGGCAGTCGAGCGCGAGGTCGCCTCGTATAACTGATACTCAAGACCTCGCGCTCGCCTGTCAGCGTCGCTCTCAGCGGGCCGCCCACTACAGGTCGTTCTCGACTACTACCTTGCCGAACACGTCACCCGATTGAAGGTGGGCGAACGCGTCGCGGGCCCGGGACAGCGGGAACGTGGAGTCGACGATCGGGCGCAGACCGGTGCGGACGCACAGGTCGAGCAGGCCGGCCAGTTCGTCCCGGGACCCCATCGACGTCCCCAGGATCGAGATGTCGAGGAAGAACACCCGCCGCAGGTCCACCCGCGGCAGGTGACCCGACGTCGCCCCCGACACCACGAGCCGCCCACCGGGCTTGAGCGACTTCAACGAGTGGTCGAACGTCGCCTCCCCCACGGTCTCGATCACGCAGTCGACGCGCTGGGGCAACCGCGCGCCGCTCTCCACCGCGACCGCTCCGAGCTTCTCGGCGCGCTCCCGCTTCGTCGCGTCCCGGCTGGTCGCGTACACGGTGGCCCCGAGTGCGGTGCCGATCGCCACGGCCGCGGTGGCGACCCCACCGCCGGCTCCCTGCACGAGCACCGTGGATCCTTCGGTCACCTGCCCGCACGAGACGAGCATCCGGTACGCGGTGAGCCACGCGGTCGGCAGGCACGCGGCCTCGGCGAACGAGAGCTCCGCCGGCTTGGGCACCAGCGACTCGCGCGGCACGGCGACCTTTTCCGCGATCGTCCCGGGGAACTTCTCCGACAGGATCGAGGTCTTCTTGGTCTCCGGATCGGCGACGACCGAGTAGACGACGACCTCGTTCCCGTCGGGGTCCCGCCCGGCGGCGTCGCAGCCGAGGATCATCGGCAGCGCGTCGGCGCCGAGCCCGACGCCCTTCAGCGACCAGAGATCGTGGTGGTTGAGTGCGCTGGCGACGATGTCGACGACGACCCAGCCGTCGGGCACCGTCGGGTCGGCGACCTCGCCGGTCTCGAGTGCGGCGAGTGGATCGGTGTCATCGATACGTGCGGCGTATGCGGCGAACATCTCCCGACGCTACCGCCGGGTAGACCCCTCAGCGCTGTGAGCCGTCGAACACCTGGGTGATGAAGGGGCGCAGGACGCGAGAGATGTCGTGCGCCGCATCCCCGGTCGCCACCGTGGCGTGGCTGATCGCGAGCCGGGCGACGGTCTCCGCGAACAGCCGCACGTCGCCGGCGTCCAGGAACGGCCAGTGGACGCCGATCACCGCGATCAGCCGCTCCCGCGCCATCTCGATCACCGGCAGGCCCTGCGTCGTGACGAGCGGCAGCAGGTCGTCGCCGCTCAGGATCGCCTTGACCATCAAGTTGTCGGCAGCACCCGTGAGGAACGCGTCGAGCGCCGCCTCGACGGCCGCGTACGGATCGTCGGCATGGACCGCCACCGCGCTCTCCACCGTGCCGAGGAACCGGTCGGCCTCGCGCAACACGTACTGCTGCGCGAGCTCCTCCCGCGATCCGAACAGCTGGTAGACCGTCTGCCGACTGACTTCCGCGGCGTCGGCGACGTCGGCCATCCGGGTCTCCTGCCAGCCCCGGTCACGCACCAGCGCCTCGACCGCGTCGAGAATCGCTTCGCGCATGCCTTCCCGGACCCGCTCGGCGTGCCGACGCCGACCCTCAGTGTTCAAGGAGCGCACCACCGGGACGCGGCCCGTACCGGGCGGCCAACCGGCCGCGGGCCGGCGCGTGCAGGTTGGACCGGTCGAGGTCGCCGTCGTAGTGGGCGATCACCCGCGGATCCATGATCCGACGCCAGAGCGGTGGAATCAGCGCCACGACGATCATCGTGGCGTACCCCGCCGGGAGCTGCGGTGACGTGTCGTACGTGCGCAGGATCTGGTAGCGCCGCACCGGGTTCGCGTGGTGGTCGCTGTGGCGTTGCAGCTGGTAGAGGAACATGTTGGTGACCAGCCGGTTGGAGTTCCAGCTGTGCTGCTCGTCGACCCGCTCGTAGCGGTCGCCGCTCTTCTCCCGGCGCAGGCCGTAGTGCTCCAGGTAGTTGACGACCTCGAGGAACGAGAACCCGAGCACGGCCTGCGCGAGCAGGAACGGCACCACGCCGAGCCCGAACGCGACGATCAGCGCCACGAACAGCACGATCGTCATCGCCCACGCGTTGAGCACGTCGTTGCGCCACGTCCACGGGTTACGTTTGCGCAGCGTGAACCGGCTGAACTCCAGGTGCCACGCCGAGCGCAGGCTGCCCCACACCGTCCGCGGCCAGAAGCGCCAGAAGCTCTCGCCCAACCGGGAACTGGCCGGGTCCTCGGGTGTGGCCACCCGGCTGTGGTGTCCGCGGTTGTGCTCGACGTAGAAGTGGCCGTAGGCGGTCGGTGCGAGCGCGACCTTGGACAGCCAGCGCTCCAGGTTCTCGCGCTTGTGTCCGAGTTCGTGCGCGGCGTTGATCGCGATGCCGTTCACGGTGCCGATCGACACCAGGACTCCCAGCAGGCCCAGGGCGCCGAGCTCTCCCCGCTGCCACTGCCAGGCTCCGAGCACCAGGCCACCGAGCTGGAGCGGCAGGTACAGGTAGGTGAGCCAGCGGTAGTACCGGTCGGCCTGCAGGCCCTTCGCGAGGTCCTCGGGTGGGTTGCCGACGTCGTCGCCGCCGACCATGTCGACGAGCGGGATCAGCACGAACACGAGTAACGGGGTGAGCCACCACCAGCCCTGCACGCCGGTCTGCGTCACGATGCCGTAGCTCAGGAACGGCAGGATCGGAACCACGATGGCCGACGGCCACAGATAACGGCGCCCGTCGCGCCACGATGCGCTGGTCACTGGTCGGTCCTTTCCAGAAGGAAACCTCGACAACCGACGATGGCATCCGCGATGCTGTGCTGACAAGAGGCGGCCAGATGTCAGCGAGACTGTCACGAGGAGGCGTCGTGTCGAAGTTGTCAGGCGCGTACGGAAAAGACCGGCAGCCCAAGCGGCCGTCCGGCACGTGGCACGGAGCGCTCAGCACCGCGCTGATCTTCGGCGGCGCGGTCTGGCTCCTCGCTTACACGCTGCTCGACCTGCCGTGGGTCGAGGCGCTGGGGTCGTGGAACTACGTCGGTGTGGTCGCCACGGTCGTGCTCACGACGATCGTCGGCTACACGTGGCGAGGCGCCCCCTACGAACGCCCCACCCACACGTCCCGCGTATAAACGGCGCCTTTAATCAATCGGTGTCCGATATCGGGCAGCACGTCCGAAGAAAGTCGGCATTCCAGAATACGAATATTGCGACTAGCCCGTTCTCACACCGTGACGGTAGGCATACTGAAATGTGATCTAGTCGATCAACGGAGAAAGGGCGCAGACCAGCGGGCGCCCGTCAGGCTGTTCCGGACTGACGGGGGAGGGAGTCGCCGGTGACCGTTACGAGTGTGCCGAGGACGGCGTAGCCACGCCGCCGCCGCTCCGTCTGCGCATGACGAGGATGCACAGCGGAGCTCGACCTCGGGCACAGCGCCACCGAGTCGGCTGGGTCGTCACAGTCGACAGTCACGGCCGTCCCGGACTCGCTGACCTGAGCAGAGGTCCGCGTCCGGTTGATTCGAGAGGTGATTCGTCGGGTGCCAACAAACAATTCTGGATGGCGAAAAGCGACAGCGAGCGGAATCGGCAACTGCGTCGAGGTACGCACGGTCGCGGGCAAAGTCGACATCCGTGACAGCAAGAACCCCGAAGCGCCACACCTGAGCATTCCTGCTCACGCGTTCCGCGATTGGATCGCGTCCCTGAAGGATCCGTCCGAGGACTGATCCGGCCCCGCCTGAAGGGACGCTGCCGCCCAGGCAGCGTCCCTTCCACGTCAGACGCGGGCGACGCCGTCGCGGCGGGCGGCGGCGCTGACCGCGGCGGCGACGGCCGGGGCGACCCGGGGGTCGAAGGGGCTGGGGATGATGTGGTCGGCGCGCAGCTCGTTCGCCACGACCGCGGCCAGCGCGTCGGCAGCCGCCAGCTTCATGCCCTCGGTGATCGCCGTCGCCCGGACGTCGAGCGCACCCCGGAAGATGCCGGGGAACGCGAGCACGTTGTTGATCTGGTTCGGATAGTCGCTGCGTCCGGTCGCGACGACCGCCGCGTACTTGTGCGCGACGTCCGGGTGCACCTCGGGGTCGGGGTTGGCCATCGCGAAGATGAAGCAGTCCGACGCCATCGTGGCGACCGCTTCCTCGGGAACCTGGCCGGCCGACAGCCCGATGAACACGTCGGCGCCCTTGAGCGCGTCCTCCAGGGACCCCGTGAGGCCGGCGCGATTCGTGATCGCGGCCAGCTCACCCTTGACCGGCGTGAGGTTGTCCCGCCCGACGTGGATGATGCCCTTCGAGTCGGCCACCGCGATGTCACCGACCCCCGCGGCCAGCAGCATCTTCGTCACCGCGACACCGGCGGCACCGGCCCCGGAGACGACAGCGCGAAGATCGCCGAGCGCGCGGCCGGTGAGCCGGGCCGCGTTCTCCATCGCGGCGGTGGCCACCACCGCGGTGCCGTGCTGGTCGTCGTGGAAGACCGGGATGTCCAGCCGCTCGGCGAGCATCGCCTCGACGGCGAAGCAGCGCGGTGCGCTGATGTCCTCGAGGTTGATGCCGCCGAACGACGGCGCCAGGCGCACGACCGTCTCGACGATCTCCTCGGGGTCGGTGGTGTCGAGGCAGATCGGCACCGCGTCGACGCCGCCGAACTGCTTGAAGAGGACAGCCTTGCCCTCCATGACCGGCATCGCGGCCTTCGGGCCGATGTTGCCCAGGCCGAGCACGGCGGTGCCGTCGGTGACCACGGCGATCGTGCGCGACGCCCACGTGTACTCGTCGAACAGCGCGGGCTCCTCCGCGATCGCGGTGCACACCCGGGCGACGCCGGGCGTATAGGCGATCGAGAGGTCGTCTCGGTTCTCCAGCGGGATCGTGGCCGCGATCTCCATCTTGCCGCCGCGGTGGGCGGCGAACACGGGATCTCCGACGGCCTCGGATTCGCGGATGGACGGATTGATCTGCAGGGCGCTCACCTGGGGGCTCCTCGAATCGACTTTCGGGTGCGGCGACGGCGACGGGCCGGGGTTCATCAACGGGGCGCGTCGGCGGTGCGGTGCGGCAAGAACCCACGGTCTGTGGGTGTGGTCGCGTCACCCGGGGGTCGCCCGGAGATAACTAGGGATTCTCGCACGGTGGATCGATCAGGAGTACCACCGTTTGGGATCGCGTGCGTTTTTTCACTCGACCCCGGGAAGATCCGTCCTGCTCACGATACCGACCCGACGCGGCGGCCAGCAGCGCAGGACGACCCGCCCGTAGACCTCCGCCGGCCCGTACCGACGCGAGTCGTCGGCGACCGCCTCGTTGTCGGACGACAGCCACCAGCCGTCGCCGACCCGGCGCACCGCGCGCTTGACTACCAGCAGGTCAGGGCGGGTGGGGAACGACCCGACCACGACGTCGCCGGGGCTGATCCGACCGGTGCGCCGCACCAGGATGTGGTCGCCGTGCTTGAGCGTCGGCACCATCGAGGGACCGCTGACGAGGATGTGGACGAGCCGGCTGCGCCCCAGGGACCGTTCGGCGGGAGTTCGCACACTCACCCTTCAGCCTGCGATTCCGAACTGCCCGGCCTGGGAAGGCTGACATAGACCGGGAGTAGGGTTCGGAACGTAGTCGTTCGTCGTGACGCATCATCCCACCGGAGGACTGAGACCATGCGGTTGCCGCGCTTCCTTGCGCCGCGCACTGTCGCACATGCCCACTGCGACCTGCCCTGCGGCGTCTACGACCCGGCCCAGGCCCGGATCGAGGCGCAGTCGGTTAAGGCCATCATCGAGAAGTACCACGGGAACGAGGACCCGGTGTTCCGCACCCGGGCCATCCTCATCAAGGAGCAGCGGTCGGAGCTCGTCAAGCACCACCTGTGGGTGCTGTGGACGGACTACTTCAAGCCGCCGCACTTCGAGAAGTACCCGCAGCTGCACCAGCTGTTCAACGAGGCCACCAAGCTCGCCGGCGCGTCCGGCGGCAAGGGCACCCTCGACGTCGCGGTCGCCGACCAGCTTCTCGGCAAGATCGACGAGATCGCCGAGATCTTCTGGGAGACCAAGAAGGCGTGACGCAGGACGACAGTGCGCCGGTTGCCTCCACCACCGTGGGGGCAACCGGCGCTGCCGTCATTCTGGTGCGCCACGGCGAGACCGAATGGTCGAAGTCGGGGCAGCACACCAGCCGCACGGATCTGCCGCTCACCGAGAACGGTGAAGCGGTCGCACTGGCGCTCAAGCCGGTGCTCGCCACGGCGCTCGGTGGCCGGCCGCCGGTGCTGGCACTCTCCAGCCCGTTGACGCGCGCCCGCCGCACCGCCGAGCTCGCCGACGTACCGGTGGAGCTCGACGGCGATCTCCGCGAGGTCGACTACGGCGAGTACGAGGGCATCACCACCCCCCAGATCCGCGAGCGCGACCCCGGCTGGTCGGTCTGGACGCACCCGAACCCGGGCGGCGAGACCGTCGAGCAGGCGGGTCAGCGCGTCGACCGGGTGCTCGACCGGGCCCGCAAGGCGCTGCCGCAGGGGCACGTGGTGCTGTTCGCCCACGGGCACATCCTGCGCGTGCTGGCTGCCCGCTGGCTGGGTCTGCCCGCGTCGGAGGGGCGTCTGTTCGCGCTCGACACGGCGACGCTCGGCGTCCTCGGAACCGAGCACGACCTGCCGGTGATCCGCCGCTGGAACGCCCCGGCGGCCTGGTCGTGAGCTGGGAGGTACGCGAGGCCACGCCGGACGACGTCGCCGAGATCGTCACGATGGTGCACGAGTTGGCCGCCTACGAGAAGGCTCCGGACGAGTGCACGCTCACCGAGGAGCAGCTTCACACGGCCCTGTTCGGGCCCTCCCCCGCACTCTTCGGGCACGTGGTCACCCGCGACGGCGTCGTTCTCGGATTTGCTCTCTGGTTCCTCAACTTCTCCACCTGGCGTGGCGTCCACGGCATCTACCTCGAGGACCTCTACGTCCGCCCGGAGGCGCGCCGCGGCGGCGCGGCGCGCGCCCTCCTCTCCCGGCTGGCGCAGATCTGCCGGGAGCGCGGCTACGCGCGGTTCGAGTGGTGGGTGCTGGACTGGAACACGCCGGCCCGCGACGCCTACGCCGCGATGGGCGCGACCCCACTGACTGAGTGGATCCCCTACCGCGTCGACGGACCGGAGCTGGCTCGCCTCGCGGACGGCTGAGCCCCCGGACACGCCGATCACGACCGCTACTCGCGTGTGGACTCCCCTTGAACCCCACTGGGTCGTAAAGTGCGGGCGGGGGAACACCGCATAGCGCGACAAACGGCCAGACGGCCACGGCGCACGGGGAGGGGTGGCGTGGAGGCTCGACACAGCGGGGGCGTCGGAGGCCCGGGCGTTCTGACGCCCACATCTGGCGCACTCCTGGCCGGCTACGTTCCGGGCACTCGTACGCCGGGTGACCCGTCGCCGGGTGACCCTACGCCGAGCAGCACGAAAGGGGACGGTGTGGATCCGGATGCGGACCTCGTCCTGCTGACGCTACCGGCGAACAGCGTTTACCTCTCGGTGCTGCGTACCGCCACCGCCGGTCTGGCGGCACGGCTGCACTTCACGCTCGACGAGATCGAAGACCTGCGCATCGCCGTCGACGAGGCCTGCGCGATGTTGCTCAACGGCGAGGAGCTCCCCGACTCGGAGCTGCACTGCCGCTTCACCCTCACGACCGACGAAATAGCCGTCGCCGTGACGCTCCCCGGCGTCCGCCGCAGCCTGCCCCCGCAGAACACGTTCGCCTGGCAGGTGCTCACCGCACTGACCGGCGAAGTGGACGCCGAGGTCAGCGATGACCAGCTCACCATCGGGCTGGTCAAGCGGCGGAGCCGTACCCCGTGAGCGGCACGAGACGTCCCGCTGCCGCCAATCGAGGTCCTTCCGCCGAACCCGGGGTGAGACCGGCCGGTCGCCGTTCCGGCCGGAGCGAGCCGACGCCGCACGACCCGTCTCGCGTTCCGGTGCCGGCCGGCCCGGCCGACGACTGCACCACCGACGACAGCGCCGACGAGTGCGCGCCCGAGGTGCGTTCGATCGACGTACGTCCGATCGACGAGCGTCCGCCGCTGCGTCGTGCACCGCTGCACCGCCCCGCACCGCCGGAGGGCGAGACGCTGACGCCCGCGGAACGGGACCGGCACGCCTCGCACGAGCTGTTCCGCCGGTTGCACGCATGCCCGCCGGGCAGCGCGGAGTGGCGTCGGCACCGGGACGAGTTGGTGCGCCGGCACCTGCCGCTGGCGCACTACCTGGTGCGGCGGTTCGCGGGGCGCGGTGAGCCGATGGACGACCTCGTCCAGGTGGCCACTATCGGTCTGATCAAGGCGGTGGACCGCTTCGATCTCGAACGCGGGGTCGAATTCTCCACATATGCAACACCTACGGTGGTTGGTGAAGTCAAGCGCCACTTCCGCGACCGTGGCTGGGCGATCCGGGTGCCGCGGCGGATGCAGGAGCACACGCTCGCCGTGTCGAGGGCTACCGGCGACCTGTTCGGCCGCCTCTCCCGCTCCCCCACGATCGCCGAGCTGGCCGGGTACACGCACCTGACCGAGGAGGAAGTGCTCGAGGCCATCGGGTCGGCGCACGCTTACACAACCGTGTCATTGGACGTCGAGCTGGCCGACGACTCGCCGGGCGGCGCCGCCCATCCGGCCGCCGGGGATGCTCAGGCGGCACTCGAGAACGTCGAGCACCGGGCGTCGCTGCGGCCGCTGTTGAGCCGGCTCACCTCCCGCGAACGCCAGATCTTGGCCCTCCGATTCTTCGCGAACATGACGCAATCAGAGATAGCGGCCGAGATCGGTGTCTCGCAGATGCATGTGTCCCGGTTGCTCAGCCGGACGTTGGCACACTTGCGTGAGGGTCTGGAGCACCGAGAGTAGTTGTCGGTCGATGACAGAGGGTGATCGGTTGAACAGTCGATCACCCTCTCGGCTTTTCAGGCCACGAGGGCTCGGCGGGATGCCGGAGCAACAATCAGGGCGATTGCGGCGATCACCGACAGGGCGATCAGCGCGCCGACGACCCGCACCCAGGCGTCGCTGTCGCCGGTGATCATGAAGAACGCGACTGGAATCGCGCACAACTGGATGGCGACGGCGAGCCCGCGCCCGGCCAACCGGCGGTTCACGAGCAACCGGCCCGCGACGAACAGAGCCACCGCGGCCGCCAGCGGGCCCGCGATGATCCACGCGGCCCATTCGAGCTGGTCGGTACCGTTACGCACCAGCTGGACGATCTCGACGACAGCGAGAAGCGCGACCAGAGCGGCCTGGATCCAGAGAACGAGGACGCCTGCCCGGAGCGTCAGCGGGCCATCGCCGGCCGCGTCGTCCGGCCCGGCAGGGTTCGGGCGGTCTGTCACGGCTTCCAGCCTACCGACAAGTACAGTCGCCACCATGCGTGCACTTCTGGTGGTCAACCCCACTGCCACCACCACTGCGCCACGCACTCGCGAGGTGCTGGTCTCAGCCCTCTCCGCTCAGCTCGCGCTGGAGGTCGCGGAGACCACCCACCGCGGTCACGCGATCGAGCTGGGCACCCGGGCCACCCGGGAGAAGTTCGACGTCGTGGTGGCCCTGGGCGGTGACGGCACCGTGAACGAGGTCGTCAACGGCATGCTCGCCGACGGTACCGGCGACGACGTCCCGGCGCTGGGCGTGGTGCCCGGTGGGTCCGCCAACGTGTTCATCCGCGCGCTCGGCGCCCCGCGCGATGCCGTGGACGCCACGGGGTTGTTGCTGGAAGCCCTCCGAGAGGGCCGTCGGCGCACGATCGGGCTCGGCCGGGCCAACGACCGCTGGTTCATCTTCTGTGCGGGCTACGGGCTCGACGCGGCCGTTGTCGGGCGGGTCGAGAAAGCGCGCAGCCGCGGCCGCACCGCTACTCCCGGCTTGTACGTCCGATCGGCGGTCACCCAATATGCCGGCGGCCCCGAACGGCGCTCGACGAACGTCGAACTGAAAATTGAGACGCCCGACGTGCAGGAGGAGCCGACGGGTCGTTTCGCAGCGGTGATCGTGCAGAACTGTTCGCCGTGGACCTATTTGGGGCCACGACCGGTGAATCCCTGCCCGGAGGCATCGTTCGACGACGGCTTGGATTTGTTGGCGTTCCGCGCGCTACGGCTGCCCACCACGCTTCGCACCGTGTGGCAAGCCCTTTCGACGAAGCCGGATCCGCACGGCAGGCAAATTCTGCGTCGGCACGATCTGTCCGGCTTCGTGCTGCGTTCCGACCCTCCGCTGGCGGCCCAGGTGGACGGGGACTATCTGGGGGAACTGAGCGAGATGCGGTTCACTTCCGTGCCCGGTGCGTTGCGCGTTGTCGTCTGAGTCGGTCAATTCTCAGTGCTTCGACGGATGACCACTGTGCGCTTATTCGGATGACCGGACCGTGTTGTGCAAGCACACTGAACCCCGGACCTTAAAACTTCCTCGTGCGCGAACGTTTTAGGCGTTAAGAAGCGCGGAATCCCCCGCCTCATGAGCGTTCATGTCAGTGAGGGGCGTTACCGACAAGCAGGTTGAGTCGGCAACTCTCCTGCGGATCAAGGTCGACGACCGGCGTCCGCGACACTCGGTTCCGCACACGCCTCGTGTCGGTGCCAAGCGGCGCGGGAGCGGGCGGTGGCTGCGGAGCGTAACTCTGTCAGTAGCTTGAGCCTCATATGAGGGTGAAGTACACCGTTACTAGCGTATTGTCCGATCTAACCGCAGGTGAGTCGGCTCACGCACGGTTTAAATAAGGTTCACAACCCCTTGACATGGCCGTAGTTCGTGAAAGCATTCACAAGCAACACCACACATGAGCTTTTGAGTCCGCCGTCCGGCTCGGTGTGGGCAGGGACGGCGACCCAGATCAATACAAGGAGAGTTGGCATGGACTGGCGCCACCGCGCCCTCTGCCGCGACGAGGACCCCGAGCTGTTCTTCCCGATTGGGACGACCGGGCCGGCGCTGCTGCAGGTGGAAGAAGCGAAGGCTGTCTGCCGCCGCTGTTCGGTCACGGAGTCTTGTCTCGAGTGGGCGATCGAGTCGGGTCAGGACGCCGGCGTGTGGGGCGGAATGAGCGAGGACGAACGCCGGGCGCTCAAGCGCCGCAACCGGCAGCGCGCCCGCACCGCCTGAAACCTTCGCACGAGCCTGACCGGCCCCGGATCCCACGCGGATCCGGGGCCGTTCACGTTGAGGCAGTCGCTTGTCGAGCGCCGCCAGGCGCGAGCGCTTGAACCTGGAGCCCGTCCAGGGCGGCACTGACAGTCGAGCGCGAGACCGCCTCATATAACTGATACTCAAGGGCTCGCGCTCGCCTGTCAGTGTCGTTCTGGGCGGGCCACTCACCGAGAAGGGATGAGCGGCACGACCAGCACGGCTTCGGTGCCGCCCTCGGAGCGGGGGCGTAGCTCCAGCGTCCCGTTCAACTCGCCGGTGGCGAGCGTGCGGACGATCTGCAGGCCGAGCCGCTCCGAACCGTCGAGGCGGAAGTTCGTCGGCAGGCCCCGGCCGTCGTCGGTGATCCGCACGTGCAGCCGCCCCCGCCAGCGATGGGCGGCCACGATGACCTCGCCGGCCTCCCCCGGCCCGTACGCGTGTTCCACCGCGTTCTGCACGAGCTCGGTCGCCACGGTTACCAACGGTGTGGCGATCTGCGCCGACAACACGCCGAACGAGCCCACCCGACGCACGGTCACCTGGGACTCGGGCGCGGCCACGTCGGCCACCATCGAGATCACCCGGTCGACGATCGAGTCGAAGTCCACTGTCTCGTCCAGCGACGACGCGAGCGTCTCGTGCACCATCGCGATCGACGCGACCCGCCGCACCGACTCCTCCAGCGCCGCCTTCGCGTCCGACGTCGCGACCCGCCGCGCCTGCAGACGCAGCAGCGCCGCCACCGTCTGCAGGTTGTTCTTGACCCGGTGGTGGATCTCCCGGATCGTCGCGTCCTTCGTGACCAGCGCTTTGTCGCGACGCCGAACGTCGGTGACGTCCCGGACGAGCACCAGCGCACCGATCGGGACCCCGTCCGGCAGCAGTGGGAGCGCACGGATGAGCGCGGTCGCGCCCCGGGCCTCCACGTCGGTGCGGCCCTTCACCTCGCCGCGCACTGCCGACTGGATCCGGGAGCAGACCTCTCCCCCGTCCAACGGATCGGTGGCCAGCCCCCGCGTGAGCGTCGCGAGGTCCTCGCCCACGAGATCCCCCGCCAGACCGAGCCGCCGGTACGCCGACTGGGCGTTCGGGCTCGCGTACGTCACCACGCCCAGCGAGTTCAGCCGCACCAGCCCGTCGCCGACCCGGGGTGCCGACGCGGTCTTCTCCTCCACCGGCGGAGGCGGGAACGTCCCCCCGGCCACCATCAGGCAGAGGTCGTCGGCAGCCTGCAGGTAGCTGAGCTCCAGCTGGCTCGGCACCCGGGTGGCAGCCAGGTTCGTGACGCGGCCGACGACAGCGATCACCCGATCGCCGCGGCGGACCGGGATCGCCTCCTGGCGGGCCGGGACACCGTCGTGCCACACCGGGTCGCCCTCGCGCCAGATCCGGCGCTCGATCATCGCGGTGGTCAGCTGGTCCACGACCGAGCCGGTGGCCATCTTGCCCACCATGTCGTCGTGGTAGGCGGTCGGTGCGGTCGTCGGACGCACCTGCGCAGCGCAGAGGAAGCCGCTCTCCGCGACCGGTAGCCACAGCAGCAGGTCGGCGAAGCTCAGGTCGGCCAGCAGTTGCCAGTCACCGGCCAGGCGGTGGAGGTGCTCGAGGTCTTCGCCGGAAAGCGACGTGTGTTCCTCGACGAGATCCCGAAGTGTTGACACCCCCCGATTCTGCACGTCCGAGTTCTCATCCTTCGAACGGGTGATTCCGAGTACTTACACCCTCACGCTCCGTGCCGCCGCCCGTACGTTTGTGCCAAGTTTTCGATCGAAGGAGGGTGCGGTGCATGTCCGGAGCACCGTGATGGATCCCTTGCAGCGTCTGCGTGACGCTTATTCGGTGCGGACCGTCTCGGGTCACACGCGGCGGCTGCAGCCCCGGTCCGCGAACGGCGACGGTCTGGTCGACCTCGCCGGCAGCGACTACCTCGGGCTGTCCGTCGACGAGCGGGTGGTGTCCGCGGCGGCCGCGTCCGCGCTCACCTGGGGTGCGGGCTCGACCGGGTCGCGCCTGGTCACCGGCACCACGGTGCTGCACGCGGACCTGGAGACCGCGCTCGCCCGCTTCTGCGGTGCGGCCGACGCCCTGGTCTTCTCCTCGGGTTACCTGGCCAACCTCGGCACGGTGGCCGCGCTCGGCGGCCCGGACGTGCTGCTGGTGTCCGATGCGGTCAACCACTCGTCGCTGGTGGACGCCTGCCGCCTGGCCCGCTCACGGGTGACCGTCACGCCGCACCGCGACGTCTCCGCAGTGGAACGGGCACTGGCCGAGCGTCCCGAGGAGCACGCGGTCGCCGTCACCGACGCACTGTTCGGTGTCGACGGTGACCTGGCCCCCCTGTCGGAGCTGCACGCCGTGTGTCGGCGCTACGGCGCGCTGCTCGTCGTGAACGAGGCCCACGCGCTGGGCGTCATCGGCGATCGGGGGCGGGGCGCCGGGTACGCGGCCGGGCTGGCCGGCGAGCCGGACGTCGTCCGCACGCTGACGCTGGCGAACTCGCTCGGGTCGCAGGGTGGTGCGGTGCTCGGGGAGCCGGAGGTGATCCAGGAGCTGATCGACCGCGGCGGACCGTTCGCGTTCGACAGCGGCCTGGCCCCGGCGTCGACGGCCGCGGCGCTCACCGCGCTGCGGATCCTGTCGTCCACTCCGGAGCTGGTCGCGGCCGTGCGGGCGCGGGCGAGCGAGCTCGCGTGGGCGGCGCGGTCGGCAGGCCTGTCGGTGACCCGCCCCGACGGGGCGGTGCTGACCGTGCGGGTCGGCGCCGCGCAGTCGGCGCTGCGCGCCCGGACGGTGTTCGCCGACTTCGGGCTCGACGTGGCCTGCCTCCGGCCGCCCACTGTTCCCGAAGGCCGCGCCTGTCTGCGCCTCACCGCCAAAGCCACTCTCTCCGACGCCGACGTGGCCCAGGCCGCCCGAGCCTTCACCGCCGTAGCCCGATCGCTACGCGCCGCACCGCGCCACTAGCGTAAATGTCTGAACCAGGAGCCCGGCCAGGGCGGCCCGCCCCCTAAACGAGTTGTTTGCGGGAGAGGAAGCTGAAGGCGAGCCAGCCGGGGAGCACGGGAAGCCAGAAGGTGAGCAGGCGGAAGAGAAGGACGGCGGAGATGGCGGTCGCGCCGTCGAGGCCGCCGGCGGTCAGGCCGGCCGACAGGACGGCTTCGACGGCGCCGAGACCACCGGGCGTGGGGGCGGCCGAGCCGAGCGCCGTGCCGGCGAGCACGACCACCGCGACGACCGACCACGACAGCGATCCACCGAAACCCTCGATGCACGCGCTCATCACGAGCACGGTGGCCACCGACTGCAGGATCGTTCCGAAGATGCCCGCGCCGAGCCGCGCCGGGCGGGTGAACACGCTCGCCAGCCGAGGCGTGATCTGCGCGAGGTATGGCCGTAGCCGCGCCAGCAGGAAACGCCGACCGAACGGCACCATGAACACCGCAGCGACCAGCGCCATGATGACGCCGAGCGTGATCAATGCGCTGTCGGGCACCTCGAGCGAGCGCGCCTGGTCGTTCCCGGCGATCAAACCGACGACGATCAGCAGCAGGACCGTGGCCGCGACGGTGCCGATCTGCCAGATCGCCACCGCAGCCACTGCGGCGGCCGCCGGCACGCCCGCCTGCTGCAGGTAGCGGACGTTGAGCGCAGCGCCGCCCACACCGGCCGGAGCCACGAGCCCCAGGAACGACGACGCGATCTGGACGAGGAACGTCCGCGCGAACTTGAGCTTTTCCGCGACGAATCCGGTGAGCGCGACCGCCGCCCCGACGAACCGGACCGCGCCGAGCAGGATCGCGACCGCCAGCCAACGCCAGTCCGCGTCGGTGATGACCGCGACCAGATCCAGGCCCGCGATTTGGTCCAGCAGGACGTAGGCCGCCGCGGTCAGCGCGACGACCGAGATGATCGTGCGCGGGCGCAGTCGCTCCAGCCGGACGGGCTCCGGCGGCACCGTGCCGATGACGTCGAGCACCCGGTCGCGCAGGGTGTCGAGCAGCTTCTTGTCCCGGCGGAGCGCCTGACGGCTGGTGCGGCCGAGCGCGACCGGCTGCAGCGCCGACACGGCCTCGGCCAGGCGACCGGTGCCCAGAGCGCGCAACGCGCTGTCGACGGCACGGTCCACGCCGACCTTCAGCGCGAGCGTCACCAGCAACTGCGCCAGGTCGATCCGGAGCGCGGCCACGGGCGCGGCGATCAGGCCCGCGCCGCTCGAGAACCGGAGCCCGGCGCCGCCGTCCGGTGGGAACACGATGCTCTGTCCTGCCAGCCCGCGATGCGCGATCGCCCGCCGGTGCAGCAGCAGTACCTGCTCCCAGACGGCGTCCAGCCGTCCGTCGTCCAGATCGTCGAGCGGGATCTCGTCGAGCGTCGGACCGGGGACGTCCTCGTAGGCGAGGACGACAGCATCGGGTTCGACGGGCACCGCGGCCACCATCGCCTGGGTGCGGGCGCCGGCCGCCGCCATGGCGGCGCTGATCAACGCCTCGTGCTCGACCGCGCGGCGCAGCGAGACCAGCGCCTTGCGCGCGGCCGGCTCCCGGAAGCGGACCGTTCGCCAGACCGCCTGCAGAACACCCGCACCCTCGTGGTCGCGGTCGAGAACGTGGACGACGAGAGCCCGGCCGCCGGTGTCGACCGCGTCGAAGTACACCGGATCCTCGGTGTCGAGGTGCCGGGGTCGCAGCGAAACCAACTCCACACCGGCCCGGCGCAGCTCCGCCACCACGGCACGCGGGCTCGGGCGCGACGGGTTGGTACCGGCCGCCCACCGCACGAACATGCCGACGACGCGGCCGATCAGCAGCGAGATCGCCACCGCGACCGCAGTGGCGCCGAGCGTGACCTGCGCAAGTGCGAAAAGACTGAAAACAACGCCACCGAGGACGCGCAGCCGCGGCTGCCGCCCGATCTGGGCCACCGTGGCGATCGCCGCCACCCCGGCGCTGAAGCCGGTGATGCCCGGGTCAGCCGCCTGGGCCGCGGTGAGCGAGGCGGCGAGCGCGTCGGCGTTGGCGAGCTGGCGGAGCACCGACTGGAGCGCGGCGACCCAGGCCAGGCAGGCGAGGAACGCCAGCGTTCCGTCGGCGAGGATCCGGAACCGGCGCCGGACCAGCAGGTCGACGACGATCACCGCGGGCAGGGCGAGCATGAGCAGGCCCGAGCCGGTCGTGATCAGCAGGCCGAGCGCCGTCGGCAGCGGCGCCGTGGCGCCCGTGATGTCCTTGTCGATGCCGGCGACGGTGTTCGTGGTGAACGCGCCGATGAGCATGGCGACCGCGAGGCCCACCACGGAGACGAGGAGGCGGACGAGGTCCAAGGGGCGGTGGACGCGGCGTGGGGGCTCCGGGGCCTCGATGACCGGAGTGGGAGGTGTGGCCACCTCAGCCTCTGACCTCCCCGACGTCGTCATGGCAAGGATGGTGTCATCCGCCGTCGAGGCTGTGGTTCGGGCCCTCGTCCGTCACCACTTTGAACACCGCAAATCACGTCTGCCCGAATAGCCCCACAGGTGACTTCGAATCCACGGTAAAAGCCGTTTGCGACAATAGATTTGCTAACTCTGGCTTGCTGACCGCCATTTGCCCCGCGCTGAATTGCTTCCTGCGAGTGTCGCCATGCATCTTGCACGCCGACGGTCCCTCGCCCATAATTTGGTAGAACGGGTGATGGGCAGCCCGTTGGAGGGGTTGAGTGCCATGAACACTCTCTGGGTACGACGAAGGCTTCACCGGGCTAGACGAGCCTTTCAGGCGCGGACCGATCTCCACCCGACACTTCGCTTCCGACGCGAAACCGTCTGGGTCGTCAGTGAGTTCCCGTCCTGTTCCGCCGCACGAGCGCACCGCAGGCCCGCCGGGCTCGCCACGCTTTCCGCAGGGTGGGGCGATCTGGCAGGCAAGACCGCGGAGCCGACACCACTGGACACCGTCGCCTTACTCCGCCGAGTGGACCCCCCGCGGATCCCGCGCCGCACCGAGATCTCCTGGTCGGCGCTGGAGGAGTCACTCGGCACCCGGCTTCCCGCCGACTACCGCGGGTTGATCGACGACCGCGGTCCAGGAGTCGTGGCCGACGTCGTCATCTACGGTCCCGGCGATGCGGGGGGCACGCTGGACCTCATCGGATGGCTCGACGGCATCCAACGCCTGGTCGCGTCCCTGCGCACCATCACCTGCGACCACTTCCCTCCGCCCTTCTATCCCGAAGTCGGCGGAATCCTTCCCTGGGGCTTGCTCCACGGCCGGCACATCGTCGGCTGGGCAGTGACGTCCGACGATCCCGACACCTGGCCGGTGGTCGTGCTGAACAGCGAGTTCGACGGCCTGACGCTCCACCAGGTGACCGCGACGTCCTATCTACTCGCCCGGTTGCCGGGCCCGGAGGTGCAACAAATCCCGATCGGCTGACCGGGGCAGTCGCCGCCCCGGTCAGCTCTCTCGGCCCACGGGGCCGGGCCGAGAAAAGGCTGTTCCCTCTGCGCAACCTCGTACTGCGCAGAGGGAACAGTCGTGTGTGGTGCAGTGAGCCGCTCAGGTGCTCAGCGGCTCGGTGGGTCGAAGCGCCCCTCCTTCGCTCCATGAGCGAAGTCGAGCCACACCGACGTGGGAAAGGCTAAGACCACCCCACCCGGAACCTGTTTGGAGTCACGCATCCGAACGTCGCCCTCGGTAAATGCAACCTCGACGCAGTTACCGATCGCACTTCTCACCGACTTCCGGAATACGCCATCCCTCTTCGCCACGCCCGGCTCCCTTCAGCCCGGCTCGGACGTGCGGCTCGCGCTTTATGGCCGGCACCGCACGCCGAGATCTCCCCGGCTCCACCAGTATGCAGAGACGGGAGACAAAGTGGGAGAGGTATCAGGTAGTACTTCCCTAACTACCAACCTTCACAACTTCACCTTTTAGCCCAGGCGCCCATCTTGGCATCAGCCAAGAAATCGCCCCAGACAGGAACTGAAAATGCCAAAATGACCCCGTCACGGTCCTTGGTGTCACGCACACCAATCACACCGTTCACGGGCGCAGTGGTTACCTCTACGCAGTTTCCGAGGTTGCTGGCGCTGCTCTTTCGCCACGCCACGTTCTCGAACCCCACCACAGTCTCCATGTCGACCGAACCTATTCGCTCGCTAAATTCCGGAAGTTGACAACGCGAAACAACGACGCAGAACTCGTGCCTGCTCGACAGCACCGGTCCGACCAACGCGCATTGCCGCCGAGCGGAAACCGACGGGGGTCCTTATCTGTTTCCGCGCGACGAGTCGTACTGGAACAAGATGGAGACTCCGGTAAGGTCTTACCCAAGAACTACGTCGGGCAGCGCGTACTGGTTCGACGGCTACCCGAACTCGTACTTGAGGATGAGCTTCAGCAAGCGGAGATCGTCCGCGTGAACAACGAGTCGAGCCGGAGACCCCTCGTGGGGGAATCACCGGCCGACAGGCGGCCACAATGACTTACCCTCCTCGCCCACAGGCACGTAGACGCCCGCATGCTACTGCATACTGCTCCTTGCACCGAGCATATTGCACACGTTGTACGGAGGAAGGGTAGAGCATGCCTACTTGAGGTGACACCCCGGGCCTGGTGTGGAAGTTTTCGTCACGCGACGTGCTCAAGCGTGACGGCCTGCGCGGTGGGCCTCAGTACCCGGCGCGAATCTCCTCAAGGAAGTGCTCGGTGGCGTCCCGCCCCAGAGCCTCTTGCTGAACTCCGTCGAACACCCGGTTGAAATACCGGATATTGTCCTCATCACTGAGCAAGGCGCCGACAGTGAACGTCTCCACCCAAACGACATCCGAATCATCCGGATGCGGGAGTTCGAGGACCGTAAAAGCACCATTCATACCTGGGTGCAGGCCACTGGCGAACGGCAAGATGCGGATCGTGACGTTGGACCTCTGAGAGAGAACCAGAAGCTTCTCGATCTGTTCCCGCATCACCTGCTTCCGTTTCGTGCCTCCCGCCGGCCGACGCAACGCCGCTTCGTCGATGACCGCCGTGAATTTCACTGGATCGTCCCCGCGGGTTAGAAGCTCCTGCCGAGCGAGCCGCAACTTCACGACCTCGTCGATATCCGCATCCTTGGTAAGGATCGCGCGCATGAGCGCACGGGTGTACTCCTCTGTCTGCAGCAAGCCGGGGACGATCGAGGGCTCGTAGGTGAGGATCTGTTCAGCTTCGGCCTCGAATCCGACGAAGGCCTTGAAGCTGTCGACCGGGGTTCGGTCATTGAAGTCCATCCACCACGCGCGCTCGCGGGACTCCTTCCCCAATTCGAGGAGGCCACTGCGGCGACCGGCGTCCGTGATCTCATAGACGTCCAGTAGTGCACGGAGGTCGACCAAGCCCACTTTGATCGTGGTGGTCTCAATACGACTCACTTTGGATGGAGACCAGTCGAGTTCCTTGGCTACTTGCTCGACGGTCATGCCCTTGCTGTCCCGGAGAGCTCGCAGCTCCTGACCGAGGCGGCGACGACGCACGGTTGGGCTGGTCCGAGGCATGGCTGCACTCCTGCTTGTTCGAGTCGAACTACTAGATCGTATCGCCTTTGCCGTTTTTTGTACCAACCAAAGTCGACCAGTCGCAGCCGTCTCGTTATCGAGCTCACGTGACTAGAGGGCGGTCGGAAGAACTTTGCCGTCGTAGGGTGGCGAATCGTGGGCATTGTTGCCGTTAGTGGGACCGCTTCTGGAGCGGGAAAGACTGTTACTGCCGCGGCGATCGCTGCGCTCGGGTTGGCACGTGGGCTCAGTGTCGCCGTCGTGAAGCTCGCGCAGATCGGTCTGCCTCGCGACCTGGAGGAGATCGAGCGGCTCGCGCCCGGTACAGCCACCTACGAGTACGCCCGGTACGCCGACGTGCTCTCCCCCGCGGCCGCGGCCCGCTACGCCGGGGATCGTTCGCTGCACCTCCCCGCGGTCGCGAAGAGCGTCGCCGCGCTGGACGCCGAATTCGACCTAGTGCTCGTCGAGGGAACCGGAAGTCTGCTGGAGCGGTTCGGCACGGACGGCTGGACGCTGGCCGAGCTCGCCTGGGCCCTTCAGGCCCCAGCGCTCGTCGTCACCGGCACCGACCGCGACGCACCCGGTCACACCGCGCTCGTCGCGGAGTCGCTCAGGATGCGCGGTGTCCAACTCGCCGGCGTCGTGATCGGTTCCTGGCCGAAGGATCCCGACCTCGTCGCCCGCTGCAACGTCGCCGACCTCGAAGCCGTCACCGGCCGGCCGCTCGCCGGCGTCCTACCCGCCGACGCCGCCGACGTCCTCCCCGCCGACGCTACCGGCGCCTATGGCGCCCGGAAGCGCACCTGGCGCGACACGAGTCGGCCGCAGCACGGTGAGTTCCTCGCGATCGCGCGCGAGTCGCTCGACGTCGCCTGGGGCGGCCACTTCGACGCCGCCGCGTTTCGCGACAGCGCCGACCCCACCCCCGCTGGGACATCAATCACCGGTTGAGGGGAGTTCTCCCAACTTTGTGACGGTCAGTACTGCACTGAGCCAGTCAACAGGCGGCGCCGCTCTGGTACACAAGCGTTGTGACAACGTCGTCCCACCCGCCGCCCGTCGGCGTGATCACCATCCGTACGGCCCTGCCGGCCGAGTACGCGGCGATCGGTGAGCTCACGTACGACGCCTACGCGGCTGACGGCCTGCTGGCCAACGATTCCGGTTACGCCGAGGAGCTCCGCGACGCCGAGCACCGGGCGACCCACTGCGACCTCCTCGTCGCGGTCGACGAACAGGGCCGATTGCTCGGCACGGTGACGTTCTGTCTTCCCGGCTCACCGTTCGCCGAGCTATCCCGCGAGGGCCAGGCGGAGTTCCGCATGCTGGCGGTGGCCCCCGAGGCCCGAGGCCGCGGAGTTGCCGCCCGCCTCGTCCGGGAGTGCCTGGAACTCGCCGTGCGGCACAAAGCCCGGAGCGTCGTCCTGTCCACCAAGCCGCAGATGCGAAGCGCACAGCGACTCTACGACCGGTTCGGATTCGTCCGGGTGCCGCAGCTCGACTGGGCGCCGATGCCCGGCATGCAGCTGCTTGCCTACCGCAAGTCGTTGTAGTCGCGGCCCCCGTGAAATGCTGGGGGTTCGACTACGGAAGGAGGCCGACATGGCTCGGCGCGCTCGCAAGAAGAAGGCCCGCAAGAACAAGAAGGCGAACCACGGTCGCCGTCCGAACAGCTAGACAAAATGAACGCCCCCGCCAGTTGAACTGGCGGGGGCGTTGTCATGCAGAGCTCAGGCTTCGCGCCGAACCTCGATCGTCGTCTCCTCGTAGACGGTCCGCGTGCCGTCCTCGGTGACGACCGCCTCGCGAATCGTCGTGATCAGCCGCTTGCGCAGACCGTCAGGCGCGACCTCGCCGCCGCAGCAGCGCGCCACCAGCGCCTTGACCTCCTGCTCGATGCCGTACTCGCGCAGGCACGGCCCGCACTCGTCGAGGTGCTCGGCGATCTTCTCGCGGCTCTGCGAGCCGTCCTCGGCGTCCAGGTACAGCCAGACCTCGGCCAGCACCTCGGAGCAGTCGACCTCGTGCGGTCCACCACAGCTCACGACGACACCCCCTCGGGCGCGGCGCGGACGATTCCCCGGTCCAGCGCGTACTGCTCCAGCTGCCGACGCAGGTTACGACGCCCGCGGTGCAGCCGCGACATCACGGTGCCGATCGGCGTCCCCATGATGTCGGCGATTTCCTTGTAAGAGAAACCCTCGACGTCCGCGAGATAAACCGCGAGACGGAACTCCTCCGGCAGCGCCTGCAGCGCGTCCTTCACGTCGGAGTCGGGAAGCCGGTCGAGCGCCTCCACCTCGGCCGAACGCAGGCCGGACGAGGAGTGCGACTCCGCGGCCGCCAACTGCCAGTCCTCGATCTGCTCGGTCGGGCTCTGCTGCGGCTGCCGCTGACGCTTGCGGTAGTTGTTGATGAAGGTGTTCGTGAGGATGCGGTAGAGCCACGCCTTGAGGTTCGTGCCCTCTTGGAACTGGTGGAACGCCGCATACGCCTTGACGAACGCCTCTTGGACGAGGTCCTCGGCGTCGGCCGGGTTCCGCGTCATGCGCAGAGCGGCCGCGTACAACTGGTCGAGGAACGGCAGGGCATCCCGCTCGAACCGGGCATTACGCTCAGCCACCGTCTCTTCGGACCTAGCCGGCGCAGCCTCGACGGCAGCGTCGGTACCAGGCTGAGTGTCGACGCTGGCGGCGTCGTCAGGCTGGGGGGCTGTGGGCAAGTCTTCTCCCGGATGGATGGGCGTCGGGACCGAACCCGACCGGAGCACCGAAGCTGGGCTCGTCATAGAGGATAGGCCGATCACGCCCCCCGTGCCGTAACCCGCATCACCGCTGACGGTAACGAGGCCGTCCAGCTTCGGCGACCCGAATACCACCGCCTTCGGGTCGGAAACGTCCCCCAGCACCCAAGTCGGCGCCGAGCGCTCCATCGATGCCAGCCCTGCTGGCTTACTCAGCTCTTCCCACACGAGTCCCACAACACGGCCGTCCCGCGAAATGTTCCGCCGTCTACGATCCCGCCATGGCAGGCCGAGGAACTCCCGCAACGCAGGCGCTGAGCAAGGCACGCGCCGAATTCATCGTGCACGAGTACACGCACGACCCCGCCGCCGGCTCCTACGGCCTGGAAGCCGCGGAGGCACTCGGCGTCGCGCCGGAGCGGGTGTTCAAGACGCTCGTCGCGCAGATCGACGGCGCACTGCACGTCGCAGTGGTTCCGGTCGTCGGTGAGTTGGACCTGAAGGCGCTGGCCGCGGCCGTCGGCAAGAAGAAGGCGACGATGGCCGATCCGACGCTCGCCGAGCGGACCACCGGCTACGTCCGCGGCGGCATCAGCCCGCTGGGCCAGCGCAAGCGCCTCCCCACGGTGATCGACGAGAGCGCGGCCTCGTTCGACACCGTCTTCGTCTCGGCCGGTCGCCGCGGCCTGGAGGTGGAGGTCTCCCCCGCCGACCTGACCCGTCTCACCGCCGCGACGGTGGCCCCGATCGCCGCCGGTTGAGCGGTCCCGTTCGGGCGCGCTGGGGCCCGGTCTAATGGGACCGCTTCACCGCGCCCAACTGCTCGCGCGTAGCCACGCCAGCATGTGCGCCGCCGCCGTTCCCGCCACCTTTTTGAGGCTGTGGTCCGCGCCGGCGAGCACGTGCAACGTCATCCGGCCGACGATCGGCGGGACGCCGAACGGGTCGCGGTCACCGTTGAGCACCAGCGTGGGCAGGTCGAGAGGCAACTCGTCGACCCGTGACCGCTCCGGCTTGCCCGGCGGATGCGTGGGGAACGCCAACGCGACCACCCCTACCGCGCCGAGCTCCGCCGCGGTGCGGCACGCGACGCGCGCACCGCTGGAGCGGCCTCCGACCACCAGCGGAAGGCTCGACGGAAGCAGGAACCGCACCGCGTCCACCCAGGCTTCGTCGAGGTGGTTGGCCGGTGCCGGCGCCCGACGTCCGGCCACCCGGTAGGGCTGCGTCACCCGCACCACCGTCACGCCGAACGGCACGACGGCGGCGGTGACCGCCTCCAGGTCCGGAGCATCGACGTTTCCCCCGGCGCCGTGACCGAGCACGAGAAGCGATCGGGGCTCACCCAGGGGCGGGTCGACGCGGAGTCGAGCCGGTCCCCGCCGGGTCGGGACGTCCTGGAGGAGCCCCCCGGCGGGCTCCTCTGACGTCAGCTCTCCCGGTGAACGCTGTCCGCCCGTTCCGCCCGGGCGCGTGCGTTCGTGAACGATGTCGGTGCGCCTGCCACTCCGGTGCGATTCCGCCATGCGACCAGCATGGCGCGCCGTTCCCGGGGCGTCGTACCGCCCCAGACACCTTCGCAGTCACCGGCGTTCAGCGCGGCCGCGAGGCAGTCCGCCTGCACATCACAGGAATGGCAGAAACTGAGCGCCGGGTCCGCCGGTTCGGTGGGAAGTGGGAAGAACGTCTCCGGGTCGACGGTGCGGCAGCGTCCGCGTGTGCGCCATGTCGGGTCGGCGGGGCGTGCAGCCCTCGCCGCCAGCAACCGGGGATCGCGGCTCGCCGCGAGCACCTCGTGTGGCCTCGGCAGCCTGGCCCGAGTCACGTGTCTGCTCTCCTTCCTGCACGGGGTACGTGCCCTGTACCGGTGTCCCCGTGACAAGCGCGCAACCCCCGGAGGAAGCGCCGGTGTCTCCACCGAATGCCACGGGCCGAACTCGCTACGTCACAGACAACGAGGCGACCCGAGGGGCGTTACGGGGTTTCGCCAACCCGGTCAGAACAACGTGTCGAGAGACACCGGTTCGACCGGTTCGACCCGCTCCCGGAGTTGCGGGCCGGTGTTGCGCACGTTGCCGACGGCGGAGCCGACCGGCCGGAGCTCCATGCCGGCGAGCAGATCCTCGGACGGTGGCGCCAGGAGGTCGTCGGGCACCATCTCCGACTCCCCCAGCCAGGCGGCCCACCGGTCCCGCGACAGCTGCAGGGGCATGCGGTCGTGCACCGACGCCAGTGGGCCGAGCGCCTCGGTGGTGACGATCGAGCAGGTGGCCACTTTGTCGTCACCTTTGCCCCACACCTCCCACAGCCCGGCGAACACGCACAGGCCGCCGTCGGCGCGGGTGAGGTACCAGGCCTGCTTTCCCGGCCCGTCGGCCCGGGGCGACCACTCGTACCAGCCGTCGGCAGGCACCAGGCACCGCCGCCGGGCGAACGCCGAGCGGAACGCCGGCTTGCTGGCCACGGACTCGGCGCGGGCGTTCATCATGCGCGCACCGCCCGACAGATCGGCCGCCCACGACGGCACCAGGCCCCAACGCAGCGAATCGACCACCCGCCCACCCTGGGACCGCGAAACCCGGACCACTGGCACGTCGGTGGTGGGCGCCACGTTGTAGTCGGGCCGCAACGGCTCGTCGAACGCGGTACCGACCGCATCGAACTCCGCGACCAGATCGTCCGCGCTCCGGCTGGAGGCATACCTACCGCACATGCCAGCCACGTTACTGAGCCCCACCGACACTTCCGGCAGACTGACAACCATGCAGAAGCTGCTCGATCCCTGGCCCGCACCCCGCGCGACGGGGCCCGTCGTCGGCACCGTCACGATGCCCGGGTCGAAGTCCGTGACGAACCGCGCGTTGATCCTCGCCGCGCTCGCGTCCGGGCCGTCGACGCTGCGCGCCCCGCTGCGCAGCCGCGACAGCCAGCTGATGGTCGACGCGCTGCGGGCGCTCGGCGTCGAGGTGGTGGACGACGGCGCCTGGCACGTCACCCCGACCCCGTTCCGCGGCCCGGCCACCGTCGACTGCGGTCTGGCCGGAACCGTCATGCGGTTCCTCCCGCCGGCCGCGGTGCTCGCCGACGGCGAGGTGACGCTCGACGGTGACCCGCGGGCCCGCGAACGGCCGATGGGCCGGCTGATCGAGGCCCTGCGCGGCCTCGGCGCCGAGATCGCGGACGACGACCGGGCCGCACTGCCGTTCACAGTGGCCGGCACCGGCTCCCTGCCCGGCGGCAGCGTGACGATCGACGCGTCCGCGTCCTCGCAGTTCGTCTCCGGACTGCTGCTCTCGGGCGCGCGCTACGACAAGGGCGTGGTCGTGCACCACGACGGGAAACCGGTCCCGAGCCTCCCCCACATCGACATGACCGTGGCGATGCTCCGCGACGCCGGCGTCACCGTCGACGACAGCGAGCCGAACACGTGGCGGGTCGAGCCGGGCCCGATCGCGCCCCTCGACCTCGACATCGAACCCGACCTCTCCAACGCCGCACCGTTCCTGGCCGCGGCGCTCGCGACCGGCGGCAGCGTCACGGTGACCGGCTGGCCGGCCCGCACCACGCAGCCCGGCGACGCGCTGCGCGACCTCTTCACCCAGATGGGCGCCCGGGTCACGCTTGACGACCGCGGGCTCACCGTCGCCGCGGGTGATCGTCTGGTCGGCCTCGACGCCGACCTGCACGACGTCGGCGAGCTGACGCCGGTGCTCGCCGCGGTCGCCGCACTCGCCGAGACCCCGTCCCGGCTGCGTGGCGTCGCCCACCTGCGCGGGCACGAGACCGACCGCCTGGCCGCACTGGCCACCGAGCTCAACAACCTCGGCGGAGCCGTCACCGAGACCGACGACGGTCTGGCCATCGAGCCGCGGCCGCTGCACGGCGGCGTCTTCGGCAGCTACGACGACCACCGCATGGCACAGGCCGGTGTACTCATCGGACTCGCCGTCGACGGGGTGGCAGTGCAGAACGTCGCGACGACCGGGAAGACGATGCCCACGTTCACGACCGTGTGGACCGAACTGGCGAGTTCCCGCTGAGCCCCCGCCGCGAGCTCGACGAGGACGACATCCGGGTCCGGCCCGGACGGCGTGGCTCGCGGCCGCGCACTCGCACCCGGCCGAGCCACTCCGACGCGCAGGAAGCCATGGTCATCGGCGTCGACCGGGGCCGGTACACGTGTTGGCTCGACGAACAGGCCGTGATCGCGATGCGCGCCCGCGAACTGGGCCGCAAGTCCGTCGTGGTCGGTGACCGCGTCGCGCTGGTCGGCGACGTGACCGGTGGCCCGGACGCGCTGGCCCGCATCGTCCGGATCGAGGAGCGTCGCAGCGTGCTGCGGCGCACCGCCGACGACGACGACCCCTACGAGCGGGTGATCGTCGCGAACGCCGACCAGCTGGTGGTCGTCACCTCGCTGGTGGATCCGCCTCCCCGCACCGGGTTCGTCGACCGCTGCCTGGTTGCGGCGCTCGACGCCGGCGTCGAACCGCTGCTCTGTCTGACCAAAGCGGACCTCGCGCCCGAGGGGGCGGCCGAGAAGTTCCGGCAGCACTGGGCGGCGCTCGACCTGCCGGTCGTCACCACGCGCCGGGACGCCGAGCCGGTCGAGCTCGAGGAGCGGCTGACCGGCCGCCTGTCGGTGCTGTTCGGGCACTCGGGGGTCGGTAAGTCCACGCTGGTCAACCGCCTGGTCCCGGACGCCGAACGCGCCACCGGCGGGGTCAGCGCCGTCGGCAAGGGGCGGCACACGTCCACGTCCGCGGTGGCGCTGGCGCTACCCGCCGGTGGCTGGGTCATCGACACCCCCGGTGTCCGCTCGTTCGGGCTCGCGCACGTGTCCCCGGCCAGCCTGCTGGCCGGCTTCACCGATCTGGCCGACGGTGCCGACGAGTGTCCGCCCGGGTGCGAACATCGATCGGCCGAGGAAGGGTGCGCGCTGGACGAATGGGTGGCAGCGGGGCACGCGTCACCGGAACGCCTCGCGTCTTACCGCTCTCTGCTCGCGAGTCGAGGAGATTTTGTCTCCTAATAACGTGGCGAAAAGACACTGGTAAGAACGGTGTCGACCACTGTCGGAATCGATTTCCCGCGCTATCCGACGACCGGCCGATCTGTCCCCCTCCACCCGGTTCTAATGTCGCCGTGCGCCGTGCAACCTAATTCCTCGCGGCGGTACAGTGCGGCCGCGGGGGATCGTCGTGGTCGGCCCCGTACGCGCGGAGCCACCCAGAACTAGGGACACTAAATTGGGATTCTTTTCCCGTAAAAACCCCTTCGCGATGGCGGACGTTTCCGAGCACGTCGTCGTTGCCCGGTTCCGCCTCGAAGAGGGCCCGAGCGGCACGGCCACCAACCTGCACAACGTCTACGCGCTGGAAGAGCAGCTGACGTCGGCGATCCAGACGGCCGGTGCCGGTGAGTTCGAACCACCGCAGTTCGGCCAGGACGAGGTCGGCCACAACGAGCTGGTGCTGTCGGCCTACGGCCCCGACGCCAACCGCCTGTTCGCCGCGATGGAACCGGCTCTCCGCTCGTTCCCGCCGCGGCCCGCGTCGGTGTTGCTGCGGTACGGCGCGTACGACGACCCGAACGCGGCGGAACAGCTGGTCCGGCTCTGACCGGTAGCCTCCACTCCATGTCCCGCTACTACGACGATCTGGCGTTCGCCCACGTCCTTGCCGACACCGCGGACGGGATCACCACCTCGCGCTTCAAAGCGCAGGACCTCCAGGTGTCGTCGAAACCGGACATGACCCCGGTCACCGATGCCGACACCGCCGTCGAGCAGGCACTGCGCTCGACGCTCAACCGGGCCCGCCCGCGCGACGGGATCATCGGCGAGGAGTTCGGAGAGGTACCGGGCCACGGCGTCCGGCGGTGGGTGATCGATCCGATCGACGGGACCAAGAACTTCGTCCGGGGCGTACCGGTCTGGGCGACGCTGATCGCGCTGCTGGAGAACGACGAGCCGGTCGCCGGCATGGTGTCGGCCCCTGCGCTGGGCCGCCGCTGGTGGGCCGCGAAGGGCTGCGGCGCCTACGCGGGACGACGCCCCACCGGCGGTTCACCGATCCGCGTCTCGGCGGTGGGCGACCTCGCCGACGCGTCGCTGTCGTACTCGTCGCTCTCGGGCTGGGAGGAGCGCGGCGCGCTGGGTGACTTCGTCGATCTCACCCGATCGGTTTGGCGCACCCGTGCCTACGGGGACTTCTACAGCTATGTACTGCTGGCGGAGGGCGCGGTCGATGTCGCGTGCGAACCCGAGGTCTCGCTCTGGGACCTCGCCGCACTCGCCGCGATCGTCTCCGAGGCCGGCGGTAGGTTCACCGATCTGTCCGGGACGCCCGGACCCGCCGGTGGAAGTGCGGTAGCGACGAACGGTCTGCTGCACGAATCCGTATTGAAGATCATCGGCGCCGACATGGGCGTGGTTTAGCAATTCGATCAGCGCAGGTACGCGGCTCACCCTCCGAACGGCTGGTGCGCAAGCCTCAGCGCGCGACTGGTGAGGTGGGGGCTTATCCTCGCAGGAGTGTCCTTCGGATGGGTTTTCCTGGGCGCTTCGGTGGCCGCCTACGGCGTGGCGAACTTCCTGCAGTCGGTCGCCGCGGCTCGCGTCTCCGTGCACTCGAAACTCGATCCCGGGCTGTTGCTGAAGCTGGCGAGCCACCGCACCTACGTTGCCGGTCTGCTCTGCCAGTTCCTCGCGTTCGGTTTCGCGTTCTTCGCCCGGCGTGACCTCCCGCTCTTCCTCGTCCAGACGGCGGTCGCCGCCGGTCTCGGCGTCACGGTGCTGCTGGGCGTCGCATTCTTGAAGTGGCGGCATCCGGCCGCCGAGGTCGCGCTGCTCGGGACGCTCGTCTTCGGGCTCGCCGCGCTGATCATCTCCGCGGAGGTCAGCCAGTCCAGGCCACTCAACGGGGCCGAGATCTGCGCGCTGGCGCTCAGCGTGCCGATCGTCGGTGTGCTGGGCCGGGCCGCTGTCGGGTTGCACGGTGCACCCGGTTCGGTCGCACTGGGCGCGCTGTCCGGGCTGTCGTTCGGCGCGGTGGCGATCGCCTCGCGTCCGCTGGCCGGCGCGCACTCCCTGAGCGCCTTCGTGACCGATCCCCTGCTCTACATCCTGCTGGCGCACACCGTGGTCGGGCAGCTGCTGCTCGGCCTGGCGATGCAGCGGGGCTCCACCACCGCTGCCGTCGCCTCGATGGACGCCGCTGCCGCGATCCCGCCCGCACTCGTCGGCCTGCTCCTGCTGGGCGACCGCATCGCGCCGGGACGCGAGTGGCTCGCCGGCATCGGCTTCGTGGCCGCGCTCGGTTCGGTGCTGCTGCTGACGCGGTACGCGGAGCCGCAGCACCACGTCCGCGAGCGGTTCGAGGAGAAGGACCGCAAGCGCTGCGCCAAGCCGAAGGCAGCGGCCACGGCCGCCCGGGTGCGGCGCGCCTCAGCTCGGTAGTTCGTACCGCAGCTGATGGCGGTCGCCGGGCAGCACGGTGCGGGTCAGGCGCACCGGCCGCTCCACGCTCCAGCCGGTGCGGACGTGCTCGATGACCGGCACCCCGACGCCGATCTCCAGGAGCCGTGACTCCTCCGGGTCGGGCATCCGGGTGAGGATCTCGTCGGTGTAGCGCACCTGGCGGTGTCCGAGCGCCGCGAGCAGCGGCACGACGCTGGGCACGATCTCGTGCGGGTCGAGCACCGGGGTGTCCTTGACCAGCGCCAACGGGTAGTACGACTCGGAGAGGTGCGACGGCGCACCATCCAGGTGACGCACCCGGCGACGCACGACGAGCCGCTCGTCGGCCGGGACCTCCAGCCGCGTCGCCCACTCCGGCCCCGCGGCCACGATCGACACCTCGATCTCCTGCGACGGCACCCGGCCGTTGCGGTGCGCCTGGTCGGCGAAGCTGTCGGGGCCACGGAAGCGGGCCGCTCCGAGGTCGTCCTCCACCCGGTGCGTGAGCACGAACTGCTCACGGCGACGGACGGTGCGGCCGGCCCGGGCCCGGCCGGACGAGATCAGTCCCTCGTTCGCGAGCGCCAGCAGCGCCATCCGGACGGTGTTGCGCGAGCAGTGGTACGTCGCCGCGAGGTCCTTCTCGGTGGGCACCTGAGCGCCGGGCGGAAGCTCCCGCCGTTGGATCCGTGCCCGGAGGTCGTTGGCGATCACCTGGTACTGCGGCTGGTCGTATCGGCTCTGGTCGGCTGCCATGGCCGCCTCCACCCTTGACCCCGAGCTTCTGGCAAGGCAAGCTAAATGTAGGTACCTTAATACTCTATCGTCAGACCGATAGGGACTATAGCTCAACACTAGCGCGACGTGAGGCGCCACCTCTACCAACTACCCGAACAGCCCCGAACGGGGGACGTCATGATGCACGGCCGGTTCCACCCCGACGAGATCACCGCTGCTGCACGACTGCGGGTCATCCCCGTGGATCTGCCGGACCTGGTCCCTCCGCGGGGGGTCCCTACGCGGGGGGTCGCGGCACCCCACCCCGCCGACCGCCGACCCGTCGTCGCGGACGATCACGACGATCGATCGAACCTCTTCGACCGGCTCGAAGCCCGGCTCGCCGCCGGCCTCCGTCGGCGCCGGGGACAGCCCGACACCTGGTACACCCGAGCCGCCTGACTCAGCCCAGCGGGCCGCTGCGATCCCACTCGGGCATCCGCATGCGCAGGTCCAGGTCCAGGTTGCGCACCTCGTCACCGCAGTGACGACAGACGTAGAGGCCGTCCAGGGCCTCGCCGCAGCTGTGGCCGATCGCCGCCGGGGGTTCCCCGGCCAGCCAGCGGTCGCCCCAGCTGCGCAGCGCGTCCATCACGGTGGACAGGTCTCGCCCGGCAGGCGTGAGGTGGTATTCGAACCGCGGCGGCCGCTCCGAGTACTGCTGCCGCTCCACCACCCCGGCCGCCTCCAGCCCACGCAGCCGCGCGGCCAACCGGTCGCGTGGCGCGCCGGTGTTCCGGGCGATCTCGTCGAAGCGGTGGTTGCCCCAGAAGATCTCGCGGACCGCCAGTAGCGCCCACTTCTCGCCGACCAGCGAAAGCGTGGCCGCCATCGAGCACGGCCGCCCCGGAAGCGTCGTGGCGTCGAAATCCAACACGTCGTCACTCACGGGCCAAGGTTGCCATGTCAAACCGACAGCGGCCACCGAACGACAGGGAACCACGGTGGAGTCGGGCGATCACGCACCGTCCTGTGGCAGGCTTGCTGTCGCCCATCCGCTTGTTCCACCTCCGCCGCTCGGGAGGATCCGTGCCCGAACTCCGTGACCCGTACCCCGCCCTGGCCCGCCATGCCTGGCAGGTCCTCGAGGTCGTCCACATTCTGAGCTACTTCGCCCCGGAGACCCGGCAGGCGACCGACGAGCTCGGACTCAAGGGTTACTGGATGGGGTACTTCGGCTGCCGCGCCGCTCCGCTGGGTGCGGTGTCCGCGGCCACCGTCACCGCGACGTTCCACAACTTCCACCCGGGCATGGTGCAGCGCGCGGTGCCCGACGTCTGGAAGTACGCCACGCCGGAGCAGCTGATCGACGCGCGCCTCGTGGGCGTCGACCGGGCGCTGCGCCGGCTCCTCGGCGACGACATCGGCAAGGACCCGAATGTCCGCAGGGCCACTGACCTCGCTCTGGAGGCCGTCGCCACAGTGCGCGGCCCCGAGGTGTCCGGTCGGCCGCTCGCGGCCGCCAACGCCGCGCTCACCGTGCCCGACGAGCCACACCTGGCGCTCTGGCACGCGCTGACCGTGCTCCGCGAGCACCGCGGCGACGGCCACGTGGCGCTGCTGGTCGCCGGTGAGATCGGCCCGGTCGAGGCGCACATCCTCTCGATCGCCTCCGGCCGGTCGTCGGCGGAGCTGCTGCGCACCGCCCGCAAGTGGTCGGACGAGGACTGGGACGCCGGCGTGGAGAGCTTGGTCTCGCGCAACTGGCTGCGCGAGGACTGGACGCTCACCCCGCAGGGCGTCGCGGCGCGCGAGACGCTCGAGGACGACACCGACCGGCTGGCGTCCGGCCCGTACCGGACCCTGGGCCGGGAGGCGACCACCGAGCTCACGGAGTTGCTCACACCGCTCGCGACGACGATCGTGGCCGCTGGGGTGCTTCCGTTCCCCAACCCGGTCGGCGTTCCGGCCCCCGGGAACGACTGAACCGAGGAGCCGACATGGGCCTGTTCGACAAAGCCAAGGACTTCGTCGACAAGCACGACACACAGGTCGACAAGGGCCTGGACAAACTCGGCGACATTGTCGACGAGCGCACTGGCCACAAACACAGCGGAAATATTGATAAAGCAGTCGACGCCGCGCAGAAGTACACCGGCGACGGGGACACAACGAAGGCGAGATAGCCCTTCTCGGGAGGGGCACAGGTAACACGGTGTCCCTCCCGGCTTGTGGACCGGCCGATAATGGCGAACACTCGATGAGGTGATCGAGGAGACGATCGAGCTCCGGCTCGACGAGTCCGGCCTGGCAGTCGACCTTCCTGCTCCGGCGCACCCGAACGACCGCGTTGAGGGGGTGCCGTACCGTCCGGTCCAATTCCGCGACGACGACCTCCCCACCGCGCTCGAGCGCGCAGCCGGCTGGCTACGGGAGGCAGAAACCTGGTTGGCAGAACCGTTGGACGTCATCGCCATCCATTTGGACTACGACGATGCGGAGGGGGTTCCCTACTACGAAGTCAAGTTGCTCTGCAACGAAGAGGACCTGGCGGGAGCACCTTTGGCAGTCCGTAAACGCGCAGACGAACCCAGCCGCTGAGGGGCTGAACCGCGTAGCGCGTGCTACGGTTACCGCCGTTGCAGTCTTTGGTTCGCATGAAAAGAGCGCCTGGGGTTGTGACCAGGCGCTCTTTTGTTTGTTCTGGCCTCCTTTGGAGCTGGGCGAGCACGACCGCGACACGGGACCCACGAAGTGTGGGTTCGACAAGGCCCGCCAGAGGGAGAACGTGCATGGCTACCGGCACCGTCAAGTGGTTCAACGCCGAAAAGGGTTACGGCTTCATCGCGCCGGACGGTGGAGGCCCCGATGTCTTCGCCCACTACTCAGCGATTCAGACCCAGGGTTACAAGGAGCTGGCTGACGGCCAGCAGGTCGAGTTCGACGTGACCCAGGGCCAGAAGGGCCCGCAGGCGGCCAACATCCGCCCGCTCTGACCTTTCACAGCATCCGCTGACCGAGGGCGGAGGCCAGCATCCCAATGCCGGCCTCCGCTTTTTTTGTGGGCGGCCCGTCCAGAACGACGCTGCCGAGCGGGCGGCAGGACTTGAGTATTACTTATACGCGGCGTCCTGCCGCCCGATCGGCAGCGTCGCCCTGGACAGGCTCCAGGTTCAAACAAAAAAAGCGGCCCGGGACGAGATATCGTCCGGGCCGCTTGTTGGTAGCGGGGGCAGGATTTGAACCTGCGACCTCTGGGTTATGAGCCCAGCGAGCTACCGAGCTGCTCCACCCCGCGCCGCTGTCTTGCACGTCAACCATAGCGCGGTGCTCGCCGGATCTGCAAAGCGGCCCCGTCACTCCGCCTGTTTGTCCTCGATCGTCCCGGGCATCCGCACTCCATGACGAACTCGTTCCGCAAGGGTGACAAGGTGAGCTGGAAGAGCCACGGCGGCGAGGCCGTCGGCACGGTCGAGAAGAAGCTCACGAGCGACACCGAAGAAGCCGGGCGCACCGTCCGGGCCAGCGAAGACGACCCCCAGTACCTCGTCAAGAGCGACAAGAGCGGGGGTACCGCCGTTCACAAGCCGTCCGCCCTGAAGCGCGCGGAATGACTGAACAGCCTGATCAGGCCCACCAGCGACCCGACGGCGTGGACGACGACACAGTCGTCGCCGTCGGGAAGCTGAGTGAGGCGCTGGAGACGATCGAGCAGGCTCGCGGGCACCTCTACGCGCTGCACCAGCTGACCGGCCACGCCGACCTCATGCTCGACGAGGCCGCGGATCTGTTGCGCCGGGCCGGCCACGACAAGCTCGCGGATCGCGTGGAGACCGAAATGATCGGTCGGAACGTGATCGAAGGCCGATGGACGTTCCAGATCGTCGAAGACTTCGACGACGGCTATTACGCGGCGTTCCGCGGCCTGGAGAGCGACGCGCGCAATGAATTGCTCGCCGGGCGTCGGCACGTCTTCGAATCGGAAATGAAGGAACGGCGACGCACGCACGGGCGCCGACATCACGAAGCCCGTCCCTGTCCCTGAATGCACGGAAGCCCCGCTCGATTCCGAGCGGGGCTTCGTGCATTTCAGGTCAGCCGGTTGGCCGTGGAGCGGGGCTGGCGCTGGACCTGGCCCGCGCCGCCTGCCACGCGTTGACCGCGTTCTGCAGGTCCTGGGTGGCCTTACCGATCGCGGCCAGGTCACCAGTCCGTTGCGCGGCCTTCAGGTCGGCGTTGGCCTTCTCGACCGCCGCCGCAGCGGAGTCCACGTTGCCCGGTGCCGGTGCCTGGGTCGGTGCGGGAGTCGCCGGTGTGTTCGGGCTGGCCGAGGTCGACGGCGATGGGGTCGCGCCGGGCGATGGAGACGTCCCTGGCGACGGCGTCGTCGTGGGTCTGTCTCCCGGCGCCTGTCCCTCGGGTGCGTCCTGGGACGCCCCCGCGCCGAACAGGTTGTCCAACGCACCGCCCAACGTGGACTGGTACGCGACCTTTTCCCCGTAGAGCATCAGCACGTTCTGGAACAGGGGGATGGAATCCTGCCCGCTGGCTCTCTGGTAGATCGGTTCGACGTAGAGCAACCCGCCAGCCACCGGCAACGTCAGCAGGTTGCCGTACACGACTTGCGAGTCGCCCAGGTCGAGCACGTTGAGACTGTTCCGGACCGTGTCCTCGCTTCGCATCTTGTTCTGCGCCTGCGTTGGACCGGAGATCTGCGAGTCACCCGGTAGCTCCAACATCTGGATCACCGGTTTGTAATTGTCGTCGTAGTGCGCGCTGATCAACGCCGTCAGGTTGTTCCGCCGGTTGGCGACCATGGGCGTGGTGATCTGGAACGTTGGCTTCGCCTGGTCCGGCCACTGCGCGACGACGTAGAACGGCGGCTGCTTCCCGCCGCGGCCCGGCGTCGGGTCGTCCGGCACCTGCCAGAAGTCCTGCCCGTTGAAGTAGTCACCCGCGGTGCTGACATGGTACTTGGCGAGCAGCGAGCGCTGGACCTTGAACTGGTCCTCCGGGTACCGGAAGTGCGCGGCGAGCTCCGGCGGGATGTCCTTCTTCGGCTTCACGATGCCGTCGAACGCCTTGTTCCACGCCTTCAGCACCGGGTCGGTGTCGTCGAACTGGTAGAGCGTGACCGTGCCGTCGTAGGCGTCGACGGTGGCCTTCACCGAGTTCCGGATGTAGTTGATCTGGTCGTTCTGCTGCGCGACGGTGCCTGCGCCCGTCCGCGAATCGACGGCGGTGGCGCCGAGCGTCTCACGCTGGGAGTACGGGTAGAAGTTGCTGGTCGTGTAGCCGTCGATGATCCACTGGATGCGGCCGTCGACCACTGCCGGGTACGGGTCACCGTCCAGCGTCAGGAACGGGGCGACCTTCTCGACCCGCTCGCGCGGGTTCCGGACGTACATGACCTTGGAGTTGTCGTTGAGCGCGCTGGAGAGCAGGAAGTTGCGCTCCCGGAAGTACAGCGCGAACAGCGCCTTGCGCGTCAGCGAGTCGACGGCGACGCCGCCCTTGCCGTCGTAGGTGAAGCTGACCTGCTCGCTCTCGTCGCCACCGGACGTGGTGGGACGGTCGAACTCCCGGTCGCTGCCACCGGGCGCCTTGCCGACCACCGCGTAGTCGCTGGCCAGCTCGCCGTAGTAGATCCGCGGCTGGCGCACCGGGTTGTCGGCGTTGAACGCGGCCCGCAGCTTCGTGCCCTGCTGGTCGGACTGCTCGCTCTCGGCGGTGGGTGCGTCACCGAGCGAACCGGAGACGAAGTACGGCTGCCCGGCATCGGTGACCTGGTTCGCCGGTGCGGCGACGAAGCCGTTGCCGTGCGTGTAGTTCAGATGCAGGTTGATCCAGTTCTGCTGCTGCTCGTCCAGCCGGCTGGTGTCCATCTCGCGCAGGGCGACGATGTAGTCCTGCAGCTGATCGTCGACCGTGTACTGGTCGATGTCGAGGCTGGAGTTGAAGCGGTAGAAGGACCGGACCTGCTGGAGCTGCGTGAACGTGTCCGAGAGCACGTTCGGGTCGAGCAACCGCGCGTTGGGGACCGTGCCGGATTCCTGCGCGACCGATTGCGCGGTCGCCGTGGTGTTCGGCGCGTAGTTCTGCCGATCGATGTCGTCGATGTCGTACGCATCCCGCGTCGCCGCGATGCTGCGCTCGATGTAGTCGGCCTCGCGGTCGATCGCGTTCGGCCGGATCGTGAACTGCTCGGCCAGCGCCGGTACGGCGCCGCCGATCACGACCGCGGAGATGCCGAGCAGGATCAGCGCCATGGCCGGTGGGAGCACCCGCCGGAAGCCCAGGTTGGCGAAGAAGACCAGCGCACAGAGCGCGGCTATCCACAAAAGGATGTTCTTCGCCGGTAGCAGGAACTCGATGTCGGCTGCCGAGGCTCCGTGCGTCTTCGTCGCGTCGTTGTAGCCGAACAGCATCCCGAAGCGGTCGAAGTAGTACGCCACGGCCTTCAGCGCGACGAACAGGCCGAGCAGGACCGACACGTGCCCGATCACCGCGGTGCCCAGGCGTCCGCCCGAGCCGGCCTGCAGCCGGATGCCGCCGAACAGGTAGTGGACGACGAGCGCGCCGATCACCGAGAGCACGATCGCGGTGAACGCGACGCTGAGCACGTACCGCCAGAACGGGTACTCGAACACGTAGAACGAGATGTCCCGGCCGAACTGCTCGTCCTCCTGGCCGAACGGCGTGGAGTTGAGGAACAGCAGCCAGGTGTCCCACTGGCCCTGGGCCGACAGACCGGTGATGACGCCGACGACCGCACCGGCGGCCAGCGTCAGCAGGCCGAACCGCGGCGCGATGGCCATCCGGTACCGCTCGAGGTTCTGCTGCTCGAGCGACATCGGCGCGAAGATCGGCCGCAGCCGGTACGCGATGTAGAGGTTCGCGGCGACGATCGCACCGGTGACCACACCGAAGAGGACGAACAACAACAGCTTGGTTTGCAGCTGCGTCGACAGGACCCGGGTGAGGCCGATCTCGTCGTACCAGAGCCAGTCGGCGTAGAGGCTGCTACCTGCAGTGAGCACGAACAGCAGCACGACGGCCGACACGAGAACGATGACGACACGCCGGGCGCGTCGGCTCACCGACGGCAGCGGCGAACGCATGACCACGGGCATCTCCCGGTGTGGATTGCAATAAAGCGTGGAGGTAAACCTACCTTGCATCTACCAGGCGCCAGGGCTCGGACCGCGCCTGTCACAGCTCCGTGCCAGCATTGGGCCCATGACCGACGTCCACTCCGGCGTGAACGGGGTTCCACTCCCCGACCCCCTGCACGCCGTCGTCCTCGAGCTCGAACGACACGCTGACGCGGGCGGCTGGGACCAGCCGCCCGCGCTCTACGCCCTCGTCGACACCGCCGAACTGCTCGCTGCCGAACCCGCGCTGGCCGATCAGGTCGGGCTCTCCCCGGAGAACCTCGAACCCGGGTCGATCACGCCGGTCGAGCAGGAGTCGATCGGCGACGCGCCGCTCGACGAGACGCTGGCCCGGATCGCCTGGCCGGAGTCGGTGCTCGGCTGTGCGCTCGTGCAGGAGGTGCTGGTGCTCCCACCCGATGCCGAGGACGACCGGCCCGACGACGCCGACCCGGTCGAGTGGGCCGCCAACCACGCCGACCGGCGTGAGGTGCGGATGGTGGCCGGTGTGCTGCGCGACGGCACGAGCGCCTGCGCACTGCGGATGCGGCCGAGCGACCCGTCCGAGCCGACCGAGGTCGTCTACGGCGCCGACCTGGCCCCGAACCTGGTGGTCGCGCTCCGCGCGACGCTCGACTAGCAGCCGCGTGGGTGGCGGTTCGCGCGGATCTCGGTGAGGGCGGTGAGAGCCTCGTCCAGCGTCTGCACGCGCGCGAGCTCGAGCCCCTCGGGTGCCGCGTCGACCGCCTCCAGGCAGTTGTCGGCGGGCACCAGGAACGTGGTCGCACCGGCGCGCTTGGCGGCCACCATCTTCTGCGCGATGCCGCCGATCGCGCCGACGTTGCCGTCGTCGTCGATCTCACCGGTGCCGGCGATGAACTTGCCGCCGGTGAGGTCCTCCGGCTTCACCTTGTCGATCACGGCCAGCGCGAACATCAGCCCGGCCGACGGGCCGCCGATCTTGTCCAGGTCGAACGAGACCTGGAAGGGGTGCGGCTGCTCGTCCTTGGTCTCGATCTTCAGCAGCGGGCGCCCGTCGTCGTCGCTCTTCGCGAGCGTGATCGACGCCGTGCCCTTGGTCGTCCCGCGCTGGTAGCCGATCTTGACGACCTTCGTGGGCTGCTTGGTGGCCAGCAGCGCGCGCAGTTTCGCACCGCTGGTGACCACCGTGTCGTCGACCGACGTCAGGATGTCGCCGACCGCGAGCTTGCCGGTGGACGGCGACCCCGGCGCGACCTTGGAGACCGTGACCTTCACCGGGAAGCCGAGCTCCCGGAGTGCCGCGGTCTCCGCCGAGGTCTGCGAGTCCTTGAACGCCTGGGCGTTCTCCTGGTTGACCTGCTGCCGGGACTCCCCCGGCGGGTAGACGACCTCGCGCGGCACCACCGCGACCGTGCCGTCGAGCCAACCCACCAGCGCGTTGCCGAGGTTCAGGTCGGGGCTCACCGACACCGTGGTGAGGTTCAGGTGACCCTTCGACTTGCTGGTGGGCGTGCCGGTGACCGTCACGATCTCGTGGCCGTCCCGACTACCGAGCGTGTTCACCGTCGGACCGGGCCCGAGCGCGACGTAGGGTACCGGGAGCAACGCCATTCCGAGCGAGAGCAACAACGCGAGAATGGCGCCAACGAACACCGTCAAGCCGCGCCGCAACATCATGGGCGCCAGCGTATCCGCCGCCGTCTCACCTTCGGGACCGCCGGTTACGACGCGCCCTGCGCACCAGCGCCGCGGTGCCGACCAGCGCGACCGAGACGCCCGCCGCGGCGCCACCGGCCACCGCCGCGCCCTTCACCGTGATCCGGAGCGGCAGCAGCGGCCGCCCCTGCGCCCAACTGCTCAGCGCGTCCTCGTTGGTGTACGCCGGCTCCCATCCGGCGGCGCGCAACTTCTCGGCGTCGACCGCCCACGGGTGCATCAGGTAGTCCAGCTGCGTCGCCGGATCACCGCTGACGCCCTGCGCGTGCAGGCGGGTCGCGGTGCCGACCGCGGCCTCGGCCGGGAGCTCAACCCGGCGGCGGCCGAGGATCCGCTCGACCTCGGACTGCTCCAGCCAGCCCTCCGAGCCGACGTTGAGCGGCCCGGTGAGCCGGGTGAGCACGGTGGTGAGCACCGCACCGGCCAGGTCCTCGGTGTGGCAGAACTGCCAGATCGGCTTGGTGCCCCGCACGACCAGCAGCCGCGGTCCGTCGAGCGCACCGCCCGCCGGGCGGTCGATCCCGCGCCCGACCACCACGGCCGGACGTAGCAGCGCGGTCTCCACCTGGGGGTACATCCGGCCGGCGCGGGCGGCGAACTCCTCCACCGCGAGCAGGTCGTCCAGCGCGCTGCCGTCGGGCCGGGCGCGGACCGGTGCTCCGTCCGGAAGCGGCACCGGGTTGTCGGCGAACGCCCCGTACACGCGCGCCGACGACAGCAGCACGACGTGGCGGATGCCGGTGGCCGCGGCTGCCGTCAGCGCGACCGAGGCTCCGGTCACCGTGCGCCGACGCTGCTCGGCACGGTCGAGCGACGGGTCGTCGGCCACCGCCAGGTGCACGAGCGTGTCGACCTTGTGCAGGGCCGAGGCGAGCGTGGGGTCGGTCGGGTCGGCCTTGCGCCACCGGACGGTGGGGACGCCCGGCTTTTTCGCGTCGAGCGCAATTACTTGCCGAATTCCCTCAGCAGTGGCCAAACGGCGACAGATCGCCTGGCCAATCGGGGAGGCCGCCCCGGTGACCGCCACGGTGAGTCCCGCGGAGGGGGCCGCAGCGGCACGCGCGGCACGAAGGGGACGGGTCATCGCGGGCCTACCGGAGATACGGTTGACAGCATGGTGAGCCAGTCATGACCGACATTCCGTTCGGCTTCGCGCTTCCGGGGGGTCAACCCAACCCCAACGACCCGCAGTGGGCAGCGATGATGGCTCAACTGCAGCAGATCCTCTCGTCGTCTCAATCTGGCGGAACGGTCAACTGGGACCTCGCCAAACAGGTCGCCACCGGGCTGGCGCGGGAGAGCGACCGCTCGCTCACCGCAACCGAGCGCACGGAGGCCGTCGACGCGCTCCGACTCGCCGACGTGTGGCTCGACCTCGTCACCAGTCTGCCTTCTGGTGTCTCACATGCGGTGGGGTGGAGTCAGCTGGAATGGATCGACGCCACGATTCCCGCGTGGAAGCGGCTGTGCGATCCACTCGCCGAGCGGGTCGTCGGCGCGATGAGCAAGATGCTGCCCGAGCAGGCGGCGGCGCAACTCGGTCCGATGACCGGGATGCTCGCCGGCATCGGCGGCATGATGTTCGGCGGCCAGGTCGGCCAGGGAATCGGGCAGCTGTCCGGTGAGGTGCTCACCTCGTCCGACATCGGGCTTCCGCTGGGGCCCGCGGGCACCGCGGCGCTGCTGCCGACCAATCTCGCGAAGTTCAGCGAGGGGCTCGAGCAGCCGCTCGACGAGATCCGGCTCTACGTCGCGCTGCGCGAAGCGGCGCACGCCCGGTTGTTCGGGCACGTCAACTGGCTCCGATCGCACGTCCTGGACGCCGTCGACGCCTACGCGCGCGGCATCCACGTCGATCCGGAGACGATCGAACGGGCGATGACCGAGATCGACCCGAACGACCCCGAGTCGATGCAGCAGGCGCTGAGCGGCGGGATGTTCACGCCCGAGGACACGCCCGCGCAGCAGGCGGCGCTGGCTCGCCTGGAGACCGCGCTCGCGCTGGTCGAGGGCTGGGTGTCGCACATCGTCGACACGGTGGCGGCCGAGCGGTTGCCGGGTGCGGCTGCGCTCACCGAGACGTTCCGGCGTCGCCGGGCCGAGGGTGGACCCGCCGAGCAGACGTTCGCGACGCTCGTCGGCCTGGAGCTTCGTCCGCGCCGGCTGCGCGACGCCGCGACGCTGTGGAACGCGCTGCTCGAACACCGCGGAGCCGAGGGACGCGACGCCGTCTGGGGCCACCCCGACCTGGTGCCCACCTCGTCCGACCTGGACGACCCCGAAGCCTTCGCCCGCAACGAAAACGACGGCCCGGATTTCGACATCTCAGACCTCGACAAGCTGTAGCCCCGCCAGGGGCGCCCAATTCGCACGAACCTGGAGCCCGCTCAGGGCGACGCTGCCGATCGGGCGGCAGGACGCCGCGTAGAAGTGATACTCAAGTCCTGCCGCCCGCTCGGCAGCGTCGTTCTGAGCGGGCCGCTCACGCCCCCAGGGCGGGGTCGCCTTCGTCGCTGAGGTCGAGGGAGGCGGCGGCGGCTACGCCCTCGAGGTAGCCCCGGGCCCGCTGGGCCCGGGGGTAGCGCTCGACCAGCTCCCAGAAGTCCTGGCCGTGGCCAGGGATGCGCAGGTGCACGAGTTCGTGCACCAGGACGTAGTCGATCACCCAGTCGGGCATCCCGCGCAGCCGCGAGGAGAGCCGGATCGTTCCCTCGGCCGGCGTGCACGAGCCCCAGCGGCCGCGCTGGTTGCTGACCCAGCGGACGCTGACCGGACGGACCTCGTCGTCGAGGTAGGCCGAAGCCAACCGGAGCGCGCGCGCCTCAAGCTCCGCGTCACCACGCGGTCGGCGGGAACGACGGTCACGCGCGTCGAGGCGGGCGAGCATCTTCTTCACCCACTCGCGCTCCTCCACGGCGCTGAAACGCGCAGGGATAAGCACGACGACCGTGTCACCATCGCGGTACGCCGCGACCGTGCGGCGCCGGCGCGCGCTGCGCCGGACCTGCACGGAGATCTGGTGTCCGGGGTCCATGAAGGCACGCTAGCCCTCGACCGGCCGGTCCGTCAGCCGTGTCGTCAATCCTGTGGACAAGCCTCCTCCACAGGGTGGATGTCCTCCGCGATCGCTGTCACAGGCAGCAGTTGATCGGTCCTGACGTTGACGCCGGGGGCGGTCGCGGCCTAGCGTCACAAGAGCCCCTGCGACGACCGTCTGCCCCGCCACATGGGGAAGGTGACGGGACCGGCGCCGTCCAGGGGCCCTTTCCATGCCTGGAGCACTTCTCCATCGGTGTAATTTTCCCGGCGAGCCTCCAGCCGGTTATGCCCGTTTTGCCGGATAAGGTCGGTCGACCCGGCGGACCTGACCTCCGTCGGCCGACCATGTCCAGCCGAGGAGGCACTGTGGCCGACACGTACAACGGCTACTGCGTGAAGTGCAAGGAGAAGCGCGACTTCGAAGGTGAAGTCTCGACGAGCGAATCCGGGCGCCGGATGGCGAAGGGCTCCTGCCCGGTATGCGGAACCAAGATGAACCGCATCCTCGGCAAGGCCTGATTTCTCCGCACCTCTCGCGGGCGGCCCGTCGTCAGGCGGGCCGCCGCTAGCACCACCCTGTGGACGGCCGGCGCGGCGCCACCGCAAAAAACGGCACGCTCGACCCCATGCGTCCGCTCCTCCTGCCCGCACTGTCCCGGCTCTGGCGGGACGCCACCACGCTGCAGCTCGGTGTCGATCCCGAGCGCGCGGTCGTCCTCACCGCCGTCGACCCCGGCGTCGCCACGTTCCTCACCGCTCTCGACGGCCGCCGTCCGCTCCGCGACGTACTCGCCGCCGCTCCGGCCGGGCTCGCGTGCGAACACCTGATCCAGCTGCTCGTGGCCCGCGGCGCGGTCGTCGACGCCGATCGGCTCACCCCGCGCGCCGCGCCCGACGCCGACGCCGACCTCCCGCCGCTCCCGCCGGAGCTGGCATCCGCCCTGCTCACGCACGGCTCGGACGCCGTGGACCGGATCGGGTCGCGGCGGCGCGCACACGTGCTGATCCGCTGTCGCGGGCGCGTCGGGCCGGTGGTCGCCGCACTGCTGGCGGCCGGCGGCGTCGGCCGGGTCGTGATCTCCGGCACGGGTGTCGTGACACCCGACGACGTCACGGTCGGCGGTCTGCGTCCGGACGACATCGGCCGTCCCTACGTCCTGGCGGCGATCGACGCGGCGCGCCGGGCGTCGTCAGTGGTCGACACCACGCCCGCGGACGGAGCGCCGGACTTCGTGGTGCTCGCCGCCGGACCGGTCCCGCTGCCCGCCGACCGGGTGCGCTGGATGGCCGAGCGCATCCCGCACCTGCCGGTACTGCTCCGGGACGGCGTCGCGATCGTCGGCCCGCTCGTCCTGCCGGGCCGCACCGCGTGCCTGACGTGCGTCGAGACCCATCGCCGCGACCGCGATCCGGCCTGGCCCGTGCTGGCAGCCCAGCTCGCGACCGACCGCCGTCCGGAGCTCGCCGAGGCGGTCGTGGTCAGCACCGCCGCCGCGCTCGCGGCCACCGAGGTGTTCGGCCGGTTGGAGGGGGTCGCCACCGCCGCGATCGGCGTTTCGCTGGAGGTCGGGCCGCCCGGAGTGCCGCTGCGGCACCGCGTCTGGACGCCACACCCGCAATGTGACTGCCTCCGCGACGGGCAGGTCCGGACGGAGCGCGCGACAATGGTCAGGTGACCGACATCCCCCGGCGGGCGTTCACCCGCACGGCCAAGCTCGCGGCTCTGCCGTTGGGGATGGCGGGCCGCGCCACCCTCGGCCTCGGCAAGCGTATCGGTGGTGCCCCGGCCGAAGCCGTCGCCCGCGAAGTGCAGCAACGTACCGCTGAGCAGCTCTTCAGCGTCCTGGGCCAGCTCAAGGGCGGGGCGATGAAGTTCGGCCAGGCGCTGTCGATCTTCGAGGCGGCGTTCCCCGAGGAGATCGCGAAGCCCTACCGCGTTGCGCTCACCAAGCTCCAGGAGGCCGCGCCGCCGATGCCGGCCGCCACCGTCCACGGCGTGCTCGCCGAGGAATTGGGGCCCGAGTGGCGCAGCAAGTTCCGTGATTTCGACGACACTCCGGCGGCCGCGGCGAGCATCGGGCAGGTGCACCGGGCGGTCTGGTCGTCCGGCCGGAACGTCGCGGTGAAGATCCAGTACCCCGGCGCCGGCCCGGCGCTGCTCGCCGACCTCAACCAGCTCGGACGCCTCGCCCGCCTGTTCACGGTGCTGCAGCCGGGCCTCGACATCAAACCGCTGGTGGCCGAGCTCAAGGCACGCGTGGCCGAGGAGCTGGACTACCAGCTGGAGGCCAAGGCCACCCGCGCGTTCGCGAAGGCGTTCCGCGACGATCCGGAGATCGCCGTGCCGCGGGTGCTGGCGGGCACGTCGCGGGTGCTGGTCACGGACTGGATCGACGGCACACCGCTGTCCGAGGTGATCGCGAACGGCTCGACCGAGCAGCGGAATCTCGCCGGCGAGCGGATGGCCGTGCTCCACTTCTCGGCACCGGCGCGAACGAAGCTGCTGCACGCCGACCCGCACCCGGGCAACTTCCGGCTGCTGCCCGACGGGCGGCTCGGAGTACTCGACTTCGGTGCTGTCGCGCGGCTCCCGAACGGCCTGCCGGAGCCGGTCGGCCGGCTCGCGCGGCTCGCTCTCGAAGGCGACGCCGAGGGCGTGCTCGAAGGGCTGCGTGACGAGGGGTTCGTGAAGCGGGACGCCGACGTCGACGCGAAGGAGCTGCTCGAGTACGTGCGGCCGATGCTCGACCCGATGGCCGAGGACGAGTTCCAGTTCTCGCGGGCCTGGCTCCGCAAGGAGGCGACGCGCCTCGGCGATCCGCGCAGCTCCGCCTACCAGCTCGGGCGCCAGCTCAACCTGCCGCCGTCGTACCTGCTGATCCACCGGGTGACGCTCGGGTCGATCGGGGTGCTCTGCCAGCTCGAGGCCAAAGCGCACTACCGCTCGGTCGTCGAACGCTGGCAGCCGGGCTTCGTCGCGCCCGAGCCCTCGGAATGAGAAAAGCCCGCCCCTGCGAGCAGGGGCGGGCTGATGGTTCGACCGATGAACTCTTTTCAACCTCATGCGCCCCCGCCAGCTGAGCGGGCCTCGCAGGGTCGGTCGAAAAGAATTCACTCAGAGGCGGTCCCGAAGGCGAGAAGCAGCCGCGGCTACGACGCGGGCCGGCCGACGGGCGCCCAGACGGGCGCGTCGCGGCGCGGCCTGTTGCATTCGGGATCGGGCCAGGGCTTCGTTCAGAAGTAACATCTCGAAACTCCAGGTCGGTTCGTGGTTCAAGGCTGTGCTCATCTCGGGCGCTGCGGGGTAGGGGGCGTGTCCGCGACCGATCCGACCGGATCGGTGGTGCGCGGTGTGGGCGCGGCTCATCAGGCCGCGACCGTGTTCTTGCGCGGACGACCACGGGGCCGCTTCCGTGCGATCACGGCACCGCGCTCGAAGATTTCGCCTCCCCAGACACCCCACGGCTCACGCCGCTCCAGCGCACCCTGCAGGCACGCTTCGCGCAGTGGGCACTCCTGGCAGTGGGCCTTCGCCAGTTCGAGGTCAGCGGGAGTTTCCGCGAACCACAGCTCAGGGTCTTCCCGCCGGCAGGGCAGCGCTTCATCCGGGTCGATCACCCCGAGGTCCGGGGCGAGATCGATTGCCGTCATGACCGGATCTCCTCTTCCGTCGTGCATGTTGTTGTCAGTCGGTTGGACGGGGACAAACAAAAAGGCCGTGGATCCCGGTGTGGGATCCACGGCCTCGAGGAGTGCCGCCGGTCTTTTAGACCGGTTCACCTCGAGGCGGAGATCCCGCTCGACCCTCGACACGCGTGGCGTCGACACTGAGCTGGGTCTGAACCTGGGTACCGAAGGACTCGACTGCATCAGCCGAGGCCGCCATGAGGGCAGAGTTCTGCCCCATGACCTGATTCGTGTGCTGCGCTGCGCAGACGACATGCGCATACGCAGGCGCGCCGGCCGGCGCGATCCGCTTCCGCGCTGCGTCGTTGCTCATGGCTTTGCCGGCTCCGAGAGCCGACGGACCATCAGCGAGGCGCCACGACGGCATGGCGGTGCCCGGCAGCAACGGAGTCACGATGCGAATCACTGGGACCACCACCCTTCGGTGCGCTAACTGTGCTTCTGTCGAGCACAGGCCCTGCCGAGACCAGACTCCTGGCATCGGCGCGCCAGTTCCCCGGCGCACAGGCAGGTTAAGCCCGGGTCGGGTGCCTGGCCAACCTATTTTTCGGCCAGACCTCGACAGCTGTCTGCCACCCGACAGTCAGCACGGCGCGCCGCGCCCGACACGCCGATGAATCCGGCCTAAAAAGCCGTCAATCTGCTTCAGAAATTGTCACCAGAGATGCCGGATCCGCGCCGCCGACGATCGCCAGCAGCGCCTCGCCGTACAGATTCAGCTTGCGCGGCCCCACACCGGCGATCTCGGCCAGCTGCGCTCCGCTGGACGGCTGCTGCTCGGCCACCGCGGTCAGCGTCGCGTCGGTGAAGATGACGTACGGCGGCAGCTTCTGCTCACGGGCCAGCGCGCCGCGCCACGTCCGGAGCCGCTCGTACAGTTCCTCGTCGTAGTTGGCGGGGCATTCCCCGCAGCGACGCAGCTTGCGGTGCGTCGGGTCGAAGAGCGCGACCCCGCAGATCCGGCAGGTGGGCAGCGATCGCGACGCGGGGCGGGCACCCGCCTTGGGCGCCGGCGCCACCGACGTGCCCGGAACACCGGCCGGGAGGGCCGCGGCGGGCAGGAACCGACACGGGCGCCGGCTTCCCCGACCGCCCGGCGAGCGGGCCGCGGCCCACGACAGCCAGAGGTGTTCGCGCGCCCGCGTGACGCCGACGTAGAGCAGCCGACGCTCTTCCTCCAGCTGCGCGGGAGTCTTGGCGTGCGTGATCGGCAACGTGCCCTCGGCCAGGCCGACCAGGAACACCGCGTCCCACTCCAGGCCCTTCGCCGCGTGCAGCGAACCGAGCGTGACGCCCTCCACCGTCGGAACGTGCTGCGCGGTGGCCCGAGCAGCCAGCTCGTCGATGAAGCGGGGCAACCCCACTTCCGCGGGGACGTCGGCTCCGACCGTCTCCTCCGCGAGCCGGAGCAGGGCGGCGAGCGCCTCCCAGCGCTCGCGGGCGGCCCCGCCGGCCGGCGCCGTGTCCGGACGCCAGTCCAACCCGGACAGGGCGGCCTTCACGGCGTCCAGCGTGGACATCGTGTGCCCGTCCGCCGCGTCGGCCTCCGCGGCCCGGGACGCACCGCGCAGCAGCATCATCGCCTCGCGGACCTCGGGCCGTTCGAAGAACCGCTCGCCGCCGCGCACGACGTACGGCACGCCGACGTCGGCCAGCGCCTGCTCGTACGTCTCGGACTGCGCGTTCGTGCGGAAGAGCACGGCGATCTCCGCCGCGGACACCCCGGAGCGCAGCAGCTCGCGGCACCGGGCCGCGACCGCACCGGCTTCGGCCGGCTCGTCGGGGTAGTGCGAGACGCGCGGCTTCGGGCCGGGCGCGCGCTGGCCGACGAGCTGCAGACGAACCGAAGCCTCGACGCCCTTCCCGGCGGCGATCACGTCGTTGGCGAGGCTCACGACCTGCGGCGTCGAGCGATAGTCACGCTCCAGGCGGATCACGACCGCGCCGCGGTGCCGGCGCGGGAAGTCGATCAGGTAGGACGCGCTGGCGCCGGTGAACGAGTAGATCGTCTGGCTCGCGTCACCGACGACGGTCAGGTCGTCGCGTCCGCCGCACCATGCCTCGAGCAGCCGCTGCTGCAGCGGGTTCACGTCCTGGTACTCGTCGACGACGAAGTGCCGGTACTGCGCACGGATCTGCTCGGCGACGTCACGGTGGTCCTCGATCGCCCAGATCGTCGCGCGCAGCAGGTCTTCGAAGTCGATGACCCCCATCCGGCGTTTGAGCTGCTCGTAGCCGGAGTACACGGCGGCGACCTGGTCGGCCGGCAGCGGCGTCTCCCGGGCCGCGTCGGTGGCGGCGCCCACGTAGCTGTCGGGCTCCACCATCGCCGACTTCGCCCACTCGATCTCGGACGTCAGATCGCGGACGCCGGTGCGGTCGAGTTTCACCTGGGCACGCGACGCTGCCTGCCCGACCACGCGTGCCTTGCTCTCGAGCAGATCCGGCATCGCCCGCCCGTCGAACACCCGGGGCGCGAAGTACCGCAGCTGACGCAGGGCCGCGGCGTGGAACGTCCGCGCCTGGACGCCGGAGACTCCGAGCGCGCGCAGCCGCCCCCGCATCTCTCCTGCCGCCCGCGCAGTGAATGTCACGGCGAGTACATGATTAGGGGCAGTTGTCTGGGTCAACACTCCATGAGCGATGCGATGTGTGATCGCCCGGGTCTTGCCGGTACCCGCACCGGCGAGAATGCAGACCGGTCCGCGGGGGGCGAGCACCGCCGCCCGCTGCTCGTCGTCGAGACCCTCCAGCACGAGAGCGGGGTCAACGGACGTGGCGGGGGTGACGGTCACCCGTCCGATACTGCCACTGCGCGGTCGGCGGGAAGGCTCCGTCCCCAGGCGGTGTTACGTCTCCGGTGTCTCAGCAGAGAGGACGTTCGCAATGAGCACGTTGACGATGTATTCGACCACTTGGTGCGGTTACTGCCGTCGGCTCAAGAGCCAGTTCGCGCGCGAGGGCATCGAATACAACGAGGTCGACATCGAGCTGGACCCGAAGGCTGCCGACTACGTGATGAGCGTCAACGGCGGCAACCAGACGGTTCCGACCGTGCAGTTCCCCGACGGCTCAGCGCTGACGAACCCGAGCATCGCCGACGTCCGGGCCAAGCTCGGCCGCTGATTTCGACCCGGTGGCCGGCGGATCGTCCGCCGGCGCCGGGGCGGGCGGTAACGCCCACCCCATCGCACGGCTAGCCGACATCGCGCCCGGCACCGCGCCGCCCGCCAGCCGGCCGGCGCCTCCCGCGTCGGGCCTGGTCGGCTTCCCCGGGATCGTCATCGGACGCCCGCGACCGGCGAAAACCAGGTAGACGGCCGCCAGCGCGGTCCCCCCGGCCATCACGCCGAGCAGGTAGCGGTAGTCGATCATCGACACCAGCAGGGCTCCCAGCGCGACCGACACGGTCTGCGGGATCCCGATGATCAGGTAGGCGGCAGTGGTGACCCGCCCCATCAGCGGGCCGCTGGCGCTGCGCTGCAGGCTGGTGACGAATCCCACCAGCACCAGCGGCAGCCCGAACCCGGCGAGCACCACACCAGACGCGAGCAGCGGTAACCAGGGTGCGACCATCATCACCGCGCCGATCGAGAACGTCGCCAGGCCGAGCACGACCGTGCGCACCTCCGCGGCGCCGCGGATCAGCACCGTCGCCGCGAACCCGCCGACGACGGCTCCGATGCCCTGGATCGCGACCACCACGCCGACGAACTCCGGTGGGCGGCCCAGCGACTCGACGATCGCGAACACCACCGACTCCGCGATGCCGACGACCAGCAGCGCCATCGCGAGCGCGACAGTGACGTGGAACAGCGGCCCGGACCGCCATAAAAAACGGAGGCCCGCGACCAACTCCTCCCGTATCGACTCCCGACGCACGACCGGTTCGGGCTCGGCGACGACCAACGCGCTCAGCGCGATCGCGGCGCCGACGAACGTCACCCCGTCGAGCACCGCCACTCCCCCGCCGCCGACCACCGCGTAGAGCGCGGCTCCGGTGAGCGGTGCGACCAGCCGCAGAGCCTCCTTGACCGTCTGCAGGACCGCGTTCGCCGAGCCCAGTGCGTGCTCCGGCAGCATCTCCTTCAGCAACGCGTTCAGCGCGGCGATGTGCAGCACGAGCAACGTGCCGTACAGCGTCGCCACGGCGTAGATCAGCCAGACGTGCTCGGCCGAACGCACGGCCAGTAACGGCAGCACCGACAGCGCCGAGCAGAGGTTCGTCACGACCAGGAACGGTCGGCGGCGGACCCGGTCGACCAGCCAGCCGCCCAACGGCCCGACGAGCGACGGCAGCGCGACGAAGACGAGCGTCAACCCCGCCATGCCGTTGCTGTCGGTCAGTTCCTTCACCCAGATCGCCAGCACGAGCAACATCGCGGAGTCGCCGAACATCGACAGCGACTGCCCCGCGAAGAGCAGCCGGAAATCCGACCTCCGTAACAGCACGGCGAGCTTCATCGTCACCCCCGGTCGTGACGGCATACCGGTCAGCCACGACCGTCCACGTGGGCGAATCTAGTCGTCCGATATCACCCGTTCAACGCGTTCAGCGCTATCGGAGTACGTTTGGGCAGGTGAGCGAGCTGACCGAACACCCGGTTCCGGTTAGTCCGGAAGCCCTGGCCGAGCTCCTCGCCGAGCTGTGCCTGAGCGCGGGCAACCACCTGCGGGTGGCGATCGACGGCGCGGACGCGGCCGAGCCCGGACAGCTCGCCGACCGGATGGTGGCGCCGTTACGGGCCGGCGGCGCGGAGGCGGTCCGGGTCCACGCCGACGACTTCCTGCGCCCGGCGTCGCTGCGGTGGGAGTTCGGCAAGACCGACCCCGACTCGTTCTACGACCTCTGGCTGGACGCCGGTGGGCTGACGCGCGAGGTGCTCACGCCGTGGACAGCGGGTGAGCGGTACCTGCCGGCACTCTGGGACGCCACCGCCGACCGTGCGGCGCGTGCCGACTACCGGCCGGTGCCGCCGCGTGCCGTGCTGCTCGTCGACGGGCCGCTGCTGCTCGGGCGCGGCCTGGCGTTCGACCTGGCGGTGCACGTCCGGCTGTCGGACGGCGCGCTCCGGCGGCGGACACCGCCGGAGCAGTCGTGGACGCTCCCGGCGTTCGAGCGGTACGTCACGGAGGTCGCGCCGGAGGCGATCGCCGACGTGGTGGTCCGGGCGGACGACCCGCGCCGCCCCGCAGTGGTCGTCAGGGCCTAACGGCGGGTCAACACAGAGCCGGCGATGATCCCCGCGGTCGCGACGGTCGCCGCGACGGCCCAGATCAGCGCGAGCCGGGTCGCGGTTCCGGCGCGGCGCACGACGCCCTGGTCGGGGTCGGTGAGGCGCACCGCGGTGGACTTCGTCGACGACGCCGACGGCCATGTATAGACCGTGTACGTCACGTCCTGGACGCGGTCGGGGCTCGGCGACGGCGTGACCTCGGAGGGCCGCACGACGACCGGATCGGCGCCGGGGTCGTCCTGGCCGGCGGCCAGCGTCGCGCCGGCCGTGCCGCCGACGACCACCGCGGTCATGAGTACGCCCGCCGCGACCCGGCGAACCACGGGAGCGGTCCGCCGGACCTCCGGTGCCGGTAACCGCACTGCCCGCGGCTTCGGTGGAACAACAGTTCTCTGCATCGCTGCTCTCCCCTACGTGATGAGGGGCCGCCCCGACGAGAGAGGGGGCTCACCGGGGCGGCCACATCAAGACAGAGCAGCGGGCAGAGGCCCTGATACAACGACTTACCGACGTTCGTCCCGCCAGCCGGTCAGCAGTTCGTGGGCGATCGAGAGCGGAGGGGGAACGATCGGTGCCTTGCCCGGTCCCCGGCCCCGCAGCTCACCGCGGGTGAACCAGCGGGCGTCGGCCAGCTCGACCTCCTCGACGGTGACCGTCTGGTCGGAGTCGGCCAGCGCGTAGAAGCCCAGCATCAGCGACGCCGGCAGCGGCCACGCCTGGCTCGCCAGGTACGTGCACTCGCGGATGCGCACGCCGGTCTCCTCGGCGACCTCGCGGAACACCGCGGCTTCGGCGGCCTCGCCCGGCTCGACGAACCCCGCCACGCACGAGTACCGGCCTTCCGGCCAGGTGAGCCCCCGCGTCAGCAGGCACCGCCCCTCGTCGCCGGGCACACCGTCGTGCACCAGCACGATGATCGCCGGGTTCGTGCGGGGATACACGACCTCGGAACCGTCGACCGCCTCGGCTTCCCAACCCCCCGCCCGCCACCCCAGGCGGGTGCCCGTCCGAGGGCCGTAGCGGTAATCGCGGTGCCAGTTCGCCAGGCCGATCGCCTCGGTGAGCAGCGCCGACTCCAGCGGGGACAGCTGCGCGCCCACGTCACGCAGGCTCGCGGGACGCCGATCCGCGTCGGTCACCGAGGGCAGCTCGGTGAGCAGCGCGAAGTACGGCACGCCGTCTTCCTCGGCCAGGAACAACCGCTCCTCGTCGGAGATCGTCGCCGGGCTCTCGGCGGCGAACCAGACCAGCCGGGGCGCTTCCGGGGGGCCCTCGACCAGCACCCGGCCCTTCTCGTCGAGCAGCAGGATGCGCGCGCGGGCCCAGGCGGCGTCGAGCCAAGGCCCGTCGAGCCGGTGGTGCGCCGCCCGTTCGGGCATCGCCCGTCCCAACGCCAGCTGACGCCACACCGGCAGCTCGGCGTCGATCGGCGGGGAAACGGCGTTCGTCGACCAGTCGTCGGTGCGGTCCGGAATTCCCTCCGCGCCCTCGGTCTGCTCGGGACCGCCCTGTCCCGTTCCGGTGGTCGTCACGACCGCTCGACCGCACCGAGCGCGCCCAGCGGTCCGGCCACCAGGCCGGCGTCGCCCAGGACGACGGTGACCCCACCGGACGGCGCGAGGTGACTCGCTGCCGCGGCGGCGACCTCGTCCAGCGTCACCTTCGCCAACCGGATCGGATGCTCGGCCAGCCAACTGAGATCCAGGCCGGTCCCGGCCAGCGCGATCAACATCCCGGCGAGCCCGGCCTGCGACGAGACCGACAGCGCCAGCGTTCCGATCGCGTACTGACGGGCCTGCTCGAGCTCCTCCGCGGTCGGCGGCAGCGTGGCCATCCGGCCGAGCTCGTACTGGATCTCGAGCATCGCCGGCGCCGTGACCTCGGTCGCCACGTCGGCGCTGACCAGCGTCAACGACCCCGCGGCCGAGTGGTCGACGCTGGAGTGCGGCGAGTACGTGTAGCCCTTGTCCTCGCGGATGTTCTCCACCAGCCGGGAGGAGAAGTAACCGCCGAAGATCAGGTTCGCGAGCTGGAACGCCGCGTAGTCGGCGTGGGCCCGCGGCAGCGCGGGCAGCGCCATCCGCAGCGACGACTGCACCGAGCCCGGCCGGTCGACGAGCAGCAGCGGCCCGACGGTCAGCGGCGGCGTCGGCGGGGTACGGTGCGCCGACCCGGTCGGCGACCAACCGCCCAGCGCGTTCTCCACCAGGTCCAGCGTGGCCGCCGGTTCGATGTTGCCGACGAGCACCAGCACGCTGCCCACCGGGAGCACCCGCTCGGCGTGCAGCGCCTGCACCGCCGACGACTCGATCGCGCGCACCTCGTCGGGCTCGGGCGTCTCCACCGCGTACGGGTGGCTGCCGTAGACGCGACGCAGCAGCGCCCGGCGGACCGCCTGCCCGGGCTGCGAGAACGCGATCTGGATGCGGTCGGCGAGCCGGTCGCCCTCGGTGCGCACCTCCCGCTCGGGGTAGGTGGCGCTGCTCAGGACCTCGTTCAGGATCTCGAGCAGCCGGCCCAGCCCGTCCGAGAGCGTGTTGCCGGAGACGACCAGGCGGTCGGGGTCGACGCCGACCGACAGCCCGCCGCCGATCTTCTGCAGCTCGGCGGCCAGCTCGACGTTGGTGTGCGCGTCAGTGCCCGACAGCAGCGTGTTCGCGAGGACGGCGGAGACCGGCACGTCCGCACCGGCGGCGGCGCCGGCGAACGGAATCCGCAGCCGGAGCTCGACCAGCGGCACGGTGCCCCGACGCACCGCGACGACACGCAGGCCGCTGGTGAGCGTGCGCTCGGCGACCTCGGGCTCGGGCAGCGCCCGGGGCTCCTCGAGACCCGGGACGGTGCGACGTGGGGCGGCGTGCGACGGGCTCACTGGGCGCTCCCGGGGACCAATTCGAGTACGGCACGGCGGGACGGACGCAGCATCTGCGCTGCGGCGACCACCTGCTCGGCGGTGACCTCGGCCAGCAGGTGCGGGAGGTCGTTGATCAGTTCGGCCCGACCGCGCTGCTGCTCGAGCACGGCGATCGAGAGCGTGCGGCCGAGGACGGCGTCGACCTCGCGGAGCAGGTGCGCGGCGAGGCGCGCCTGCACCCGGGACAGCTCGCCCGGCGCCAGACCGGACCCGGCCAGGCGCTCGAGCTCCTGGTCGATCGCGGTGATGACGGTGTCGGACTGCACCGACGGCGGGAAGTGCACCTGCAGCAGCAGCGCGGTGGGGTCGCGGACGTCGAACGGGTCACCCATGAAGCCGAGGTAGCCCGAGACGCTGGTGGCGATCGCGTCGGTGAGGACGAGCCGCTCCTGCAGCCGGGAGGCGTCCCCGTCGGTGAGGACCTCGGCCAGCACCACGTACGGCAGGTAGGCCGCGAGGTCGTCGACCGGGTCGGGCACGCGCCACGCCATCGCTACCGCGGGCAGCGGTGCCATCGCGTCGTGGTGGACGGCCCGCCGCTCCGAGGTGAGGTCGGGCTCGGCGAACGTGGGCCGAGTCGGCACGGGCCGCGCTTCGACGTCGCCGAAGTGCCGTTCGATCAGCGCGGTGGCACCTGCGACGTCCAGGTCGCCGCCGACCGCCAGCACCGCGTTGCCCGGCGCGTAGTACGTCGAGAAGAAGCTCTGGGCGTCCTCGACCGTCGCGGACTCGAGGTCCTCGAAGGACCCGTAGCCGTCGTGCGCGTTGGCGAACGTGTCGAACATGACCGGCGGCAGCAGCAGCCAGGGGAACCCGCCGTAGGGGCGGTTCTTGACGTTGACCCGAATCTCCTCTTTCACCACCGCGATCTGGTTGGCGAGGTTCTCCTCGGTCAACTCGGGCCGGCGCATCCGGTCGGCCTCGAGGAAGAGCGCGCGCTCCAGCGCGTTGCTGGGCAGCGTCTCGTAGTAGTCGGTGTAGTCCAGGTGGGTGCTGCCGTTGAACACGCCGCCGGACGCCTGCACGTACCGGAAGTGCGCGAGCTTCTCCAGGTTCTCCGACCCCTGGAACATCAGGTGCTCGAAGAGGTGCGCGAACCCGGTGCGGCCCTGCGGCTCGGATCGGATGCCGACGTCGTAGACGACCCCGACCGCGATCACCGGCGCGGACCGGTCCGGCGTGAGCACGACGCGAAGGCCGTTGGGCAACGTGAACCGCTCGACCGGAAAACCGGTGGCGGGAATCGTGACCGGCGCGCCGGCAGAGGTGGGTGCAGACACGCTCCCGACCCTAGCCCGTGTGTTCACCGAAGCTCGACCTAGCCACTCCTAATCGATGCAGAGCGCTGACCTCGACGAATGACTCACATCAGTGCTTACCCGTCAGTACCGTGTGCCGCATCACATGCCGGGGGCGAAGGAGCGCGCAGCATGACCGTCACCGTGGACACCGGGCACCGCTCGATCGGCCAGCTCTTCCGCGCCCAAGTGGCGAGAAATCCGGAGGGCCGGGCGTTCTCCGGACCGGCGCCGATCAGTACGACGATCGCCGGCGGCGCCATCGGAACCACGCGCCTGACCTGGCAGGAGACCGCCGAACAGGTCTACGCGCTGGCCGCGGGCCTGGTCGAGCTCGGCGTCGCGCCCGGTGACCGCGTCGCGATCGCGTCGGGCACCCGGATCGAATGGATCCTCGCCGACCTCGCCGTGATGTGCGCCGGTGGCGCCACCACGACGATCTACCCGACGACGGAGCCCGGGGACGCGTCGTTCATCCTGGCCGACTCCGGCAGCGTCGTCCTGTTCGCCGAGGACGACGCCCAGCTGACGAAGTTCCTGGGCAAGATCGACGACCTGCCCGACCTGCGGGCGATCGTCACGTTCGACCAGCTCGAGACCGAGGCCACCGACGGCCCCGAGGTGCTCTCGCTCGCCGAACTGCTGGACCGCGGCGCCGAGCGGCTCGTCGCCGAACCGAAGCTGATCGAGCAGCGCATCGACGGCATCGAACCCGACGACCTGGCCACGCTCGTCTACACGTCAGGCACCACCGGCCGGCCCAAGGGCGTCCGGCTGGTGCACGCGAACTGGATCTGGGAGTCCGACGCGCAGGCCGACCTCGGCATCATCGAGGAAGGCGACCTGCAGTACCTCTGGCTGCCGATGGCGCACGTCTTCGGCAAGGTGCTGCTCTGCGCGCAGCTGACGCTGGGCTTCGAGAGCTATGTCGACGGCCGGGTCGACAAGATCGTCGAGAACCTGCCGACCGTGCGGCCGACGGTGATGGCCGGCGTCCCCCGGATCTACGAGAAGGTCTACAACCGGGTCCGCACGATGGCGCAGGACAAAGGCGGCGCCACCTGGAAGATCTTCAACTGGGCGCTCGGCGTCGGACGCGAGGTCGTGGCGCTGCGCGAGCAGGGCAAGGAGCCGTCGGGCCTGCTCGCGGTCAAGTACGCGGTCGCCACCAAGCTCGTGTTCAGCAAGCTGCAGACGCGGTTCGGCGGGCGGATGCGCGGCATGATCTCCGGCGCCGCGCCGCTGTCCCGCGAGGTCGCGGAGTTCTTCCACGCGGCGGGCGTCCCGATCTACGAGGGGTACGGGCTCACCGAGACGACCGCCGGCTCGTTCGTCAACCGGCCGGGCAAGTTCAAGCTGGGCACTGTCGGGCTGCCGCTCGGCGACCTCGAGGTCAAGATCGCCGAGGACGGCGAGATCCTGCTGCGCGGCGGTGGCGTCATGCACGGCTACCACCACAAGCCGGAGGAGACCGCGGCGGTCCTCACCGAGGACGGGTGGTTCCACACCGGTGACATCGGCGAGCTCGACGGCGGGTACTTGCGGATCACCGACCGCAAGAAGGACCTGGTCAAGACGTCCGGCGGCAAGTACGTCGCGCCCTCGTACATCGAGGGGTTGTTCAAGACGATCGTTCCGCAGGTCAGCCAGGTGATCGTGCACACCAGGAACTTCTGCACGATGCTGATCACGCTCGACCCGGACGAGATCACGACGTGGGCGCAGGGCGCGGGCCTGGAGTCGCTGTCGGTGGCCGAGCTCTCCAACCACCCGCAGGTGCGCGCACACGTGCAGACCGGCGTCGATCAGCTCAACGGGCAGCTCAACCGCTGGGAGACCGTCAAGGCCTTCGTGATCCTTCCGCACGACCTCTCGGTCGACAACGGCGAGATCACCCCGTCGCTCAAGGTGCGCCGCAAGTTCGTCGAGGAAAAGTACGCCACCCAGCTAGACGCCCTCTACAGCTAGCGCGCCACAGGCGCGCAAGTGAGCTTGAACCTGGAGTCCGCCCACTAAACAGGCTGAATTGAGGCGATGATGCGGTCGATCTGCGGGTTGTACTGCTTGTGGGTGTCGGGGATCGAGATGTAGAGCACGGCGGCGTCAGGTCGGCCGACGTCCACCAGGACGACGGCCACCTGTTCGCCGCGGGCGTCCAGGCCGTTCGCCTCGAACGTCAGGTGGAACGTCGAGACCCACGCGGGCCGGCCGCCGACGATCACCTGCTCGTCGCGCGTCTGGTCCTTGACGTTGGGCTGGGGGTAATAGGCGCGCCGCACGTCCTCGGCCACCTGACGCCCCGCGCACGGCAGGTTCAGCGAGAGGCTGTCCCCGACGGTCGCCGGCACCTTGCCGGAGAGCACGGACGCCAGGTAGTCACCGGCTGAGTACGTCTCGGTGACGAAGTAGTAGCCCCGCTGGAAGCCGACGCCGAGCGTCCCCTGCCCCCACGGGCCGCGGTCCCACATGCGCCACGGGTCGTCCAGGCGCAGGTAGGAAATGCCGGCGTCCCGGTCGGTGATGCGCGGGCCCTCGACCGGCTCCGGCTCCGTGCCGCCGGGCGGCGGGTTCTCCGACGCCGGCGGGCAGAGCTGCGCCAGCGGTGGCTTGGACGCGTCGGGGTCCTCGCCGGCGAACGGGCCGAACAGGCTGGGGTTGTCGCTGCGGAACACGCCGGTGGAGGCCAGCACCAGCACGGCGACCAGCCCGAGCACCAGCACGGCTCCGCCGCCGATCAGCCATTTCGCGAGCTGCGGCCTCGGGGGTGCGGCCTGCCTCCCGACGACGTCGGGCGCGGCAGCGGGGCGCTGATAGGTCGGGCGCTGGTACGTCGGGGTGGTGGGAACGCTCCAGGTGACCGGGGGCTCGCTGCCCGTGGTCGGGCGCGCCCACGGGCTATCGGCCCCACCGTTCGCGTTCCCCGACCCGTTGCCGGTCGTCATCCGCAGCCGCTCCCGTGCACCGATCCGGCCCGGGGGCGCCGTAGGTCAGCCGACGCGGTACCAATCCGTGCCAGAGACGTCCCGGGTCGCGGCGATGAAGCTCCGGACGTTCACGCCGCGCTCGACGGCTCCATCCTCCCTCACGGATTCCACCCGGTCACGTGACCCCGGCCCACCGAGGTCCGGCACGTGCCAGGGCGTCAGCGCGACGAGTGCCGCCATCACCAGGCCGACCGCGGCGCTCAGCACCACCGTCGACCACCCGGCAGCCTGAGCTCGCCGGTACAAGTGCATCTCGACACCTCCTGTCGGCTCCCGGGTCACCCGGGGCCGGAGTGAAAGCCCTTCACGCGGTAGGACGCTCTGAAACGGCCGTCGGTTGCATCGCAGCGTTATTCTGCGTCGTTTGCCATCGGATTTCTGTCAGCGAGCCAACGTACGGACGTCGCGATTCGGTCACTTCCATCGCAGATCGACGCGACTCGAGCGAAGAAGGTCTCCACCCATGCCGATCGCCCGTTTCCGAGACCTCGTACTGGACGCACCGCAGAACGACGCAGCCGCACTGAGTAAATTCTGGGCCGACGTCCTGGGCACGGTAAGCGGCCCGGCGCCCCGGGGGTACCTGATCGACGCCCGGCCCGGCGCCCCGACGGCAACCCAGATCTGGGTCAACCCCGTCCCCGAGCCGCGCGTCGGCAAGACCCGCGTGCACCTCGATCTGCGCCTGCCCGAGCCGGACGTCGCGCCGCTGCTCGCCCTGGGTGCCCGGATCCTCACCGAGCCCGACGTCGATCCGTGGTGGCAGCTCCTCGACCCGGACGGGAATGTCTTCTGTGCCTTCCCTCCAAGGCAGCAGGAGCCACCGACCGCGGAGTCGACGCCGGTCGGAGTGCCCACCCCGTTCGAGATCAACGTCGACTCCGGCGACGCGCCGGCGCTGTCGACCTGGTGGGCCGCGCAGCTCGGCGGCGAGGTGCACCGCACCGAGGGCAAGAGCTGGACCTGGATCGAGGGCGCGGAAGGCTTCCCGTGGGAGGCCTGGGTCTTCGACTCGATTCCCGAGCCCAAGAAAGTCAAGAACCGCCTTCACTGGGACGTCACGCTGGTGGACGCCGCCGGTCCCGAACCGTTCCTCGACGCCGGCGCGACGCTCCTTCGTAGCCCCGACGACGACATCTTCTGGTGGCTCCTCGCCGACCCCGAGGGCAACGAGTTCTGTGTGTTCCCTCCGGAGGAGAACCAGTGATCCAGGACCGCTGGACGTCCGGCGACCTCACGTTCGACGTCCGGGTGGGTGGACCGGCCGACGGTGACCCGGTGATCCTCCTGCACGGCTTCCCGCAGAACGCCGCGGAGTGGGACGCGGTGAGCGAGCGGCTCAACGCGGCCGGCTATCGCACGTACGCACCCGATCAGCGCGGCTACTCCCCCGACGCGCGCCCGGACGACGTGACGGCGTACGGCATCGACCACCTGGTCGCGGACGTGCTGTCGCTGCTCGACCACCTCGGCCTGGCCTCGGCGCACGTCGTCGGCCACGACTGGGGCGCGATCGTCGCCTGGCACCTCACCGCCCGCCACCCGGACCGCGTCCGCACGCTGACCGCGCTCTCGGTCGGGCATCCGCGCGGGTTCGTCACCGCGTTGCGCTCGGATCCGGACCAGCGCAAGAAGTCGTCGTACATCTACTTCTTCCGACGCCGCTGGATCGCCGAACGGGCGCTGCTCGCGCTCGACGCACGGTTGCTGCGCCGGGTGTTCGCGGGCTCGGGCCTGTCGAAGGAGGCCGTCGACGTCTACGTCCGGCCGCTCCGCAAACGCGGCGCGCTGACCGCGGCGCTGAACTGGTACCGGGCGATGCGGGCCCGGGACTCGCTCAACGCCGAGCCGGTCCGCGTGCCGACGACGTACGTCTGGAGCGACGGCGACACCGCGCTCGGCCGCTCCGCCGCGGAGGCGACCGGCACCTACGTCGAGAGCGACTACACGTTCGTCGAACTCGAAGGGCTGACGCACTGGCTGCCCGACCAGGCACCCGAGCGCATCGCGGAGATCATCCGGGAGCGGGTCAGCGCCCCAGTGCGGTGACGAGCGCGGCGAGCCCGGCGGCGTCGAGCAGGTCGACCGGCCGCACGGTGCGCACCGCACGGACGTAATGGAACGCGGCACTCACCTCCTCCAACGGTGCGTCGGCGAGCGCCGCCCACGCGAGCCGGTACGCGGCGAGCTGCACCTCGGCCGCCGCGGCCGCCGACCCCGACGGCGGGCGGCCGGTCTTCCAGTCGACGACCTCCCAGCCGTCCGTGGTGCGGAACACCGCGTCGATCCGGCCACGCAGGACGGTCGTGCCCAGCAGCGTCGCGAACGGCACCTCGACGTGCTGCGGCACCCGATCGGCCCACTCGCTGCGCAGGAACGCCTCCTGCAGCGCGGGGAGCTCGTCGTCGGGTGACTCGCCCGCGTCGGCGGCGCCGGGCAGCTCGTCGACGTCGAGCAGCCGGTCCGCGCCGAACCGGCGTTCCAGCCAGGTGTGGAACGCGGTTCCCCGGCGGGCCAGCGGCGCGGGCGGGACTGGAACCGGCCGGCGCACCTGTCGTGCCAGCTCCGCCGGGTCGCGGCCCAGCAGCACGAGCTGGGACACGGTCAGCTGCGGCGGGAGCGGCACCGCGACGACGTCGCCGTCGGGCCGGGCACCCGCCCGCTCGGCGAGCAGCATCTCGGCCTCTTCCGCCCAGGCCTCACCGGCTTCACGCTCGGCCTCGGTCTCCTCGGCGGTGGCCGCAGCGATGACCAGCGCCGCGGCCTCCTCCACCTCGTCGCGGCGCGCGCCGAGCGGATCGAACGGCCAGAGCGCGACCCGACCGGCCGCGAGCAGCGGGTTCTCCTCGCCGGTCGCCGGTTCCTCGAACCACCCGTCGACGGTGCCGCCGCCGTTGACGCACTGCTCGTGGATCTCGTGCAGGAACTCCGACGGTCCGCGCGGTTCCACGCCTGCGTCCCACCACGCGCCGGAGCAGAGCAGCACGTGCCGCGCGCGGGTGACCGCCACGTACGCCAGCCGCCGCTCGTCGGCCATCGCGCGGGCCTTCCACGCGTCGCCGAACCGGGCCAGTGCGGCTTTCGCCTCGCTCTGGTCGGTGACGCCGGTCAGCACCAGTGACGGCAGGTCGGCGGCGTCACCGCGCAGCTCGAACGGAATGACGCCCAGGCCCCGGCTCCACGTGTCGGACATCTTCGCGGCGCCGGGAAACACGTTGCGTGACAGCCCGGGAACGGCCACGACGTCCCATTCCAGACCCTTCGCGGCGTGCACGGTGAGCACCTGAACGGCACCCGGCCGCACGTCGACCTGGCCCGGCGCGAGCCCGCGCTCCCGTTCGTCGGCGGCGCTCAGGTACGAGAGGAACGCGCTGAGCGTCGGCTGCTCGGCGGCCTCGGCGAAGTCCGCCGCGACGTCGGCGAACGCGTCCAGGTGCGCACGAGCCAGCGACGCCGTGCCCGGCGCGGCGGCGTCCAGCGTCCGGCTGCCGACCTCGATGTCCAGGCCGAGCCGGAGCTCCACCTCCGCGACCAGGTCGGGCACCGGCTGGTTGACGCGCAGCCGGAGCCGCCGGAGCTCCGCAGCGAACCGCGTCAGCCGCTCGTAGCCGACGGCGGAGTACCCCTCGGCGGAGCCCAGGTCGTCGAGGGCCTCGATGATGCTGCGCTCTTCCGCCTTCTCGATCGGCACATCGTCGCCGGGTCCGCCGGTGGCTGCCACCAGCTCGCGGGCGCGCCGCCCCAGGGCGTCCAGATCGCGGGGACCCAACCGCCACCGGGCACCGGAGAGCAACCGGAGCAGCGCGGCGCCCGCCGTCGGATCGATGAGGACGTTCAGCGTCGCGACGAGGTCGCGGACCTCCGGGGTGGCCAGCAGACCACCGAGGCCGACGACCTCGACCGGCAGACCGGTGGCGCGCAACGCGTCGGCCAGCCGCTCGAACTGGTTGCGGGTACGGGCCAGCACCGCGACGGTGGGCGGCTGGTCACCACCCGCCCGCCAGCGGGTGGCGATCTGGGACGCGATCCAGACCGCCTCGTCCTGGACGGTCTCGTGCAGCGAGCAGAGCACTTCACCCGGGTCCGTGCGGAACGGGGAAGCCTGCAGCTCGGGCACCGGCGTCCCGGCGACCGCGTCGCTCACCCAGGTGCGTGGACCGCCGGGCGTGCCGCGCAGGGGCGCCGAGAGCGCGTTGGCCAGGTCGAGGATCTGCGGGCCGTTGCGCCAGCTGGTGGTGAGCGGCAGCACCGGCGTGTCACCACTCTTGCGCTCGAAGTGTTCGGGGAACCGGGTCAGGTTGCCGGCCGACGCCCCGCGCCAGGCGTAGATCGACTGGCACGGGTCGCCCACCGCGGTGACCGGGTGTCCCCCGCCGAACAGCGACCGCAGCAACACCAGCTGCGCGTGGCTGGTGTCCTGGTACTCGTCCAGTAACACCACGCGGTAGCGGGCGCGCTCGACGCGGCCGACCTCGGGGTGGTTGCTCGCGACCCGGGCGGCACGGGAGACCTGGTCGGCGAAGTCCATCACCTCGTCGCGGCGTTTGCGCCGGTCGTACTCCTCGACCAGCGGCAGCACCTGCAGCCGGGCGCGCTGGACGTCGAGCACCTTCTTCAGCTCCGGCGCGAGGGCGTTGCGCTGGCGCGGGCCCTTGGGCAGGCCCGAGATCCGGCGGACGAACGCCTCGGTCCAGTCGACCAGCTCGTCGGTGGTGCGCAGGTGCTCGGCGAGCTGCCCGGCGACGTCGAGCACCGCGGTGGAGACCGTCGGCGGGGTCCAATCGACGAACGACATGTCGCCGTCGTAGATCTCCACCGAGCCGCTGGCCAGCTGCCAGGTGCGGGCGTCGGTGAGCAGCCGAGCGGACGGCTCGTACCCGGCACGCAGCCCGTGCTCGGCCACCACGCGCGCGGCGTACGCGTTGTAGGTGGCGACGGTGGGGTCGCCGACCTGGACGCCCCCTTGGAGCGCTCCCCGCAGCTGGCCGAGGCGCTGCCGGACCCGGTTGGCCAGCTCGGCCGCTGCCTTCCGGGTGAACGTGAGGCCGAGGACCTCCTCGGGCCGCACCAGCCCGTTGGCCACCAGCCAGACGACCCGCGCCGACATCGTCTCGGTCTTGCCGGAGCCCGCGCCGGCCACGACGAGCACCGGCGCGAGCGGCGCCTCGATCACCGCGATCTGCTCGTCGGTGGGGCGGGGCAGGTCGAGGCGCTCGGCGATGTCCAACGCCGAGAACGACCCCGCGGGCCAGCCGTCGGTCACTCGTCGGTCACCTGGCCCGACACGATCGGGCACGACGAGGCGACCGCGCACATCCGGCAGTAGTTGTTCTGCGTGGCGGTGAAGACGCTGCCGGCCATACCGTCGGCGACGTCACGCACCAGCTGCTCCGCCCAGTTCTTCTGCGGCGGCTCCTGGATCTGCTCGGACGCCCGTACCGTCGGCATACCGATGTGGACCAGCGACGCCCCGCCGGTCTCGGTGCCGTGCTCGGGGAACGCACCCTGCTCGACCGCCAGCTGGTACACGCCCAACTGCGGATGCGTCGGGATCTTGTCCGCCGGTGGTTTGCTCTGTCCGGTCTTCAGATCGACGACGACCAGGCGGCCCTCGTCGTCACGCTCGAGCCGGTCGACCCGGCCGCGGATCGTCGCGCGCCCGACGTCGACGGAGAACTCCCGCTCGACCGCCACCAGCTGCCGGGGATTGCTGGCCAGCCACCCGGCCAGCCGATCCACCATCTGGGTGGCGCGCTCGTGCTGTTTGCGGCCGTACCAGCCGGTGAGGTCGACGCGACGCCAGCGCTCGTTGAGCCGGGCGGAGAGCTCGCGGAGATCGGGGACGGTGACCTCGGCCGCGACGTCGTGCACCACCGTGCCGATGCCCTGGGCGGTGCTCGTGGTGCCGCCGCCGCTGGTCTCCAGCAGCCAGCGCAACGCACAGGTCTGGAACGCTTCGACGCGCGACGGCGACACCGCGACCATCTCGTCGGGGCCGCGCAGCGCCTCGGCGTCGGACAGCGGCGCGAAACCCCACCACTCGGCCGGATCGGCGCCGGGGACACCGGCGCCCGCGAGCCGGGCGAGCTGGCGCGCGGCAGTGCGCCGCCGGACCGGGTCACCCTCGCGGTCGAGCACCACCCGTCGCAGCTCCGCCACCAGAGCCGGGAGCGTCAGCTGGCGCGGTACGACGACGGTCGCGCGGCCCCCGTCCTCCTCGCGCGGCGCGAGCGGCCGCTCCGGCGGATCGATCTCGTCCAGGAACCGGGACGCCTGCTGGGCGTCCTCGCCGTCGACGGTGTCGACCGCGGTGACCAGCAGTGCACGCCGGGCGCGCGTGACGGCAACGTAGAACAGCCGCCGCTCCTCGTCGAGCAGCTGGGCCAGGTGGCCGGCCAGCTGCGGCGGGCGCCCGGCGACCACGTCGACGAGCTCCTCGGAGCCGAGCACGGTGCCGCGCGGACGCAGATCGGGCCAGAGCCCCTCCTGCACCCCGGCCACCGCGACGACGTCCCACTCGAGGCCTTTCGACGCGTGCGCGGTGAGGATGCGGACGACCTCGCTGCGCTGGCCGGTGGACGCGATCGAGTCGGCCGGGATGCGCAGGTGCTCGAGGTAGTCGACGAACATCGTCGGGGTGGCGCCGGGCAGGCCGTCGACGAAGTTGGCCGCCTGGTCGAACAGCACGACCGCGGCGTCCAGCGCGGAGTCGGCGTCGGCGCCCTCGGCACCACCGCGCAGGCTGTCCTCCTCCCAGCGCGGGCCGAGCCCGGACGTCTCCCAGGCCGCCCAGAGGACCGACTCCGGAGTGGAGCCGGGCTCCTCGGCGGCCGTCCTGATCGCGCTGAGCACAGCCGCGACCCTCCGGGCCGGGCGCCCCCACTCCGAGTCGATCGGGATGAGATCGCGGGGGTCGGCGAGCGCCTCGGGCAGCAGCTCGGCCGACGAGCGGGTGTCACCACCAGCCGACGCCACGAGCCGCAACTGTTGCCGCAGCCGGCGCAGGCTCAGCGCGTCGGCGTCACCCAGCGGGGACGTGAGCAGGCCGACCGCGGCCGCGTCGTCCAGCCGCTCCGGGTGCAGCGCGACGCCGAGCGCCTTGACGATCGGCGCCACTCCGCGCTGCTGGGCCAGCGGCAGCTCGTCGGTGTCGATCTCCACCGGGACGCCGGCGTGCACCAGGCCGCGCCGCAGCGTGCTCGCCGAGCGGGGCGCCGACCGCACCAGCACCGCCATCCGCGACCACGGGACGCCGTCGATGAGGTGCGCACGACGCAGCCGGTGGGCGACGTACGCGGCTTCCTGCGTGGCGCTGCGGACGGTGACGACCTCCATGCCGTCGGCCAGGCTGGGGGGCGTCTCCGGGCCGAGGTGCGGGGTGCGCTGTTTTCTGCCGCCGCGCAGGCGGGTGCCGACGCGGTCGGCGATCTCCTGCAGCGTCGGGCCGGCCCGGTGGGCGGTGCCCAGCACGATGGTGTCCGCCGGCTCGCCGTCGGCCGTGGGGAAGTCCTCGACGAACGAGTAGACGCCGCCGGGGTCGGCGCCGCGGAAGCTGAAGATCGACTGGTCGGGGTCGGCGGCCGCGACCAGGAACCGGCCGCCGCCGCAGAGCAGCCGCAGCAGTTCGCGCTGGGACGGGTCGGTCTCCTGGAACTCGTCGACGAAGACGTGCCGGCGGGCGCGGCGCTCCTGGTCGAGGAGCTCGGGATCGTTGCGGAGCAGGCTGACCGCTTCCTGGATGATCAGCGCGTTGTCGTAGCCGATGCCCTGGTTGGTGCTCTCCGCGTCGCGCAGCTCCAGAACGTCGAAATACTGCTGGAGGAAGCGCGCGGCGGCGCGCCAGTCGGGACGCTGGTGCAGTTGGCCGAGCTCGTCGAGGCCGACCGGGTCGATGCCGCGCTCCTGCACGCGCAGCATCAGGTCGCGCAGCTCCGCGGCGAAGCCGCGCGGGGCCTCGAGTTGCTCGGGGTCGGGCCAGCGGACGCCGTAGCCCTCGATGTCACCTTCGAGCAGGTCGCGGATGAGCGCGTCCTGTTCGGGGCCGGTGAGGAGGCGGGGCGCGCGCTCGCCGCGGAGGGAGGCGTCGCGGCGGAGCAGGCCCCAGGCGTAGGAGTAGAAGGTGCGGGCGAGCGGCTCGGTGGTGGTGCGACCGAGGCGTTCGGTGATGCGCTCGCGGAGGCGGCCGGCGGCTTTGCGTCCGTAAGTGAGGACGAGGACCGACTCCGGGTCTGCGCCGGATTCCACGCGGGCGACGACCGACTCGACGAGCGTGGTCGTCTTTCCGGTGCCGGGGCCGGCGAGCACGAGCAGTGGACCGTCCGCGTGCGCGGTGACCGCGAACTGATCCGCATCCAACGCAGTGCGCTTCGCTTTTTCCGGCGCCGGCCGCACGAGTCGATACGGGTTCTTCCGAGGCCGTTCCCGGCCTCGACCGGAGGCGCCCGGTCCGGGGGCGCCTGGATGCGGCGCGTCGCGCGTCGCGGCCTCGCGCGCGGCAGCGTCGCGGACGGCCGGGCCGGCCAGCGCCGGCGATACCGCGCCGACCCTGCGCGGCTCTCTTTCACCCACGTTCGCATCAGACCACGGGTGTCCGACAAGAGCGGCCCCGCCCCACCGAAGTGCCCGAAATAGACTATGTACTCGACGTATACTCTCAGCGTATAGTCACCCACATGAATGTTCCCCTCGCTCTCCTCGGCCTGCTGGAGCGGCAGCCCAGCCACGGCTACGACCTCAAACGCGACTACGACACGTTCTTCGGACGCGGCAAGGCACTCTCCTACGGCCAGGTCTACGCAACGCTCGGACGCCTCGCCCGCGACGGAAAGGTCGTCGTCGGCGAGGTCTCCCCGGGCGAAGGCCCGGAGCGCAAGCGGTACGTCATCACCGACCGCGGCGCCACGGAGGTTGACACCTGGCTCACCGAACCGGTCGAGCCCGAACCGCACCTCCAGAGCATTCTGTTCTCGAAGGTCGTGCTCGCCCTCATGCTCGAGCGCCCGGCAGCCGAGTACCTCGACCAGCAGCGCGCCTCCCACCTCGCCCGGATGCGCGAACTCACCGAGGTCAAGCGCACCGGCGAGCTCATGGACGCGCTGCTCGCCGACCACGCTCTCTTCCACCTGGAAGCCGACCTCCGGTGGATCGACCTGACCCAAGCCCGACTGGACAAACTCGCGGAGGCGGTGCGGCGATGATCCTGCAAGCCACGAACCTGGAACTCTCGTTCGGGAAGACGCCCGCGCTGCGCGGCGCGGACCTCGAGGTCCGCGCCGGCGAGATGCTCGCGATCATGGGCCCGAGCGGGTCGGGCAAGTCGACGCTCCTGCACTGCCTGGCGGGAATCCTGGTGCCGTCGTCCGGAGAAGTGCTTTTCGACGGCGCACGCGTCGACACGCTCTCCGAGGAGGCGCGCAGCAAACTCCGGCGGGACCGCTTCGGATTCGTGTTCCAGTTCGGTCAGCTGGTCCCCGAGCTCACCGCGCTGGAGAATGTCGCGCTGCCGTTGCTGCTGGCCGGCGTCCGCCGCAAGAACGCCGTGAAGCAGGCCGCACCGTGGTTCGACCGGCTCGGCCTGGCCGGCCTGGAGAACCGCCGCTCCGGTGAGCTCTCGGGCGGGCAGGCCCAGCGCGTCGCACTGGCCCGGGGGCTGGTCGCGCAGCCGCCGGTGCTGTTCGCCGACGAGCCGACCGGCGCACTCGACTCGCTCACCAGCGAACAGGTGATGGACCTGCTCGTCGAGATAGCGCGTGAGCACGGCACCACTGTCGTGCTGGTCACGCACGAGCCCCGGGTCGCCGCCTATGCCGACCGCGAGGTCGTCGTCCGCGACGGCCGCGTCAACAGCCCGGCCTTGGCGGCCTCATGATCAAGTTCGGGCTCCGTCTCACGCTGATGGGCGGACGGGAAGCGCTCGCCCGGCTGATCCTGATCGTCACGGCGGTCGCACTCGGTACCGGCATGCTGCTCGCGATCGTCGCCGGTATCAACGCGGCCACCGCCCAGAACGACCGGACGGCCTGGCTCTCCGCGCGGGGCGAAAAGACCGCATCCGGGTCGCTGTGGTGGCGCGATCGCAACGACTTCTACAACGGCCGCGAGCTCCTCCGCGTCGACGTGGCCGCTGTGAATTCGTCGGCTCCGGTGCCGCCGGGCGTCGATCGGCTGCCCGCACCCGGCGAGTACTACGTCTCCCCCGCTCTGCAGAAGTTGCTGGCGTCCGAGCCCGCCGAACAGCTCGCCGAGCGCTTCCCCGGCCGCAAGGCCGGCGTCCTCGGCCGGGACGCGGTGCCCGCGCCGGACGACCTGATCGTGCTCGTCGGACGCACGCCGTCGGACCTGGCCGGTGTCACGGGCGCGGAGCAGATCTCGGCGATCAGCACCACCGCGCCGGAGTCCGACGCCGCGGCCGTGCAGGCCGTGCTCGGCATCGTCGCGGTCGGCCTGCTGTTCCCGATCCTGATCTTCATCAACTCGGCCACCCGGTTGGCCGCCGCGCGCCGGGAACAGCGGTTCGCCGCGATGCGGCTGGTCGGCGCCACGCCTCGGCAGATTTCGGTGGTGGCGGCGGTCGAATCGACGGTGGCCGCGGTCATCGGTACCGCACTCGGATTCGCCCTGTACGCGGCCCTCCGCGGGCCGATCGCGTCCGTCCCGTTCACGGGTGCGGCTTCCTATTCGGACGACGTGACGCTGACCCTGGCCGACGGGCTGCTGATCGGGCTCGGAGTGCCGCTGGCCGCCGCGATCTCGTCGCTGTTCGCGCTGCGCCGCGTTCGTATCTCGCCGCTGGGGGTGTCGCGTCGCGTCACGCCGAAACCGCCGCGGGCCTGGCGGGTCATCCCACTGATGGTGGGCCTGGCCGAGCTCGCCTACTTCGTCGGGCGGCGGCCCGCGACCTCCGAGGGCCAAACCAACGCGTACCTGGGTGGCATCCTCCTGGTGATGTTCGGGCTGATCATCGCGGGGCCGTGGTTGACGATGGCCGGGGCACGGGTGCTGGCCGCCCGGTCGAGCCGGACGTCGACGCTGATCGCCTCGCGGCGGCTCGCGGACAACCCGAAGGCCGCGTTCCGATCGGTGAGCGGGTTGGTGCTTGCACTGTTCGTCACCACTGTCGCGATCGGCGTCATCACGACGATGACCGCCGACCGGAAGACGGAGAGCGGCACCGACGACGCCAGCCGCCTGCAGTTCTACATCGAGGAGACGGACAACTCGGCCCCGCTGCCGCAGGTGCCGGGCGTCGTCGCGGTGCGGGTGGCCGAGGGCGGACGCTACGACACCATGATGTCGTGCGCCGATCTCGCCCGGGTTCCGAGCATGGGGCGCTGCCCGGCCGGTGCCGCCGTCGCACAGGTGCAGACCGCGGTGCTCGAACCCGGCACCGTCTGGCCGGCGGCGCGGATGACCGTCGCCGAGTTCGAGCGGCTGCCGCTGGCGGAGCTGTTCGTCCCGACCGACGGGTCGAAAGCCGCGCTGGAGCGGGCCCGCACCGCGCTCGAGAACGCGTTCCCCGATTACGTCCAGTCGCCCAAGACCGAACGTGACCTCAACTCGAGCTTCCTGAAGGCGATGGCGGTCTGGGAGCAGGTCGCCGGCGTGATCATCCTGGCCAGCCTGCCGATCGCCGGTTGCAGCCTCGCGGTGGGCGTCGTCGGCGGGTTGATCGAGCGCAGGCGGCCGTTCAGCCTGCTGCGGCTGAGTGGGGCTCCACTCGGGATGCTGCGACGCGTCGTCGCGATGGAGAGTGCGCTCCCGCTGCTGGTGGTCGCCGCGGTGGCGATCGGGAGCGGGTTGCTGGCCGCGCATTTGTTCCTGCGGTCCCAGCTGTCGATCTCGCTCCGGGCGCCCGGAACGGAGTACTACCTGGTGGTGGGCATCGGGTTGGCGGTGTCGCTGGGTTTGATCGCCTCCACGTTGCCGCTGCTGCGGACGCTCACCGGTCCGGCGTCAGCGCGGAACGAGTGAGGGCGGCGAATTCCGCCGGGTGGGTGAGGTAGCCCAGGTGGCCGCCGGGAAATTGGGTGATCGCGGTGTCGAGGCGCGCCGAGAGAACCTGGTTCGGGCGGGCCGGCAGCAGGAGGCCGGTGGCGTCCCGGGAGTCGCGTCCGCCGGCGAGCACGATCCGGTCCTTCGCGCGCTTCAGCGCGCGGAGGTCCGGCACCTGCCGCACGTACTGCCGCAACTCGTGCTCCAAGAAGAATTCCTGGTTGGACGCCAGGCGAGCGAACATCTCGGCCAGGCGTGGTTCGGGCGGGGTGTCGGGTAGGGGTTCCAGGCCGGTTACGGCGCTGAAGACACGCATTGCCGTGGCAGCTCCGTCGCGTCGGTAGGTCGCGTGGACGTCGTCGAAGAGCGCGTGCCAGCGCTCGGCGTCGGGGAGCAGGGACACGAGCGGGGGCTCGTGGGCGATCGTTTTCGTGACGCGCTCGGGGTAACGGGCCGCGAGGTGCAGCGCGATGATGGCGCCGGAACTGCTGCCGAGGACGTAGCTCGGGGTTTCTCCCAGCAGGCTCAACGCGTCCTCGACGTCGTCGGTCAGGCGCCGGTCGTCGTCCGGCGGGGTGGTGGCACTGCGGCCGTATCCCCGACGGTCGTACGTGACCACCGTGAACTCCCGCGCGAGCAGCCGCGGCAACGCCCCGAAACTCGCCGCGTCCCCCGTGCCACCGGGGATGAGGAGCAGAAGCGGCCCGGCCCCCACCGTCTCGGTGTGGAGCTTCGCTCTCGTCGGTGCGCTCATGCTGCGCTCCGGAGACGGTCTTCGGTGGACTTGCGGAGGTCGGCGAGGTCGACGCCGGTGGCGACGATGATCTGGGCGGCGAGCCCCCCGGCTTCGCGGATGAGGCCGAGCAGGACGTGCTCGCTGCCGATGTGGCGCTGATCGAGCCGGATCGCTTCGCGCAGGGCCAGCTCCAGCACCTTCTTCGAGCGCGGCCCGAACCGCGTACCGCGTTGCGGCCGCCGGAAGATGCCCTTCCGCTCCTGCTCCGGCGGCGGTGTCGTCCACGACTCGGACCCGAGCGACTTCTCGACGTTCGCGAGCACGGCGTCGAGGTCGATACCGATCGCCTTGAGCGCCTCGGCGTCGTCATCGGTGAGGATGCGGCCCGATTCGCCGACGATCTTCGTGACTTCCGCCCGGACCAGATCGTGGTCGAACCCGGCCTCGTGGAGTACCGCGTAGGCTCCGGACTCCTCCTTCGTGAGCATGCTGAGCAGCAGGTGCTCGGTGCCCACCTTGGGATGGTGCAACTGCCGCGCCTCCTCGACCGCGCCGAGGACGATCTCCCGCGCGTCCTGCGTGAACCGTTCGAACATCTCCGTCCTCCTAGTTTCGCGAGCCGGGAACGCGCCCGGCGTACTTCTTGTGCACGGCCTGCTTGCTGACTTCCAGGACCTCGGCGATCTCCTGCCAGGACCAGCCCGCTCGGCGGGCGTTCTCGACTTGCACTGCCTCCAGCGTCTCGGCCAGTCGGCGGAGGGCGCGGACGGCTCGTAGCCCCACCCGCGCGTCCCCACTGCCGGCCGCCGCGGCCAGCTCGGTTGCCTCACTCATACCGTCAACGTTAGTTGACGATCCCCCCGTCGTCAACCCGGGTTGACGCCCCGCCGGCGGCCGTGTCGGGGCTCTACGGGGTGTAGAGGAGGGTGAAGAATTCGATCAGTAGGCGTTCGCGGAGGCGGGGTGGGGCCGCGGCCAAAAGGGCGTTGATCTCGGCCATGCGCGCCGGCAACACGAACGAGCCCTCGCCCCCGGGCGCCAACCCCCCGACCGCCAACAATCCCGCGAATTCCTCGGGCGTCAACGTCGACGGATCGAGGGATCGCAGATACTCGACGATCCCGGCGTCGACCACGACGGGCCCGTGCTCCCGCGCAGCCCCTACCGCCTCCCGCAGGTCCGCGAGAAACTGACCGATCGACCCGGCGCTGGCCGCCGTCACGGTCAGGTGCAGGTTCGCCGGCAACTCCCCCAGCGCGAACTGCGGCTGCACGTACCAGCCCCGTGCGGTGAGTTCGTCCGCCAGCACGAACAGGTCCGGGCCGTCGGGCGACGCCCCGAACGCGACCAGGCTGGCCTGGGGCGGACCGAGCACCCGCAGCCCCTCCACCGCGGAAACCCCGGCGATCAACGTCCGGGTCGCGTCGAGGGTCCGCGACGCCAGTTCCCGGTACCCCTCCTCGCCGAGGTGCCCCAGCACCGCCCACGCTGCGGCCAGCGGCGCCGCGGACTTCGTCGACTGCATCGTCGCGTTGATCATCGAGTAGCCCGGCCAGTCCGCGAACGCGAAGAACTGGCTCCGACGCAGTGCGGCGTCGCGGTGCAGGAGCACCGACGTCCCCTTCGGGGCGTAGGCGTATTTGTGCAGGTCCACCGAGATGCTCGTGACGCCCGGTACGCGGAAGTCGAAGTCGGGCACTTCGACGCCGAGTTGGCGCCAGAACGGGAGCACCCAGCCGCCGATGCAGGCGTCCACGTGGCAGCGGATGCCTCGTTCGGCCGCGAGGGCCGCGATCTCGGTGACCGGGTCGATCACGCCGTGCGCGTACGACGGCGCGCTCGCCACGACCAGCACCGTCCGTTCGGTGATAGCAGCCGCCACGTCCCCCGGATCCGGCCGAAACGTAACCGGGTCCACCCCGACCGGCACGAGCTCCACCTGAAAATACTCAGCTGCCTTCGCAAAAGCCGCATGAGCGGTCACCGGCGCCACCATCTGCACCCGCTGACCCCTTGCGGCGCCATCCCCGCCCGGCGCGGCTTCGGCCGCCGCAGCATCCTCCCGGGCGGCACCGTCCCGGGCAGCCTTGACCGCCAGCAGGATGGACTCAGTGCCTCCGGAGGTCACGGTGCCGACAGTGGTCGGGCCGCCGCCGAGCAGGGCGGCGGCGGCACCCACCACCTCGTTCTCCATCGCCAGCAACGACGGGAACACCGTCGGGTCGAGCCCGTTGAGCCCGGTCACGGCCTCGGCGGCCCGGTGCGCCAACTCGTCGAGCCCGGCGAGGCCGGAGTCGTACACGTACGCCCACGTGCGCCCGCCGTGCGTCGGCAGGTCACCAGCACGCAGCGCGGCCAGCGCGTCCAACACGTCCGCAGCGGACGCACCCTGCTTCGCGAGGCTCATGCTTCTCCCTGGGTCAGGGCGGCAAGGCGCGCCGAAGTGAGGTCGTAGCGCCGCAGGAGCGGCAGCGCGCCCAGCACGATCACCGCCGGCAGCACCGAGAACCCGAGAGCGATGGCCACCCGAGCGCTGTCGGGCTGCTCAGCGGCGTCGACACCGGACCGGTACCCACCGAGCTGGAGCACCAGGCCGAACAGACCCGGACCGAGCGCGAGCCCGAGCGTCTCCCCACCGGTCCACAGACCGGTGAACACCCCGGCCTGCCGACGCCCGGTGACGGCTTCGTCCGCGGCGATCGTGTCGGGCAGCATCGCCAACCCGAACACCTGCTGACCCGCGTACCCGATCCCCACCAACGCCGTGGCCAGGAGTACCGGCACCAACCCCACCAGGAGACCGAGGCCGACCAGGAGCGCACCGACTCCGAACAGACCGGACCCGGCCAGGAACCCGGAGCGCTTACCGATCCGGGCACCCACCCGCTCCCACAGCGGCATCACGACCAGCGCCGGACCGACGAAACACACGAACAGCAGCGACGTCGCTCCGGCGTCGTCGAGCGGACCCGCGGCGACGTAGTCGGTTCCGGCCAACATGGCGCCGATCCCGACCGCCTGGACGACGAAGCACGCCAGCAGCAGCGCGAACGGCCGGTTCCCGCGCGCCACCGCGAGCTGGCGACGCAACGACGGCTCACTCTCGTGCACCACACCGACCGGCGCGCGCCGAGTACCCCAGAACGACGCCAGCGCCCCGACCGCGATCAGCATCGCGATGGCCACACCCGCGACGCGGTACCCACCGAGTCCGCCGCCGGCCGCGTCCCGGATCGCCGGGGCAGCGGCACCGGACGCCAGGATCGCCAGCGCCAGCACCGCGATGCGCCACGTCATCAGCCGGGTGCGTTCGCCGTACGGGTCGGCGGTGGTCGCGGTGATCTCGGTCGGCATCGCCACGAACGGCACCTGGAAGAACGCGAACGCGGTCGCGGTAGCGAGGAACGCGACCGTCACGTAGACCGCGCCCGCCACCCCGTCGAAGGGGCCGGCGAACAACGCGGCGAACGTGACCGCCGTGCCCGTTCCGCCGATCAGCAGGTAGGGCCGCCGCGGTCCCCAGCGGCTCGTCGTCCGGTCGGAGATCCGCCCCGCCACCGGGTTCAGCAGGACGTCCCACGCTTTCGGAAGCAGGACGAGCAGGCCGGCGACGCCGGCCGCGACCGCGAGCGTGTCGGTGAGGTACGGCAGCAACAGCAGGCCGGGGACGGTGCCGAAGGCGCCGGGCACCAGGGAGCCGGCCGCGTATCCGATGCGCGTTCCTCGCCCGAGCCCGGGCAGCACCGAAACCGGAGTCTCTGTCACGTTTGCATCCTGGCGGTTCGGACGGGTCCGGCGGAAGGACATTTTGCCCCGTGAAGAATGGGACTCGTGGCCTCGACACCCCCGAGTGAGTACGTGGAACAGGTCCTCGACGTGGTCGAGGAGATCCCGCCCGGTCGGGTGATGAGCTACGGCATGGTCGCCGAGGTCGTCCGGGAGCGCACGGGCAGCGGGTCGGCCCGCACTGTCGGCGCCGTGATGGCCCGTTACGGCAGCGCGGTGCCCTGGCACCGGGTCGTGGCGTCCGACGGTCGCCTCCCCCCGGGCCACGAGGACGAGGCCACCCGTCGGCTGCGCGGCGAGGGCGTCGCGTTCCGGGGCGTGAAGGTCGCGATGGACGCCGCTCGGTGGTGGCCCGGAGAGGCCGGTTAACACAGCGCGTCAAGGGGAAACAGGACCGGCATCCGGACCGGGAGGACCCCCATGAGCGTGATGCGCACCAAAACGGTCGAACAAGCTATTCAAGAGACTGAAGAGCCCGAACATCAACTCAAAAAGGATTTGTCCGGTCTGGACCTGACGGTCTTCGGCGTCGGCGTCATCATCGGCACCGGCATCTTCGTTCTCACCGGTGAGGCCGCCCAGGAGTCGGCCGGCCCCGCGGTGGCGATCTCGTTCGTGATCGCGGCGATCGCCTGCGGCCTGGCCGGTCTGTGCTACGCCGAGTTCGCCTCGACGGTGCCGGTCGCCGGCAGCGCGTTCACGTTCTCGTACGTGGGCATCGGCGAACTCGTCGCCTGGATCATCGGCTGGGACCTGATCCTGGAACTGTTGATCGGAGCGGCCACCGTCTCGGTGGGGTGGTCGCAGTACCTGACGGTGCTGCTGGAGACGATCGGCTGGGAGCTACCCACGTCGATCTCCAGTGCCGAGGACGGCGTCTTCAACCTGCCTGCCGCGGTCATCGTGCTGATCCTCACCGCGGTGCTGGTCACCGGTATCCGGATCTCGTCGCGGCTCAACGCGATCGTCGTGGCGATCAAGCTGCTCGTCGTGCTGTTCGTGATCGTCGCCGGGCTGTTCTTCGTCAAGGCGTCGAACTACACGCCGTTCATTCCGCCGTCGAAGCCCGCCGAAGGTGAATCGGGCCTGTCCGCGACGCTGATCCAGACGATCTTCGGGTCCGGACCCGCCAGCTTCGGCGTCAGCGGCGTCCTCGCGGCGGCCGCGCTCGTGTTCTTCGCCTACATCGGTTTCGACGTCGTCGCGACGACCGCCGAGGAGACCAAGAACCCGCAGCGCGACGTTCCCCGCGGCATTCTCGGCTCGCTGGTGATCTGTACGGTGCTGTACGTGGCGGTGTCGCTGGTCGTCGTCGGCATGCAGAAGTACAGCGAGCTGGACCCGGAGGCGCCGCTGGCCACCGCGTTCCGCGACGTCGGCCACCCGCTGTTCGCCGACTTCATCACGATCGGCGCGCTCGCCGGTCTGACGACCGTGATCATGGTGCTGATGCTGGGCCAGAGCCGCGTGGCATTCGCGATGAGCCGGGACGGGCTGCTGCCGCCGAAGCTCGGCGCGGTGCACCCGCGGTTCGGGACGCCGTACCGCATCACGATCATCGTCGGCGTGATCGTGGCGATCCTGGCCGGGCTGCTGCCGCTGTCCGCACTGGCCGAGATGGTGAACATCGGGACGCTGTTCGCGTTCGTGCTCGTCTCGATCGCGACGCTGGTGCTTCGTCGGACCCGGCCGGACCTGGACCGCACGTTCCGGGTGCGGGGGCTGCCGGCCGTAGCGGCGCTCGCCGTCATCTCCTGCGTCGTGCTGATGCTGTTCCTCGAGGTCGCGACCTGGCTGCGGTTCCTGGCCTGGATGGTCATCGGGTTCGCGATCTACTTCGCGTACGGACGCCGCCACTCGCGCCTGGCGCGCGGCGAGCGCACCCCCGCGCCCGCCCGCGTCGAGTAAGCGATACGAAAGAGGGCCGGCCGCTGACGCGGCCGGCCCTCTTCGGGCGGAACTCAGTACTCGGGGAGGGACGGGTCGATCTGCTTGACGTAGCCGATCACGCCACCCTGCACGTGCACCGCATCCTTGAACCCCGCGGCCTTGACCGCGGCGAGCGCCTCGGCCGACCGGACCCCGGTCTTGCAGTACAGCACGATCTGCTTGTCCTGCGGGAACTGCGAGAGCGCCTGCCCGGAGAGAATGTCGCCCTTCGGGATGAGCGTCGCGCCAGGGATCGACACGATCTCGAACTCGGCCGGCTCGCGGACGTCGACCAGGAAGTAGTCCTTCCCCGCCTCCTTCCACTCCTGCAGCTCCGGGTTGGTGATCGTGGACCCGCGGGCGGCGTCCTGCGCCTCCTCGGAGACCGTGCCGCAGAACTCCTCGTAGTCGATGAGCCCGGTGATCGGCTCACCGGCGGGGTCCTTGCGGATCTTGATCGTCCGGTACGACATCTCGAGGGCGTCGTAGACCATCAGGCGGCCCAGCAGCGTCTCACCGATGCCGGTGATCAGCTTGATGGCCTCGGTGGCCTGCACGGACGCGATCGACGCGCACAGAATGCCGAGCACGCCACCCTCGGCGCAGCTGGGCACCATGCCGGGCGGCGGCGGAACCGGGTACAGGTCGCGGTAGTTCGGGCCGTGCTCGTCCCAGAAGACGCTGACCTGGCCCTCGAACCGGTAGATCGAGCCCCAGACGTAGGGCTTGCCGAGCAGCACCGCGGCATCGTTCACCAGATAACGCGTGGCGAAGTTGTCGGTGCCGTCGACGATCAGGTCGTAGTCGCGGAAGATGTCCAGCACGTTGTCCGACTCGAGCCGGGTTTCGTGCAGGATCACGTTGACGTACGGGTTGATCTCCTTGACCGAGTCACGCGCGGACTCGGCCTTGCTCCGGCCGATGTCGGACTGGCCGTGGATGATCTGGCGCTGCAGGTTCGACTCGTCGACGGTGTCGAACTCGACGATGCCGAGCGTCCCGACACCGGCGGCGGCCAGGTACATGAGGGTCGGCGAACCGAGACCGCCCGCGCCCACACACAGCACCTTGGCGTTCTTCAACCGCTTCTGCCCGTCCATCCCGACGTCGGGGATGATCAGGTGCCGCGAATAGCGGCGTACCTCGTCGACGGACAACGACGCGGCCGGCTCGACCAGCGGCGGCAGGGCCACGAGCGGCTCCTTCCAAGCGGGGACACTACTTCTCCGGTAGGGAACCGGAGCTGCGGCTCCATTGTTCCCGACTACTGTCCGGCGGTGGGCGCCCCGCTCAGATACTTCCCGTTCACGAACGGCCAGGCGTTCGGCACGCATCCCTGCAGGCCCAGCGTTTGCTGCTGCATCACCGGCGCCGGTTTGCCACTTCCGCCGCAGAGCACGTGTCCGTGCCCGAGCTGGTGGCCCATCTCATGGTTGACGACGTACTGCCGGTACGTGGCGAGGTCGCCGTCGAACGCCGGAACCGCGAGCAACCAGCGGGCGAGGTTGATCACGACCTGGTCGCCGGTGCGGCAGGACGTGTACCCACCGGGATCCAGGCCACCCGCGCGACAGATCCTGTTCGTGGTCGCCGGCGTCGCGAGCAGGATCACCGCGTCCGCGGCGCCACCGGCGACCCGCTGGAAACGCCACTTCTTCGCCGCGGTCCAGCCGCGCGGGTCCGCGAGCGTCGCGTCGACGGCATCGGCGAACGTACCCGCGCCCTGGCCGGAGCCCTTCTCCACCTGCACCTGGTAGCGGACGAGGGTTCCGGCGGTGCCCCGCACCGGCGTCGTCCCACCGGCCACCGTGAACTTCCCGGAGCCGCGCTGCGGCACGGAGATCGCGATGCGCGCCGACGGCGTCGCTTCCGGCTGGACGGCTTCGGCGCTGGGGTTGGCCACCGCGGGCATGCCAGGGCTCGCGCTGGCGCTGGCACTGGCGCTCGCCTGGGGCCGCTCGGGCTCGGTGTCGTGGCCGCGGACGAGGTCCACGAGGACGAGCACACACGTGAGCAGCGCCAGCAGCACGAGGAACCGACGGCGACGACGGGCCGCGCGGTGCCGGGAGGCCTGCCGCTGCGCACGCAGGTAGACCGCGGACACCGAGTAGCGCGGTGGCCCGACCGTCGCCGGCCGGTCACCGGGACGGCGCCCACGCCGGATCTCGGCGCGGAGTGCGCGCCGAGCTTCGGAGCCGGTCTCCGGCCGGTGGGCGCCGCGGGTGCGTCGCCCACCGAAGTCGGTGGTCGCGGGGCCCGGCGGGGAGTCGTCTCCGCGCACGGCCGGGTCCGCGGTCCGCTCGCTCAGTGCGCCTCCCCGGTCACATTTTTCGCAGCCTTACCCCGTGTACTGCAAACGATGCCCTGTCAGGAGCGGCACCACTGCGCGAGCCACGATACGGGGACATTCGAGTTGGGCTGTATGTCCCACACCGCGTAGAACGAGCAACCGACTGTCTGGTATCACCTTCGCGGTCCGTGTGGCCAATTTGACACTCACCATCCGATCTTGGTGGCCCCAGATGACGAGCGTCGGTGCCTCTATCCGAGCGGCCATCCGCCACAGCGAGCGACCCGGGGGTACCAGGTACGAGCCCACGAGACCGCGGACCGTGCGCACGTAGGCCTCCGCGCCCCACGGCACCTCGAGCCGCTGTTCGGCCTCCGCCACCGCCTCGTCCCAGCGCTGCGACGACACCGCATTGGGATCAGCGAAGCAGACGTCGACCATGCCCTTGGCCATCTGGTGCGGGGTCGCGCCGCGCAACACACGCTCGACGATGCGCTCCACCCGCGGGACCACCAGTACCGGCAGCATGTGCCGGTGGGTCGGCTGTGGGAGGTACACCGGCATCGCCGGCGAGATGAGCGTCAACGTGCGCACCAGGTCGGGACGCTGCGCGGCGACGCGGATCACCACCGCACCGCCGAGCGAGTTGCCGAACAGGTGGACCGGCCCGCGGTCCGACAATTCGATCCAGCGGATCACCAGGTCTGCGTAACTCTGCTGGGTGTAACCACCGGGCAGGGCCGGGCCGCTGCGGCCGAACCCCGGCAGGTCGATCGCCTGGCCGTCCAGCCGGTCGGAGAGCAGGTCGGCGAGGTCGGTCCAGTTCTGACCCGAGCCGCCGAGACCGTGCACGTAGAGCGCGGGCTCGGCGCCCGGCGAGGTGGCCGGGGTCTCGCGGACGTGAATCTGCACCGTGCCGCCCGGCCAGGCGACGTCGACGGTCCGGCCGGGCCACGGCGGCACTTCCGGGACGGGGGTGGGGCGAACTGTGGAATCAGCGGCGAGGCGAGCAGGCGTCACTCGATCCAGTGTGCCTGCGGTTCAGACCACCGAATCAGTAATTGCCGCCGTGCCGACCGCTGTCCTCGTCCGCGTAGCGCCGTCGTGCGCGCCCGCCCTGCTGCTCGCGACGCTCACCCGGGCCACCGGGCCCGCGGTAGCCGCGCTCGGCCGGGCTCGGTTCGCGCTGGTTCGGTGGGCCGAGCGGCTGCGGGTCGGCCCACGATCCGCCGGGGCCGCCCTGACCGCCCGGGCCGCCGCTCCCCTGACCGGCGCCGCCGGGACCGCCGCCCGGGGCACCGCTGCCGGGGCCCAGCGGGTCGTGCACGAGCGGCCACGTTCCGGTGGGCTCGGCCGCGTGCCGCCGCCGCGGCGGCACCGAATTCCCCGGTCCGGGGTTAGCGGGGCCGGAGTTCCCGGGGCCGGGGCCCATCGGGCCAGAGTTCCCGGGGCCGGGGCCGGGGCCCATCGGGCCAGAGTTCCCGGGGCCGGGGCCGGGGCCCATCGGGCCGGAGTTCCCGGGGCCCAGCGGGCCGAGGGGGCCGGAGGACGTCGGTGCCGGGCCCAGGCCGCCGTAGCCGCCGGGCCCCGATGCCGGACCCAGCCCGCCGAGGTCCCGGGAAGCACCAGTGGGGCCACCGAGGCCCCGCCCCGGGCTCCCCAGACCGCCAGGGTTGCCGAGACCGGCGCCGTTGCGGCCGTTCTGCCCGTACCCACCGCCGTAGGAGTCCTGACCGCCATAGCCGTTCGCGGCCGGCTGCCCGGACGTCGGTGCGTCGCCGCGTCCGTGCCGGCCCCGGCCCGCACCGGAGGAGCCGGCCGGGGCCCCCAGCCCGCCGTACTCGCGCTCGAGATAGCTGCCGCCCAGGCCGCCCCCGCTCAGGCCACCCAGGCCGTTGCCGGCCGCCGCGCCGTTCGGGGAGCGCCCGTACGGCGCCGACGACACGTTGCCGGGCTCGGCCGCCGCAGCGGGCTCGTCCCAGCGCGGTGGATTCCACTCCGCGGACGCCGCAGCCGGCTCCTCGGACGTCGGCCACGACCAGACCGGCTCGTCGGGGGGCGTGTAGGCCTCGGGCTCCACCGGCGGCATGAACACCGCGGACGAGGCCGCCGCGCTCAGGTCACCGCTCGCCCGTGCGTCGAACTCGGGCTCGGGCGGGTTCACGACCGGGAAGGACCCGCTGACGCGGTCGGCCTTGGCCGCGGACTGGTACGAGGCGTAGCTGTCGGCCTGCGCCGCGACCGGGCGCTCGGAGCCGTTCTTCGGGTCGTTGTCGACCAGGCGTGCCCAGGTCGCAGCCGCCCAGTCGCCCAGGTCGCCGCCACTCTGCCCGTTGGCGAGTTCGAGCTCACCGGTGGGCGACGCGACCGGATCCCGGTACGGGGACGGCGACGGTTCCGCCGGTGGGATGAACGGCGTGCTCGCCGCGTACTTCGGCTCGGCGGCGCTCGGCGGCTGTTCCGCCTCTTCGCGCGCGGCGGCCGCGGCGCGACGCGCAGCGCGACCACCGCGCACCGGCCCGGGCGCCGCCACGTCCGGCTGCGCGGCCTCGGCCGGCGCTCCGTACTGCGGCCCACCGGCCTCCGACGCCCCGAGCCGGGGCGCCTCGAACTGTGGCGTGTCGAACTGGGGCGCGTCGAATTGGGGCGCGTCGAATTGGGGCCCACCGAACGGTGCGCTCTCCGGCCGGGTGGCCTCGGAGTGCGTGACGTCCGCCCGCGTCGGGTACAGCGGTTCGGTCTCCGGGTCGGCGTCGTATGCCGGCTCGGACGGACTGCCGGGCTCCTCCGGGAAGCTCCGTCCGTTCGAGAAACCGGAGCCGTCCGAGAAACCGGGGCCGTCGGAAAAACCGGGGCCGTCGGGGAAGTCGGTACCGGCCATGATCGTCCGGTAGGTCGCGGTGTTCTCGACCGCGAGCGGCGGCGCGGAGTGCAGGCTGTTCGCCGCCCACGACGACGCCGTGCCGCTCTCCGGCAGCAGGGACTCGAACCGCCGGTTCAACGCGGACAGCACCGCGCGCACCATGGCCTGACGCGCGTCGCCGCGGACCAGTGCCGCACCGGCGAGGCGGTCGACCTGCCCGGGCGTCAGCAGCGTCACGACCGCGATGGCGAGCCGGTCCGAACCGATGTCGGTGAGCTCCGCCTGGTCGAGCCCGCAGCGCGCACGGCCCTCGAGCAGGGCGTCGACCGCGTTCAGCGTTGCGCCGGCGACCGTGCGCAGCACGGTGCGTTCGACAGCCGGACCGCTGGCCGAACCGACGACGCGCGCCGAGTGCGTCGCGAGCGCGACGTCCACCCGGACATCCAGGCCGCCGGTGACGACCTGTAAGCGCTCGAGGTGGACGCGCCGCTGCGGACCGTCGAGCGGCACGCTGCGACCCTCGTCCACACCATCGTCCACCAGAACCGATCGGGTCTGGTCAACCTCCACGCCGAGCCTTTCGTCCAGGATCCGGGTCACTGACCACGCCACTGCCCTCTCGTCCGCACCGTCGACGAGATCCACATGGAGAGTACGGTCTCCGCCCGCTGCGGTTCGAAGCTCGACGTCACGGACGCCGACCACCGCGCGCACAGCGTCGAGCAGCGCGGTGACCGCGAGTGGCCGGGAGCTGTCCGGACCGGAGGAGCGCACCGAGAACACCGCGTGCGCCCCGACCAGGTGTCGGTTGCGATGCGGAGCGGTGGTCACGACGTGCTCCTGTCTCTTACGACTTCGAGTGCAGGCTACCGACGGATGGCCCGTCCGGTCAGGCCTCTGAGGGGGAACGGTCCAGTACCGAACGGGCAAACGGGCCGAACGTACGGCGGTTCCGGCCGAGCGGGCAGAACGTTCGAGACACCTCGCGTAGTCTTGCTACCCGGCGGTAAGTGCGGAAAGGTCCGCAAGGCTGGAGGAAAGCATGGCTACCCCGGTGAGCAGTGATCCGGTCGCCGCGAGCGGCGCCAGGACGGGACGACTGCCGCGGTCCGCGCGACGTCGCCAGTTGCTCACCGCCGCGCAGGAGGTCTTCGTCGCCAACGGCTACCACGCCGCGGCGATGGACGACATCGCGGACCGGGCAGGCGTCTCGAAGCCGGTGCTCTACCAGCACTTCCCCGGCAAGCTCGACCTGTATCTGGCGCTGATCGACCAGCACACCGAGTCGCTGGTGAACCACGTCACACAGGCACTCGCGGGTACGACCGACAACAAGGTTCGCGTCTACCTCACCACGAAGGCCTACTTCGACTTCATCGACGGTGAGGGCGAGGCGTTCCGGCTCGTCTTCGAGTCCGACCTGCGTAACGAGCCCGCGGTGCGCGAGCGGGTCGAGCGCGCTTCACAGCTCTGCATGGAAGCGATCGCCGACACGATCGGGCATGACACCGGTGTCTCACGGGCCCGCGCCGAGCTTCTCGCGGTCGGTTTGACCGGTGCGTCCGAGATCGCGGCGCGCTACTGGCTCAACGCCAACCGGGCCGTTCCGAAGGACGAGGCCGTCGGGCTGCTGAGCACGTTGCTCTGGCGCGGGATCTCGGACTTCCCGCTGGAGCGCGAGGCGGAAAATTCCGCTCAACGCTGACACCGCCGCCCGCGCCACTCGGTCGGGGCATCGATCGGATAGCTTCTAGTTCGGTTGATGTGAGCATGTCAGCGAGGAGGCACTGCGGTGGAGGTCAAGATCGGCGTGCAGTTCGCTCCGCGCGAGCTCGTGCTGGAGAGCACCCAGAGCCAGGACGAGGTCGAGCAGGCGGTCGCCGAAGCGCTCGGCGGGCGGTCGGGGCTGCTGTCCCTCGTCGACGAGAAGGGGCGGCGCGTTGTCGTCCCGGCCGACAAGATCGCGTACGTCGAGATCGCCGAGAGCGAACTACGACGCGTGGGCTTCGGTACGCCCTGATACAGCACGAAACGACGAACGCCCGGCCTGCGGCCGGGCGTTCGTCGTTTGCACGAACCTGGAGCCCGTCCAGGGCGACGCTGCCGATCGGGCGGCAGGACGCCGCGTATAAGTGATACTCAAGTCCTGCCGCCCGCTCGGCAGCGTCGTTCTGGACGGGCCGCCCCCTAAGAGCGGAGCCCTAGGGAGGCGAGGCGGGAGGCGTGGCCGGTGGTGAGGCGTTCGATGAGGGCGCCGAGGCCGGCTAGTTCGCCTGGTTCGATCAGGGCGACGAGCCCCGGTCTGGCGACGACGACGAGTTGCGCCTGCGTGATCGCCTCGGCGACCAGGCGCCGGGCCCACAGGCCGAGCCGGTCGGCCAGCACCGGATCGGCGTCCACCGCCGCCCGCACCTCGGCCACCGCGAACGCGGCGTGCCGGTCGTCGTGGAGCACCTCGAGGACGAGCGAACGGTCCGGCTCGTCGAGGTGCGCGGCGACCTCGCGGTAGAAGTCGTCCGCGATGCCGTCGCCGACGTGCGCTTTGACCAGACCTTCGAGCCAGTCCCGCGGCCGCGTCGACTCGTGATAGGCGTCCAGCGACGTCACGAACGGCGCCATCGCGTCCATCGCGTCGACGCCGAGCTCGGCCAGCCGGTCGGCGAGCCGCCGGTAGTGCACCAACTCGGCCGCGGCCATCTCGCTGAGGGCGGCGCGCCGCCGCAGATCCGGCGCGAGTCGCGCATCCGCTCCGAGGTTGTCGAACGCGACCAGCGCACCATAGGACAAAACGCCGAGCAGGTCGGCCACCGAAGCTTCATTGCCCGAAACGCTCAGCGGAACTCCTCGAACTGACTGTTCTCCGGTCGACGTGCACACCGTAGAGCCTGCGCAATCGCGCGGAGACATGGCGGTGTTCGTCACAGATCGCCGATCACAGCACCACGCCACCGCAGGTGCGAAAACCGTCGCGGTAGGCTATGAGTGAGGTGACACCCGTCACCGCACTAACTCGCGCCGTAACGATTGCCCGCGCGAGTGCCAGGTCCTTCGGACCCACAGACGGTAGTACCAGCAACAACAGCAGTTGAACATCGAGCGCGGACCCCACTCCAGGGGGGCGTCGTCCCGTTGAGCCCGCTGCCGCACCGCGGCAGGCGCGAGCGCCGGACGTACCCCTGTTGCTACCGGATCCACCAGGGCGTCTGCGCACTCGGAGAGAGGCGAAGACCCCTGAATACGAACAACACGCCGGACGCTGACCCGGTTCTGCTCGAGCACGCCACCACCGGCGCACCCGAGGTGGAGCAGATCGAGGAGCTCACCGCTACCAAGCCGGTCAGCGAGCAGAACCCGCTCTTCGCCGAGCTGGGCGTCCGCCCGGAGACCGTCAAGGCCCTCGAATCGGTCGGCATCACCCGCGCGTTCGCGATCCAGGAGCTGACGCTCCCGATCGCCCTCGCGGGGAGCGACCTCATCGGGCAGGCCCGCACCGGCACCGGCAAGACACTTGGCTTCGGTGTCCCACTGCTCCAGCGTATCGAAGCGCCGGGCGAGGGTGACCGCGCTGCGGGTGGCGCGCCGCAGGCTCTCGTCGTCGTGCCCACCCGCGAGCTGTGCGTCCAGGTCACGCGTGACCTCTCGGCGGCCGGCAAGACCCGGAAGGTTCGGGTGCTCTCGGTCTACGGCGGCCGGGCCTACGAGCCGCAGATCGCCGCGCTGAAGAACGGCGTCGACGTCGTCATCGGAACCCCGGGCCGCCTGCTCGACCTGGTCGAGCAGGGCCACCTGCAGCTGGGCGCGGTCTCGATCCTGGTCCTCGACGAGGCCGACGAGATGCTCGACCTGGGCTTCCTGCCCGACATCGAGCGCATCCTCGCCACGATCCCGTCCGAGCGGCAGACGATGCTGTTCAGCGCCACGATGCCCGGGCCGATCGTCGCGCTGGCACGGCAGTTCATGCGTCAGCCGGTGCACATCCGGGCCGAGGAGCCCGACGCCGGTCGCACGGTGCCCACCACGGCGCAGCACATCTACCGGGCGCACGCGCTCGACAAGTCCGAGATGCTCGCGCGCATCCTGCAGGCCCGCGACCGCGGCCTGACGATGGTGTTCTGCCGCACCAAGCGCACCGCGCAGAAGGTCGCCGACGACCTGGTCGACCGCGGGTTCGCCGCGGCCGCCGTCCACGGCGACCTCGGGCAGGGCGCCCGTGAGCAGGCACTCCGCGCGTTCCGCTCGGGCAAGGTCGACGTGCTGGTCGCCACCGACGTCGCCGCCCGCGGCATCGACGTCACCGGCGTCACCCACGTCATCAACTACCAGTGCCCCGAGGACGAGAAGACCTACCTGCACCGGATCGGCCGCACGGGGCGCGCCGGCGCCGACGGCGTCGCGGTGACGTTCGTCGACTGGGACGAGCTCACCCGCTGGACGATGATCAACACGGCGCTGGACCTCCCGTTCGCCGATCCGCCGGAGACGTACTCGACGTCGGATCACCTGCTCGCCGAGCTGGACATCCCGGCCGAGGCCACCGGCGTGCTCCCCCGCAAGGAGCGCACCCGGGCCGGTCTGGACGCCGAAGAGGTCGAAGACCTCGGCGAGACCGGCGGCAAGAAGGCCCGCCGCACCCGGGTCCGGACGCGCGACCGCAAGGGCGACGACCTCGACCCGCGCGCGCCCGAGGGCGAGGCCGCCGAGATCGAGCTGCCGGCCCGGCAGCGCACCAAGCCGCGGCGGCGGCTGCGCGGCGGTCAGGTGCTGGCCGAAACCCCGCTGCCGGAAACTCCGCTGTCGGAAACCCTGCCGCCGGAGGGGGCAGCGGAGCCGGCCACGGAGCCGGTGACGGCAACCGTGGCGACGCTCGCTCCCCCGGCGTTCCTCCCGGCCGCCGCTGTCACCGAGGCAACCGAGGACGGCGAGCCGATCGCCGCGGTCGACGGCGAGGACGGCGCTGCCCCGCGTCGGCGCCGACGTCGCCGGACCGGAACGAGCCGTGTCCGTCGCGGCACCGGCACCGACGCCGCGGACGCACCGGCCGACGCCGCCAGCGGCGAGTGACCGTGCCGCCGTCCGTGAACGGCCTGAACGGCTGGGCCTCCCCGGACGGCTCGGCGGGCGACGTCTTCTGGCGTCGCCCGGCCGGAAACCCGGCTGGAAACCCGGCCGGAAACCCGGCTGGGAGCCCGAACGGAAACCCGCCCGGGAGCCCCCGATCGGCGGTGCCGGGCCGAACCACCGGCTACGCCGGGCCTCCCCCCATGCGCCGCCCGTCCGAGGCGGTCGGGTGGGGCCCGGTGATCAGCCCGGGGCCGGTGCCACGCGCGCTGCCGACACAGGACCACGACGCGCTCGACCGTGACGACGCCCAGGCACGGGCTGTCACGGTCGGCGTCGGCGTACTGACGCTGGTCGTGCTGTTCCTGCTGCTCCTGATGATGGTCATCAGAGCCGGTACGGCGACCGGCATCTAGCCGACGCCCTCCCACACCATCCGCGCCCCGGTGTCGCCCGCCCGGGCGACCGAAACGGCGGCACCGACCGCGGTGGCCAGCAGCGCGATCATCAGCACCACCGAGACGACGGTGAGCACGGTCGAGCCGCTGCTGTTGCCGCGCGGCTGCTCACCGACCATCCCCCACTGGTCACGCTCTGCGTAGCCGCGCATCGGCTCGCGCCGGTTGGCACGCGCGCGCTCCACGATCAACAGCACCACGGCGACGACGGCGAGCAGCACCGCCATGTTGCGGGTGTCGAGCCCGAAGCCGCCGTGCTCGTTGATCGCGTCGGATCCACCGAGGAACTTCGCCAGGCGGTCACCGGTCTCCGCCGCGACGATCGACGCCCCCGCACCGGCCAGCGAGCTGAGCGCCAGCACCCAGCCGATCTTGGGCCTGAGCCGCGGCACCAGCACGTAGGCGAACGCGGACAGGACCGCGATCGGCACCAGGACGACCGCCGCGTGCACCACCAACGGGTGGGCCGGCAGGCCGAACACTTTCTCGAACACGGGAGACCTCCGCCGACAGGGTTACAGCCGTACCCTAAGGAACAGCCTGGCTAGTCACACGAAGAACTCCTGCAACAGGTTCGCGGGCACACTGGAAGCGTGACTCAGCTCGCGCCTCATCGCGCCTCCCGGGTCGTCTTCGACGCGTGCGGCTACCCGGTCGCCGGGTGGGACGCCCCCGCGGCTCCGAAGCGCGGCACCGCGTTGTTCGTCCCGGGCTACACCGGCAGCAAGGAAGACTTCGCGCCGCTGTTCGACCCGCTGACCGGGGCGGGGTTCCGCGTGGTGGCGATCGACCAGCCCGGCCAGTTCGAGTCCCCGGGCCCGGCCGACCCGCTCGGTTACACCGTCGAATGGCTCGGTGACGTCGTCCGCGCCGTGGCCACCGCGCTCGGCGACGGCCCGGTGCACCTCGTCGGGCACTCGTTCGGCGGCCTCGTCGCCCGCGCGGCCGTCCTGGCCGCACCGGCGGAGTTCCGGTCGCTGACGCTGCTGGGCTCCGGACCGGCCGCGATCGCCGGCGCCAGGCGCGACCGGATGACCCGGCTCGAGCCGCTGCTCCCCCGCGGCATGGAAGCCGTGTACGACGCCATGGAGGAGGCCGCCCGCAACGATCCCCGGTGGCACGCGACGCCACCGGAGGTAAACGCGTTCCTGCGGAAGCGGTTCGTCGCCTCGTCGGCGGCCGGCCTGCGCGGCATGGGCGACGCGTTGAGCACCGAACCCGACCGCACCGCGGAGCTCAAGGCGACCGGCGTCCCGGTGCTGGTCTGCCACGGCGAGAACGACGACGCCTGGCTGCCGCCGGTGCAAACCGACATGGCCGAGCGGCTGGGTGCCCGCCACGAGGTCGTCCGGGGCGCCGCGCACTCACCGGCGATCGAGAACACCGCAGCGACCGCGCAGGCGCTGGAGACGTTCTGGGTGCACACTAGGTAAATGGCGATTTCCGACCTCGGCCTCTACGGGCCGGAGAGCGTCACCTGGCGCATCCATGCCGATCCGTCGTTCGCTGTCGGAGGGCTGCGGGCGCTGCTGCTGCAGGCGCTGCACCCGGTCGCGATGGCAGGCGTCGCGGCCAACTCCCAGTACCGGGACGATCCGTGGACGCGCTTGCAGCGCACGGCGGAGTACGTCGCGGTCACCACGTTCGGCACGTCGGCGGACGCCGAGGACGTCGCGGCCAGGGTCCGCAAACTGCACCGGCGCCTGACCGCTGTCGACCCCGACTCCGGAAAGGTCTACCCGGTGGACGACCCGTCGCTGCTGCGCTGGGTGCACTGCTGCGAGGTCGACTCGTTCCTCTACGCGGCACGGCGCGGGGGCCTGCGGCTCTCCGACGCCGAGGCCGACCGGTACGTCGCCGAGCAGGTGCGGCAGGCCCGCCTGATCGGCGTGACCGACGAGGTTCCGCGCTCGGCCGCCGACCTGGCCGCGTACTTCGACGACGTCCGGCCGGTGCTGCGCGCCACCGGGCCCGCCTACGAGGGCCTGAAGCTGCTGAGCGTGCCCCCGATGCGCTGGTGGGTGCGGTGGGCGACCCCCGCGGCGCCGAGCTGGGGCGCGCTCGTGGCGATGGGCTTCGGGCTGCTGCCCAGCTGGGCGAAGCGGCTCTACACGCACCTGCCCGTGCTACCCGGCACCGAGCTGACCGCGACCGCGAGCCTCCGGGCCCTCCGCACGGCGGTGCTGGCGCTCCCCGCACCGGTCCGCGAAGGCCCCCACCTCAAGGCCGCCCGCGCCCGCGTCGCCGGCGTCCCCGTCCGCCGCCTGGAAGAACTTCCCGCGTAGCGGGAGTGGCTTGAACCTGGAGCCCTCCCAGGGCAACGCTGGCAGTCGAGCGCGAGACCGCCGCGTATAAGTGATACTCAAGGTTTCGCGCTCGCCTGTCAGCGTTGTTCTGGGAGGGCCGCCCACGGCTCCTTGGCGGGGCCGGCGGCCTGGCCCTCCGGGCAGTGGCGACGGAAGTCGCACCACGAGCAGCGCGGCCCCGGAGCGGGCGGAAAAGCCTCGTCGGCGGACGCGCCACGCTCTTTGAAGCTCGACTCGGCCTCCACCGCGTCCGCAGCAGTGGCTTCCGCCCGCCTCAGATGCCTCTCCAGGCGCTCCGGCGTGTGGACGTGGGTGTAGACCTCACCGGCGCTCAGATGATGCAGCTCGACACGCTGACACGGCCGCCGTAGCGTCCGCGCGGCGGCCAGCGCGTAGAGCGCCAGCGCCTGCGAGCCCGCGGCGTCCGATTCGGACAGCGGCGACCGGCCGGTCTTGTAGTCGACGACGACCGGCTCGCCGTTGCGATCGTCGAGCCGGTCGATGCGCCCGGAGACCGCGAGCGTCTCGGTGCGCATCGCCACCGTGCGCTCCAGCCCGAACGGCTCGGCGTCGGGATCGACCTTCTCCAGGTAGCTCTCCAGCCACCCGGCCGCGAGCTCCTTGGCCGACGCCTGCTGCTCGGCGTCACGGTAGCCGTCGGAGATCCACGCCTCGCGCAGCAGCTTGCGGCTCGCGCCCGGCGTCCGCTCCTGCCGGGGCAGCAGCCACCACGAGCGCAGGACGTTGTGCACCGTCGCGCCCAACGCGTTGTGCGCCCAGGGCGCACCCCTGGGCGGGGACGGCCGGTCGACATAGGTCATGCGGTACCGGCGTGGGCACTCCGCGAACGTGGCCAATTTGGACGGAGTGCAGGAGAAGAGCCGAGTCGGCATCCCGGCGAGCCCGAGTTGTTCCATCACGCTTGATCTTTCCACGGGGGTACGACGAATTCAGACCTTGATCGGAGCCGCCCCGGTCGCCAGCGAGACCAGCTCCTCGTACACCTCGGGCCGCGTGGTGTTCTCCCCGAGCCGCACGGTCTTGTTCGTGCCGTGGTAGTCGCTCGACCCGGTCGTCAGCAGGCCCAGGTCGGCGGCGATGCCCGCCAGCGACGCCCGCTCCGACGCGTCGTGGTCGGGGTGGTCCACCTCGACGCCGGTCAGGCCGGCGGCCGCGAGCTCGGCGTACACCTCGTCGTCGATGACCCGGCCGCGCTTGGACGCCTTGGGGTGCGCCAGCACCGTCACACCGCCCGCGCCGCGCACCAGCCGCAGCGCTTCGAGCACCTCGATGTCGCGCTTGGGCACCCGGTACCGCGCGCCCAGCCACTCGGACGCGAACGCCTCCGGCACGTCCCGCACCACACCGGCCGCGACCAGCGCCTGCGCGATGTGCGGGCGGCCGACCGGAGCGCCGTCGGCGATGGCCAGCACGCCCTCCCACGTGATCGGCGCACCGTCGGCCACCAGCATGCCGACCATCTCCTCGGCACGGGTCAGGCGGGACGCGCGCAGCATCGCCCGCTCCGCCGCGAATGCCGGCTCCGTGGCGTCGAACAGGTAGGCGAGCAGGTGCAGGCTGATCGGCCAGCCATGCTCGGGTTCCCAGAGACACGAGAGCTCTGCGCCCGGCACCAGGGTCAGGCCGGGCGGCAGAGCGTCGATCGCGGGCTTCCACCCGTTGGTCGTGTCGTGGTCGGTCAACCCGATGACGTCGAGGCCGGCTAGCGCTGCGTCGAGCACCAACTGCTCGGGACGAGTAGTGCCGTCACTGGCCGTCGAGTGCGTGTGTAGGTCGATCCGTTCCACGCCTCACAGTAGCCACGCTGCGTCGATCCGCGTCAGTCGCCCTCTTCGCCGACTGCCAGCATCTCCTCCGGGTCGTACATGACCTGGCAGAACAGCAGGTACAGCTCGTTCGGGTACGGCAGGGGGGCGATCTCGCGGAGCGCCTGCTCCTGACCGGCCGATTCGAGCACGAACGTGCCGTAGTTGAGCACCCGGCCGAGCGGGCTCTGCTGGTAGGCCATGTCGGTGACGCGCGCCAGCGGCATCATCGCGACCTTGCGGGTGACGATGCCCTCGATGAGCATCACCCGCTTGTCGGTGAGCACGAATTTGTCGAAGAACCAGTCACCGATGCGGAACCCGGCGATGAGCAGCAGCACGAGCCAGAGGATCGCGGCGGCACCGACCACGTAGGGCACGTTGGACATCGCGCCCACGACGTAGCCGAGCAGCAGCGTGCCACCGGCGAGCGCGAGCAGCCACTGGCTGACGTGGATCCAGTGCCGACGCCACTCCCCGCAGTACCGCTCGCTGTCGAAGAGGTACTGGGCGACGTGACGCGAGGGCTCGAGGATCGGGCGGTACGGCTTCGGCGGCGGAGGCGGTGCCGGCGCCGCGGTCGGCGGAGCGGGGGGCGGCGGACGGCCACTCGTCGGGTCCAACGGATCCGGCGGAGGCGGTGGCCCCGGACGCGGCGGATCGTCGTCGGTGGGAACGGGGGTGATGCCCAACCCGGCCGACGGCGGGTCGTTGAACGTCCGACGACCGAGCTCTCGCTCCGAACTCGACCCACTGCCTGGGTCGTCTGCGGCCATCGGCGCACCTCCTGGAGGGGACGGAAGTGGAGTGGTTACTAGAACACGTTAGACACGAACGTCCCGAAACCGGTGGCGATGTCACGCAAGCCGTCGCCCAGCGAGCGCAGTAAGTTCGCCGCGTCCCCGGGTTGGGTCACGATATAGAAGATGAGAAACGCGACCACGATCCAGCCCAGGGCCTTTTTCACTGCAGCCCTACCTCCCGCTCGGCGACGAAGGCCGTTCTACCATCGCGGGCAAGCGGGAGCGAACATGCTGAGGTCGTGTCGGCGGGTCAGCTGACTCCTTCCTCGGGGGCGTCCCATTGAAGGTACGGCGAGAGCGCCCCGAACGGCAACGGTCCTGGTAGCCCATCGCGACCGTCTAGCAACACAAAGTGCTCAGCAAGCACATAGCCCGCTTCTTCCGGCCACGCGATCGCCCACAGCCACATGCCTTTGGCTTCGCCCACATAGGCGCATCGGTCGTGCGCGGCCTGGATCGACCAGAGTGGCGTCGGGTGCCCGGCGGCGACGATCTTCGCGTGCGCGTTCGTGTCCAGCAGGCCGCCACAGAGGATCTCGCCCGGGTCCGGTCCGGACAGGCCCGCGAGGCGCGAACCGAGCCCTACGCCGGGCTCCTCGGCTACCAGGACGACGTCGGCCACCCCGCCGAGCGGCGCCGGCCCCGTGCAGGCCACAGCCGTGGCTCCGATCGGACGACGGTCGTCACCGGCCCACGCGAGCCCGGTGACGGTCCAGTCGGGCAGCATCGGCCACGGCAGCCACACCGGCACCCCGGCGTCCACGCGCACCGCGTCGAGCACGTCCGTGCCGAGCTGGCGGGCGACGTGCAGCGGCGGCACGGCCCCGTGCACCGGGCAGCGCCAGTCGCTGTGCATCAGGTCCGGGGCGCGCACGGTGTACGCGCAGCGTGGACAGCAGGGCGGTGTTGACACAGCGCAACCGTCCGCCTTCGGGAGGTCTCCCGTCAAGACCTGACAGGTTCGGACAATTCGGTCAGGCTAAATCTCCACTGCGTAACGCCTGATCCACGCGTGCATCGCGATGCCCGATGCGACCCCAGCGTTGATCGATCGGGTCGACCCGAACTGCGCGATCGAGCACACCAGGTCGAGGCCGGCGCGGGCCTCGTCGGACAGCCCGGGCCCCTCCTGGCCGAACAGGAAGACGCAGGCGCGCGGCAACTCGACGGTCTCCAGCGGCACGGCGCCGGGCAGGTTGTCGATGCCGATCACCGGCAGTTGCTCCTCGGCGGCCCAGGACAGCAGGTCGGTGATGCCCGCGTGGTACCGGATGTGCTGATAGCGGTCGGTCACCATCGCACCGCGGCGATTCCACCGGCGGCGGCCCACGATGTGCACCTCGCGTGCGAGAAACGCGTTCGCGGTGCGCACCACTGTCCCTATGTTGAAGTCGTGCTGCCAATTCTCGATGGCAACGTGGAACGGGTGGCGGATCCGGTCGAGGTCCTCGACGATCGCCTCCCGCTTCCAGTAGCGGTACCGGTCGACGACGTTGCGTCGATCGCCGCCGGCCAACAACTCGGGGTCGTAGTGCGCGTCCGGAGGCCACGGCCCCTCCCAGGGCCCCACGCCGACCGCGAGCTCGACCTCGTCTGAACTGTCGGGTTCCCGACGGAACTCCACATCACCTGCCACGCCAGTCACCTTATGAGGCGTCTAAGAGGTGGCATCGACTCACTGGGGAGCTAACGGGCCTTGACCATCGCCACGCTGATACCGGAACAACGGACCGCACCGGACACGGAGCCGGAGGAGGAAGGCAACCCACCCACCCCCTGGTGGCAGCGCGCAGCGCTGATCGCGGTCGAGGGCGGGATCGCCGTCGCCGTCGCCCTCGCATTCGTCGCCTGGTCGCGCCGCGTCGACACCAACCCGCTCAACCAGATCGCGCAGGTCAGCGCGTTGGCGCACTTACAGCTGCAGCTCTGGGTGCTCGGCGCGGTCGGGATCGTCGTCGCGCTGGCGGGTGCCCGCTGGGCCGGACACCGGTTCGCCCGGTTCGCCGAGCCGATCGCCTGCGCGGTCACCTCCGGGGCGGCCACGAGCATCGTCGCGGGGGCGATACTCGTGGGCCTCAACGGCACGCCCTGGGGCGTGGGCGGCCGCTCCCACGACTCCAACAACCTCGCTCACTGGGCCACCGCGCTGTCCGACGGCCACTCGATCACCAGCCCGATCTACCCACCGGCGTACGTCTACGCGCTGTCCTGGCTCTCCGACCTCACCGGGCAACCGGCCTACTACGCCTTGAAGGACCTCCAGATCCTCGGTACGGCCCTGCTCGGCCCCATCACCTATCTCGCCTGGCGCATGGTGTTCCGGCCGCTCTGGGCGCTCGGTGCGGGCACGGTGGCGGTGCTGCCGGTCCTCGACGGGTACAAGCCCGCCGGCGCGATCGTCGTCGCGGTGTCGATTCCGCTGTTCGTCGCGATCACGAGTGCGTTCCGCCGCTCGGTGACGCTGCGGGTGCCCGCTCTGGTGGGGATCGGCGCCGGGCTCGGTGTGCTGCTCGGTCTGCTGCTGCTGACCCACCCGGTGTACGTGCTCTGGCCCGCGCCGGGCGTCGCCATTGCTGTTCTGCTTCTGACGCCGTGGCGGCGGGCCTGGTGGCGAGCGCTCGTGCTGTTGGGATCGGGCCTGGCGGCCCTGGGTGTGGTCTGCGGCCCGTACCTCTACCGGTTCCTGACGGGCGTCTCGGATACGCACGAGAACTACTTCTATTTCGACGCCCTGCAGGAGCCGGCGTACTTCTTCCTGTGGCGGGGCAGCTCGCGCCCGGCCGGTGACTGGCCGATCCCCGGGGAAGTCGGTGGCGTCGGCGTGTTCGGGCTGCTGGTGGCCGTCGCGATCGGGGTGGCGCTGGCGCTGGCGTACCGGCGCAGCCTCGTGGCGACGGTGATCCTCTGCTTCGCGAGCGTCTGGGTGTTCCGCTTCTCCACCGCGGCGCGGATGTCGGGGCTGCACGAGGTGCGGCTGTGGCCGCGCACCAGCGTGATCCTGATCTACTGCGCGCTGCTGCTGATCGGCGCCGCGGTCTTCGCGGTGTCGCGCAAACTCGGGCGGACGCAACCGCCGGCGGCGACGCTCGGCGTCGTCGTGGCCGCGCTGCTGATTTTCGGGATGGCGGGCTCGGCGACGGCGTCGCGGTACCTCCCGGACGGGCCGGGCAAGCCGGGTTCGCTGACCTGGGCGGCGCAGCACACCCGCTTGCTCGACGGCTCGTGTCCGCGGTGGGTGGGGTCCAGCTGCTGGTAGCTCAGGCCTTCGGCTCGGGGCGGCCCGGTTGTTCGCCGCCCCGGGCGTCGCCGTAGGAACGCTTGGGCACCATCACCTTGCGACGGAAGACGCAGACGACGGTGCCGTCCTGCTTGTAGCCCTTGGTCTCGACGTAGACGACGCCGCGGTCGTCCTTCGACTTCGACGGCGTCGTGTCGAGGACCGTCGTCTCGCCGTAGATCGTGTCGCCGTGGAACGTCGGCGCGATGTGACGCAGCGACTCGACCTCGAGGTTCGCGATCGCCTTGCCGGAGACGTCGGCCACCGACATGCCCAGCAGCAGCGAATAGATGTAGTTGCCCACGACGACGTTCCGCTTGAAGTCCGTCGTTTCCTCGGCGTAGTGCGCGTCCAGGTGCAGCGGATGGTGGTTCATCGTGATCAGGCAGAACAGGTGGTCGTCGTATTCGGTGACCGTTTTTCCGGGCCAGTGCTTGTAGACAGCGCCGACCTCGAACTCCTCGAAATACCGCCCGAACTGCATGCGAACGCTCCCTACTACTCGGGGGTAGCCACCCGCTGGTAAGCGGGGATCTTGCCGGGGCTTTTCGGCGCATGCAGCGATCAGTGTCACACTGCCCGTCGTGACTACGCTTACGCCGGTCGGAAAGCGGATCAGGATCGGCGCGACGCTGCTCGGGCTGCTTCTGCTGGTCGTCACGACGCTGTTCGGAACCGACGACGACTTCCCCGCGGCCCCGTTCCGGATGTATTCGACGACGGACAAGCTGGACGCTCCGGTGAAGTCGCTCCGCTTGGAGGGCGTGACCGTCGACGGCGAGCGGATCGTGCTGACGGATTCCGACACGGGCCTGCGGCGGGCCGAGATCGAAGGCCAGCAGGAGCGCATCAAGGCAGATCCCGGGCTCCTGGACGCGGTCGCCGAGGCGTACCACTCGCGCAACCCTTCCCAGGCGCGGCTGGCCGAGGTGGACATCGTCGTACGGTTGATCCAGCTCCGGGACGGACGCCCGACCGGCTCGTACGAGGACACGACGACGGTTCGGCGGGAGATCGCATGATCGAGCGCTGGTTCTTCGCGCCGGTCGCGCTGGGTCGGATCGCGATCGTCCGCACGATCGCCTATCTCTTCGTGCCGATCGACGTCTTCCTGATCACGCCGTGGGCGCTGGCGCACCGGGACGTGCCGGTGGAGCTGTACCAGCCGCTGCGGATCGCGCGGCTGCTGTCGCTGCCGTCGCCGACACACGCGATCACTGTCGGGCTGTGCGTCGCGCTGGTCGTGTGTGCGCTGGCGGCGGCCACCGGACGGGCTCCGCGCATCCTCGGGACCCTGGTCGCGGTGCTGTACCTGGCGTGGATGCTCGTCGCGATGTCGTACGGCAAGGTCGACCACGACCGGGTCGGTTACATGGTGCTGCTGGCCGTGCTGCCCACCGTCGGGCCGGCGCGGTGGGTCGACCGGACGCCCTCGGAACGGGCCGGCTGGGCCATCAAGGCCACCGCGATCGCCGTCGTCTGCACGTACTTCCTGGCCGCGTGGGCCAAGTTCCGGTTCGGCGGCGTCGACTGGCTCACCGGGGCGACGTACACGAAAGCCGTGCTGCGCCGCGGGACGATCTTCTCGGACTGGACCGTGCACGTGCCGTACCTGCTGGTGCTGGCGCAGATCGGCACGATCGTGTTCGAGCTCTGCTCACCGGTGCTGCTGTTCCTGCGCGGGCGCTGGCAGACCTACGCCGTGCTGTTCCTGTTCGGATTCCACGCGATGGTCTACGCGGGCCTGACGATCGCGTTCTGGCCGCACCTCGTCGCGCTGGCCGCGCTGCTCCCCCTGGAGCGCGCGCGACCATGGCTGGTGAGCCGGCGGCTCAGCCGGCGAGGCGATCCCGTTCCGCCTGGGGCAACGCGCACGTAGCCGTACCTCCCGGGAGCTTGTCGCGGTTGCGGGCGACCCAGCGGTAGACCGGCCAGGCCAGTTTCCGGACCGGCGCGGACCTCAGGACGTGCCCCGCCGGACGCCAGAACGAGCCCGCGTCGATCAGCAGCTCCGCGATGGCGTCCGGACCGGCGGCGCGGCGCTCGTCCGACACCCACTGAACGGCGGTCTCCGCCTCGTCGACGGTGAGCTCCAGCGCGTCCAGATCGGTGCGCTGCCAGGCGACGACGGCCGCGGAAGTCGGGATGCGCCGCTCGATGAAGCGAGCGCACGTCGAACAGAACGCGCAGTCGCCGTCGTACACAAAAGTTGCCACACGACACAGTATCCCGCCTACTGGCCCTCGAACGCATGTTCGAATACGGTGGACCCGTTCGAACAACGACGGGAGCAGCGATGCGCTGGAACCACATGCGGTTGCAGTCGGCCGAGGCCGACGTGGGCGGGACGGCTTCGGTCCCGCTCCCGCTGCCGCTCGAGGGCGCCGGTGTCCGGGTCCGTACGATCGACACCCCCGAGTTCCGCGGGGTGACGTTCTACGAGATCCGGGCCAAGTCGGTTCTCAACCGGGTGCCGGCGTCCTCGCCGGTGCCGTTCCGCTGGACGGTGAACCCGTACCGCGGCTGCACGCACGCGTGCACCTACTGCTTCGCGCGGAACACGCACACCTATCTGGACCTCGACGCGGGCCACGACTTCGACTCGCGCATCGTGGTCAAGATCAACGCCGGTGAGCTGCTGCGCCGCGAGCTCGGCGCCCGCTCCTGGGCCGGCGAGCACGTGGCGATGGGCACGAACACCGATCCCTACCAGCGCGCCGAGGGCCGGTACGGCCTGATGCGGGAGGTGCTGACGGCGCTGCGTGACCACGCCAACCCTTTCTCGATCCTCACCAAGGGCACACTCGTGCTGCGCGATCTCGATCTGCTGACCGAGGCAGCGCAGGTCACGGACGTGCGGGTGAACGTGTCGGTGGGATTCGTGGACGCGGCGCTGTGGCGTCAGGTGGAGCCGGGAACGCCCAATCCGCGGGCACGGCTCGGGGTCTGCCGGGCGCTGACCGACGCCGGTATCGGGTGTGGCGTCCTGATGGCGCCGGTGCTGCCCTATCTCACCGACACCGACGAGCACCTCGAGGCCACCGTCGCCGCCATCGCGGAAGCCGGGGCGGTCGCGGTGACCCCGCTGCCGCTGCACCTGCGCCCGGGCGCCCGGGAGTGGTTCTTCGGCTGGCTGCGGGGCGCGCGGCCCGATCTGGTGGGCTCGTACCGCCGGCTGTACCGCGCAGGCTCCTACGCACCGTCCGAGTACACGCAGTCGGTCGTCGCCCGGGTGCGTGAGATCGCGAAGTCCTACGGCATCGGGGGCCGCTCCCCCGGCGAGGCCCGGGCCATCGAGCCGGAGATGCCGGCGTCCCAGCAGCTCACGCTGCTCTGAGCTTGCTGCCGTCCGGGCCCGGCCTGGGGACCGGTCCGGCCGGCGGCAAAACCAGGGTCCGGGCGCAGCACCCCTGCGCCCGGACCCTCTTCCTCAGCCCTTGAGGCCGTACTCGCGGAGCAGGCCGCGGCTGATGATCGTCTTCTGGATCTCCGACGTGCCCTCGCCGATGAGCAGGAACGGCGCCTCACGCATGAGCCGCTCGATCTCGTACTCCTTCGAGTAGCCGTAGCCGCCGTGGATGCGGAACGCCTCCTGGGTGACCTCGGCGCAGTACTCACTGGCCAGCAGCTTGGCCATGCCGGCCTCGACGTCGTTGCGCTGACCGGCGTCCTTCAGGCGGGCCGCATTGACCGTCAGCGCGTGCGCCGCCTCGATCTTCGTCGCCATCTCGGCGAGCTTGAACGCGATGGCCTGGTGGTCCACGATCGCCTTGCCGAACGTCCGACGCTGCTGGGCGTAGGAGACGCCGAGCTCGAACGCCCGGATCGCGATGCCGCAGGCCCGGGCGGCGACGTTCACTCGGCCGACCTCGATGCCGTCCATCATCTGGTAGAAACCACGACCGGCCTGCTCGGGGCCGCCGAGAATCGCCGTAGCGGGTAGCCGGGCCCCGTCGAAGATGAGTTCGGTCGTCTCGACGCCCTTGTAGCCCATCTTCTCGATCTTCTTCGGGATCGTGATGCCGGGCGCGGTCTCGCCGAAGCCGGGCTCCTTCTCGACCAGGAACGTCGTCATGTTCCGGTAGACGGACTCGGCGCCCTCGTCGGTCTTGACGAGGGTGGCCACCACCGACGACTGCGCGCCGTTCGTCAGCCACATCTTCTGGCCGGTGATGAGGTAGTCGTCGCCGTCCTTCTTGGCGCGCGTGCTGATCGCGGAGACGTCCGAGCCGAGCGACGGCTCGGACATCGAGAACGCCCCGCGGACGTCGCCGGTGGCCATCTGCGGCAGCAGCCGGGACTTCTGCTCGTCGGTGCCGTGCTGACGCAGCAGGTACGCGACGATGAAGTGCGTGTTGATGATGCCCGAGACGCTCATCCAGCCCCGGGCGATCTCCTCCACGACCAGCGCATACGTGAGCAGCGACTCGCCGAGACCGCCGTACTCCTCCGGGATCATGAGCCCGAACAGGCCCATCTCCTTCATCCCGTCGACGATGGCATGCGGATACTCGTCCGCGTGCTCGAGCGCCTGCGCGTGCGGGATGATCTCCTTGTCGACGAAGGTCCGGACCGTGGCCAGGATGTCGGTCTGGATTTCGGTCAACCCGTGGGTCTGCGCGAGACGAGCCATCAGGCGATCTCCTCCGTCGGCGGCTACTTAGTTACCGCCGAGTATCGTCGACCGAACCGATCAAGACCCCTGTGAAGCTAGCCACGGCTCTCGAGGACCGAGTTGCCTCCGTCCACCACGAGCATCTGGCCGGTGACGTACGAGGCGGCGGGCGTCGTCAGGAACGCGACCAGCGCGGCCACCTCGTCCGGCGACCCCGGCCGCCCGAGAGGCGTCAACCGGCCGTAGTGCAATTCGCTCACCGTCGACGACCCGGTGTGGATCCAACCCGGCGCCACCGCGTTCACCGTGACTCCGTCGGCGACGACCTCCATCGCCAGCGCCCGGGTGAGCCCGACCATGCCGGCCTTGCCCGCGGCGTATCCGGCCTCGGCCGGCATCGCGTTGACCGGTCCGGTGGTCGACGCGATGTTCACGATCCGGCCCCAGCCGCGCTCGGTCATCCCGCCGACGAACGCCCGGCTGGTGAGGAACGCGGTGGTGAGGTTCCGGTCGATCTCCGCACGCCAGTCGTCGTCGGTCAACTGGCTGACCGGCCGCAGCACCTCGGGGCTGGCCACGCTCGCCATTCCGGCGTTGTTGACCAGCACTTCGACGTCACCGAGCGCGTCGCGCACGGCGTCGGCGAACGCTTCGACCTCGGCGGGGTCGATCAGGTCGACGACGAAGCCGGAGGCGCCGAGTTCGGCGGCGCGCTCGTGGATGCGGCGGGTGGTGGAGACGATGCCGACGCGGGCGCCGAGGCTGATCAGGCGCCGGGCGATCGCGTAACCGATGCCGTCCGGGCTGCCCGCGCCAGTGACGAGGGCGACCCTGCCGTCGAGGCGGTCGGTGGGGTTAACCGTCGGGGCGGCGTGCTCACTCATGGGGAGATTGTGTCGTACGGGCCGCGTGCAGCGGTGTCCGAACCCGGCCCGGACGGTTCACCACCGTAAAGGAGTGTGATAGACCCGCGCCCATGACGAATCCTCCGCCGGGCGAAGCCAACCCGTGGGCTAAGCCGACGTCGGGGTTCCCCGACCCTACGTCGGGCTATCCGAACCCCACGTCCGGTTATCCGGATCCCACGTCGGGTTACGGAGCCACGCCCGGATACGACCCGAACGCCTACCCGGCGTACTCCGCGGCCGGTCCGGTTCCGAACGCCTACCCGCCGGCCGGGACGTGGGGCGCGCCCGCCCAGTATCCGGGCGCCTACCCGCCGGCGCGCAAGCAGAACGGCATGGCGCTCGCGTCGCTGATCGTCTCGATCGTGTCGCTGGTCATGTGCTCGGGCCTGCCGGGCATCGTCGGTGCGCTGCTCGGCCACTCCGCGCGGAAGCAGATCCGGGAGAACGGCGAGGACGGTGAGGGCATGGCCACGGCCGGCATCATCGTCGGCTGGATCGGGTTCGGCATCGCGATTTTCACGATCGTGATCGTGATCGTCGCGATCGCTGTCGGCTTCTTCGCCAGCTCGGAGACGTCGAGCACCACCTACTGAGAGGTCGGGGGCCCGGGTGAGCCCCCGGATCTCAGCTCTCGGGTGGCGTGAACGAGGACGTGCGGGACATGCCCGCGGCGCGTCCCTTGCCCGCGATCACCAGCGCCATCTTGCGGCTGGCCTCGTCGATCATCTCGTCGCCGAGCATCGCCGAGCCCTTCTTGCCGCCGGCCTCCGACGTCGACCAGTCGTACGCGTCGAGGATCAGCTCGGCGTGGTCGTAGTCCTCCTGGCTCGGCGCGAAGATCTCGTTCGCCGCGTCGATCTGGCCCGGGTGCAGCACCCATTTGCCGTCGAAGCCGAGCATCGCGGCCCGCTTCGCCACGTCCTTGAACGCGTCGACGTCGCGGATCTGCAGGAACGGACCGTCGATGGCCTGCTTGTCGTAGGCCCGGGCCGCCATCAGGATCTTCATCAGGATGTAGTGGAACGGATCGGCCGGGTAGTCCGGGTGCAGCGCGCCCACCACCAGCGACTTCATGTTGATGCTGGCCATGAAGTCCGCCGGGCCGAAGATGATCGTCTCGACGCGGGGCGAGGCCTGCGCGATCGCGTCGACCTCGATCAGGCCCTTGGCGTTCTCGATCTGCGCCTCGATGCCGATCCGGCCGACCTCGAAGCCCATCGTCTTCTCGATCTGCGTCAGCGTGAAGTCCAGCCACTGCACCTGCGCGGCGCTCTGCACCTTCGGCAGCATGATGCAGTCCAGGTTCGGCCCGGCGCCCTCGACCACCTCGACGACGTCGCGGTAGGTCCAGTGCGTCGTGAGGTCGTTGACCCGCACGACGCGGATCTTGTCGCCCCAGCCACCCTCGTTCAGCGCCGCGACGATGTTCTTGCGCGCCTCCGGCTTGGCCAGCGGCGCGACCGCGTCCTCGAGGTCGAGGAACACCTGGTCGGCGGGGAGGCCCTTGGCCTTCTCCAGGAAGCGCGGGTTCGATCCGGGCACCGCCAGGCACGAGCGGCGAGGCCGCAGGGTCCGAGGCTCAGACATTGATGCACTCCTCACGGTGGGCCAACTCACGAGTAACTTACCGACGCCGCGGCTCACGTCGGCGGCTCCGGAACCGGTTCAGACTGTGACCTTCTGCTCGCCACGGTCACCAGCACGAGGCCACCCAGCAGGAGCGCCAGCCCCGGCCAGGCCAGGGCGGGCGGGGTCTGGCCCAGGAAGATCCACGCGAGGAGCGCCGCGCCCGGCACCTCGAACAGAATCGCGACGCTCACCGTCGTCGCCGACAGCGCCGTGAGAACCCGGTTGATCAGCGAGTGTCCGAGGAACTGCGGGCCGAGCGTGAGGGCGACGAGCAGACCCCAGGCGTGCGCCGGGTACCCCGTGAGGTCCGCTCCCGCGATCAGGCAGACCACCAGCAGGACGAGCGCGCACACGCCGTAGCAGATCGTCGTGTACGTGGTCGTGCTGGTCGTGGCCCGCACCCGGGCGCCGACGGTCACGTACGCGGCCATCAGCACCGCGCCGACGATCGCCAGCCCGTCCCCGATCAGCGCCTCGGTCGACACCGTCACGTCCGCGCCGGTCATCGCCGTCGCACCGACGACGGCGAGCACGACTCCCAGCCAGAACCTCCGGGAGAACCGTTCGCCCGCGGCGACCGCGAACAGTGCGGCCCAGATCGGCTGCGTACAGACCAGTGCTGTCGACGTCGCGACGTTGGTCATCGTCACGCTGGGGATCCACGTACCGAAGTGCCCGGCCAGCAGCACGCCGGCCAGCAGGCACCGGGCGATCGTGCGGCGGTCGGGGCGCTCCGCGGGCAGGCGGGCGAGCCGGACCGCGGTGATCGGCGTCAGCACGAGCGCGGCGAGCCCGAGGCGCCAGAACGCGATCGCGAGAGCCGGTGCGGCGATCGCCGCGATCAGGGGCCCGGAGGTGGCCACCGCGGCGACTGCGATTCCGAGGATCGGCCAGGGGTTCACGGCTGCCAGGATGTCAACCATGGTGCATCCGCTGATCGGCGAGGCGATGAAGAAGGCCGCGGTCGGCTGGCTCGCGGTCGGCGACCTACCGGCGACCGCCGTCTGGCTGGCCTGGATCGACGACGCGGCCTACGTCGTCCACGGAGGCGCCGAGCAGCCGGTGCCCGGCTTGTCGGACGTCCCGGAGGTGACGGTCAGCGTCCGCGGCGAGCACGGCGGGCGGATCGTCTCCTGGCGCGCGTCGGTCTCGCCGGTGGGGCCCGGCTCGCCGACGTGGGACGAGGTCGCGCCGCAACTCGCGACGAAGCGACTCAACGCGAGCGATCCGGTGGGCGCGCCCGCACGGTGGGCGGTCGACGCGACGATCAGCCGCCTGACGCCGTCCGGCGACCCGATTCCGGCGGGTGAGCCCGGACCGGAAGCCGCGCCACCTCGCCCCACCACGGCGACCACGCCGACGCCGGTACCGCGCACCCTGCACCGGCGGCGGTGAGCACTCCGCGCCCCTGCCACTCGCCGCGCGGAACAGAGGCGCCGGTTAGGCTGCGCAGGTGACCACCGGCACACGGATCTACCTGGCACGACTGGCCGGCGTCGCGGTTTTCGACCCGAGCGGCGACCAGCTCGGCCGGGTTCGCGACGCGGTGGTCCGCCCTCGGGCCGAGGTCAGCCGCCCTCCGCGCGTCACCGGACTGGTGGTGGAGATCGTCCACCGGCGTCGGATCTTCGTGCCGCTCGGGCGGGTGACGGCGTTCGATCCCGACGCAGTGATGCTCAACACCGGCACGATCAGCCTGCGCCGCTTCGAGCAGCGCACCGGCGAGCTCATGGCGCTCGGCGACATGCTCGACCGCCAGGTCACGCTCGCCGGCGAACCCCCCGCGCGTGCGGTCGTCGTCGACGTAGCGATGGAGCGGTCCCGCAGCGGCGAGTGGGAACTGGTCAAGGTCGCGGTGCGCGAGCACTCGACCGGCGTTCTGGGCCGGCGCCGCGGGCATCTGAAGCAGCTCGATTGGGCCGAGGTCGAGGGCGTTATCAGCAGCGAGGACCGGCAGGGCGCGGCCAACCTGCTCGCGGTGTTCGACCAGTTGCGGGCGGCCGACCTGGCGAACGTCCTGCAGGGACTCTCCGACAAGCGCCGGGTCGAGGTCGCGGCCGCGCTCGGCGACGACCGGCTCGCCGACGTCATGGAGGAGCTCCCCGAGGACGACCAGATCGAGATCCTCAAATCGCTGGAAGCCGAGCGGGCCGCGCACGTGCTCGAGGAGATGAACCCGGACGACGCCGCCGACCTGCTCGGCGAGCTGCCCGAACCCGAGCAGGAGCGGCTGCTCGCGATGATGGAGCCGTCCGAGGCGGCACCGGTGCGCCGCCTGCTCGACTACACCGAGGACACCGCCGGTGGAATGATGACGTCCGAGCCGGTGATCATGCCGCCGGACGCCACCGTGGCCACCGCGCTGGCCCGGGTGCGTGATCCCGACCTGACGCCGGCGTTGGCGTCGCAGGTGTACGTCTGTCGGCCGCCCTCGGCGACGCCCACCGGACGGTTTCTGGGAATCGCGCACATCCAGCGGCTGTTGCGCGAGGAGCCCAGCACCCTGGTCAGCGCCGTCGTGGACGCCGACCTCGACCCGCTGGACCCGGACGCGACGCTCGCGCAGGTCTCGCACTACTTGGCCACGTACAACCTGGTCGCCGTGCCGGTCGTCGACGCGAACGACCGGCTGCTCGGCGCGGTGACCGTCGACGACGTCCTCGACCACCTGCTGCCGGAGGACTGGCGCGACCGGGACGGGTAGGAGGTGCACTCGATATGACAGACATCTCGCGGTCACGGAGTCGGCTCGACCAGCCGCGCGAGCGTCGTCGGCGACTTCCGCGGTTCGACGCGGACGCGTTCGGACGGGGGTCCGAGAGCGTCGCGCAGTTCCTCGGAACCGGCACGTTCATCCTGATGCAGACGGTCATCGTCATCGTCTGGGTGATCCTCAACGTGTTCGCGGTGCAGCTGCGGTGGGACCCCTACCCGTTCATCCTGCTGAACCTAGCGTTCTCGACGCAGGCCGCGTACGCCGCGCCACTGATCCTGCTGGCGCAGAACCGGCAGGCCGACCGGGACCGGATCTCGCTCGAGGAGGACCGGCAGCGTGCCCAGGCGTCGAAGGCCGACACCGAGTACCTCGCGCGCGAGCTGGCAGCGCTGCGATTGGCGCTGAACGACGTCGCGACCCGGGAGTACCTGCGGTCCGAGCTCAAGAACCTGGTCGACGATCTGCGCGACGCGGACGCGGAGCCGGAACCGTCCCGCAGAGCCGGGGAGTCCCGGCGGGCGGATCGGCGGCCCGTCGGCGAGAGCCGGCGCGATGCCGACGGCCGGCGCGCGAAGCTCACCCGGTAGCCCGCCTGGCCCGTGGCCGCGGTGGTCATCCGGCGAACGCGCGGACGACCGCGGCGGTAGCGGCGGCGAGCACGACCACGACGAGGAACGGGGCGCGGAGCAGCACGGCGACGATCGCGACCGCGATTCCGGCCGCCCGGGCGTCCAGGGCCAGCGACCGGCCGTCGCCGAACGTCTGCACGGCGACGAGTGCCGCGAGCAGCGCCACCGGCAGCAGGGTCGCGGCCCGGAGCACGCGCGGATCCTCCAGCCACGCCGCCGGCAACGACATCCCCACGTACTTGAACAGGTAGCACCCCAGCGCCGCCAGCCCCAACGCCACCCAGATCACGACGTCTCCCCTGCGGCGCCACCCGCAGCAGGGCGCATCAGGAGGCGGGTGCCCACGGCGAGCACACCGAAGGAGGCCAGGAGTACCGGGATGCCCGGTGGGAGCCACGGGGTGGCCACCAGGGCTGTCGCGGCGCCAGCCGCGGCGACCCGCCAGGCGCCGTCGCCGTTCCGCAGGCGAGGGGCCAACAGGGCGAGGAACCCCGCCGGAGCGGCGGCGTCCAGCCCGAGCACCGCGGGATCACCGACCGCCGTGGCCCCGACCGCACCGATCAGCGTCGCCAGGTTCCACAGCACGAACACGCTCGTCGCGGTCGAGACGAACGCCAGCCGCGCGGCCCGGGACCGGGCGCCCGAAAGACCGTGCCGGGCCAGCGCCATCGCCGCGGACTCGTCGATCATCCCCTGCGCGGCCACCGCCCGCCGCCACCCGCTCCAGCCCAGTACCCCGGACAGCCGGACGCCGTACAGCGCGTTCCGCGCACCGAGCAGCAGCGCCGAGCCCACGGCGGCCGCGACGCCCCCGCCCGCGCCGATCACCCCCACCAACGCGAACTGACTCGCGCCCGTGAAGACCAGCAGGCTGCTCAGGCACGTCTGCAGGACGCTGAACCCGGCCGCGACCCCGGCCGCCCCGAACGCGATTCCGTAGGCGCCCGTAGCGATTCCCACCGCGACGGCGTCCCGAATGATTTCCCGCCGCTCCATCGGTTCCATGCCCGCACGGTAGATCTGTGCTCCCTGGCACACGGCCGGGTGGTCGTACCCCTACCCGCACGTAGAGTAGGACCATGGCTGTCACCTCCACGCTCCCTGACGAGGCCGAAATCCGGACCGCGCTCGCGGGTGTCAACGACCCCGAGATCAAACGGCCGATCACGGACCTCGGCATGGTCGAATCCGTGGCCATCCACTCCGACGGGGTCGTCGAGGTCGCGGTGCTGCTCACCGTCGCCGGCTGCCCGATGCGTGACACGCTCACGAACGACGTCACGGCCGCGGTGGCGAAGGTCGGCGGCGTCACGAACGTCCGGGTCAGTTTCGGCGTCATGAGCGACGCCCAGCGCAAGGAACTGCAGTCGTCGCTGCGCGGCGGCAAGGGCGAACCGGTGATCCCGTTCGCGCAGCCCGGGTCGCTGACGCGGGTGTACGCGGTGGCGTCCGGCAAGGGCGGTGTCGGCAAGTCCTCGGTCACCGTGAACCTGGCGGCCGCGCTCGCCGCACGTGGGCTGTCGGTCGGTGTCGTCGACGCGGACATCTACGGGTTCTCGGTGCCGCGGATGCTCGGGGTCGAGGGGCGTCCGACGCAGGTCGAGCAGATGATCATGCCGCCGCAGGCGCACGGCGTGAAGGTGATCTCGATCGGCATGTTCACGCCGGGCAACACCGCCGTGGTGTGGCGTGGTCCGATGCTCCACCGGGCGCTGCAGCAGTTCCTCGCGGACGTGTTCTGGGGTGACCTGGACGTGCTGCTGATGGACCTGCCGCCGGGGACGGGTGACATCGCGATCTCGGTGGCGCAGCTAGTGCCGAACGCGGAGATCCTCGTCGTGACGACGCCGCAGCAGGCCGCGGCGGAGGTGGCGGAGCGCGCGGGTTCGATCGCGCTGCAGACGCACCAGCGGCTCGTGGGTGTGGTCGAGAACATGTCGTGGCTCGAGCTGCCGAACGGTGAGCGGATGGACGTGTTCGGGTCCGGGGGTGGCGAGGCGGTCTCCGCGGCGCTCAGCCGGACGCTCGGCGCGCAGGTGCCGCTGCTCGGTCAGATCCCGCTGGATCCCCGCGTCCGCGAGGGCGGCGACTCGGGCACCCCGCTCGTCCTCGCCGACCCCGAGGCCCCAGCCGCGGTCGCTCTCCGCTCGGTAGCCGACCGCCTGGCCGTCCGCCAGCGAGGCCTGGCCGGCATGTCCCTCGGCCTCACCCCAGCCGCCCGCCGCTAGGGTGGGCGGCCCGTCCAGGGCTCCAGGTTCAAGCAAGCAAGCTATGTCGCGTCCGAGTCGTATCTCGCTGCGCGGGATTCCGGGGTAGCGGGGTGCGCCTTGCCGTTCTTGGAGGCGCCGTCGTCGCGGTAGGCCTCGGTCACCTCGTCGACGTGCTGGAGCTCCTCGAAGTCACGCATGGCGTCCTTCAGAGGCTTCCGCAGCGCCGCCTCGTCCTCCTCGCTGAGGAGGTGCTTGCGCACGAACCGCTTCGGGTGCAGATCCTCGATCTCGAAGTCGGTGCCGAGCTCGTCACGCAGCTCCGCACTCGCACCGCGAGCCATCTGCCGGAGCGTACGGAGCATCCGCCCCGCCTCACCGATCACCTTCGGCAACCGATCGGGCCCGAATACGAACAACCCGATCAGCGCCAGAACGATGATCTCCCACCAACCGAGATTCTCGAACACCGCTGCTCCTCACCGCGGTCACCGCCGTGTCGTCAGCTCGGTACCTGGCCGCTCTTCCGCAGCCTAATCCTTGCTCAAATCAACCGGCAGACCACCCAGGCAACGGTTCCCTGTGGATCGGGGGTTCCCTGTGGATCGGGCTACTTCTGGCCCAACGTCACCGTCGTCGTGACGGTCTGCCCGCCCCGGCGGTACGTGACCCCGACCTTCGTCCCCGGTGCCTGCTTGCGCACGAGCGCGATCAACGCGACGCCGTCCTCGATCGGCCGGTCGGCGAACTTGACCACGACGTCTCCGGCCTTCAGCCCCGCCTTCTCCGCGGGACCACCCGGCACGACGGTGCTCAGCGGCGCCCCACCGACGGTCTGGTCACCCCCGAGCGCGATCTCCGCGCCGACGATCGTCGTCCGGGCCTTCCCGGTGCCGATGATCTGCTCGGCGATGCGCTTGGCCTGGTTGATCGGAATCGCGAAGCCGATACCGATGTTGCCGCTCGTGCTCGACCCGCCCTGGCTCGGCAGCGCGGCGATCGCGGAGTTCACGCCGATCACCCGCCCGGCGCCGTCGACCAGCGGCCCCCCGGAGTTACCCGGGTTGATCGCCGCGTCGGTCTGGATCGCCGCGAGGTACGCGGCGTCGTCGTCACCGGCCTGGTTGCCACCGCTCTCCCCGGCGGTGCGCACCGGGCGGTCCACAGCGCTCACGATGCCGCTGGTGACGGTGTCGGCCAGCCCGAGCGGCGAGCCGAACGCCACGGTCGGGTCGCCGATCGCGATCTTGTCGGAGTCACCGAACTTGACCGGCTTGAGGTCGTCCTTCTGGATCTTCAGCACCGCGATGTCGGAGCCGACGTCACGCCCGACGATCGTCGCGGCCGTCGACGAACCGTCGGAGAACACGACCCGCAGCGTGCCACCGGCGGCGGCCGGAGCGGCGACATGGTTGTTCGTGAGGATGTGGCCTTCGGCGTCGATGACGAAGCCGGAGCCGTTGCCGTTGCCACTGGCCGACCGGATCACCACGGTGACGACGCTCGGCTGCACCTGCTTCGCGATGCCCGCCAGCGACGTGGGCGGACGCTCGGCCAGCTCCGGCGTGGAGCCCGAGCTGTTACCGAGCGAGAACGAACTACCGGCGGTCCGCGCGGCGACCACGTAGCCGAGGGCGCCGCCGAGCAGGCCGGCGACGACGGCCACCACGATCGACACCAGCATCATCGAGCCGAGGCCACCCCGGCGGGACGGCCCGTCGGGCGACGTCGGTGGAGGTGGCGGCGGAACGGAGCCGGGCGGCGTCGGGGCCAGCCAGGACGGCGCGGCGGACGGGTCGCGCCACGGGTCGCGGGCACCGGCCTGCGACCAGAACGGCGATCCGGGCGGCGGCGAACCCGCGTCCGGCACGCCCTGCCTCGCCTGCGGCTGCCCGTAAGGCTGCTGGCCGTAAGGCTGCTGGCCGTAAGGCTGCTGGCCGTAAGGCTGCTGGCCGTGAGGCTGCTGGCCCTGCGGCTGCTGCCCGTACGCCTGCGGACCGGGGTACTGCGGCGACCCGGACTGCTGGGACCCGGACTGCTGGGACCCGGGATACCCACCCGAACGAGGCCGGCTGGGCAGGGTATCGGTGTTGTAGGCCTCGGACGGGGGTGCGTACCCGGCATCCGGCTGCGGATTGATCCACGGCGAGCCGCCTGCCCCGTGCCCCAGCGCGCCCTCTGCGGACGGCGCACCGGACACCGGCGGTTCGGCCGGTCGTCCGTCGACCCGGCTCGCGTCGGTCAAGGGGATACCTCCGCCTCGGAACGCCAGGCTCGGCCGCCCGGCGTTTCCCTCCAGTGTTCCTCGTCTGTCCACCCATCGCACACGGGCGAATCAGTGGAAAGGATCGACCCAGGATCCCACTCGTCGGATGCCCTTGCTCATCCGGGCAAGAACACCCGCGTCCTCCGACACCGTCGGAAGCGATCCGACGACGGTCGTGACAGTGGCGTCGGGAGCGTCGGTGACCAGCGTGTACACCATCCCCGAGCCGGCCCAGCTGAGCTCGCGGTAGAGACCGCAGCGCAGGAAGACCTCGGTGTTCCCGACCTGCTGGCGGCTGAAGCCACCCGGCAGCGCGGAATCCAGCCGACCGCGCTGAGCGAAAAGTGACAGTGCGAACAGTCCGTCGGAGTAGCTCAGCTGGATCGACCGGTCGTCGCCGGTGCCCATCGTGCGCGCGCAGACTCGCGTCAGCCCGGCCAGCTGCGTTCCCGGGAGGTCCCATCCCTCGCCGTCGAGCCTGGCCAACTCGTCGGCGGAGAGGCCACCCTCGCACTCACGGTGCCCGGCCGGGTCCGCCGGCGCGGGTGACGTCGGCGTCGGCGTCGAGGACAGGACGCTCAAGCCGGTGAACGTCGTCCGGCGGATGACCCGGCCGGCGGTGTCGAGCAGTTCGCGCTGGACGGCGAGCCCGGTGGCGTCGTCGAGCCAGAGCCGACCGACGGGTGTGCCGCTCAGCCGCAGGACGTCGACGCGGGTGACCGGCCGCTCGAGCATCCGCTCGGCCTTCGCGACGTGGATCTGGTAGGCCGACGTGAGTGTGGCGAGCGTCTCGTCGGAGAGGTCGAAGCTGCTCTCCGCGGTGTCGATCTGGACGCCCCGCTGGCCGGTCGCCCTCCGCGCCGAGCCCTCGTCGGAGATCACCGTGACGCCCTGGCCCGGCACGTTGCGCACGAACGCCGTCGTCGTCAGCTGACCCCAGCGGGACCAGCTACGGAAGAGCTTCGTGCCCTGGTAGTTGATCTCGGCCTGCGCCCGCCCGGCCCGGCGCAGCAGCCGCAGTGCCTCCTGCTCGGCGGGGCCGAGCGGCCGACCGGCCGAGAACGGCGCGCTGCGCGGAGCGGAGCCGCCGGACTGACCGGCGCCGAGCGTCTCGGTCGGCGCCGGAACGAACAGGTAGACACCCGTGGAGCACACCACGGCGCCGAGTGCGCCCGCGCCCATCACGAGCACCAGGCGACGGGCCGCACGCAGCAGCCCGGCGCGAGGGTCGAGCGTTTTCACTCGTGGGTGTCCGCGACGTCGACGACCGAAGCCTCCCGGTCGCCACCGGGCACGCCGCTGGTGACCGCGCCGTGCTCCTTGATGTAGGTGAGCACGGGCGGATTGACGGTGCTGGTGGGCTGGTCGCCGCCGAGGACGACCACGGTGCCGAGGCTCAGCGCGAACGCGGCGACGCCCCCGACCGCCGTGGCGACGACCTTGCGACGCAGCCGACGTGCTCCCGGGCGGTTGGCGCTCGGGCGGCGTCCAGCGGGACGGCGTCGACCCGGAGCGATGGAAACCGGCCGACGGCCGGACACCGGACGACCGGCGGGCGCGACCGAACGAAACGTGGCCTCGAGCTGCACCGGAGGCAACTCGGGAGCCGACCGCTCCGCAGACGTGCACTCCGGCAGCGCGCGCAGGCGCTCGAGCAGCGAGTCCGGGCACGGCGGCGGCGCGAGCCTGGCCAGCCGGGCCTTGATCTGGCGGTGTCCGTCGACCTCGGCGCGGCATTCCGCGCAGTGGGCCAGGTGGACGAGGACCCGGTCACGGGTCGTCAGGTCGAGCGCGTCGTCGGCGAACGCGGACGCGAGCTCTCCGAGGTGCGGGTCTCGGCGCGGCCCGGTCATGACCGCTCCTCGCTACGCTCGGCGCCGTCCACGGGGTTGGCGCTGCGGGGCGCGCGGTGGGCCAGCGCCTCGCGGAGCTGGCTCCGGCCGCGGTGGATGCGGCTGCGCACGGTGCCGAGCTTCACGCCCAGCGTCGCGGCGATCTCCTCGTAGGAGAGACCCTCGATGTCGCAGAGTACGACCGGGGCGCGGAAATCCGGGGGCAGGTCGGCCAGCGCGCGCTGCACGTCGTCGTCGAGGTTCTCGTCGATGTAGACCTGTTCGGGGCTGCGCTCGCGGCCGGGCACCCGCTCGGCGTCGTCGGGCAGCGCCTCGAAGCGTATCCGGGCGCGGCGGCGCGCCAGGTCGAGGAAGAGATTGGTGGTGATCCGGTGGAGCCAGCCCTCGAACGTGCCGGGGCGGTACCGGTCGAGCGCACGGAAGACCCGGACGAAGACCTCCTGCGTGAGGTCTTCGGCGTCGGGCCGGTTGCCGGTGAGGCGGTAGGCCAGGCGGTAGACGCGTGCGGAGTGCTCGCGGACCACCTCGTCCCAGGCGGGTGGGTCCCAGCTGACGGGCTCGGTGAAGTTGGCCTGGGTGGGGACCATCTCGTCAGCGGAGTCCCCGGAGGCTTGCACCAAGGCGACCTCCTTCTCAGGCGCTACCGGTGTGATCACCATTGTGCCCGGGCCCTCCCAATTCTCGCTGAGACGCGGCTGAGGAAACTCCGACCGCACCAGTGCCTTCCTGCCTGCCAACGGATCGCAGGCTCAGCGCGTTCCCCTACCCTGTCCGAGGCGGTGCTGGGACGGGAGGACTGTGATGGATGCCTCAGCGCGCCCTGGTCCGCCACCCATGCCCGATAGATCCGGCAATTCCGGGCCCGGTCTGGGTCGGCTGGACGTCGCTGCGGAAGATGCGATCCTCACCGCCGCGCGCGCACGCGCGGACGAACTCGGGTGCCTGGCGCTCTCGCCGGAGTGCGGTGCCGCACTCCGCGTCCTGGCCGCCGCGATGCGGGCCAGGGCCGTCGTGGAGGTCGGAACCGGCACCGGGGTCAGTGGGCTGTGGGTGCTCCGCGGCATGCGCCCGGACGGCATCCTCACGAGCATCGACGCCGAAGCGGAGCTGCAGAGCGCGGCCCGGCTGGCGTTCCGCGAGGCCGGCATCCCCGCCAGCCGCGCCCGGCTCATCAACGGCCGCGCGCTGGACGTACTCCCCCGCCTCGCCGACGGCTACTACGACATGGTGCTGATCAGCGACGCCCCGGTCGCGGAGTACCCGGACTACCTGGTGGAGTCGCTCCGGCTGCTGCGGCCGGGCGGCGCGGTGGCGTTCGGCGGCGTGCTGCTCGGCGGCCGGGTCGCGGATTCGAAGGTCCGCGACCCGATCACCGTGCTGCTGCGCGAACTGCTCCGCACGATCCGCGACCACCCGCGGCTGACGCCGGCGATCCTGCCGGTCGACGACGGCCTGCTGGTCGCGGTTCTGAGCCAATGAGGCACAGAGCCTAGAGCTCGACCGGCTGGCCCTTGCCGAGCACGACGACGCCACCCTCGCTGACGCGGTAGTGCTGGCGGTCGAACTCCGGGTCGACACCGATCTTCGCACCGGGCGGCACGATCACGTTCTTGTCGAGGATCGCGTTGCGCACGATCGCGCCCTCACCGATGACGACGCCGTTGAGCAGCACGGACTCCGTCACCTCGGCCTTGGCGCCGACCAGGACACCCGGCGACAGCACCGAGTCGCGGACCTCGCCGGTGACGATGCAGCCGGCCGAGACGATCGACTCGGTAGCCCGCCCGGTGAGCGCGAACTTCGCGGGCGGCAGCTGCGGCATGCTGGTCAGGATCGGCCAGGCACGGTTGTAGAGGTTGAAGATCGGGTGCACGGACGCGAGGTCACGGTGCGCCTCGTAGTACGAGTCGATCGTTCCGACGTCCCGCCAGTAGCCGCGGTCACGATCGGTGGCGCCGGGCACCTCGTTGTCGGAGAAGTCGTAGACGGCGGCCTCACCCTTGGCCACCAGGTTCGGGATGATGTTGCCGCCCATGTCGTGCGCCGACGAGGGGTCCTCGGCGTCCAACCGCAGCGCTTCGAGCAGCGTCCTCGTCGTGAAGACGTAGTTGCCCATCGACGCGTACGCGACGTTCGGGTCGTCCGGGACGCCCGGCGGGTCCTTCGGCTTCTCCAGGAACTCGGTGATCGTCCGGCCGTCGTCAGCGGTCTTGATGACGCCGAACGCAGTGGCCTCGTGGCGCGGCACGCGGATGCCGGCGACCGTCACGCCCGCGCCGGAGAAGACGTGCTGCTCGATCATCTGCGCCGGATCCATCCGGTACACGTGATCGGCACCGAAGACCGCGATGTACTCCGGGTCCTCGTCGTACACGAGGTTCAGCGACTGGTAGATCGCGTCGGCCGAGCCGGTGTACCACCGCGGGCCGAGCCGCTGCTGCGCCGGGACCGGCGTCACGTAGTTACCGAGCAGCGTGCTCATGCGCCACGTGGTACTGATGTGCCGGTCGAGCGAGTGTGATTTGTACTGAGTCAGCACACAGATCTTACGAATCTCCGCATTGGCCAGATTCGAAAGAACGAAGTCGATCAGCCGATACGGACCGCCGAACGGGACCGCGGGCTTGGCCCGGTCCGCTGTCAGCGGCATCAGCCGCTTGCCCTCGCCACCGGCCAGGACGATGCCGAGAACTGAACGTGTCACCGAGCCACCCACCATAGTGCGACCCTAGTTCCCCACGGAGCGTGGTCCTAGTCGCATTCGTGGCTTCGGGTTTAACACCGTTGACACAGTCGGGGACAACGGGGTCAGCACCGTAGGGTGAGCCCCATGCGCGTCGCGGTATTGACGAACGAGTACCCGCCCGAGGTGTACGGGGGTGCCGGCGTCCACGTCGACTTCCTCGTCCGAGAACTCCGCCGCCTGGTCGAGGTCGAAGTGCACTGCTTCGGCAAGCCTCGCAAGGACGCGCGCGCCTACCAGGCGCCGAGCGAGCTGGCCGACGCGAACGGCGCGCTCCGTGCGCTCGCGATCGACCTGGAGATGGCCGACGGTGTCGGCGAGGTCAGCGTCATCCACTCGCACACCTGGTACGCCAACCTCGGCGGTCACCTGGCGAAGCTGTTGCACGACAAGCCGCACGTGGTCACCGCGCACTCCCTGGAGCCGCTGCGGCCGTGGAAGGCCGAACAGCTCGGTGGGGGTTACCGGATCTCGTCGTGGGCCGAGCGCACCGCGTACGAGGCGGCCGACGCCGTGATCGCGGTCAGTAGCGGGATGCGCGACGACGTGCTCGCCGCCTACCCCGCGCTGGACGCCTCGCGGATCCACGTCGTCCACAACGGCGTCGACACCGAGCTGTACTCGCCGACGACCGACGACGCGGCGCTGCGCAAGGTCGGCATCGACGCCGACCGGCCCTACATCCTCTACGTCGGCCGCATCACCCGGCAGAAGGGCATCACGCACCTGCTGGCCGCCGCCGAGCGCCTGGACAAGGACGTGCAGCTGGTGCTGTGCGCGTCGGCGCCGGACACCCCGGAGATCGCGGCCGAGGTGACCGAGCGCATCGAGCGCCTGCGCGCCGACGGGCACACCGTGCTGCACCAGGCCGAGATGCTGCCGCGCGAAGAGGTCATCTCGCTGCTCAGCCACGCGGCCGCGTTCGCCTGCCCGTCGGTCTACGAGCCGCTCGGCATCGTCAACCTGGAGGCGATGGCCTGCCGCGCGCCGGTCGTGGCCAGCGCGGTCGGCGGCATCCCCGAGGTGGTGCAGGACGGCGTCACCGGGCTGCTCGTGCCGTACACGCCCGACGACCTGCCGGCGTTCCAGGCCGGGCTCGCCGAGGCGCTCGCGTCGGTGGTGAGCGACCCGATCCGCGGGAGCGAATTGGGCCGCGCCGGGCGTCAGCGCGCCGTCGACCTCTTCAGCTGGGAAGCCATCGCCGAACAGACCTCCACGGTCTACATGGGCTTGGGCTAGAGCGATTCGAGGTACCGGCTGAGGGTGCGGGTGCCCCAGCCGGTGGCGCCCTTGGTGAGCTCGTCGTTCGGGCCGTCGGACCAGGCCGGGCCGGACATGTCGATGTGGACCCACCGGTCCCGCGCGGCGCCGGTGAACGGGCGCAGGAACAGCGCGGCGGTGGCGGTCTGCGCACCGCGTCCGCCCGAGTTGTTCGCATCGGCGACGTCCGAGTCGATCTGCTCCAGGTAGTCCTCGGGCAGCGGCATCTGCCAGACCCGCTCGCCGGCCTGCTCGGCCGCCTCGAACAGCGCCTTCGCCAGGTCGTCGCTCTCCGAGAACAACGCCGCGGTGCGCTTCCCGAGCGCGACCGACTGACCGCCGGTCAGCGTCGCCAGATCGATGAGGACGTCCGGGTGCAGGGTCGCGACGGCGTACGCCAGAGCGTCACCGAGCACCATGCGGCCCTCGGCGTCGGTGCTGAAGATCTCCGAGGTGCGGCCACCGTAGTGGCGCACGACGTCACCCGGGCGGTAGGCGGTCCCGCTGGGCATGTTCTCGGCGAGCGGCACCAGCACCGTGACCCGCAGCGGCAGCTCCTGCTCTGCGGCGGCGATCACCGCGCCGACCGCGGCCGCGCCACCGCCCATGTCCTTCTTCATCATCTGCATGCCCTGGGCGGGCTTGATCGAGATGCCGCCGGTGTCGAACGTGATGCCCTTGCCGATGAGCACGACGTGACGCAGCGTGTGCAGTTCGACGCCCGGCGGCGCCCAGCGCAGCTCCAGCAGACGCGGACCTCGCGTCGAGCCGCCGCCGACCGCGAGCATGCCGCCGAAGTCGTTGGCTGCCAGCCACTCGGGGCCGCGGACCTGCGCGTCGATGCCGAGCACGGTGGCGCTCTCGACCGCCTGGGCGGCGAACCACTCCGGGCTCTTGATGTTGCTGGGCGTGTTCACCAGGTCGCGGGCGAAGAGGGTGCCGTTCGCGACGGCACGGGCCCGCGCGACCGCGTCCGCGAACCGCTCGGGGTCCTCGGTGACGACCCGGATGGAGCGCAGGGTCGGCGGCTTCGGGTCGGACGCGAGCGTGAACCGGTAGGCGGCGAGGATCGCGCCCTCGAACAGGCCGCGGACGGCGTCCGGGGTGACGTCGGTCGGGAGGGCGAGCACGACCTCGGGGTCACCGGACGCGGCGCGGACCAGCGCCGCACCCGCCTTGCGCCAGTCCGCTTCGATGCCGTCGCCGGTGCCTACCAGGAGGACGACGGCGGGCTCGCCGCCGGGGAGCGGGAGCGTGGCGACCTCGCCGGCCTTGCCCTTCGCCGGAGGTTCGGGGCGCCGCTCGTCGCCGAGCCAGGCGTCGAGGGTCGCCGCGAGCGTGTCCGCTAGCGCGTAAGGCGTCCCGAGCAGCACCGCCGGAGCAGTCCGCTCCTCCGCGCCGTCTTCCTCGCCGTCTTCCTCGAGGTCGCCACCGTCGAGGTCAGCGCCTTCGACGTCGTGCGCACTCGCTGCCTGGGCTCCCTCGACGTCGGAGACGCCTGCCGACGGCTGAGCGCCCAGGTCGTGGCCGCCTGCCGGCTGGGTGCCCACGTCGTGGGCGCCGGCGGGCTGGGGGGTACCTTCGACGTCGGTGGCGGCTCCGGGGGCGTCGGTCGGGGCGGCGCCCTCGACGATCTCGGCGTCCGTCAGAACGGCGGCGGGGACCTCGTCCACGGCCGTGCCCGGCGCGGACGGGTCCGGCGCGGTCGGTAGCGCGAGCACCACCGTCGCGTCGGCGGAGTGATCAGCGACAGCCACCAGTCGGACGTCGAGCACGCGGGCTCCTCCGGAGGAAGTGAGTACGTCGGGATCATTCTGCCCGCGCGCTCCGGAGAGGCGCGGAGCGGCTACCCGCAACACGCGGACAACAGACAGCCGGCCCTGCCTCCACGGTGCGGCTCCGTGTTCGGCTGGGCCGGCTGACCGGCTAACGCAAGGGCTAACCTGTGACGTTCTTCAGAGCGTCCCCGAGCGCGCTGGCCTCGTCGGCGTTCATCTCGACGACGAGACGTCCGCCGCCTTCGAGCGGTACGCGCATCACGATGCCGCGGCCCTCCTTGGTGACTTCGAGCGGACCGTCACCCGTCCGCGGCTTCATGGCCGCCATCTCGTGCTCCCCTCGACCGGTAACCGTCCGTACTAGTACGGTCACTCTTTGCAGGCTCGCTGGATCTCACGCGCCCGGGACATCTCACTACTGTCTTATTCTCGCCCATACCTGCTGGCGTCCCAAACTCGACCCGGCTAAACACAGTGGACTAGCACCCTCCGGACCTGCACAAAAAGGCCGACAGCGGCACCAGCGGGGTCTCCGCCACGCACCGGACAGCCTCGGGCGCGGCGGGGAGATCGAGGAAGGTCCTTACGCCGCGCCCACGTGACAGCCCACGATGTGGTCATCGACCATACCGGTTGCCTGCATCAACGCGTATGCGGTGGTCGGGCCCACGAAGCGGAATCCACGCTTGCGGAGATCCTTCGCGAGGACGGTGGACTCGGGCGTGGTGGCCGGTACGTCCGCCCGGGTGCGCGGGCGGGGACGTGCGGGTGGCGCGAACGACCACAGGAGCGCGGACAGGCCCTCGGGGAGCTCTGCGGCGAGCTTGGCGTTCGCGATCGCGGCGTCGATCTTGGCCCGGTTGCGGATGATGCCGGTGTCGGCGAGGAGGCGTTCGACGTCGGTGTCGTCGAAGGTGGCGACGGTTTCGATGGAGAAGCCGGCGAAGGCGCGGCGGAAACCCTCTCGGCGGCGCAGGATCGTCAGCCAGGAGAGGCCCGACTGGAACGCTTCGAGGCACACCCGTTCGAACAACGCGTCGTCGCCGGTGAGGCGCCGGCCCCACTCCTGGTCGTGGTACGCCAGGTAGTCCTCCGTGGCCCCGGCCCACGAGCACCGCAGCAACCCGTCCACACCCCGCACCAGCCCCCGCTCCGTGAGCTCCGCGGCCTCGGCTGCGCGGTCGGTGGCCGTCACCGCCGGGTGATCGCGGCGGTGGCGCGGGTGGCTACGTAGCGGCGGAAGCGGCGTAGGCCCAGGGTCAGGGCGGCGCCGGCGAGCGGGCCGGCTACCGGCCAGATGCGGGTGGCGAGCGCTTCGAACGGCAGGTGGAGGTCTTCGCTCCAGGCCATCACCGTGCGTTCCGGGCCTCGCTCGGTGAGCCGGAACGCGCCCGGGCCGCGGACCAGGCGCCCGACGTGTACGACGTCGACCCGGTGCGGGGGTTCCCAGCCGACGACGTGGAAGACGTCGAGGAAGCCGATCCGGCCGATGCCGGTGAACGCGTGCACGACCGTGCCGATGCCGCGGCCGTCTCCGGCGACGACCTCCACCCGGGTGAACGGGATCCAGCGGGCCTGCGCCGGCCAGTCGGTGGCGGCGGCGAACACCGTCTCGATGTCCGCGTCGACGACGACCTCGGCCTCGACCCGCCCGGGCCCCGCCACCGCCAGCTCAGCGGGCACCGGGCCCCCGACGACCTCGGTCATCGCCCCCGCCCGGCCCGCGGCGCCATGACTTCGGCCTCTCCCGCTTCCTCGTCCCCGGACACTCCGCCGTCGGCCGCGTCGGCCGTGCCAGAAGCAGGGGTGCGGGTGGGAGCGGACGGCTCGTCCGCAGGAGCGCTGTCGCGGCTCGGCGGTGCTTCCTCGGCGCTCGCCGCCTCGGCACGCGCCAGGTCGGCCCGCGCCGCATCGGCACCCGGTCCGGCGGCACCCGGTCCGGCGGCACCCGGTCCGGCGGCACCCGGTCCGGCGGCACCCGGTCCGGCGGCGGGCGGTTCGGCGGCGGGCGGCGCGGCGGAGGGCGCGTCGGCGGCGCTGGGTGCGTCGGCGGAGGAGTCGGCGTCCCAGGGGAACTCGAAGGGGCGCTCCTCGTCCTCGTCGTCCTCCGTGCGGCGACCGTGCAGCTGGTCCTCGAGGTCGATGATCCGCGCGTGCAGGAAGTCGAAGTCGTCGGCGACCCGCAGCAGAATCTCGTCGACCTGCTCCATCCGGTACCCGCGGACCGCCGTGTCGATCCGCAGCTCGGCCAGGTCCGACCGGTCCAGCGGCCGGTCGGCGGGCAGGTCGAACGGGACGCCGTCGGGCCGTGGCGGCGTCAGCCCACGATCACGACCCAGCGTGAACGCAGCGGCACCGAACACGATGCCGGACAGGACGAGCGCGGCCACGACGACGAGGAGGAAGCTTCCCACCCCCGCATGGTGACACGTGCGTCACAGCGGCATGCGGCCGGACGCGAATCAACGGGTAGGTTGGAGAACGTGCCAATGCGGCTGGGCAGCCGGGAGTTCGCCGACACCGACCTGCTGGTGATGGCCATCGTCAACCGCACCCCCGACTCGTTCTACGACCGGGGATCGACGTTCAGCGACGAGGCCGCGCTCCAAGCCGTCGACACCGCAGTGCGCGACGGCGCGGAAATCGTCGACATCGGTGGTGTGAAAGCGGGTCCCGGCGAAGCCGTGGACGCCGCGGAGGAAGCACGACGCACCGTGCCGCTGATCCGCGAGGTCCGCGCCCGCCACCCGCAGCTGGTGATCAGCATCGACACCTGGCGCGCCGAGGTGGGCGAGGCAGCCGTCGACGCCGGAGCCGACCTGCTCAACGACACCTGGTCCGGCGCCGACCCCGACCTCGCCGTCGTCGCGGCACGCACCGGCGCGGGGCTGATCTGCTCCCACGCCGGTGGCCTGGAGCCCCGCCGCAGGCCGCATCGCCCCGCCTTCCCGGACGTCGTCGATGACGTGGTGAGCACCGTGACGCGCCTGGCCGAGCGAGCGGTCGAGGTCGGAGTGCGCCCGGACGGCATCCTGATCGACCCGGCGCACGACTTCGGCAAGAACACCTGGCACTCGCTGACGCTGACCCGCGAGCTGGAAAAGCTCGTCGCGACGGGCTGGCCGGTGCTGGTGGCGCTTTCCCGGAAGGACTTCGTCGGCGAGACACTCGATCTTTCCGTGGACGAGCGGCTCGAGGGCACGCTCGCGGCCACCTCGATCAGCGCCTGGCTCGGCGCCCGCGTGTTCCGCGCTCACGACGTCCGGGCGACCCGCCGCACGCTCGACATGGTCGCGTCGATCCGCGGCACCCGTCCACCCACGTTCACGCGTCGGGGACTGGCGTAACCCGCACGGGTGCGGACGGACCGGCTTCGACCCGGGTCTCGGAGTGCAGCTCCAGCTCGATGGCGTCGAACGCCTCGGAAACCGACGAAACGACGGTGAGCATCGCCAGGGCCTCGCGTCGCACGAACCCGCGCGCCTCGAGGTCGCGCAGCCAGCTCAGGAGCCCGCCGTAGAACCCTCCGGTGTTCAGCAGGACGACGGGCTTCGCGTGCATGCCCAGCGAGCGTGACGTCCAGACCTCGAACATCTCCTCGAGCGTGCCGATGCCGCCGGGAAGGCCGAGGAACGCGTCGGCCCGGTCGTCCATCGCGGCTTTCCGCTCGCGCATCCCGGTAGTGAGGATGAGCTCGTCGGAGTCGAAGTCGGCGATCTCGCGGCTGCTCAGCGCCTCGGGAATGACGCCGACCGTGCGCGCTCCCCCGGCCCTGGCGGCGGCCGCCACCGCACCCATCATCGAGACCCTCCCACCACCCGACACCAGCGAGTGGCCGCGGCGGGCGAGCTCGGCACCGACCTCGGTGGCCAGCTCGATCAGCCCCGGCTCGATCGACGTCGAGGACGCGCAGTAGACGCAGACGTGCGCCATCAGGCTTCCACCGGCGCCTCGTCGATGCCGGTCGCCTGCTCGGCCGAGAGGGACTCCGCCGAGCTCACGGCTGCGACCGCCTCGTCGATGTCGTCGGTGAGCTGGATCAGGTCCAGGTCCTGCTCGGAGATCTTGCCGTCGGCGAGCATGCTCTGACGCAGCCAGTCGACGAGCCCACCCCAGTACTTGGTGCCGATCAGCACGACCGGGAACCGCGTCACCTTGCGGGTCTGCACCAGCGTCAGCGCCTCGAACAGCTCGTCGAGCGTGCCGAAACCGCCGGGGAGGACGCAGAACGCCTCGGCGTACTTCACGAACATCGTCTTCCGGGCGAAGAAGTACCGGAAGTTGACGCCGATGTCGACCCACCGGTTGAGCCCCTGCTCGAACGGGAGCTCGATGCCCAGGCCGACGCTGACGCCACCGGCCTCACTGGCGCCCTTGTTCGCGGCCTCCATCGTGCCGGGGCCACCGCCGGTGATCACCGCGAACCCCGCCTCGACGAGGGCGTGGCCCAGCTGCTCGGCGAGCTTGTAGTCGGGGTGGTCGACCGGCGTGCGCGCCGAGCCGAACACGCTGACCGCCGGTCCGAGCTCGGCGAGCGCACCGAATCCCTCGACGAACTCGCTCTGGATCCGCAGGACCCGCCACGTGTCGGAGTGGATGAAATCCGCTCGCCCACTCTTGTTGTCGAGCAGCCGCTGGTCGGTGGTACTAGTCGGTACCTGTTGGCGCCGAAGCGTTACCGGACCCCGCCGGTGTTCTGGGCTGCTCATGCAGGCCACGGTATCCCGCGGATGGAAAACACTAGTTCGCTTGCAGGTAGCGACGAAGTGCCTGCACGGCTGCGGTGATCTTGCGCGTATCGACGTACTCGCCGGCCTGATGGGCCAGGTTGGGGTCGCCCGGACCGAAGTTCACCGCCGGGATGCCCAGCGTCGCGAAGCGGGCCACGTCGGTCCAGCCGAGCTTTGCCTGCACCGGTGCGTCCAATTTGTTGACGAAATTCGCGGCGGCAGGGGCGCTGAGACCCGGCAGCGCACCGGGTGCCGAGTCGGTGATCTCCAGGTCGTAGCCCTCGAACACCTCCCGGACGTGGGCCTCCGCCTGCGCTTCGGAGCGGTCGGGGGCGAACCGGAAGTTGACCGTGACGTCGCAGCGGTCGGGGATGACGTTGCCGGCGACCCCGCCGTTGATCGCGACCGCGTTCAGGCCCTCGCGGTAGCGACAGCCGTCGATGTCGACCTGACGTGCCTCGTACCCGTTCAGCCGATCGAGGATCGCGCCGGCGGCGTGGATCGCGTTGACCCCGTGCCAGCTGCGTGCGGAGTGCGCCCGCTTGCCGTGCGTCGTGATCTTCGCGCGAAGCGTGCCCTGGCAACCGCCCTCGACCGTGCCATCGGTGGGTTCGAGCAGCACCGCGAAGTCGGCGGCGAGCCAGTCGGGGTGGTTACGGCTGACCCGTCCCAGGCCGTTCTTCGATGCCTCGACCTCTTCGTTGTCGTAGAGGACGAGCGTGAGGTCGTGGGCGGGGTCTTCGACCGTGGCCGCGAGGTGGAGCAGCACGGCGTCGCCGCTCTTCATGTCGGACGTGCCGCAGCCGTAGAGCAGGTCGCCCTCGCGGCGCGACGGGACGTTGTCCGCGATCGGCACCGTGTCGAGGTGACCGGCCAGCACGACGCGGTGCTTCCGGTCCAGGTTCGTGCGGGCGACGATCGTGTCGCCGTCGCGGGTGAGTTCGTAGTTCTTCAGGCTCTGGAGCGCGGCGAAGACCTCGTCGGTCAGCGGCCCTTCGGCGCCGGAGACCGACTCGAAATCGACCAGGGCAGCGGTGAGGGCGACCGGGTCGCCCGCGAGGTCCAACGTCACGGGCCGACCCTAGCGCTCGATAAGGTGGGCTCCGTGAGCATCTGGGGAGTGGGCCTGGCGACCGAGTACGCCGGACAGATTCTGGACGTGTGGTTCCCCACGGGGAAGTTGGGTGTGGGCGAGCCCGGGGTACCAGGACTCTCGCCCGGCGTCGCGCGGCTGGACAAGGCTCAGGGAGAGACTTCGCTCGGCTCGGAATTGGCGAGCGCGGTTGGGCCGGACCCGCTGCGCGGCGTCGAGGTCGTCGCGGTCTCGGTGGTCACCGACCTGGACGGGGCGCCAGTGGACGCCGCTGACGTCTACCTGCGCCTGCACCTGCTCTCGCACCGGCTGGTCAAGCCGCACGGGGCGAACCTGGAGGGCATCTTCGGCCACCTGGCGAACGTGGCCTGGACCTCGGCCGGGCCGGTGCTCGCCACCGAGGTGGAGGCCGTTCGCGCCCGCGCCCGGGCGTCCCGGAAACACTTCGAGGTCTACGGCGTCGACAAGTTCCCGCGGATGACCGACTATGTCGTGCCGTCCGGCGTGCGCATCGCCGACGCCGACCGCGTCCGGCTCGGCGCGCACCTCGCGTCCGGCACCACGGTCATGCACGAGGGTTTCGTCAACTACAACGCCGGCACGCTCGGCAACTCGATGGTCGAAGGCCGGATCTCGGCCGGGGTCGTCGTGGGCGACGGCTCCGACGTCGGTGGTGGCGCGTCGATCATGGGGACGCTGTCCGGCGGCGGCACGACCGTCGTCTCGATCGGCGAGCGGTGCCTGCTCGGCGCGAACTCGGGGCTGGGCATCCCGCTGGGTGACGACTCGGTCGTCGAGGCGGGCACCTACATCACCGCGGGGTCCAAGATCGCGCTACCCGACGGGAGCGTCGTGAAGGCGGCGTCCCTGGCGGGGGCCGACGGAGTGCTGTTCCGCCGCAACTCGGTGACGGGCGCACTCGAGGCAGTGCCCCGCGCCGGCCGCTCCTGGGGCGGCCTCAACGAGGCCCTCCACGCCAACTAGTTCTCGGGGTTACGACGGGTTCCCGGCCCTACGGCGCGCCGCCGTAGGGCCGGGAACCCGTCGTAGGCCCCGTTACGCGTTCAGGCGCTTGACCGCGGCGGCCACCCGTTCGTCGGTGGCGGTCAACGCCACCCGCACGTGCTGCGCACCCGCAGGCCCATAGAACTCCCCGGGCGCCACGAGGATCCCGCGCTCCGCGAGCCACTCCACCGTGTCCCAGCACGCTTCGTCCCGCGTGGCCCAGAGGTACAGCCCCGCCTCGGAGTGGTCGATGCGGAACCCGGCGCTCACCAGCGCCTCCCGCAACACCACTCGCCGCCGCGCGTACAGCTCACGCTGCGCAACCACGTGCGACACGTCGCCCAACGCCGCTGCCATCGCGGCCTGCACCGGCTCCGGAACGATCATCCCCGCGTGCTTGCGCACCGCGAGCAACTCTCCGACGATCGCCGGGTCACCGGCGACGAACCCCGCCCGGTACCCAGCGAGGTTCGAGCGCTTCGACAGCGAGTGCACCGCGAGCAAACCGGTCACGTCACCGTCGGACACCTCGTCGGACAGGATCGACACCGGCTCGACGTCCCAGCCGAGCTCCAGGTAGCACTCGTCGGAGATCACGACAGTGCCGCGTTCCCGCGCCCACGCCACCACCTTGCGCAGGTGCGGGACTCCGAGCACGCGACCGGTCGGGTTCGACGGGGAGTTGACCCAGATCGCGGCGATCTTGCCCGGCCCGGACGCGACAGTGGCGTCCGAGCGCACACCCTGGGCCCCGGCGAGCCGGATCCCGACGTCGTACGTCGGGTACGCCAGCGGCGGGAACTGGACGGTGTCCGCAGCGCCCAGGCCGAGCAACGTCGGCAGCCAGGCGACGAGTTCCTTCGAGCCGATCGTGGGCAGCACACCAACGGTGGCCGATGCGCCGAGCCGCTCGCGGACCCACGTGGCGATCGCGTCGCGCAGTGCGGAAGAACCCGCCGTCAGCGGGTAACCCGGCGCGTCAGCGGCCGCCACCAGCGCGTCGCGGACCACGGCGGGGGTCGGGTCGACCGGCGTCCCGACCGAGAGGTCGACGATGCCGTCCGGATGTTCCCGGGCCCGCTTCCCGTAGGGCGCGAGGGTGTCCCACGGGAAGTCGGGCAGCGATGCCGGGATCAGTGCTCACCTTCCTGCGGCGGCAGCGCGGCGACCAGCGGAGCGTCGTGCTTGATGAGGCCCAGCTTCGACGCACCGCCCGGCGAACCGATCTCGTCGAAGAAGACGACGTTGGCGTTGTAGTACTCGCGCCATTCTTCCTTCACGTCATCCTCGTAGAAGATCGCCTCGACCGGGCACACCGGTTCGCAGGCGCCGCAGTCGACGCACTCGTCGGGGTGGATGTACAGCATCCGCTCCCCTTCGTAGATGCAGTCGACGGGGCACTCCTCGATGCACGCCTTGTCCTTGACATCAACACAGGGCTCGGCGATGACGTACGTCACGTAGGTAATCCTTCCAGGCGCGGTGGCGGCTTCGCCTTCGGATGATGGTGGGGAACCGGGCCGCCTTAGCGGTATCTAGTATCGCTGGCTGCGGATCGCGATGCAGAGGCGGGTCAGATGTCGCTCAACCCGACGGACGTCGGTCACCGGGTCGTTGTACGGAGGGTCCTCACCGGCTTCGACGCCGAACGACCGCAGTACAGCGACGTTCTTGGCGAGCTTATCGAGCTGGACGCAGAACGCCAGCGAGTGGTGGTGAGAACGCGCGCCGGCGAGGTCGTGATTTCCGTCGCTGAGATCGCGGCGGCGAAGCGCATTCCGCCGGCCCGCATCAAGGACCTCGAGCTCGAACGCATCGCCGCGCTCGGCTGGCGCGGGCTGGACAACGACCAGATCGGCGGCTGGCAGCTGCGCGCCGCCGGCGGCTGGACCGGGCGCGCGAACTCGGTGCTCCCACTGGGCGATCCGGGTGTGCCGCTCGACGAGGCGTTGGCCTTCGTCACGAGCTGGTACGCCGAACGCGGCCTCCCGCCGCAGTTCCAGCTCCCGCTGCCGGCCGCCACGAGACTCGCACGATCGCTGGAGGAACGCGGCTGGCGCGACCAGCGCGGTGCGATCGTCCTCACCGCGGAGACGAAGAACCTACGGCTCCCGGCGAAAGACCTGCCCCCGGTGACCATCACGGACGAGCCCGACGCCGACTGGCTCGCCGCGTACCACTACCGCGGCAACGCGCTGCCCGACGTCGCCATTGCGGTTCTGAAGAACGCCACGGCCCCCGGCTTCGCCTCCGTTCGTGCGGACGGCACGACGATCGCGATCTGCCGGCTGAGCGTCGACGAGGGGTGGGTGGGCGTCACGGCGGTCGAGGTCGACCCCGCGCACCGGCGGCGCGGCCTGGCGACGCATCTCCTGGCCGGCGCGCTCGACTGGGCGAAAGCGGATCACGTCTACCTGCAGACCGAACCGGACAACACCGTCGCCCTCGCGATGTACGAGAAGCTCGGCTTCGAGCGGCACCACGTCTACCGGTACTACGCCTAGCGTCGGCGCGGCTTCTGCGCTGCGTACGCGCCCCACGCGCGGCTCTTCGGGTCGAGCCCGAACGCCACCGCCAGCAGCACCCCGATCGCCGAACCGATCAACAGCACGGCGACGCACACCAGCAGTTGGAGGATCCACTGCGTGACGCCGGAGCCGAACGGTGTCGCACCCGAGATGAACGGCCCGACGAGCGTCACCAGCAGCGCCGAGATCACGATGTCGAAGAACAGGTCACCGGCCGTGACGCCCCACACGTAGCGCCGAGCGGTCAGGAACCCCGCGACGGCGAGCACGACACCCATCGCGGCCAGCGACACCAACGCCGTGGTCAGCTCGACGTCCTCGCTCGTGCCGGTCGCGAGACGCAGCACCAGCCGCGCTCCGAAGTTCACCACAACCAGCACCGCGACGACGACGCCGACCCGGGCCCACCTGTTCCGCATTGGCGACACGTTAGGGCACCAGGTTGCCCTGTGACCTGGGAATTACCACTGTCACAGCCAACGTCGCGACGATCGTCAGCATGCCGATGAGCAGGATGCCGTACCCGACCCAGTCACCCTGCACGACCAGGTCGCCTTCGGCAGTCCGCGTCGACAGCGGAAAGATCGTGACGAACCATGCCACCGCGGGGACGATCGTCAAACTGCCCTGTCCGGACCCGTACCGGGTGACGAACAACCCCAGCACGATGCCGACCACGACGATCACCCAGCTGATCGGAATCGGGGTCGCGCCGATGCGGAACGGGGTCAGGAACGCGGCGATCAGCTCGGTGGTCACCACGATCAGCGTGCCCACCAGCACCGCAGCGACCCGCAGAGGCCACTCCATCTAAAGCCCCGCGAACAGGTCGTCTTCCAGACCCGCCCGGTCGCTCTCCCCCACCGCACGGATGTAGTACTCGACGCCGACCGGCTCCACTCCGAGGTTCTCGGCCAGCGCGTGCAGCCACGTGCCCGGGTCCACCTGGGTGGCGTGCGCCCGCATCGCGGCCTGCTTGGCCAGCGCGAAGGCCGACGCGTCGATCCGCGCTCCGAGCTTCTCGTCGGCCGTGACGAACGGCAACGCGTCGACGTCCCGCTGCCCGGCGAACGGGTTCTCGGCCGACGTGGCGAACATTTCGATGCCGCGGGCCAGCAGCGACCGGGGCTCGCTCGGGAAATACACCTTGCTCACCCGCCACTCGGGCTCCGCCAGTTCGATCGCCCGCATCGTCACCCGGTGGGCCTGGATGTGGTCGGGGTGACCGTACAGCCCGTCGGGGTCGTACGTGACGACGACCTGCGGCTGGACCTCCCGGATGACGTCGGCCAACCACGCGGCCGCCTCGTCGACGGACGCGCGCCAGAACGCCCGTGGGTGGTCGTTCTGGGGCGTGCCGATCATGCCGCTGTCGCGGTAGCGCCCGGTGCCACCGAGGAACCGCTGGTCGCCGACGCCCAGCGCGGCCATCGCGCGCTCGAGCTCGGTGATCCGGTAGCCGCCCAACTGGTCGGCCTGGTCGGCCGCGAGCCCCGCCAGCGCGGGCACCAGGATCTCGCCTTCCTCGCCGAGCGTGCAGGTGACGAGCGTGACGTGCGCGCCTTCGGCCGCGTACCGGGCCATCGTGGCGCCGGTGGTGATCGTCTCGTCGTCCGGATGGGCGTGCACGAGGAGAAGTCGTCGGGCGGGCAGGCTCATGGACCCAAGCCTAGGGGTGTCAGGATGGCGTGGTGAGTGCGCAGACGTCGTTCCCCCGGTTGGCCGCCCGGACCCGCAACTTCACGCTCGGAGCGCCACGCACGGTGGCCGTCTCCCGGGACGGCGAGAGAGTCGTGTTCCTCCGCTCCGCCGGCCCCACCGACGCCGTACACGCGCTCTGGGTGCTCGACGTCGCCAGCGGCACGGAGCGCGTCGTCGCCGACCCGCGGGCGTTCCGCGACACCGACGACGAGGACCTCCCGCCGGAGGAGAAGGCGATGCGCGAGCGTCGCCGCGAGTCCGGCGGCGGCATCGTCTCGTACGCCACCGACGAGCACACCCGCATCGCGGTGTTCACGCTCGGCGGGAAGCTGTTCCGCATCGGCCTGCTCCCGGGTGACGAACCCACGCCGGTCGAGCTCCCGGTCGCCGGCCCGGTGCTGGACCCGCGGCCGTCGCCCCGCGGCGACCGCGTCGCGTACGTCACCGGCGGTGCGTTGCACGTCCTGGAGCTCGACGACGAGACGTGGACCGACCGGGTACTGGTCGCCGAAGAGCACGTCACCTGGGGCGTCGCCGAGTTCGCCGCCGCCGAGGAGATGAACCGCTTCCGCGGCTACTGGTGGTCCCCCGACTCCGAGCGCATCCTCGCCGCACGCGTCGACGAGTCCCCGGTGCAGACCTGGTACATCGCCGACCCCGCGCAGCCGGGCCGCGAGCCCACGACGATCCGCTACCCCCGGGCGGGAAGCTCGAACGCGCTGGTGAGCCTGCACGTCATTGCTCTCTCCGGCGCGCGTCTCGATCTGAGTTGGGACGCCGACGAGTACCCCTACCTCGTCACCGGCGGCTGGGACGACAGCGGCTGCCCATTGTTCACGGTCATGGACCGCCGCCAGTCGAAGGCCCTGGTGCTCGGCGCCGACCCCGACACCGGTGAGCTCACCACGCACCTGGAAACCACTGGCACTCCGTGGCTGGAGGTCCTGCCGGGTACCCCGGCGTTGCTGGGTGACGGTCGTCTGGTGTGGAGCACCGACCAGGGCGACGCCAGGCAACTGCTCGTCGGGGGGATGGCTGCCACGCCGCCCGGGCTGTACGTGCGGCGCTACGTCGGACAGGACGGCGCCGACGTGCTGGTCGAAGGCACCGAGGGCGCACCCGAGCAGAACCACGTGTACCGGGTGGGGCCGGATGGTACGGCCCGGCAGGTCACCGAGGGTGCGGGCTGGTTCAGCGGGGTCTCGGGCGGGTCCACCCGCGTGGAGGTCCGGCGGACGCTCGACACGGTCGGGGTCAGGTACGTGGTGACGCCGAACCGGGCGCTGGAGTCGTTCGCGGCCGCGCCGCCGTTCACGGCGAACCCGACGCTCAGCCGGGTCACCGACCGACGCTTGCCGGCGGCGGTGCTCTACCCGCGCGACCACGTAGCGGGCACCCGGCTGCCGGTGCTGATGGACCCGTACGGCGGCCCGCACCACCAGGAGGTGATGGCCGCCGGGACGCTGTGGCTGGAGCCGCAGTGGTGGGCCGACCAGGGGTTCGCGGTGGTGATCGTCGACGGGCGCGGGACGCCCGGTATCTCGCCGTCGTTCGAGTCGGCGATCCGGCACGACTTCGCGGGGCCCGTGCTCGACGACCAGGCCGACGGGTTGCTCGCGTTGGCGAAGGACCATCCCGACCTGGACCTCGACCGCGTCGGCATTCGCGGTTGGTCGTTCGGCGGTTACCTCGCCGCACTCGCGGTGCTGCGGCGCCCGGACGTGTTCCACGCCGGGATCGCGGGGGCGCCAGTGACCGACTGGGAGCTGTACGACACGTTCTACACCGAGCGCTACCTCGGGCTGCCCGACGAGCAGCCCGAGGCGTACCGGCGTTCGTCGCTGATCGAGGACGCCGGGAAGTTGTCGCGGCCGCTGATGATCGTGCACGGGCTGGCCGACGACAACGTCGTCGCGGCGCACACGCTGCAGCTCTCCTCGGCCCTGCTCGCCGCCGGCCGCCCCCACGAGGTGCTCCCCCTGACCGGCATCACCCACATGGCCACCGACGAGACGGTGAAAGAGAACTTGCTGCTCCTGCAGCTGGATTTCCTCCGCCGCTCGCTCGCGTAGCGAGATGCCCCCGCCTTCGGCGGGGGCATCTGCTCTGACCTGGAGCCCGCCCAGGGCGACGCTGCCGATCGGGCGGGGCAACGCCGCGTATAGGTGATACTCAAGTTGTCCCGCCCGCTCGGCAGCGTCGTTCTGGGCGGGCCGCCCACTAGGTCTCCGGGAAGTGGCAGGCGGCGAGTGAGCCGCCGTTCTTGATGGTGAGCGGGGGCGCCTCCTGGGCGCACTTGTCCTGGGCCTTCCAGCAGCGCGTACGGAACCGGCACCCCGACGGCGGGTCGAGCGGCGTCGGCACGTCACCGGCCAACCGGATCCGCTTCGAGTCCGCGGTCCCGAGCTGCGTCACGTCCGGCACCGCCGACAGCAACGCCCGCGTGTACGGGTGCGACGGTCGCTCGTAGATCGCTTCCCGGTCACCGACCTCGACGATCTTCCCCAGGTACATCACCGCGATGCGCTGCGAGAAGTGCCGCACGACCGCCAGGTCGTGAGCGATGAACAGGAACGCCAGGTCCAGCTCGCTCTGCAGCTGCCGCAGCAGGTTGATGATCTGCGCCTGGATCGAGACGTCCAGCGCGGACACCGGCTCGTCGGCGACGATGAACCGCGGCTGCACGACCAGCGCACGGGCGATGCCGATGCGCTGCCGCTGCCCACCGGAGAACTCGTGCGGGTACCGGTTGTAGTGCTCGGGGTTGAGCCCGACCAGCTCCAACATCTCCTGGACACGCTTCTTGCGGCCGCCGGGCGGGTCGATACCGTTGACGTTCAGCGGCATCTCGATGATCCGCCCGACCGTGTGCCGCGGGTTCAGCGACGAGTACGGGTCCTGGAAGATGATCTGCATGTCCTGACGCAGCTGCGTCAGCGACCGGCCCTTGGCCTTCGTCACGTCCTTGCCTTCGAACGTGATCGACCCGGCCGACGCCTCGAGCAGCCGGATCACCATCCGGCCGGTCGTCGTCTTCCCACAGCCGGACTCGCCGACCAGCCCGAGCGTCTCACCGGGGGCGACGTCGAAGTCGATGCCGTCGACGGCACGCACGACGGCCTTCTCGCCGAACAACCCACCGTTGACCGGGTAGTGCTTGGCCAGGCCGCGCACGGACAGCAGCGCGTCCCTCCGCGGGGCCTCCCCGCCCGGAATCCGGGCTTCCTCTTCGAGTTTGACGTCACTCACAGCGCCACTCCGGCTTCCGAGATGTCCCGCTGGTAGATCTCCCGCCGGCGGTCGGCCGGCAGATGGCACGCCACCGAGTGCCCGGCGTCGTCCAGCACCGGCAGCAGCTCCGGCACGTCGGTGAACGAACGGTCGCCGTTCTGTCCGGCGTACGGGCACCGCGGGTGGAACGCGCAGCCCGACGGACGGTTGAGCAGGCTCGGCGGGCTGCCCTTGATCGGGACGAGGTCGGCCTCGGCGTCACCGTGCAGCGACGGCACCGAGTTGAGCAGACCCCAGGTGTACGGGTGCTGCGGACGCCGGAGAACCTGCTCGACGGTGCCCTTCTCGACCGCGCGCCCGGCGTACATCACCAGGACGTCGTCGGCGATCTGGCTGATCACGCCCAGGTCGTGGGTGATGATGATGACCGCCGAGTGGAACTCGCGCTGCAGGTCCTCGAGCAGGTCGAGGATCTGCGCCTGGACGGTGACGTCCAGCGCGGTGGTCGGCTCGTCGGCGATCAGCAGGTCGGGGTCGTTGACCAGCGACATCGCGATCATCGCGCGCTGACGCATACCGCCGGAGAACTCGTGCGGGTAGCTGTCGACACGCTTGTCGGGGCGCGGGATCCCCACCCGGTCGAGCATCTCGACCGCCCGGGTGCGGGCTTCCTTCTTCGAGGCCTTCGGGTGGTGGACCCGGTACGCCTCGACGATCTGGCGCCCCACCGTGTAGTAGGGATGCAGCGCCGAGAGCGGGTCCTGGAAGATCATGGCCATCGTCTGGCCGCGCAGCTTCCGGACCTCCTCCTCCGGGCAGCCGACGATCTGGCGGCCACCGACCGTGATGCTGCCGGTGATCTCCGCACGCTTCGCATCGTGCAGCCCCATGATCGCCATGCTGCTGACGGACTTGCCGGAGCCGGACTCGCCGACGATGCCGAGCGTCTGTCCACGCCGGACGCCGTAGCTCACACCGTCGACGGCGCGCACGGTGCCGTCCATCGTCGCGAACGAGACCTTGAGGTCGTCGACCCGGAGGAACTCTTCTTCGTCGACAGGGGTTTCAGTCATCCGAGCCTCACCCGCGGGTCGATGTACGCGTAGAGCCAGTCGACGATGACGTTCGTCAACACGATGAAGAACGCGGCCAGCAACACGGTGGCCATGACGACCGGCAGGTTCAGCTGTCGCGCGGCCTCCGCCGCGGTGAACCCGACGCCCGGCATGCCGAACACGTTCTCGGTGATCACCGCGCCGCCGAGCGAGACGCCCAGGTCCAGACCGAAGATCGTGACGATCGGTGTGATGCCGGCGCGCAGCGCGTGGCGCAGGTAGACCTGTCGCGACGGGAGGCCCTTGGCCCGCGCCGTGCGGACGAAGTCCTCGGACAGCGTCTCGAGCATCTGGGCGCGCGTGAGCCGGGCGTAGATCGCGGAGTTGAGGAACGCGAGCGTCGTCCAGGGCAGGATCATCCCGACGAACCAGTCGCCGACGCTTTCGAACGGACTGGTGTAGGACGGCGTCGGAAGCCATTTCAAGGTGTAGACGAACAACACCTGCAGCAGCAGACCGACGAAGTAGATCTGGAGCGAGGCTCCGGCGAGCGAGAACCCGATCGCCGTCCGGTCGATCCAGGTACCCCTGCGCAGGGCGGAGATGAACCCGAGCGTGACGCCGAGCAGGGCCCACATCGCGGCCCCACCGAGGACGATCGAGATCGTCACCGGAAGCGCGCGTCCGACGATGCTGGACACCGCCTCACTGCTCCGGAACGACCAACCCAGGCACGGCGCTTTGCACTCGATCGCGGTGTCGCCCTGGCCGATCGTGCGGCCGGCGACGATGCCCTTCATGTACTGGCCGTACTGCGTCCAGAGCGGCTGGTCCAGACCGAGCTGCCGCTCGATGTTCTGGACCTGCGCGGGGCGGCAGTCGCGGCCGCACTGCAGTTCGGCCGGGCTGGTCGGAACCGCGAAGAACATGAAAAACGTCAGGACGCTCACGCCGAACAACGTCAGCAGTGCGAGCGAACCTCGCCGCAGAATGAACCGGGCCACGGACCTCTCCCAGCCGGGTGCCCCGGTCGGCCGTCAGCACGACGGCCGACCGGAGCAGTGGTGACTTACTTGACGTACAGGTTGTTCAGACCCGAGTTGCCGTACGGCTTGCTCAGGTAGATGCCGCCGATCTTCGAGCCGTACACGGTCGTCTGCTTGTCGTAGATGACCGGGATGGTCGGCGCAAGGCGGGTCATGATGTCCTTGTCCAGCGCGCCCCAGGCCTTGTCGGCCTCGGTCAGGTCGGACAGCCCGAGGATCCGCTCGATCTCCTCGTTGGTCTTCGGGTCGTTCAGGTACGCCGTGTTGTTGTTGCCCTCCGGCGTGATCCGCTTGCCGTCCCACAGCGGCGGGATGACCGTTCCGGCTCCCGGCCAGTCCGAACCCCAGCCGTACATGTACATGTCGAACTGGTTGTTCTTCTTTCCGATGACCGTGTAGTACTGGTCCTCGTCGACCGGCTGGATCGTCAGGTCGACACCGGCCGGCTGCAGGCTGCTCCGCAGGAACGCGGCGACGGCCTGGTTGCGCTCGGTGTTGCGGTAGGCGTAGGTCAGCTTGACCTTCTTGCCGCCGAGCAGCTCCTTGGCCTTCTCGATGTTGCCGGTGTTGCCGCCGTCGTAGGCGTTGTACTTGTCGTAGCCCGACGTCGTCGGCGAGAGCAGCGTCGTGCCCGGGTCACCGGCGTAGGAGCCCCACACCTTGAGCAGACCCTGGCGGTCGATCGCGTAGTTCAGCGCCTGGCGAAGCTTGAGGTCCGTCACCCGCTGGGTGTTGAAGTTGATCTGCCAGACGTACTGCGTCGGGCCGCTCAGGATCCGGTCCTTGGCGGACTGGACGGCCTTCGGGTAGACGCTCGCCGGGATCGTCATGTCCTGGAACGTCAGCGAGGTCTGGGCCGCGCCGGCGTCGGAGATGACCAGCTCGCTGGCCTGCTCCGCGGTCCGGGTGAAGTCGACGACGTACTGGTCCGGGAAGTCGTGCCGGATCGGGTCGGTCTTCGGGTCCCAGTTCGAGTTCCGGACCAGCACCATCTTCTGGGTGCGGTTGTACGTCTGGATCTTGTACGGACCGGACGAGAACGGCCGGTTGTCGTACTGGACCTTGGTGTCGCGGGCCGGCGGCACCGGCGACGCGGTCGGCAGCGCCATCGCGAACGGCGTGTCCGCGTGTGCCGCCGGGAACTTGAAGATGATCGTCTTCGCGTCCGGCACCTCGACGTTCGGCGGAACCTTCGCGCCGCCGTTGTACGGGCCCTTGTACTTCGCGTTGTAGTCCGCGCTACCGGCCAGCCACTGCTGGATGTAGTGCGGGCCGTTCGGCAGGTCGGGGCTGAACGAGCGGGCGATGCCGTACGCGACGTCCTGAGCCGTGATCGCCGAGCCGTCCTCGTACTTCAGGCCGTCCTTCAGCGTGTACTTCCACGTCTTGCCGCCGTCGGACTCCTCGCCGGTGTTCGTGGCCAGGTCGCCCACGACCTCCAGCTTGCCGTCGCCGTTCTCCCGGTACTGGGTCAGCGTCCGGTAGAGCAGGTTCGAGCCGGTCGTCTGCGACGGCACGACGTAGTTCTGCTGGGGGTCGAGGTGCTCGAAGTCGCCGCTGGTGTAGAGCGTGACGGTGCCGCCCTTCTTGGCACCGGCAACCTCGGGAGCGGGTCCGTCCGAGTTCTCCGCGAGCGTTGCGGTCTGCGTCTCCGCCTTGGTCGTCTCGCCGGTGGCGTCGTCATCACCGGTGTTCTTGCTGCATCCGGCCGCGGTGAGCGCCACCGCAAGAACGCCGACGCTCAGCATCCGTACTGGTCGTCGCACGAGTACCTCTCTTCTTCCCAAGGAACCGGTCATCGTGCAGACCGGGGATCAAGTGCGTCGCGCAGCGAGTCACCGAACAGGTTGAACGCAAGCACGAGCAGGAACAGTGCGATGCCGGGGAAGAACGCGTACGCCGGGTCGGCGGACACGTAGCTGGTGGAGCGGAAGATCATCCGTCCCCAGTCCGGCACCGGTTCGGTGACGCCGATGCCGAGGAACGAAAGTGCCGCCTCGGTCGTGACGTACTGCGGCACCGCCAGCGAGAACGTCACCAGGATCGGAGCCCACAGGTTCGGCAGCAGCTGCCGGAAGATGATGTGCCTGGTGCCCGCACCGGCCGCGCGGGCGGCGTCGACGAACTCGCGTTCGCGCAGCGAGAGCACCTGGCCGCGGACGAGCCGCGAAGTACTCATCCACCCGAACGTCACGAGTACACCGACGACGACGTAGATGCGTGATTCGACGCTCGGTTGTTTCTGCACGGAACCCGTGATCAACGTGTTGATGATGGGAATTGCAGCGAGCGAGAAGATGATGAAGGGAAACGCCAGTAGCAGGTCGGTGATCCAGCTGATCACCGAGTCGACCCAGCCGCCCAGGAAACCGGACACCAGGCCCATGATCACGCCGACGACCGTGCTGAACACCGCGGCCGCGAATGCGATCCCGAGTGACGTCCGGGCGCCATAGACCAGCTGCACGAAGATGTCCCGGCCGAGCTGCGGCTCGAGGCCGAACCAGTGCTCACCGCTGACTCCGCCCAGGTAACCGAGCGGATAGCCGATCGAGTCCAGCTGATCGCCGAAGAGCTGGTCCTTGTTAATTCCGTAGGCAGACACGATGAGGTCTGCGAAGATCGCGACGAGAAGGAAAAACACCAGCACGACGACGCTGGCCACCGCGATCTTGTCGCGGCGCAGGCGTTGCCAGGCGATTTGCCCGGGTGAGCGACCCTGGACCTTGGGTTGCTTGCTACCGGTTTCGCCGGGCTCGTCACCGGCGGCCGGCGCGAGCACCGCCTCCGTGTCGAGCGGCAGGACGGGGCCGGGGCCACTGAGGCCGCCTGCCGCTTCCGTCGCGGGCCGATCGCCGCCGACATGGCTCATCGCTGGCGTTCTCCTTCCCAAGATTACGAGGCGTCAGCACAAAGTTGCAGCATGCAACACACACGGGTCGTGGCGTTGTGACGTGCACATGCCGGTCTGCGCCGCCCCGCCGAAAAGCTACGCGAATGTTCATAACGGCGAGGCGTCCCCAGCCCACAATCGTGTAACAGCTCAATCACGAGCGAAGAGCCGACGCGACAGCGGGTAGCAGCGTCGTCTACGGATTTAACTTCGGTATCAATTCGCTAACGGCACCGGGCCTCTACAACGAAACAGCCCCGGGCCAGTGGCCCGGGGCTGTACGGAAGCGGCGGTTGTTCACGCCGGCGGGTTGGCCCACTTGCGCCGACCACGCGTCTTCTCCCGCTCGTGCGCGTTGAGCACGACCTTACGAATCCGCACCGTAGCCGGGGTGACCTCGATGCATTCGTCCTCACGGCAGAACTCGAGGGCCTGCTCCATCGACATCTGCCGGTAGGGGATCAGCGGCACCAGCACGTCGCCGGACGACTGACGCATGTTGGTGAGCTTCTTCTCCTTGGTCGGGTTGACGTCCATGTCGTCGGACCGGGAGTTCTCGCCGACGATCATGCCCTCGTAGACCTCGGTGCCCGGACCGACGAACATGACGCCGCGCTCCTGCAGGTTCGCCAGCGCGAACCCGGTGGTGGGGCCCCGACGGTCGGCGACCAGCGAACCGGTCGGACGCGTACGCAGCTCGCCGTGCCACGGCTCGTACTTCTCGAAGACGTGGTGCAGCAGGCCGGTGCCGCGGGTGTCGGTGAGGAACTCGGTACGGAAGCCGATCAGGCCGCGCGCCGGAACCAGGTACTCCATCCGCACCCAGCCGGTGCCGTGGTTGACCATCTGCTCCATGCGGCCCTTGCGCAGGGCCATCAGCTGCGTGACGACACCGAGGTAGTCCTCGGGGATGTCGATGGTCAGCCGCTCCATCGGCTCGTGCACCTTGCCGTCGATCTCGCGGGTGACGACCTGCGGCTTGCCGACGGTGAGCTCGAAGCCCTCGCGGCGCATGATCTCGACCAGGACGGCGAGCTGCAGCTCACCGCGGCCCTGCACCTCCCAGGTGTCGGGTCGCTCGGTGTTGAGCACGCGGATGCTCACGTTGCCGATGAGCTCGGCGTCCAACCGGCTCTTCACCAGGCGCGCGGTGAGCTTCTTGCCGCTCTCGCCGGCCAGCGGCGAGGTGTTGATACCGATCGTCATCGAGATGCTGGGCTCGTCGACGGTGATGACCGGCAGCGGGCGCGGGTCCTCGGGGTCGGCGAGCGTCTCACCGATCGTGATCTCGGGGATACCGGCGATCGCGATGATGTCGCCGGGGCCCGCCGACTCGACCGGCTTGCGCTCCAGGGCGTCGGTCATCAGGAGCTCGGTGATCTTGACGCGCTCGATCGAACCGTCGGCACGGCACCAGGCGGCCTGCTGGCCCTTCTTGATCGTCCCGTTGTGCACGCGGCAGAGCGCCAGGCGGCCCAGGTACGGCGACGAGTCGAGGTTCGTGACGTGTGCTTGCAGCGGAACGCTCGGGTCGAACTTCGGCGCCGGGATGGTCTCCAGGATGGCGTCGAACAAAGGCTTGAGGTCTTCGGCGTCCGGCAGGCTCGCGTTCGCGGGGCGGGTCATCGAGGCCCGGCCGGCCTTCGCGCTGGCGTAGACGATCGGGAACTCGATCTGGTGCTCGTCGGCGTCCAGGTCGAGGAAGAGCTCGTAGGCCTCGTCGACGACCTCGGCGATCCGGGAGTCGGGCCGGTCGACCTTGTTCACGACGAGGATGACCGGCAGCTTCGCCTCGAGCGCCTTGCGGAGCACGAACCGGGTCTGCGGGAGCGGGCCCTCGCTGGCGTCGACGAGCAGCAGGACGCCGTCGACCATCGACAGGCCGCGCTCGACCTCGCCACCGAAGTCGGCGTGGCCGGGGGTGTCGATGATGTTGATCGTGGTGTCGCCGTACTTCACGGCGGTGTTCTTCGCGAGAATCGTGATGCCCTTCTCGCGCTCGAGGTCCATCGAGTCCATGACCCGGTCGTCGACGTCGCCCTGCTCTTTCTGGTGGGCGCTGAACGCGCCGGACTGCCAGAGCATGGCGTCGACCAGCGTGGTCTTGCCGTGGTCGACGTGCGCGACGATCGCGACGTTGCGCAGGTCTTCGCGACGGGACAACACCGTGTCCTCGGACTGGGCGGGCATGACGAGGTCACTCCTGGGTTTTCTCGGGTTTGCCCGCTACTGGAATGACACCGGGCCAATACCTATTCTACGGGGCACTCCCTTGCCCGTTCCGCACGGAAGGGCCACGGTCGAACCATGGCTGATCTGACTCTCAGCGCGGACGAAATCACGGCTTCGCTGGTGGAGCTGCCGGGGTGGTCGGGCGACACGCTCGGGATCCGGCGGACGGTCGAGGCGGAGTCGTTCCCCGCGGCGATCGCGCTCGTCGACCGGGTGGCTGTCGTCGCCGAGGCGCGCGACCACCATCCCGACATCGATATCCGGTGGCGGAAGGTGACGTTCACTCTCGTCACCCATTCCGCCGGTGGGGTCACGGCAAAGGATCTGGACCTGGCGTCCGAGATCGATGCACTCGTCACCGGCTGAACTGATTCCGTGGCCCCTCGACTCGGACTTTGCACGATTAAGTCCAAATCGCGCCGCGCCGGATACGCGTAAACGCTTCCCGTGTGGGATGGATCACGGCAGACTGCCGGTACGTAGGGTCGACGCGCAAAGGGGCGCCGGCGGGCTGACATCGCCCGGCGTCCCGTCCACGCGTCGAGGCGCCACGGAGGTGGTCACGATGTCGGTGCGTGCACAGGAAAACACGGAGCTCGCCCAAGTTCGGCGGGCGTTGGTCGAACTCGACCGGGCAGTCGGTCAGCTACAGGCTCATCACACCGAAACGCTCGGCGTCCGGCGGCTGGTGAGTGACGTCCGTCGGCTCATCGAGGACCTGGACGAGATCGGCGAACTGCCGCCGGCCCAAGCCGAGGAAGCCCGCCTCCACTACGTGTCCGATACGCCGTATCCACCGGATCTCTGGCGCGATTGTGACGACGAAGGCCTCGGCGGCCGCAGGTAGGCCACGCACATAACTTCACAGGAGCCACCCCAGGCATGAGTGCACCCCCTATTCCCCCAGCTGCTGTCTCCCCCGAGCCTCGCGCCCGAGCGAAGATCAACGTCCGGACGCTACGCACGGATCGCTGGTGGCTGACCCCCCTGCTGACAGTCCTGGGCCTGGTGGCCTGGGTCGCCTATGCGACCGTGCGGGCGTTCATGCAGAAGTACTACTGGGTCGACGACTACCACTACTTGACGCCGTTCTACTCGCCGTGCGTCTCCAACGGCTGTGTGCCGGAGGCAGCGCACTTCGGGCGGGTACTGCCGGACGTCTGGTTCATCCCGTACGCGGCGCTCAGCCTGCCGTTCCTGCTGCTCTTCCGGCTGACCTGCTACTACTACCGCAAGGCGTACTACCGGTCGTTCTGGCTGTCGCCGCCGGCGTGCGCGGTCTCCGAGCCGCACACGAAGTACACCGGTGAGACCCGGTTCCCGCTGCTGGGCCAGAACCTGCACCGGTACGCGTTCTACGCCGCGTTCCTGATTTCGCTGATCAACACGTTCGACGCGCTGGCCGCGTTCCGCTCGGGTGACGGTTTCGGCTTCGGGCTCGGCAACGTGATCCTGCTCGCCAACGTCGTCGCGCTCTGGGCCTACACGCTGTCGTGTCACTCCTGCCGGCACATCGTCGGCGGACGCCTGAAGCACTTCTCCAAGCACCCGGTGCGGTACCGGGCCTGGACGTTCGTCTCCCGGCTCAACGGTAAGCACCAGGAACTGGCCTGGCTCACGCTCGGCACGCTCGCCTTCACGGACTTCTACGTGATGGCGATCTCGGCCGGCTGGTTCTCCGATCTGCGATTCGTCGGGTGAGTGCAATGACCAACATCGAGAAGCATTCGTACGACGTCGTGGTGATCGGCGCCGGGGGCGCCGGTCTGCGCGCGGCGATCGAGGCACGTCAGCAGGGCATGCGCACCGCGATCATCTGCAAGTCGCTGTTCGGCAAGGCCCACACGGTGATGGCCGAGGGCGGCGCCGCTGCCGCCATGGGCAACGTCAACAGCAAAGACAACTGGCAGGTGCACTTCCGCGACACGATCCGCGGTGGCAAGTTCCTCAACCACTGGCGGATGGCCGAGTTGCACGCCCGCGAGGCGCCGCAGCGGATCTGGGAGCTGGAGACCTACGGGGCGCTCTTCGACCGCACCAAGGACGGCAAGATCAGCCAGCGCAACTTCGGGGGTCACGAGTACCCGCGGCTCGCGCACGTCGGCGACCGCACCGGTCTCGAACTGATCCGCACGCTGCAGCAGAAGATCGTCAGCCTGCAGCAGGACGACCAGCGCGAGCACGGCGATTACGAGAAGTACCTGCGGGTCTTCCACGAGGTGACGATCAGCGAGCTGCTCAAGGACGGCGACCGGGTCTCCGGCGCGTTCGGCTACGCCCGTGACGACGGCCGGTTCCTGCTGTTCGAGGCACCCGCGGTCGTGCTGGCGACCGGCGGCATCGGCAAGTCGTTCCAGGTGACGTCGAACTCGTGGGAATACACCGGCGACGGCCACGCGCTGGCCCTGCGCGCCGGCGGGACTCTCGTCAACATGGAGTTCGTGCAGTTCCACCCCACCGGGATGGTCTGGCCGCCCTCGGTCAAGGGCATCCTGGTGACCGAGTCGGTCCGCGGTGACGGCGGGGTTCTGACGAACTCCGAGGGCAAGCGCTTCATGTTCGACTACATCCCGGACGTGTTCAAGGACAAGTACGCGACCAGCGAGGAAGAGGCGGACCGCTGGTACAACGACGCCGACAACAACCGGCGTCCCCCGGAGCTGCTCCCGCGTGACGAGGTGGCGCGGGCGATCAACTCCGAGGTCAAAGCCGGGCGCGGGTCCCCACACGGTGGTGTCTACCTGGACGTCTCCAAGCGGCTGCCCGCCGACGAGATCCGGCGTCGCCTGCCGTCGATGTACCACCAGTTCAAGGAACTGGCCGACGTCGACATCACGGCCGAGCCGATGGAGGTCGGGCCGACCTGCCACTACGTCATGGGCGGGGTCGAGGTCGACCCGGACTCCCAGGCCGCTGTCGGCGTCTCCGGGCTGTTCGCGGCCGGCGAGGTGTCCGGCGGCATGCACGGCTCGAACCGCCTCGGCGGCAACTCCCTCTCCGACCTGCTGGTCTTCGGACGCCGGGCGGGTTCTTACGCCGCGGCGTACGTGACCGGTCTGGAGGGGCGCCCGTCAGTGCTGGAGGCCGACGTCGAGGATGCGGTGTCGTTCGCGCTGGCGCCGTTGTCCCGCACGGACGGCGAGAACCCGTACCAGGTGCAGCTCGACCTGCAGAAGACCATGCACGAGCTGGTCGGCATCATCCGTAAGGCGCCCGAGATCGAGAACGCCCTGTCCACGCTGGTTTCGCTGCGGGAGCGAGCTTCGACGGTCTCGGCCGTCGGTGGGCGGACCTACAACCCGGGCTGGCACGTCGCGCTGGACCTGCGCAACCTGCTCGTCGTCGCGGAGTGCGTGGCGCGGGCCGCGCTGATCCGCGAGGAGAGCCGCGGTGGGCACACCCGGGACGACTTCCCGGAGATGTCCGCGGTGTGGCGCCAGCGGAATTTGATCTGCTCACTCAGCAAGGACGACCCGGGCGTCACCGTTCGGGAACAGCCGCTGCCGACCATGCCGGTCGAGTTGCTGTCGCTGTTCGAGCGGTCGGAACTGTCGAAATACCTCACCGACGAGGAGCTTTCCGTCTTGGCCTCTTCTCCGGAGGCACCACCCGCGGTCGTCGCAGCCGCTCGACAACCGGCCGAGGACGAGTCACGCGACTCGTCCCCAGAGACGGTCGCGGACGAGCGCAGCGCCACCGGCGACGCGGTCGGTAGGAGCCATTCCGAGGGGAGCAGGGGCTGATGGGGTACCAGGCGAAGTTCCGGGTCTGGCGCGGCGCCGGCCGCCCCGACGAGACGATCACGGCCACCGAGGCCGACGGCGGGCTGCACGACTACGAGGTCGAGGTCAACGAGGGTGAAGTCGTTCTCGACGTCATCCACCGGCTGCAGCAGACGCAGACGCCCGACCTGGCCGTGCGGTGGAACTGCAAGGCCGGGAAGTGTGGGTCGTGCTCCGCGGAGATCAACGGCAAGCCGCGGCTGATGTGCATGACCCGGATGACGACGTTCGAGGAGGAGGAGACCGTCACTGTCACTCCGATTCGGACGTTCCCGCTGATCCGTGACCTGGTCACGGACGTGTCGTACAACTACGAGAAGGCGCGCGAGATGCCCGCGTTCGCGCCGCCGCCCGGCGTCGAACCCGGTGAGTACCGGATGCAGCAGGTCGACGTCGAGCGTTCGCAGGAGTTCCGGAAGTGCATCGAGTGCTTCCTGTGCCAGAACACCTGTCACGTCGTGCGTGACCACGACGAGAACAAGCCGGAGTTCGCCGGGCCGCGCCTGTTCATCCGGGCCGCCGAACTGGACATGCACCCGCTGGACTCCCAGTCGGACCGCAAGGAGTTCGCGCAGGCGACGCAGGGCATCGGCTACTGCAACATCACGAAGTGCTGCAGTGAGGTGTGCCCGGAGCACATCCACATCACCGACAACGCGATCATCCCGATGAAAGAACGCGTCGTCGACCGCAAGTACGACCCGATCACGTGGCTGGGCTCGAAGATCGGCCGCCGCAAGGCCTGACGTCTCACAGACGCCGACGCGCCCCGGGGTGGTACCTGCTACCGCTCCGGGGCGTTCGTGTTCCTCGCCGCCGCGTCCGGGCGGCCGCGTTGAACTGCTCCACGAGCTCAGCACCGGCCCCGGTCAGACGCCCCATCGACCGTTGCACGAGCGAGCTGATCACCGCGCCCAGCAGCACGTAGCCCATGACCGTGATCGCGATCCCGGTCGTCCTCGCAAGGATGGTCCCTGGGGCCAGATTCTCGGGGTCACCTCCGAACAATCTGTTGATCAGCCAATAGATCGCGCTGAGGTAATCCGTTGGCCGCCCGTCGCCACAGCTCGAGCATTGCCGCTCCACGTCGGCGACGACCGAGGCGCTGGCGACGATCGCCATCAGGATGCCGAGAAGTAGCCACGGGATCGCCCGGCCCGGAGGCACAGCGACGGCGTCCGGGAGCCGTACGCGGGGATGCCGACCGCCGAGCACGACGTAGGGCGATCCGACGGCCAGCGGCGTCGCTCCGGGCACGGCGCCGAGCCATTCCCGGGAGGCGCTCGAGGTGAATCCCCGCTCGTCGACGAAGAGGACCGGTGGAGCGGGCTGCCGATCCTCCGGAGTCGCCGTTCGGAGGCTGCGCGCACGCGCCGCCCGAAAGAGCCGGTCCGCCGAGTCGGCGTTCTGCAGGTGACAGAAGCGCACTGACCAATGCCACGTCAGCAGCTGTCCGGTGCCGTGCCGGGTCAAATCGCTTTGCTCCGCACGCACCAGCGTCCGGTAGATCTCGACAACTCCGCGGCCCACCGCGACCGTGCCGAGCAGCGCGAAGACCACTACCGGAAGCAGCGCCAGGCAGAGCGCTGAGTAGTAGACGGCGCGGCCACCGCCGACGAGCACAAGGGCAACGGCCGCCAGCCAGCTGACCACGGTGAGTACGAACAGCCAAAGCCCGCTGTCCCAGTTTCGATCCAGCCAACGGAGGACTCGCACCGATCGGGAACCACCGGTCGGCTCGGGCCACGCGGCTGGGCGGCTCAACACGAGGAATCCGCCGTCACCGGCCGTGACGAGCCGTTGCTCGACCGCGGCCAGGTAGAGCAGGACCGCCATCGGTGCGCGTCCGCGGGCGATCCCCATCACTCCACGCTGCCGAAACGCGCGCACCGCCTGGCGGCTCTCCGGGGAGTGCCGTAAACGGGCTGCCACTCGGCGGCACTTGCGGAACGGCCACAGCGGAGGTTCGATCGGCGCGATCACGCAGCGAGGATCGCACCGCTACGCAAAGTCGTCACGACGCTGGTAATCACAGCTCGGCGCGCACTTCCAGGCCCAGCCCAGGAGATTGAGGCCTCGCCACTTCGCGGGGATCCAGGCGTGGGCGTCGGCACCCCCGCACATCGCAGACGCCTTCGACAGGGAGCACCCGAATAGTCGGGGGCCCTGCGGTCGGTGACGGAAGTCACAGTCGTCGGTCGGGTCGCGTTGCCTTAGGTACCCGGGCCGCTCGAATCGGCGAGATCCCGGCTCCGGCTGGCCGTCGGATTTCGGCATCCGGAGACCGCGCGGCGGGCTGATGCGGCGTGTCGGGCCCCGCTCCGGGGTGCACTTTCCCGCCGGAATGGGACTTCCGGAGATCCGTTCGTTAGCCTGACTGCGGTAACGGGAGAGGACGGGAAGGCCGCGCCGTGACGAGTTCCGAGCCTGGTCGACAGGGATGGCAAGGGTCGGTCCTGCGCGACCTCACGCCTGAGTCCACCAGCACGAACGGCCATCAGGCCGCGTCCGAGCCGACGATCGATCCGGACGATTCGACCGCTACGCAGCGGGTCGATCCGGCGTCGTTAGGCATCACCGCGCCGATTCCGACCGCTTTTCCGGAGGCGTCCGGGGCGGAGTCCACCACCATGCTTCCGCCTGGCGAGCTGCCACCGTTGATTCCGACGCAGAACGGCGCACCGACAGCGGAGAGCTCACCCGCCGACGCTTCGTTCCCGCCGCTGCCGCCGCTCTTCCCACCCCAGCCCGACCCCAGCGCGGCCAGCACTCCCCCGCCCTACACCCCGGCCTACCCCGCCACCCCTCCCTTCCCACAAGCCCAGGGCTTCCCCACCTCCGGCGCCCCCGCACCCGGCACCCCAGGCTTCCCGACGTCCGGCGCCGCCGGCCCGGGCTTCCCACCCCCCGATGCACCCCCGCAGGGCTTCCCGCCCGCGGACGCACCCCCGCAGGGCTTCCCGACCTCGGGCGCCCCGGGCGTTCCCGCTTCCGGTGGGCCCGCGCAGGGCTTCCCGACTTCCGGCGCCGCCGGACCGGGTGTGCCGGCGCCGGGCTTTCCGGTGCAGGGTGCGCCCGGGCCGGGGTATCCGGCGGTTCAGGGGCCTGAGGGGCCTGGGCAGCAGGGCTATGGGCAGCCGGCGCCCGGCTATCCGCAGCAGGGGGTGCCCGGGCACTCGAAGGTTTTCGGCCCGGACGCCACCCCGGTCCAGCAGCAGTGGACCCCGGCCGGCCTGCTCCCCATGCCCGAGCACGCCGACAACCGGATCCAGCGGCTCCGCAGCAGCGTCCGCGGCGCGGGCCGCTCCACCCGCGGCGCCGACGACATCGCCGGCGAGCTCGGCGCCCCGGTCACCACCGGCCGCCGCATCGCGGTGCTCGGCATCCGCGGCGGCTCCGGCAAGAGCACAGTCGCTGCGCTCCTCGTCAGCGCCTACGCCACCCACCGCGGCGACCGCGTCCTCGCGGTCGACGCCGACCCCGACCTCGGCTCGCTCGGCCTGCGACTCGGCGCGAGCTCACCGACGTCACTGGCGAACCTCGGCCGCGTCCCCCGCGTCTGGGCCACCCTCGACGAGGCCGAACGCTGCCTCGGCCGCAGCCAGTCCGGCGCCTGGATCCTCTCGGGCGAGCGCGGTTCGGCCGCCCCCGAAACCGTCGCCCCCAACGCCTACTACGGCGTCCTGCACGGCATCAGCCGCTACTTCGCGGTCACCGTCGTCGACGCCGGAGCCGGCATGGTGACGCCACTCAACCAGGCCGTGCTCGCCGACGCGCACGCGATCGTCCTGGCCACCCCGGCGAGCATCGACGGCGTGGTCAGCGCCCGCCGCGCGCTGGAGTGGATCCGCGAGTGGAACCCACAGCGGCTCCAGCAGGCGACGATCGCGCTCACCGCGATGTCCCCGCAGGCAGTGAGCATCGACCTGAACCGCACCGCGGAGGCGTTCGCCCCCTACGGCGTGGTTCCGGCCCTGCTGCCCTACGACCGGCACCTGGCCACCGGCTCGACGATCGAGCCGTGGCGTCTCGGCGAGCGCACCCGCAACTCCGCCGTGCAACTGGCCGCCGCGACCCTCGTCAAGGCACGGGCCATCCCCTAGGCCGCCCGCACCTCGGCTCGACGCTTCAGGTGGGCGTTCCGCGCCATCAGGATCGACAGCAGCTGACGGCGCACCGCCACCTCGTCCGCGACCCGGCCGAGCAACCCGAGCGGTGACTCCCAGACGATCCGGTCGGTCACCAGCGTCCCGGCCCCGGTCTCGGCGAACACGTGGTCGTGACGCAGCGCACGGAACGGCCCTCGCACCTGCTCGTCGCTGAAACCGCGCGGAGCGTCGACCTCGACCACCTCCGCGTCCAGCGCGAACGGAAGGCCGAAGTGCCGCGCGCGGAAACACACCAGGTCACCGGCCTCCAGCAACCCGCTCACCCGCCCCGGAGCGACGACCCGCTCCGCGGTGTGCACGAGCGCGGCGGTGTGCTCCCGCACGTCCCGCGCGAGGTCGAACACCAGCGCCGCGGGGGCGTGGATCAACGTTGTCGTGATCAGGATCGACACGTCACACCGTCGCCAGCCGCTCGCGCAGCTCGTCGATCAGCGGTGCGTCCGCGGGCAGCCACGCGACGTCGTCCAGCTCCGTGGCGTCGAGCCAGCGCAGCGCCGCGTGTTCGAGAGCCGCAGGCTCTCCGGCCGACAGGCGCGCGATCCACACCCGCAGAACTCCCCGGTCGCGCTGCAGCGGCAGGTCACCACCGAGCCGCTCGACCAACTCGATCTCGACGCCGAGCTCCTCCTGGCATTCGCGGACGATCGCGGCCTCGGGGCTCTCCCCCGGCTCGACCTTGCCGCCGGGGAACTCCCAGCCCCCGGCCAGCGCGGGCGGCTCGGCGCGTTGGGCGGCCAGCACCTGACCGCGGTCGTTGACGATTGCTGCCCCGACGACGATCAGGAGAGGGGTGACCACCGCCCCAGCCTGCCAGAGGTTCCTTCGCGCCCGGATCGGGCACACCAAGGAAGGATCTGACCGACTGCCGCGTTGTCACAACAGACAAGCGACAACCGAGGGAGACACCGATGGCCACGGTGGAACTGACCACCGAGAACTTCAACGAGACGCTGGCGCGCGACGGAATCACGCTGGTGGACTTCTGGGCTAGCTGGTGCGGCCCGTGTCGCCAGTTCGCTCCGGTGTTCGAGAAGGCCTCCGATACTCACGAGGACATCGTGTTCGGCAAGGTCGACACCGAGGCTCAGCAGCAGCTGGCCGCCGCATTCGACATCCAGTCGATCCCGACGCTGATGGTGATCCGCGACCGCGTAGTGCTCTACGCGCAGCCGGGTGCGTTGCCCGGTGACGCGCTCGAGGACCTCATCACCCAGGCGCAGGCCCTCGACATGGACGAGGTGCGCAAGCAGGCCGAGGACACCGAGGCCGCAGATGCCGGGGCGCAGGCCTAAGGCGACCACGAAACCTGAGAGATCGGGGCGTTAGCTCCGCATCTCTCAGGTTTTGTGTTTCCGGCCCGATGGGCTACCCGAGCTGTCATCACGGGAGACCAGGGCGAGCACATGCGCGACGCGGGTGAAGAGTCGGCCGGATGAGCACCGACCTGGTCACGGGCCTCGCCGGTGCGGACTACGACCCGCTCGACGACTCCACCTCCTGGTGGGGTGGCCAGAAGAACCGCTCGCGCCCGACCATGCCGCCCGATCCGGCGGCTCTGCGACGCCAGATGGCGTGGCGGAAAGCGATCTCCGGCGTACTCGCCGAGCCCGACCAGATCCGCGTCGTGTTCCAGCCGATCGCCGACCTGGCCCGCGGCACCGTCGCCGGGTACGAGACGCTCGCCCGGATCGACGCACCGGTTCCCGGCGTCGGTGACCGCCTCTCCCCCGACCTGTGGTTCGGTGCCGCCGACGAGAACGGGCTCGGCCCGGCGCTCGAGGGCGTGGTGATCACCCGCGCGCTGACCCGGCTCGACGACCTGCCCCCGAACGCGTTCCTCACGGTCAACGTCAGCCCGCACCTGCTCGGCACGCCCGAGCTCGACGAGGCGTTCGGCAGTGTTCCCGACCTGTCCCGCGTCGTCGTCGAGCTGACCGAACACGTCGCGTTCGCCGACCTGCGGTCGATCACGACCGAAACCCAACGGCTGCGTGCCGCCGGTGCGCTGATCGCGGTGGACGACGCGGGCAGCGGTTACGCCGGCCTGCAGCAGATCCTGGAGCTCCGCCCGCAGCTGGTGAAGCTCGACCGGGCTCTCGTCGCCGGCGCCGACCGTGACCCGGCGCGAGCGGCGCTGGCCCAGCTGCTCGGGCAGTTCGCCGGCCAGCTGGACGCGTGGCTGCTGGCCGAGGGCATCGAGACGGTGGGTGAGCTGGCGACGTTCTGCCGGATGGGCGTGCCGCTCGGCCAGGGTTGGCTGCTCGGCCGCCCGGCCGACGAGATGGTGGGGCTGACCGACGAGGTGCGCTCGCGCATCCTGGCCGAGACGTCCCGGGTCGCGGCCACCGAGGCGATCACGAGCGTGATGCTCAGCAACGTCGTGGTCGCCACCGCGGACCGCCTCGACACCGCGTCCTCGACCGAGCCGACGGTGGTGGTGGACGCCGGCGGTTCGCCGGTCGCGATGTTCGCACCCGACCCCCGCGACGGCGTCCGCCGGGAGCTGCCCGTGAGCCTGCGGGTGCTCACCTCGGACACCGCCGAGGACGTGCTGATGCGGGCGCTCACCCGGCCGGCCGCGAACCGCTTCGACCCGGTGGTGTGCACCGACGCCTGGGGGCAGGTGATCGGTCTCGTGCTGGTGGACGAGCTGACCCGGCACGTCGTCGGCGCCCGAGACGCCGCTCACAGCTGAACCCCTCAGGTCGTCGGCGACCGGACCGATTCCGGTGAAAGCCGCCCTTTCCTCGACACCGGTGGCTCCCCCCGCGAACGGAGAACGGTCATGAAGCACTTCGCCTGTGGTGACGTCGTCAGCGGCTGCACGGCGGTGTTCGTCGGAGACACCGAGGACGAGATCCTGTCGCTGGTGGCGCAGCACGCCCGGAAGGACCACGGGTTGGTCGACATCCCCGGCGAGCTCGTCGCCGCGGTGCGCGGCTCGATCGTCACGTCGGCGGCCTGACCTTCGCACCGAGGACGAACTCGGTGCGCCCGGCGACCACGCCATTGAGCTGCAGTTCGATCGCGTGCTGCCCCGGGTGGTAGCGACGGGTGGTGATCTCACGGAACGAATGGCTCCGGGAGATCTCCTGCTGCTCACCGGGCGCCAGCTTCGCGGTGGTGAGCTTGAACGTCTTGCCGGTGAGCCGCCCGTCGGCCTTGCGGTGGTGGACGATGTAGTCCACCGCGACGACGGCGGCCTCGTCGGCGCGGTTGGTGACCGTCGCGGTGAAGTGCACGGCGCCGCCGTACGGGATCTCCACGGCCGCCAGCGTCGGCCCGACCACGTCGAGCGTGACGCCCGTGGTGAATCCCAGCAGCGCCAGCGCGGCCGGATCGCCCTTCTTGACCAGCGTTCGCAGCGCGTGCCGCACCAGGCGCCCGGTGTTGCCGTCGGGTGCGGCGAGCCAGCCGGCGGCGGTGTCCACGACGAGCTCGGGGTGGTGCCGGCTCAGGTCGTTGAGGTGGTTGGCGACCGACCGGCGGACGTACTCGCTCTCGTCCCGGTAGAGCGCCGTGAGGATCGGGATGGTCGCGCGGGGTCTCGCCAGGATCGCCGGAACCTGTTTCGTCCACGGGAGGAACGGCCGCGTGCCCTCCGACGCCAGCCGCCGGACGTGCTCGTCGGGTGACTCCGCCCAGGCCAGGACGATCGGCAACGCCCGGTCGAGGTCGTGGGCGAGCAGCGCGCGGATCGCGAATTCGCCGGTCAGCAGCGGGGTGAGCTCGGCGAGCACGGCGAACGCGTCGCTGAATGCGGCGTCGCCGCCGTCTTCCAGCGCCCGCGTGACGGTGGCCGTGGTGGCGGGCCAGATGCCCCAGCCACCGAGCCGGGCCGCCCGGATCGTCGCCACGAACGTGTCGTAGTCGGCCGGCAGGTCGGCGAGCAACGCGTCGCGGATGAGGTCGCTGCGCTCGCGCAGCGGGAGATCACCCAGTTGCACGCGGCGCAGTGCGGTGAGCGGGTTCTGCGGCGCGGCCGCCGCCAGCGCGTCGGTCAACGCGGCCAGCGCGGGGGCGCCCAGCAATTCGTCGGCGAAGGGCATGACCGCATCGTGCCCGCGGGGTACGACAGTTCAGGGCTGCGAACGAACCGCCAGCCAGATCCGGTCCGGCAGGAGCCCGGACGCTTCGGTCAGGTCGAAGCCCGGCGCACCGGCCAGGTACCGCCGGGCGGTCTCGGCGACCGGGCCGATGATCGGCATCTCCAGCAGCGATTCCGGCAGGTCGACGATCCGACCGGCGCGGACGTGCGGCCGGATCCACTCGACGATCGGCGCGATCTCCGGCTTCTTGGCGGCGGCGATCTCCGTGGCGTGCGCGGTGAGGTCCCCCGACGCCTAGATGAATCGGGCCGCGGCCGGGTGCTCGGCGACGAACGCCAGGTACGCGGTCGCGATCGCCCGGACCCCGTCCTCCGCGGTGCCCGCCGTATCCAGCGGCGCGGCGACCGTCGCCAGCAGTTCGGCCATCGACCGGCCGTAGAGCGCGGCGGCGAGCCCGTCCGCGCTGCCGAAGTGGTGGTAGAGGCTGCCGAGGCTGACGCCGCTGGCTGCGCTGATCGCACTGCCAGATCCGCTCGGCGAGCGCCCGGTCGGTGGCCGGTCCGGCGAGCGGTGTCTCCTCGTCCAGGTGGTAATAGCCGACCGTCCCGGTCGGTTCCGTGATCAGGCGGACGATCGGACGCGCGCCGCCGTCGGGCGTCGCCCAGCGTCGCTTGGCAAGTGTGAGCAGAAGGCCCACCGGGCCGGACCGGTCTCCGAGACCGGTCCGGATCACGTCGGGGTGCACGGCGTTGATCGTGACGTTCCAACCGGCCCAGCGTTCCGCGAAGAGCGGCAGCATCAGGACGTTGCAGAGCTTCGTGTCGGCGTAGGTGCGCAGGCTGCTGAAGTCGCGGCCGGTGGGTGTCCGCTCCGGATCGGCCCGGCCCTTGACGTAGAGCCCGGCGCTCACCTGCACGACGCGGGCGTCAGCGGCGGCCAGATCCGGCTCGAGCTGCGGGCAGGCGTCCCGGATCGCCACCGCCGCGGCCCGGACCCCGGCGATGGTGCCGAGGTCACCGACGACGGAGACCGGAGGCGGACCGGATGCGAGGGGCCACCGCGGCCGAAGCTGCCGCCCCGCTGGCCGCATTCCGGCAGACCAGCACCGTGCGGTACCCGTTTTCTAGAAACTATTTTTGATCTCGAAGAGCAGCGAGTCCCGCCACCCGCCCCGCACCGGCAGGTGGTCGGTGAGGTAGTCGATCTGCCGCAGCCCCGCTTTGCTGAGAACGCGGGCGGACGCGAGGTTCTCCGGCGCGCACGTGGCCGCGATCCGCTCGAGGCCCAGCGGCCCGAAGCCGTAGTCGACGAGGAGCCGCGCTGCCTCGGTGGCGTAACCCTGCCCCCAGTGCGCGCGGGCGAACGCGTAGCCGAACTCGCCGTGTTCGTCGACCACGCGGATCGAGGCGCCACCGATCATCTCGCCGGACGCACGCAGTTCGACGGCGAACTGGTGCACCGACGGCGGCGGGTCGAGGGCCTCGCGGAGGAAGGCCGCGGTCTCCGCCGGGGAGTTCGGACCCCAGTCGGTGTACCGGGTGACCTCCGGGTCCGCGGCGTACCGGTGAACGGCCGCCTCGTCCGTGGCCCGGAAGGGGCGCAGCCGCAGCCGCGCCCCGAGAACCTCCGTCACGCCGACGGACCTGCCACGCCGACCAGGTTGCCCTCCGGGTCGACGAACTGCCCGACCGTGAAGTCACCCGACGCCGGCTCCGGCCCCAGCACGCGGGAACCGCCGAGCCGTTCGGCGTCGCGCAGCGCGGTCTCGACGTCCGGCACCGCGACGTAGAACAGCACCCGCGGCCGATGGCCCTCGCCGCCGCCGACCCCGCCGTTGATTCCGGCGACGCTCTCGTTGACGAAGCCGTACTCGCCCGGCTGGGAAACCGCGTCGGTCGTGGCGTCGCCGACGGCGTACTCCCACTCGAACAGCTTGCCGTAGTAGTCGCGGAGCTTCGCCGGGTCCGCACCGATGATCTCGAAGTGCACGACGGGTCGTCCCATGGTTCTCTCCTTCGTCATTTTCAGAATGACGAACGGGGACAACCGTTTTCTACTTCACCGCGACGATCCGGAGCCGGCGGTAGTCGGCCCACCAGGCACCGTTGCGCCAGAGCACCTCGTGCACGCGCTCCTCCAACGTCCGGAAGAACACCGCTTCGTCGACGCCGTCGAGCAGGAACGCCGCGAACATGCGTACCCAGTTCTCCAGGCCGGCCGTGCCGTCGAGCACGGTGGGCCGATCGAACAGCCACGCCGAACGCACCTCGAGCCCGGCCCGCTCGACGACCCGCGCGTACTGCGCGACCGTCGGGTAGTACCAGGGCGTCGACACCGCCGGCAGCCCCGCTTCCGCCCGGACCTCCTGCGCCGCACCGATGATCGTGCCGACGTTGCCGAAGCCGCCGAACTCGGCGACGAACCGACCGCCGGGCTTGAGCGCCTTGGCCACCGACTTCGCGACCCGCCACGGCTGGGGCACCCAGTGCAGCACGGCGTTGGAGAACACGGCGTCGTACTTGTTCTCGACGCCCAGCTTCCGGGCGTCCGCGACCGCGAAGTACGGGAAGTCGGGGTACTTCTCCTCGGCGCGGGCGATCATCTCGGCACTCGCGTCGACGCCGTCCGCCACCACCCGCCGCGACCGCAGCAGCGCCACGTGGTCACCGGTTCCGCACCCCAGGTCGAGCACGCGCTCGCCCGGTAGCGCGGCCAGCAGCTCGAGCAGGTCCTGCCCGTACGAGGCGACGAAGCCGTGGTGGCGGTCGTACAGCGCGGCGTCCCAGGTCTGCGTGCTCATGGCGCCGACCCTATCGGTGTTCTCACCATACAGGAATAGCGTCTCACTATGTGGATGAGAGCTGGCCCAGGAGTCGACTGAGCAATGCGGCGACGCCCGGCACGCTGATGATGACACCCAGCACGGCGAGCACTGTGAACGCGGGCACCAGGACCGTGCGCTCCACCGTGCCACCGGCCCGGACCGCGATCCTGTCGGGCATCCCGATCTCGCGCCAACGCTCGCCCCGGATCGGCAGCGGCCAGAGCACCGGACACCCCGCCTTGGTGATCATGTCGCCGAACGTGTGCACCACGCAGCCGATGCCGACCGACAGACCGAGCAGTGGATATCCCCGGTCGGACGGCAGCGTGTCGATCGCGACGTACGCGGCGGTCGCGGACAGCGCGGTGACGATGATCCACCCGGACGCCTTCACCGCGTCCGCCATCAACCCGCGGATGCCGAGCCCGAACAGGAAGAACAGCGCGATCGCGACGGCGGTCTTGCCGTAGGTCTCGGCCAGGTAGCCCGTACCGGCGCCGAGCCCGGCGGCGAACAGCCAGGTGTGCGTGAACGTGCGGTGACCATTGCGTCGTTTGCCGTCCCGCTTGGAGCGGGTGAGCTTGTAGACGCCGAGCGAGAACTTCTCCACGCACTCGGCGAGGAACAGCGAGACGACGCCGAAGGTGCGGGCCACGGTGGCACCACCCTTGTTGCTGGTCACCTTGCCCGACGTGTCAAGGTCGGGCAGTAATGCGGCCCCGGCGCACGCGACCGTGTAGGTCGTCAGCTCGATCGGCGACTGCATGTAGTGACCGAGTTGGGCCGCCACCGCGGAGCCGACCAACCAGGCGGCCGCTCCGGAGATGGCATGGGTGGGCCCCATGACCATGCGCGCTCACTTTCCACTGTGTACTTGTGAGGTCCACGGTAGAACCTCGGCGAAACCCGCACAGTGAAGCACGCATCGTTCAATCAACCGGACAGCGACACGCGTGAAATCAAACGTCTGTGCGAGACTCATGTTTGAGGAGCAGCCGTTTGATCTGGACGCCCCAGCGGAAGCCGCCGAGCGTGCCGTCCTGCCGCAGCACCCGGTGGCACGGGACGAACAGCGCGGCCGCGTTCCGGGCACACGCTGACGCCGCGGCCCGGATCGCCACCGGGTTACCGGCCAGCCGGGCGTACTCGGTGTAGGTGATCGCCGAGCCCGGCGGCACGGTGCGCAGCACGTCCCAGGCGACCTGCAGGAAGACTCCGGACTTCTGCAGCACCGGGATCGTGTCGATCGCCGTGAGGTCACCCTCGTGGTACTGCACGATCGCCTTCGTGACGTCACCCAGCTCGGTGCGGGGCACGAGTTCGGCCGGGCGCAGCGTCGGATGGATGACTTCCATCAGGTCGTCGATCGTGCCGGTCCAGCCGCTGGCGAGCACGGTGCCGTCGGTCTCGATCGCGGTGAACGGGCCGATGTGGGTGTCGACGGTCGCGTAGTAGGTGGGGGAAGACATGCCGTCTGTCCTTTCAGTCACTCTCGGATTGCCAGAGGTGGAGCACGGCGTACGAGCGCCACGGACGCCAGCGGCTCGCGCGCTCGTCCAGCGCGCGTGGCGCGTCCGGAAGGCCGAGGCGGGCGGCTGCGCGCCGGACGCCGAGGTCGCCGGGAAGGAACACGTCGGGTGCTCCGGTGGCGCGCAGCGCGATGTAGCCGGCGGTCCACGGCCCGATGCCGGGGATCTCCTGGAGTACGGCCAGTGCCTCGGCAGGGTCGGTGCCGGAGTCGAGCACGAGTTCGCCGCTCGCGAGTGCGGTGCACAGCGCGATCAACGACCGGGCCCGGCTGGCCGGCATCGGCAGTTCGTCGGGGGTGAGTTCGGCCAGCACGTCGGCCGACGGGAACACCCGCGGGCCCTCGGGCTCGGCCGGATCGCCGTAGGCCTCCGCGAGCCGCCCGGCGACCGTGCGTGCCGCGGCCACCGACACCTGCTGCCCGAGCACTGCCCGGACCGCGAGCTCCGCGCCGTCGACAGCGCCCGGAACGCGGAGCCCGGGACGGGCCGCGACCAGCGGTTCGAGTACCGGATCGGCGGCGAGCGCCATGTCGACGGCGACCGGATCCGCGTCCAGATCGAGCAACCGCCGGCATCGGTGCACGGCGGTGCCGAGATCGCGGAGATCGGCCAATGTCAGATCGGCACGCACGTGCCCGGCCGCCGGTGTGAGCGCGACCGAGCCGACGCCGTGCGGCAGCCGCAGCGTGCGCCGGTAGGTGCCGCCGTCGATCTGCTCGACGCCGGGCACGGCGCGCATGCTCAGGAACGCCCAGAGCGCTGTGGCGTCGAACGGCTCCCGGTACGCGAGCCGCAGACTGATCACACCGGGGCCGCCGGCGGCTTTCGGACCGCGCTTGGTGCGCAGTTCGCTGGGCGTGGAGGCGAACACCTCCCGCACGGTCTCGTTGAACTGCCGGATGCTGCTGAAACCCGCCGCGAACGCGACTTCGGCGAACGGCAGCGTCGTGGTCTCGATCAGCGTGCGCGCGATCTGGGCGCGCCGGGCCCGGGCCAGCGCGAGCGGGCCGACGCCCAGCTCGGCGATGAGCTGCCGGTTGAGGTGGCGCGCGGAGTAGCCGAGCCGGTCGGCCAGGCCACTGACGCCATCACGTTCGACGACGCCGTCGCTGACCAGCCGCATCGCCCGCCCGACCAGGTCGGCACGCAGATCCCAGTCGGGCGAGCCGGGCGCCGCGTCGGGCAGGCAGCGCAGGCAGGCGCGGAAGCCTTCCGCCTGTGCCGTCGCCGGAGTTTGGTAGAAGCGGACGTTGCTGCGCTTCGGCGTCATCGCCGGGCAGCTCGGGCGGCAGTAGATGCCGGTGGAGGTCACCGCGAGCACGAACTGCCCGTCGAACCGCGAGTCGCGGCTGCGGGCGACGCGGTAACAGAAATCGGGGTCCAGTAGAGCGGTCACGACAACGATCCTGCCCCGCCACCCCTCTGCCGGGCTGGCGGAAATCGGACCTGTGCATAACGTGGGACCCTGTGCCGCGTGACCGAATCGCCTTTCGAGTTCCACAGCGACGGACTGGCGCTCGCCGGCGTCCTGCGTGTCCCCTCCGGTACGGCACCGGAAGGCGGTTGGCCGACGCTCGTCTTCACCGGTCCGCTCTCCGGCGTCAAGGAGCAGGTCGTCGGCGGGTACGCCGAACGCCTCACCGCGGCCGGCTACGCGACGCTGGCGTTCGACCACCGCAACTTCGGCGCCAGCGACGGCGAGCCCCGCCAGCACGAGAACTCCGCGGGCAAGCTCACCGACCTACGCGATGCGGTCAACGCGCTGGCCATCCACCCGGCCGTCGACGCCGACCGCATCGGTGCGGTGGGCATCTGCCTCGGTGGCGGGTACGCGCTGCGGTTCGCCGCGTTCGACCCGCGGATCAAGGCGGTGGCGTGCATCGCCGGTGGGTACAACGACCCGGCCGCGATGCGCTCGGCGATGGGCGCCGACGGCTACCGGGCACAGCTCGCGCGGTTCGCGGACGCGGCCGCCGAGCAGTACCGCACCGGTCAGGTCGCCTACCTCGCCGCAGTGTCCGACGACGAGGACGAGCCGGCCGTGATGGCCGGCGCCGAGCCGTTCGCCTACTACGGCACCGAGCGGTCGGCGAGCCCCGGTTGGATCAACCGGCTGACGCTGCTGACCGTCCGCGAGCTGATCACGGTGGACCTGGCGATCGGGGCGGACTTCCTCGGCCCGACGCCGCTGCTCGTGGTGCACGGTACGACCGACGCGTTCTGCTCCCCCGATGGTGCGCGAGCGGTGTTCGAGCGGGCCACCGGCCCGGCCGAGATCCTGTGGCTCGAGACGACGAACCACATCGATCTGTACGACCGGCCCGAGTACGTCGATCCGGCCTCAGAGCGCGCAGCCGAGTTCTTCGACGGACATTTGTGAAGAGTTCCGACAGTGGTTGTGATGATTGTCCGCCAAGTAGCTGACAGCATTCACTTGTCAGGGGCGGCACAATAAGTGGAGCCGAAACACTAACTCGCGCGAAGCTCCGGGGGGTGATCGACTGATGACGCTGGCAAACGCGTCGGGCCATCCGCTCGGCGCCCGCCGGGTCAACGCGGCCACACCTTCCGAGGCCGGGCTCTGGGCGCGCACCGTCGACAAGGTGAAGGAACGCCGGCGGCGGCGCTACGTTGCCGCCGTGAAGCGCCGCCTCCGCCGCTACGACCCTCCGGCGGGCCGCTAGCCCCCTCCGGCGGGCCGCTAGCCCCCTCCGGCGGGCCCGAGACCGCGACTAGTTCTCGGGCCTACGACGAGTGTGCGGGCCTACGATGGCCCGAGGTAGGGCCGCAAAGTCGTCGAAGAGCCGAAAAGCTGCGCACCGAACGCAAGCCCGAGGAGGACGCTGAGGTGGTCCCATTTCGGCGGGGCCAAGCTCACCCGAACGGGACCACTTCGACTAGCAGGCCGCTGACGACCGACCTGCCGCACCAGACGTTGTCGCGTCCCTGAGTACAGGCGTGACAGCCGCTGCTGACCCCGATCAGGTGGCAGTCACTTCAGTCGGCTGGCCACTCGGTTGAGGGTCCGGTTCGGGTAGCACGGCATCTCGATGGGCTCGGTTCGCGATCCCGAGGAATTCCGCTTCGACGCGAGTCCCCGTCGTTCCCCAGTTCGGACCTACAATCGTCCACCACCGGTACGGAACAGGTCGACTAAAAAGCGTCGAGAATAATCGATATGTCGTAGTCTCGGGGAACTCGCCTAGCTCCCATTGCATCTTCCAGTACGTTACCCACAAATTCGCGGCGATCGTCTGGCGCAGCTCCTCGCCTTCAAAGCCGCCGACCGAAGTTACGTCCAGCGAAGGATCGTCGAGGACAAGCTTCACCAGGTCGAAATGACGCTCACGCGAAACGGCCTGATGTGAAATTTTGATTTGGTTGGATTGAAGAATCAAAGATGCGGCGATGCCAATTAGGGCGAACGCCGAAAGTATCGCAGCCACGCTACTTTTTCGGCCTGACACGGGGATCTCCCTTGCTGGCGCCCTGCGGTCATGCTTTCTAGCACGACTCAGGTTCATCGTGCATGAACGTCGCAACCGGTCGGACGATGCGCTTCAGCCGAAGTAGCTCGGGTGGCTGGGTCTCTGGTCTTCTCCGTCGTGAGGGACAAATTGACGTACCTCGCTCCGACGGAGAGTCGCGATAGCGGAAAGTGTTCACCGGGATCGAACAATTCGCGCCGGCGCGAGCGCGGCAGGTCCCCTGGTGGAGGTCGCCCCAGATGATGCATTGACGAGTTACACCCGACCTTGTTTCGAATGTCCAGCGTCCAAGGTCGTCAGGGCCGCGCAACGCAGCGTGGACTTTCCGCTTCTGCCTTCATGGGCGCCGCCCTGCATCGAGCCGGGCCGAGCCCATGCTCGTGTCGCAGCAGGTTCTCGGGCCTACGACGAGTTCGCGGGCCTACGACGGCCGGAGGTAAGGCCGCGAAGTCGTCGTAGGGCCGAAAAGTTTGCGCACGCTGGAAAGCGGTGGGCGGTCAGGCCGGGCGGGGACCCCTGGCTCGGACGATGCCGAGGTCGTAGGCCAAGATCGTCGCGCGGACGCGGTCGCGCACGCCCAGCTTGGTGAGTAGCGCGTTGACGTGGGTCTTCACGGTGCCGACGCCGACCCCCAGCTCCTCGGCGAGTTCGGCGTTGGACAAGCCCGACGCCAGGAGCACGAACACCTCGCGTTCGCGGGCGGTGAGGCCGGCGAGGGTGGCCTCCGCGGCCGGGTCGGGTGGTGGGCCGCCGTCAGCGAACGTGGCGATCAGCCGGCGGGTCACGGTGGGCGCCAGCATCCCCTCACCGGCGGCCACCACCCGCACCGCGTTCAGGAGCTCCTCGGGCTCCGCGTCCTTGAGCAGGTAACCGGCCGCACCGGCACGGAGCGCCTCGTAGACGTACGAGTCGAGGTCGAACGTGGTCAGGACGACGACGGCAGGCGCGTTCGGGCGGTCGGTGAGCAGGCGGGTGGCGGTGAGGCCGTCCATGCCCGGCATCCGGATGTCCATCACGATGACGTCGGGCTGCAGCGAACCGGCCAGCTCCACGCCCGCGGCACCGTCGCCCGCCTCGCCGACCACAGTGATGTCGGGCTCCGAGTCGAGGATCGCGGCGAACCCGGCGCGCAGCACCGGCTGGTCCTCGACGACCATCACCCGGATCACGCCGGCACCGCCAGCACGTCCGGCCGCTCGGCGGCGGTGCTGGTGGTCGGCGGATCCAGGGCGGTGAGCAGTTCGCGCATCGCCGCCAACGCAGCCCGGGCCGCGGCCACGACCTCGTCCGGGTCACCGTCGTCAGCGGCGGCCACGACCTGCTCGGTGTGCCGCAGCACCTGCGCCCGCAACCCGCCGACCAACCGCACCCGCTCGGCCCGTGCCTCGTGCTCCGCGGCGGCGACCGCCTCGAGCACCGCCGTGTGCTCGCGACGCACCACACCGTCCCGACGGAGCCGGACCACGAAACCTCCGGCCCAGGCGACGACGACCGGCGACGCCATCGCCGCGCCCCCCAGCCCGGCAAGCACCACTGTGACGCCCGGATGGACCCGCTCGCTGGCGTCCCATGCGGTCTTCAACGCCACGGCGACGGCCACCGCGCCGATCACGGCACCCGACGCCGGCATCACGATCAGGCTCAGCCACTGGTGGCGAGCGTGAGCACCGACCGTGTAGACCGCCACCGCCTCGGCCCCGAGCGCGAAGATCAGCGCCGACGCGAGGTTCTCGGTCATGCCGTCGGGCGTGAGCCACAGCGGCCACAACCCGGCCGTTGCGAACACGCCGGCCCACGCCAGCCAGGGCGCGCGACGGCGGACGAGCAGCGGCGCGCTGTGCGCGATCAGCAGGAACACCGGCCAGATGCCGAGCGGCACCGGCCGTACCGTCCAGCCGTCGTCGTCAGGCATGTAGAGGCCGGCGATCGAGAACGTCAGGATCATCGCGACGATGCCGACATCGATCAGCGGAGTGCGGCGTGAACTCCACCAGCGCTCGGAGGGCGGCGCGGCCGACCCGACGGAGGGCAGGACGGCGCTCACCCGCCAGCCGTCTTCCCCGGCCGGACCGGCGGTGAGACCACCGCCCAGCGCGGTGACCCGCCGCCGCAAGCCCGCGAGGCCACGCCCCGAACCGAGCCGCACCACGTTGCCCCCGACGGACACCGCGCCGTTCTCGACCACGACGTGCAGCTGCCCGACGTCGAGAAGAAGACGGACGCGGACCGCGCCACCGGGCGCGTAGCGCAGTGTGTTCGTGAGTGCCTCGCGGACGACCGCGTGAGCGGCCTCGGCGACCGGCAGCGGAAGCGGACCGGGATCCGGTGCATCGAGCGTGACGTGCTGGCCGAGACGGGTGAACGCGTCGCTCAGCTCGGCCAGCCGATCGGTGAGGTGGGGACCGGTGGGAGCCCGGCCGGACGCACCGAGCAGCGCGCGCAGCTCGGTGAGCGCCTCTCGAGCCGTGGCCGCGGCAGCCACCAGGCTTTCGGCGAGCAGTTCCGGGCGCGTCTCGCGCAGCCGGCGGGCCGCGTTCATCGAGACGACGATCGACGTCAGGTGGTGGGCGCTGACGTCGTGCAGCTCGGCGGAGAGCCGCTGGCGTTCACCAGAGCCGGCCTCGCGGTGGGCGGTGGTGGCCTGCTGCAGCGCGTCGGCGGCGGCTCGGCGCCCGGCCCGCCACTGCTGCCGCGCGACACCCGCACCGGCAGTGACCACGTACGCGACGATCGTGAACCCCGCCTCGGTGATCCCTTCGCTGTTGACGCCGAATTCCAGCCAGCCGACGGCGGCCTGCCACACCGAGAGCAGGACGAGCGCGGTGACCCAGGTGCGCCGTGGCTTCCACGCGGCCACGGAGTACAGCGCGACCAGATCGGCCGCAGCGATCGTCAGCGCCCCGTCGTACGGGCTGGCCAGGTACGCGACGGTGATAGCGGCGACCGCCCCCGCCAATGCGACCACCGGCCGGGAGCGCCGCAGGCACAGCACGGCCGCGGTGAGCACCGTCGCGAGCACGGTGACGCCGGCCAGCAGCGGATCGCCGACCGGGGGCGCTCCGGGCAGCAACCCGCCCGGCCACCACACCAACTGTGAGGCGGCGAGCACCAGGGGCACGATCACCGTTTTCATCGGCACCGACCTTAGGGGGTCGGTCCGACAACGTCTGTCGGCTCTCTATCGCTCGGTAGAGACGGGGATCCTGCGCGCAGCCGACGCGGTGCACGCGCGGTGCGGAGACCCTGGAGACATGACCGCCTATCAACACCTCGCCAGGACGGCGACGAACCGCTGGTGGAAGACCCTTCTCGGGTTCGTGCTCGCGCCGATCGCCTACCTCGTGGTGGCGGGCGCCGGAGCGCTCGTGCTCTTCGTCCCCCGCGGCGGCACGGACGTCGGACCACTCGCCGAGTTCGCGCTCGGCATCGGTGCGGTGGCCCTGATGCTGCCGGTCGTCCTGCTCGTCGCGTGGGTGACGCAGGGTCGCCGCCCCGGCACGCTGTCCTCGGTCGTCGGACGGATCCGCTGGCGATGGTTGCTCGTGTGCGCGCTGCTCGCCGTCGGAACGACAGTGCTCTCGTTGGGGCTGAGCACGGCGGTGACGGGTGGCGAGGAGTACCGGTGGGCCGGCTGGGCGACGTTCGCCCCGGCGCTGTTCGTCGTGCTCGCGCTGGTGCCGGTGCAGGCCGCCGCCGAGGAGTACCTGTGCCGCGGCTGGATCCTGCAGTCGGTCGCCGCGTTCGTCCCGCTGCGGTGGATCGCGATCGGCGTCCAGGCCCTGGTCTTCACGTTGCTGCACGGCATCGGGACCGGCTGGGGTTTCGTCGATCTGATGGTGTTCGGCGGTGTCGCCGGGTGGCTGGCGATCCGGACCGGCGGCCTGGAAGCGGGGATCGCGCTGCACGTCGTGAACAACGTGCTGGCATTCGGGATCGCGGTCAGTGCGGTCGGCGGGCTGTCGATCGACGAGACCGCGGCGGACTCCGAGTGGCAGACAGTCGTCGTCGACATCGCGGTGATCGTGGGTTACGCGGTGCTGGTGCGGTGGCTCGCGACGCGGAAAAAAATCGAGACGGAACCGGCCGAGGTCACGCCGCCGCTCGTGCTGGTGCCGAATCCAGTGCCGTGAGCAACTCGCGCATGGCCGCCAGCGCGGCCCGCGCGGCGGCCAGCACCTCGTCCGGATCACCACGATCGGCCGCGACGACGACCCGGTCGGTCTGTTGCAGCACCTGCTCACGCAGGCCGGCCACGAGCCGGGCGCGCTCCACCCGCGCCTCCTGCTCGGCGGCTGCGACCGCGGCCGTGACCGCACCGTCCTCCCGGCCGACGATCCGGTCGCGCCGCAACCGCACCGCGAAGCCGATCGCCCACGGCACGACGGCCACCAGGGCGATCACGGCCGCGATGATCGCGAACGTCCCCACGTACCCGAGCGCGGACTTCAGCGAGTCGTCGTCCTCGTACACCGCCGCGCCGACCGCGGCCAGCACACCGGTGGCCGCTCCGGTGAACGGCACGACCAGCAGACCGGCCCACTTGTGCCGGGCGTGCGCTCCCACCGCGTAGACCGCCACGAACTCCGCGCCGACGGCGAAGATGATGACGTCGAGCCGCCCCTGGGCAGCGGGCCCGTCGGCGTTGAACATCCACATCGGCCACAGTCCGATCGTGGCGAACACCGCGGCCCACACCGCCCACGGGACCTGGCGTCGGTACAGCAACGGCACCGTGTGCAGCGGCACCACGGCGGCCAGCCACAGCCACGACCGGCCGTCGAGCCTCGTGCTCCCGTCCGGGATGAGCGCCAGGCCCAGCGGCAGCGCGAGCAGCAGCGCCACCGCGGTGACGTCGATCAGCTCGGGAACCCAGCGACGCCGCGCTCGCGCCGTGATCGACACGGTCGCCGCCACCCGCCAGCCACCGTCGACACCCGGGCCGGCGGTCAGCGTCCCGCCGAGCAGTTGCGCCCGTCGTCGCAGGCCACCGAGGCCGCGTCCGGAGCCGAGTTTCTCGCCGAGGGCCGCTGCGGCGTCGTTCTCGACCACGACGTGCAGCTGCCCGACGTCGAGAAGAAGACGGACGCGGACCGCGGAGCCGGGCGCGTAACGCACGGTATTGGTCAACGCTTCGCGAACGATCGCGTACGCGAGCTCGGCGACCGGTTCGGTGAGGGAATCCACCGCCGGCACGTCGAGGGTGACGCGCTGGCCGAGCCGGGTGAACGCGTCGACGAGTTCGGCCAGTCGCTCACCCAGCGGTGTCTCCGCCGGAGTGAGGTCGTCGGCCAGAAGCCTCTTCAGCTCCCGCTGGGCGGTCCGGCCGGTCTCGGCGGCCGTCCGGAGGCTCTCGGGCTCCAGCCCTTTCACCCTGCGGGCGGCGTTCATCGTGACGACGATCGACGTGAGGTGATGGGCGCTGACGTCGTGCAGCTCCTCGGAGAGCCGACGCCGCTCACCCGCACCCGCCTCCTGGTGCGCGACCTGCGCCTGCTGCAACGCCTCCGCCGCCGCCCGACGACCGGCAAGCCACTGCCGACGCGCCACCCCGGCGCCCGCCACCAGCAGGTAACTGAGCGCGGTCAGCCCCGCCTCCGCAACGTACTGCGCCGCCGTGTCCCAGACCTCGGGACCGATCACCGCCTGCCAGAGGCAGAGGACGCCGAGCGCGGCCGGCCAGTGACGCCCCCGGACGACCACCGAGTACAGCGCGATCATGTCGGTGACCTGCATCCCGATGAGCGCGTCCTCGGGCGTGCCCAGCTGTCCGATCGTGAGCCCGGCAACCACCCCGGCGAGAGCGGCCAGCGGACGCCGCCGACGCCACCCCAGCGCGACCGTGATGACGACGACCGCGAGCACGCCGAGGTACTCGTCGGGCGAGGGAACGAGGTGCCGCGGCCAGTAGAGCAACTGGAGCACACCCAGCGCGACCGGCAGCGTCCAGTTCTTCATCGAAACGAACCCTAGGGGCTCTATCTCTCGGTAGAGGCCGGTTTCGTGCTCGCAGCCGACGAGATCCGCCGGGGCCGGCCCGAGGCTGGAGTCATGCTGATCTATGCCACGCCGCTGATTCCGTACCACCGCCTCGCCGTCCCGGCGGCGAACCGCTGGCGGCGGACGCTCCTCGGATTCGCACTGGTAGCGGGTGTAGCCCTCCTGCTGCGGAGCGTCGAGTTCCCCGACGTCAATCCGGCCGCCCGGCTCGCGCTCGACCTCGGCTCGGTCGCGCTGCTGCTCCCGCTGGTCTTCCTCGCCGTTCAGTGGACACAGGCGCGGAGACCGGGGACGCTCTCGTCGGTCCGGGGTCAGCTGCGGCTGCGATGGCTCGGCATCTGCGCGCTGGTGGCCGTGCCGGCGTGCGCGTACTCGTTCACCTGGCCGGGGTGGACGACGTTCGTGCCGCTGCTCATGGTCGCCGTCGCGCTGGTGCCGGTGCAGGCCGCCGCCGAGGAGTACCTGTTCCGCGGCTGGATGCTGCAGTCGATCGGGGCCCACCTGAAGTCGCCGTGGGTGGCGGTGGGCGTCCAGGCGGTGCTGTTCGCGCTGGTCCACGGCTCCTGGACGTACGCGGTGATCGGCGTCGTGGCCGGGTGGCTCACGGTGCGGACCGGTGGCCTGGAAGCCGCTGTCGCGTTCTCGGTCGTCAGCCACGTGGTGAGCCTCGGCTCCGAGGCCGCCGCGGTGAACGCTGTCTTCGTGGTGGCCTACGGCCTGGTCGTGCGCTGGTTGGCCACGCGGTCCGGCGTCGAGACGAGGGCACGCGGTGAGGAGTCCCTGACGCCGCTGGCCGAACTGTCCAGGCGGACCGTGCCGACAGCGCGCGGACCGGTTCTGACCAGGCGGTCCAACCGCTCGGAGGTGTCCTCGTCGTGCGGCAGGTAGAGCACCAGGCGCAGGTCGTCGGCGTCCGGGAACACCAGAACCTCCGGGCGCAGACGCAGGTCACCGACGTCGGGATGGCGCCAGACCTCGAGGCGCTCGGAGTGCGGCGCCGGGGTGGCAGCGGTGGTCAGATCATCGGTCACGTACGGGTCCGCACGATCCGGTAGGTCGGCGGCACGCAGGCTCGCCACCGCGGACCAGTCGGGGTAGGCGTCGCGAGCCCGCGGATCGGTGAACACGTACCTCGCGAGGTTCCCGCGTTCCAGCAGGCCGATCGGCTCGGCGAGCAGCCGGAATCCGTCGGTGTGGGCGAGGACGTCGGTGATCCGGTTGAGCACGACGGCCGGCGACGGTTCGAGCCGGTCCAGCACCATCCGCACGGCGGCCGGAACCTCCGTCGCCGGTGGCTCGATGATCAGGCACGGAACGCCGTCCTGCGCCTTGGCGATGCGTCGCAGCTGCAGGCGATCGGGGTCGGAGAGCTGCAGGGCGTCCGCGAGCGCACCGATGACCTGCGCCGACGGATGCCGGTCACGCCCCTGCTCGAGCCGGGCGAGGTACTCGACGCTCACTCCGGCCAAAGTGGCGAGTTCGCCCCGGCGGAGGCCCGGGGTGCGTCGGCGGGACCCCGGTCTCAGACCGGCGGCTTCCGGCCGGAGTCCTTCCCGGCGGGAGCGCAGGAAATCGCCGAGCTCGGTCATGGCTCCGAGGCTAGTAGCGGCGCCCGCCTTTATCGTCGCCCTGCGAGGGCTAGCCTTCGCGCGGTGTTTCTACCGCTCCCGCCTTCGCCCAGGGTGAGGGGCATGAAACTCGTCATCATCGTGGGAAGCGTGCGGGAAGGCCGTTTCGGCCTGCGGGTCGGAGAGTGGTTCCGCGCACGAGCTCAAGAACACGGCCACTTCGACGTCGACGTGCTGGACGTGGCGGACGTCGAGCTGCCCTGGACGTTGCCGCCGAACGTGCTGGAGCTGATGGACGTGTCGGCGCGCCCCGCCGAACTGCAGGGGGTGGCTGCGCGACTCGCCGCCGCGGACGCGTTCGTCGTCGTCACGCCGGAGTACAACCACAGCTTCCCGGCGTCGCTCAAGCATCTGATCGACTGGCATTTCACCGAGTGGCAGGCCAAGCCGATCGGGTTCGTCTCGTACGGCGGGCACGGCGGCGGTCTGCGGGCGATCGAACAACTGCGGCTCGTGTTCGCCGAACTGCACGCGGCGACGGTGCGCGACTCGGTCAGCTTCGACCGGCACTGGGAGCGTTTCGCCGCGGACGGCTCGCTGTCCGACGCCGACGCCCCGAACGCGGCTGCGAAGGTGCTGCTCGATTCGCTGGCGTGGTGGGGGCAGGCGCTGGCCGACGCGCGGGCGGTGCGGCCGTACGCGGTGGCCTAGGGCGCCGGTCCGGGAGGGCGCCGTGACGGACGGGCGCCGGTCGACGCGTAACCTTGGTCGGCGTGAGCCTTACGCTGGGAATCGTCGGTCTGCCGAACGTCGGCAAGTCGACCCTCTTCAACGCCCTGACCAAGAACGACGTCCTCGCGGCGAACTACCCGTTCGCGACGATCGAGCCGAACGTCGGGGTGGTGGGCGTGCCCGACGAGCGCCTGAACGCGCTGGCCAAGGTCTTCGACTCACAGAAGATCGTGCCCGCGGCGGTGAGTTTCGTCGACATCGCGGGCCTGGTCCGTGGGGCCTCCACCGGCCAGGGCCGCGGTAACGCGTTCCTCGCGAACATCCGCGAGGCCAGCGCGATCTGCCAGGTCATCCGCGCGTTCAGCGACCCGAACGTCGTGCACGTCGACGGCAAGGTCAGCCCGGCGGACGACATGGAGACGATCAACACCGAGTTGATCCTCGCCGACCTGCAGACGCTCGAGAAGGCGATTCCGCGGCTGGAGAAGGAAGCCCGGATGAAGAAGGACCGGGTGCCGGTGCTGGAGGCCGCTCGGGCGGCGTCCGCCGTGCTGGACGGAGGGACCACCCTCTACGCGGCCGGAGTCGATCTCGAGCCGCTCCGCGAGCTCAGCCTGCTGACCGTCAAGCCGTTCCTCTACGTCTTCAACGTCGACGAGGACGAGCTGGGCAACGCGTCGTTCCTGGACGAGCTGCGGGGCCTGGTGGCGCCGGCGGAGGCGGTCTTCCTGGACGCGAAGATCGAGTCCGAGCTCATCGACCTGCCCGAGGACGAGGCGCGGGAGCTGCTGGAGTCGGTCGGGCAGGACGAGCCGGGCCTCAACCAGCTGATCCGGGTCGGGTTCCGCACGCTCGGACTGCAGACCTACCTGACGGCCGGGCCCAAGGAGGCCCGCGCCTGGACGATCCCGATCGGCGCCACCGCCCCCGAGGCGGCCGGGGTGATCCACTCCGACTTCCAGCGCGGCTTCATCAAGGCCGAGGTCGTCTCGTTCGACGATCTGATGGCGGCCGGCTCGATGCAGGAGGCCCGGTCGCGCGGGCGGGTGCGCATGGAGGGCAAGGAGTACGTGATGCAGGACGGCGACGTCGTGGAGTTCCGCTTCAACGTCTAGCGCTGACGAACCGGCCGCGGCCGGCTCGGCCTCCCGCACTCCGAGCGAGGCGCTGGCGTGCGTTGCGGCTCGGAGCGGTCCCGATTCAGTGGGCTCGGGCTCGCTCGAACGGGACCGCTTCGCGTGCGACCCCGTGGATCCGACCGCAACCTCCGGCGTGGCTCGCGCGTAGTAGAGGGGTCCGGACGGTGGTGCCGGCTGCGGAGCGGAGGTGCGGGTGACGCCCGCCGAGCAACGGTTCGACGACTTCTACACCGACCGGTTCGCGGCCCTCGCCGCCCAGATCGCCGTCTACCTGGGTGACCGCGCCGAGGCGGAGGACGTCACCCAGGAGGCGTTCTGCCGGGCCTGGCGCCACTGGTCGACGATTTCCGACGACCCGGCCCCCTGGGTGCACACGGTCGCCTACCGACTGGCGACCAGCCGGTGGCGGCGGCTCAAGACCGTGCTCGCGCACCGCCGGAGTACCCGGCCGCAGGACGTGCCACCGCCCGACACCGCCCGGCTGGATCTGATGAACGCGCTCGCCGGGTTACCCGACGCCCAGCGTCGGGCGATCGTGCTGCACTACCTGGCCGATCTGAGCGTCGAGCAGATCGCCGCCCGGGAGGGTGTCGCGACCGGAACCGTGAAGTCGTGGCTGCATCGGGGCCGCGCCCGCCTGGCCACGGTTCTCGACAACGAAGGAGCGCGCCGGTGAGCGACGACACCGACCTCGCGGCCGCACTCGCCGCCGAGTACGAACACCACCGCAGCCACACGAGCGCCCCGGGAGGCCCCACCGCCCGCGCCACCGTCACCCGGCGTCGCCGGCGGAACGCTGCCGCCGCAGTCGTCGGGCTCGTGCTCATCGTCGCCGCCGGGATCGGCCTCGCCCGAGGCGCCGGCACCCCCGACCGCCTGGTCCCGGCCACCCCGGCAGCCCCATCACCGAGCAGCACCACCGACACTCTGAGCGAAATCCAGGACCCCGACTGCGGCGACCCCGCCGCCAAGTACCGCGACAAGGTCGAGATCGACAGCATCCCCGCCGACACCGGCTGGACGCTGACAGGCCCTACCGCCCAGTTCAGCGGTGACAACTACCTGGCGTTCCTCACCTGCTCCCGCGGTTCCTACGTACCCGCCCGAACCTGGCTGGTGATGCTCACCGGCTGGAACGCGAAGCTGCGCTTCACCGGGCACCCGTACCCGCTCAGCGCCACCGGCCGCCCCTCCAGGTTGCCCGGACTCAGCGTGAACGACCACGGCACCATCTCCCTGCGCAGCAGGCTCGGCGATCAGGAAACGGACGTCCTCCTCCGCTGGGAGGTCGACCAGTTCAGACGAGCTGGTTGAGAAAAATTCATGCGTGCTGTTACGCGAACGCGACTTATCGTCGAATCATGGGGGAGGAACGGCCCACGGGGGCACTAAAAACACTGCTGCGTCTGCGGACGTACGCGCGTCCGCACTCGACCCGACTCCTCGTCCTGCTGACCTCCTCCGCCGTCGCCCAAGCACTGCAGATCGTCGGCCCACTGCTGACCCAGCGCCTGATCGACGGCCCGGTACGCCACCGCACGACCGACGGACTGTTCCTGCTCGCCGGGCTCGCGCTGGTAGCTGCCCTCCTCGTCCAGCTGAGCGACTACATCGGACGCCGAGCGCACGCGACCGGCTCGGTCGGCATCGAGACCGCGCTGCGCACGGACCTGTACGCACAGCTGCAGCGCCTGTCGCTGAGTTTCCACGAACGCTGGCAGAGCGGGCAGCTGCTGTCCCGCGCCACGTCCGACCTGCGCGCGGTCGGCAGCTTCCTGGCGTTCGGCTCGGTCTTCATCGTGCTGCAGACAGTGACCTACCTCGGCGTCTCGATCGTGTTGATCTCGATCTACTGGCCGCTCGGGCTGCTGGTCACGGCCGGCGTCCTCCCGGTGATGGTGCTGACCTACGGCCTGAGCCGCAGCTACCTCCCGCTTTCGCGCCAGCTGCAGGACGAGGTCGGTGACCTCACCAGCCTGGTGGAGGAATCGGTCCTCGGCTTCCGCACGATCCGGGCGTTCGGTCGGCACCGGTACCTCAACCAGAAGTTCGCCGAGGCTGCCGAACAGGTCAGACAGACGGGCCTCGCGCAGGGCCTCGTGATCGCCCGGTACTGGCCGGCGATCGAGGCCGTCCCAGGCGTTCTGCTCGGCGTCACGCTGCTCGGCGGTGCCTACGCCGTCGCCGACGGCGCGATGACGGTCGGCGAGCTCGTCGCGTTCGTCGGGCTGCTGACGTTCGCGATCTGGCCGCTGGACTCGCTGGGCTGGCTGCTCGGTGAGGCCCAGCAGGCGGCGACCGCGGCCCAACGCGTCTACGAAATTCTGGACGCGAAGCCCGAGATCGTCGACCGGGCTCGGACGACCACCGTCAAGGCAAACGGCCACCTGAAGTTCGAGAACGTCAGCTTCCGGTACCCGTCCGAACAGGACTCGGTGCTGAAAGACGTGAACCTGGAGCTGCGGCCCGGCGAGACCCTCGCCCTCGCGGGTGTCTCCGGCTCCGGCAAGACGACGCTGACGCTGCTGGTCAACCGGCTGCACGACGTGTCCGCCGGCCGCATCACGCTCGACGGCGTCGACATCCGGGACCTGCCGCTGGAAACCCTCCGGACGCACGTCAGCGCCGCGTTCGAGGATCCGACGCTGTTCTCGGCGAGCGTCCGGGAGAACATCATGCTCGGCCGCCCGAACGCCTCCGAGGAGGAGGTGGCCGACGCGCTGCGGATCGCCCAGGCCGAGTTCGCGTACGACCTGCCGTGGGGCCTCGACACCCGGATCGGTGAGAAGGGCTTGTCGCTCTCCGGCGGTCAGCGGCAGCGGCTGGCGCTGGCCCGCGCGGTCGTGGGTCGCCCCCGCGTCCTCGTGCTCGACGACCCGCTCTCCGCGCTCGACGTCGAGACCGAAGCGCTGGTGGAACGAGCGCTCAAGACCGTTCTCACCGGCACCACCGCGCTCCTCGTCGTGCACCGGCCATCCACAGTGGCGCTGGCCGATCGGGTCGCGCTACTCGACAACGGCACGATCACCGCGGTCGGCACTCACGAGGAACTGCTGGAAACCGTCCCCGGATACCGGGACGTCCTCGACACGACCCCGCAGGAAGTACCGCGATGACCACCGACTGGCACGGCGTCGCCGCCGAAGACATCGACGACGTCCCGGACGACGCCGGCCTCCGGCTGCGGCGCCGCAGCCGCAAGCTCCTCGGCAGCCTCGTGCGCCCGTACCGCAGATCGATCGGGATCGCGTCGCTGCTGCTGATCGCGCAGAACGTCAGCGGGCTGGCGGGTCCGTACCTGATCAGCGTCGGCATCGACGCCGGTCTCCCGCCGCTGGTCGACAACGGCGACGCCAGCGTGATCTTCACCGTCGCCGGTGCGCTCGTCGCCGCCACGGTCGTCGAGTCCGTGACCCGGCACATCTACCTCCGCTACAGCGCGCGGGTCACCAACGGCATCCTGTTCGACCTGCGCCGGCGTGCGTTCGCGCACCTCCAGCGCCTCTCCCCCGCGTTCCACGAGCGCTACACGTCCGGCCGGGTGATCTCCCGGTTGACCTCGGACGTCGACTCGCTGGCCGACATGCTCGACGGCAGCCTCGACGACCTGGTCATCCAGGGCCTGAACGTGCTGGTGATCGGAATCATCCTGCTCGTCCTGGATTGGCGGATGGGGCTCCTGGCGCTGCTCGCGTTCCCGTTCCTGTGGCTGATCATCCGGTGGTTCCGCCGGGAGTCCGGGCCGGCCTACCGGCGGACGCGCGAGGCCGTGGCGTCGGTGATCGTCCACATCGTCGAGACGCTCGGTGGCGTCCGCGCGGTGCAGGCGTTCCGCCGGGAGCCGCGCAACAACGTGCTGTTCGGCCGCCTCGCCGGTGATCTGGCCGCGGCCGACGCCAAGGTGCTGCGCCTGATGGCGGTGTTCGCACCGACCGTGTTCGGGGTGTCCACCGGGGCGACAGCGCTGATGCTGGCCGTCGGCGGCTGGCTGGCCGTGCACGGGCAGCTGCAGGTGGGCGTGCTCGCCGCGATCCTGCTCTACGTCCGCCGGTTCTTCGACCCGATGACGCAGCTGTCGATGTTCTACAACAGCCTGCAGGCGGCCACGGCGGCGCTGGAGAAGATCTCGGGTGTGCTCGAGGAGGAGCCCGACGTCGCACCTCCGGCCCGGCCCGTGCCGCTACCGGTGCGCACCAGCCGCGGCCGCACCGTCGAACTCCGGAACATCACGTTCGGCTACCGCGACGGCGTGACGATCCTGCCCGAGCTCGACCTGACGATCCCGACCGGTCAAACCGTGGCACTGCTCGGTGCCACCGGCGCCGGCAAGACGACAGTCGCCCGCCTGATCGGCCGGTTCTACGACCCGCTGGGCGGAAGTGTGCGCCTGGATGGCGTCGATCTGAAGGATGTAGGCGAGGACGCGCTGCGCGCGGCCGTCGTGACCGTGACCCAGGAGAACTTTCTCTTCGGTGGAACGGTCGCCGACAACATTCTTTTCGGACGCCCTGGCGCGAGCCAAGAGCAGATCGGAGCGGCGGCAGCACAGGTCGGGGCGGACCGCATGATCCGTGAACTCCCGGCCGGGTACGCCACGCAGGTCGGGCAGCGGGGATCGCGGCTGTCCGCGGGACAGCGACAGCTGGTGGCGTTCGCCCGGGCGGTGCTGGCCGACCCGGACGTGCTGATCCTGGACGAAGCGACGTCGTCGCTGGACATTCCGAGCGAACGCGCCGTCCAGCGGGCGCTCCGGACGCTGCTCGCCGACCGCACCGCGGTGATCATCGCCCACCGCCTCTCGACGGTGGAGATCGCCGATCGCGTGCTGGTGCTGGACGCCGGACGGATCGTCGAGGACGGGCCGCCCGCCGATCTGCTCGCGACCGGCGGACGGTATGCGGCCCTTCGTGAACTATCCAGTCGCTAGTTCGGTGGCGAGGGCTTCCGCCTCCTCCATCCGGTGGGCACCCTCGTTCCCCAGCCGCTCCAGCACCCGCCCGGCGATGGCCTCCACCAGCGCGACCGCCGGGGTCAGCGCCCGCGGCGAGGCCTCGCTCGGCAAGACCACCTCGGCGTGCGCCGCAGCCGGCGACAACCCGGCAGCGGTGAACAGCACCACCTTCGCGTGCTGTTTGGCGGCGTACCGGGCCAGCGCCGTCACGGCCGGTTCGTACGGCGGCAGGTCGAAGACGACCAGCACGTCGCGGGACGTGAGGTCGGCGACCGTGGTCACCGGCGGCGCACCGACCACGTGCACGCCCGGGCGCACGGTGGCCAGCAGTTGGTGCAGGTACCCGGCGAGCAGCGAACCGCCGACGACGTAGATCTGCCGGCGACGGTCGGCGAGCAGCTCGACCGCCTCCTGCACGTCGTACGGCGGCAGCCCGGCCACCGTGCGCACCATCGCCTTGGTCGCATCGTCCACCGACGCGAGCAGTGCGGCGTCCCGGGCCGTCGGTACCACCGTGCTGGTTTCCGTGCGTAAGCCGCGCTGGAAGTCCGGGAAACCCTGGAATCCCAGCCGGGTGGCGAAGCGGACCACCGTCGGCCCGCTGACGCCGGCGCGGAGTGCCAGCCGCGCGACGGTCTCGAACCCGGCGGCGGGATAGTCGGCCAGCAGTACGCGGGCCACCTTCCGTTCCGCCGGGCTGCATTCCCCCAGCCGTTGTCGGATCACGTCCGCCAACGTTTCTTCGATTACTCGCTCGATCACGACGCCTCCCCCGCGCCCAATTGCCCCCACGCAGTCCTGACGGACGAAGACTTCTTAACGGCATTTTTCGGACGTTTGAGCGAGAAACTATTCCTTGGGAGGGCGTGCCGACGTGGCACCGCCGGGCCGATGAGTCACGATTCGCTCATGTCCACCTCCACCCTCATCGGACTGATCGTCGTCGCTCTGTTCTGTCTGGCCGCGGGGGGCGCAGCGGGATGGTTCGCCGCCCTGGCCCGCCATGCCGCGGACACGGCCGGGCTGCGGGCGACCGTCGAGGCGTCGAAGGCGAACGAGGACCGGCTGGAGCACGCGCTGCGGTCGGTCACCACGGAGGCGATCGAGCGCAACAACACCGCGTTCTCCCAGCTCGTCGGTCCAATCCGGGAGAGCATCGCCAACGTCGAGCACACCGTCGTCGAATTGGAGAAGGACCGGGCGGTCGCGCACGCGGCGCTGCGGGAGCAGGTCAACGCGATGCAGCAGACCGGCGAGAAGCTGCGGGTGGAGACCGGGCAGCTGGTGTCGGCGCTGAAAGCGCCGCAGGTCCGCGGCCGCTGGGGCGAACACCAGCTGCGGCGGATCGTCGAGGTGGCGGGCATGGTCGAGCACTGCGACTTCGTCGAGCAGGCCGTCTCCAGCACCGAGGACGGTGTCCTCCGTCCGGACCTGGTGGTGACGCTCGCCGGTGGGAAAAGCGTCGTCGTGGACGCGAAGGTGCCGTTCGCCGCGTACCTGGAGGCGATGGAGGCGCGCGACGACGCCGCTCGGCGTGGTCGGATGGAGGCTCACGCGAGGCACCTGCGCACTCACGTGGATCAGCTCGCAGCGAAGGCGTACTGGCAGCGCTTCGAACCGACGCCGGAGTTCGTCGTGCTGTTCGTTCCCGCCGACACGTTCCTCGACGCCGCGCTGCAGCGCGAACCGAACCTGCTCGAGCACGCGTTCAGCCGGAACATCGTCGTCGCGACGCCGTCGACGCTGGTCGCGTTGCTGCGCACGATCGCGTACACGTGGCGGCAGGAGGCGCTGGCCGAGAACGCGGCGGCCGTGCACGCGCTGGGGCGTGACCTCTACCAGCGGCTGTCCACGATGGGTGGTCACGTCGACAAGCTGGGTACCGCGCTGAGCGCGGCGGTGGCGCGGTACAACGACGCTGTCGGTTCGCTGGAGGCGCGCGTGCTGGTGACCGCCCGGCGGTTCACCGACCTGCAGGTGGCGACGAGTGACATCGCGCCACCGCGGCAGGTGGAGGCGGTGCCGCGGGCGCTGCAGGCGCCGGAGCTGGTGGACTAGCGCCGGCCCTGCGACTAATGCCTGAAGCCGGCGATCAGGCCCTGCAGGTCGGCCGCCATGCCGGCCAGTTCCCCCGCTGACGAGCGGGATCCCGCGGCCTGACCGCTGATCGACTCGGCGGTGTCGGCGACGCTGCGGATCGTCGTCGCGATGCTTCCGCAGCTCGGCCGAGTGATCGCCGAACTCACCGCGCACCTCGGTCAGGTTCGCCTGCGGGTCGACCAGCGCGAGCAGGACGTCACCGCGGATCGCGTCGTGGTCCATGTCAGCCTGGAGCGTGGCCCGGGTCAGTACACCCGCCGACAACACCCGTTCGGCCGACTCGTGTGCCTGGTTCAGACCGTGCACACCAGCAATGCCGACGCCGATCGCGCCGGCGACGGCGAGCAGGCCGAACGCGGTGAGCTTCTGGCCGACCGAACGGTCCGCGACGAAAGTGCGTAGCGACATGCGGACAGGATCCGCGCAAACCGGACACGCCGAGTAACGGCGCGCCGAGGGTTGCACGGTTTGGTGGGCTATGACCCACCAAGGCGTGCAAGCCTCACGACGTGGGGAGGCCGGCGGCCTTCAGGTCGCGGCGGAGTTCCTGGGGCAGGGAGAACGCGAGCCGCTCCTGCGCGGAGAGGATCTCCTCGACCTCGCCGTAGCCGCGCTCGGCCAGCCAGGCCAGCACCTGCTCGACGAGCTCCTCCGGCACCGACGCCCCGGACGTCAGACCGACGGTCGTCACGCCCTCGAGCCACGCCTCGTCCACCTGGTGGGCGTAGTCGACCAGCCGGGCGTCGTTCGCACCGGCCTGCTTGGCCACCTCGACCAACCGCACCGAGTTCGACGAATTCGTCGAACCGACCACGATGACGAGTTCGCACTGCGGGGCGATGTCCTTCACGGCCTGCTGCCGGTTCGACGTCGCGTAGCAGATGTCGTCGCTCGGCGGCGACTGCAGCCCGGGGAACCGGGTCGTGAGGCGGTCGACGGTGGCCATCGTCTCGTCGACGCTCAGCGTCGTCTGGGACAGCCAGACGACCTTCGACTCGTCACGCACCGTCACATTCGCGACGTCGTCCGGCCCGTCGACGAGGTGGACGTGGTCCGGCGCCTCACCGCTGGTGCCGATGACCTCTTCGTGACCCTCGTGGCCGATCAGCAGGATGTCGTAGTCGGCGGCCGCGAACCGGCGCGCTTCGTGGTGCACCTTCGTGACCAGTGGGCAGGTGGCGTCGATCGACTTGAGGTTCCGGGCCGCCGCTTCCTGGTGCACGACCGGGGCGACACCGTGCGCCGAGAAAATCACCGTCGCGCCTTCCGGCACTTCTTCGGTCTCTTCGACAAAGATCGCGCCGCGTTTCTCCAACTCGGCGACGACGTGCTTGTTGTGCACGATCTGCTTGCGGACGTAAACGGGCGCGCCGTACAGGTCGAGCGCCTTTTCCACCGTGACGACTGCGCGGTCGACACCGGCGCAGTAGCCCCGGGGCTTGGCGAGCAGGACGCGCTTGACGGTCGAAGTCATGGCCCCATGGTAGGCAGCAGAAACCCCGGCCACCTGATGAGGTGACCGGGGCAACCCTGCTTTCGGTCATCGCCGGGCCGCCACCCGGCAACGATCGTCAGTCTTCGACGTAGAGCGCCCAGACGCCGTACCGGTGACCCCAGCGGTCCCAGTCGTTGCCCCAGTGGTTGCCCCACCGGTTGCTGCGGTCCCAGCCGCGACGCCACTGATTGCTGCGCACGCAGATGTAGTCGTCACCGCGGTCCCAGCGGGTCTGGTAGCGGCCGGCGCGCTCGCACGACCAGCGGCTGTTGTAGACGCCCCGGAAGTCCCAGTCGTCGTCGTCCCAGCCGCCCCAGCCGTGGCCGCGAGCGCCCTGCTGCTGCTGCGTCTGGTTCGACGGAGCGGTCTTGGCGGCCTCGGCCGCCGCCGGGCTGGCGGCGCCGAGAACGGCGCCAGTGGCGAGCGTCAGCCCCGCCAGCATGACCGCGGTGCGGCGAATCGTGGTTGTCATGATCAGTGCCTCCCGTTGATGTTGCGGCAGAACGGAGCTAATCAGACAAAAAGTGCTTTTGGGGAGCTTGAGCCGTCTTTGTGTCAATTACCAGCGCATTAAAGCCGATATTAACCTTTCTGGACTAATGCGGATTAACCGTTCGGATGATGCCTTCCCGTCCGGGTGGCCAAGGGGGCACTAGGCTCGGGTCGTGACCGACATCGCACCCGCGCCGTCGAAACCTGACCGCAGCTCGGCGGAGGCGCCGTGGCCGGTGCGCATCGTGAGCATGAAGATCGGCCAGTGGGTCGCCCGACTCGGTGACGTCTGGGTCGAAGGGCAGGTGGCGCAGGTTTCCCGGCGCCCAGGGGCGCCGACGGTTTTCCTCACTCTGCGTGATCCGGCTGCGGACATCAGCATTCCGGTCACCTGTCCCCGCATCGTGTTCGACGCCGTGCAGCCGCCGCTGTCGGAGGGCGCGCGAGTGCTCGTGCACGCCAAGCCGGACTACTACCTGCAGCGAGGGTCGCTGTCGCTGCGGGCGACCGAGCTCCGCGCCGTGGGTATCGGTGAGCTGCTCGCCCGGCTGGCGCGGCTCAAGGAGCTCCTCGCCGCAGAAGGCCTGTTCGCCACCGAGCGCAAGCGGCGATTGCCGTTCCTGCCCGGCACGATCGGTCTGATCACCGGGCGGGCGAGCGCGGCCGAGCGGGACGTCCTGGAGAACGCGCGGCGCCGGTGGCCGGCCGTTCGCTTCACGGTGCGTCCGGTGGCGGTGCAGGGCACGACGGCGGTGACGCAGATCCTCGAAGCGCTGCGGGAGCTGGACGCCGACCCCGAGGTGGACGTGATCGTCCTCGCTCGTGGCGGCGGGTCGGTGGAGGATCTGTTGCCGTTCAGCGACGAGACGCTGTGCCGGGCGGTGTTCGGGTGCCGTACGCCGGTCGTCAGTGCGATCGGGCACGAGACCGATACGCCGCTCGTCGATTACGTGGCCGACGTCCGCGCGTCGACGCCGACCGACGCGGCGAAGCGGGTGGTGCCGGACCTGTCCGAGGAGCGGCAACGGATCGACGTCGCGCGGCAGCGTCTGCGGCGCGGGGTGCTGTCCCGGCTGGAGGCCGGGCAGCAGTGGCTCGACGGGGTTCGGTCGCGGCCGGCGTTCGCGCAGCCGACCGTGCTGGTGGAGCAGCGGGAGGTCGAGGTCGACGGGCTCCGGGAGCGGGCCCGGCGGACCCTCGCGCACCGGCTCGACGCGGCCGGCGGGGAGCTCGCGCAGGTGCGCGCCCGGGTGCGCGCGCTGTCGCCGCAGGCGACGCTCGACCGCGGGTACGCGGTGGTGCAGCGCGCGGACGGCGCGGTGCTCCGCGACGCCGCGGACGCGTCCCCCGGCGACGCGCTCCGCGTACGCCTCGCCGCGGGCGAACTACCAGCGCTCGTCACCGACCCCACCACCTGAACCGCCAGGCGATAAACCGAGCGCGGACGCGCGCGGGGCGCGGCCGCGGGGCACGCGGAGCGTGCGCGGGGGCGCGGGCTTGGTGAGCAGGGTCGCGCGAGCGCGGCGGTCGTAGATCGCGCGACCCTGCCCGGCTCAGCGGTCCTCGTACTCCGCGGTGCCGATGACCTGGCCGGTCCAGAACCAGTCGGTGCCGAGTGCGCGGTCGAGCAGGCGTTCGCCGTCGCGGGTGAGGCGCAGCGTCACCTCGTCGCGGTCGTCTCCCGCGCCCCCACCGCCGGCGGCCGGCCGCTGCTGAGCGCCGCCCTGCTGAGCGCCGCCCTGCTGAGCGCCACCCTGCTGGCCGTTCTGCGGGCGGTTGCCCTCGCGGCCGTTCTGGCCGTTCTGGCCCTCGCGCTGGTCGCCGGGGCGGTCGCGGTCGCCGTCACGACCCCTACCCCTCGTGTCGACGCTGAGCAACGTCACCCGATCGCGCCCGATCTGAAAACTCACCGTCTCCCGCCGCAGATCCACCGACGGCCGGGAGATCTGGAAATCCGGCCGCCGCGGGCTGTCGAACAGCACGCCACCCCGATGCTCGAGCTGCCCCGGACGCGAGTTCCGCTCCGCCCGGAACGTGATCCGCACGTCGTCGCCGCGACCACGCTGCTCGGCGTCCACCGCCCGGATCCGGACACCCAACCGGTTCAACTGCCGGACCACCGCCCGATCGAACGTCACCTCGGTCCGGTCGACACGGCCCCCGGGCGTGACGTCGGCCGCCGCAGCCGGCACGGCAGCACCTGCTCCCAGCACCGCGGCCGCGGCCATCCCACCCGCAAGGGCACGAGTTCGCGTTCGCATGAAGACTCCTTCTCTTGCCGGCAACATCGCCGGCGTCGGATCGTCTGCGCCACACACCTTCGCGGAAGTGATGACCTACACCAGGACTTACATTCACCCTAAATGGGAATAATTCGGAAAACCGTCCCTCCGATCGAGGCGCTACGCTGACGCCCATGGCGGAACGGCTGAGCTACGAGGACGCCCGCGCACAGCTCGTCGAGGTCGTGCAGCGGCTCGAAGCCGGCGGCACCACCCTCGAGGAGGCGCTGTCGCTCTGGGAGCGCGGCGAACAGCTCGCCACGGTGTGCCAGGAGTGGCTCGACGGGGCCCGCGCCCGCCTCGAAGCCGCCCGCGCCCCCGTGGAGTAGCTCTCATAGCTCAGGCACAGGATCGGCACAGGAGCTCCTCAGCCTGCCTGATCATCGTGGGTGCCATGACGACGAATCACTCCCCTCGCGTGTCAGGCTGGACAGCATGAGCGACCGTTCGGGACAGCGTCGGGTCCTCGTCGTGGACGACGAGGAGAACGTCTCGCACCTGGTGTCGACAGCCCTACGGCTGGACGGCTTCACCACGGTGGTGGCCGACACCGCTCCCGGTGCGCTCGCCGCCGTGGCCGAGCACGAGCCCGACCTGGTCGTCCTCGACATCATGCTCGGCGACGCCGGCGGCATGGACGGCGTCGGAGTGCTGCGGCGCATGCGTGAAGCGGGCGCCGAGGTGCCGGTCATCTTCCTGACCGCGCGGGACGCCAGCGGCGACGTCGTCGCCGGGCTGCGCGCCGGTGCGGACGACTACGTCGTCAAGCCGTTCCGGGTCGAGGAGCTGCTCGCGCGGGTGCACGCGGTGATGCGGCGGGCGGTGCCCGACCCGGGGCGCGCGGCCGCGCTGCGCGTCGCCGACCTGGAGCTGGACGAGGAGAGCCGCGAGGTGCACCGCGCCGGTCAGGAGGTGCACCTGACTGCGACGGAGTTCGAGTTGCTGCGGTACCTGATGCGGAACGAGCGCGTCGTGGTGAGCAAGGCGCAGATCCTGGAGCGCGTGTGGCGCTACGACTTCGGCGGTCAGTCGAACATCGTCGAGCTGTACATCGGTTACCTGCGCAAGAAGATCGACAACGTCGAACCGCGGTTGATCCACACCGTGCGGGGTGCCGGCTACGTGCTGAAAGCCCCTCGATGAGGCCATGATGACGCGGTTCTCGCTCCGCACCCGCTTGGTTGCGGTCGTCGTCGCGGTCACGATCTTCGCCCTGACCGCCGGTGGCGCCGCCACCTGGCTGGCCCTGCGCGCCTACCTCTACAACCGCATGGACGAGCAGGTCCACGGGATGAGCGGCCGGTACGAGGAGACCGCCGAGAAGATCATCGAGAACGGCTTCACCAGTGGTGTGCTCCTCGACAGCCAGCTCGGGCCTCCGCGGCCGAGCTCGGCCGGGCTGTTCACGATCGTCGACCCGGACGGCGCCCCGCTGCTGACGCAGGCCGAGTCCCCCACGCAGAACTTTCTCTTGCGCCTCCCGCAAGACGACATCGACGAACTGCTCGACATCTCCGGCACGGACCACGACACGCGGACGCTCACCACGACCGACGGCGTGTCGGTCGTGGCGATGGCGCGGCCGGTGCAGACGGGCTACATCCTCGTCGTCGGGTTGCCGACCACCGACACCGACGACAGCCTGACCCAGCTCATCGTGCTGGAGCTGGCGGTGGGTGGCGCGGCGGTGCTCGCGGCGGTGGCGCTCGGCGCCTACGGCGTGCGTGCCGGGCTGCAGCCACTGACGCGGGTGAGCAACACCGCGCACGAGATTGCCGAGAACCTCAAGCGGCACGGCAGTGGGTTGGAGCGGCGGGTGCCGCCCAGTGATCCTCGGACCGAGGTGGGGCAGCTCACCGAGGCGGTGAACACGATGCTGAGCGAGGCCCAGGTCGCCTACGCCCAGCGCGTCGAGAACGAAGACCGGATGCGCCGCTTCCTCGCCGACGCCTCCCACGAACTCCGCACACCCCTCACGTCCCTGCGGGGCTACGCGGAACTGGAGCGCCTGCGCGCCACCACCATCGGCGCGGAGGATCCGGCCGCCACCCAGGACGCCCTACGGCGCATCGAAACCGAGGGTGACCGCATGGCGCGCCTCGTCGACGACCTGTTGCTGCTCGCCCGCACCGACCAGGGCTCCTCGGCGCCCGAGCTCGGCCCGGTGCCGGTCGACGAGCTCCTCGACGAGGCGGCCGACCGCGCCGGCGCCGCACACCCCGGCCGCCCGTTCGTCGTCGACACCCCGAACACCGGCCTGGTCGTGGTCGGCGACCGGGAGGCCCTGCTGCAGGTGCTGGGCAACCTGATGCGCAATGCCGCGATCCACACCCCCGGCCCACGCCCGATTCGGCTCGGCGTCCGACCCGACGGCAACTCGGTGCTGCTCCTCGTCGCCGACGAGGGCCCCGGCATGACACCGGAACAGGCCGCGCACGCGTTCGAGCGGTTCTGGCGCGCGGACTCCGGTCGTACCCGGGCCACCGGCGGCAGCGGTCTCGGGCTCGCGATCGTGCACGCGCTGGTCGCCGCCCAGCACGGCGCGGTAGGCCTGACCAGTGACGTCGCCACCGGCACCACAGTGCTGATCCGGATGCCCGGACTGCTCGACGACGCCGGCCGGTTCGTCCACCAGGCCACCCCGGACTACTACCCGCAGCAGTACACCGATCCGCAGACCGGCTCGCACCGGTCGGTGAGCACCCCCGACTACCGCCGGCTGCCGTAGCCCGCCGGAACCCCGCGTTCGAGCAGGTCGAACGCCTGTCGATACGCGTCCGCCGCCCAGTTCTTGACGACGTCGAGCGGCTCACCGTCCAGCAGCCGACGACGGGCCTCGGACAGCACCGCGTGCCGGGCACCGGCGATCAGACCGGCCACCAGCAGCGGCATCGGGTCGTCGTCACTGGCACCGGTCTCGGCGGCGAGCGCGCGGGCCAGGGCGGTCTCGGTGCGCTCGGCCAGCTCCCGCTCCCGGGCGCGCAGCGACGGGCTCCCCTCGACGAGCCGGAAGAAGTCCACGGCGCCGTCCCAGAGGCCCGTCGACCAGTCGTCGGCGGCGAATCCGTCGAGGATGTGCCGGCGGACGGCCTCGACCGCGCCCTCGCCCGCCCGTCGGCCGCGGACGATCGCGGCGAGCATGTCCTCGACCTCGGCCTGCCGGTCGAAGAAGAGGTCCTCTTTGCTGGGGAAGTAGTTGAAGACCGTGTTGACCGAGACATCGGCGGCCCGGGCCACTTCGGCGACGGTGACGCCCTCGAAGCTGCCGCGCGCGGCGAACAGGCCCATCGCGATGTCCGCGATCAGCAGCCTGGTCTGCGCCTTCTTCCGCTCACGCAGCGACGTCTCCACGACGCAATGGTAGCAACGTCATTTTTGGAGTCGTTGCAATTTTGGTGTGACTCTGTTTTTCTGGGCACATGATGCTTTCGATACGAGGTTTGCGGAAGGACTATCCGGGGCCGGTCACCGCGGTTCACGGGCTCGACCTCGAGGTCGACGCCGGTGAGATCGTCGGGCTGCTCGGCCCGAACGGCGCCGGAAAAACAACGACACTGCGCATGCTGACGACGCTGCTGCGTCCCACCGCCGGAACGGCGACGATCGCCGGGGCTGATCTGATCGGGAACCCGGCCGCGGTGCGCCGCCGGATCGGGACCGTCGCGCAAGGCGGCAGCACCGATCCCACGTTCACCGTCGGCGAGGAACTCGTTCTGCAGGGCAGACTGCACGGTCTGTCCGGTCGGGCGGCGAACGGCCGGGCCGACGAACTGATCGGCCAGTTCGAACTCGGCGAGGACCAGCCGACCGGCCATCTCTCCGGTGGCCAGCGCCGTCGGCTCGACGTCGCGCTCGGCCTGGTGCACCGCCCGTCCGTGCTCTTCCTCGACGAGCCGACCACCGGGCTGGACCCGCGCAGCCGCGCGACTCTGTGGACACATCTGCGCACCACCGGGACGACGATCGTCCTCAGTACGCACTACCTGGAGGAGGCCGACGCGCTCTGCGACCGGGTCGTGGTCATCGACGCCGGCCGGGTCGTCGCCGACGGCACACCCGAAGCACTCAAGAGCGAAGTCGGCGAGAACTCGACGCTCGACGACGTGTTCCTGGCGCTGACCGCATGACCGAGCGCTTGCGCGAGGTCCGGCTAGCAGAGTGGTTTCGCCGTCATGACCGCGACGAGCGAAGCGAGGAGTGGGCATGACGGCTACGTGGTTGATCTTCCGGCGGTACCTGCGGCAGACCCTGCGGACGAAGATCGGGGTGCTGTTCGGCGTGCTGCAGCCGATGCTCTACCTGCTGTTCTTCGCGCCGCTGGTGGACTCGTGGGAGATCTCCGTGCCCGGCTTACTCGTCCAGCTGGTGCTGCTCTCGGCCGGACTGGCCGGCTTCGGGATCGTGTTCGACCAGCGGTTCGGTGTCCTCGACCGGCTGCGGGCCACACCGGCGCCACGGGCCGCGCTGCTGCTGGGCCGTGTCCTGCGTGACGTCGTGGTGCTGCTCGTCCAGGCCGTGCTGATCGTCGTGGTCGGATTCGCGCTGGGCCTGCGGGTGCCGGTGCCGGGCGTCGTCCTGGCATTGATCTTGCTGGTGCCGTTGGCCGCCGGGGTGGCCGCGCTGTCGTACGCGGTGGCGCTGCGTCCCGGCGCGACCGAGCTGTTCGCCCCGCTCATGACGACGATCGTGGTGCCGCTGACCCTGCTGTCCGGCGCTTTCCTGCCGATGACGCTCGGCCCGCGCTGGCTGGACGTGCTGTCCCGGTTCGATCCGTTCCGGTACGCGGTCGACGCCCTGCGCGAGCTGTTCGCCGGGCGCTACACGAGTGGCCCGGTCCTGCTGGGCACCGCGTTGACAGTGGCCATCGCGGTCGGGGCGACAGCGCTCGGCGTCCGCGCGTTCCGGTCGGACCCCGCCTGAAACTCCGTCGAGAATTGTCGGGGGGCCGATCTACCGTGGAGCGGTGCCTGAGCTGAACGCGATCGAGCTGTCCGGTGTCGTCAAGCGATTCGGGGCGGTGACCGCGGTCAACGGGCTCGACCTGACGGTGCCCGCCGGCATCTGCCTCGGGCTGCTCGGGCCCAACGGCGCCGGCAAGTCCACCACGATGCGGATGCTCACCGGCCAGGCCCGTCCTGATGCCGGTGAGATCCGGGTCCTGGGCTACCGGGTGCCGTCGGAGTCCAAGCACGCCCGCGCGCAGATGGGCGTCGTTCCGCAGCTCGACAACCTCGACACCGAGTTGACCGCCCGGGAGAACCTCTCCGTCTTCGCCCGGCTCTACCGGGTCCCCCGCGCGGAGCGCCGGGCGGCCGTCGAGGCGGCGCTCGCCATCGGGCAGCTCGCCGACCGGGCCGACACCAAGGTCGGCGAGTTGTCCGGCGGAATGCGGCGGCGGCTGCTGATCGCGCGCGGGCTCGTCCACCGGCCGCGGCTGGTGCTGCTCGACGAGCCGACGGTGGGGCTCGACCCGCAGGTGCGGCAGGAACTGTGGGGTCTCATCGACCGGTTGCGCCGTGACGGCACCACGGTGCTGATGTCCACGCACTACATCGAAGAGGCCGAACGCCTCGCCGACGCGGTGGCCGTCGTCAGCAAGGGTCGGGTCATCGCCCGGGGCACTCCGGCGGAGTTGCTGGCCGGCCACGCGGGGCGGTCCGCGGTGGAGTACGCCGGTCCTCCCGATCGGCTCAGCGAGGTGGAGCGCATCGCCGCGGCTGCGGGGATGTCCACCCGGCGCACCGGTCCGAGCGTCTCGATCCTGCGCGCCGAGGACATGCCGCCGTCGGTGGCCGCCGCGCTCGGGCCCGGCACCGCGCGTCCGGCCAATCTCGAAGACGTTTTCGTCACGCTCACTGGGGAGTACGTCGCGTGAACAGATCCGAACGGCTGCGATTCATCGAGCCCACCGCGCTGGCCGGTGTGATGGTGCACGACCTCGCGGTCTTCCGCCGCTACTGGCTCAACGCCACGTTCTCCGCGGTGGTGGAGCCGACGATCTACCTGCTCGCATTCGGCTTCGGCTTCGGGTCGCTGGTGTCGGTCGTCGCCGGGTACCGCTACCTGGATTTCCTCGGCACGGGCGTGGTCGGCACCGCGGTGCTGTTCACGTCGGCGTTCGCCGGCATGTTCCAGACCTTCGTCCGGAGAACGTTCCAGCACACCTACGACGCGATGCTGTCCACACCCCTCGACGTGCACGAACTCGTGACCGGCGAGGCGCTCTGGATCGGCGCCAAGGCCGGTGTCTACGGCTGTGCTCCGCTCGGCGTCGCGGTGCTCTTCGGCCTCCGGCCCTCGCCGGCGGTCGTGCTCGTGCCGCTGGTCGGTTTCGTCACCGGGCTCGGCTTCGGGCTGTTCGGAATGTGGATGTCGGCGCTGGTGCCGAACATCGACAGCTTCAACTACATCATCTCCGGGGTGCTGACCCCGTTGTTCCTGGTCGCGGGAACCTTCTTTCCGTTGGACACGCTGCCGTCCTGGGCACACACCGCGGCCGCGCTGAACCCGCTGTATCACTGCGTCGAACTCGTTCGCCACTCCGTGTTCAATCAACTGGGAGTCAACGACCTCGGGCACCTTTTGGCTCTTATGTTTTTCGCCGCTGCCATGTGGGTAGGAGCGGTCTTCTTTCTGCGTCGAAAGTTGATTGATTGAAAAGCAGTCGGCAGTACTAGCCCGCCGACGGTCTCGCTAAACCACAGCTTTGAAGACACACAGAATGCGGTTGGGGCCGCCTTCCCGAAGGAAGGCGGCCCCAACCGCATTAGTGGTGCTGGTTCGTCAGCGAACCAGCGGGCGACGACGGCCACCGCTGCGGCCGTAGAGACCGGCGACCAGGGCAACACCCACGGCCGCGAGCACGACCTGAACGGCCAGCTCACGCCAGTCGATGCCCGAGGTGCTGGTGGGGATGCCGATCGCGCGAGCAAGCGCAGTTCCGAGGAAAGCAGCGATGATACCGACGAGGATCGTCAGCCAGATCGGGATGTTCTGCTTACCCGGGACGACGAGCCGGCCCAGCGCGCCGACGATGGCTCCGATGATCAGCGCCATAATGATGCCGGTGACGGTCATGGCTTTCTCCCTTTACTTCCTGGAGGTTTTCTCGCTCCCTGGCGGGTTGGCGTTGACCATCTAATGCCCGGGGTGGCGCACTCTCACACACCTGGAGAAAGAAATTTTCTGCCCGATGCCTTTCCGCACGTGAATGGCATGGAGAAGTGCCGAACATTTGCGAGTGGACGCTAATGCGGGTCAGGAAAGTAACCGACATTAAGGACAAATAAGACTTATTGAAGTGACTTGATCATCGTGCGAGCGGTATCCACCGACGCGTCGCCCACGACTACGACCGTCACATCCGGCTCGATCAACACGAAGGCGTTCTCCCGGCCCTCGCGTGCGGTGTACCGGGTCCAGGTCTCGCCTTCGATCTGCTCGGAGCCGACCGGGGCGCTGCGGTCGATGATCCCGGAGATCAACGAGTCCGCCGCGGCGTTGCTCTGCACCAGCTGCACGTAACCGTCGTCCGGAACGGAGTAGCTGACGCGAATCGTGAACCGACCGCCGGCGGACGGGCTGTAGACGGCCGCGGTCGGCTTCCAGTCCGCGATGCCCTGCGGCTCCCGCACCCGGAACGCCTTCTCCGCCCGCGCGGTGTCGTAGACCCGCGCCGGATCGACGGCGGGGGCGTCCGACTCCTTCGGCTGGAACAGCACGACGATCGCGACCAGCGGGATGACCAGGACCCCCAGCGCGATGGCCAGGTTGCGGACGGTGGCGTCGGCCCGGGTCGGTTTCGACGGCGGCACGCTCGTTCCGGCGTCCGTGCTCATCCCGACCGTGACGTGCGTGGGCTCCGGGGCGGTATCCACGATGTCGACGATCGGACGCTCTTCGCTGGCCATGCCTCTATCGTCGTACACCCGGCCCGTACCGCCCACCCGGGGCGTGCTGAATCGAAACACCGGGGTTCACACGCGTGGCATACGCCACGTGGAGCCTCATAGCTCCGGGCGCGCGTAGTCCGTTCTGCCAGGATGAAGGCCCGCCGTCCGTTGATGGAGGACTTCCATGTCGCTCGACACCCAGCCCCAAGCTCCGGACCGGAACCTCGCGCTCGAGTTGGTCAGGGTCACCGAAGCCGCCGCGATGGCCGCCGGACGCTGGGTCGGCCGAGGTGACAAGAACGGTGGAGACGGCGCTGCCGTCGACGCGATGCGTCAGCTGATCAACAGCGTCTCGATGCGCGGCGTCGTAGTCATCGGCGAGGGCGAGAAGGACAACGCCCCGATGCTCTACAACGGCGAGGAGGTCGGCGACGGCACCGGTCCCGAGGTCGACGTCGCCGTGGACCCGATCGACGGCACCACGCTGATGGCCAAGGGCATGCCGAACTCGGTCGCCGTACTCGCGGTCGCCGAGCGGGGCGCGATGTTCGACCCGTCCGCCGTCTTCTACATGGAGAAGATCGCGGTCGGCCCGGACGCGGTGGGCGTCGTCGACATCAATGCGCCGATCAGCGAGAACATCCGGCGCGTCGCGAAGGCCAAGCGCACCGGCGTCCGCGACGTCACCGTCTGCATCCTCGACCGCCCGCGCCACGAGAAGCTCGTCGAGGAGATCCGGCAGACCGGTGCCCGGATCCAGTTCATCTCCGACGGCGACGTGGCCGGCGCGATCTCGGCCGCGCGCGAGCAGACCGGCGTCGACATGCTGGTCGGCATCGGCGGCACGCCGGAGGGCATCATCGCCGCCTGCGCGATGAAGTGCCTCGGCGGCGAGATCCAGGGCAAGCTCTGGCCCCGCGACGACGAGGAGCGGCAGAAGGCTCTCGACGCCGGTCACGACCTCGACCGCGTGCTCGGAACCGACGACCTCGTCCGCGGCGACAACGTCTTCTTCTGCGCGACGGGCGTCACCGACGGCGAGCTGCTGCGTGGCGTCCACTACCGGCGCGGCGGCGCGACCACCGAGTCGTTGGTGATGAGGTCCCGCAGTGGCACGATCCGGACCGTGGGAAGCTGGCACTCGCTGGAGAAACTGCGGGCATACTCGCTGATCGACTTCGGACACCGCGGCGACGACGAGGACGAGTGACGACAAACCTGATTACGGTCGTTGGAGAGAACATCATCGACCTGGTCCCCGACCAGGGGGACGATGCTCCCTACCACGCACGCGCCGGCGGCAGCCCCGCCAACATCGCGGTCTCCGTGGCGAAGCTCGGCTCCTCGGCGGCGCTGGCCGCCCGGGTGAGCCGGGACGTGTTCGGCGGGCGCATTCGCACCCGCCTGGCCGAGGCCGGCGTCGACAACCGCTTCCTGGTCGACGCCACCGAGCCCTCGTCGCTGGCGGTCGTGACGTTCGACGACGAGCGCCGGGCCAGTTACGACTTCTGGCTCACCGGTACCGCCGACTGGCAGTGGCGCGACAACGACCTGCCGAACCCGCTCGACGACGACGTCGTCGCGCTGCACGTCGGCTCCCTCGCGGCGTATCTGTCGCCGGGCGCCGAGGCGATCGAGCAGATGGTCGCCCGCGAGGGTTATCGCGGGCGGGTGACGCTCACCTACGACCCGAACATCCGCCCGACGATCGTCGCCGCGGCCGACGGTTCGCTGGACGCCGCCCGGGTGCGCACCGAGCGCCTGGTGCGTCTCGTCGACGTCGTGAAGGTGAGCGACGAGGATCTGGGCTGGCTCTACCCGGACTCCCCCGCCGAGGACGCGGCCGCCGAATGGGCGGAGGCCGGTCCGGCGCTGGTCGTGGTCACCCGCGGTGCGCAGGGTGCGCTCGCGATCGGGCGTGCCGCGACCGTGACCGTGGCCGCGCCGAAGGTGGAGGTCGCCGACACGATCGGTGCCGGCGACTCGTTCGCGGGGGCACTGCTGCACGCGCTGGGCGTCCGGGGGCTCCTGGGACCGGGAGGCGCGGACCGGATCGCCGGCCTCGACGAGGCCGCGTTGACCGACGTGATCCGCACGGCCGCCGTGGCGGCCGCTCTCACCTGCACTCGCGTAGGCGCCGAGCCGCCGACCGCGGCGGAGCTCGCGGCCGCGCTCGAAGAGTTCAGCTAGGTGCTGAACGTTCTGCGCCCCGCCAGGGGCACAGAACGTTCAACCCTTGACGCAGACGACCTGCTTGAGGTGGGCGACCACCTCGACCAGGTCGGTCTGCTGAGCCAGCACCTGCTCGACGTCCTTGTACGCGCCGGGGATCTCGTCGACGACCCCGGCGTCCTTGCGGCACTCGACGCCCGCGGTCTGCTCGGCGAGGTCGGCCTCGGTGAACATCTTCTTGGCCTTGTTCCGGCTCATCCGCCGTCCCGCGCCGTGCGACGCGGAGTCGAACGCGTCCGTGTTACCGCGGCCACGCACGATGTACGAACCGGTGCCCATCGAGCCGGGAATGATCCCGAGGTCGTCCTTCCCCGCCCGGATGGCGCCCTTTCGCGTGACGAGCAGGTCGACGCCGCCGTACTGCTCCTCCGAGACGTAGTTGTGGTGGCACGAGATCGGCTCGTCGAACGTGACGTGCGCGAACGCATCACGGACCACGGTTTCGAACAGCCCGAGCATCAACGCGCGGTTGCGCCGTGCGTACTCCTGCGCCCAGTACAGGTCACGCCGGTAGGCGTCCATCTCCGGGGTGTCGCGAGGAACACCGCCAGGTCACGGTCGGGCAGGTCGGCGTTGTGCGGCAGCCTGCGCGCGACCGCGATGTGCCGCTCCGCGAGCTCCTTGCCGATGTTCCGCGACCCGCTGTGCAGCATCAGCCAAACCCGGCTGTCCGTGTCCAGGCAGACCTCGAGGAAGTGGTTACCGCCGCCGAGCGTGCCCAGCTGCTTGCCGGCTCTTGCTCGCAGCTGGCTGACTCCGCTGTGCAGGTCGTCGAAGCCCGTCCAGAACTTGTCGAGGCCCTTCGTGTCGACGCCACGGACGCGCCGCGGGTCGACCGGGTCGTCGTGCGTGCGGAAACCGACCGGGATCGCGTCCTCGATCGCCCGCCGCAGCGGCCCGAGGTCGTCCGGCAGGTCTTCGGCGCTCAGCGACGTACGAACCGCCGACATGCCACAACCGATGTCGACGCCGACCGCGGCCGGCGAGACGGCCTGGCGCATGGCGATGACCGAACCGACTGTCGCGCCCTTACCGAAGTGCACGTCGGGCATGACCACGACGCCGCGTTCCGGGCAGCAAGGTGTACATACGTCACAGTGTCACCCCCGAGACTGGAGAACCTCGAACAATTAATCTGGCGGCAACTCCCCAACGCCGTGAGGTCTCATCGATGCCTGACTTCCGCTACTCGGACCTGCTCCCGCTCGGGCCGGACGACACGCAGTACCGGCTGCTGACATCCGAGGGGGTGGAGGCTCGCGACGGGTTCCTGCACGTGGCGCCAGCCGCGCTCACCACGCTGACCAGGGCCGCGATGCGCGACATCGCGCACCTGCTGCGCCCGGCGCACCTGCAACAGCTGCGCAACATCCTGGACGACCCGGAGGCCTCGGGTAACGACCGGTTCGTGGCGCTCGACCTGCTGAAGAACGCCAACATCTCGGCCGGTGGCGTCCTGCCGATGTGCCAGGACACCGGTACCGCGATCGTCATGGGCAAGAAAGGTGAGCGGGTCCTCACCGGCGGTGGCCAGATCGACGGCGAGGCGATCAGCCGGGGCGTCTACGACGCCTACACTTCGCTCAATCTCCGGTATTCGCAGTTGGCGCCCTTGACGATGTGGGACGAGAAGAACACCGGCTCGAACCTCCCGGCGCAGGTGGAGCTGTACGCCGACGGCAAGCCGAACGAGTACAAGTTCCTGTTCATGGCCAAGGGCGGCGGCTCGGCGAACAAGAGTTTCCTGTACCAGGAGACCAAGGCCGTACTGAACCCCACGCGGATGATGCAGTTCCTGGAGGAGAAGCTCCGGTCGCTGGGTACCGCCGCGTGCCCGCCCTACCACCTGGCCATCGTGGTGGGCGGCACGAGCGCGGAGTACGCGCTGAAGACCGCGAAGTACGCGAGTGCCAAGTACCTGGATTCGTTGCCGACCTCCGGAACCATGGCCGCGCACGGCTTCCGGGACATCGAGCTGGAGTGGCAGGTGCTGGAGCTGACCCGTCGATTCGGGATCGGCGCCCAGTTCGGCGGCAAGTACTTCTGCCACGACGTCCGGGTCGTGCGGCTCCCCCGCCACGGCGCTTCGTGCCCGGTCGCGATCGCGGTGTCCTGTTCGGCCGACCGTCAGGCGCTGGGCAAGATCACCGCGGAAGGCGTCTTCCTGGAGCAGTTGGAGACGGATCCGGCGCAGTACCTGCCGGAGACGACGCACGAGGACCTCGACTCCGACGTCGTGCAGATCGACCTCAACCGGCCGATGTCCTCGATTCGGGAAGAGCTGTCGCGGTATCCGGTGAAGACGCGGCTGTCGCTGACCGGGCCGCTGGTCGTCGCCCGCGACATCGCGCACGCGAAGATCGCCGAGCGGTTGGACGCCGGGGAGCCCATGCCGCAGTACCTGCGTGACCACGCGGTCTACTACGCCGGTCCGGCGAAGACGCCCGACGGGTACGCGTCCGGATCGTTCGGGCCGACGACAGCGGGGCGGATGGACTCCTACGTGGAGAAGTTCCAGGCGGCCGGTGGGTCGCTGGTGATGCTCGCGAAGGGCAACCGGTCGAAGCAGGTCACCGACGCGTGCCACGCGCACGGCGGGTTCTATCTGGGCTCGATCGGAGGCCCGGCCGCGCGGCTGGCGCAGGACTGCATCACGCACGTCGAGGTGCTGGAGTACCAGGAGCTGGGGATGGAGGCGGTGTGGAAGATCGAGGTTCGCGATTTTCCCGCGTTCATCGTGGTCGACGACAAGGGCGAAGACTTCTTCGCCGACACCACCAAACCAGTCCTGACGATCAGCCCCCGCCCTTGACGGTGCTCCACCCACGGACGCGGGCCGCCGCGAAGCGGTCCCGTTCGGGCGCGCCGGGGCGCGTCGGAATGGGACCGCTTCCGGCGGCCGGCCGTGGCGCAGCGGCGCTGCGGGGTGACCGGTGATTTCGGCGCAGGTTTCGGCCGCGCGGGCGGCGTCGCAGTTGCTGGCGGTGGAGCGGGCTGCGAGCGCGGCCGAGGTCGTGGAACGGTTGGGGGCGCTGCAGGCGCAGGATCTGTCGGCGACTGCGCTCGCGGTGCGGGCGCGGTCGTCCGGGCTGGTCGCGTCCGAACTCGGGCTCGAGTCTTCCGCGTACGTGCGGACGTGGTTGATGCGCGGAACGCTCCATCTGGTGGCAGCGGAAGACGCCGGCTGGATGCTGAGCCTCCTCGGCCCGCTCAACCGAGCACGCGGCGCACGCCGCCGCGCCCAGCTGGGTCTCGACGACGCACTGTGCGCCCGCGCGGTAGCGGCGCTGCCAGAGGTACTGGCGGACGGACCGCTCGACCGCACGGAGGTGGTCACCCGGCTAGCGTCCCTCGGCGTGCCGATCGGCCCAGGCCAGGCCGCGCCACACCTCCTCGCCTACGCGGCGTCGCTGGGCGTTCTGGCGCTGGGCCCCGAGATCGCCCGCGGACAGGCGACCTACCGCCTGCTCGACCCCGCAACGCCGTCCTCGGCCGATGCCGTCACGGAGCTGGCGCGCCGATACCTCGTAGGCCATCAGCCAGCTGGGTGGGCGGACTTCGCCGCCTGGTCGGGTCTCGGTCTCCGCCAGGCCAGAGCGGCGTTCGCCGCGCTCGACGAGCCGACCCTCGCGCCGCGCGGCTCGGCGGAACCAACGGTGCGACTGGTGGGCCACTTCGACCCGTACCTCCTGGGTTACGCCGACAAGTCGGCCAGCGTGCCGGCGGAGCACGTGAGCCGGGTCCGCACCGGCGGCGGCTTCGTCACCCCCACCGTCCTGGTCGACGGCCGAGCCACAGCCACCTGGCGCCGCGCCGGCTCGGCACTAACCGTCGAGCCGTTCCACCCGCTTCCCGGTGCCGTCCTCGCCGCTGTCGAGCACGAGGTATCCGACATCTCCCGCTTCCTCGACAGCCCGCTGACTCTGACGATCTAAGCGTCAGGATCCACGAACTCAGCGAGGTCGACCGCGAACAGGAAGGGCTCGGTCACGTCGATCCGCGGCCCGCGGGAGACCTCGACGTAAGCCCCGTCGTCCAATCGGTGAACGACCGCGATCAGCTCGGGCTCGAGCTCGATGCGCCAGTAGTAAGGGACCTTGGCATCGGCGTAGACGAGCGGCTTGAGTGTCCGGTCGATCCTGCCACTCGTCGGCGAGACGACTTCGATCGCCACGACGATGTCGTCCGCAGTGTGGATGCGACGCCCTTTCAGGCTCCGCGCGCGCAGGACCGCAACGTCCGGAATGCGGGTCGTCCGATCGCCCAACTGAACATCGATACCTTGGTTGACCGTGTATCCGCTCGAACGTGCTCCGTAGAGGCGCATCCCGAACGCCATCGCGAAGAATTGGTGCTTGTCTTGTGGGGCAGGAGACACCGTCAGGACTCCGTCGGTCAGCTCGATGCGGTAATGGGTTTCCGGCATCGCGAGCAGATCGGCAACGGTGAAGCCGCCAGCGGGCACCTCGAAGTCGTCGCGGAAGGGCGACGGGGCGCTCTCCTGCGGCTCATCGGGCGTCCACACGGCTGCATCGTCCCACGGAATCGGTCGACGACGTCCGCGTTGCTTACGCGTGCCTTGGTCCAGCGCGTTCATGCTCATCGGGTCAGTCCTCCCTGTGATCGGGTGGTCATGCTCGGTCGCCGGCGGTCACCATTCGCGCCTCGCCCACTGGGGGCGGAGCTCCTCCAGGTCCACTCGGAAGGTGAACGGCTCCGCGACTTCGATGCGGCAGCCGCGGGATACCTCGGCGTACCGGCCGTCTCGAAGCGCATGGACCACGGCGACGAACTGGTCGTCGTCGGTTTCGATGCGCCAGTAGTGCTCGATGCCGAACTCGGCGTAGAGCGCCGGACGGGTGATGCGCTCCTCGACGTGATGGCCCGGCGATTCGACCTCGACCGCCAGCAGCACATTGCTCGGCGAAAACCAGCGCCGATCCGGCTCCCGCGACCGCAGCACGAGCACGTCAGGGATACGCGTCAGCGAGGCGGCCAGCCGAATCTCGGTGCCCCATGTCGCGCTCATCATTCCGGTTGCCGCCTCGCTGAGTCGCAGACAGAGCGAGCCGGCGATGTATTGGTGCAGACGGGTGGGCGCCGGACTGATCGTCAGCGCTCCGTCGGTGAGCTCGGCGCGTACCTGCCCTTCCGGTAAGGCGTCCAAGTCGTCCAGCGTGAAGCCACCCTCGGGCATCACCGGCATGAAGGGGCTCATTCACGACCTCCGCAACGGTTGGCAACGCTCATTGGCACGAGCCTCCCAGTTGTTCCATTGCGGACGCAAGCGAAGTTCACAACGGCCCGCTGCGGCGGACGACGACGAGACGGCGTAGGTATGAGGTATGAGCGAGAGCGAATACCGGATCGAGCACGACACGATGGGCGAGGTCAAGGTGCCCGCCGCGGCGAAGTGGCGCGCCCAGACCCAGCGCGCGGTGGAGAACTTCCCGATCTCGGGAACCCCGATCGAGCCGGCGCTGATCGCCGCGCTCGGCCGCATCAAAGCGTCCGCTGCCCGCGTCAACGCCCAGCTGGGCGTGATCGACACCGACCTCGCCGAGGCGATCGCCGCTGCGGCCGAGGAGGTGGCCACCGGCGTGCACGATGCCGAGTTCCCGGTCGACGTGTTCCAGACCGGCTCCGGCACGTCGAGCAACATGAACACCAACGAGGTCATCGCCACGCTCGCCACCGAGCGGCTCGGCAAGCCGGTCCACCCGAACGACCACGTCAACGCGTCCCAGTCGTCGAACGACGTGTTCCCGTCGTCGATCCACCTGGCGGCCACGGGGGCGGTCTCCGACGACCTGATTCCGGCCCTCGAGCACCTCGCGGCGTCACTGCGCCGCAAGCAGGACGAGTTCAAAGACGTCGTGAAATCCGGCCGTACGCACCTGATGGACGCCACACCGGTCACGCTCGGGCAGGAGTTCGGCGGCTACGCGACGCAGATCGAGCTGGGCGTCGAGCGGTTGCACGCGGCGCTGCCCCGGCTGGCCGAGCTGCCGCTGGGCGGCACCGCAGTGGGTACCGGCATCAACACCCCGCCGGGGTTCGCCGCCCAGGTGATCGCCGATCTCGCGACTCGCACGGGCCTGCCGGTCACCGAAGCCCGCGACCACTTCGAGGCGCAGGGCGCCCGCGACGGCCTGGTCGAGGCGTCCGGCCAGCTGCGCACGATCGCGGTCGGCCTGGTGAAGATCGCCAACGATCTGCGGTGGATGGGCTCGGGCCCCCGCGCGGGCCTCGGCGAGATCGCGCTGCCCGACCTGCAGCCGGGGTCGTCGATCATGCCCGGCAAGGTGAACCCGGTCATCCCGGAGGCGGTCGCGCAGGTGGCGGCCCAGGTCATCGGCAACGACGCCGCAGTGACGTTCGCCGGCGCGTCGGGGTCGTTCGAGCTCAACGTCATGCTGCCGCTGTTGGCCCGCAACGTGCTCGAGTCGATGCGTCTGCTCGCGAACGTCTCGCGGTTGCTGGCCGACCGGTGCATCGACGGGATCGTGGCGAACGTCGACCGGTGCCGTGAGTACGCCGAGTCGTCACCGTCGATCGTGACGCCGCTCAACAAGTACATCGGCTACGAGGAGGCGGCAGCCATCGCGAAGCAGGCGCTCAAGGAGCGCAAGACGATCCGCGAGGTCGTGGTCGAGCGTGGTCACGTCGAGAACGGCAAGCTCACCGAGCAGCAGCTCGATGCCGCGCTGGACGTCCTCTCGATGACCCGCCCGACCGGCAGCTGAGCGCCGCCCGTCCGAGCGGCTCGGCTGCCCTCGGCCGGAGACGACTCGGGCCCGCCTCGTTCGTGCGAGGCGGGCCCGAAGCCGAACGACTCAGTACCAGCCGTTGGCCTGCGAGTGCGACCACGCACCGCACGGCGTGCTGTACCGACCCTTGATGTAACCCAGGCCCCAGCGGATCTGCGTCGCCGGGTTCGTCAGGTAGTCACTGGCGACCGACGCCATCTTGCTGGCGGGCAGCGCCTGCGGAATGCCGTACGCACCCGACGACGGGTTCTTGGCGGTCTCCCGCCACGTGCTCTCCTTGTCCCACAGCTTCTCCAGGCAGCTCATCTGGCTGGTGGCGAAGCCGAACTCACTCAACAGCGAGCAACCGGTCTTCTTGTTGCCGCTGTAGGAGCCGCAGTCCGCGGGGCCCTCGGGCACCGGGTCGCCGCTGTTTCCGCCCGACTTCGTCGAGGACGACGAGGACGACGAGGACGACGTGTCGGCGGCGGGTGCCGCAGCCTTGCGCGCCTCGCTGCGCGAGGACCGCTGGTCCTCGGCGTGCTCGGCCTGCTTGGCCGCCGTCTTCTGCGCTGCCGTCGCCTTGTCCGCGGCGCGCGACTTCGCGGCGGACACCGCGTCGTCCTGCTTCTGCTGCGCCTGGTCCTGGGCGGCCTGCGCCGCTGCGGCGTCGGCGGAGGCGTCCACCGGAGCGTCCGCGACCGGCGCGTCGGCCTGCAGGTCTTCCTTGACCTGGACGGTGTCCGGGTCGGTGTCGTGCAGCACCGTCACCGCGACGCCGATCGCCGCGGAGAAGACGAGTACCAGTACCGCGGCCACGCGCAGCACCAGGTGCTTACGGGGTAACGACCGCTTGTGCGTCGCGGGGGCCTCGATCGCGAAGTCCGGGTTCTCTTCAGCGGGGCGACGCTGTTCCGGAATTCGCGGTTCGGAGTGCCCGTACGCGGGCGGCACCGGCGCGGTGACGTTCGAATATGCGTTGTCTATCGGGACACCGGCGGCCGCGCGTAACGCGTCCGCGTCCCAGGCGCTGCCTTCGCCGCGCGTCTGTCCCCACCAGTCGACGGGAGTCGCGTCGGTGGGCGCCTCGTACGAGCCGAGGTCTTCGAAGGATTCCGCTCGCCGCCGACGAGGCTGCCAGTCAGCGGGGCGTTCGTACACGTACTGCTCGACGTCGGCGGTGTCGCTGGAATGCCGACGCCGTCTGGGTAACTCGGGAGACTCTCGGTCGTCGACGTAAGTCATCGGCGCCGACCCGTCTCCCGCGCGCCGTCCCAGTCGACGGCGTCAGATCCGGCCCTCCCGGCACCGGCCAGAAGGGAGAAACCTGGCGCTGTCGTCAGGGTGGAACCCGGCAGCGCTGTAATCATGAGCACCTCTCGCGTCAGGTCGCGCCTCGGGCACCATCTGCCCGAGAACTCGTCCGTCGCCCCTTGCACACGTCGACCGAACGTACCTGACCGATTCGCGCACTCCCCGTCACTGCAGCCATCGCTATACGTCTCTTACTGCTGCGTTAACAGTCCGTGGCTGAACGCGGCCGAATTACCCTACTAACGAGCTATTTGAGGAACCGAAGCACGGCAATCAGTGACCTGGCTCACGCAAAACAGGGGTCCTCCGCCGAACGGAGGACCCCTGTAGCGGGACGAAAAGGTCAGGCGCGCGGGCCGCCCGCAACGTAGATGACCTGACCCGAGACGAACGAAGCATCGTCACTGACCAGGAACGACACGACGCCGGCAATGTCCTCCGGCTGGCCCGGACGACCGACCGGGATCTGCGACGCCGCCGCCTTGATGAAGTCGTCGAACGGCACCCCGACACGCTCCGCGGTGGCCGCGGTCATGTCGGTCTGGATGAAGCCGGGCGCGATCGCATTCGCGGTGACCCCGTAGCGACCGAGTTCGATCGCGAGCGTCTTCGTGAAGCCCTGAAGGCCGGCCTTCGCGGTGGAGTAGTTGGCCTGGCCACGGTTACCCAGCGCAGAGGTCGAGGACAGGTTGACGACCCGACCCCACTTGGCCTCGACCTGGAACTTCTGCACGGCCCGGGACATCAGGAACGCACCGCGCAGGTGCACGCCCATGACCGCGTCCCAGTCGCTGTCGGACATCTTGAAGATCAGGTTGTCGCGGAGGATGCCCGCGTTGTTCACCAGCACCGTGGGCGCGCCCAGGCCGTCGACGACCTGCTGGATGCCCGCCGCCACGGCGTCGGAATCGCTGACGTCCGCACCCACCGCGATGGCCTTGCCGCCGGCGGTCGTGATCGTGTCGACGGTGTTCTTGCAGGCGTCCGCGTCGAGGTCGACGACGCCGACCGCGAAGCCGTCGCGGCCCAGTCGGACCGCGGTAGCGGCACCGATCCCTCGCGCCGCACCCGTCACGATCGCTACCCGCTGCTCTGCGCTCACGCTGCCTCCTATAACAGTCACGTCTGACCGTCACCCTACCGACGCGTCGGTCACTTACCGCCGTGACAACGGCCACGAACAAGAAATCGGGGCCCCGGCACCAGCCGAAACCCCGATCCCCAAAAAACCAACTCAGTGCGGCAGATCCTCGAGCATCTCGGTGACCAGAGCCGCGATCGGCGACCGCTCCGATCGCGTCAGCGTCACGTGCGCGAACAACGGATGCCCCTTCAACGTCTCGACGACAGCCGCGACCCCGTCGTGCCGTCCCACCCGCAGGTTGTCGCGCTGCGCGACGTCGTGCGTCAACACAACCCGGGAGTTCGCACCCACCCGGGAGAGCACGGTCAACAGCACACCGCGCTCCAACGACTGCGCCTCGTCGACGATCACGAACGCGTCGTGCAGCGAGCGGCCGCGGATGTGGGTCAGCGGCAGCACCTCGAGCAGCCCGCGCTCCAGCACCTCTTCCACGACCGCGTCGCTCACCAGCGCGCCGAGCGTGTCGAAGACAGCCTGCCCCCAGGGGCTCATCTTCTCGGCCTCGCTACCCGGCAGGTAACCCAGTTCCTGGCCACCCACGGCGTAGAGCGGACGGAACACCACGACCTTCTTGTGGGCGCGCCGCTCCATCACCTGCTCCAGACCCGCGCAGAGCGCCAGCGCCGACTTACCGGTACCGGCCCGGCCACCGAGCGAGACGATGCCGACCTCGTCGTCGAGCAGCAGGTCGAGCGCGACGCGCTGCTCGGCCGACCGGCCGTGCAGCCCGAACGCGTCCCGGTCACCGCGGACGAGACGGACGGTCTTGTCCGGGCGGACGCGAGCCAGCGCCGACCCGCGGCCGGAGTGCAGCACCAGGCCGGTATGGCACGGCAGGCCCTGCGCAGCGGCGACGTCGATCGTCTCCTCACCGTAGAGACGCGCCATGTCCTCGTCGCTGATGTCGATGTCGACCATGCCGGTCCAGGGCCGCTCGGCCACCGACACCATCTCGGCGCGGTACTCGTCGGCGTTCAGGCCGACCGCACCGGCCTTGACCCGCAGCGGCACGTCCTTGGTCACCAGAACGACGTCGGCGCCCTCGGCGGCCAGGTTCAGCGCGACCGCGAGGATCCGGGCGTCGTTGGTCTCGGTGCGGAAGCCGATCGGCACGTTCTCCGTCGACACGTGGTTGAGCTCGATGCGCAGGAAACCGCCGGCCTCGTTCACCGGCACCGGCACGTCCAGCCGACCGTGACGAACCCGCAGGTCGTCGAGCATGCGCAGCGTCTGCCGGGCGAACCAGCCCAACTCCGGGTGGTGCCGCTTGCCCTCGAGCTCGGTGATGACGACGAGCGGAAGAACTACCTCGTGCTCAGCGAACCGCCCGAGCGCGCCCGGGTCGGAGAGGAGAACGGAGGTGTCGAGGACGTAGACCGTCTTGGCTGGGTGGCCCTCCGTACGCGGCGCCCGCTCCCGGGTGCGCTGGGTCTCCGAACCGGACGGTGCCTCCACGGGCGCGACGACCTCGTCAGGTACGAAGTCGTTTTCTGGGGTACGACGATCGGGCATGAGGTGCTCCTGATCCCGTGGGCGCGCACCCATGCGCCCACTGGCTCGCCGGGTCCGGTACCCGCCCCACGGGGCCGGGTGCCGGCCCCGCGACGAAGACAACCGATCGAGGTTTCAACGCCTGGGCCTCCCGGGTGGGATCGAGAACCCCACCGACACCAAAGCTACGCCGTCTCCGCGGATTCCGGGTTCGTATCGCCCAGATCCGCAGTACCAGTGTGTGAACATCACGTAACCGGACAGGACCAATAGTGGTCACACCCCGAAGCGACGATTCCGCCTCGCGTAGTCCCGCAGCGCCCGCAGGAAGTCCGTCCGACGGAAGTCGGGCCAGTGCGCGTCGCAGAAGTAGAATTCCGAGTGCGCGCTCTGCCAGAGCAGGAACCCGGACAGCCGCTGCTCCCCCGACGTGCGAATGACCAGGTCGGGATCCGGCTGCCCCTTGGTGTAGAGGTGCTCGGCGATGTGATCGACGTCGATCACCTCGGCCAGTTCCTCGATGCGGGTGCCGAGGCCGGCGTGCTCGTGCAGCAGCGACCGCACCGCGTCGGCGATCTCGCGCCGCCCGCCGTAGCCGACAGCGATGTTCACCGACATGCCGGTCTTGCCGTGGGTGCGCTCGGCGGCGTCCTTCAGCACCCGGGCCGTGTCGGACGGCAACAGGTCCAACGCACCGACCATCCGCAGCTGCCAGGGCTGGTCGTCGGACGCCAGATCGGTGGCGACGCCCTCGATGATGCGGAGCAGCGGTGCGAGCTCGCTCTCCGGCCGGGTCAGGTTGTCGGTGGAGAGAAGCCAGAGCGTCACGACTTCGACGCCCTGATCAGCGCACCAGCCGAGGACGTTCTCGATCTTCCGGGCACCGACGTGGTGCCCTTCGTTCGGATCGTCGAACCCGGCCTCACGTGCCCAGCGCCGATTGCCGTCGAGGATCACCCCGACGTGCCGAGGGCGCGGTTTTCCGGTCAGCTCGCGGACCAGCCGCCGCTCGTAAAGGGAGTAGATGACATCCCGAACAGCCACGCGGGAAGGGTACGCCTCAGAACTGATCACGTGGAACGGCCCGGTCGGCCGAGACCGACCGGGCCACACCTTTAACTACTGCACGCCCAGCTTCGTCTTCAGCACGTCGAGCTCGGACCAGAGAACACCCGGCAACTTGTCGCCGAACTTCTCGAACCACTCGGTGACCTGCGGGATCTCGGCCTTCCACTCCTCGGCATCGACGGCGAGGGCGGCCGCGACCTGCTCTTCGGTCAGCGAAAGGCCCGCGACGTCCAACGATCCCGGCGCCGGCACGTGTCCGATCGGAGTGTCGACCGCGTCGGCAGTGCCCTGGATCCGCTCCACGACCCACTTCAGCACCCGGCTGTTCTCGCCGAAGCCCGGCCAGAGGAAGCCACCGTCGGCGTCGCGCCGGAACCAGTTCACATAGAAGATGCGAGGCAGCTTGGATGCGTCGCCGGTCGGGCCGCCCTTGCCCATCTCGATCCAGTGGCGGAAGTAGTCGCCGCCGTTGTAACCGATGAACGGCAACATCGCCATCGGGTCGCGACGCACGACGCCGACCGCGCCGGCCGCCGCTGCCGTGGTCTCCGACGAGAGCGTCGCGCCGAGGTACACCCCGTGGTTCCAGTCCCGCGCCTCGCTCACGAGCGGGATCGTCGTCTTGCGGCGACCGCCGAACAGGATCGCCGAGATCGGCACGCCGTTCGGGTCCTCCCACTCCGGCGCGATGATCGGGCACTGCCCGGCCGGCGTGCAGAACCGGGAGTTCGGGTGCGACGAGGGCTCGTCCGACGCCGGCGTCCAGTCGCGACCCTTCCAGTCGGTCAGGTGCGCCGGCGGCTCCTCCGTCATGCCCTCCCACCAGATGTCACCGTCGTCGGTGAGCGCCACGTTGGTGAAGAGCGAGTTGCCGATGTCGATCGTCCGCATCGCGTTGGCATTGGTGTGCCAGCCGGTACCCGGCGCGACGCCGAAGAAGCCGAATTCGGGGTTGAGCGCGTAGAGACGGCCGTCCTCACCGAAGCGCATCCAGGCGATGTCGTCGCCGAGCGTTTCGACCTTCCAGCCCGGGATCGTGGGCTCGAGCATCGCGAGGTTCGTCTTGCCGCACGCCGACGGGAACGCGGCGGCGATGTACTTCACGTCGCCCTGCGGGTCGGTGAGCTTGAGGATCAGCATGTGCTCGGCGAGCCAGCCCTCGTCGCGCGCCATGACGCTGGCGATCCGCAGCGAGAAGCACTTCTTGCCGAGCAGCGAGTTGCCGCCGTACCCGGAGCCGTAGCTCCAGATCTTGCGCTCCTCGGGGAACTGCACGATGTACTTCTCGGGGTTGCACGGCCAGGCCACGTCCTCCTGGCCGGGCTCGAGCGGCGCGCCGATCGAGTGCAGCGCCGGCACGAACGTCGCGTCGTTCCCCATCCGCTCCAGGACCGAGGCGCCCATCCGCGTCATGATCCGCATGCTGGCGACGACGTACGCGGAGTCGGTGATCTCGACGCCGAACATCGGGTCGGCCGCGGTGAGCGGGCCCATGCAGAACGGGATGACGTACATGGTCCGGCCGCGCATGGACCCGCGGTACAGCCCGGTCATGATCGTCTTCATCTCGGCCGGGTCCATCCAGTTGTTGGTGGGGCCGGCGTCGTTCGGGTCCACCGAACAGATGAATGTGCGCTCTTCGACTCGCGCGACGTCCGAAGGGTCGGTGCGAGCCCAGAACGAGTTCGGTTTCTTCTTCGGATCGAGGCGGACGAGAGTGCCGCCTTCGACCAACTCATCGGTCAGGCGGACCCATTCTTCCTCGGACCCGTCGACCCAGACGACACGATCGGGAGTGGTGAGCTCAGCGGTTTCACGTACCCAGGTGAGCAGTTCCTCGTGAGAGGTCGGGGCATCGGCCAGGCCGGGAATCGCGGTGGGGGCTGACATCGGATCACTCCTCGGGTGGGCGTTATTCGATGACCCCGGAAACGCGAATAGACCGCTCGGCGGCGGGTTCGGTCGGGGGTTTTCAACTACCCTAGACCCGACCGAGAGGAGTAACGGGCGTCCGCATTGTGAGAACTGGCATAGGGACCGATTCAGTCATGCAAGCCGTTGAGCAGTCCGTTCACCGCTGTGATGCCGAGGTTTCATCAGTCTTGACGCATGCACAGCGTGCGCTCACGCCAACCAAACCTACGGTGGCGTAACCTTGGGTTCGTGCCTAGCGACGACCTGACGACCGAGAGTCTCAAAACGGACAATCTCGCGGCCGCCGGCGTGACGATCGCGGACGTCGCGGACGAGACCGCCGACGGCTCGCCGATCCTGCTGAGCCGTGACCCCCTGGGCCGGCCACGAATGCGTGGCTGGCTGCACGTGTACGCCGTCGGCGTCGCCGCCGTCTGCGGAATCGTGCTGTGCAGCATCGCCGCCGCCCGACCCGGCTGGTCCTACTTCTACGGATGCCTGGTGTACAGCCTCACCGTGTGCGGCTTGTTCGGCACCAGCGCGCTCTACCACCGGCGTATCTGGGGCCCACGCGGCTACACCACGATGAAGCGACTCGACCACTCGATGATCTTCGTCTTCATCGCGGGCACCTATACGCCCTTCTGTCTCTTCCTGCTCGAACCCCCGAAAGCCGACTGGCTCCTGGCCGTCGTCTGGATCGGCGCGGGGGCGGGCGTCGCTTTGAAAATGGTGTGGCCGAAGGCGCCGAAGTGGTTGGGAACCCCGCTGTACATCGCGCTCGGCTGGATCGCGGTGCTGGTACTGCCCGAGATCGGGCACGCCAGCGTCACCGCATTGGTACTGCTCGCGGTAGGCGGCGTGATCTATTCGGTCGGCGCGGTGTTCTACGCGGTCAGCTGGCCGAATCCCTGGCCGCGGACGTTCGGCCACCACGAGTTCTTCCACGCCTGCACGCTGGTGGCAGCCATTTGCCACCACATCGCGATCTACTTCGCGGTGTTCGCCTGAAATCTGTCTAGATTGAACAGAAGGCCGACCCTCTCCGCAGGGTCGGCCTTCTGTTTACTACCTTTATCGACGCTAAGCGCGGCCACACCGTGGGTGGGGTGACTTATCCCTCAACGGATGACTTCGGGATCGTCCGTGTCGGAGCTGGCCGGTTTGGCCGCCTCGTCCGAGGCGCCGGCGTCCGGGCCGGCCGCGCGAACCCGGTCGACCTCGCTCATCGCTGAGCGGAGCTGGTCGAGCCAGTTGTCGGCGTTGCGGCCGACGAGCCGTACGCACCACGAGAGCGCGTCCGACCGCGAGCGCGCCACCCCGGCGTCGACGAGCGTGTCGAGCACCTGCCGCTCGGGCTGCCGCAGCCGCGTCATCACCGGCGCGGAGTGGGTGGTGAACAGCTCGCGCGTTCCGCCTGCGACCGCACCCCAGGAGACCTTGCGGCCGTAGCGGTGCTCGCCCTCGCGGGCGACCCGGATGCGCGCGTCGCGCGTCTCCTCGCGGAAGCGGGCGATCAGGCCGGCTTCGTGGCCGGCTTTGTCCGCGTCCGACGCTTCGGACGCGTGCTGGGTCGGCAGGGTGCCGATGACCAGGATCTCGTCGCGGTCGACCTGGACCTCGGGCGCGCCGGTGAACCAGTCCGTCGGGAGTCGTCCCGCGAACCAGGCGGGCGCGTCCTCGGCCGGGGGGAGGTCGGCCTGCTGCCAGCCGCCCGATCGCCCGAATCCTCTTCCTTGTCCGCGCATCTCCGCCTCCTTCTCGCGCTGCTTTGAATAAGCGTTGCACTGATTACAGCATTACACGATCACGTCGTGACTGCCAGGGAGCGCGAAATGACGCTTGAATGAGTGAGGCCTCACTCATATGATGCTCCACATGACATCTCCTCCCAGCCGGCGCCGAGCGTCGGCACTCAGTCCCGAACAGCGCCGCGAGACGATCGTCCGCGCGGCCCTACCCCTGGTCGCCGAACGCGGTGCCGCCGTGACCACCGCCGAGGTGGCCCGGGCCGCCGGTATCGCGGAAGGCACGATCTTCCGCGTGTTTCCCGACAAGAACGCGCTGCTCGACGCGGTCGTGGTCGAGGTTCTGCGCCCCGATCACGTGCTCGCCGAGCTCGAGTCGATCGACCTCGACCAGTCACTGGCCGCGCGCCTCACCGAAGCCGGCGAAGCCCTGGCCGCCCACCTGTCCCGCATGGGCGCCGTCCTGGGCACCCTCCACACCACCGGCCGCCCCCTGGACCGCCGCCCACCCCCCACCGCCGGGGACGCCGCCGACGCTGCGCCGGCCACGGGCGCCGCGGAGGCGGCAGAGGTTGCGGGGCCGGCTGGGTATTTTCAGCGGGCGGACAGTGCTCGGGCTGCGGCGGCGCGGCGGGCGCCCACGGAGGGGCCGAGCATCGGGCGGGACGAGAGTCAGGTGGCTACGGCTGCGGCGCTCAGTGAGTTGTTCGAGCCGGAGCGAGAACACTTGCGGGTACCGCCGGAGCAGGCGGCAGGCATCTTCCTCAGCCTGCTGTTCGCGCGCGGACGCCAACCCCGCCCGGCCGCCGACCTGGAGACCACCGTCGACGTCTTCCTGTACGGCGCCCTGGACGTCCCGGCCCCCGGAGCCCGGTCATGAGCCGGGCCGGAACCCGGTCCCTCGCGGTGGCGGGTGCAACCGCCGCCGCGGTGGCCGGGTGGGTGGTGATCGGCCCGATCGCCGGCGCCGATCTCGTCGTCGTCGGCAACAACGGCCGCACGCTCACGGTGGGCGTCGGCGCCGTCATCTTCCTCAGCGTGCTGGCGGGCCTAGCCGCCTGGGCACTCCTCGCATTACTCGAGCGAGTCACGACCCGCGCACGGGTGATCTGGCTTGCAGCAGCCGCCGTAGTGCTGCTACTGAGCTTCGCCCCACTCACCGGCTCCGACGCGACCACGGAAACCCGCGTCGGCCTGGCCGCGCTGCACGTGGTCGTCGCCGCCGTACTAATCCCCGTGATGTGGCGGTCCAGCACCGACAACTCGTCGGGCCTACGACGAGCCCCCGGGCCTACGACGGCCGGACGTAAGCCCGGCAAGGCGTCGTAGGCCCGATTACTCGTCAGCCGATGCGTACTGCCACGGAGAGCGGCGTCTGCTCCGAGCCCTGACCGAGCGGATTGTCACCGAAGAGGTTCTCGAAGAACTCCTCCGGCCGGTCCGCGTCACTGCCCAGCACGTTGCGCCCGATGTCGTTCGCGTCGATCACGACGACCCCGGCCAACGTCTGCGCCAGCTGCGACAACCCGGCCTCGCCGAGCGTCGCCGCGATCGTCGACTTCAACTTCGATGCCACGCGATCGGGATGCGCCGGCGCCAACTTCGCGGACACGTTCGCCGGGTACACCGAATACTCCGTCGGGCCGTCGATGGCCCGCACGGAGTGGCCCGCCACCTGGTAGAACAGCCCGCGCTTGCCGACCGCCTTACCCGCGGCGCTGACTCCGGCCGCGAACAGGATGCGCGGCAGGCCGGCTTCCCGGATCGCGAGCTCCATCGTCCACGGGCTACCGAGCCCGATGCCGTACGGCGTCTTCACGACGAACTTCGCCAGCGTCCGCGCCCACCACGACGGCTCGATGTCCCAGATGAAGTACGACCGGCCCTGCGAGATCGCAATGATCTTCTCGCTGACCAGCAGGTACCACGGACCGTTGAACGCGGTCAGGTACGAGCCGTCGGCACGCACGTGCTCGATGAACTCGCTGACGTACCCGGTGATCCGCCGGGTGTAGTCGTCGCCCGACGTGAACAGCTCGGTGCGGATCGGGAAGCGCAGCCAGCGCTCCTTGCCGACGGTGATCTCCAACTGCTTGTTGGCGTTGGCCTCGAGCGGGCCCTTGATCCGGACCGGCTCCTTCTCCTCGGGCTTCGGATCGAGGAACTCCTGCGCCCACATCTCGACGCACCAGATCCGCCAGAACAGCTCGGCGTCGTGGTTGCGGCCCTTGATGAAGTCCTCGAACGCGACCAGCACGTTCTGCTGGTGGAACCAGGGCCGATTGACGAACGACTCGGCCAGGAACGTGCCGTAGATCCGGTTCTTCAGACGCAGCAGCCAGTCACGCACCGGCGCCGAGTTCCGGACGTCGCCGGGTGCACCCGCCGGAAGCGCGGACCGCAGCGACGCGCCGCCCTGACCCGCGTCGGCGACCGGGTTGGCGAACGGCGTGTCGATGCGGATGCCGAGCCGGGCGGCGTTGCGGTCGGCGGTGCGCCGGGCCTCGGCCAGACGCGCGGACGCCTTCACCGCCGGACGCGGAGCGGGTGCGCCGTCGGCGGGCGCCGCGGATCGGGCCTGCGCGAGCGTCGACGCCAACAGCGTGGTGGGCGTGACCTCCTTGCGCGGCTTCTTGCCGGTGGTCTCGATCGTCAGGCCGTAGGCAGCGATCGCGCCCACCGGGTCGAGCAGCGAGTCGGCGCCACCCTCGCGGGCAGTCTTGGCGACCGCGTACTGCACGTACTCGCCGAGGTCGGCGACCGGCTCCCCCTGCACGCGGAGGAACTCGGCCAGGTCCGACGCGAGCGTGTCGGCGTTCACCCGGACGGAGTGGACGGTCGCGCCGAGCGAAGCGGACACCGCGCCCACGTACATGTCTTCGGTGGTGTCCATCGGCGCGAAGCTGGCCGAGAAGTACGCCGACGGCGGGACGCCCGGCGTCGTCTTCGCGGTCGCGGCGAGCGCGGCGCCGGGAAGGCCGAGGCCGAGGCGAACGGCGGGCTGGTGGCTCGCCACGAGCGCGTTGCGGGCGGCGGCCAGGCCGTCGATCGGCGGGGCCACCGCGTCGATCGAGCGGGTGACCGCACCACTGCTGTCGACGACCAGCGCCTGGCCGGCGGGGAGCCGCCGGATGCCGGCGAAGAACGTCGCCTCGCCGTCCTCGCCGCCGCCGGTGAGGACGAATTCCACGACCCGCTCGGTGTCGGGCGCCGACGAGACCAACCCGGCCTCGACGAGTGCGGCCGGCTCGGACGCGAACGCCAGCCCGTCGACACCTGCGGCAGCGGGCGCGTAGTAGAGCGGAGCACCGGCCGCGACCAGCACCAGTGCTTCCCGGCGCGGGTCGAGCAGCGCGGCGGTCCACGGCGTCGGCAGCGTGGCCAGCAGCTCCACTCCCCCGGACGCGTACCGGTCGGCCACGGCAGCCGGGTCGACACCCGCGGCCACGACGACAGTGCCGTCGTGGTCGGTGTGCCCCGCCGCCACGTTCCGGGCGGAACGAACGACGAGCCCGATCCGGCCGCCCTCGGCCCGGTTCTCAGCGGCGCCGCGGTGCGCCAGCGCGGCGCCCAACGCGACGAGCGCGTTCTGCCCAGCGGCCTGACCGGCTGCTCCGTAATACCCCGCGATGCCGCCCGGCTGGTAGTCGACGGCCGGGGTGCCCGCCTGGGACGTTGTCGCGCCGCCGTCCGTCTCCGTCACACCCATGAAAGCCGCCCACTCCTGTCTTCGCCGAGTCCGCACGATCGTAGCGAGCCGGTACGACCGACTCGCGCGGCGCGTTACCGCAACTGCTCGGCCAGCGCACTCGCGTCGGTGGTGGGCCGGTCGCAGACGAAACCGCGGCACACGTACGCGGCCGGTTCGCCGCCGACGAGCGGGCGATCGGCCAGCAGCGGCACGCCTTCCGCGTCGGGTTCGCCGGTGACCACCACGGTGCCCGGCGACGTCGCCCGCCACGCGGCCGTGCGCAGCGCGTCGGCGTCGGCACCCGATCCGACAATTGCGACCTGCAGCGGACCGGCGACGGCGGCCTCACCGACCGCGCAGGCCCAGCCCGCGAAGCGGGCGAACCGTTCCGCGACCGGCGCCATCTTCGCCAGCGCGCCCTCGGCGGCCTCGCGGTGGCGGATCGACGCGGTCAGCGCGGCGTACGTGAGCAGCGCACCGGCCACCGCGGAGGAGCCGGACGGGGTCGCGTTGTCGGTGGGGTCCTGGGGGCGGCGGATCAGGGCTTCCGCGTCGTCGGCGGTGTCGAAGAAGCCGCCGGAATCGTCCGCGAATCGAGTGAGCGCGGCCTCGAGCAGGTCCCCCGCCGACGACAGCCACCGTGCCTCGCCGGTGACCTGGTGCAACGCCAGGAAGCCCTCGGCCACGTCGCCGTAGTCCTCCAGGACGCCGGCGTGCTCGGAGACCCGGCCGTCGCGCGAGGTGCGCCGCAGCCGACCGTCGACCACGTGGACGCGCAGCAACAACTCCGCGGCGCGCACCGCGGCGTCGACAGCGTTCTTGTCGTTCGTGAGCTCGCCGTATTCGGCGAGCGCAGCGATCGCCAGACCGTTCCAGGCAGCGACGACCTTGTCGTCGCGCGCGGGCTGCGGCCGGTCGTTCCGCGCGGTCAACAACCGCTCCCGCAGCGACGCCCAGCGCGCGGGATCGTCGGGGTCGCGCCGCAGTTGCAGGACGCTCGTGCCGTGCTCGAACGTGCCGTCGTCGGTGACGCCGAGCAGCGCGGTGGCCCAGCGGCCGTCGTCGTCCCCGAGCGTTTCGGTGAGCTGCGCGGGGGTCCAGGCGTACGTGAGGCCCTCGACGCCGTCCGTGTCGGCATCGAGAGCCGACGCGAAGCCGCCCTCCGGCGTCAGCAGATCGCGGCGGAGGAACTCGGCGGTCTCGTCGGCGACGCGACGGGCCAGCGGATCGCCGGTGGCGCGCCAGAGGTGCACGTAGACGCGGAGCAGCAGCGCGTTGTCGTACAGCATCTTCTCGAAGTGCGGCACCGTCCAGGTGGCGTCGACCGCGTACCGGGCGAACCCACCGCCGAGCTGGTCGTACATGCCGCCGCGGGCCATCGCCTCGCAGGTTTCGGCCACCATCCGGAGCGAGTCCTTGCTCCCGGTGCGGGCGTGCTGGCGCAGCAGGAACTCCAGCCCCATCGACGGCGGGAACTTCGGGGCGCCACCGAAGCCCTTGTTCGTCGTGTCGAAGTCGCGCTGGAACGTCTGCGCGGCCGAATCGAGCTTCGCCGCGTCGAGCGGGTGACCCGGGCCGAGCGCGCCGCCGGTGAGCGCCTCGACGACGTTGCGGCCCTGCGCGATCGCGTCCTCGCGCTGGGTGGCCCAGGCCTGTGCGACAGCGGTGACCAAGCGCTGGAAGTGCGGCTTCGGGAAGTACGTGCCGCAGAAGAACGGCTCGCCGTCGGGGGTGGCGAACACGGTCATGGGCCAGCCACCCTGGCCGGTCATGGCCTGGGTGGCTTCCATGTAGACCGCGTCGACGTCGGGGCGTTCCTCGCGGTCGACCTTGATCGGAACCGTGTACTGGTTGATCAGCGCGGCGGTCTCGTCGTCCTCGAACGACTCGTGCGCCATGACGTGACACCAGTGGCACGCGGCATAGCCGACGCTCAGCAGCACCGGGACGTCGCGGCGCTTGGCCTCGGCGAACGCTTCGGCCGACCAGGGCCACCAGTCGACCGGGTTGTCGGCGTGCTGGACGAGGTAGGGCGAAGTCGCGTCACCGAGCCGGTTCATGGTCCGTAGCCTGCCACGCCCGTACGACGGCAAACGTCTCAGAGCTTGCGGGCGACGGCTCCGTAGGCCTCGATCGTGGGGGGTTCGGCGTCGTCGGGACGCCAGTGGGTGATCTGGACCAGGCCCGGGTCGATCAGCTGGAGGCCGTCGAACGCGGAGGCGAGCGTCTCCGGGCTGCGCAGGATGTACGGGACGCCGCCGCTTTCCGCGAGCTTCCGGGCTCCCTCGACGACCTCGGGGGTCGTGTTCGTGCCGTCCCAGAGCACGAGGTAGCTGTCGGGCTCCAGCGGGGCCAGGGTGCGGCTGACGATGTCGCGGAACACGTTGTCGTCGGGTTCGTAGCCGAGGACACCCATGAACATGACTGCGATCGGCTCGGAGAAGTCGAGAGCCTTGCGTGCTTCGCTCAGGATCGTGTCGGGGTCGTGGTAGTCGGCCTGGACGAAGGTCGCGGCGCCCTCGAGTGGGGTGTTGGCGACCATCGGGTCGATGTCGACGTAGACGACCTTCGCGTTCGGGGCCACCTCGTGGGTGTTCTGCATGATCGGTAGGCCGGTGCCGATGTCGAGGAACTGCCGGATGCCGGCTTCGTTCGCCAGGTAGCTGACGGCTCGGATGAGGAACTGGCGGGAGTACTGGGCCATCCGGACGATCTCCGAATAGACCTGCGCGACCGCGTCGCCGGCGGCTCGGTCGGGCGGGAAGTTGTCCGTGCCGCCCATCCAGTAGTTCCAGATTCGGGCGGCGTGGGGGTATTGGGTGTCGAGGTCCTCATCGGAGAGCGCCATGGGGTGTTTCTACTCGCGCGGGTAGCCCGAACGCAGCCGGCTCGGGCGTTCGCCGCCACGGGATCGCACGGCTAGAGCAGGTCGGCGAGTTCGGCGCGCTGTTCCGGGTCGGCTAGTGCCGACCCGAGCGCCACCAGCGCGGCGCCCGCCGCGAGATAGGTCGGCACGTCGCCCACTGACAGGCCTCCCGTGGCGACGAAGCGAACGTCGGGGAACGGGCCTCGCAGGGCGGAGATCCAGCCGGGGCCGAGCGCGCCGGCGGGAAACGCTTTGAGCCAGCGGCACCCCGCGGCCACCGCCAACCCCACCTCGCTCGCGGTGCCCACCCCGGGCAGGTGGGGCACGCCGGCGTGCAGGCTCGCGGCGAGAACCGTGAGGTCGAGGCCGGGCGCCACCGTGTAGCGCGCCCCGGCTGCGGCCGCCGCACGGGCCTGGTCGGGCGTCACGACCGTGCCCGCGCCGACGATCAGCCCACGATCGGCGGCCGCCGCGGCGACCTCCCGCAGCGCGTCCAATCCGTGCGGCCGCGCCAGCGGAATCTCCAGCACGGTGACCCCGGCGTCCCACAGCCGCGTAGCCAGCGAAACGGTCTCCGCCGGCGGCAACCCCCGCAGGATCGCCATGATCCGCGCATCCCCGACGATCTCGTCGAACGTCACCACGAGCCCTCCAGTCGAGCCTCGGAAAGTCGAGCCACGTCGCCGGTCACCCGGAGCGCGGCGCCCGCCAGCTGGTGTCCGAGTCGCAGCCGCTCGCTCTCCGGCGCGTCGTTCAACAGGCCGAACAGGTACCCGGCCGCGAACGCGTCACCCGCCCCGACCGGCTCCACGACGTCGACAGTGGGAGCGGGCACGAAGCAAGCGTCCGAGTACGCGCCCACGGCGCCGTCCTTCACGATCACCCGCTCCGGCTCCGGCAGGAGCTCCCGCACGTCCGCCGCCGTCCGCACGCCCCAGAGCGTCCGGGCTTCGTCCAGACCGACGAAGACGACGTCGGCGCGGCGAGCCAGCCCGGCCAGCACCGGCGCGGCCTGCTCGACCGACCAGAGCCCCGGCCGGTAGTTGACGTCGAAACTCGCGGTCACACCCGAATCGAAAACCGCATCCACCAGTGCGGCGCACGACGAGGAGAGCGCAGGAGTGATCCCACTCAGGTGCACCACCCGCGAGGAAGGCAGCGTGGACGGCCCGAGCCGCGATGCCGCCGACCCGGCGCGGTAGTAGTGCACGGTCGTGCCCGAGGCGCCCGGGTCCTTGAAGAAGACGCCGGTGGGCGCAGAAGGATCCACCACGACGGTAGAGACGTCCACGCCGTACGACGCGATCCGCGAACACACCAGCGAGCCCAGCGGATCGGCCCCCACCGCACTCACCCACGCCGTCCGCGCCCCGAGCTGCGCCAGGTACGACGCCACCGTCGATTCGGCGCCAGCCACGTCGAGCCGCATCGGCCCACCCGATGCCAACGGACCCGGCGGATCCGGCGTCACCAGCGCCATCGCCTCCCCGACGCACACCACGTCGAAACTCATGCCGAAACCGTCAGCCGCCACTCGCACACCCCGGACTCCCCGACCACGGCTGTCTCCCCCTCGGCTCGGTCGAACACCCGCCCCAGCATCGGCTCGACGCCGATCGAACGGTACGGATCCCCCTCCGGCCAGCCTCGCAGGTTCCGCCAGAGCGCGACCGAGGCGGGCTGCCCCTCGGCCTCGAGCCGGAAGCTCAGCGACTTCCCGTCGACCACCCGCACGGCGGAACAGGCGAGGATCGCCCCGACAGCGGTCCCGTCGTCCGGCCCGAGCCGGTCCAACCTTCCCGACCCGGACCGGTCCGCGCTGCCCGGCCCGACATGACCCGGCCACGCCACGGTCTCGGTCGCCGGGCCCCGGCCGTAGACCCGGGTCGGCGTTCCCGGCGGGGCGATCAACCGGGCATCAGCCGACACGTCCAGCAGCGCGTGCGCCGCCCACACGAACCGGTACCCCGGTGAGGCGGTCAACCGGTAATCCACCTCCACCGCATCGACCACGTGTCGAATCGTCCGCGACAACGAGAACTCGTCGGTCACCACCGACCCGTCGGCAGACCACGGTCGCGACCACACCGACCCGTGATCCGGATGTCCCCGCACGGTCGGGACGCACTCCTCCACGCCGCCGGCGTCGACAAATGCGTCGCCGGGGCGAACCGAAGCCCGGGGCGCGGAACGGTGCCAGAGCCATTCCCGGCCGCCCACACGCAGCGACGTCCACCGGCCGCCGTGCGCGAGATCGACGTCGACGCTCACCACTCCGCGAACGACCCGTCGTCGTGCCGCCAGACGGGGTTGCGCCAGGCGTGCCCGGACCGGTCGGCCCGGCGCACCGCCGCCTCGTCGACGGTGATGCCGAGACCGGGTAACTCCAGGCGCGCGATGTGACCGTCGACGATCCGCAGCGGCTCGGGGTCGGCCACGTAGTCGAGCAGGTCCGCGCCGACGTTGTAGTGGATCCCGATGCTCTGCTCCTGGATCAGGAAGTTCGGCGTGCTGAGCGCCACCTGCAGGCTCGCCGCCAGCGACACCGGACCGAGCGGACAGTGCGGCGCGAGCAGCGCACCGTGCGTCTCGGCGAGCGACGCGATCCGCCGCACCTCGGAGATGCCACCGGCGTGTGAGAGGTCGGGCTGGACGACGCTGATGCCCGCGCGTAACGCGGGCAGGAAATCGCTGCGGTGGTAGAGCCGCTCACCGGTCGCGAGCGGAGACGCGGTGAGGCCCACCAGCTCGGGCAGCCGGTCGCCGTGTTCGGGCAGCAGCGGCTCTTCGACCAGCAGCGGGTGCAGCGGCGCGAGCGCGGGCAGCAGCAGCCGCGCGGCCGCGAACGTCGCCCGGCCGTGCAGGTCGACGGCCACGTCCCGGGTGTCGCCGAGCGCGTCCCTGGCCGCGGTCACGCGCGCGACCACCGCGTTGAGCTCGGCGAGCGTCGGCACCGGCGAGAGCACCCCGCTCGCGTTCATCTTCACGGCGGTCATGCCCGCTTCGACGTGCGCGGTCACCGCGTCGGTGATCTCGCCGGTCTCGTCGCCGCCCACCCACGCGTACACGCGGACGCGATCGCGCACCGCCCCGCCGAGCAGCGCGTGCACCGGTGCACCGTAGGCCTTGCCGGCGATGTCCCAGAGCGCCTGGTCGATGCCGGCGACCGCGCTGGAGAGCACCGGACCGCCGCGGTAGAACCCGCCCTTGGTCAGGACCTGCCAGTGCTGCTCGATGCGCAGCGGGTCTTCGCCGATCAGGTACTCGGCCAGCACGTCCACGGCGGCGCGCACGACTTCGGCGCGGCCTTCGACGACCGGTTCGCCCCAGCCCACCAGCCCGTCGTCGGTCGAGACGCGACAGAACAGCCAACGCGGCGAGACGAGGAAGGTCTCGACCCTATCGATTTTCATCGGCGAGCCTCGCTACGTCGTCGACCGCCTGCTCGAGCAGCCGGCCCATCGCCCGTGCGGCCTCTGCGGCGTCGTGCTGACGGATCGCGTCCACCACCGCCTGGTGGCTGGGCACGGGGTCACCGGGGCCGGCGCCGTGCACCATCCGGTCACGTTCGGCCAGCCCGGTCTCGATCAGCACTTCCATGCGTTGCAGCAGCTCGTTGTGGGTCGCGGCGAGCAGCGCACGGTGGAACGCGAGGTCCGCGTCGACGGCCGCGCCGGTGTCGTCCCCGGCGGACGCCATCGCCGCGAGCGCCGCGTCGAGCGCGGCGACGTCGGCGTCCGTGGCGCGTTCAGCGGCGAGGCCGGCGGCACCGGGCTCGACGATCGAGCGCAGCTCGTGCAGGTCGGAGAACAGGCCCGGACGAGCCGCGCGGGAGAACTGCCATCGCAGGACGTCGGGATCGAGCAGGCTCCAGTCGTCACGCGGACGCACGAACGTCCCGCGCTTGGGACGCGCGTCGACGAGCCCTTTCGCCGCGAGCACCCGCATCGCCTCGCGGAGCGCGGTGAGGCTGACGTCGAGTTCCGACTGCAGCGCGTTGATGTCGAGCGTGGCGCCTTCGGCGAGCTGCCCGGTCAGGATGCGCTGAGCGAGCACCTCCACCGTCTGGCCGTGCACGCCACGCGTCCCGTAGTGCTGCATGCGTCCCCTTGTCACGACGACTGCCGGGTGGCAGTCCAGCCACCGTCGACGACGAGCGTCGTCCCGGTGATGAATCCGGCCTCGTCGGAGGCCAGGAACGCCACCGCGGCAGCCACTTCGTCGGGGCTACCCAGCCGGCCGGCGACCGTGGCTTCCGCACTGCGCGCTCTGTCGGCCTCCGAGAGGGAGGCCCACGCGTCGGTGAGGATCGGCCCCGGCAGCACTGTGTTGACCCGCAGCGCCGGACCGTACTCGACGGCGAGCTGCCGACCGAGCGAAACCAGCGCACCCTTGGCCGCCGCGTAGGCAGGCCGGCCCGGGAGCCCCACCAACGCGTGCACCGACGAGATCAGAACGGCGGAGCGCAAGGCCCCCAGAAGTGCACGCACCCCCAGGAACGTGCCGGTCAGCGACACCGCCAACTGCCGGTCCCACGACTCCCGGCTCGTCTCGTGCGCCGGCTTGACGTCCACTGAGTACGCGTTGCTGACGAGGACGTCGACCGGTCCGAAATCAGAACCCAGCCGTTCCCAGGTGGACTCGTCGGATGCGTCCGCGATCACGGCGTGCGCGCGTCCGCCGTCGGCTCGGATCTTCTCGGCGACCCCGTCCGCGGGCCGCACGTCGGTGAGCACCACCGCCGCGCCCTCGGCCGCGAGCCGGACCGCGCACGCGGCACCGATGCCGCCGGCCGCACCGGTGACCACGGCCGTCCGACCTGCGAATCGTTCGCTCATCCGGGAGCCTCCGAGCCAACTAACCATTAATTACGAAGATATATTGACAGCCCTGCAAAGCCCGTGCAACCGTTCCGCAACGCGATGTCACAGCTGACTCTCGTCCCCCCGGAGGGTTCACATGACCACCACTCGACGCGGCTTCCTCGCGGGCCTCGGCGGACTCGGAGCGGCCGCCGCGCTCGGCGGCTGCGCCACCGGTAGCGACTCCAGCGGTGGTGGCAGCTCCACCACGCTGACGCTCCAGAACTCGCAGTCCGACGCCGACCCCAAGGCCGCGCTCACGCAGGTCGTCGACGGTTACACAAAGCAAAAGGTCACCCTGAACACGATCGCGATCGAGACGTTCCGGGCCCAGCTGCCGACCTACCTCAACTCGGCCAACCCGCCGGACGTCCTGACCTGGTACGCGGGCTCCGTCGCCCGCGACTACGCGAAAAAGGGCTTCCTGCTCGACGTCTCCGAGCTCTGGACCGGCGACGGCGCCTGCGCGAAGTTCTCCCCCGCGCTCAAGGAGCTGTCGACCGCCGAGGACGGCAAGCAGATCTTCGTGCCGACGAACTACTACTGGTGGGGCGTCTTCTACAAGAAGTCCGCGTTCGCCGAGTGGGGCGTGCAGCCGCCGACCACCTGGGACGAGTTCATCGCGGTCTGCAAGACGATCAAGAGCAAAGGCGCCTACCCGCTGACGATGGGCACCGGCTCCACCGCGTGGGTGGCGTCCGGCTGGTTCGACTACCTCAACCTGCGGATCAACGGCGCGAAGTTCCACCGGGAGCTGCTGGCCGGCCAGCACGCGTTCGACGGCCCCGAGGTCAAACAGGTCATGGACCACTACCGGCAGCTGATCGAGTACATCGACCCGAAGGGCCGCTCGTACTCCTATCAGGACGCGGTGACACCGCTGGTCAACAAGAAGGCCGGCATGTACCTGCTCGGAGCGTTCATCACCAGCTCCGTGCCGCAGGGTGGCGTCGAGGACATCGACTTCTTCCGCGTTCCGTCGATCAACACGAGCGTGCCGGTCGCCGAGGAAGCCCCGACCGACGGTTACTTCGCTGCCGCGAGGACCAAGAACAAGCAGGGTGCACTAGACCTGCTGTCGTACCTCGCCGGGTCGAAGCAGCAGCAGGCGTTCATCGAGCGCGCGAAGTCGTCGAACCTGCCGACTTCGAGCGAGGTCGACGTCAGCAAGTTCTCGCCGCTGGTGCAGAAGGGGGTCAAGCACCTGAACGAGACCGAGGAGATCACCCAGTTCTTCAACCGGGACTCCAGCGACGAGCTGCAGACCACCGCCGACACCGCGCTGACGAAGTTCCTCGACAAGCCCGGTGACGTCAACTCGATCCTGAAGGAGTGGCAGGCGAGCGCGAAGAAGGTCCTGGGGTCGTGACTGCTCCTGCCGTGCGGGCACCGGCACGCTGGCGCCGCGTGCCCGCGATCGTCTGGGTGTTCCTCGCGGTGCCGGCCCTGGTCGAGATCGGGATGGTGTTCTGGCCCGCCCTCAACAGCTTCTATCTGTCGTTCACGACCTGGAACGGGCTGGGCGCCGCCCAACCCGTCGGGCTGGAGAACTACCAGAACCTCTTTGACGACGACGTCTTCACCGGCGCGCTGAAGAACAACGTGATCTGGGCGATCGGATTCGGTGGGCTGTCGGTGCTGGGCGGGTTAGCTCTGGCGTTGGCGCTCAACCGGCCGCGCCGGGGCGTCGGGCTCTACCGCAGTGCGATCTACCTGCCGATGGTGTTCTCGCTGGCAGTGACCGGTCTGTTCTGGCGGGTGCAGTACCAGCCGGACGGGTCGATCAACACGCTGCTCGGGGCGATCGGGCTGTCGTCGTGGGAGAAGCAATGGCTGGCGAACCCCGACACCGCGTTGTACGCGGTGCTGGTCGCCGCGGTGTGGCGGCAGGTGGGGTACGTGATGGTGCTGTATCTGGCGGGCCTCAAAGGCACCGATCCCACCTTGGACGACGCTTCCGCGGTGGATGGGGCCACGGCGTGGCAGCGGTTCCGGTACGTGACGTGGCCGCAGTTGCGTGGCGTCAACACAGTGGTCTTCGCCGTGACGGTGATCGATTCGCTGCGGACGTTCGACATCGTCTGGGCGATGACAGCGGGTGGGCCCTACCACTCGTCGGAGCTGCTCAGCACGTACATGTTCCAGCAGGGCTTCAAGTTCCTGAACCTGGGTTACGCGTCCGCGATCGCCGTCGTGATCTTCGCACTCGCCGTCGTTTTCATCATCACGTACCTGATCCGCGCGACCCGCGAGGAGGCTGCGGCATGACGGGGTATCTGGTTGGCCGCCTCGCATCGGGAGGCGCCTTGTGACAGCGACTCTGGTCGCCGCGCCGGCGGCGCCCGCGGCTCCGCAGAAGTCCCCGCGACCGCGCCGGAAGCGGGGGTGGGTGTTTCACCTGATCATGGCGCCGGTGACCGTGCTGTGGGTCGCACCGATGGTGTTCGTGCTGGTGCTGGCGATCCGGACCTTCGACGACGTGGCGGCGAACGGCACCGCGTCGTTGCCCCACAGCTTCACGTTCGACGGCTTCGACACCGCCCTGGGCACGGGCGGAATGGCCCGCTCGCTGTGGACGAGCATCAAGATCACCGTGCCGGCCGTGATCATCACGCTCTGGCTGGCGTCGATGGCCGCGTACGCACTCAGCCGGTACGCGATCCCCGGTCGCCGCGCGATCCTGCTGACGATGCTCGCCGGCAACCTGCTCCCTCCGCAGATCCTGCTGATCCCGGTCTCCCGGATCACCGAGTCGCTGGGGCTCTACGACACGCTGACCGGCCTGATCGCGATCCACGTCGGCTTCGGCCTCGGGTTCTACACATTCGTTCTGTACGGGTTCATGCGCTCGCTGCCGGGCGAGCTCACCGAAGCCGCACGCATCGACGGCGCCGGGCCGGTGCAGATCTACGCCCGGATCGTTCTGCCCCTGTGCCGTCCGTCGCTCGCAGCACTCGCCGCACTGGCCACGACCTGGATTTTCAACGACCTGATCTGGGCGATCACGGTCCTGCGCACCGAGGCGAAACTGCCGGTCACGGCGGCGCTGCTCAACCTGCAGGGCGGTTACGTGAGCCAGTGGAACGTCGTCGCGGCGGCATCCGTGCTCGCCGCGGTGCCCACCGCGATCGTGTTCTTCGCGTTCCAACGCCACTTCGTGTCGGGCCTGCTGGTGGGGGCGAACAAATGAGCAAGCTCGCGATGACGCTGTGGGACTTCAGTTGGTACACGCGGACCGGCCCCGGAGAGCCGTTCGAGGACCTGGACCGGGCGTTCACCGAGGCGGTGGAGCGCGGCTACAACGCGGTGCGGATCTGCGCGATGCCGTTCCTGCTGTTCCGTTCGGGTCTCGACACGTCGGCGTTGACGTTCGAGTCGTTCGGCGGTGAGTACGGGCAACGAACCCGCTGGTACGACGTTCGCGGTCGCACCACGCTGAACGGGCGCGCGCACCTGCTCGACTTCTTCCGGGCCGCCGCCCGGCACGACGTCAAGGTCATCGTGTCGAGCTGGGAGTACCAGCAGAGCCCGTCGTTCTCCGGCGACGACGCCTGGCACCGGGCACTGCGCGCGGTGCCCGTGTCCGAACGACCGCTCGCACTCGCCGACGCCCACGCGGATCTCGTCGATCTGGTGAAGTCCGAAGGGTTGGCCGACACCGTGGCGTTCGTCGAACTGCACAACGAAGTGCAGGTCAGCGCGCTGACCGAGGACGGACGGTTCGGCGGCGTCGTCGAGCTCCGCGACGCCCTGGAAGCCGGCATCGACCGGTTCAAGGAGCGCCACCCGTCGGTGCCGTGCACGGTGAACTACGCGCACGTGCCGATCGGTGAGCTGCGCGGTGTTCCGCGCAACATCGACGTCGCGGTGTTCCACCCGTACGTCTACGGCGTGCTCGACCAGCTCATCGACGAGTTCGCGCTGCGGGATCCGTCGCGTCCGTTCCCGCAGGAGCGGGCGTACGCCGAGCTGCTGCGCGACGGTGCACCGCCGCTCGAGGACTGGCAGCCCGCGGAGAATCGCCGCTGGACGCTCGACGCGACAGTGATGCAGCCGCGGGAGCTCTACGCGCACGACTGGTGCGACCCCGACAAGTGGGACCGCTGGCTCTACGACCGCTACGGCGCGCACCGCGTGGCCATGCGTGCTGTGTTGGATCTGTGGCTGGCCGCCGCCGCCGACTTGGCGTCGGACCGCGGTGTGCCGCTGGTTTTCGGTGAGGGCTGGGTCGGCTACACCCCGCTGCACACCGACTTCGAGGAGGGCCCGGTCGGCGCGGAGATCTGCGAGTACGCCGTGCGTCGCAGCCGGGAGATCGGCGCCTGGGGCACGATCGTCTGCTCGAACGCGGCGCCGCACCATCCGATGTGGGTGGACGTGGTGCTGCAGCAGCGCCTGACCGCCGAGTTCCTCGCGTGAAGTGGACCCTCACCGGGGCCACCACCGAGTACACGGTGACCCTGGCCGACGAGTGGCTGGAGCTGCACTCGTGGGGGCCGATCGGCGTCAGCGACGGGCCGTCGCCGCTCGCGTTCCACGGCAAGGTGCAGTACCTGACGCGCGGGGACGTCGCTCCGGTGGAGTACGCCACCGATGGACAGCGGCCATTTCTGGGTGCGGATCTGGATGCCGGGGGGCTGCGCTGGGAGTTCGTCTCCGCCGAGGAGACCGACGGGCTGCGGGTGACGTTCGTCGACGCGCTTACCGGCCTGCGCGGTACGCAGTGCTACCGGTTCGGTCATGGCACGGACGTGATCGAACGGTGGGTGGAGGTCCGCAACGACGGCCGTGATCCCGTGTCGATCGGGTCGCTCGGCTCGGCGGCGTTCTCGGTGCCTACCCCGGATGGTGCGCGCCTCGGCTACCTGTGTGGCCAGTGGTCGCAGGAGTTCACCTGGTCGGAGATCGACCTGCCGCGCGGGCGGTTCGAGATCGGCAGCGCGCAGGGAGTGACCGGCCACCAGTTCGCGCCCTACCTGACGGTCGACGGCACGTACGGCGTCCAACTGGCCTGGAGCGGTTCCTGGCAGATCGTCGCCGACGTGGACGCGGTCGGGACCACCCGCGTGCGGGCCGGTTCCGTCGGCGGGGTCCTGCTCGCACCGGGTGAGACCGTCACGACGCCGATCGCCGCCGGCGCCTACAGCGCCGAGGGCGTCGACGGCCTCGGCCGCGTCTGGCACGCCTACGAGCGGCTCCGGTCCCGCGATCGGGTGCGCCCGGTCATCTACAACTCCTGGGAAGCGACGACGTTCGACGTCACCGCCGAGGGACAGCTCGCGCTCGCCGACATCGCCGCGGACCTCGGCGTCGAGACGTTCGTGGTCGACGACGGCTGGTTCGTCGGGCGCACGGACGACCACGGTGGCCTCGGCGACTGGACACCCGACCCGGCCAAGTTCCCGGACGGCTTCGCGGCCTTCGTCGACGCGGTGAGGGCGAAGGGCCTCGGTTTCGGGCTCTGGGTCGAGCCGGAGATGGTGAACCCGGCGTCGGAGCTCTACGCCGAGCACCCCGACTGGGTGTACCGCATCGAGGGGCGCCCGCAGACACAGGTGCGCAATCAGTACCTGCTGGATCTCGGCCGCGCGGACGTCTTCGAGTTCGTGAGTTCGACGCTCGAGGGACTGCTGGCGGAATACCCGATCGACTACCTGAAGTGGGACTTCAACCGGCCCCGAACGGAGTCGACGGCACCCGACGCCGACCGCAGGCACGTCGCGAACCTGTACCGCGTGCTCGATCGGCTGCGGACGAACTTTCCCCACGTCACGGTCGAGGGGTGTGCTGCGGGTGGGGCACGCGTCGATCTCGCGACGGCGGAACGCACCGACGTGCTGTGGCCGTCGGACAACACGGCGCCGCTGGACCGGCTCCGGATCCAGCACGGTTTCCTCGCCGCGCACGCGCCGCACCTGATGAGCTCGTGGGTCACCGACGCGCCCGGCCTGTTCGACGTCCGGCCCCGGTCCCTGGACTTCCGTTTCGTGCTCGCGTCCGCGGGGGTGCTGGGGATCGGCGCGGACGTCGGTCGTTGGTCGTCGGCCGAACGCGAGACCGCGCGCACCTGGGTCGCCCGGTACAAAGCCGTCCGCGACGTGATCACGGGCGGCACCGTGTACCGGATCGGCTCACCCGACCAGGCGCGATGCGCCGTGCAGTACACGCTCGGTAGCCGCACCGTCGTGCTGGCCTGGAACACCGGGACGCTCGACGGCCTTGGGCACGTGCCCGGACGCGATCTGCGCCTGCCGCTCTCCGGGCTCTCCGCTGCCGCCCGCTACCGTGCGCGAGGAACCGAGTTCTCCGGAGCGCACCTGGCCACGGTCGGGTTGCCGGTCCGGTGGACCGCAACGCAGGACGCCGAAATGATCGTCGTGGAGGAGCTTTGAGCACCAGGCTCGTCATCGGTTCGTACACGTCGGACATGGACGGGACCGGGATCGGCCTGTCGTCCGTGCCCGGCGGGCACGTGGTCACCCCGTCCCCGTCCTACGTGATCACCGACGGCTCGTACCTGTATGCCGTCAACGAGGGCGAAGGCGCGGTCAGCTCGTTCACTATCGACACGCTCGAACTGCTCTCGACGCAGTCGACCGGCGGACAGTGGCCGTGCCACCTCGCGCTGATCGACGGCTACCTGCTGGCGGCGAACTACGGCTCCGGGAGCGTGTCCGTGCACCCGGTCGCCGACGGGAAGATCGGCCCGCGGACGAGCCTGGTGCAGCACCAGGGGACCGGGCCGGACGCCGAGCGCCAGGAAGGCCCGCACGCCCACCAGATCGTGTCCGGCCCGGACGGCGCGGTCACCGTCGTCGACCTCGGCATCGACCGGCTCGTGCACTACTCGTTCGCCGACGGTGCGCTGACCCGCACCGGCGAGACCGCCCTGCCGCCCGGTACCGGTCCGCGGCACGTGGCGGTGCACCCGTCCGGCCGCTGGTACGTCGCGGGTGAGCTGAACTCGACGGTGGTGACGCTGTTGTCCGGGAAGGTCGTGGCCACCACGCCGTCCACCGCCGTGGACGGGCACAACCAGGCGAGCGCGATCGCGCTGTCGGGCGACCACCTCTACGTGGCCAACCGCGGCCCGGACACGATCGCCGCGTTCCGCCTCGACGCCCACGGCGTTCCGGCACCGATCGCCGAGGTGTCGACCGGCGGCTCCTGGCCCCGGGATTTCGCGCTCGTCGACGACGGCCTGGTCGTGGCGAACGAGCGGTCGTCGACGCTGGTGTGGTTCTCCCTGGAAGACGGAATCCCCGTCCCCACCGGCAAAACCGTGGAAACCGGCTCCCCGACGTCCGTCCTCCCGCTCTAGACGGGCCTGGCACCGATTCCTTTCGCGGTGGGGCATCGTCTACCCGGAGATGGAGATCCTGGACGAAGCCGTGCTCGAGGCGCATCGGCGCGAGTTGCGGGCGCACTGTTACCGGATGGTCGGTGCGCTGGGCGAAGCCGACGATCTGGTGCAGGAGACGTTTCTGCGGGCGTGGAAGGGCCGGACCGAGTTCGAGGGGCGGTCGTCGCTGCGGACCTGGCTCTACCGGATCGCCACCAATGCCTGCCTCGACGCCCTGGCCAGCGGGCAGCGCCGAGTGCTGCCCGCCGACGTCGGGCCGGCGGATCCACGCTGGTTGGAGCCGATCCCGGACCATCTGCTCGACCCCGCCACCGGGTCGGTCGACCGCGAAACGCTCGAGATCGCGTTCCTGGCCGCCATCCAGCACCTGCCGCCGCGGCAGCGCGCGGTGCTGATCCTGCGTGACGTGCTGGGCTGGCCGGCTGCGGCGACCGGTGATTCGCTCGGATTGAGCGTTCCGGCCGTCAAGAGCGCACTGCAACGTGCTCGGGCGACGCTGCGCGAGCGCCTGCCGCGCGAGCGCGAGGAGTGGCGCCGCGACGCTTCCACCGACGAACGACGAACGCTCCGCCGCTACGTGGCGGCGCACCGGTCCGGTGACCGGCACGCGCTGGCCGCCCTGTTGGCCGAGGACGTCCGCGCCGAGTTCGCGCCGTCGGCGCGGTGGATCGAGGGCCGCGACGCCTATCTCGACGAGATCCGCGACAACGCCGACCCCGGTGTGTACCGGTACGTCGAGGCCGGCGCCAATCACCAGCCGGCGATGGCTGTCTACCTGCGGGCGCCCGGCGTCGTGGTGTACCGGCTCCACGCCGTGCAGGTGCTGCGCGTCAGCGGCGGCGTGGTCGTCGGGATCGTCGACTTCCACGCACCGCAGGTCCTCGATTCCTTTTCGCCGGAGCTGCCGTCAGAACTGGCATGAGTACGCGACGCGTGATTCTTCGGATGCAGATAACGCTCGACGGGTTCGTCGCCCGGCCGGACGGTGGGCTCGACTGGATGTGGGAGTCGTTCACGGCGAAGAAATCGCGCCGTTGATCAACGGCATCGAAAAGATTGTTTTCTCGACGACGTTGAGCGAGCCGTTGAGCTGGTCGAATGCGCGGCTGGCCACGCAGGGGCTCGGCAGCACTGTCGCCGGGCTGAAGCGACAGCCCGGTGGTGACATCGTGATCGTCGGGGGCGCGGCGTTCGCGCGAGCGGCGGTGCGCGAGCGGCTGGTCGACGAGTACCACCTGGTCGTGCATCCGGTCGCGATCGGGGACGGGTTGGCGCCGTTCGGTGCGGACACGCGGTTGCGGCTCGTGGGCCACCGGGCCTATCCCAGCGGCGTGCTGCGCCTCACCTATCAGTAGTCCGGGGTCAGCAACCCCTGGAATCCCACGATCACGGCAATAATCCCGAACACCGCCAACAACAAAGCCACCCCCGTAGGCGCCGCCACCGCGGCGGCGGTGCGGCTTCCGGCCGAGCCGCCCGGCCCGGCCGGCCGAGCCGATCCGACCCCGGCCGGCGCGACACTGCCGGCTCCCGCCTGGCCGCCCCCGGCCGGGGCGGCGCTTGCCGCGGGGCGGCCGGCGCCGCGGCCGCTGCGGAGGCGGTCCCAGAGGAGGATGACGCCCATGGCGATGGCGACCAGCTCGAAGTGGAAGACGTGGGGGCCGTCGGTCGCGTGGACGAGCAGGTAGTAGCCGCCGGTCACCAGCGCGACCAGACCGACGATCCACCCGTACGGCGCCGCGGCCCGGGCCACGAGGCCCAGGTCGTCACCCACCCTCGGCAGGCGCTGCAGAAGCGCGGACGCGAGCAGCAGTCCTCCCGCGATGTTCGCGAAATCGAGCAGGAGCGCCATGATCATGACCCGGTTCCCTTCTCCTACCCCCGACATCGATGCCTGCTCTAGAGACGCGCCAAACGCGCTTCCCGCCCAACCGAAGTTAGCCTTCGACACATGTCCCGGCTCCGCGCGATGCTCCTGGTCGCCGTTCCGGCCCTCATCGGGTTCGCCGGGATCACCATCGGACTGGCGACCGGCATCCTGATCGGTATCGACCGGTCGATCGCCGACGGGCACCGGATCGGCGCCCTCTACTGGCCGGCGCGGGTCGGATTCTCCCTGGGCCAGAACTGGGTGTTCCCCACCGCGTCGGCAGTGGTCGCGGCCCTCCTCGCGGTGCGAAAGCGCACGCCCTGGCCGGTACTGGGCCTGATCGGCAGCTGGCTCGCCCACACCCTGGTCGTGGGGTCCGCGAAAATCTGGGCCGGGCGGCCCCCACCGGCCGGCGGCGACCCGCACCTGCACGCGGTCGCCGCCGAGCTCAGCCAGCGCATGAGCTACCCCTCCGGCCACGCCGCGAACATCGTCGTGTTCAGCGCGACGCTCGGCGTCCTGCTGGCCGCGTATACCGGCAATCCGCGCTGGGCGAGCCGGATGCAAACCGTCGGCGGCGTCAGCGCTCTGATCTGCGTCGTCTGCATGGTCTACCTGAACTTCCACTGGACGACCGACGCACTGGGAGGCCTGGTGCTCGGCATCGCTATTCGTGCTCTCGTCGTCCCTTTCTGTGAGAGAATCAGTAGTACACCAGTTCGGGGGTGACCCATGAAGGGCGACCGAGTCGAGATCGTCATCGATGCGGGCGAATCCACCCGCACCTACGAGGTCGTGGCCACTCGCGCCGGCCGCCGGGTCGACGTCACGCACGGCCGCGGCATCGTCGAGGTCACCGAAGTGACGCGCGGCGGCACCCCGGTCCGCACTGCGCGTTTCATGGCGGCGCGCGTCCTCGCCCTCGTCGAGCACCCCGCACCGCGGGGCGCCCACGCCGACGACGAAAAGCCCCCACAGGTCACAGCGGCGTAGGAATTACTCACCGAACGACGGACTTAACCACGCTTTCGTTAGCACCGGCGCGTCGAATCTGTTGTTTTCCGTCGCAGACGCCGACAAAAGCGCACGCTCTAGTGGTGAGTCGGGGGTTACGCGCGGCTGGGCTGCTACTGAGCACCGCCACCTGGTATTCGATGTTCCTGTTCGCGGCCGGTGCGCCAGCGATCCTCGGGCCGCTGTTCTTCAACCGGTACGGCGGCGCCGACGGAAGCCTGTTCGCGTTCGCCACCGCCGGGGTCGCGTTCCTGACCCGGCCGATCGGCGCGCTGGTCTTCGGGCGGCTCGGCGACACCGTCGGTCGCCGCAGCGCGCTGATCTCCTCGCTGGTGCTCGGCGGCCTCAGCATCGCGCTGATCGGCGCGTTGCCGGTCGAGCGCACGATCGGCGCGCTCGCCCCGATGCTGCTGGTCGGCCTCCAACTCGTGCACGGGCTGGCGATCGGCGGCATCTGGAGCGGCATGACGCTGAGCCTCACCGAGGGCGCGCCGCCGCTGAGTCGCGGACTGATCGGCGGCTTCGTGCAGAGCGGTGTGTCGTGCGGCGCGGTCCTGGCGAACGTCGCCGTCTTCGCCGCGACGTCGGCGTTCGCCAACGACACGTTCACGAGCTGGGGCTGGCGGGTGCCGTTCCTGGTGGGCGGCGTCCTGCTCGTCGCGGCGCTGCTGATCGCCGTTCGCCTGCGTGACGCGCCGGCCCCGCCGGAACCCGCCCGGCGCCGCGGGCCGATCCGGAGCGTGCTGCGTCGTCCCGGCCGGCTGCTGCTGGCCGCCGGCCTGCTGTTCTCGGCGAACGCCGCGTTCTACGTGACGATCACCGGCACCGTGGAGTACGGCGTCACCGAGCTCCGGCTCGCCCGCGCAGACCTCATCGCGGGCTCGTTCATCGCCGCTGTCGTCGGCGTGCTCGGCACGCTGGGCGGCGGCGCGCTCGCCGACCGGCTGGGGCGCCGCCCCGTCGTCATCCTGGGTGCGGTCGCCAGCGCGATCTGGGCGTTCCCGTTCTTCTGGCTGGTCAACACCGCCGCCGTCGAACTGGTGACGTTCTCGATGGCGGTCAGCGGACTGGCGTCGGCATTGGGCTACGGCGCGGTGGCCGCCTACCTGACCGAACTGTTCGACCGGCGGTCCCGGTACACCGGGACCGCCCTCGCGTACCACCTGGGCGCCGCGCTCGCCGGCGGAGCCGCGCAGCTCGCGGTGCTGGAGCTGCCCACCTATGTGGAGAGCGGCATCTCCTGGTTCCTGATCGGCGCGTCCGCACTCACGTTGCTGTGCGCGCTCGCGCTGCCGGAGACCAAACCGGTATCACGCTCGGACGCCACGTTCGCCCGGCTCAGGGAAGGGGCCAGCCCGCATAGTTCTCGGCCAAATTCGTCGCTGCGGCGGTAGAGCTGGTCACCTGGCGCAGCTGGGCGATCTGCAGGCGCTCCTGGAACTCCGCCTCGGCCGCTGACCCGTACGCCGAGACCGGGAACTTGTGCAGCATCGACGTCATGAACCACGAGAACCACGTGCTTCGCCACACCCGGGTGAGACAGGTGTCGGAGTAGGCGTCGGCCAGGTCGGCTTTGCCTTCGACGAGCAGCCGCACGAGTGCGTCGGAGAGCACCTTCACGTCGGCGACCGCGAGGTTGAGGCCCTTCGCACCGGTCGGCGGCACGATGTGGGCGGCGTCGCCGGCGAGGAACAGGCGGCCCTGACGCATCGGTTCGGCGACGAAGCTCCGCATCGGTGTGATGCTCTTCTCGGTGATCGGGCCCTCGGTGAGCGTCCAGCCGGGATGTCCGAGCCGGACCTGCAGCTGCTCCCAGATCCGGTCGTCGGACCAGTTCTCGATCTTCTCGTCCGGGTCGACCTGGAGGTAGAGGCGGCTGACCTCGGGCGAGCGCATGCTGTGCATCGCGAAACCCTGCGGGGAGTGCGCGTAGATCAGCTCGTCGGTCGAGGGCGGCACGGGGCTGAGGATGCCCAGCCAGGCGAACGGATACGTGCGCTCCGAGACGCGCAGGCCGGACATCGACGGGCGGGAGACGCCGTGGAAACCGTCGCACCCGGCGATCACGTCGCACTCGAGTTCCTGCGCGACACCGTCCTTGTCGGTGAACGACAGGATCGGGCGCTCGGTGTCGATGTCGTGCACGGCGGTGTCGGATACCTCGAAATGGATCGGATGCCCCACCGCGATCGCGTCTTTCACGACCTCGGTCTGCGCGTAGACGGTCAGCGTGCGTCCGCCGGTCAGCGACGGGAAGTCGAGGTGGTGACGCTCGCCCCCGAACTGCAGGTAGATGCCGCTGTGCAGCAGCCCTTCCCGCATCATCCGGTCGCCGAGGCCGATCTCCTTGAGCAGCTCCACCGTGCCGTGCTCGAGGACGCCGGCCCGCTGGCGCTTCTCGCAGTACTCGCGGCTGCGGTTCTCGACCACTACGGAGTCGACGCCGGCTCGGGTGAGCAGGTGCTGGAGCAGCAGACCGGCCGGACCGGCCCCGATGATGCCTACCTGGGTACGCGTGCGCATCGTCACAGGATTACGGATGCGTTGCGGTTGGATGACCCAGGTCTTCCGTTGGCCGGAAGAGCAATCCCGCAGCCCGTTCGATCGGACCTAGCGTGAGCGCATGGCAGAGCTGCACTCAGTACCCATCTCATGAGGGGACGGCCGCACATGGCTGAGCTACTCGATCTCGCCGCGGCGGTGGAGAGACTCATCCACGATGGGGATGTCGTCGCCCTCGAGGGCTTCACCCACCTCATTCCGGTCGCGGCCGGGCAGGAGATCATCCGTCAGGGTCGGCGCGACCTGACGCTGGTGCGGATGACCCCCGACATCGTGTACGACCAACTGATCGGTGCGGGCTGCGCCCGCAAGCTGATCTTCTCCTGGGGCGGTAACCCGGGCGTCGGATCCCTGCACCGATTTCGCGACGCCGTGCAGAACGCGTGGCCGGCGCCGCTGGAGATCGAGGAACACAGTCACGCCGGCATGGCGAACCGGTACGTCGCCGGCGCGAGCGGGCTGCCGTTCGCGGTGCTGCGTGGCTACGTCGGCACCGACCTGGTGAACCAGACCGACACGATCAAGCCGATCACCTGCCCGTTCACCGGCGAGACGCTCACCGCGGTGCCCGCGATCAACCCCGATGTCACGATCGTGCACGCCCAGCGCGCCGACCGACTCGGCAACGTCCAGATCTGGGGCTTGCTGGGCGTCCAGAAAGAAGCAGTTCTGGCCGCGAAGCGGTCGTTGGTGACGGTCGAGGAGATCGTGGACCAGCTGTCGCCGGTGCCGGGAGCGATCACGCTGCCGAGCTGGGCCGTGACGGCGGTGGCCGAGGTGCCCGGAGGGGCGCACCCGAGCTACGCACAGGACTACTCCGAGCGCGACAACGCCTACTACCGAGAGTGGGACGCGATCAGCCGGGACCGGGACACCTTCACGAACTGGCTGAAGGAGAACGCGGCATGAGCTACTCGTCCGACGAGATGATGTCGGTCGCGGCGGCGGCCTCCCTGACCGACGGGGACGTGTGCTTCGTCGGCATCGGTCTGCCGAGCACCGCCGCGAACCTGGCCCGCCGCCTGCACGCGCCCGACCTCGTCCTGATCTACGAGGCCGGTGCCGTCGGCGCCAAGCCCGACCGCCTGCCGCTCTCGATCGGCGACGGGATCCTCGGGGAGACCGCGGACGCGGTCGTGACAGTGCCGGAAATCTTCAACTACTGGCTGCAGCCCGGCCGGATCGACATCGGATTCCTCGGTGCCGCGCAGATCGACAAGTTCGGCAACATCAACACGACGGTGGTCGGGGACTACGCGGACCCGAAGGTGCGGCTGCCCGGGGCGGGTGGGGCGCCGGAGATCGCAGCCTCCGCGAAGGAGGTCCTGGTCGTCGTGCGGCAGAGCAAGCGGGCGTTCGTCGAGAAGGTCGACTTCGTGACGTCGGTGGGGTACGGCGACGGGGCGGGGTTCCGGGAACGCCTCGGGCTCCCGGGGAAGGGTCCGGTGAAGGTGATCACGGATCTGGGCATCCTGGAACCCCACCCGGAAACCCGTGAACTCACGCTCACCGCCATCCACCCCGGGGTATCACTGGACCAGGTGCGGGAAGCCACCGGCTGGGACCTGAAAGTCTCCCCGGAGCTCACGACGACAGCGGAACCGACCGACGAACAGCTCGATGCCCTACGGGCGCTGAAGGAGGCGTCGTGACCGACGCATACGTGATCGACGCCGTCCGGACCCCGTTCGGCAAGTACGGTGGCGCGCTGAGCGGCGTGCGGCCCGACGACCTCGCGGCGCACGTCGTCCGGGGCCTGGTCGACCGCTCCCCCGACCTCGACCCCGCGACGATCGACGACGTGCTGTTCGGCAACGCGAACGGCGCCGGTGAGGACAACCGGGACGTCGCCCGGATGGCGGTGCTGCTGGCCGGGCTGCCGACGTCGGTGCCGGGCGCGACCGTCAACCGGCTCTGCGGCTCCGGTCTGGAAGCCGCGATCGAGGCGGCCCGAGCGGTCGAGACCGGTGACGCCGAGCTGCTGATCGCCGGTGGCGTCGAGTCGATGAGCCGGGCGCCGTGGGTTCTGCTGAAACCTTCCAAGGGCTTCCCCGCAGCGCCCGAGACCCTGCACTCGACCACCCTCGGCTGGCGCATGGTCAACCCGCGCATGAACGACGCCTGGACCGTGTCGCTCGGTGAGGCCACCGAGCAACTCGCCGAGAAGTACGGCATCACGCGGGAAGCCCAGGACGCGTTCGCGGCGAAGAGCCATCAGCGCGCGGCGGCGGCCTGGGACGCCGGAGTGTTCGCCGACGAGGTGATCGCCACCGAGGACCTGGAGCGCGACGAGGGCATCCGGCCCGACTCGAGCGTCGAGAAGCTGGCCCGGCTCAAGCCCGCGTTCCGTCCGGACGGCACGATCACGGCCGGCAACGCGTCGCCGTTGAACGACGGAGCGGCCGCGACGCTGATCGGGTCGCTGGAGACCGCCAACCGCCTGGGGAAGACGCCGCTCGCGCGCATCGCCGGGCGTGGGGTGGCCGCCGTCGAGCCGCAGTTCTTCGGCATCGGACCGGTGCAGGCCGCCGAACGGGCGCTGCGTCGCGCCGGCATCGGCTGGGGCGACCTGAGCGTCGTCGAGCTCAACGAGGCGTTCGCCGCGCAGTCACTGGCGTGCTTCGCCGACTGGCCGGAGCTCGACCCGGAGATCGTGAACGTCAACGGGGGCGCGATCGCGATCGGGCACCCGCTCGGCGCGTCCGGCGTCCGGGTCCTGGGCAGCCTGGCCCACGAGTTGCGTCGCCGCGGCGGCGGCTGGGGCCTCGCGGCCATCTGCATCGGCGTCGGCCAGGGTCTGGCCGTGGTCTTGGAGGCATCGTGACCTATGTGCAAGATTTCGACGTCCATCCCCGGCTGGACTTCGCCGGCTACAAGTCGACGGCGCTGCGCCATCCGAAACAGCCGCTGATCGCCCTTCCGCACGCGTTCACCGAGATCACCGGGCCGCTGCTCGGCGAGGGGCGCCTCGGCGAGCTGGACAACGACCTCACCCGCCAGCACGACGGTGAGCCGCAGGGCCAGCGGATCATCGTCTACGGCCGGGTGCTCGACAGCGACGGGCGGCCGGTGCCGCGGACGCTGCTCGAGGTGTGGCAGGCCAACGCCGCCGGTCGGTACCAGCACGTCGTCGACAACTGGCCGGCGCCGCTCGACCCGAACTTCACCGGGCTCGGCCGGACGCTCACCGACGATCTCGGCCGCTATCGCTTCACCACGATCAAGCCCGGCGCGTACCCGTGGGGCAACCACCACAACGCCTGGCGTCCGGCGCACATCCACTTCTCGCTGTTCGGGCGCGCGTTCACCCAGCGTCTCGTCACCCAGATGTACTTTCCGGACGATCCGCTGTTCCCGTACGACCCGATCTTCAACTCGGTGCCGGACGAGAAGGCACGGCAGCGGATGATCTCCCGGTTCGATCTGGAGTCGACGCAGCCCAACTGGGCGCTCGCCTATGAGTGGGACATCGTGTTGCGCGGTACGGAGGCGACACCGTTCGAGTCGGAGGTGGACGACGAATGACGACTCCTTCACAGACCGTCGGCCCGTACCTTTCGATCGGCCTGACCTGGGATGACGGCCCGTTCGTCGCACCTTCGGGAACGCCCGGCGGGTTCTGGATCCGCGGTCGGCTCACCGACGGCAACGGCGACGTGGTGCCGGACGGCCTGATCGAGACCTGGCAGGCCGACCCCGATGGCCGATTCGATCATCCCGACGATCCACGCGGCGCCGCGAAGCCGAGCGTCGAGGGATTCCGTGGGTTCGGCCGCTCGGCCACCGACCAGAACGGCGAGTGGGGCGTCTACACGCTCATGCCCGGGCGGGTGCCGGATCAGGCACCTCACATCGACGTTTCGGTGTTCGCGCGCGGCATGCTCCATCGCGTCGTCACCCGCATCTACTTCTCGGACGAGATCGACTCGGTGCTGGCGACCGTTCCGCCGGAGCGCCGGGGCACGCTGATCGCGACGCCGACCGACGACGGCTACCGGTTCGACATCCGCCTGCAGGGCGACGGGGAGACTGCTTTCTTTGCGCTCTGAGCTGTTCGATCCCCTGTTCGCCGATGCGCGGGTGTCGGCAGAGATCGGCGACGACGCGGTCCTGCGCGCGATGCTCGACGTCGAAGCGGCGCTGGCGCGCGCAGAGGCGTCCGTCGGGGTGATCCCGGCGGACGCGGCCACGGCGATCGGTGCCGCCTGCGCCGGTGAGTTCGACGTGGCAGCGGTGGGTCGCGCCGGGGTGTCGGCCGGGAACCCCGTGGTGCCGCTGGTGCGGGCGCTGGAGAAGGAGTTGCCGTCGTCGGCGAAGCCGTGGGTGCACCACGGCGCGACCAGCCAGGACATTCTGGATTCGGCGTTGATGCTGGTATCTGCCCGCGCTCGGCGCCCACTGCTGGCTGCGTTGCAGGCGGCCACTGACGCTCTCGCGACACTCGCCGCGGAACACAGGACCACGCTGATGGTCGGCCGCACACTCGGCCAGCAGGCACTCCCGACGACGTTCGGGCTCAAGGCCGCCGGCTGGCTGGTGGCCCTGGACACCGCGGCTTCCCGGCTGCGTGCCGTGCAGCCGGCCGTGCAGTTCGGCGGGGCGGCCGGCACGCTCGCCGCACTGCGGGAACACGGCGTCGCGGTGACTGCCGCGCTCGCAGCTGAACTGGGGCTCGCGGAGCCGACACTGCCATGGCACACCGACCGGCAGCGGATCCTCGACCTCGGCTCCGCGCTCGCCGCGGTGTCCGCGGCCCTCGGCAAGATCGCGCTCGACGTCACGCTGCTGGCGTCTACCGAGGTGGGCGAAGTCGCCGAAGGCGGCGGAGGCGGCGGCTCGTCGGCGATGCCGCACAAGCGCAACCCGGCGAACGCCATCCTCGTGCGGTCCGCGTCGGTCCGCACGCCCGGCTTGCTGGCGACGCTGCACAGCGCGGCGGCCCAGCAGGAGCACGAGCGGGCGACCGGCGGCTGGCACGCCGAGTGGGAACCGCTTCGCGAGCTCTTCGACGTCGTGGGCGGCGCCGCCGCACGCGCGGCCCAGTTCCTGCCGGACCTGCAGGTGGACGTGTCCGCGATGCGCGCGACGCTGGACGCCACCGGCGGCGTGCTGCTGAGCGAGAACGTCAGCGGGGCGCTCGCCGAGACCCTCGGCCGCAGTGCCGCGCATGATCTGGTCAAGAATGCGGTACTAGCCGGGCGTCCGCTGCGCGAGGTTCTCGACGAAGCGGGAGTGGCCGCGGACCCCGTTCTCGATCCCGCCAACTACCTCGGCAGCGCGGACGAGCTCGTGGACCGCGCGCTCGCCGCCCACAGGAAGGGATGGCAGTGACCGCTCGACTAACCACCACCTGGTACGGCACGGACAGTGCGCCGATGGACGCTCCGGTTCTGGTCCTGGGCAACTCCATCGGCACCAATCAGGGCATGTGGGCACCGCTGATCCCGACGTTCGCCCAGCGCTTCCGGGTGCTGGCCGTCGAGACCCGGGGCCACGGCGGGTCCGAGGTGCTGCCGGGGCCGTACTCCATCGCCGACCTCGGTGGCGACTTCCTCGCGGTGTTCGACGAGCTCGGCCTCGAGACCGTGCGGTACGCCGGGCTGTCGATCGGCGGGATGATCGGCATGTGGCTGGCGTCGCACGCGCCCGAGCGGGTCGAGAAGCTCGCGCTGGTGTGCACGTCGGCGTACCTGCCACCGGCGACGAACTGGATCGCCAGGGCGGAGACCGTGCGGTCGGAAGGCACCGGGGCGATCGCGGAGACGGCGGTCGGGCGCTGGTTCACGCCCGGGTTCCGGGAGCGTTCGCCGGACCAGGTGAAAGCCGCGGTCGCGATGCTCGAAGCCACCTCGGACGAGGGCTACGCGGGCTGCTGCGAGGCGATCGCGGGCATGGATCTGCGGCCCGACCTGCATCGGATCACCGCCGAGACGCTCGTGATCGCGGGCGCCGACGACCCGGCGACGCCGCCGTCGCACGGCGAGGCGATCGTGGACTCGGTGCGGGGCGCGCGGCTGCAGATCGTTCCGGACGCGTCGCACCTGGCGACGCTGGAGCAGCCGGAGACGATCGCTTCGCTCGTGCTGGGGGCGCTGGCATGAGCGATCGCTACGAGGCCGGCATGAAGGTCCGCCGGGAGGTGCTCGGCGAGGCGCACGTCGACCGCGCCACGGCGAACACCACCGAGTTCACGGCGGACTTCCAGGACTTCATCACGCGCTACGCATGGGGCGAAATCTGGACGCGTGAGGGCCTCGACCGTAGGACGCGCAGCTGTATGACGCTCTCGCTGCTGGTCGCCCTCCGGGCGGAGAACGAGATCCCGATGCACGTACGCGCGGCACGGCGCAACGGGCTGACGCCGGACGAGATCAAGGAAGTGTTCCTCCACGCCGCCGTCTACGCCGGCGTCCCCGCCGCCAACTCCGCCTTCGCGATAGCCCAGAAGGTGCTCGCCGAAGAGAGCTGACGCACCCGCGCAGCGCCGCCCGGGCCGTGCACCGCGGGCCGCGGCTCAGCGGGTGCGGGAGATGCCGCGTGCTGCGGCGCGCACGGCGGGGGCGAGACCCAGGCGGTCCGCGCCTTCGCTGCGCACGACCACGGAGAGGGCGGCCACCACCTCCGACGCGCCATCGGCGGCGAAGATCGGGGCGGCCACCGAGAGGGAGTCCGGGTCGACGAGGCGGTCGCACACGGCGATCCCGGTCTTCCGCACCTCGGCGAGCACCGAACGCAGCCGCTTCGGGTCGGTGACCGTGTACTTCGTGAACGACTGGAGCGGCAGCGCGAGCACCTCGTCCTGGAACTCCGCCGGCGCGTAGGCGAGAAGCACCTGCCCCACCCCCGTCGCGTGCAGCGGCAACCGCCCACCGACGCGCGACAGGATGCTCACCGCGTGCCGACCGGTGATCCGCTCCACGTACACGGCTTCGTACCCGTCCCGCACCGCCAGCTGGACGTTCTCGTGCGTGACCTCGTACAGGTCCTCCAGGAACGGCAGCGCCCGCTCACGCAGCCCGAGCCCCCGCGGCGCCAGCGACGCGACCTCCCACAGCCGCAGCCCGATGCGGTACCGACCGGCCTCGTCGCGCTCCAGCGCCCCCCACTCCGTGAGTTCGCCGACCAGCCGGTGCGTCGTGGTGAGCGGCAGCCCCGCCCGACGGCCGATCTCCGAGAGCGTCAGCTGCGGCTGCTGCGCGGTGAACGCCGCCAGGATCCCCAGCGCTTTGCTGGTGACCGACGCCGACGGTTCCATGTGATTGTCACCTCGCTTCTCACTCGGCGGAATCTGCTGGTGAGGCTCTCAGTTTGGTCGAGTAGTTGATAGGTACACCGTCTCGCGCCCCACCAAGGAGTCGTGCATGTCCAGGCTGCAGATCATCGTCGCGAGTACCCGTCCGGGCCGGGTCGGGCTTCCCGTCGGCCAGTGGGTGGAGTCCGCAGCCGGCAAGCACGGCGGCTTCGACGAGATCGACCTCACCGACCTCGCCGACCTCGACCTGCCGCTGATGGACGAGCCGAACCACCCCCGGCTGTCGCGGTACACCAAGAATCACACGAAGGAGTGGGCCGCCCGGGTGGGCGCCGCAGACGCATACGTCTTCGTGCTCGCCGAGTACAACCACAGCTACACCGCCGGCGTGAAGAACGCGATCGACTACCTGCACAACGAGTGGCAGTACAAGCCGGCCGGACTGGTCAGCTACGGCGGTGTCTCCGCCGGTCTGCGGGCGGCCCAGGCGTTCAAGCCGGTGCTGCTGTCGCTGAAGATGGTGCCGATCGTCGAGGGCGTGATGATTCCGTTCGTCGCCCAGTTCCTCGATGACGAGCGTGTCTTCACGCCGAACGAGATGGTCGAGACGTCGGCCAACGCGATGCTCGACGAGCTCGGTCGCTGGAGCGGCGCGCTCACTTCCCTGCGCTGACGAGGGAGCGCGGCGCGCCACGGCGCGCCGCGCCCGTTATTGGTCGGAATATGTCTTTTACACTGAAGCGTGGCTAATCACGGAACATCCACGTCGAACGAACTGACCCATCGTCAGATCGTGACGATTCTGATCGGACTCATGCTCGGGATGTTCCTGAGCGCGCTCGACCAGACCGTGGTGGCCACCGCGATCCGGACGATCGCCGACGACCTGCACGGCTTCGACCTCCAAGCGTGGGCGACGACCGCGTTCCTGATCACGTCCACGATCGTGACGCCGCTCTACGGCAAGCTTTCCGACATCTTCGGTCGCAAACCGCTGTTCATCACCGCGATCGTGCTGTTCCTGTTCGGCTCGCTGCTGTGCGGCATCTCGTCGTCGATGTACGAGCTCGCGGCCTACCGGGCCCTCCAGGGAATGGGTGCCGGCGGGCTGATGTCCCTGGCGTTCGCGATCATCGGCGACATCGTGCCGCCCCGGGAGCGCTCGAAGTACCAGGGCTACTTCATGGCCGTGTTCGGCACGTCGAGCGTCCTCGGGCCGGTCATCGGCGGGTTCTTCGCCGGTGCGGACTCCGTGCTGGGTGCGGCCGGGTGGCGGTGGATCTTCTGGGTGAACCTGCCGGTGGGCGCCGTCGCCCTGGTCGTGGTCTACCGGTTCCTGCACGTGCCGCACACGCCGCGCAGCCACCGGATCGACTGGCCGGGCGCGCTGGCGCTGGTGCTCGCGCTGGTGCCGCTGCTCACTGTCGCCGAACAGGGCCGGGAGTGGGGCTGGGGTTCCGGGCGCGCGGTCGGCTGCTTCGTGGTCGGCGTCATCGGTATCGCGTTGTTCCTGCTGGCCGAGCACCGGTACGGCGACGAGGCGCTGCTGCCGCTGCGCATGTTCCGCGGACGGACGTTCGCGGTGGGCTCGGCGGGCAGCCTGATCATCGGCATGGGCATGTTCGGCGCGATGGCGCTGCTCCCCCAGTACCTGCAGATCGTCAAGGGGTCCTCGCCTACGATGGGCGGTCTGCAGATGCTGCCGCTGGTGGTCGGCATCATGACCGCGGCCGGCATCTCCGGAACGATCATCACCCGTACCGGCCGTTACAAGGTGTTCCCGCTGATCGGCAGCGTGCTGATGGCGCTGGCGCTGCTGCTCTTCTCGCGCGTCGGCGCGGACACGGCGCTATGGCAGACGATGCTGGTCATGGCCATGTTCGGGGCCGGGCTCGGCGTCAACATGCAGCCGGTGATCCTCGCGGTGCAGAACGCGGTCGACCCGCGGGACATGGGGGTGGCGACCGCCGCTGTCACGTTCTTCCGCCAGATGGGTGGGACGCTCGGCACCGCCGTGTTCCTGTCGGTGCTGTTCACGGGGTTGACGAAGGACATCGGCACCCGGGTCGCAGAGGCGGCGAAGACGCCGGAGTACCAGGCCGCGCTCGCCGCCCACCCGGAGCAGGCCGCCACGCTCCGGGCCGCCGACGGTGGGTCGCTGTCCGACACGTCGTTCATCAACACGCTGGACGCCGTGGTCGCCCACCCGTTCAAGGTCGGGTTCTCCGACGCGATGAGCACGGTGTTCCTGCTGGCCGCCGCCGTCATGGCGATCGGGGCGGCAATCATGTGGATGCTCCCGGAGCTGCCGCTACGCAGCCAGAGCGGCCTGCAGGCCCGAGCCTCCGCCGAGGCCGCCCCAGCCGCCCCGGCCCCAGCCGCCGCCCCAGCGACCCCAGCAGCCCCAGCAGCCGGCGCCCCAGCAGCCCCCGCAGCCGCCGCGCCGAGCGCCGCGGTCGACCTCGACGACAGCGACATCGACCTCGACGACCCGGACATCCGCGAGCTGGACGACACGACCGACGACGCGGTGCGCCGGCACTAGGACGGGCCCGGCCCGGGGCGTCCTCGTGTCGTGCGCGTCAGGACGTGGTGGTGATGGCGCCCGTCTTCGAGTGCTCCAGCCAGTCCTCGAAGTCCAGCGTCCAGTCGCTGTAGCCGTTGCCGAGTTCGACAGTCGTCTCGGTGTTCTTCACGGTCACCGGGTCGCCGACCTGCAGCCGGTCGTACAGCCAGATCGCGTTGTCTTCCGACACGTTGATGCACCCGTGCGACACGTTCGTGTTGCCCTGCTGCGCGACCGACCACGGCGCCGAGTGGATGAACTCCCCACCCCAGGTGAGGCGCATCGGGTACTCGACCTTGGTGCGGTAGCCATCGGGCGAGTCGACAGCGAGGCCGTAGGTGGACGAGTCGAACATCGCCTCGCGGCGCTTGTCGATGATCACCATCGTGCCGCTGCTCGACGGGTACTTCGGCTTACCGAGGCTGACCGGCATCGACTTCACGACCGAGCCGTTCTCCGACACCTTCATCGTGTGGGTGGAGGAGTCGGCGACGAGCCGCCGGTCGGTGCCGATCTTGTAGTCGATCGTCATGTCGGTGCGACCCCACACCCCGTCGGCGACCTGGCGACCGGCGCTGTCGACGGCGACGTGGACCTTGCTGCCGGCCGCCCAGTACTCCGACGGCCGGAAGTGCAGCTCGGTGGAGCTGACCCAGCCCCACGCGCCGGTGGTCGGCGGCTCGGACGAGACCTTCAGCATCTTCTCGTACGCGGTGCGCGCCGCGTCGCTCTTCACCGACCGGCTCAGCTTCAACACGATCGGCATGCCGACGCCGTACGTCTTGCCGTCGCCGAGCGGGCTCGACGCGCGGACCGAACTGTCGGCGCCGGGCGTGGGCACCGTCGAGAACTTCGAGGTGAGCGGCGCTCCCCCGCCGGTCGTCGTCACCGAGACGGTGTAGGTGCCACCGAACGACAGCTTCCCGGTGCTCGCCCAGCTGCGCTTGTCGGCGCCGACGGCGCCTTCCACCGCGTCGCCCTTGTCGGACTTCACCGAAACCTCGGAGATCGTGTCCTTGTCGATCGAGAGCGTGATCGGATCCGACGGCGAGACGGCGGTGGCGTTCGCGGCCGGCTGGACGGTCAGCTTCGGCCCGTCCGGAGAGGGCGACGTGGACGGCTTCGAGTCACCCCCGCCACTACCACCGTCACCCGACGACGAGCACCCAGCGGCCACCAGTGCCGTCGTCAGAAGCGCGACGAGCAGTGCCACTGCGCGGCGAAGGGCTGGGGTGGTCACGAGCAACTCCGGGGGGAGACGGTGCGCCACAGGACGATCCGGGGCGCGATCAGCGGCTCCATCGTGCCTCAAGATTTCAAGTCTGGAGAATGAGGCAAACAGGGGCAGCTGAGCATGGTCAATAAGGTCCTGTTAACGCTGGTTGTGGTTCAGGCTAAGGCACCGGCCCGCAGTCCGTTTTCCGGTGTACCCCTCCGCCGATCAGGCGAAAATTTCCGACCGGATCGGTTGCAACCTCGCGGGGCCGACGCTGCGTCAGTTCGGTGGTCCGTCGGGCCCGCCGCGCGCGGCCAGCACGACCTTCGCGTCGTCGGGGTCCAGCGGCGGGTAGAAGAAGAAGCCCTGCGCACCGTGGCAGCCGAGTTTCATCAGCTCAGCGCGCTGTTCCGCGGTCTCGACGCCCTCGGCGATCGCCCGGAGCCCCAGCGTGTGCGCCAGTCCGACGGTCATCCGAACGACCGCCTCGGCCTGGCGGGAGGTCTCCATCGCGATCACGAACTGCCTGTCGATCTTGATCTCGTCGACGGTGACGCGCGCCACCGAGGTGAGCGACGAGAAGCCGGTGCCGAAGTCGTCCAGCGACAGCCTGACACCGAGGTCGCGCAGGGCCGTGAGCACCTCGTCGACGACCTCGAGCTCGCTCATCATCGCGGTCTCGGTGATCTCCAGCACCAGCCGGTCCGGCGGCACGTCGAACTCGGTCAGCAGGCGGCTGACCTCGTCGGGCAGGTCCCGGTCGAGCAGCGAGCGCGCCGAGAGGTTCACCGCCACTGGTGCGTCGATGCCGTCGTCGAGCCAGGTGCGGTAGGTGCCGAGCGCGAGCTCGAACACGCGCCGGGTCAGCGGCGCGATCAGGTCGGTGTGCTCGAGGTCGGGGATGAACGCGGCGGGGCTGAGCATCCCGCGGCGCGGGTGCTTCCAGCGCACCAGCACCTCCGCGCCCAGCGGCTTGCCCGCGACGAGGTCGACGCTGGGCTGCAGCTGGATCACGATCTGGTCGTCAGCCGCGAGCGCGGCCTGCATCTCCGAGGCCAGCGCCAGCCGGTCGACGCTCGCGGTGTCCTGCTTGGCGTCGAATTCCAGCAGTTCGACGCCGCCGGCCTTCGCGCGGAACATCGCGGAGTCGGCCCGGCGGAGGAGCTCGACCATGTCGCAGCCGCCGGTCTCCACCGCGACGATGCCGGCCGTGGCCTCGATCGACAGCTCCACCCCGTCGACGACGAGCGGTCCGCCGAGTGCCCCGAGCAGCGTCCCGGCCCGGGCGTGCGCGTGCAGCGACGCCGATCGCAGGCTCGACTGGCCGGGCATCAACAGCGCGAACTCGTCGCCGTGCAGCCGCGCGAGGGTCTCCCCCGGCGCCACCCGGACCCGCAGCCGCTCGGCGACGACACGCAGCAGGTCGTCGCCGGCCTCGTGGCCGAGCGTGTCGTTGACCTGGCGGAAGTGGTCCAGGTCGAGCAGCAGCAGGGCGACGGTGCCGTGTCCGCTGGTCAGCACCGCGTTGCCCTCGGCCATCAGGCAGGCGCGGTTGGCCAGGCCGGTCAGCGCGTCCTGCGTCGCGAGGTCGTGCAACTGCTGGTGGACGTAGGCGTTCTGCATGGTGCCGGCCAGTGCGCTGCCGAGCGTCGCCAGCGCGAGCTGTTCACGCTCGGGGAGACGGACCTGCGAGCGGAAGCACAGGCGCAGTTCGCCGAACGACGGACCGGAGCCGTTGACGAGCGAGACCGGGAACATCGTCTGCTCGGGTCGGTAGAGGCCGGGCTTGCCCTGCCAGATCTCGCCGTTGGCGTCACCGCGGGTGAGCATCGCGTCGCCGTTGGCCCGTTTCCACTCGACCTCGACGACGTCGGCGCCGAACAGTTTGGCCGACTCGACGATCGCGGTCCGCAACACAGCGTCGATGTCGAGGTGACCCATTTCCTGGGTCGCGGCGGACAGCCGCTGCCACATCCGGCGTTCGATCCGGGTACGCACGCGGCCGGCGAAGCCTTCGATCAGCAGCCAGAGCACCGGTGGAAGAACGATCAAGAGATAAGGCGCGTAGCGCGCGACCGCGAGAATCAGCGCGCCGATCGCGAGATTGAGCAGCAGGCCGAGAGCGCGGGTTCCGACGCCTTCGAAGACGACCGAACGGAACGTGTCGCCGCGCGAGAACGCAACCGCCGCCGCACACGCCACTTCACTCACGACTGCGGAGATCGCGGCCATGGCGGTCAACGCGAGCGCGCCGCGCCAGCTGATCGGATCGGGCTGGGCGCCGGCGATGGCAACCATCGCCGTCGCAGCGGCACTCACTCCCACAATCGTCGTGGCGACGTTGAACCAGGCTTTGACCGGATCGAACCTCTTCCACGCCATCGCACCAGCGGTACCGATCGCAGCGGTCAGAACGGTCCATCCGGGCGGCAGCAGGACGAGCCCGACGATGAGGACTGCCTCACCCCAGTCGACGAGGATGCCGCTGCCGCCGATGTAGCGGCGGACGATCCAGATCCGACTGATCGCCACCATCACGGTGACGAGCGGGACTGCCCACCAGTCGGTGCCGGGCGCGGGCAATGTCAACGCGACCGCGGCAATACAGACCGCCGCCAACACGGTCATACCTGTGATCAAGGCGCGAAGACGACTGGGAAGCGACAGTCGCTGGGCGCTGATAACCGCGTCCACGCCGCCTCCCTCGATCTCGCCGGCGTGACCGATACGGCCACGCAAGCACGATCCTCTCCGACGGAGGGCGGGTGCGTCACGGGTTATGAGGCGATAGTTGGGTGAGCTTTAACCACTCACGTTCGTACAGCCCTTGCGGGCATCGAATTATCAGCCGTCAATGACCGAACGGCTACGCTGCGCAGTTTAGCCCCAGGTTGCGCCACGCATCACGCAACTCCCTTCAGGATGCAATTCCCGGTCGCCCTGGTCCTCAGCCCCACGTTGCGCCACGCATAACGGTTCCCTCCATTCCCGCCAGTAACGAATTTCCACTCCGAACACAAAGGGGGCAATCAGCCCCAGGTCGCGCCTCGCATCATCGAGCACCTCCTCCTGTCTTTCACTGCACTCGCCCGTCGTCCGTTCGGTTCAGCCCCACGTCGCGCCTCGCATCGCGCACACCGCCCTTCGAATCCGCTCGTCGCCGTCCACATCCGACCGTCAGCCCCACGTCGCGCCGCGCACGGTCCACCTCCGATCGTTCGCATCTGATCCGACACATCGGACAAACTCAGCCCCAAGTAGCTCCACGCATCACTAAACACCTCCGTTCACTTCTCTCCAACCATTCCCACTATTCACTTACGTTAAATTCAGCCCCACGTTACGCCGCGCATCGCCGCTTCCCCTTCCTGGAGTTGCCCGACAAAGGCTGGACCACACCGATCCGTACACGCTCGGTCACGGAAACAGTTCTTCGCCTATCGGCATCCGAACGCGAGACAACGTGACCAGAAAGATCCGGTAGCAATCAGCCCGCAGTTTTCGGGCTCAGTTCGAGATTCGATCTTGCTTTGCGATACGGCCGACGGTAGTGGCGTTATCGCAATGGGTGAAGTCACTCAATGGTCACCAAAGAATGTGCGTTCGCCCGCTGGTCGGAAATGGTATAAAACGCTACCGGAAGTTATACTGCCCGTACTTATCCCTATGCGAAGTGTCACCGGTCCGGGTTTCCGGAACGACAACACGAGATAACGACGCGGATAGGAAATGCATCCGCGCCGTTCTGATCGGAGATTACTCTCCGTGGCTGGCGAAGGGAAGGCGGGGTCCATCCGGCGCGCCGGAGGAATGGCGCGCCGCTACGTCGACGTGACGGTACGGAGAGTGACTAGCTCTCGGTGTCGGTGCGCTCGGGAGCAGCGGGCGCCGCGGGCGCCTTGGGTGCCGCGGCGGGTTCGGCGGCGGCCGGCTTGTCGGTGGCGTCCTGCGTGGCGAACGACGACGGCAGGCGCTTGATGCGCGCGGTCATGTTGCGCCACAGGAGGATCGTCGCGATCGCGAGCAGCGCGACGACCGCGAGGGCCAACGGGCCCGCACCGGCGCCCTCCCGCGTGTCGCCGAAGTTGTTCGCCGCCTCGATAACCGTGTCCAGCGTCATCGTGCCTTCACCGCCTCGCGTACGCCTGCGAACAGATCATCCTCCGGCAGCTCGCTCGCCACCGCGGACCGGGCCAATTCGTAGTCCTCGGTGGGCCAGACGCGCTGCTGGATCTCCAGCGGCACGCCGAACCAGCGCCCGTTCGGGTCGACCTGGGTGGCGTGCGCCCGCAGTGCGTCGTCCCGAACACCGAAGTATTCGCCACAGTCGATCCGCGTGGTGATGCGGTCCCCCGGGTCGGGCCGGTCGTCCGACCAGTTCTGCAGCCACTCCTCGTACGGCGACTCCAGGTTCGCCGCCTTCATCGCCGCGTCGAGCTTCACGACCCGGGCCTTGGAGAAGCTCATGTGGTAGTAGAGCTTCAACGGCTGCCAGGGCTCGCCCTGCTCGACGTACCGGTCGGGATCACCGGCTGCCTCGTAGGCCTCGACCGAGACCCGGTGGCACATGATGTGGTCGGGGTGCGGGTAACCGCCGTTCTCGTCGTACGTGAGGATCACGTGCGGACGGAACTCGCGCACGAGCCGCACCAGCGGCGCGGCGGCCACCTCCAGCGGCTGCGTCGCGAAGCATCCCTCGGGCAGCGGCGGCAGCGGGTCGCCCTCCGGGAGGCCGGAGTCGACGAATCCCAACCACGCCTGGTCGACGCCGAGGATCGCGCGCGCGTTCGCCATCTCCTCGCGACGCAGGTCGCTGAGGTTGGCCCAGACCTCCGGGCGGTCCATCTGCGGGTTGAGCACCGAACCGCGCTCGCCGCCGGTGCACGTCGCGACGAGTACCGAGACGCCGTCGTGCACGTAGCGCGCCATCGTGGCGGCGCCCTTGCTCGACTCGTCGTCCGGATGGGCGTGTACCGCCATCAAGCGGAGTTGCTCGGTCACGCGTCTCCCTCACCTCGGCGCCACGAGCACGTCGGGATACGTTGCTGCGTAGCTAGACAGCTGAATTGTCCACGACCGGCGGCGCCGCTGTGACAGCGGCTCACCGGCCCCGATAGCGGAGCGCTCGTGACGGCACCCGTATTTCCTCCCGGCCGGTACGGTCGCCGGCGCGCCGTGCGCGCCTATCCCCGGTGGCTGGTCCCGGCGCTGGTCGGAGTGGTCGTGGTGGTCGGTCTGGCGATCACCGGAAAGCTGTACACCACCTACGGCGACGACCACGTCGAGGGCCGGGTGCTCCGGTACGCGGTGGTGTCCGACCGCGAGGTGCGGATCGAGTTCGAGGTGTCCGGCACCCGGGAGACGCCGGTGAGGTGCGCGGTGCGCTCGCGGGCGGAGGACGGCTCCGAAGTGGGCCGCACCGAGATCACCGTGCCGGAGGGTGACTCCGTGATCACTCGAACCGTTACTCTGACCACATCGAAACGAGCCGTCAGCGGTGAATCGGGAGGTTGCACGCCCGCCGCGTGAACCGGCCGCCACCCCTGCCCGTGTCCACGGGGAGGGGGCAGCTGTGCCCAACCGATCCTCCGAACGTCGGAGACGCGCGTCCCACGGCGGGATCGCATCCGGACAGCACCCTCGCCGCGGACGCGATCCCGAGGTTCTCTGGGAGCCATGGGAGGCAGTGAGTCGCGGCGCCGTTCGCGGCACTCGGTAGCGCAGACCGATCCGCTGTACTGGGCTCGGGCACGCGCGGCCGAGCAGGATCCGATCGGCCGACCGGCCGATCCGGAGGCTGCCACCGAGGAGTTCCCGTCGGTCGCTCCGGAGTGGTCCGGACGCTTACCGCTGCCGGCCCCTCCGGGCCTACCGCCCCGTCGCTCCTGGTCCGGTGAGGACGCCACCACCGACTCACTGCCTGTGGTTCCCGTGGTCCGCGACGACGACGCCGCGACGACCGTCGATCTACCTGCGGTGCCCTCGACCGAGGTCGAGACCGTCGACCACCGCGACCACCCGCTGGCACTGCTGCCGCAGCCCTACGGCTCCGGACGCTCGGCGATCGCGCGACGCAACTACACCGGGCGCCACCGTCCGCCGCCGGCCCCGGCACCCACCCGGCTCGGGCTGTCCACCGTCGGCATGACGGTCGCGGTCGGCGTCCTCGGCGTCACGCTCGCCATGCTCCACGCGCAACCCAGCGACCAGGCCGACCGCGGCACACCACCGCTGGCGGCGGTCTCGCCGACCGGAAGTTCGGGCCCCGACGGCGCGACGGTCACCGAACCGGATCCCACGCCCGGTCCCGACGGGCAGCTCATCCCCCGCCCCGGCACGACGCCGAGCGCCGTTCCGCCCGCTTCCCCGGACGCGGCTCGCCCCGCCATCGAACGCCCCGACGTACCCGCCGTCGCTCCCGGGGCGCCCGGCGCGAACACGGACGACGACGGCGGCGGCGCGACGACAGAAGAAGAGCCGGCCGTTCCCCGCTCGGGCGGCCGCCCCACCCGGACCCGCCAGCCCGAGACCGCCGCCCGGCCGACGCCGCGGGCGACCCCGCGCTGCGCGACGTCGATCGACCGTGCGACGGCACGCACCAACGCGCTCTCCGACGAGGAGTCCGCGAGCACCAGCACCACGACGCCGGCCGACCCCGACGAGACGCCGTCGGAGGAGCCCACCGAGGAAGAGGTCGAGCCCGCGAGCCCCAGCTCGTCGGCCGGGGCCTGCTGACCTGCGCGGATTCGGCTCTGGGCACTTCGGGTCGCGCCGATCGTTGAACGAGATGGCGTCGAGATGTCATCCTGGGTGTCCGGTCGCCTGGGGGCGTCCTCCCCGAGGTGACGAGAAGGGCAGTCGAGCGTGACGAGAAAAAGCGGCCCGGTAACAAATACGGCTGAGTAACCGCGCGACTGCATTGGGTTCCCCGACCCCGGCCCGAGAGAGACCGATCGGGCTATCCTTTTAGTTTCCGTTCCATCCCCCGCAGTGCGTAATACCGATCTATCCATTGACCCCCGAGGAGCACCCGTGTCTACGACCGATGAGGCGCGCGCGACCTGGCTGACCCAGGAGGCGTTCGACCGGCTGAAGGCCGAGCTCGAGGAGCTCAAGAACAACCGTCCCGTGATCGCCGCGGAGATCAACGCGCGACGCGAAGAGGGCGACCTCAAGGAGAACGGCGGTTACCACGCCGCCAAGGAGGAGCAGGGCAAGCAGGAGGGCCGGATCCGGCAGCTCGAGGACCTGCTCCGCAGCGCGCGCGTCGGCGAGGCGCCCACCACGGCGACCGTCGTCGCGCTCGGAACCGTCATCACGGTGCACTTCGACGACGACCCGGACGATGCCGAGACTTTCCTGCTCGGCTCCCGCGAGATCTCGTCGACCACCGACCTGACCGTGTACTCCCCCGAGTCGGCGCTCGGTGCCGCGATCATCGACCACAAGCCCGGTGACAAGGTGTCCTACGAGGCGCCGAACGGCCGCACGATCAACGTCACGATCGCGAAACTGGAGCCGTTCGCAGGCTGACGTCGCTCCGCGGGCTACTCGACCGAGTAGCCCGCGGACCGCAGCGCGTTCACCGTCCGGTGCGAGTGGTCGGGGCCGTCCGTCTCGACCGTCAGCGACACCTCGACGTCTCCGACCGCGAGCGCGGCGTCGTGCCGCACGTGCGCGATGTCGAGGACGTTCGCCCGCTGCTTGGCCAGGACGCGGAGCAGGCCGGCCAGCATCCCCGGCCGGTCGGCGAACCGCACGGTGAGGTCCAGGTACCGCCCGGCGGCGCCCATGCCGTGCTCGATCACCCGGAGCAGCAGCAGCGGGTCGATGTTGCCACCCGAAAGCACCACGACGACCGGCGGGACGAACGTCTCCGGCTCGGCCAGGACTGCGGCCAGCGCCGCCGCACCGGCCGGCTCGATCACCATCTTCGCCCGCTCCAGGCCGAAGAGCAGCGCTTGCGAGAGCTGCTCCTCGGTGACCGTGCGCACCTCGTCCACCTGCGCGGCGATGTGGGCGAACGTCAGATCGCCCGGCCGGCCGACCGCGATGCCGTCGGCCATCGTCCGCATCCCGTCGAGCGTGATCGGGCGACCGGCGGCCAGCGACACCCGCACCGCCGCCGCACCGGCCGCCTGCACGCCGACCAGCCGGACGTCGGGCCGCTCCGCGCGGAGCACCGTCGCGATGCCGGCGACCAGGCCACCGCCTCCGGTCGGGACGACGACCGTCCGCACGTCCGGACACTGCTCCAGGATCTCCAGCCCGACCGTGCCCTGGCCCGCGACGACGTCCGGGTGGTCGAACGGGTGCACGAAGACCGCACCGCGCTCGGCCGCGAACGCGATCGCCGCGGCCATCGCGTCCTCGATCGTGTCGCCGACCAGTTCGACTGTCGCGCCGTACTCCCGGGTCGCCGCCACCTTCGGAAGCGACGCACCGATCGGCATGAACACGGTGGCGTGCGTGCCGACCGCGCGGGCCGCCAGCGCGACGCCCTGCGCGTGGTTGCCCGCACTGGCCGCGACCACGCCGCGGGCCCGCTCCTCCGGCGACAGCCGCACCAGGCGCAGATAGGCCCCGCGCAGCTTGAACGACCCCGCGTGCTGCAGGTTCTCGCACTTGAACAGCGCCGGGCCGCCGACCGCGCGGCGCAGCGGCTCGCACTCCTCCATCGGCGTCCTGCGCACCACTCCGGCGCCGGTCAGGACGTCCTGCGCAGCCCGGACGTCGGCCAGCGTCACCAGATCGGGAGGGGTGACGACAGCGTCCACGCTCGGCATGGGGAGAATCGTGCCAGGAAGCCGATTCCTGACCCTCCCTGGGTGGTCAGTGCAACGGGAGATGAGAAACGGTGGTTACCCTGACCGGCGCCGGTGTGATTACGAATTCGCTGGACGGGTAGTGCCGGTGCAAGTGAGAGCCGACGGGCAGGAGAAGGCAGTGCGCGCTGCGGGGCGGCCTTGACCGCGGCACAGATCGAGGGTGACCCTTCGCCTGACGCAGGCCCGACGCTCGGCCATCAAGCGCTGATCTACTCCTCGCGCGACGAATTCACCGCGAGCGGGGTGGAGTTCCTCCGGCAGGGCCTGGACCAGGGCGACACGGTCGTGCTGGCCACGCCGAACGCCGCCGACCTGGTCGAGGCACTGGGGTCGCACGCCGACCGGGTCGAGGTCGTGGACGACCGGGCCTGGCACCACGTACCGGCCTGGACGATCGGCGGCTACGCCCGCCGCACCGAGCGGGCGTCCCGGAAGGGCCACCGCCTGCGGGTACTGACCGAGATCCGCTGGGACGCGCAGAACACCACCGAATGGGAGTGCTACGAGTCCCTGCTCAATCCGGCCCTGGACGGTCTGTCGATCGACCTGTGCTGCGCCTACGACGCGGACGGGCTCGCTCCCGAGGTGGTCGACACGGCCCGCCGAACGCACCCGTCGACACGCGGGCTCGCCGGCGTCGCACCGTCGGAGACGTACGTCCCGGCCGTCGAGTTCCTCTCCTCCGGCCCACAACCGACGCGTTTCCCGGTTCCGGTCGACGCGCTGCGCGTCGAGTTCGGCGCCGCCGAGATCCCGTCCGTGCGGCAGACCGCGCTGGGCTGGGCCCGGGACGCCGGGATGAACGAGGACGACGCGAGCGAGTTCCTGATCGCGATCTACGAGATCGCCAGCAATGCCGTCGAGCACGGCGGCGGGCGGGGCGTCGGCCGGTTCTGGTCGGAGGCCGACCGCCTGTACTGCGACATCTGGAGCGCACGGCAGATCGGCGACCCCCTGGTGGCCGGCTACCGCCCGCCGGGCACCGCGCAGGAGCGTGGCCGTGGCCTCTGGCTCGCCCGTCAGATCTGCGAACACGTCACGATCTACAACAACGGCGGAGCAACAGTGCAATTGGTGCGCTCGGTCGCGTCGAACTGATCCACCTCGCCAGCCACGGGAATCCGACGTAGCGTCGGACTGTGACGCGTGATGCCTCGGCGGCCGAGGCGGCAGCCCGGCCCGAACCCACCACTCTTGGCGCCCTCCGGGACGCCGGGACCCCCTACCGCGGCGTGAAGGCCGAGATCCGGCACAACCTGCTGGCCCGGCTCCGCGCCGGCGAACCTTCCGTTCCCGGAATCCTGGGATTCGACGACACCGTCCTCCCCGAGTTGGAGCGAGCCCTGCTCGCCGGCCACGACCTCGTGCTCCTCGGTGAGCGCGGCCAGGGCAAGACCCGCCTGATCCGGTCGTTGATCTCCCTGCTCGACGAGTGGACCCCGGTGATCGCCGGTTCCGAACTCAACGACCACCCGTTCGCGCCGATCAGCGTGTACGGCCAGAACCTCGTCGCCGAACTCGGCGACGCCACCCCGGTCGAGTGGCTGCACCGCTCGCTCCGGTTCGGTGAAAAGCTCGCCACCCCCGACACCTCCGTCGGTGACCTGATCGGTGACGTCGATCCGATCAAGGTCGCCGAGGGACGCACGCTGGGCGACCCCGAGACCATCCACTACGGACTCATCCCCCGCACCAACCGCGGAATCATCGCCGTGAACGAGCTGCCCGACCTGGCCGAACGCATCCAGGTGGCGCTGCTCAACGTGCTCGAAGAGCGCGACATCCAGGTCCGCGGCTACACACTGCGGCTGCCGCTCGACCTGCTCGTGGTCGCCAGCGCCAACCCGGAGGACTACACCAACCGCGGTCGGATCATCACCCCGCTCAAGGACCGGTTCGGGGCCGAGATCCGCACCCACTACCCGCTCGACCTTCCGGGCGAGCTGGCCGTCATCGAGCAGGAAGCGCTGGTCAGCTGGCCGGACGAGCCGCTCGGCGACCCGGTCGTGCCCGACCACCTGCGCGAGATCATCGGTCGCTTCACCCGCGAGGTCCGCGAGGCGCCGCAGGTCGACCAGCGCTCCGGCGTCTCGGCCCGCTTCGCGATCGCGGCGCTGGAGACGGTGGCCGCCTCCGCGGTGCGCCGCGCCGCGCGTACCGGTGAGTCGCCGGTGGCGCGGGTCAGCGACCTGCCGTCGGTGGTTCCGGCCAGCCGCGGAAAGGTCGAGTTCGCCGACCTCTCCGGCGACCTGGAAGACGGCCGTGAGCTGGAGATCCTCGATCACCTGCTGCGTCGGTCGATCGCCCGGACGTTCCGCCGCTACCTGGCCGGCGTCGACCTGTCGGGTCTGCAGACCAAGTTCGAAGGCGGCAGCACCGTGATGGCCGGCGAGAACGTGGCCGCGGCCGACCTGCTGCACCAGCTGGGCACCGTGCCCGGGCTGGCCCAGATCCTCGAGCGCGTCGGTGTGCCCGACGGGGCGGAGTCGCCCGGTCTCGCCGCCGCCGCACTGGAATTCGCGATGGAAGGGCTCCACCTCAACCGTCGGCTGGCCAAGGACGTAGCCGAAGGCCAGACCCTGTACGGCTCCTAGGGAGCCGACCGTAGGGAGGCGCCGTCATGAGCGCAGAACCACTGGAACCGCCGCCCCCGCCCCGCCGTCGCGGCGGCTACAAGTACGGACGCTGGTCCGGTGGCGCCGACCCGCTGGCGCCTCCGTTCGACGTCCGCGAAGCCCTGGACGGGATCGGCGACGACATCCTGTCCGGTTCCACCCCGGCCGACGCGTTGCGTCGGCTGCTGCAGCGGGGGCGCGACGGCCTGTCCGGCCTCGACGACCTCCGCCGTCGCCTGCGCAAACGCCGGGAACAGCTGCGCCGCTCCGGGCGCTTGGACGGCACCCTGGACCAGGTCCGGGAACTGCTCGACCAGGCGCTCGAGGCGGAGAAGCGTGCGTTGTTCGCCGACCCCGACGACATGGCGCGCTTCGAAGAAGCCGAGTTGGACGCTCTGCCGAACGAAACGGCCAGCGCGGTGCGTGCGCTGTCCGAACGGCAGTGGCGCTCCCCCGAGGCGGCGCAGAAGTACCAGGAGATCCAGGAACTCCTGCGCCGCGAGGTGCTGGACTCCCAGTTCGCCGGCATGAAGAACGCGCTGCAGAACGCCTCACCCGAGGACATGGCGCGGGTCCGCGACATGATGGCGGACCTGAACGACCTGCTGTCGAAGCACGCGCGCGGCGAGGCCGGGCAGCAGGACCTCGACCAGTTCCTCGACAAGCACGGCGAGTTCTTCCCGGAACGGCCGAACACCATCGACGAGCTGATCGACCAGCTGGCCCGGCGTGCCGCGGCGAGCCAGCGGATGATGGACGGCCTCACCGCCGAGCAGCGCGCCGAGCTGGGCGACCTGATGGATCAGATGCTCGGCGGCGACATCGGGCTCTCCGCGGAGATGGAGCGGCTCAACCAGCAGCTCCGCGCGGCCCGGCCCGACCTGCGCTGGGGCGGCGACCCCCGGATGCAGGGCCAGGAAGGCATGGGCATGGGCGACGCCACCAGCGCGGTCGCCGAACTGTCCGACGTCGAGTCGCTCGACCGGCAACTCGGTCAGCAGTACGCCGGTGCCGGCTTGGACGACGTCGACGAAGAGCTGGTGCAGAGGGCGCTGGGACGGGAAGCCGTCGACGACCTCAACAACCTCCGGCGGATCGAGAAGGAGCTGTCTCGGCAGGGATGGCTGCAGAACCGGAACGGTCAGTTGGAGCTGGCGCCGAAGGCGCTGCGACGGCTGGGCGCGACGGCGCTGAAGCGGGTGTTCGCGCAGCTGCACGACGGTCCGCGGGGCGACCACGACATTCCCGACGCCGGTGCGGCCGGGGAACTGACCGGTAGTAGCCGGAACTGGCAGTTCGGCGACACCCAGCCGCTGGACGTGGTGCGCACGGTGCGCAACGCCGTTCTGCGTACCGGGCCTTCCACCAACGGCGTTCGCCTTACCGTGGACGACTTCGAGGTCGTGGAGACCGAGCGGCGGTCGCGGGCTGCGGTGGCGCTGCTGGTCGACCTGTCGTACTCGATGGAGCTCAACGGCACGTGGGGTGCGGCGAAGTCGACGGCGCTGGCGCTGCACCACCTGGTGACGACGCGTTATCCGCAGGACTCGATCGAGCTGATCGGGTTCAGCCAGTACGCGCGGCCGTTGCGTGCGGCGGAGCTGGCCGGGCTGGACTTCGACCCGGTGCAGGGCACGAACCTGCAGCACGCGCTGATGCTGGCACGGCGGCACCTGACCCGGCACTCGGACGCCGAGCCGATCCTGCTGGTCGTCACCGACGGTGAGCCGACCGCGCACCTCGAGCGGGACGGCGAGGCGGTGTTCATGTGGCCGCCGATGCCGGAGACGCTCGCGCTGACGTTGGCCGAGGTCGACCGGGCCACGCGGGCCGGGGTCGCGATCAACGTGTTCATGCTCGGTGAGGATCCGCGGCTGGTCGACTTCATGACCGAGGTGGCCCGGCGCAACGGCGGCCGGATCTTCACGTCCGACGCCGACAACCTGGGCGAATACGTGGTGAGCGACTTCTTGAAGCGCCGAACCGCCATCGCCTCCGGCCGCCGCCGCTAGAGAGTCAGTACCTCGATGTTGCAGATGTACCAGCCGTTGTTCTCCAGGACCTGAAGGCGCATCGGCCAGGGGAGGTTCGACGTCGCCCGCGAGCGCTTGTCGGCCACGACGAAGGTGACCCCGACGTCCAGTTCGACCTCGGTCGAGCTGCGTCGGGTTTCCTTCGTGATGCGCCAGTTGATGGTCTGGAGCTCTTGGCCGACGTCGACCAGGCCGCTGTTGAACTCCCGCAGCGTCGCCCCCGCCTGGCTGCGCTTCGCCTCGCAGAGCGCCTGCTCGAACTCGTTGATGCTGTTCTGCGACATGCTGCGCAGCAACTGGTCAGCTGCCGCTTTCGGCGTCTCCGGACCCTGTGCACCGGTGCGGTAGACGAACAACGCGGTGACCGTGCAGACGACCGCCGACATCACGACGGCGACCACCCCGAGGAACACGAACCGACGCTTCCGCCGTTTCCGACGACGCTCCCAGCTACGGCTGCGAGTCGTCAGTTCCGGCGGCGGGGGCGCAGGAAGCATGACCCTCCTTCGTGAGCGGCGTTCACAGTACTGGCGCCGAGCGCATTGTGTCCCGCACACGGGGGTAGAACAGTCGCATGACGAAGTTCGTGTTGACGCTGCACGTCCTCGCCGCCGTGTTCCTCATCGGACCGATGGCGATTTCCCCGATGATGGGCATGCGGGCCATCCGCCGGCACGATGCGCGAGGCGTCCACGAGGCCGCCCGCACCACCACCCTCTACACCCTGTTGTCGCTGGTGGTCGCCGCGCTGGGCTTCGTGCTGATCGCTGTCGGCAACGGACGGTGGTCGTTCGGCGATGCCTGGGTCACGATCTCGATGACTTTGTACGTGATCGCGCTGCTGCTGGGCATCGGCGTGGTGGCGCCGGGGCTCACCGGCGCCGCCCGGCTGCTCGACGTATCGACGCCCGTGCCGGCGACGCCGGTGACGGTTTCGGACACGACGGTCGAAACCACCGAGCCCGCCGGTACGGATACCGCGACGATCGACGTCGAGACCCGCAGGAAGGTCGACGCCGCTTACGGGCGGGTCGCGGCATCCAGCGGCATCGTCGCTCTGCTGCTGATCATCATCGTGATCTTCATGGTCGTTCGGCCGTTCCGGTAACAGCGCCCTCGGGGTGCCGCTGCCACGACAGTTCGGCGGCGGCGCCCAGCAGGAGACCCTCGCTCCCGGGCGGCCCGACCAGCTGAACCGACGCCGGTGCGCCGTCGCTGCGCACCCCGGCGGGCACGGCGAGCGCCGGGAAGCCGGCGAGATTCCACATGCCCGGATACGGCGCCAGACGCGTCGACACCTGCGCGTTCGCCCGCCACGATTGCGCCGACCACGCCTCGGCACGCGCCGGTGCCCTGGTCAGCACCGGCATCACCAGCAGGTCGACGTCGTCGAAGAATGCTGTTGCAGTTCGGCGCCACCGGTCGCGCTGACGTTCGTTCACCAGACCGGACCGCAGTGCCGCGCGGCCGAGCGCGATGTGGGTGCGGGTCCGCGGCTGGAGCGCCGCCTCGTCGAGGTTCGCGGGGAGTTCGGCGGCGACCGCGCCGGTCCAGAACGCACCGGCGAGCGTCTGCAGCGACGCGGGAATCTTGGGATTGCGCGCAAACGTGGAGTGCCCGGCCAGCGCGAACGCGCGGCCGACGCGGTGCAGGCCGTTGCGGGTCTCGGCATCCGGCTGGGCGAACACCACCGGGGAGCGGGACGAGATCGCGATCCGCAGCTTCGTGCGCTGCGGGGTGAACGTTCGGCCCGCCATCACGCCGAGCCCCAGCGCCACGTCCTCGACGGTCGTGGCCAGAACGCCGTGCTCGGACAGGCCCAGCCAGCCTTCGCCGTCGGCGTGCGGGGTGACTCCACTCCCGGGCTTGAGGCCGAGAACGCCGCAGCACGCGGCCGGGATGCGAATCGAGCCCATTCCGTCGCTGCCGTGGGCGAGCGGCACCATGCCGGCTGCGACCGCCGCGCCCGCGCCGCCGGAGGAGCCGCCGGCGCTGTAGCGCGGGTCCCAAGGGCTGCGGGCGATGCCGTTGGGGTCGTCGCTGAATGGCCAGATGCAGAGTTCGGGGACTCGGGTGAGGCCGATGACCACGGCGCCGGCTTCGCGCCAGCGGTGGACGAGGGGGTGGTCCGTTTTTGCCGGGGTGTGTGAGGTGGCGAGGGATCCGTCAGCCCGAACCTCGCCGGTGACCTCGACGTGGTCCTTGATCGCGACCGGCACGCCGGCCAGCGGCCCTTTGTCGGCACGCTGGTCGACGGCGTCGGCCTCCGCTAGCGCCTCGCTCGCTCGGACCCGGCGGAACGCTCCGTAGAGCGGGTCGACCCGCTCGATGTGCGCGAGGTGCGCAGCGACGACTTCCCGCGCCGTCGTACGCCCCTCGCGCACCGCGGCCGCGATCTCCGTAGCCGTCGCGCCGATCACGCCAGCGCCTGCAGCAGGTCCCCGATCAGGTCGTCGACGTTCTCGATCCCGACCGATAGACGGACCAGGTCGTCCGGCACCTCGAGCGGCGAGCCGGCCACACTCTGGTGGGTCATCTGGCCCGGGTGCTCGATCAGCGACTCGACGCCACCGAGCGACTCGGCGAGCGTGAAGATCTGCGTCTTCGCGACGACGTCCAGCGCGGTCTCGAGCCCACCGTGCAGGCGGATGCCGACCATGCCACCGAACCGCCGCATCTGCTTGGCGGCCGTTTCGTGGCCGGGGTGCTCCGGGAGCCCGGGGTAGAGCACCGACTTGACCGCTTTGTTGCTGAGCAGCGCCTCGACGACCCGCTCCGCGTTGTCGGAGTGCCGGTCCATGCGCACGCCGAGCGTCTTGATGCCCCGCAGCGTCAGCCACGAGTCGAACGGGCCGGCGATCGCTCCGACAGCGTTCTGGTGGTAGCCGATCTTCTCCGCCAGCTCGGCGTCCTTCACGACGACAGCGCCGCCGACGACGTCCGAGTGACCGCCCATGTACTTGGTCGTCGAGTGCACGACCGCGTCCGCGCCCAGGCCGAGCGGCTGCTGCAGGTACGGCGACGCGAACGTGTTGTCGACGACGAGCAGCGCGCCCGCGTCGTGCGCGATACCGGCCAGTGCGGCGATGTCCGCGATGCCCAGCAGCGGGTTCGTCGGCGTCTCGCACCAGACGACCTTGGTCTCCGGCCGGATCGCGGCGCGCACGGCGTCCAGATCCGAAAGGTCGACGCTGGTGTGGCTGATGCCCCAGTTCGACAGCACCCCGGCGATGAGCCGGTAGCTACCGCCGTACGCGTCGCCGGGCATGAGCACGTGCGTGCCCGGCCGGGCGACGCTGCGCAGCAGCGTATCCTCGGCGGCGAGCCCGGAGGCGAACGCGAACCCCTTGAGCCCGCCCTCCAGCGCGGCCAGGCACTCCTCGAGCGCCTGACGCGTCGGGTTGCCGCTGCGGGCGTACTCGAAGCCGCCGCGCAGGCCACCCACGCCGTCCTGCTTGAACGTCGAGGACAGGTGGAGCGGCGGCACGACCGCACCGGTGGTCGGATCGGGGTCCTGACCGGCGTGAATGGCGAGCGTCTCGAAGGCGTGGGTCATGAACTGAGCCTAAGCCGCTGCAGCGAGTCCGCCGTCGTCGGCTGATCCCTGTGTTGTCGACGTCGTACCGCTGGGAACCGTGAGCAGCGGAAGTGTGACGTGGACGACCGGGCCGATGCTGATCGCGTACAGGATCGTGCCGATGCCCACCGTGCCGCCGAGGAGCCAACCGATGGCGAGCACGCCCAACTCGATGCCGGTGCGGATCACGCGGACCGATCCCCCGGTCTTCGCGACGAGACCCGTCATCAGGCCGTCCCGCGGCCCGGGCCCGAGCCCGGCGCCGATGTAGCAGCCACCGGCGATGCCGTTGAGGACGATGCCCGCGATCAGGAACGTCCACCTACCGGGCAGCCACGTCATCGTCGGAAGCGCCCAGAGCGCCGCGTCGACAGCGACACCGACCACCACGACGTTGCTGAGCGTGCCCAACCCGGGACGTTGCCGCAGCGGGATCCAGAGCAGCAGCACCGCCGCACCGACGACGATCGTCACCACCCCGAACGACCACGGGACGTGGGTCGCGATGCCCTGGTGGAAGGCGTCCCAGGGGTCCAGGCCCAGGTTCGCGCGGATCATCAGACCCATCGAAAAGCCGTAGAGCGCGAGCCCGACGTAGAGCTGGACGAGCCGGCGGACCCGGTGATCGGGCGGGAGGAGGCTGTTCACGGGTATACGGTTACTCCAATTGGCCTTCTATCCAATAGCCAATTTCGGGATAGTGGACTGGTGACGACCGACCGGCGGGTCAACGGCCCGCATCTCGTCCGCCTGCTGGGCGACTGGCGCACCGGGCCGCTCCCGACCGCCTATGCCGGGCTCGCCAGTCGTCTGCGCCTTCTCATTCTCGACGGTCGGGTGCCGCTGCACACCCGGGTTCCCGCGGAGCGGGAACTGGCCGACGCGCTCGGGGTGTCGCGGACCACTGTCGCGGCCGCGTACGAGCGGCTCCGCGAGGACGGCTTCCTGCTCAGCCGCCGCGGGTCGGGAACGTGGACCCACCTGCCGCCCTCCGGCGTGTCCGCGGCCGGGCCGGTCGCGACGCTCGGCGAAGACCTGCTCGACCTGGCGCACGCCGCCGCGCCCGCTCCCGCCGAGTGGCTGCACGCGGCGGCGGAAGCCGCTGTCACCCAACTGGCCCGCTTCCTGCCGACACACGGCTACGACCCGCTGGGGCTGGCCGAACTCCGGGGCGCCGTCGCCGATCGCTACACCGCCCGAGGGGTGCCCACCACCCCGGACCAGATCCTCGTGACCGGCGGAGCGCACCACGCGTTCGCACTGGCGCTGCGCGCGCTGACGACACCCGGCGACCGCATCGTCGTCGAGCACCCGACGTACCCGAACGCGCTGGAAGCCGTGCGGTGGGCCGGGTGCCGCCCGGTGCCGGTGCCGTTCGGACCGGACGGCTGGGACCTCGAGATGCTGGCCGCGACGATCCGGCACGCCGCGCCCCGCGTCGTCTACCTGGTGCCGGACTTCCAGAACCCGACGGGGTTCTACATGTCCGCCGCCGACCGGGCCGCCGTCGTGGAGCTCGCGTCGCGGTCCGGCACCACGCTGGTGATCGACGAGACAGTCGCCGAGCTCTGGCTGGACGGATCACCGGTGACGCCCGTGGGCCTCGATGCGGTCGTGACGACCGGGTCGACCAGCAAGGCGTTCTGGGGCGGGCTGCGCGTCGGCTGGATGCGTGCCACGCCGGCGCTGGTGCGGCGGGTCGGCGCGGCCAGGGCGTCGATGGATCTGGCGAGTCCGATCCTGGAGCAGTTGATGGCGGCGGAGTTGGTGCCCCGGACGGCAGAGGTCACTGCCGATCGGCGCGACTGGCTCCGCGACGCCAGGTCGCGGCTGCGGTCGCGGCTGGCTGCGCAACTCCCGTCCTGGACGCTGAACGCACCAGCCGGCGGCCTGGCGTACTGGGTCGACCTCGGCGCGCCGATCTCCTCGGCGCTGGCGATCTCGGCGGAGCGGCACGGCGTGGCCCTCGCCGCGGGGCCGCGGTTCGGGCTCGACGGTGCCTTCGAGCGTTACGTCCGACTTCCGTACACGCTGGAGCCGTTCGCGCAGGACCTCGCGGTCGACCGCCTGACCGCCGCCTATCTCGCGCTGGGCGGCGAAGTGGCGGAGGATCTACCGTTGCGGGGTGTGACCTGAGTCGTGGAACACCCGGACCGCAGGCTGTGTTGAGCTGGACGTGGGCCGGGCCGCCCGGCCCCGCTGAATCGCAGGAGGCGAAACCATGCTGTTCGGCCGCAGCAAGTCCGAGCTGATCACCGAGGAGAACGCACTCCCCGGCCGGGCGCAGCCGCTGCCGGTCGCCGCCCGCCACACCGTCCTCGACACCCCGCTGACCGGCCCCTGGCCGGAGGGCTACGAGACCGCCGTCTTCGGAATGGGCTGTTTCTGGGGTGCTGAGCGCATCTTCTGGCGGATTCCCGGCGTCTACTCCACGTCCGTCGGCTATGCGGGCGGGTACACGCCCAATGCCACGTACGAGGAGGTCTGCTCCGGTCTGACCGGGCATGCCGAGGTCGCGATGGTCGTGTACGACCCCGCCAAGGTCTCGTACGAGACGCTGCTCAAGGCGTTCTGGGAGAACCACGACCCGACGACGCTCAACCGGCAGGGCAACGACCGCGGTACCCAGTACCGCTCGGTCATCTACACCACGTCCGACGCGCAGGCCGCCACCGCCAAGGCGAGCCTCGAGGCGTTCCAGCCGGTGGTGACGAACGCCGGTCTCGGCGCGATCACCACGCAGATCCAGCCGCTCGGCGAGTACTACTACGCCGAGGACTACCACCAGCAGTATCTCTCGCCGTCCAAGAACCCCAACGGCTACTGCAACCACGGCCCGAACGGGCTTTCGTGCCCGATCGGGATCGGGAACGTGCCGGCTCAGACCTCGGTAGAGGTCCCGGGCGCAGCGCACTGACGTTTTAGAACGCCACATGGCGACGGGCGGTCCGGCATAGTCGGGCCGCCCGCTTCATTCGTCCACCGCCCGGTCGATAAGACAGGCATGGACCTGATGGAGGTCGCTGGGCTCATGCTTGGCGCCGAGCCTCGCGTTGTCACGGCCGAGTACACCGACGAGGACATCGATGGCTCCTCGCGCGCCGGCCGCTTCGTCCTCTTGGATGCCGGTGAAGTCTGGCTCGACCGCCACAGCGACGGATTCCAGCACATGAGTGGCCCGGGCGGGACCGAGGTCCGCTCCGGACGGAAGGTCATCGACCGCAGCGAGCACCGCGGACGGCTCTACGGTCCGCGAAATGCGGGCGTCATGCTGATGCCCCGATACGCGTATATCTGGGAGTATCCGCTGCCACATCCTCGACTTCCTGGACATACACGGCCGCACCACCTTCACCAATATTCGCTACGACGTCGCCCCCTCCGACCTCGCGCACCTGCAGCGCGTCCGCTGACGTGGAGCCGATCGAGGTCGCCGGCTACCTGATGGGGCAGCGCGAGACCCAACTGTCCGCCACCTATCTGCGCCAGGACGACCGGACCGGACGGTCGACCGGCCAGATCGTATGGACCCAGGCCGGGCTGTGGCTCGTCGAACAGGACGACGACTACCTCATGATCAACGGCCCCAAGGCCAGCGAGATCCGGATCGGGCGTGGCCGCTGGCAGCGCGGCCCCTCGATCCCGCTCGGCCTGCCCGACAACCCCGCCGCGTTTCTCCGCCCCTGGCACGCCCCGATCTGGGGACGACCCCAGCACGACTGGCGTCTGGCCGGGCCGGTGGAGGTCGAGGGCGACACGGCAACCCTGCGGCTGGTCCACGCCGACGACCCCAAAACCACCGGACAACTCACCGCCGACCTCGAACACTGCATCATCCTCGACCTACAGATCCCCGGCACCAGGACAACGCTGACCGACGTCGGCTACCTGATCACCGCCAACCATCAGCGGCTTCTCGAACGGGTACAACCCGGATGACCGAACCACCCGCATCCCCGGCCGAGCGTGTCAGGCGCCTCTCGCCCCAGCCACCCGCACGACGCACACCGTATCTACGGATCTACCAGCCCAGCCGCCACCAACTACGCCTGGACTTCTCCGGAGACGTGGACCAGTGGTCACGCCCCCTGCTCGCCGCAGCCCTGAACGCGGCCGAAGCCGCACCCCGCGCCGACATTCTCATCGACCTCGGCGACACCACCGCCCTCTACGACGTCACACTGAAGACCTTCAGCGACATCCGCACCCACGCCGAGCTCCATAGCCGGTCACTTACCTTCATCCGGCTCAGCGAAGCTGCGCTACGCACCTTCGACCTGCGCAAATTCGCATATTAAGGTCTGCGAACTCCGTTGATTGAACGCTATCGACGCAGGCACGCAGTCGGTGAGGGCACGTGGAGCCGCGATGGCGACGCAAGACAGTTCGTAATACAATTCGTCTCATGTCCACGATTACGTTTCGCGCAGACGACGACGTCAATGCCGCTCTCGCGGATCTGACGTCCGGGGACCGGGACCGCTCGCAGGTCATCAGAGAAGCCATCCTCGCCGCCTGGCAGACTCGCCAGGCCGAACGACTCCGAGCCGAGGCCGAAGCAGTCGCCGCAGACGAAGACGACCTGGCCGAGGCCCGGTCCGTGCTCGCCGACATGGAGTCGCTCCGTGCGTGGTGACGTCCACGAACTGAAAGCCCCCCGAGACGCCCGCGGCCACGACCAGCGCGGCAACAGGTTCGCGGTAGTAGTGCAGAACGATCTGCTGCCGCTCTCCACGCTCTTGGTCGCACCCACCTCGACCAGCGCTCGCCCGACCAGCTTTCGACCAGAGATCGAAATCGAGGGCAAGACAACCTACGTGCTCGCCGAACAGACGGCCGCCGTCCAAGCAGAGCGTCTGGGCCGCATCGTCGGCCACCTCTCGCACACCGAGATGACAGCAGTCGATGCCGCCCTACGGACCGTCCTCAGCGTGTAGGCCCCGCCGGAGTAACGAACAGGACGACTGCCACCAGCAGTATCTGTCGCCGTCCAAGAACCCCAACGGGTACTGCAACCACGGCCCGAACGGGCTGTCGTGCCCGATCGGCGTCGGCAACGTACCGGCTCAGACCTCGGTAGAGGTCCCGGGCACAGCACACTGACGGTTTAGCACTTCCCCCAGCGGCGGGCGGTTCGGATACGGGCCGCCCGTTCGTTGTCCACAGGCTGTTTCGGCGGCTGGCGTCGCCCGGCGCTCCGCGCCTAACCTGGTTCGCATGAGCGCCGAACGAGATGAGCTTCGCCGCCTCGTCGAAGAGCTACCCGACGAGGAAGTCGGTGCTGCTCTCGACGAACTACGTCGTCATCTGCGGCCTGTCAGCGCCCGCCCCTGGCCGCCTGCCTTCTTCGGTGCGGGAACATCGCGCCGGCCGGGCGTCGCCCGCCGAGCTGACGAAATCCTTGCGGAGGGCTTCGGACGGTCGTGATCATCTGCGACACCGGCCCGCTCGTGGCTGCCGCCCTGTCTGACGATCCCGACCACCACGCCTGCACTGAGCTCTTCACCGGCATGCACCTGGCGGGTCGTCGGCTGCTCGTGCCCGGGACAGTCGTCGCGGAGGTCGGATACCTCCTTGCACGGGAGTCCGGACCACGAACCGAGGCGATCTTCCTCAGGTCGATGGCAGAAGGCGATTTCGAGATCGTCGACCTCACCTCAACCGACTACCGGCGAATGGCTGAGCTGGTCGTGCAGTACGGCGACCTTCCGCTCGGTACCACCGACGCATCCGTCATCGCGTTGACGGAGCGCTTCGGACTCGCAGAGGTCGCAACGCTAGACAAACGCCACTTCACCGTCGTCCGCCCTGCACACGTGAACGCGCTAGCGCTTCTGCCGTGACGACTGACGCCATCCGCTGAGCTGACAGCGCCGCAACCCCGGTTGAAGCGAACCGGGCAACAACCACCAGCAGTACCTCTCGCCGTCCAAGAACCCCAACGGCTACTGCAACCACGGCCCCAACGGGCTCAGCTGCCCGGCAACGTCCCGGCCCAGAACGACCGTCGAGGTCCCGGGCGCAGCGCACTGACGCACTAGGCACGCCGACGGGCGGTCCGGCAACCTGCCGGGCCGCCCGTGTTCAATCTGGAAGCAGCCTGAGCCGCTGCCCCTTCGGTAGGTGGCGCGGTGCCACGACGCTGAAGTCTCGGCGATCGAGCGCCGCCACTTCCCTGAGGTCCAACCGCTCGGCGAGCGCGACGACGCAGGCGTCCACCGCCTGTAAGCGAAGAGACGCGTAGGTGCTCAAAAGCTCCGACATTCGTCTGTAGTCGTAGGGCGAGATCTCTCACCGCGAGGGACGGACAACTAACCGAGTCCAGTTCTCGACGAGAAACCGAGAGCAGCGCTCGTGGTTGTCGTTTGCCTCGTTGAAGGCCGCGACGAGCGGCCCGGTATCGCAGAGGATCACGCCGAGGCCGCGCCGCCGGCCTGCTGTTCCTGTGGATACGCCAGATACTTGTCGTGGTTCTGCGCGAGATCCGCGGGGCCACGCAGTGAACCCACCAGCCGAGCGAGGTGCCGGGGCAACGCTCGCTCGTTCGCGAGCTCCTCATCGTCCCGCTTCAGCGAGTCCGGTTCGTCGGCCCTTCGTGGAGTGTTAGCGCCGGTCATCACGTGCCCAGGCACCGAACGCCGGTCTGTGAACACCCCGACCACTTGCAGCGCTGCGCTTGCGCTTCCGCATCAATCACGCGAGGAGCTAGGTGCATGCCGCCTGCCAGCCAATCCGAGTTCTGCGGTATCAATGCTCCGCCGCGGACGCACAGGGGCTCGCGTGCCCGATCGGTGTGGGCGCCATGCCGGCCGAGACCGTGGTAGAAGTCCCGGGCGCAGCGCACTGGCGCTCTTAGGTTTGATGATGGGCGGTCCGGCTCACATCGGGCCGCCCATACTCAGTCACCGGGCGCGCACCACCCAGAGAATTCAGCGGTGGCCCTCGGCCGCGGCCGTATGCGCATCGATCGTCGACTGGTGAGGTTGGTGCAGCGCTGCGGTCGACTCGTCGACGAGGCCGGACAACCGGGCAACCTCGTCGTCGGTCAGCAACTCGGCAACGGACGTCGCGGCGACGTTCGCGCGCAGGTGATCGGGGTTGGACGTACCGGGAATGACGAGCATGGCCGGTGAACGACGCAGCAGCCAGGCGAGCGCGACCTGGGCCGGTGTCGCACCAAGGCGCTCCGCCGGGGCGGTGAGTGCGGCGTAGGCGGTGAGCCGCCCGGCGGCCAGCGGGAAATACGGCACGAACCAGATGTCCTGGCCCTCGCAGTCGGCGAGGACCTGAACGCCGCTGCGATCGAGCAGGTTGAAGCGGTTCTGCACGGCCGCGATCGGCGTCATCTTCTGCGCCCTGGCCAGCATCTCCGGTGATGCGCCGGAGAGCCCGATGCGACGAATCAGGCCCTGGTCGCGCAGGTCGACGAGCGCACCGAGCGACTCCTCGAGTGGCACCTCGCTGCCGGCTCCAGGCGTGTCGCCTTCGAGCCGGAGGTAAGTCAAGGCACTCGCTTCCACGCGCATGTCCTGCAAGGCCTCGTGCACCTGCAGTCGAATCGTGTCCGGGTGGTGGGTGAGGATCCACGACCTACCGGATCCGCGGCCGGCGCCGACCTTGTTGCCGACGATCACATCGTCCGGGATCGGGCTCAGCGCCTCACCGATCAGCTGATTCACAGTGCGCGGACCGTACGCGTTCGCGGTGTCGAGGAATGTGACGCCCAGCTCCACGGCAAGCCGCAGCACCTGCCGCGCCGACTCGGGGTCGGCCGGCAGGCCCCACACGTTCGGGCCCGCGAGCTGCATGGCGCCGTATCCGACTCGATTCATTTCGCAGTCCTCTGCGTATCAGTGCAACGCCATCAATCGTGGCAGTGCTACGTCTCAGTGATACACCGTGCTGCGTAGCATTGCCACCATGAATGACGACAGGGCTCGTACGCGTCGGCGGATCGTCGCGATTGCCGCCGAGCTCCTAGAGCGGGAGGGCGTTCAGGCGGTCTCGACCCGGTCGGTTGCCGCTGCGGCGGGCGTTCGCGCAGCCTCGCTCTACGGACTGTTCGGCGATATGGACGGGCTCCTCAATGCCGTCGCTGTCCACGCTTTTGATCTCTACCTGGCAGAGAAGCGAGAGCTGACGCCAACCGACGACCCGGTCGACGATGTGCGGCGGGGGTGGGACATGCACGTCGACTTCGGGCTACGGCATCCCGCGCTGTACGTGCTGATGTTCGGCACGGGCCGACCCGGTCAGCGGCCGCCTGCCGCAGACAAGGCGCACCACCAGCTGGTGGGCTTCTTCGATCGGGTCGCCGCCACAGGCCGACTGCGAGTGCCCTCCGCTACCGCCGCCAGCCTTTCGGTTGCCGCCGGCACTGGCATCACACTCGCACTGATCGCCGCACCCGCCGAGGAGCGCGACTTGGAGCTCTCCGTGAAAATGCGCGAGTCGGTCGTCGCTTCGGTCATCATCGACGCACTCCCCGGTAAGGACCCTGGCCTCGCGTCGCTCGCGGTCGCGCTCGACGCTTCGCTCGGCGCGGTGGGCGGCGAAGACCTGCCCCTCCGCGCTACCGAGACTGCGCTGATGCGCGACTGGCTGCACCAACTCGCGCGCTGATCGCCTGCGGGAGTTCTTCGCCCGAGCAGCCCCGAATATGCACATGGTCGCGAGTGCTAGCACCAGCAGTACCTGTCCGACGCGAAGAACCCGTACGGGTACTGCCAACCACGGCCCGAACGGGCTTTCGTGCCCCATCGGTGTGGGGGCGATGCCGGCGCAGACCTCGATCGAGGCCCCGGGCGCAGCGCGCTGACGCGGTAGTACTTGCACGGCGACGGGCGGTCCAGCTTTCGAGCCGGGCCGCCCAATCGGCTTCTGTGGTGCCCGGTCGCTGAGAATGAGACCGTGAACCTCAGGCTGACCGGAAGCACGCTTGACACGTTCGAGTGGGACCACTCCGCGACTCTCGCCTTCTCCGAGAGGTGGGAGGTACGCATCGAAACCCGCTTCCAACTGCGCACGCCGAGCGCGGACATGATGGTCGACCCCGAGGCGGATCACCGGGCGTCATCACGTTCCTCTGCCGGCTCTCGTCGGTCCCACGATCGAAGCGGCCGAGGTGAGTCCGCTAGGCCTCCTGACCCTCACCTTGAAAGGCGGTTCTTCCCTCGCCATCGAGCCGGACGGCCGTTACGAAGCGTGGACGGTTGCCGGACCTGCCGGTGGGAAGGTGATCTTTCGGCCCGGCGGAGGATTCACCGCATGGTCGGCGATACAGGCAGACGACCGGTGATACCTGCCCGAGGATCAGTCCCATGCCCAGCCCGTTCCCGAAAGAGTTCCGGGCTGATGTGATCGCGGTCGCCCTCGAAAAAGCGTGGGAAGCTCGGTTGACCGTCCCGGGTGGCGGGTCAGGGAATGAGGACGATTTTGCCCACGTTCTCGCCGTGTTCCAACAGGCTCAGCGCCTGGGCGGCATCCGCCAGCGGCAGGCTTGTGCTGTGGGGCCCGGTAACCGTGCCGTCAGCGATCCAGTCCAGCAGCCTGGCGACCGCGCCGTGGGCAGCATGGGGCCGCCGGGTAAGCCAGTGCGTGACATTGAACCCGGCCACGGATTTCCCCGCGGACGGATCATTGACCAGCGCAGTTAGCGCGTCCGCGTCAACGACTTCCCCGTAGCCGGGCAGCATTCCGTAGATGATGACCCGCCCGAACGCTGCCAGGATTGACAGCGACTCGCCCACGTGTTTCGGCCCCAAGCCCTCCAGCACCACGTCGACGCCGGTCCCGCCGGTGAGCTTGGCGATCTCCTCGGTCCAGCCAGGCGCCCGGTAGTCGACGGCGTGGTCGGCGCCTAGGTCGAGGGCGACTTGCCGCTTCTGCGGCGTACTGGCGCCGGCGATGACGGTGGCGCCGAGGGCCTTCGCGATCTGCACAGCGTAGCCGCCGAAACCGCCGCCGGCAGCGGGGACGAACACGATCTCGCCCGCGGCGATCCGGGCCGCCTCGATGAGGGCGATGGCGGCGGCCGCGCCGACAACCGTCAGCCCGGCCGCCTGTGCAGCTGCCATACCCGCCGGAATCGGCGTTAGCCCGGCGGCCCGGACGGTGGTTAGCTCGGCCCAGCCGCCGTCGAGAATCTGGCCGGACGCCCCGAACACCCGGACGCCAACTTTCAGGCCCTCGACATCCCGACCGAGCGCGACGACGGTGCCGGCAACCTCCGCGCCGGGCACGAATGGCAGCGGCGTCGGGACGTCGAACGGCAGGCCCCTGACGCGCATGAGGTCCATGAAGTTGACCGCGGCCGCCTCCACCCGGATCAGCGCCTCGCCGGAGCCTACTTGTGGTTCGGGCAGGTCCACGAGTCGCAGCGTGTCGATACTGCCGGTGGTTTCCGTCTGGATTGCCTTCATTAGCTGTCTCCGCAAATATGTGGCTAGCCAAATTGTGTCTAGCCACATAATTGCTTGGTCAGCCACATAACGCAAGGGTCGGTGCTCACATACGATGGAACTCGCGCAGCCGAGGGAGGACGACCGTGACCGACGCCAGCAACGGGCCGCTCATGAACCAGCCGACCTTGGTCGACCGCGCGCCCTTGAGCTTCGGTCTGCTTTCGCTCTCTCGCACCTTCCACAGCTATGGCGGCGAGCTGTTGCTGAAACTCGGCCTGTACCCCGGCCAGGAACTCATCCTCATGCAGCTCTTCGACCGCGACGAGCAGATTCAGACCGAGCTGCAGACCTCGATCGGCCTCGACCACTCCACACTCTCGCGCAGCATTCGCCGCATAGAAGATGCCGGCCTGGTCACCCGCCGCCCGGCGGACCGCGACAAGAGAGCCATGGTGGTCTCCCTGACCGACGCTGGGCGAGCTATGGTCCCCCGGCTCGTCGAGCTATGGGACACCCTCGAAACGGCGCTGACGAATGGGCTCACCGATGGCGAGCGCGCCGATCTACTGAAGGCGATCGGCGCCCTCGACCAGTCCGTGGCCAACGCCCGTCGCCGCCGCAAAACCTGACGTCGGCGCCGCAACCGTGAATCTTGGCCGGGTTGATTTGTTCGGCCACGGTCGACGGTGTCGACGTCCACCAGCCTGTTGCCGGCCCGGACCGGAGTAGAAATCCCGGGCGCAGCGCACTGACGCTGCCTTGATCCCGGGCCGCCCGTTCGGTTGCTCAGGAGTCGAGACCCGCTTCGTAGCCGGCAATCACCAACTGCGCTCGGTCACGTGCTGCCAACTTGGCGAGCAGGCTCCCGATGTGGGTCTTGAGTGTTCCCCGACTCACGTGCAACGTCACCTCGATCTCAGCATTCGACAACCCTCGGGTGATCAGAGCGAGGACTTCGCGCTCCCTCGGCGTCACACCGTCGAGCACGCGGCGCGGTGGTGTCCGGTCCATCCAGGCAGCGATCAGCCGCCGAGTCACCCTGGGAGCGAGCAGCGATTCGCCAGCGGCAATCGTCCGAATCGCGTCGAGCAATTGCGGGGGCGGGACATCTTTGAGCAGGAATCCGCTCGCTCCTGCGCGTAACGCGCGAAAGACGTTGTCGTCCACGTCGAAGGTGGTCAGCACAAGTACCCGCGGCAGGACTGCTCCGGCCGTGAGACGTGCGGTAGCGGCTATGCCGTCGACGTCAGGCATCCGTACGTCCATCAGGACCACGTCCGGCCGAGAGGTTCCAACGACGGCGATCGCCTCGCGGCCGGTTCCGGCTTCACCGACAACCGCGAGGTCAGGTGTCGCGTCGATGAGTTCCCGGATGGTGTCGCGATACCGGGCCTCGTCGTCCGCGAGCACGACGCGAGTCGGTCGACCGATCATGGGACCAGCGGAATCTCTGCACGGACGGCGAATCCGCCGCCGGGCTCCGGGCCGGTGACAAAGGTTCCGCCGTACAGTGCGACCCGTTCGCGCATGCCGAGCAATCCGATCCCCGGCGGTCCCGAGCGTGCCGCTGTCGTTCCGTCGTCGACGACCGCCAGCCGCAGTGACCGGCTATCCGCCGTGAGCGTGATCCGGCAATGAGTGGCGGACGCGTGGCGACGTACGTTCGTCAGCGCCTCCTGCACGATGCGGTACGTCGACATCTGCACCCCGGCCGGCACGTCGGGCAGGTCGTCTCGGTCGTAAGTCACCGACATTCCCGTCGCACTGGCCTCCGCCACCAGACGATCGATGCCGGCCAGGGTCGGCGGCCCCTCCTCGTCGTCCGGCGTCCCCGGCTCGCGGAACCCCGTGAGCACTGACCGAACATCGTCCAGCGCGCTGCGGCCGACCTGCTCGATCGTTCGCAGGGCGGTGTCCTGCTCGGCCCCTAGATGCGTGGCCACCGCGGCCTTCATGGTGATCAGGCTGAGTGCATGTCCGACGACATCATGAACATCACGGGCGATGCGTAGGCGTTCCTCCGCGACCATCCGTGCGGTGCGCAGTTCGGCCGACCTGTCGAGGTAAGAATGCCGGACGCGGACGGCCGATCCCAATCCCCAGGCGCCGACGAGAACCACCAGGCTGAATGCGGTGACGATCGCCGGAGCGGTCGTGAACGTTTCCATGTCGCCGGGGGCAGACACCAGTGGAAGCCCGGATGAGAGGGCATCCGCCGTTCCCGGCACCAGTACGGCAGCGAGAGCACCAGCAAGGCCCCACGCAGCCGGACGAACCGACTTCAACGCCACTGGATACAACGCGATCGCCACCGCGTAGACCACCACCTCGCCGCGTAGCCCGACGAGCAACGAAGCGCCACCGGCCAGGGAAACGACGACCAGGACTGCGACCGGCCACGGCCGTCGGACCGCCAGCGGAAGCCCGACGAGCGCGGCCAGGCACCACACCCACCAACCCGATACCGGTCTCATCAGCACGGCTGCCGCCGTGACCGCGACCGCGGCGAGGGCGTCGACGCCCAGCAACCCCCACCGCCACAACGCCGTGATCACGCCTTCACGGTAATGACGCCGGCCCGCGCGGTTGATCGGACCACGGTCCGATGCGGAGTGACGTGACCGCCGCCGAAGCTCAGACGGTGCTGCTACACGCTCTTGCCGCTCTCTTGCTCGCAGTGCCGGCGGCTCCCGTTCCCGACCGGCCGCTCGCCGTCGATGCCGAGTCGATCGACACAGCCGTCCGCGCCTACCGCGAAACCACCCGTATTCCGGGGATCGCGGTTGCCGTCACACACGGCCTCGAGGTGGTGCACGCGGCCGGTTACGGCACCACCGCAGGCGGCGATCCCGTCACCGACCACACCCTCATGTCCATCGCGTCGCTCAGCAAGTCGATCACCGCGCTGGCCGTGCTACAGCTCGTGGACGACGGTCGGGTGCGGCTGGACGCACCCGTTCACACCTACCTCCCCGAGTTCACGATGGCCGACGATCGCGCTGCGACGATCACCGCGCGGCAACTGCTCAACCACACCTCTGGCTTGTCCGACGCCACGGTCCACCCGTTCAGCGGGCCCGCAGTGCATTCCCTGCGCGAGGCGGTCTCGTCGCTCCGCACCGCTCGCCTGGCCACCGAGCCCGGCACCCGATTCGAGTACCACAACCCGAACTATCAAGTCGCCGCCCGCCTGGTCGAGGTGGTCAGTCGGCAACCGTTCGACGAGTACCTGAGGAGGAATGTCTTCGGTCCCCTCGGCATGCGTGACAGCCGAACCGGCGACACCGCGGACGAGTTACCGCGCAGCGGCCGGGGGCACCGGATGCTGGCCGGTTTCGCGGTCACACTGCCCGAACCACCCGCGTTCGGCAACGGATCAGGCGGCGTGCTGAGTACCGCGCGGGACATGGCCGCGTGGCTGATCGCCCAGAACGATCGCGGCCGAGGACCCGACGGAACTCCGATCGTGTCGTCCGGCAGCCTGACCGAAATGCACAGCCGCTCCGTCGGCTCTTACGGTCTCGGCTGGGAGATCGACGAGACCTCTTCGGGCGCCCCACTGATTCACCACACCGGCGGGCTGATCACCATCACTGGGTACCAAGCCCTGCTGCCGGACAGCGGTTACGGCCTCGTCGTCCTGGCGAACAGCGGAAGCCAATACGGCGACGCATCGGCGCTGGGCGCCCAACTCGTGGACCTGATCGAAGGGCGACCGACCTCGCCCGCGAATTCCCCGACGGCACTGATCGGCGTCGACGTGGTCTTGCTTCTCCTGACGCTCGTGACGGCGCTCCTGGCGGGCCGGGCCGTTCGACGGTGCCAGCAGTGGTCGGAGAACCGCCGGCGCGCCCTCACCACGGCGGCCCGGTTGATTCCGTATCTCTTGCCGTCCGTGCTCCTCGTATCCCTGCATCGGATCGCCAGTTACCTCTACCGCGGCATGGACATCTCATGGCGGCAGGCCGTCTATCTACAGCCGGGCTTCACTCTGCTGCTCGTCACTTCGGCGCTCGCCGGTATGACAGTGCTGGTCTTCCGCCTCGTGTGCTTGTACCGGCGTCGCAACACGTCAGCGACGCCCCGCGGCTGACCGCCAACCCGGCATCGCCAACGTCCCGGCCCAGACCTCCGTGGAGGATCCCCGGCGCTACGCATCGACGCTTCTGCATGGACGACGGGCGGTCCGGCTCAGCCGACCGCCCGTCGCTGAGGCGCAAGCCGGCGCGGATCGCGTTCGCGGCTCCGGACCACTCTCACGGGCGTAGCCCTGCGAGAAAGATTCCGACCAGACGCGGGCCGTAGTCGGGTCCTTCGCCCGGTACCGGGTGGCAGAGCAGGGCGACGGCGTGCATCAGGTCTGGCGCAGTGACGTCGGAGCGGATCTCGCCGACGGCCCTGGCCGCCTCCAGCATCGATTCGAGTACCGGAACCAGGCGCTCGTAGACGTAGGCTCGCAGAGCCTGGTGGGCGGTTTCGGCTGATTGCAGAGCCGAGGCGAGGCCCATCTTCGTCGCGACCAGTTCCGTGTAGCGCTTGACCCATTCTTCCAGCGCCACCCGCGGCCCGCTGGCCGCGGCCAGTTCCGGCCCCGCGTCCGCGCAAGCGTCGATCTCGTGCTCCAGCACCGCCAGGACGAGGTCGGAGCGCTGCGGGAAATGCCGGTAGAGGGTGCCGACCCCGACGCCGGCCAGATCGGTGATCTCCTTTGCCGGCGCATCCACCCCTGACGTCGCGAACACGGTCCTTGCGGCCTCGATCAGTGAGACGAGGTTTCGTCGGGCGTCGGCACGCCGCCGCCGCTGCGCAGTGCTGTCCGTCACCACCTGCACCCTTCGCTTGCTTAATCGGAAAGCCTTTCCGTATGGTAATCGGAAGAGCTTTCCGTTTAGCCCTAAGATACGTCAGGAGAACGCCGTGCAGTACCGCACCCTCGGACGGACCGGTATCAGAGTCAGTCCCTACGCACTCGGCGCGTTGATGTTCGCCACGTCCGTTGGCAACAACGATCCGGCCGACTCGATCCGGATCGTGCACAAGGCCCTGGACGCGGGCATCAACCTCATCGACACCTCCGACGTGTACGGCGACTCCGAGGAGGTCGTCGGGCAGGCACTGAAGGGACGGCGCGAGAACGTCGTGCTCGCGACCAAGTTCGGCCGGCCGATCGGCACCGACCCCAATCAGCAGGGCGCTTCGCGCCGATGGATCATGGCGGCGGTCGAGAACTCGCTGCGCCGTCTGCGAACCGACTACATCGACCTCTATCAACTCCACGTCCTCGATCCCACGACCGACGTCGAGGAGACGCTCTGCGCACTCTCCGACCTGATCCACAGTGGCAAGGTCCGGGCCGTCGGATCGTCCAATACGCCGGCATCCGACATCGTCGAGGCCCAGTGGGTCGCCGAGCGACGCGGCATGGCGCGGTACCACACCGAGCAACTACCGTATTCGCTGCTCAGCCGTGGCGTTGAGCGGGAAGTGCTGCCGGTCGCACAGCGATACGGCTTGGGCACACTGGTGTGGGGACCGCTCGCCCAAGGTCTACTGACCGGCCGCGTTCGCAGAGGTGGGCAGAACGATCTGAGCCGCGCCCGCTTCTTCAAGCATCTCAACGACGAGCGCCGCATCGACGCCGTCGAGCGGCTGATCCCGTTGGCCGATGCGGCCGGCCTGCCGATGACCCATCTGGCCATGGCGTTCACGATCGCGCATCCCGGTGTGACCAGCGCGCTGCTCGGCGCCCGATCCGAAGAACAGATCGACGACCTGCTCGCAGGCCTCGACGTCACTCTCGACGACGCACTGCTCGATCGAATCGACGAAATCGTCCCACCCGGTACCGACATCGGGACGCTGGACCAGGACTACAAGCCCCTAGCCCTGTTGCAGGCGAACCTACGCCGTCGTCCGGTCACCGAGCGGTCCGCCTCACCCGGCGCAGACGCCTGACGGTCCGTTGGCCTCGCTGTGCGCGGGCCGAACACTCATCTGCTCGGGCGATCCCGGGCCGACCCGATCAACTCGTCGCCCAGAGAACTTCGCCGGTACAGGACCAGCCGACCACTACGCGCCCGGTTCACCAACCCCGCGCCATGCAGGACGCGGAGATGTTGCGAGATCGCTCCCGGAGTGACCCGGAGGCGATGGGCGATGTCGATCGTCGGCAACGGTTCTTCGAGCAGGCGGAGCAACCGAGTTCTGGGCACTCCGATCAGTGCGGACAGGGCGGCGGACGTCGCGTGTGGCGTGGTCGTCCACAACGTCGCGATGCCACGTGCGGGGTAGGCCAGCCACGGCGGCTCGTCGGGACTCATCGGCGGGATCGGCTTGTACGCGAAGATCGAGGGGAGCAGCAGGAGGCCCCGTCCGTCTGCCGCCACTCGATGTCGTCCGATCATGCGATCGATTCGAAGCGCACCGTCTTCCCACGTCACATTCGTGTGTATGTCGGCGAAGAGTGATCTTGCGCCGCCGACCGCCAGCCGGCGCGCACGGTAGACGACGTCGGCCTCGAGCAGGGTGCGCATCCGGGGCCAGTCAGGTCGGAGCGTCCGATCCCAGTACCGCACGACGACATCGCAGAGCACGTCCCGCAATCGCCGAACGTCAGCGTCGTGCGGCGAGTCGGCGTCGCGCACCGGGATCGGCAAGGGTCCCGGCGCATGGGTGGCCAGCATGTCGCGCCGGACGATATCGAGAGGCGTGCGGCGGACCTGCGCGATCTGTTCTTCCATGGTGGGCGCGAAGGATCCCGGCCTGGGCGTGAGGAAGTCCGGCAGTGCGCGGCTCTCACCGACCAGCGCCAGCAGCGTCGTGAGGTCGTCGGTGTCGGTGGCGGCAAGTGCGGCCCTGCGCCATGGCAGGTGCAGTGCGTACCGGCCGGGGTCGCGGAGAACCCAGAGGCTGCACAGAGTTTCCTGTACCGGCGAGATGGCGAATCGAGTGTCCGCCAGATCGTCGACGTCGAGATCGAAGTGGATCATTTAGCAAATAGCTATATCCGTTCCGGTTGCCGCGCGTGCGCGATCGACTCAAGTGGTGACCCCACGCATGCTGATTTTGCTCTCGGTAACCAGTGGAATAGCTGTCGGTAACGTCTATTTCCCGCAGGCGATCATTCCGTCGATCGCCACCGGCCTGGACATCGGTCCGGAGGCTGCCGCCTCGATCGTGACGGCTGTCCAAGTCGGATACTCGGTAGGTTTGTTTCTGCTCGTTCCGCTCGGGGATCGGATCCCCTACCGGCGCCTCATCCTCACGCTGCTCGGACTGACCGCCGCAGGCCTGCTGGCGGCCGGCGTCGCGCCCGGTCCGGATTTTCTCCTCCTGGTCGGCGTGCAGATCGGCGCCACCACAGTGGTCGCGCCGATCATCGGATCAATGGCCGCCGGGCTCGTGCCGTCCGACCGACGTGGCGCCGTGGGTGGCGTGCTGCTCAGCGGCGCAACCGGCGGCATGCTGCTTTCCCGGCTGGAGGGTGGCGCACTCGCCGAGGTGTGGGGCTGGCGGGCACCCTACTTGGTCGCCGGAATCGCCACCCTGGTCGTCGCGTTCGCGGTGGGCCGTGCCCTTCCGAAGGCGCCGGCCCCGACCACAGAGCGTTTCCTGGCTGTGCTCGCAGCGCCAGTGCGGCTCCTGTGGTCAGAATCCGATCTGCGTCGCTCGTGCCTCTACCAGGCCACCGTGTTCGCCGGCTTTTCTGCCGTCTGGGCCACCGTCGGCCTACTACTCGCCGGGCCGGCATATCGGCTCGACGAACGTGCCGTCGGTGTACTCGCGTTGGTCAACATCGCCACGATGTTCGTCACGCCGGTGGCCGGTCGGCTGGCCGATCGACATGGCCCGGACCGGGTCAATCTGGTCTGTCTCCTCGGGGTCGTCCTTGCCGCCGGCGTGCTGTATCCAGCCGCGGCCGGGCTCGAGACCGCAGGTGGACCGGCGACGCTGATCGCTGGAACCCTCCTCCTCGACGTCTCGATGCAGTCGGGGATGGTGGCCAACCAGGTCCGGATCTACGCGCTGCGCCCCGATGCCCGAGCGCGCCTGAACACGGCGTACATGACCTGCGCCTATCTCGGCGGTGCCGGCGGCTCGGCGCTGGGGCTCCGCGCCTACGGCCAGTTCGGCTGGCACGGGGTGTGCGGCTTGGTGGCGCTCCTCGCCGGCATCGCACTGACGCGCCTCCGGATCGGGAGTACCGGAACAGGTCTGAGTGGACCGTCGCCGGTTCGCGCGCCGAAAACGCATCCGGCGTAGACGACTGCTACAGCGGCCCGAGAACCTGGCGCGGATCGGCTTCGAGTCGCAGCGTCTCCAAGACCGCTAGGAGCATCCGCTCTTCGTAGCGGAAGTGGGACTCCATGATCGCGGCCACGCCCTCGAGGTGATTCGTCAGTTCGGCCGGGGACGCCGAGCGGTCGACGGCAGCCTGGAGGCCGCCGAGCAGGTGCCCGATCATCGAGTGGTCCTGTTGCAGGGCGCGCAGGGTGTCGCGCAGTTCGGGATGCTGCTCGGCGATCGCCGGGAACAGCTCCCGGTCCTCGCCCTCGTGGTGTCCGGTCAACGCGGCGCAGAAGCCGTGGCAGAACAGCAGCAGGTCGGCGGCACTCGACGTTTCCCGCGTGGCGCGCAGAGCAGCCCGCAGCCGCTCATGCACGGTTCGAAGTTCAATGCTCCAGGCCACCAGCCTGGTCGTCTCGCCCTCACCCACGGGTGACGGGCGAAGGGGACGACGAGATCACGTCGTGCTCCTTCGGTCCGGCGCCTCCATGCCTGGCACGGTCTGCCACCGGCACGCGACGCTGGCGTCACCTTAACCGACCGCGCCGACGTTCCTCAGCCGACTGCCGATCCCCGGTAGTCAGCGATTGCGCGGGGGTGGTGCCGCGGCCGTCATGACCTTGACGCCGGCTTAGCGCGAACTATCGCCGCGCTCGTCCCCCGGAACTACTGACGCGCTGCATCAGTGACGGGCGGTCCAGCTTCCGGCCGGGCCGCCCGCTGCCGACCGTGCTATTCGACGAACTGATAGTCGCGAGCGATCCGATCTTCCTTGTCCAGGACAAGAATCTCGCGCCCGACACCGACCACCTCGCCGTCGCGTCGACCCACCATCTCCCAATGGAAGGTCACGACGTCGGCGAGTTGCTCCGCGTCCTGCCGTGAACGGAACTCGTGAACGCCGGGCGCAACGAACTCCTCGTAAGCCCTACGCACGCGATATTCCAGCGATTCCCTGCCCCGCGCCTCGAGAACAGGTCGGTTGAACCCCAGGTCGACCGCAGCTTTCCGGACGTCCTGCGGCGGCTGCAGTAGGTGCACGGCATCAGCGGCGAACAGGTCAGCTATCTCGGCGCGGCGCCGGTCAGCGTCCGGCTCGTTCCACACGGCGGCGTAGCGATCGGCGAGTAACTGCGGAGCAGACGACATGAGGCCTCTTCGGAGAACTGAGCGACAGTGACAGTCCGACTCTCCAGAGACGGCGCGCGTCCCACAATTCCTCGAAAGGAATCGCCGTGCTGCTATTAGAACGCGTACGGCCCGAATCGGCCCCACGCCACCATCGCGGCCAGCACCAGCAGCACGACGCTCGGAACCGACGCCGAGAACTCGCGGCGCCGTACGTGCATCACCACGGCCCCGACCATGACGAGCACCAACCCGGTCGCGGCGATCGGAACAAGAACGGGCGCGACGTCGACCACGGCAGGCAGGATCACGCCGATCGCGCCCAGCACCTCCAGCACGCCGATCGCCTTCGGCGCCCACCGCGGCGCGTCAGCAGCCCAGCTCTGTGAGGCGACGTACTTCTCGTGCGTCAAAAGGAGCTTGAACGCACCCGAGAAGAGAAAGGCCGCGGCGACCAGCCCGGCAACGACCCAGAGAACGATGTCCATGATTCCCCACTGGCAGAGATGACTTAAACAGTGAAGTCAAAGCTAACCAGCATGAGTTAAACGTGCAAGTGACTGCTAGAATTGCGCCGTGACCGACGACGAACCCCCGTGGCTCAGTCCGGACGAGCTCAAGACCTGGCTGACGCTGTTCTCGCTGCTCGTACGCCTCCCAGGCGCGCTCGACTCACAACTCCAGCGCGACGCCGGAATGAACCTGTTCGAGTACAGCCTCCTGGCCGGGCTCTCCGAGGCACCGGACCGCCAAATGCGGATGAGCCTGCTCGCCGACATTTCCCAGGGCTCGCTCCCCCGCCTCTCCCAGGCCATCGGCCGCCTGGAAAAACGCGGCTGGGTACGCCGCTCCCCCGACCCGGACGACGGTCGCTACACGCTCGCCACCCTCACGGACGAAGGGCTCGAAAAGGTCCTCGCGACCGCACCCGGCCACGTCACCGAGGTCCGTCGCCTGATCTTCGATCCGCTGACGAAAGCGCAACCACGGCAACTGCACGACATCGGCGGACGCATCATGCGCACCATCGACCCCGACGGCCCCTACCCCGGCGACCGGCCGTACTAGCGGCCTCTCTATACGCCAGCGTACAAACTGGTCTAGCCTTCTTCTATACGCACCCGTATAGAAGAAGGAGCGAATGATGGCCATCCCGGGCCTCCGGTTACGCCTCCCACCGATGCCGATCGCGGCGGAGCGCATCCGCACCTCAGCGGGGACCGCGCTCCTGGCGCGCGAGGCAACCGCCGACGACCTGACAGCCGTCAACGACCTGCACAACCGCTGCTCGGCCCAGACACTCCTCAGCCGCTACCACGCCGGCCGCAACCGCCTGACCGTCGCCGAGTGGGATCGGATGGTCGATCCCGCGCAGGGGCGCACGCTCGTGCTCACGGATCCCACGGAGGTCGTCGGCTACGCGAACGTGCTGCGGACAGCACCCGCCGGTCCGGCAGAGGTTTCACTGCTCTTGCGCGACGATTGGCAAGGCGCCGGCGTCGGCCGCGCGATCGGCGGACACCTGATCCGGGTCGCGCGACGACTCGGCTTCACGGACCTCGTCGCGTGGACCGAACCGGACAACGTCCGGGCCATCGCCCTCCTGCGCGGCGTCGGTGCCCGGCCCGATGGCCACGAGCCCGGCGTCATCTGCTGGGCGCTTGACCTCAACCGCTGTTGAAGTTCCACGCTGACTCCACAGTGTTCGACCCGAGGAGTCGCCATGAACGCACAGCCCCTGCCGCTCGCCGTCATCGTCGGCAGCACCCGCGCCGGACGCTTCGGCCCGACGGTCGCCGACTGGTTCGTCGATCAAGCGAAACAACACCCCGCCGTGACGATCGACGTCATCGACCTGGCCCTCACCCCGCTACCGACCCAGATGTCCAGCGAGCTCACGCGGCAGGAATCAGCCGTCCTCGCCGACGTAGGCAAAAAGCTGAACACCGCCGAGGCGTTCGTCGTCGTCACCCCCGAGTACAACCACAGCTACCCCGCCCCGCTGAAGAACGCGATCGACTGGCACAACGCACACTGGCACGCGAAGCCCGTCGGCTTCGTCTCCTACGGCGGCCTCGCCGGAGGCCTCCGCGCCGTCGAACACCTCCGCCAGGTATTCGCCGAGCTCCATGCCGTCACCGTGCGCGACACGGTCAGCTTCCACGGCGCCCGCCAACAGTTCGACGCCACCGGCCGACCGATCGACGCGGCAGGGTGTGCGACAGCAGCCGGACGCATGCTCGACCAACTCGTGTGGTGGGGCAGCGCACTCTCCACCGCCCGTTCGGCGACGCCTTACACCGTCTAGATGGGCCAGGATGATCCTCACCTACCGAGCGTGAGGAGGACCGGCATGACCGGACGGGTGGTGTGTGACATCACGATCTCGGCCGACGGCTACTCAGCCGGGCTGAACCAGACCGAGGAACGTCCCTTCGGCGACGACGGCGGCGACGGCTCGGGCGGCCTGCTGCACTCCTGGATGTTCGATTCCGCCGACGAGAACCGCGCCGAGATCGAGCAGATCGTCGCCGCCGACGCGTTCATCATGGGGCGCAACATGTTCGGCCCGGTGCGCGGGGAGTGGGATCGGCAGTGGAACGGCTGGTGGGGAGACGATCCGCCATACCACGCCCCGGTCTTCGTTCTCACCAACCACGCGCGCGACCCCGAGCCGATGGACGGCGGCACCACGTTCCACTTCGTCACCGACGGAATCGAATCGGCGCTCGCGCAGGCGCGCGCGGCCGCAGACAACGGCACCGTCGCGATCTGCGGCGGCGCGACCACCGTCAATCAGTATCTGGCCGCGGGCCTGATCGACGAGCTGCGGCTCCACATCGCACCGCTGACGCTGGGCGCCGGCACGCGGCTCTTCGACGGCGTCCCACCGCGAAAGCTGGCGCAGACAAACGTACGTGCCACGTCGAGCGTCACCCACGTGACGTACCAGCTCTGACCACGACGGAATCGGCCATCTGCCGGGCTCAGGGCACCGACTGAGCAGCTACCATCCCCACCAGCATCTCGACGATCTGCTCCGCGGTCGTACCCCACTTCTCCTGCGTCAGGTGACCGCTCACTTCCATGCCGGCGACGCCGTGCGCGCTGGTCATGAGCAGCGCTCCGTAACGCCGGGCGTCCTTCTCCCCCACCAACTCGGCGACGATCGCGAGGAACTCGTCCTGGCTGCGCCCCGCGGCCCGGACGACAGCGCTCGGGTCGCCGCTCGGCTGGGTGAACATCAGCCGGAACAGGTGCGGCTGCTGACGCCCGATCGCGATCAGACCGGTCAACGCCGTGCGCAGCTTCTCGGGCGCCGACAGCTCCGACGACGCACGCAGCACTGACACCTCGTCGCCCACACGGTCCCACGCCTCGGTCGCGATCGCGGTGAGCAGGCTCTCCTTGTCGGCGAAGTGCCGGTACGGCGCTCCCCGGCTCACCCCGGCCCGCGCGCCGACCTCCCGCAGCGTCACCGCTTCGACCCCGCCCTCTCCGAGCAGCGTCGCGGCCGCGTCAAGAAGAGCACGGCGAGTACCAGCGGCGGACTCCACTCGGCTGACCATGCAGCCCATCTTACTGTTGACAACGTCAACCCAAACCACCTACCGTCATTCAGGTGACAACGTCATCTGAACTCATCGTCATTACCGGCGCATCCACGGGCATCGGCGCGGCAACCGCGCGCGAACTGGCCGGCCGCGGCTACCACGTACTAGCCGGGGTACGGCGCGAGCAGGACGCGCCGAGCGCGCCGAACATCGAACCGGCGATCCTCGACATCACCGACCCGGCCCAGGTCGAGGCACTCGCCGCCAAGGTCGGGCACACCCCGGTCAAGGCCCTCATCAACAACGCCGGTATCGCCGTGAACGCCCCCGTCGAAGCGCTGCCCCTGAGCGAGTGGCGCCGCCAGTTCGACGTCAACCTGTTCGGCCACATCGCCGTCACCCAGGCCCTCCTTCCCGCCCTCCTGCGCAGCGCGGGCCGGATCGTCAACATCAGCTCGATCGGCGGCCGTATCGCCCTGCCGACGTACGGCGCCTACGCGGGAACGAAGTTCGCCCTGGAAGCGGTCAGTGACGCACTGCGCCGAGAGCTGGCACCGCACGGGGTAAAGGTCGTGATCGTCCAGCCCGGCGGCGTCAAGACGGAGATGACCAGCCGGGCCACGACCCTCGTCAACCAACTGGCCGCGAACATGACCGCCGAGCAGAACGACCGCTACGACCCCCTGGTGCAGGCGATCATCTCCCACTCCGCCGCGTTCACGAAGGCCGGCCGCACCGCCGCGCAGGCCGCGAAGGTCGTCGCCAAGGCGGCCACCGACCGCAAGCCCCGCGCCCGCTACACGATCGGCCGCGACGCAGCCCTGATGACCAGGCTCTCCCGCGTCCTGCCCGACCGCGTCCTCGACCGGGTCCTCGCCGCCGACCTCAAGCCCCACTTCCCTGGATGACGGCCGGGTACGTCGCCGTCATCGCCGCCAGGAAGTCGAGCTTGCCCCGCGCATCCGTGCCCGGCCGCGGCGTGTAGACGACGACCCGCAGGTTCGACCCGTGCGTGAGCAGGATGTCGGAGTCCAGGTCGACGTCCCCGACCTCCGGATGCTCGACGATCTTGTGCGCGCTCTGGTGCTCGGCCACCGACCGCCGCTCCCACAGTTCCCGGAACCGCGGAACCTGCAGCAGCCGGGCGATCAGCGCCGCGACGTCCGGATCGTTCGGGTACCGGCCGGCGGTCGTCCGCAGGTCCGCCACCATGGATTCCTCGAACGCGACCCGCTCGTCCGGCGTGAACCGGACGCGGTCCAGGGCACGCTCGAACTGCTGGAGCAGCAAGCTCCCGGCGTCGACCGGATCCCCGAACACCGCGACGAACAGCGGATTCCAGTGCAGCAGCGTCCAGGTCGCGTCGTACACGGCCAGCGGGTGTCCGGTGAGCTGCTCCGTGATCCGGCGCACGCTCGCGGGAATCAGCCGCGGCACCCGGCTCGGGTCCGCGGTGTGACCCGCGAGCCGCATCAGGTGGGCCTGTTCCTGGTCCGACAGCTGGAGCGCGCGGGCCAGCGCCAGGCACACCTGCGCCGACGGCGTCGCCGCCCGCCCCTGCTCGAGCCGGACCACGTACTCAATCGAGATCCCCGCCAGCACCGCCAGTTCCTCGCGCCGCAGCCCCGGCGTCCGGCGCGGAGCAGTTCGCGTGAGCCCGGCCGCTGCCGGGTCGAGCCGATCCCGCCAGGCCCGGAGCACGGTGCCGAGGTCGTCCATACGGCCATCTTCGCTGCTGGCAGCGTCGATTGCCTGCTACCAGCAGTACCAGGAAGACCCGTAGCTCCCGCCGGCCCTGCCGACGGCTCACGGTAGAACCATGAACGACAAAATCTCCCTTGCCGACGATCTGAGGCCGACCAGGTTGGGCTACGGCGCCATGCAACTGGCTGGCCCCAACGCGTTCGGACCTCCCCGCGACCGCGCCGAAGCAGTGGCGGTGCTGCGGACCGCCGTCGATCTCGGCGTCACGCACATCGACACGAGCGACTACTACGGCCCGGTCGTCACGAACGAGCTCATCCGGGAGGCGCTGCACCCCTACCCCGGCGACCTGCACATCGTCACCAAAGTGGGTTTTCGGCGCGGCCTGGAGGGCAGCTGGGATCCGGCGCCGGAGAACCTGCGTGAGCAGGTGCAGGCCAACCTGAGCCACCTCGGGCTCGACGTGCTCGACGCCGCGAACCTCCGGATCGCCGGGCCGGGGTCGCTCGCGGAGGTGTTCGGGACGATGGTCGACCTGCAGAAGGAAGGCCTGGTGAAACACCTCGGTCTCTCCAACGTGACCGCCGAGCAGGTGCGCGAAGCGCGGGCGATCGCGCCGATCGTGTTCGTGCAGAACCTCTACAACGTGGTGCACCGCGACGACGACGAGCTGATCGACGCGCTCGCCGCGGACGGCATCGGGTTCGTGCCGTTCTTCCCGTTGGGCGGGTTCAGTCCACTGCAGTCCGCCGTGCTGGACGAGGTGGCGGCTTCCCTCGGCATCGGAACGCAGCAGGTCGCGCTGGCGTGGTTGCTCCAGCGCTCCCCCAACATCCTGCCGATCCCGGGCACGTCGTCGGTGGCGCATCTGCGCGAGAACGTCGCCGCCGCAGACCTGACGTTGCCACCGGAGGCACTTGCCCGGCTGAACGGCCTCTGACGGGCGCTACTTGGTACGCGGAAGGGCGACGGTCAGCAGCAGGCCTGCGGCGACGACACCCATGGTGACGCTCAGCGAGCGCAGAATGCCCACGTGGTCGGCGAAGAAGCCGAGCAGCGGCGGGCCGCTGATGCCCAGCGGAAACCCCATCGCGGTACCCAGCCCCCACCCGACGACGCCGATCACGGCCGAAGCCTGGTTCGGCCCGAAGACCGTCGTTCCGAGTCCCATCAGCGCGAGCACCACGCTCACGCGGGTGACGAGCCGCGGGCCGTAGCGCTCGACCAGCGGCGGGCCGAACCACCGCCCGAGCGTCATCGCGGCGACGAACAACGCGAAGCTCAACGACCCCACCGCGATCGAGGTGCGGTGGCCTTCGACCATCGCGGATGCGAGCCAGTCGTTGCCGGTGCCCTCCGAGAACCCCATGGTCAGGACGAACAGGCCGAGAACGAGCGTCCGTGGCTCGGTTCCCGGGAGTCCAGGTGGAGCTGCGACTTGACGCTCGGAATGCGGGCCGCCCAGGTGGCAAACAGGAATCCGCTACCGGTGAAGGCCAGATAGACCGCCGCGATCGCGGCCTTCACCGGACGGCGTCGGGGACGAGCCGACGGACGGCGTCCCGGATCGTGTCGGCGTCCAGACGTCGGCCGGGATGTCCTTCGTGACGACCGCTCCGGCGCGGATGATCGAGTTCTCACCGACGGTCACGCCGGGGCAGATCATCGCCATGCCGCCGATCCACACGTTGTCGCCGATCGTGATCGGCAGTGCCGCTTCCCACTTGGCGCGGCGCAGCTCCGGGTGGACGGGGTGCGTCGGAGTCAGCAGCTGCACGTTCGGACCCATATGCGCTTACGCGTAGGAAGTTCCCTACGCTTGACGCGTCGGTAATTTCCTACGTATCGTTCGACGCATGCCGCAACGCGCGAAGTCGTCACCGGCGGACCGGGTGTTCGCCGCGCTGGCGAACCCCACCCGCCGGGACGTGCTCGACCTGCTCCTCGACGGCCCACGGCCGGTGCAGGAAATCGCCGAGCACTTCGACATGGCCCGGCCCAGCGTCTCCGAACACCTCAAAGTCCTGTTGGACGCCGAGCTGGTCACCGAGACGAGGCAGGGCCGCCATCGCGTCTACGCGGTGACCCCCGACCCGCTGCAGGAGCTGCAGAGCTGGCTGACGCCGTACGAGCGGTTCTGGCGTTCGAAGCTCACCGGTCTGCGTACCTACCTCGAGGAGCAAAACCCATGACCGCTGCGATCCACGTCGACGAGTTCCTCCCTCACCCGCCCGCCGCGGTCTGGCACGCGCTGACCGACCCCGAGGCGCTGAACGCCTGGTTCCTGCCCAGCGACTTCAAGCCGGTGGTCGGGCACCGTTTTCAGCTGCAGGCCGAACCGATCGAGGCGACGAAATTCAGCGGCGTCATCGCGTGCGAGGTGCTGGAGTTGCGGCCCGAGGAGCTGCTGAGCTACTCGTGGACAGACGCGAACAACGCGGGCGGGCTCGACTCGGTCGTCACCTGGACGCTGCGCCCCGAGGGCACCGGCACGCGGCTCTTCGTCGAACACAGCGGTTTCGACCTCGACGACCCGCAGCAGAAGCTCGCGCACACCATCATGGACGGCGGCTGGCGCAGCCAGGTCCTCCGCCGTCTCATCCAACACCTGGAGGCGTCGTGATCAGCGGCTGATCCCCCGGGCCACCTTCGTCAGCTCCTCGGCCGACAACCCCGCGTTGCCGGTGATCGAGATGACGACGCCGTCCTCGGCCGTGAGGACGACCGAGTACACCGTCGCCTCGGAGCCTCGGGTGACGAGCACCCGGGCGGGACCGATCGGTGCGTCGAACGTCGACACCTGGCTGGTTCCGGTCGTCAGCCAGTCGACCACCCACTGGGTGGCCGCGCGAGAGTCGCCGGGATCCAGCACGGTGATCCACAGCCAGGCTCCGCCGTTGTTCCTGTCGTAGCGGCGCTGGGACACCGCCACGGCCGGGGCACCCGCGTCGCGACATTCCCGCATCCCCGCGGCGGCCGCGCAGGTGAACGACCCGTCGCGCGCCTCCGCCCGGACGCCGCTCGGAAGATAACCGACCTCGAACCCACCGAGCGGAGAGTCGGCCGGGGCCGTCGCGGGCGGTACGACGAGCGTGGTCGTGCCGCTGCCGGTCACCGCGAAGGCGACGACGAACGCGACCACCGCGGCGGCCCCCGCAAGCGTCGCCCGGCGCAGCAGCCGCCGACGCCGCACACCCCGCCGCACGCCCGCGACGAACTCCTCCGTCACGGGCAGGTCCCAGTCCACCGCGAGCAGCTCCTCCGGCACCGGTTTCACCTCTCTGCCGCCAGCCGACGGCGAAGCGCGGCCAGACCACGGGACACCTGCGATCGCACGGTCTGCGGTGTGCACCCGAGCAGTTTGCCGATCTCGTCGTCGGACAGGTCCGCGAAGTAGCGCAGCGCGATCGCCGCGCGCTGTTTCGGCGGCAACCCGGCGAGAACCTGCCGGGTGGCCGCCGCGGAGTCGACGGCCGCCAGCGCATCGTCCTCGCGCCCGACGTCCGGAAGACGTTCGACGGGCAGATCCACCGCACGCCGGCGCCGGTTGAGAAAGACGTTGACCATCGTGCGATGGGCGTAGCCCAGGCCCGCGCCGGAAGCGCGCACGAACGCCTCGAACTCGGCGTCGCCGGCGGGAAATCCTGACGGGCTCACACACTGGAAGTACACAGTCAGCGGCCCGGAACGTTGCACGGGAATCAGGGTTGGTCGACGTGGACGTCCCACCGAACGCTCCTCGACCGATCGCCGCGGTCGCGACCTGGGCGGTCGAGCGCGCCCCGAGATCGATGCGGCACGCAGGCGCGGCGGATTGACTCCTGCTGCGTCCAGAGGAGACTGATTCGGTGGTCAAGACGCTGCGTCCGCAGAACTACAACGAGGTCTTCTACGTCGGCGACTGGTTCCGCTGCGGCACCCCGGTTGTGATGGATCTGAGCGAGTTCGACGAGTCGGACGCGATGCCGCTGGTCGACTTCGCCACCGGGCTGGTGGTGGGGTGCGGCGGCGCGATGGAGAAGATCGCGCCGCGGCTGTTCCTGCTGCTGCCCGAAGACATGGTGAACGCGGCTAAGGCTTCGACGCCGAACTGAGCGCTCGCAGAGCGTCGACAAAAACCGCCCGGTGATCGGGCGGCAGTACCTGGAGCATCCGCTCCTCTTCCACGCGGATCGCGGCCTGCACGGTGCCGCGGATGCGACGGCCCTCCGGGGTGATGCTCACGACGCGCGCCCGTCGGTCACCGGGCGCCGGGCGACGTTCGATCAGCCCCGCCGTCTGCAGGTCGTCCAGCACGGCGATCAGCCGTGTCTTGTCGGCGCCGATCGCCTCGGCCAGCGCTGCCTGGGTGTACACGGGCTGGTCGTCGAGGCTCGAGAGCACCACGTAGCCCCACATCGTGAGGTCGTGCGCGCGCAGGATCGGTAGCTCCATCGCGACCAGCGCCCGGCCGATCGGCCCCATCATCGCCGCGAGGTCCTGGCGTTGCTCCACGTCGGAAAGATACCGCTTGACAACTCATAAGCACCTGCACATCGTAAGCACATGCTTATTGAAATGAAAGAGCTGGACGCTCGCGCTGTCGCACTCAGCGTGCGCATCGTCGACGCAGTGAAGCCCGAGGACCTCGATCGCCCGACCCCGTGCGCGGGCTGGACGGTCACCGACCTGCTCCGTCACCTGATCGCCCAGCACCACGGGTTCGCCGCGGCCGTGAACGGTGGGAGCGCGTGGGACCTGCCGCCGCTCGACGACGATCCGGCGGCGCAGTACCGGGCGGCGTCCGATGAGGTCGTTGCCGCGTTCGCCACGGTCGAGGCACCAGACCAGCTGTTCGTGATCCCCGATTTCGGATCGCAGCCGACCCCCGCGCGGTTCGCGATCACGGCCCACGCCGTGGACTACCTGGTGCACGCCTGGGACGTGGCGGCCGCGCTCGGGCAGCCGTTCGCACCCGACGACGACCTGGTCGACGCCCTGCTGCCGATCGTGCTGTCCCTACCCGACGACGAGCGTCGCACCGAAGCCGGCAGCCCGTTCGCCCCCGGCATCCCCCAGATCCCCGGCACCCCTGCGATCGACCAACTCCTCCGAGCCGTAGGCCGAGACCCGCACTGGCTCCCCGCCTGACCCGTGCCGACGCGGCTGCCAGCCCGGTTCCGCGACCGTCGGCCGGCCGCACGACCGTCAGGTGGCCGCGGCCGCGCCGGCGCGGTGGCGCCTAACGGCGTCTCGGTTGGCGCAGGCGGGTGAGCAGTAGCGCTGGCGGCCGGTGCGGCTCACGTCCGCGAACGGGCGTCCGCACTCCGTCACCGCACACCGCCCCAACCGGTGCATCCCCCGCCCGGTGAGGTGCAGCGCCGTACCGACGCTGATCAGCGCCCGCAGCACCCCGGCCAACGGCAGCTCGGCGGCCCGATAGTGCAGATGCCACCCGTCCGACGCGTGGTTCGTCAACCGCGGGTACGCCGACGCGGCCGCGAGCAACACGTTCAGCCGCTCGGCCCGGGTCTTGTCGTCCGGCGCGTCCACGACCCCGAGCCACTCGTCCACGAAAAGACGAACGTCATCCAGATCGACGTCACCAGCAGGGACCTCCACCCCCGCCGCGCGGCACCGCGCCACGAGACCGGCCGGACTCACCGGAAAGTCGACAGCGAGCGAAATCGCGAACCGCACCGGATCTTCGCCGTAAGGGTTGATGTGCACAAGACCATTACAGCACGCTCGAGGCATGAAGCACTTCTGGAAGACGATCTCGAGCCACGACACCAGCGAGGGCCGCATCCACTACCAACGCTGCACCTGCGGACGCTGGCGCGTGACCCGCGACGGTCAGATCCAGGAGTCGAACCACATCCGCGAGTGCCAGGAGTCGTACGTCATCTGCTCGCCGGTGTAGATCGGATAGAAGTACGCGAACGTCGCCGCGATCACGACCAGATAGGCCGCCACGGCCACCGCCCCGACCAACCGCCGGTCCCGGTCGTCGATCGAAGCGGCCAACCCGGGCGCGGCGGAGCGTCCGGGCCCCAGCACCGTCCCCAGCGCGAGCGTCACCGCCAGGACGAGGAACGGCAGCGCCGGCAGCGTGTAGAAGTAGAACATCGTGCGGGTGGGGTAGAACGTCCACGGCACGATGCCGGCGCCGAGGCTCATCAGCAGGATCGCGCCGGCCCGCCAGTCGCGCCCGGCCAGCCAGCGCCACCCGACCATCACCAGCGCCGGGATGAACGACCACCAGAGCAACGGTGTACCCAGGGCCAGTACCTCGGCCGAGCAGTTGTCGCTGCCGCAGCCCGGGTCACTGGAGTAGTAGTACGCGACCGGCCGGCCGAGCAGCAGCCAGCTCCACGGCGTCGACTGGTAGTCGTGCTTGGCGTGCAGGCCGGTGTGGAACTCGTACGCGTGGACGTGGTACTCCCACAGGTTCCCGATCGACGACGGCAGCCACGACGGGCCCGGCCAGGGGTTGCCGTTGCGGTTCCACCCGTCGTCGGAGAGGAACCATCCGGTCCACGTCGACAGATACACCGCGAGCACGACGACGCCGAACACGACGACCCACAGGGTCTCGCGCACCAGCGTGTCCCGGATCGGACGCTCCACACCGGCGCTGCGCCGGGCCTGGACGCACCACCACAGCGTGATCGCCACCAGCGCGACGATGTACCAGGTCGCGCTCCACTTGACACCCAGCGCGCACCCGGCGCTCACCGCGGTGGCCAGGCGCCACCACGGCACGCGGAACGGCGTCCCACCGGACAGGTCGTCGCCGGCGTCGGCCCGGCGCAACAGCCACGACCGCGTCGAATCCCGGTCCAGCAGCGCGCAGGCGAACGCGAGCAGCAGGAAGAACATCAGGTAGATGTCGAGCAGAGCGACGCGGCTCATGACGAAGTGGAGGCCGTCGAGCGCGAGCAGGAGGCCGGCGACGCAGCCGAGGAGCGTCGAGCCGAACATGCGGCGCGCGATCCGCGCCAGCAGCAGCACCGAGAGCGCGCCGATGAATGCCGCCGAGATGCGCCAGCCCAGCGCGTTGTAACCGAAGAGCTGCTCGCCGCCGGCGATGAGCCACTTGCCCAGCGGCGGGTGGACGACGTACCCGGCGCCGGTGCCTTCCTTGTCCCGCTCGACGCCGAACATCAGGAGGTCGTGCGCTTCCTTGGCGTAGTAGACCTCGTCGAAGATCTTCTCGCCCGGCTTGTCGAGCCCGACGAGCCGCAGGATCAGCGCGAGAAACGCGATTCCCCCGGTCCACAGCCACGACATCGCCTGGTCGGACGGCAGGCCGTCGGCCAGCCGGTGACGCAGGGAAGACCGAGCCGCCTTCTCGGCAGTCGGCGAGGACAACGCTTCGGTCACGGCCACGCGAGTGATCGTAGGCGGCTGGGACCAGCGGGACGCGTATGGACCGGAGAGTGCGGGTACCTCACAGCGTGTTGAACCCAACGCAGCGGTATGGTCACTGGGAGGTATCGGGTACCTTCGCGGTGAGCGACGGCGGGCCGGAAGGACGGTGCCATGCAGCGCAAGATTGGCTTGATGACGTTGCTCTCCGCTTTGTTGATCCTGCTCGTCTTACCGGGCGAAGCGTTCGCCGCGCCGGTGGCCGGCGTCAACGCCCAGGATCAGTCTTTCCTCCGCGGCGCCCACCAGGCCCACCTCGCCGCTGTCGCCGCGGCCCGCATCGGTCTGCGCAAGGGCGACAAGGAAACGCGCGAGCTGGCCAACCAGTGGCTCACTGACCACTCCCGTCTCGACAACGAGCTTCGCCCGGTGGCGAAGAAGCTCGGCGTCGACCTGCCGGCCCGGCCCGATTCCACGCAGCAGGCGATGCTCAACCGGTACGAGCAGACCAGCGGTCCGGCCTTCGACGGCCTCTGGGTGTCCACGCAGCGGCAGGCCCAAGCGTCGATCCGGCGCCAGGTGGAAGCCGAGCTGACCGGTGGCCAGAACGAAGAGGTGAAGAACCTGGCGCGCAGGACGTCGCCGGTGGTGGCCAAGCACGCCGAGGGGCTGGACGACAACGCGCCCGCGGTGGGAGCCGCACCGGGACAGGTCGACGCCGGGCGGGGCATCTCCCCGGGGAACCGTCCGGTGATCGCCGGTACGCTCGCTGCGGTCGGCGTTGCCTTCCTGCTCGGATCCGCCTGGTTGTGGCGTCGTCGGGGCACCCTTCCCGAGAGCGGATAGCCCGAGGAATGATCGATTCCCGGCGGTTCTTGTTACCGGCCCGTCGGAAGCTCCGCCTTCCCACCCCTGACCGTTCGAAGCGCTGGCCCGCGTACGCCGGTCTGGCGACGGGGATCGTCTGCCTCGCCGCGGCGGCGATCTACGCGCTGCTGCCTCCCCCGGCACCCGATCTGCCGAGCGAGGTGGGCGTGGTGCCCGGCGAGTCGGCGCAAGCCGCGCCGAGAAGCGCGTCCCCGGGACGCGGGTCTTCGAAGAGCACGGCGCCGGAGAGCGCAACTTCCGCGAGCCCGAAGGAGTCGCTCACGGTCCCGCCCGATCCCGCTGTGGCGCGGCCTCGGCGTCTGGTGATCCCCGTGCTGGACGTCGACGCTGTCGTCGATTCGGAGATCGTCAACACGGTCGGCGGCCTCACGCTCCCCGAGGATCCGCGCCGCGTCGGCTGGTGGTCGGCCGGCGCCGGTCCCGGCTCGACGTTCGGGTCGGTGATCCTCGCCGGCCACGTCGACGACCGGGAGCTCGGTCGGGGCGCGCTCTACGACATCGGGAAGCTCTCGGTCGGCGACCTGATTTGGGTCGACAGCACCACCGGACGCCGGGCGTACCGGGTGGCCGCCCGCCGGGTCTACAAAAAAGCGAAACTCCCCGGCGACGTGTTCGCACAGGGAGTTCCGGAGCGGTTGGTGCTCGTCACGTGCACGGCCCCGTACGACCGGAAAACCCAGTCGTACGAGGCCAATGTCGTCGTCTACGCGTCGCCCGCGACCGGGTGACTCAGGACTTGCGGTAGCGCGCGTCGAAGAAGCAGTAGACGCCGTAGCAGACGAAGCCCAGCGCCATCAGCCACAGCAGCAGCGAGCCGAACGGCTGCGACGCGATCGTCTTCATCGCACCGTCCAGGCCGGACGCCTTCTCCTTGTCGAAGCTGACCGCCGCCGCGACCACCAGGCCACCGACCACCGCGTACGCGACGCCGACCGCCATGTAACCGACCTGCCCGGTGCGCTCGGCGGCCTTGCGTGCCTTCGCGTCGGCGTGCGACAGGTCGAGGTCCTCGCGGAACTTCTTCTTCCAGCCGTGCCACACCACGAACGCGGCGCCGACGACGATCGCGAGCCCGATGATGATCACGAGCCCACGCCCGAACGGGGCGTCGAGCAGCTTGCCGGTGAACGACTGGGTCTTGCTGCCGTGCTGCGGGTTGCCCATCGCGAACTTGGCCGCGGTGAACGCGAGGAAACCGAAGATCGCGGCCTCGAGTGCGCTGGTGAGACGCTTCTTCAGCCGCCGGTCACCGGCCGACGCGTGACCCCAGATCGCCTCCGCGATCTGCCAGATCGTCAGCGCGACCAGACCGACCGTGACGATCCACAGAATCGCCTGACCGAACGGCTTTTCGGCGACCTCGGAGAGCGCCCCGTTCTTGTTCGCCTCCTCGCCGCTGTCGCCGGTCGCGACCTGAATGGCCAGGAACGCGATCAGCAGGTTCACCACCCCGTAGGCCACCAATCCCACCCGACCGATCCGAGTGATCCAGTCGCTGCGGGCTGCGCGGCGTGCGGTGTTACTGGCGCCGCTCACCGATGCGGACGTCATGGGGGGCCTCCAGGGGGCTGTCAGGTAACGCTTGCTTATCAGTCGCCACTGGATGCTTGCGTCAAACCAGTATCTGCCTCCTGGGCTTCCCGATCGGCGACCGGCGGTGTCTCGTTGAGCTGCCCGACCAGCTCCTCGAGCAGGTCTTCCAACGCGACGACCGCCGTGCCGTTCACCAGCCCGAGGTGTGCGCCGTCCCGTCGCAGCGCCTCGACCGCGTCGGCGAGCGGTGCGTCGTCGTCGATCTCGGGCATCGTGCGGATCAGTCGCTCCGGCAGGATCTCGTCGAGCTCGTCGGGCCGCGCCTCCAGCAGGTCCTTGGCGTGGACGTAACCGGCGAAGCCGTCCGATCCCCGCACCGGGAACCGGGAGTAACCCGAGGAGGCCACCAGGCGCTCGACGTCGCGGACGGTCGCGTCGTCGGGCACCAACGTGAGCTGATCGCCGGTCAGCGCCACGTCGCTCGCGGTCCGGGCCTCGATGGACAGTGCCCTGGTCAGCCGCTGCTCCGAGTCCTCGTCGAGGTAGCCCTCGGCACGGGACTCGGCGACCAGCTCGGTCAGTCCTCGGTGTTGTAGACCGTGTCCAGGTCGTCCCGCGGCGTGATGCCGACCAGCTTGAGGACGCCGTTCGCCGTCGCGTTGAGGCTGACGACGATCGGCTTGGTTATCCGGCACCAGGTCACCATCGGCGGCCCGAGGAGCAGCGCCGCCCGCACCGGCCCCGCCAGCGAGATGTTCTTCGGCACCAGCTCGCCGAGCACCAGGTGCAGGTAGGACACGATCGACAGCGCGATCACGAACGCGATCGGGTGCAGCATGCCCTCGGGCACGTGCACGAGCTCCAGCGGACCCTCGATCAGGTGCGCGATCGCCGGCTCACCGGCCGCGCCGAGCCCGAGTGAACAGAGCGAGATGCCGAGCTGCGCACCGGCGAGCATCAGCGACAGGTGCTCCACGCCGTAGAGCGCGGTCTTCGCGGCCCTCGAACCCCGTGCGACACGGGGTTCGAGCTGATCGCGGCGGGTGGTCACCAGCGCGAACTCCGCGCCGACGAAGAACGCGTTGCCCAGCAGCAGGGCGAACGTCAGGATCACGAGAGCGAAGTCCATGTCAGTCCTCGTCCCTCGGTTCGGTCTCGGTCCGGCGCAGGCGGATCGCCGCGATGCGGTGGGCGTCCATTTCGTCGACGATCAGTTGCCACTCGGCGGGGTCGATCGCGTCCTCCACCGTCACCGAGTCGCCGACCTCGGGCACCTTGCCCGCGCGGTCGAGGAACAGCCCGGCCAGCGTCTCGTAGGGCCCGGACGGGACGTTGAAACAGATCCGCGTCGCCGCCGCGTCGTCGCGGAGCAGCCCCGACACCCGCCAGTGGTCGGCGCCGAGCTTCACGATGTCGGGCTCCGGTGGCCGGTCGTGCTCGTCGCGCACCTCCCCGACCAGCTCCTCGATCAGGTCCTCGAGCGTCACCACGCCGGCCAGGCCGCCGTACTCGTCGATCACCGCGGCCGCCTGCAGCGGCTCCTGCCGCAGCTGGCCGAGCGCCTCGTCCAGCTCCAGCGTTTCCGGCAGCACACCGAACGGCTCCATCACCTCCCGGATCGATGTGTGGGCACGCTCCTCGTCCGGGAAGCGGAAAACTGCCTTCACGTGGACGACGCCCAGCAGGTTGTCGAGCTGGTGCTCGAACACGGGGAAACGGGAAAAGCCAGTGCGGCGCGACTCGGCCGCCAGGTCCGCGACAGTGCTGTGCGCCGAGAGGGCTTTCACGCGGGTGCGGGGTGTGAGCACATCGGCCACTGTCCGGTCGTCGAACACCAGTGAACGTCGCACCAGCCGGGCGGTGCCCTCGGTCAACAGACCCTGCTCGGCGGACGTGCGGATGAGGCCACTCAGCTCGGCCCGGGAACGCCCGGCACCCAACTCGTCCTGCGGCTCGATGCCCAGCCGACGGATCACCCAGTTCGCGGACCCGTTCAGCATCAGGATCAGCGGCTTGCAGGCCCGACTGAACGCCCGCTGGATCGGCGCGACGATGTGCGCGGTGCGCAGTGGCTCGGACACTGCGGCGTTCTTCGGCACGAGTTCGCCGAACACGGTCTGCACCGCTGTCGCGAGGATCAGCGCGACCACGTAGGACGCGGTGCCCGCGACGCTCTCCGAGAGACCGATCGCGTCGAAGCCCGGATCGAGCAGCGTGCCGATCGCCGGTTCCGCGAGGTAGCCCAGGATCAGTGACGAGACCGTGATGCCCAGCTGCGAACCGGACAGCTGGAACGAAAGCGTCCGGAGCGCGGCGAGTACTCGGGCGTCCTTCTCGCTGCCGCCGGCGGCGAGACGCTGGACGCGAGGGCGGTCGAGGCTGGTGAGCGAGAACTCGGCGGCGACGAAGACCGCGTTCGCGGCGAGAAAGACCAGAACGGCGACGAGTGCGAGCGCCGTCACCCGGGAAGCCGACGGAATCGAGAAAGATGCGGGTTACCCATGACGTGCAGTGTTGCCGAACTCGTGGGGCTCCACACCCCGGGAAGTGTGAGATGCACCTAGCGGTGTCGACATGTCGCTCGGCCTGAGAAGATTGGCGACGTGGCTGCTGTCAGTTCGTTCTCCGATCGAGGGGGCAACCCGCAGGACGTGTTCGTCCGGCTCGGCGTCGCGCTGCCCGGACTCGACCTCCTCTTCCGCTCGGGCACCGGCGTTCCGGTGTGGGCGTACCCCGTCGAAGCAGGTGAGGGCTTCGACCACTGGCTGCGCTTACGTCGGTTGCACGAGCGCACCGGCCTCTACCCGTTCCTGGTCGGGCCCGGCGACGAGACCGCCGACCTCGCGTACATGGCCGAGAACGACTGCGATCCCACCGCCGTCGAGCGGGGCCTGGCGATGGACGCCGCGCGGCGTCTCGCCGAGTTGGCCGAGGGGCAGAACACGATGTCGATCGAAGACGTCTACCTCAACCCCGACCTGGACGCCCAGCCCAGCCCCGAGCCCGAGTTCGTCTGGGACAAGCAGGAGACCCTCGTCGGGCTCATCCCGGCGCGGGCCGGCTACGAGGTGCCGGGATTGTTGTCCTGGCAGGGCGCGGTGAACTGCGACATCGACGGGGCGGACCACGTCGCGATCCTGAAGCGGTGGCACGACCTGCACGGCGCGCAGCTCGTCACGCTCTCGTTCGACATGCTGGAACTGCTGGTGCCGACGCCGCCGATGGATCCGCGCGAGGCAGCCGCGACAGCGGTCGAGCAGTACGCGTACTGCCCCGACGCCGTGGACCAGGGCGTCGGCTCGTTGGCCGCCCTCGCGGCAGGGCAGGTGCGCAGCCCGAGCTGGTACTTCTGGTGGGACTGACCTAGGCGGCGCGGTGGCGGCGTCGGCGGAGGTTCCACCAGGTCATCAGCGGGTCGAGAGCGGCTAGGACGTTCGGGAACGTCCGGTCCCACGGCAGGATCTCGTCGACGGGCAGCACCCGCCACTCGTTGGAGTGCAGCCAGGTGAGCTCGCCGACGAGTACGGCGGAGCCGCGGGACGGGCCCCGGTCGCGGTGCGGGCCGTAGAGCAGCCAGCGGTCGTGCGCGACCCGGAGCGTCATCCAGCCGGGTGGAAGGTACTGGGCGAACGTGTCGGTCGGCGGAGCTGCCTGGTCAACACTGGGCGTTTCGCGGCCCACGGTGAGCGAGTCGACGTCCATGCCCGTGAATACGGACGCCGAACGTTTTCGGCTCGATGAAGCTGCGATTCCCATCCCACAATGGCGCGAGCGCAAGCTCTGACCTGGAGCCCGCCGTGGGCGGCGCGCCGCCCACTAGTAGTCGAGCCAGTCCAGGATTACTGCCGCCGTCCAGCTTTGGCGGCGACTGCCCAGGGCCTCGCCGGTCAGGGGCTCGTAGTACTCGGAGAAGGCGCCGTCGCCGACCAGTTCGAGCGTCTCCGAGCGCAGACGCTGGGCCTCGGCGGCGTGACCGTGGCGGGCGTGCGCCCACCCGAACAGCCACGACACCACGGGCCACTGCGGCCCACGCCAGTACTCCCGCGACTTGAACCCCGCCGAGTCCGGCGAGACCGTCGGCGGCACCTTTGCGACCAGGTCCGGGTGGCCGGCCCAGCGAGGCCCGTGCAGCGTCGAGATCAGCGCGCGTTCGGCGTCGGCATCGAGACCGCCACAGATCAACGGCGCGAAACCCGCGAGGGTCTCGACGTCGATCCAGGCGCCGGCGCGCCGGTCGAAGTCCCGGGCCAGCCCGGTCTCCGGCGAGCACGACGCAGCGACGGCCGCTCGCGACCGCGCGGCCCACGCCCGCAGGTCGGCGACCTGCGCTGGCGGCATCCCGAACTCGTCACCGAGGTCGGCGAGCACGTCCGAGGCCACCGCGAAGATCGCGCTCACCAGCACGTCCGCGACCAGGAAACTGCAGGTCTCGTACACCTTCACCGGGTCGTAGGAGACGCGGCGCATCTCCTCGATCAGCCAGAGGTACCTGTCGTACTCGACGTCGGTCGGCCGCTCGGCGCCGTCACGCACCAACTCACGGTCGAGCCGCACGTACGACGGCAGGTCCGGGCCGGGGACGACGGCCGAGTAGGGCCGGTCCCAGCGCGGCGAGTTGTCCATGCCGGATTCCCAGCCGTGCACGACAGCGATCAGGCCGGTGCCCTCCGGGTCGCGGTACCGCGCGAGCCACGCGTGCCAGCGGTACAGCGACTCCCACGAGTCGAGCACGAGCTTCTCACCGGCGGCCCGGTCCTCGTCGGAGCCCCTGCGGGCGACCTCGAGGATGCGACCCACCGCGATCGCGTGGACCGGCGGCTGGCAGATGCCGGACGTCAACGGCGCCTGCGGCGCGGACGCGGACAGCTCGGCGGTGCCCCACCGACCCGGGCCCGGGAAATAACCACCGCGGTCGCCGTAGACGATGTGCGGGATCATGCCGTCGGCCCACTGCGCGGCCAGGAGCGTCCGGAGCTCCTGCCCCGCGCGCTCGACGCCCAGGTGCGCCAGGCCGATCGAGATGAACGCGGCGTCCCAGCTCCACAGGTGTGGGTACAGCGCCGGCGCGGCGGTCACCATGGTGCCGATGTCGTTGCTGCGCAGCACGTCGGCAGCTTCCATCGCCAGGTCCGCGACTCCGCGGTCGGGACGGGTGACGGGCAGCAGGGCAGGCTGGGCTTCGGGCCCGGCGGTCATGACGGTCTCCAACGCGACGAAATCGTTCGGTGGGCACCGGCCGGCCCGGCACACGTCATTCGTGCGGCAGGCACAGGGCACCAGGCGTCACCAACGACGCCACGGCCGGATGGTCGGGGGGCTCGCCGGCGGGTAGCCGACTGCGGATGGAGCCACTCCCTTGCGTCGACCCGCGATCCACCTGGTTGACACGTGGTGTTCGCGGTCGAGCAACAAGAACGTTACAGAGTTTGCTGAGCAGGCGGTATCTCGACGCGGTCCGTCAGCAGGTCGGACCGCATCAGCCTTTCGCCGTCAGAGATCGTCCGGGTGGTCATCGCCGCAGGACGCCCGCGTACTGCCGACAGGGCGTCGATGCCGGGCGTACCGATGGCGAGGTGCGGACGTGGCGGAGATCACGCGCGCTCCGTCTTCCGGATTCCACGTAGTGGACCCATCCTGCGCCGCACCGGCGCGCTGATCAGGACGGTCACCGTCACGGCGACCGCCAGCACGTGGGCGGTCACCCACCCGCGGTGACCGGCCGCCGCGCCGGCGTCGAACACCTGCTTGACGCAGTACGCCTCGTACGCGGCGATCGCCAGCAGGAGCAGCGCCGGCACCAGGTTCGCGCCGCGCCAGATCCGGTAGAGCAGGAACGCCTGGAGCAGGTAGGTGAGCAGCCCGACGGCCGAGTCGCCGCCGTGCGAGACGAAGTACGCGTACGTGTTGGCCACGAGCACGAGCAGCAACAGCGTCCCTGGACGCTGGAGTACCGCTCGAATGGGCATGTCGTGTTCATCGGGGCACGACGCTCGCTTCGAAGGAAACTTCAGCGCCTTCTGTACAGCCACCGCAGCGCAGCGGCTGCCTCGGCCAGCTGGAACGCCCGTACCTCCGGCGCGTACCAGGGCGCCGGCTCCAACCCCACTGTCACCAGGAACCCGGCCAGCGCCGCCACCGTCGCGGTGATCGTCTCCGGTGCGACGTCCCTGGTCAGTGGGTGGCTACGAACAATTTCCTCGACGTCGACCGCGGCGGACGCCGCCACGCCCGGCAGGAAGAACAGCAGGTCGAGCCAGGGCGCCCCCACGCTCGCGGACGGCCAGTCGACGAACCACACCCGCTCGTCGGTGAGCAGGATGTTGTCGGCGCGCAGGTCGCCGTGGAGCAGCGTGTCCCCGTCGGCGCACACCGACCAACCGGCTTCCAGGCGGGCGAGCTGATCCAGGTCACCGGCCGCGCGATCGGCGAGATCGGCGGGCAGCGCGGCCTTGAGGTCCTCCGCTCCGGAGGGGCTGTTCGCGAGGGACCGCCAACCGGTCAGGTCCGCCGCCCAGTCGGTGACGAACCGCGGCCCGGTGAGCGGGGCCGGTGTCGTCGCGGCAGCGCAGTCGGCCACCGCGGCGAGCACCCGCTCGAGGTCCCCGGGCGTCCAGGGCAGCGCCGGTGGGCGGCCGTCGACGTCGGTGCAGGCCAGCGCAGCCCAGCGTCCGTCGTCGTAGACACCGAGCAGGTCCGGCGCCGGGGCGTCGGGCCGCAGCGAGCCCAGGACCCGGGCCTCCCGGCGGAGCTTCTCGACCTCGAAGGCGCCCCGGTGCACGCCGGCGGCCTTCAGGAAAGCGCGTCGCCCGTCCGCCAGCCGGACCCGGGACGCGAGCCCGGGTGTCAGGCCGAGCGGAGCGCTGTGGGCTTCCACGACCTCGGTGCCGAGCGCGGATTCGATGCCGGTGCGTACGTCCGCCGGGAGTTCCGACCAGGTCGGGCGTGGGCGGCCCCGGCTGCCGGGTCCGGTCGCGGCGGTTTCCACGGGGTCATTCTCCAGGAGCTACGGTCTGAGGGTGCCTCCGACCGGGACCGTCCCCCGCCCGCCCCAGCTGGACCTCGACGATCTGGAGCCCGTCGACGGGCCGATCGACGACGAGATCGACCTCTACCGCAACCGCCTGACCGGCTCTTACGTCGGTGTGGCCGGCCGCGGCGAGATCGCGACGGTGTACGCCGACGGCGCCGACTTCACCGGGACGAAATTCGAGCCGCTCGACGTGAGTGACGTGCGGATCGAGCGGTCGGACCTGGCCGGTGCCCGGTGGGAAGGGGTGTCCGCGCGTCGGGTGGTGATCGCCGACTCCCGGTTGGTCGGATGGCGGCTGCTCGCGTCGTTCGCCGAGGACGTGCTGGTCAGTGGCTCGCGCTGGGACAGCGGCAGCCTGTTCGTCCGGCGCGCCAAGGGTTCGGTGGTGTTCCGCGACTGCACGTTCGCGGGCACGACGATCCGCGGTGACCTCTCGGGGTTCGTGTTCGACGGGTGCGACCTGGCCGGTGCCGAGTTCGGTGCGGACGCGGCCCGCAAGTGCGACCTGCGGACCTCACGCCTGGAAGGTGCGAAGGGCCTCACGACGCTGCGCGGCGCGCTCATCACGTCCGACCAGGCCATCGCCCTGGCCGACGTCCTGGCCGCCGAACTGGGCTTCACGATCTCGTAGCGGGCGTATGGGAAAGTGAGCGCTGTGACCTCGGAGCGGCAGCGGTTGATCATCGGCGAGGCCGTCGAGGTCGAGCTGCCGGTCGCCCGGCTCGCCACACGGGCCACCGCGGTCGCGATCGACGCGTTCATCCAGCTGTTTCTGTTGTTCGCGCTGAACATCGTGCTCGCGCAGGTCGTGATCAGCACGAACGTCGCGGTGGGAGCCACGCTCTCGATCCTGGTGCTGGTGTTCGTCTTCATCGTCTGGCCGGTCGCGTTCGAGACGCTCACCCGTGGGCGTAGCCCGGGGAAGTTCGCGATGGGGCTGCGGGTCGTGCGTGACGACGGCGGCCCGATCCGGTTCCGGCACGCGCTGACCCGCGGTCTGATCGGCGTCGCGGTGGAGTGGCCCGGTCTGTTGCTGGCGCCGCTGACGTGGATCTTCGGGTCGGCGTGCATCCTGTTCACCGCGCGGGCCAAGCGCCTCGGTGACCTCGCTGCGGGCACGATCGTGCTGGTCGAGCGGCTGCCCGATCTGCGGGGGCAGCAGATCGTGATGCCGCCGGAGCTGGCGCGCTGGGCGCGCGACCTCGACCTCGCCGGCATCGACGACGCACTCGCGATGACGCTCCGACAGTTCCTGACGCGTTCCGGGGGTATGCGCGCCGAGGCGCGGGCCTCGCTCGGGCGGCGGCTGGCCGACGAGGTCTACCACAGCACGACGCCTCCCCCGCCACCCGGTACGCCGGCGTGGGCTTACCTCACCGCGGTGCTCGCCGAGCGCCGACGCCGCGAGGCCGACCGCCTCGCAGCCCGCCGCGCGGTAGTAGCCCTCGGCGCTCCCGGTCAGCCGAACAGGGTGTCGCCCCAGTAGCTTCCTTTCTTCACGCCCGGGGGGACGGCGTAGATCGCGCTGCCGACGTGTTTGACGTACTCGTTCATCGCGTCGGCACGAGCCAGGTTCTGCTGGATCGGGATGAACTGTTTGCGCGGGTCACGCTGGTAGGCGAGGAAGAACAGCCCGGCGTCCAGGCGGCCCAGACCGTCGGACCCGTCGACGAAGTTGTAGCCGCGCCGGAGCAGACGGGCCCCGTTGTTGAAGTCCGGGTGCGCCAGACGCGTGTGGGCGTTCTCGGCGATCACCGGCTCGGAGGCACCGGTCACCGTGTCGAACTCGAACTCGTCGAACTCGCGGGTGTTCTCGTCCGGGCTCGTGGTGGGGGCGCCGCTGCCCTTGAAGCGACCGAAGATCATCTGCTGCTCGTCCAGCGACGTGCGGTCCCACGTCTCGATGTGCATGCGCATCCGGCGCGCGACCAGGTACGAGCCGTTCGTCATCCAGGGCGTGCCGTCGGCCCCGGACACCCAGAGCTGCTCCTCGAGGAGCTTGGCGTCCTCGGCCTTGAGGTTCGCGGTGCCGTCCTTGAACCCGAACAGGTTGCGCGGGGTGGCCTGGTCGCGCGAAGTCGACGACGTCCGGCCGAACCCGAGCTGCGACCAGCGCACCGCCACCGCGCCGAACCCGATGCGGGCGAGGTTGCGCACGGCGTGCACGGCTACCTGCGGGTCGTGGGAGCACGCCTGGATCGCGAGGTCACCCCCGGAGCGGGCCTCCTCGAGGTCGTCGCCGGGGAAGGCCGGGAGGTCGACGAGCGCGGGCGGGCGCTGTGACGTCAGCCCGAAGCGTTTGTCGAACAGCGACGGGCCGAAACCGATCGTCAGCGTGAGCTGGGACGGTGGGAGGCCGAGCGCCTCGCCGGTGTCGGCGGGGGGTGCCTCGACCGGTCCGCCGAGGTCACCCGCGGAGTCGCCGATGGTCATGCGTTCGGCGGCCTTCGTCCACTCGCGGAGCAGGTCGACGAGGTCGGCGCGGTTCTCGGTGGTGATGTCGAAGCTGACGAAGTGCAGGCGGTCCTGCGCCGGGGTGGTGATGCCGGCCTGGTGTGTGCCGTGGAACGGCACCGAGCCCGCCGCGTCGCTGCCGGCCGATCGCGCCCCGGAGCGTGCGTCCGCCACGACGTATCCCCCGGTCGCCGCAGCCCCCAGCCCGGCCAACCCGACCGCCCCGGCCCCGAGCAACCGCCGCCGAGAAAACCCCCGCCGCCCCGGCGTCTCCCGCCCTGGAGCGCTCCGCGACGGCGCATCCGCCGGAGCCGCAGCATCCGCATCCGCAGCGGCACCGCTGCCGACCGCCGGGCCGGCCTGAGCGCCGCCGCCGACCGCCGGGCCGGCCGGGGCGTTCGGCGCGGGGGCGGTGTCGGCCGCCGCGCGGCCCTTCGACGCGTCCATTGCTCAGCCCTCCCGTCAGATCGCCCGGAGGGCGCCCCGGAAGCCGGGGCGCCCTCAGGCTGGGTTACTTCTGTGCGACTACCGCGGCGACCTTGCTCAGCGGCTCGCTCAGCGCGTCGACGGCGGTCGCGAACGACTTGATCTCCGCCGGGGTCAGATCGGTGTAGAGCTTGAACCCGTCGTCGGTGGCCTGCGCGTCCAGCAGCTTCTGCACGGCGTCGAAGCGCGTGTCGAGCTCCTTGACCAACGCCGGGTCACGCTCCTCCAGCGTCGGACGCAGCGCGGCGATCGCCGCCTTCGACCCCTCCACGTTGGCCTGGAAGTCCCACAGGTCCGTGTGCGAGTACCGGTCTTCCTCACCGGTGATCTTCCCGGTCGCGACCTCGTCGAGCAGCCCCTTCGCCCCGTTGGCCAGCTGCAGCGGCGACAGCTTCACCGAGTTGGACTTCGTGACGACCTCCTGCACGTCCTTCAGCAGCTGGTCGGCCAGCGCACCGTCCTTCGAGACGTCCCCGGTCACCCACAGGTCCTTCTCGATCCGGTGGAAGCCGGTCCACTCGGTACCCGGCTCGACGTCGTTCTCCCGAGCGTCGGTACGCGGGTCGAGGTCACCGAAGCTCTCGGCGACCGGCTCGATCCGCTCCCAGTACGTCCGCGCGACCGGGAACAGCGCCTTCGCCTGCGGCACGTCGTTCGCCTTCACGGCGTTGACGAACTCCGTCGTCTTCGCGATCAGCGCGGTGGTCTGGCTCTTGACGTAACGCTGGTAGCTCTCGGTGGCCTCGGCGAGCTGCGCATCGGTACCCAGCGACTCCGAAGCGCCAGTGACCTTCAGCGCCGTACGCAGGCCGGTGCCCTTCATGCCGGGCTTGCAGGTCCCCTCGTACGAACCGGCGGGCAGCTCGACGATCAACTTCCGGCTCAGGCCGGGGCCGATGTTCTCGACCTCACCCATGATCCGGTCGCCCTCGGCGTACACGTAGAACTCGGTGACCTTCGAGCCCGTGTTCTTGATCTCGAACGTGCTGGTACCGGCGTCGAGATCGGTTTTGTCGAGCTTGCACGACGAGTCGGTGGCAGCGACCGAGATCGGGCCGCCGCTCTTCTCACCGCTGGAACCTTCGTCGTCGGACGAGCTGCAGCCGGCCGCACCGAACAGCGTGACGCCCGCGAGCGCCACGGCGAACACGGTGGTGGGTCTGGACATGCGCATGTGGGGGTCTCTCTCCATCGTTCCGGCAGGCGGCCGGCGGGGTGCGGGAAAACGGCCTGTCGGCCGGGTGGGGAGCGCTCAGGTGCCGGTGGCCGCGGGCTCGGTGGCCGGCGTCGGCTGGGTGGCGGTGGTCTTCTTGCTCGGCCAGAGGAAGAAGGTGAGAACCGGGACCAGGTAGGCGAGCCAGGCGATCGCCTGGAGCACGGTGGTCTGCGGCTGGAAGTTGAAGATGCCCTTGAGCAGCGTCCCGTACCAGCTGTCGGGCGGGATCTGCGCGCTGACGTCGAACGCCAGCGAGTTCAACCCCGGCAGCACTTCGGCTTCCTGCAGGTCGTGGAAGCCGTACGCGAAGATGCCCGCCGCGACGACGACGAGCAGCGCGCCGGTCCAGGTGAAGAACGTGGCGAGATTGATGCGGACGGCGCCCTGGTAGAGCGCGAACGCCAGCACGACGGCGATCGCGATGCCGACCAGGAAGCCGAAGAGCGGTCCGGCTTCGCTGTCGGCCTGCTGCGCCGCGCTGAAGAAGAACAGCGTCGTCTCCAGGCCCTCGCGCGCCACCGCGAGGAACGCCATCAGCGCGACAGCTCCGGCGCCCATCGCGATCGCCGCTTCGAGTTTGTCGGTGAGCTCGGCTTTGAGGTGCCGGGCCGTCCGGCGCATCCAGAAGATCATCCAGGTGACGAGCCCGACCGCGATGATCGACAGGAACCCGCCGGCGAGCTCCTGCTGCTTGAACGTGTCGAGGCCGGTGACGGCGTAGGTGAGCAGCGCACCGAAGGCCACCGCGAGCACGACCGCGCCCGCCACCCCGGCCCAGACGAGCGGCAGCCGGTTGCGGCGCTCGGTCTTGACCAGATAGGCGACCAGAATGCTCACCACGAGCGCCGCTTCGAGCCCTTCGCGGAGCCCAATGAGCAGATTCGGGAAGAAGTAATCCACCGTCCCCGTTCCCTCCGCCGACATCTGAGTGAGCGGGGCAACGGTAAGCCTTACCTAAGGCGAACTCAACAGGGTGCGCCCTACCAATTGCGTCACACAACTTTGTAGACAGTGGGCAACTGCAAACGTGCAGGTCAGGACGACCAAGACGTGAGGTAGGCGAGTTGCGTTTCCGTGAGGATGTCGAGAGTCACGTCTAGCGCGGCCAATTTCAGCCGCGCGATCTCGCGGTCGATACCCGGCGGGACCTCAAGCACGGCCGAGGGAAGCGTGCCCGGCTCGTTGTGCAGCAGCCACTCCGCGGAGAGCGCCTGCATGCCGAACGCGATGTCCATGACCGCGGCGGGGTGCCCCTCCGCACCGGCCAGGTTGGCCACCCGCCCCTCGGCGACCAGGAGCAGCCGCCGACCGTCCTTCTGCACGTACTCGTCGACGTGCGGACGCACCTCGGTGTTGCGCGCGATCGCGTTCGCGGTCAGCCAGGCCACGTCGATCTCCAGGTCGAAGTGCCCGGCGTTGGCGAGCACCGCACCGTCTTTCATCACCGCGAAGTGCTCGTCGCGAATGACGTCGCGGTTGCCGGTGACAGTGATGAACACGTCGCCGAGCGGCGCCGCCTGAGCCATCGTCAGCACCGCGTAGCCGCTGAGCGTGGCGTCCAGGGCCCGGGCCGGGTCGACCTCGGTGACGACGACACGCGCACCCAGCCCGGTGAGCCGGGCGGCGATCCCCTGCCCGACGTGCCCGAAGCCGGCGACCACCACGTTCGCGCCGGCGAGCAGCGTGTTCGTGCTGCGCAGCAGAGCGTCGATCGACGACTGGGCAGTGCCGATGCGGTTGTCGACGAGGTTCTTCGTGGGCGTGTCGGTGACCGCCACGACCGGGTACCGGAGCGCTCCGGCCGACTCCATCGCGCGGAGCCGCACGATGCCGCTGGTCGTCTCCTCGCAGCCGCCCCGCAGGCCCGACAGGAGGTCCTGGTAGTCGGTGTGGAGCGCGGTGGCCAGGTCACAGGCGTCGTCGAGCACGAGCAGCGGCGGACGCGCGAGCACCGCGTCGAGGTGCTGGCGGTAGGTGACCGAGTCGGACCGGTGCCTGGCGAACACGCTGACGCCGAACTCGGTGACCAGCGCGGCCGCGGTGTCGTCCTGCGTCGAGAGCGGGTTGGAGGCGCACAGCCGGATCTCCGCGCCACCGGCCTGCAGCGTGCGGACCAGGTTCGCGGTCTCCGCGGTGATGTTCAGGCACGCCGCGATGCGGACGCCCTCGAACGGCCGCTGGGCGGCGAAGCGGTCGCGGATCGCACGCAGTACCGGCATCGACCGGTCGGCCCATTCGATGCGGCTGTGACCGTGTGCGGCGAGCCCGAGGTCTGCGACGTCGTACGGGACTCTCGGAGCACTCACGGAGCGACCGCTCCGTTCGGCAGCCGGCTGTCGGCGGCCGCCTGGGCAGGCGTCACGGGTACTGTCGTCGTCGCCGCTGAAGGCTCGAGGTCGGGCTGCACGCCGCCCAGCGTTTCATCTTCGGGCGCGACGGGCGCAGCCGCCACCGGCGCGTCGGTCTCGGTGACCCGGCGGACGAACCAGAGCGCCAGCAGCACGAGGGCCACGACACCGACGGTTTCCAGCAGCAACGGCACGAACGAGCCGAGCGGTGGGGTCCAACTGCCGCGCAGCGGGTTGAGGCCGCGGCCCTGGCCGAACTGATAGCGCGACTGGACCAGCAGCAGCGTCCACAGGTGCAGCACACCGGTGACCACCGTGACGCCCGGCACGATCCGCGCCACTCCGGTGGTGCCCAGCGCCCGGTCGACCCGGCGCAGCGACACGGCGGCCAGCACCAGGCCGACACCGAACGGCATGACGTACCGGCCGTGCTGCGACCAGCCGATGTTGCGCAGGTAGAACAGCTCGAGCGCGATCAGCGACAGGAACGACGTCGCCAGGATCCCGAGCAGCACCAGCGCGTGGTGACGCTTCACCACGGCCAGCGCCGGACCGACCAGCGCCCCGACCAGCAGGTACCAGGCGATGCTCGTCCAGTTCGGCACCGTGGTCTCGCCGTAGCCGAACTGGCCGACGATCTGGTTGACCCAGAACGTCATGCGGGTCTGTGCCAGCTGCCGCAGCGCGTCGGACCAGGGCGTGTTCGCCCCGTCGTTGCCGATTGCGCCCTCGCTGTCGGAGAGCCCCGACAGCAGCATCCAGCCGATCGCGTACAGGCCGACGAACGCGCCGGCGCCCAGCACCCACCAGACGTCGTGCCTGCGGACCAGCGCCATCACCGAGCCGCGCCGGGACAGCAGCAGACAGGCCGCGACGATCAGCACGAGGAAGACCGGGCCGAGCGCACGCAGCACGAGCAGCAGCGAGGCCGTGATGCCGGCCAGCACGACGAGCTGCCGGGTGAACCGTTCCTCGAGCTCACCGGGGCGGGCCCGGAACAGCGTCAGGAGCGTCGACCAGAGCAGCACGCCCGCGGCGATCTCCCACCCGTTCGGGTTGATCGCACCGTCGAGGTTCATGGCCATCGGCGTGGCGACGACGACCAGGCCCGCGAGCAGCAGCGGACGCCGACGGCGGAACGCGATGAGCACCGCGGCGCCGAGCATCAGGGCCGCACCGAGCGCGGAGACCATGCGGGCGGCGACGATCCCGGCGAAGTCGGGCGAGATCAGCAGCGGTAGACCGACGACCGCGTAGTAGACCGGGTTGTACCGGCCGGCGGCGCTGGCGACGCGGGTGGTGGACTCGTCGTCGGGCGCCGGGGTCTGGCAGCTGGCGGGGGGCCGGTCCTCGTCCTTGAACGTGCAGTCGATGTCGCCCGGCAGGAGGCTGCGCGGCACGTCGAACCAGGCGCCGCCGCCGCGGATGGCGTCCGTGGGCTTCGCGTAGACCTGACCGCTGGCCACCCCGTAGGCACGGACGAGGTGCTGCGACTCGTCGTAGGTGCCGTTGACCGGCAGAGCCGCAGCCCAACCGGCACCCATGAGGAAGAACGAGACGACCGCGACGACGAGCACCCACCGGCCCCGGACCACGACCTCATCCTCCCCGGCGAAGAACCCGTGCCCCGCCTCGTCTCGGACACACTAGTGGTCGGGTGCGACAGGTCCGCGCCCGGCGCGGTCAGTCCGAGGAGCGCTCGGGTACTGAACCGATCCGAGCGGACGGGCGGGCGACGCGCGGCTGACGTCGCCCGGGCACGATCGCGTCGAGAGCGACGGCGATCGCCGGGGCGGCGCCGGGCTTGGGCGCCCGCGAGAGCACGACGAGCACGACGAGCAGCAGACCGCCGAGCGCGGTGGTGAGCAGCGGGATCTGCGGGCCGACAGCGGGCAGCCAGGTCCCGTGCAGCGCGCCCAGCGCCTTCTCCCGCTGGTCGACCTGGAACCGGGTCATGACGACGGCCAGCGCCCAGAGGTGCATCAGCCCCGCGCCGGAGGCACAGAGCAGCACGAACCGTTTGGTGGCGACCTCGCCGAACCGGTGTTCCCAGCGCCGCAGGCAGCCGGCGTACAGCAGCGCGCCGACGCCGAACGGCAGGATGTACCGGCTCTGCTGCGCCCAGCCGATGTGCTGGTAATAGAGCACCTCGAAGCCGACGAGCAGCGCGACGCTGACGGCCGCGATGCCGAGGATCGCCGCGGACTGGCGCCAGGTGGCGAACAGCAGCGTGGGCACGATGATCAGGAGCGCCAGCGCGTACCAGGCCACCAGCAGCCCGTTGGGCGCCTGCACCTCGCCGTAGCTGAACCGGCCGACGACCTGGGCCACCCACTGGGTGAGCCGGTCGCCCAGGATGTACGCGATCTTCTCGACGAACGAGAGGTGGCGCGGTGTGGTCTCCGCCGGCGGGTTGTTGAGCACACCGGAGAACAGCGACCAGGCGACGCCCAACAGCCCGGCGATCGCGACGCCGATGCCGACGGCGCGGAAGTCACGGCGCTGCCGTAGCTCGCGGGTGCGGCCGGGCCGGGCGACGGCCATGCAGGCCAGCACCGTCAGGCCGAGCAGCAGCGGGCCGAGCGTCCGGATCGACACCAGCGTGGCGGCGCCGATGCCGGCGGCCAGCAGCAGCTGGCTCGTCCACCGGTCGCTGAGCTCACCGGCCCGCGCGCGGACCAGCGTCAGGAGGGCGGTCCAGGTCAGCACGCCGGCGGCCAGTTCCAGGCCGCTCGGGTTGATCGAGCCGGCCAGGTTGAGCATGTTGGGGGTGGCCGCCACGATCACCGCGGCGAGCAGCAGCGGGCTGCGCCGACGGACCGCGATCGTCGCGGACGCGGCCAGCAGCCCGGCCACCATGGCCGCGGACACCAGGCGGCCGAGGATGATGCCGGCCATGTTCGGGCTGAGCACCATCGGCAGGCCGACCGGCACGTAGTAGAGCGGGTTGTAGCGCCCGGCCGCGGTGCCGACCTCGGTACGGCTCGGGTCGTCCGGCGGGCGCTGCAGGCAGGACGCGGGCAACTCCCACCGGTAGGTGCAGTCGGCGTTCACCGGCAGCAGGCTGCGGGGGACGTCGTACCAGGCACCACCGCCCCGGGCCGCGGCGGCGGGCGCGGAGTACAGCTGCCCGCTGGCGGCGCCGTAGGCGCGGACGATGTGCTCGTCTTCGTCGTTGGTGCCGTTGGCCGGCAGCGCGAGCGCCCAGCCGGCGCTGACGAGGAAGAACGCCGTGAAAGCGAGGAGGAAGACGGCCCGCGACCGCATCGGGCGGACCAGCTTCGGTGGCCAGCTGACGGCGTCCTTTGACACAGCACCTCCTGGCGGCGGAGCCGCCCGGTTACTCGGCGCCGGGGCACCCACGAGTGGATGCCCCGGCGTTGCTCCGAACCCCTATACCCACGGACAGGGGGCGCTACTCATCGATTCTCGAGGAATATCAGTACCGGTAGTGGTCGGGCTTGTACGGCCCCTCCACCGGCACGCCGATGTAGTCGGCCTGCTCCTTGTTGAGCTCGGTGAGCTTCACGCCGAGAGCGGCCAGGTGCAACCGGGCCACCTTCTCGTCGAGGTGCTTCGGGAGCACGTACACCTGCTTGTCGTACTCCGACGTCTTGGTGAACAGCTCGATCTGGGCGATCGTCTGGTTCGCGAAGCTGTTCGACATCACGAAGCTCGGGTGACCGGTGGCGTTGCCCAGGTTCAGCAGACGGCCCTCGCTCAGGACGATGATCGAGTGGCCGTCCTCGAAGACCCACTCGTCGACCTGCGGCTTGATGTTGTTCCGGACGATGCCCGGGGTCTTCGCCAGGCCGGCCATGTCGATCTCGTTGTCGAAGTGGCCGATGTTGCCGACGATCGCCTGGTGCTTCATCTTGGCCATGTCGGCGGCCATGATGATGTCCTTGTTGCCGGTCGTCGTGATGAAGATGTCGGCGATGCCGACGACCTCGTCCAGCGTGGTGACCTGGTAGCCGTCCATCGCCGCCTGCAGCGCGCAGATCGGGTCGATCTCGGTGACGATGACCCGGGCGCCCTGGCCGCGCAGCGACTCGGCGGAGCCCTTGCCCACGTCGCCGTAGCCGAAGACGACAGCGACCTTGCCGCCGATCAGCACGTCGGTGCCACGGTTGATGCCGTCGATCAACGAGTGACGGCAGCCGTACTTGTTGTCGAACTTGCTCTTGGTGACCGAGTCGTTGACGTTGATCGCCGGGAAGAGCAGGGTGCCGGCCTTGGCGGACTCGTACAGGCGGTGGACGCCGGTCGTGGTCTCCTCGGTGACGCCCTTGATTTCCGCCGCGACGTTCGTCCAGCGCTGCGGGTCCTCGGACAGCGTCCGGTTGAGCAGCGTCAGGATGACGCCGAACTCCTCGCTGTCGGCGGTCTCCGGCGCGGGCGCGGAGCCGACCTTCTCGAACTCGACGCCCTTGTGCACGAGCAGCGTGACGTCGCCGCCGTCGTCCAGGATCATGTTCGGGCCCTTACCGCCGGGCCAGGTCAGGATCTGCTCGGTGCACCACCAGTACTCCTCCAGCGTCTCGCCCTTCCAGGCGAAGACCGGGACGCCCTGGGGGTCCTCCGGAGTGCCGTTCGGGCCCACGGCGACGGCGGCGGCCGCGTGGTCCTGGGTGGAGAAGATGTTGCAGGAGGCCCAGCGCACCTCGGCGCCGAGCGCGACCAGGGTCTCGATCAGCACCGCGGTCTGGATCGTCATGTGCAGCGAGCCGGTGACCCGGGCGCCGCGCAGCGGCTGCTCCGCTGCGAATTCCTTGCGGATGGACATCAGCCCGGGCATCTCGTGCTCGGCGAGCTGGATCTCCTTGCGGCCGAACGCGGCCAGGGAGAGGTCGGCGACCTTGAACGGGAGGGTTCCCGCCGGGGCGTCGGTGACGGCTGTCATCGGTTCTCCTCGTGAGTCCGGTGCGCACCCGGACGGCGACCGGAACGGTTCCGGACGTCGTCGTCCGAGATGTCCACAACCGGGTATGTCCCAGTATCGTCCGGGATATCGACTATCGGATACGCCCCCGTAGGAGCGTCGACCGGGGCGGGACGGGAACGCTGCGCGACCGGGATCTCAGCCAGCAGCTTCTGGTGCTTGTCGTACTCCCAGCGCAACCAGTCGTCGGCGGGAACATCCGCCGGGGGAGCCGGGCGGGCCTGGAACCATTCGTCCAGCGCTGCCCGAAGCTCCTCGTCGCGGCGCAGCCGCAGCGCGAAGCCCACGTCGGTGAGCCCGATGTCGAACTGCTGCAGCAGCTCCCGCAGCGTCCGGAGGCGCTGGAGCTCGGCCGGACCGTACAGGCGGTACCCGCCGGCCGACCGCGGTGCGGCCACCAGCCCGACCTGCTCGATGTAGCGGAGCATCCGCGGTGACCACCCGGTGGTCTCCGCTGCCTCCTGGATCGTGAGCGTACTCATTGCCATTTGAGGTTAGCAGCGTTCTGTGAAGGTTCCGAATCGGCGGCGGCACGCAACCGATTGCGGCTGTACGGCGTCAATAGACCGACGGCTGAGTCTGTTATGCGACAACGGCGGGGAACGTCCTCGGTCACTCGGACCAAGAGTGACATCATCGGTGGAGGACCGGAGGCGAGGAACTGGATGGCAACGATCAGCGACGCCCTTCCGTATGGCTTACGCGAAGACGCCGCGGTGCTCGCTGCCCTGCGCGAGGGCAACAGCACTGAATTCGACGCCGTGCCAGGAACACGAGCGAGCTGGGCCGGTGGGTTCCGGCGGCACGCCTCCGATTTTTCTGACGGGTTCTCCCCCGGTGGGCTGAACGCCCTGTTCGACCGTTACCACCAGTGGGCGTACGGGCTGTTCATGCGGACGCTCCGCGATCACGACAACGCCACGCTGGCCCTTGGGCAGGCGCTGGGCAACGTGGCCTCCGCGCGGTTGGCCCGGCCGGAGCAGCTGCGCCTTGCGGTGGCGCGTGCGGCGTACGAGCACGGTCTGCGGGTCGGTGAGGGTCGCAGCCGGATGACGCGCGTGCGTCGGACGCCCGACACCACCACGCAGCTGCTGGTCGGGATCATGGACGCCGGGGGCGACGGTGAGTTGCGGCGCCTGGTGTGGCGCGCGATGGAGACTTTGTCGTACCGCGAGCGGCTGTTGTTCGAGCTGGAGTGGCACGACCGGTTGGACTCCCGTGAGCTGGTTCACGTCATCGGTGGACGCAACGCGCAGGCGGTGCTCGACCGGGCGCGCGACCGGATCCGCGCGACGCTGACCACTGCGGTGGCGGTCTGGTACGGCAGTGAGCGATGCATGGATCTGCGGCGTCTCGTGCGGCACGCCGGTGCTTCCGAGGGGCGTCCTGGATCGATGCGGAGTGTCATCGAGCGGCACCTTTACGGCACGCGTGGCGAGTCCGGGTGTGCGATTTGCGCCGACAGCCAGGACAAGTACGCGCTGTCGGTGCTCGGGGCGGCGTTGCCGGTGTTCGTCGTGCCGGAGGTCCTGCGCGATTCCGTGATCGAAATCGCCCTCGAGTACCGCCGAGGCCTTCGCGCGGCCCCCCTCGATCACCCCACCTTCACCCCGATCGCGGTACCCCCTCTCTCGGCCCCGGCCGAGCCAACGGTGGCCGGGCCGACAGTGGTCCTGCCGACGGCCGCCGCCGAACCGACGCCACCGGCCGCTACGCCGGCTCCGGCCGCTACGCCGGCTCCGGCGGCCGCCGGAGCTGCTGCGGCCAGCGGACCGACCGGACCGGCCGGACCGGTCGTCGCCGGTGGGGCGGCGGTGGACGCGGGTGCAGGAGTGGACGCCGGGGTGGCGGCTGCTTCGGCGCCCACGGTCATGACCGGGGGGCTCGCGGCGGCTCTGAGCAGCGTCTACGGGCCTCGGCCGAAGGTGGAGGCGCGCGGTGGCGAGGCGGTGGACGGCGTCACCGTGCAGCACACCGAGCTGCCGACCTCGATCAATCGCGTCGTCTCCAAGCAGCAGAGCGTCCCGAACACTCAGTCGCCCTACTCCGGTTCCCCCTGGGGCGCACCGGAGACGCTGCCTCCGAGCAACGCGTACCTCCCGCCCGCCCCGGCGCAGCCGACGAACGTCGTCTCGATGCGCCGTAAGCGCATCGCCGCCGGCGCGGTGGCCGCCGCAGCCGCGCTGCTGTTCTCGTTCAGCGCGGTGATGCTCGCCCAGAACCAGGTCTCCGGCGACCCGTCGGACGTCCTCGCCGCCGCCACCCCCAGCGAACGTGTGGGCGGAGGCGCATCCGAAGGGCCGTCACCGATCGGCGACCCCCCGGACAGCCGGACCAACGGCAACGAGCCGGAGCCCGGCAACTATCAGATCGACACGAACGCCGGGAACGAGTACCCGGTCCCGATCCCGGAACCCCGCACCAACGACAAGACGACGCCCGGCAGCCCGTCGACGAAGCCGCCGACGAAGTCGCCGTCCACGAAGCCCACCACGCCGTCGCCTTCGGTCACCACGCCGAGGCCGACCCCGTCGAAGACCACACCGGAGCCGACGCCGACCGAGGACGAGGACGACCCGACGACGCCTCCGCCGGACGACGACCCGACCACGACCCCGCCGACGAAGGCACCCACCACCCCGCCGGCGTCCCCGACGGTCCCCCGCACGTCGACCCCGTCGACCATCACGATCCCGGCGTAGAGACTCAAGCTCCGGTCGTCGCCTGGAAAACCGTTCCGCTCCCGGTCACCGTCACACTGCGGCGGCCGGCCGGCACGTACCCCGCCTCACCCCCACGCAGCTCCACGGGCTCGGTGCCGTCGTCGACGGTCACCGTCCCGTCGAGGCAGAACAGGATCCGCGGCCCTTCCGATCCGAGCGACGCCGCACCCCCGGCCTCGTCGAGCACGACCCGGGTCAACGCGAACTCCGGCACCGGCGGCGCCCATACCCGCACGCCCGGCCCCGGCTCCGCGGCCGGGAACGGCGCAGCGGGCATCTCCTCGAACCGCACGACCCGCAGCAGCTCCTGCACGTCCACGTGCTTGGGCGTGAGGCCACCGCGCAACACGTTGTCGGAGGCAGCCATCACCTCGACACCGAGCCCGTGCAGATACGCGTGCAGCACCCCCGCCGGCAGGAAGATCGCCTCCCCCGGCGCCAACTCGAGCCGGTTGAGCAGCAACGCCAGCACGATTCCGACGTCCCCGGGGTACTGGTCCGCGAGTGACACCGCCAGCTCGTACTCGGCCGACGTACGCGCCTTGCGGCATGCGTCCGCAAACGAATCGGCCACCTGACCGGCGTCGGGAAGACCGAACAGCCCAGCCACGAACGCACGCAGACCCGAACCGTCGGGCGAGGCGCGCAGCGCATCGACCAGCGCGCGCAGCGCGGGGATCTCCGCGACGACCGGCGCGAGCACCTCGACCGACCGCGACGGCGAGCGGAAGCCGCAGAGGGCGGAGAACTCCCCCACCGCGCAGATCAGCTCGGGCTTGTGGTGCGGGTCCACGTAGTTGCGCCGCGGATCGCCGATCGGCGGCCCGGCGGCCTGCTCGGCCGCGAACCCGGCCCGCGCCTGCGACTCGCTCGGGTGCGCCTGCAGCGAGAGCGGTGTCTCGGCGGCGAGCAGCTTCAGCAGGAAGGGCACCCGGGCACCCTGCGCCGCCGGTCCCAGCTCGCGCTGGGGATCGGCGGCGACGAGCGCGTCGAGACCACGCTCGACGCCGTCCCGGGTGAGCCGCGACGGCGCCGACGGATGGCCGCCCATCCAGAGCTCGGCCTCCGGCTCCGCGCTGGGGACCGGGCGACCCTGCACCCCGGCGATCGCCGACCGCGAACCCCAGGCGTACGTCCGGATCGGGTTAGTGAGCAGCTCCATGGGTGGCGCCCTCCTCCGCCGCCGGAGCGGCCTCCTCCGCCGACTCGGACTTGGTCTTGCCCGCGTGGTAGATGTCGGGCTCCAGGTAGATGACCCTGGCGACCGGCACCGCGGACCGGATCCGGGTCTCCGCGGCGTCGATCGCGTCGGCCACCTTGCCCGCGGTGTCGTCGTGGTGCACGGCGATCTTGGCCGCCACGAGCAGCTCGTCGGGGCCGAGGTAGAGCGTCTTCATGTGGATGATGCGCTCGACGGTGTCGCCGTCGGACGTGATCGCCTTCTCGATCTTCGCCAGATCCTCGGCGTTCGCGCCTTCGCCGAGCAGCAGGCTCTGCGTCTCGATCGCGAGGAAGATCGCGACGGCCACGAGCAGCACGCCGATCATGATCGTGCCGACGCCGTCCCAGATGCCGTTGCCGGTCGCCAGCGTGAGCCCGACGCCGAACAGCGCGAAGACCAGACCGAGCAGCGCGGCGGTGTCCTCCAGGAGGACGACCGGCAGCTCGGGCGCCTTCGCCCGGCGGATGAACGTGATCAGCGACGACGAGCCGCGCGACTTGTTCGTCTCCCGCATCGCGGTCGTGAACGAGTACCCCTCGAGCGCGATCGCCACCAGCAGGACCGCGATCGGCACCCACTGCCAGGAGTGGAACGCCTCGGGCTCCTTGATCTTGTGGTAGCCCTCGTACAGCGCGAACAGCCCACCGACGCTGAACAGCACGATCGAGACGATGAACGCGTAGATGTAGCGCTCGCGTCCGTAGCCGAACGGGTGCTCGGGCGTCGCCGGTTTCTTCGCCCGACGACCGCCGAGCAGCAGCAGGAGCTGGTTGCCGGAGTCGGCCAGCGAGTGGATCGACTCCGCGAGCATCGACGAGGAGCCCGTCAGCAGCCAGGCGACGAGCTTGGTGAGGGCGATGCCCAGGTTGGCGATCAGGGCCGCGATGATGGCCTTGCCGCCGCCTTCAGTGCTCACGCGTTCGTCCGCTCCTTCAGTTCGGACACAGCCCGAACCGCGATCGGGTCGAGGCCGTGCAACAGGGCCAGGTAGACCGACGCGAAGTCGGGCACCGCGATCAGCGACGCCAGTCGCTCGAGCTCGGACCCACCCTCCGCGTTCAGTACGCTGACGCCTATACCCCGTTCCCGGGCCAAATTCTCAATCGCAGTGGCACGAGCTGCGTCGACCTCGGATTCGCCGTCGTCACGCAGCAGCACCAGGCGCAGTTTGGTGGAGCCCGCCGAGTCGACCCGGTCGGCGAAGAAGTCGTCGGCGTCGTCGGCGAGCGAGCCGAACACACCGTCGATCAGACCGACGCGACCGCGGCCTGCCTCGACCAGGTTGCCGGCGATGGCGGGGTAGCGCGCGTTGGCGGCCAGCTGGTCGGCGAAGCGGTTCGCGGCGACCGTGGCCAGCGCCGACGTGCCCCAGACCACCGGGATCGTGTTGGCCAGCTCGATCGCCAGCGACTTGCCCTCGTTGACGAACGACTCGGCCGTCGGGCGGCAGCGGTCGGCGTCGTTGTCGAGGCGGGTCGCGGTCTCGGCGAAGTCGGCCTCGGCGACCTGGCACATGCCCAACCCACGCCCGGCCAGCAGCACCGGGGCGGCGAGCGACCAGAACGCCACGCGCGCGGGGCGGCGGCGCGGCACCGGGACGAACAGCGCCCGGGCCCGCTCGGCCATCGACTGCAGCTCGCTGTCGGGCGCGCCGATCGCCACCAGGCGGGCACCGCGGTGCATGGCGGCCTCGGCGGCGGCCAGCGCCTCGGGGCTGCGGCCGGACGCGGAGACCGCGATCACGACGTCGGCGGCACCCACCCAGCCCGGCACGCCCCGGCTGCGGTGCAGGATGACCGGCACCGGGCAGCGCGGGCCGGCGACGGCGTTCAGCACGTCACCGGTGCGCGCCGCGGTGCCGACGCCGGCCACGACCAGCGCACGGGGACGGATCTCCTCGGACAGCACGTGCAGACCGGCCTCGGCGGCCAGCGAGACGGCTTCCCGCAGCTGGGGGCCGGCACCGGCGGTGGCACGGAGCATCTCGGCCGGATCGGCACCGGACAGGACGTCGGTGTCGTCGAGCCGTGTCTCGTCGATCTGAGCTGTCATTTGGCGTCACCCCGGAGGTTCAGTCGGGCCTCGCCGAGGCCGGACATCATTCGGCGCCACCGGAGCGGTGACGGGCCTCGTCGAGCAGGAGCACCGGGATGCCGTCCCGGATCGGGTACGACCGGTCGCAGACCGTGCAGGCGAGCTCGTTCTTCTCCTCGTCGAGCCGCAGCGGTGCGTGGTCGTCGCTGGGGCAGGCCAGGATGTCCAACAGGGCCGAATCGACTGTCACGATTCCTCCGGGGTTGAGCGGACCAGTGCCAATACCTGGTCGCGGATCTCGGTCATCCGTTCCGGCGTGGCCGCCTCGACGTTGAGGCGGAGCAGCGGCTCGGTGTTGGATGCCCGCAGGTTGAACCACGCACCGTCCGAGAAGCTGACGGTGGTTCCGTCCAGTTCGTCCACCTCGGTACCGGGGAAGGACGCCAGGACCTTCCGAGTGGCGGCGGCCTGGTCGTCCACGACCGAGTTGATCTCGCCGGACGCCACGTACCGCTCGTACCCGGCGCCGAGCGTCGAGAGCGGCGCGGTGTCCGAGCCGAGCGCCGCCAGTACGTGCATCGCCGCGAGCATGCCGGTGTCGGCGCGCCAGAAGTCGCGGAAGTAGTAGTGCGCGGAGTGCTCGCCGCCGAAGACGGCGTCGCTCTCGGCCATCTGCGCCTTGATGAACGAGTGGCCCACCCGGGTGCGCACCGGATTCCCGCCGTGCTCGCGCACGATCTCGGGCACCGCGCGCGAGGTGATCAGGTTGTGGATGATCGTTGCGCCGGGATTCTTCGCCAGCTCGCGGACGGCGACGAGCCCGGTGATCGCGCTCGGGCTGACCGGCTCGCCGCGCTCGTCGACGACGAAGCAGCGGTCGGCGTCCCCGTCGAACGCCAACCCGATGTCCGCCTTGTGCTCGACGACGGCCTTCTGCAGGTCGACGAGGTTCTTCGGGTCGAGCGGGTTGGCCTCGTGGTTCGGGAAGTCCCCGTCGAGCTCGAAGTAGAGCGGGACGATTTCCAGCGGTAGGTCCTGGCCGAGGACCGTCGGGACCGTGTAGCCGCCCATGCCGTTGCCGGCGTCGACCACGACCTTCAGCGGCCGGATACCGCTCAGGTCGACCAGCGACCGCAGGTACTGCCCGTACTCGCCGAGCAGATCGACGCTGGAGATCTCGCCGACGGTGCCGACGGGTGTGATGCCGTCGGCGAGTAGCTGTTCGGCGGTTTCCCTGATAGTGGTCAGCCCGGACGCCTGGCCGATCGGCGTCGCCCCGGCCCGGCAGAGCTTGATGCCGTTGTACTGCGCCGGATTGTGGCTCGCGGTGAACATCGCGCCCGGCAGGTTCAGGTGCCCGGCGGCGAAGTAGAGCATGTCGGTGGAGCCCAGGCCGGACTCGACGACCGAGAGGCCCTGGCTCATGGCGCCTTCGGCGAAGGCCCGGGACAGCGGCACCGAGCTCTCGCGCATGTCGTGCGCGGTGACGATCGAGGTAGCGCCCTCACTGCCCACGAGCTGGGCGAACGCGGCGCCCAGCGCTCGGGCGACGTCTTCGTCGAACTGCTCGGGTACTACGCCTCGGACGTCGTACGCCTTGACGAGGCCGGACAGGTCAAACGAGGACACAGAGCGCGCTCCTTCGATGCGGTGCGATGCTCGCGAGCCTAGCCGGGCCGCCTCAACGGGGATTCGGCAGAGCGCGCAAGTGCCCTCGGCGTCCGACCTGCGGCGCACCGTCCTTCGCGGGCTCGGCGGACGCCGGGCGGGCCGCCTCGCGCACCGCGTCGGCCAGCGCTGCCAGGTCGTCGCTGCTCGGCGGCGGGGCCGCCCAGTCGCCCTCGGCACGCACCAGGTCCCAGCCCTTCGGCGCGGTGAGCCGTTCGGCGTGCCCTTCGCAGAGATCGTAGGTATGCGGTTCGTGCGAAACGGCGAGTGGACCGATGACCGCAGTGGACTCCGCGTACACGTAGGTCAGCGTCGCCACCGCAGGCTGGGAACAGCCGTTCTTTGAGCAGCGCCGGTGAGACCTCACGGCGGAACGGTATCGGGCGGCGGGCTCCTGCGCCAACGGTCGGCTCCGGCGTGGCGGGTGTGTCGTGCATCAACCGGGGTGAAACGCCCGGCGCAACGCCTCGCCGCGGGCACTATCCTTCTGGCATGCCCCCTGCCGCCGAGCACCGGCGCCGACCTGGCGCGTCGCGCCGCGATCGACGTGGTCGAGGCATGCGCGGACGTCTGGTCCCGGCCACCGTTCCCCTCTCCCGCAGCCGCGCCCAGATCTTCGACGACCTCGTGCTGGACGCCGTCGAGCACCTCGAACCGCGCTGGTCCACCCAGCTGCGTGACGTCGAGTTCGCGGTCGAGGACGTGCCACCGGAGCTGCCGTCGTACGACTCGGACGTCCTGGAGGACGGCAACGTGCCGCTGGCGCGGCTGCTGCCGGGGCGCGACGGCGGACGCGGGCGCAGCACTCCCCCGCGCATCGTCGTCTACCGGCGCCCGCTCGAGGCGCGCGCCTACGACCGCGAGGATCTCGCCGACCTCGTGCACGACGTCGTCGTGGAGCAGGTCGCGAACCTGCTCGGCCTCGACCCGGACGACGTGGATCCGCCCGGGCACTGATCGGTCGGATCTTGACCCCGAACGGCCCTCTTCGCAGGTAACCCGGCTCGGCGATGCCCGGCGACCAGCATCATGTAATCCGAACCGTATTCACGTTTCGGGGAGACCGGAATGACCTCCGCGCCGACGAGCTACCGCGGCCGGCACGAAATCGCCCGCCGCGGCAACCGGCTCCCAGTGCTTTCCCCGCGGAAGGCACCGCGCCGGTGGCCGGCGTCGCTGGTCGTCGTCGCCGCCGCGGCACTGGCCTACGCCGGCGCGTACCGCGCGGGGTCGCTGACCGCACCGCCGCCGGACGCGGCCGAGTCGTCGCTGATCGAGGCTGCAGAATCGCTGACCCGAATCACCGTGGAGACCGCGGGCGCCGTGCAGATCGCGGCCTGGAACACCATTTGGGACGACCCGCTGGCCGGCGCCCGGGCGCTCATGGTCATGGCCTCGGTCGCCACCGTCCTGGCCACCGGGGCACTGGCCCGTCGGGTCGGGCTCAGCCTCCCGGCCACCGCGCTGGCGACAGCCGTCACCGCCGCGCTGCCGTGGGCGCTGGCCGGACACCGCCTGGTGCTGCCGGTCAACCTCGCCGTTCCCTGGGTGCTGGCCGCCGCGCTGTTCGCGAGTTCGCGGGGGCGATGGCGCCTGGTAGCGGTGCCGTGTCTGCTCCTCGCGGTGCTGACCGCGCCGCTCGTCGTCCCGATGGCAGTTCTGGCAGTTGCGGTTCTGCTCGCCGACCGTGACCTCGCGGCCGGTTGGCCGCTGTCGAACCGCCTGGCGGGGGTCGCGATGCTCGGTGTGCTCACGGCCGGCCTGTTCGCGGTCGTCGCCGGTGCCGGCTTCGGGCTCCGGCAGCCCGCCCCGGACGTTTCTCCGTCGGTCGTCGACCTGGTCGTGGGTGGCGGTATCGCAGTGGGTGCGGCGATCGGCACCCTCGTGCGCTGGCTGCGACCGTTCGCGCTGGTGGTGCTCGGATGCGCGGTGGTCGCCGCGGTGGCCGGTCCGAGTCGGACGGCACTCCTGCTGCTGGCGCTCCCGGCCGCGGCTCTCGTGCTCGGTGCTGCTGTCGACGCCGGGGCGGCAGCCGGCCTCGGCAGACACGTCCGGCCGACACCGGCCCGCACGACGCTCGCCACGGCCGCGGTGCTCGTCGTCGGCGTGGTTCTGATCGCGACGGTCCACAACTGAGAGTGGCGGACGGGCTGAGCCCGTCCGCCACTGGCGTTTCCGCAGAAGCTGAGTAGACAGTCGAATCGATCGGCGACCTGATCCACCCCCGGTCAGTCGCACACGAGACCGTCGGGTGTGGTCAGATGACCCGCTTCTTCAACTTGCGCCGTTCGCGTTCCGACAGGCCGCCCCAGATACCGAAGCGTTCGTCGTGCGCGAGCGCGTACTCCAGGCACTCCGCCTTGACCTCGCACCCGGTACAGATGCGCTTGGCCTCGCGGGTCGAACCGCCCTTCTCCGGAAAGAAAGCTTCCGGGTCCGTCTGCGCGCAGAGCGCGCGATCCTGCCACTCAGGTGCGTCACCGGTCACTAGATCGGTGATCACTTCTGCGGCCACTTCCCTGCCTCCTCCACTCGTTACGCCGGCCGCGCGGCTGGCGCGTCGAACCCCCTGTGGAAGGTGATATTGACTATCCCCATTGGGAATTACACGCGTGTAATGCCGGTCCCGTCAAGAGACATTTTGATCCGATATGTGCATTTTTATCACGTGTCAGCCCGGGTGAGGGAACCCACCCCGGCAAAAAGGGTCGAACGCACCCCCACCGGGAACGCGCGTCCCCGCAATTTGCACGCCCTTACAGCACGCAACCGCCCGTCCCGCGATGGTCGTTTACCAAAACGGGCAAACAGGGCTTATTGTGCGGAGTAACACCAGCATGGGGGGTGCCGGGGTGGATCGACCGACGAGCGGCTACTGGCCCAGTCGAGACTCGGTGCTGGGCGCACCCGACCGGATCTCGGCCGTCGAACGCGCGCACGCACTGGCGTCACGATGTCTCGCTGATCAGCTCGCGCGGCTCGTGGCCGAGGCCTGTGGGGCGCCGAACGCGCTGATCTCGCTGGTGCACATCCAGCGTCAGTTCGTGCTCGGGTCGTTCGGCGCGGGACGCAGCGGCGCGGGTCCGGCGGAGATTGCCGGAGAGCGGTCGCTCTGCGAGGCGGTGGTCGCGGCCGGGATCCCGATCATCGTCTCCAACGCCACACAGGACCGGCGGTTCGCCGACACCGCGGCGGTCCGCAAGCACGGGCTGAACGCCTACGTCGGCTTTCCGATCCGGGATGCCGACGACCTGGTGGTCGGCGTGCTCGCGATCGGCGACCACCTGCCACGGGAGTGGTCGGCGCGGCAGCTGACCGTGATCGACGACGCGGCGCAGCTGTTCACTGCCGGTCTCGCGGGTGAGATCGACCGGGAGCGCCGCACGACCCCCGTACCGGACACCATCGCCGAGCTCACCACCGACGGCCTCGACGAGCTCCACTCGTTCACCGACGGCCTGCTCACCAGCCTCCAGACCGGCGTCGCCGCCTGCGACCGCAACGGCCGGCTGGTCGTGTTCAACCAGGCGCTGCGCAACATGCTCGGCGTCGAGGACGGCGACCGCACGGACGTCGAGCCCGACGACTGGCCGGGTGCGCTGCACCTGTTCCACCCCGATCGACGCCTGTTCAGCGCCGACGAGGTGCCGCTGCGGCGGGCCCTGCGCGGGGAGCGCCTGCGTGACGTCGACGTGCTGGTTCTCGCGCCGGGGCGGCGTCCGCGCGTGCTCTCGATCAACGGCCAGCCGGTCGTGGACGTCGTCGGCGACCGGGTCGGTGCGGTGATCACCGCCGAGGACATCACCCAGCGCCGCCGGACCGAACAGCTCCAGGCCTGTGAGCTCGCTGCTGCCCAGGCACTCGTCGACACCACCGACCTGGCCGAAGCGAGCGCGAACGCGCTGGCAGCGATCGGTGAGTGCCTGCACTGGCCGCACGCCGAGCTCTGGCTCGCCGACGAGCTGTCCGGGGCGTTGGCCCCGGTCGCCCGCTGGGACCAGCCCGGACGGGCACCGATCCCCCGCATGCCCGACCACGTCGACGCCGGCGCGGGGCTGACCGGCAACGTGTGGAAGACCGGGAACCCGGTCTGGGTGCCCGACATCGCGTCCGGGCCGCTCGCCGACCCGGTCGCGGCCGGCTGCGGGCTGCACGCCGCCCTCGCCGTGCCGGTGCGCAGCGGCGAGAAGACGATCGGCGTCCTCGCGTTCTTCTCCGCGCACACGGAGGAGCCGGAGAGCTCGCTGATCGCGGTGCTGCTGGGCATCACCGCGCAGATCGGCCAGTCCCTGGAACGCCGCCGGGCCGAGAGTTACGCCGCCCGGTTGGCCCGCTCCGAGGAGGAGTACATCGCGCTGGTCGGCCATGAACTGCGCACGCCGCTGACGTCGATCGCGGCCTACACCGAGCTGCTGCACGAGTCCGACGACGACGAACCGCTGGGTAACGTCCGGCCGCTGCTGGAAGTCGTCGAACGCAACACGCGCCTGCTGCTCGCGATCGTGGAGAACTTGCTCGACCTGGCCGCGCTGGACTCCGGGCACACGATGCTCGATCTGGTGCCCACCGACCTCGCGACGATCGTGCGGGAGGCCGTGGACGCCTACCACGACCTGGCCGAGGAGAACGGCGTCCGGATCCAGGCCGAACTGCCGACCGACGCACCGCTGGTCGCCGACCCCGAGCGGCTGCGTCAGGCCGTGGACCACCTGATCGACAACGCGGTGCGCTACAGCCCCGACGGTGGTGACGTCGACGTTTCGCTGGACCTGGCCGGTAACGCGCTGGCGTTGACGGTCAGCGACAGCGGGATCGGCATTCCGGAGAACGAGCTGGAGCTGGTCACGCGTCGCCTGCGGCGGGGAAGCCGCAGCACCGAGCGCAAGATTCGCGGCACCGGCCTGGGCCTCGCGATCGCGACCACCGTGCTGGCTCGGCACGGCGGCACGTTGACGCTGCGGTCCGGCGGAGAGCACGGCACGACTGCCACGGCCCGCCTGCCGCTGCGTCCGCCGGTGGCCGCTGAAGGTTGAACACTTTGGTGGCCTGTAGGCCACCAAAGTGTTCAGGCCTCACGCCAGACTGAGGGTGGGTCGCGACGGAACCTCGCCGTAGGTGGTCGTCCGCTGGCGGACGGGGCGGCCAGCGGCCGCTGCCATCGCGGTGAGCTCTTCCACGCTCCGCTCGCTGCCGTTCTCGGAGCCGGCCATGCGGCTGATGGTCTCCTCCATCAGGGTGCCGCCGACGTCGTCGGAGCCGCCGTTGAGGATCTGTACGGCGCCGTTGTCGCCGAGCTTCACCCAGGAGCACTGGATGTGGTCGATCCGGCCGTGCAGCGCCAGCCGGGCCAGGGCGTGCACGGCCCGGTTCTGGGCGTTGGTGGGGCCGGGCCGGGCGATGCCGGCAAGGTAGATCGGTGCGTTGTGGTGCACGAACGGCAGCGGGACGAACTCGGTGAAGCCGCCGGTCTCGTCCTGGATCTTCGCCAGGGTGCGGAAGTGTCCGAGCCAGTGCCCGGAATGGTCGACGTGCCCGTACATCATCGTCGACGAGGAGCGAATGCCCAGCTTGTGAGCTTGCGTGACGATCGAAACCCACTCCGCCGCGGGGAGCTTGCCTTTGGTGAGCACCCAGCGGACCTCGTCGTCGAGGATCTCGGCGGCGGTGCCGGGGATCGTGTCGAGGCCGGCTTCCTTCATCATGACGAGCCAGTCGTGCACCGACATGTTCGCCTTGGCGCTGGCGGTGGCGATCTCCATGGGGCTGAACGCGTGCACGTGCATGCCCGGCACCCGCTGCTTGACCGCGCGCACCAGGTCGGCGTAGCCGCGGCCGGACAGCTCGGGGTCGATGCCGCCCTGCATGCACACCTCGGTCGCGCCGACCGTCCAGGCTTCCGCGGCGCGGTCGGCGACCTCGTCGTGGGACAGGCGGTACGCGTCGGCGTCGGTGCGGCGCTGGGCGAACGCGCAGAACCGGCACCCGACGTAGCAGACGTTGGTGAAGTTGATGTTCCGGTTCACCACGTAGGTGATCGCGTCGCCGTTGACCTGTTTGCGCAGGTCGTCGGCGAGCTTGGTCAGGGTGTCGAGGGCTGCGCCCTCGGCTGCGAACAACGCCAGCGTCGCGTCGGTGTTCGCCTCGTCGAGCAGTGCGGCCGGGTTCTCTGCCGCAATGTCCAGACCTTTGCGGACGTCGGACGCGAGCCGCTCCGGGGCGCCGCGCCCAGGGGTGACCGCCGACGCGTCAGCCGTCGGCGCAGCGGCCCCGAGGCCGGCGGCGGCGTGTTCGGCCACGGCGTTCCAGTCGCCGTAGACGGTGGAGAAGTCGGTGCGGCGGTCCTCGGTGCGGCCGGTCGTGTCGATCGTCGTGCCGAGGTCGGCGCGGCCCATCGTCTCGAGCAGTGCGGGATCGGGCTCCTGCCAGGGGCGTCCGACCGGCATCGCGGCTTCGTTCGCGAGCCCGGTCTCGGGGTCCATGAGCGCGTGCAGGTGGGTCGCGACCCGCGGGTCGATCCACGGCTCGCCGGCCAGCGCGTACTTCGCGTGGGCGGTGAGGCGCTCGCGCAGCTCGAACCCGGCGGCTTTGCTGCGGCGGGCCAGCTCCTCGATCTGGGGCCACGGGCGCTCGGGGTTGACGTGATCCGGGGTCACCGGCGAGACGCCGCCCCAGTCGTCGATACCGGCGCGCAGCAGGAGCGCGTACTCGTCCTCCGTGCTCTTGGCCTCAAGTGTGTGCAGGTCGTCGAGCAGGTTCGGCGGCGCCTGCAGGCGCATCTTCGGGCCCAGCACCAGCCGGGCGGTGGCCACCGTGGCCAGGAAGTCCTCGAAGTCCGCGTCGGGCTCGTTGCGCATCGCGGTGTCGGGCTTGGCCCGGAAGTTCTGGATGATGACTTCCTGGATGTGCCCGTACTCCCGCGCCGACTGACGGATCGCGAACAGGGAGTCCGCCCGCTCCTCGTGCGTCTCGCCGATGCCGACCAGGATCCCGGTCGTGAACGGCACACCGACGCGACCGGCGTCGGTCAGGGCGCGCAGGCGGACGGCGGGCTCCTTGTCGGGCGAGCCGTAGTGCGGGCCGCCCGGCTCCGACCACAGCCGGGTGGCCGTGGTCTCGAGCATCATGCCCATGCTCGGCGCGACCGGCTTGAGCCGCTGCAACTCCGCCCACGACATGACACCCGGGTTGAGGTGCGGAAGCAGACCGGTCTCCTCGAGCACCGCGATCGCGAGGGACCGCACGTAGTCGAGGGTGGATCCGTAGCCGCGGGAATCGAGCCACTCCCGGGCCGCCGGCCACCGCTCCTCGGGGCGGTCGCCGAGCGTGAACAGGGCCTCTTTGCAGCCCTGCTCCGCCCCGGCCTTCGCGATCGCGACGACCTCGTCACGGTCGAGGAACGTGTGCGGCACCTTGTGCGGCACCGTCGCGAACGTGCAGTAGTGGCACCGGTCCCGGCACAGCCGGGTGACCGGGATGAACACCTTCCGCGAATACGTGACGATCCCGGGACGGCCGGCGTCCACCAGACCCGCGTCCCGCACCCGGGACGCGATCGTCAGGAGTTCGTCCAGCTGATCGCCGCGGGCGCGGAGCAGCGTCGTGGCCTCGCCCGGGTCGAGGCTGACGCCGTCCCGGGCTCGCCGCAGAGCGCGTTTCAGTCCTCGGTCATCCGGGCTGCTCGTGGGGGTATTCGGGCGCGTGACCTCGACCATGTCGGCCACAATATGCCGCTGCGCGCCCGGTTGACCGAGAGGTATCCGTGCTGTCCTGGTTTGGGGCGCCGGGATTACTCCCCGTGCCGCGGTCCGCGGTGCTGCTGCTGGTCAGGCGGGAGCAGATCGTTCACGTTGACGATGTTCGTGTCCTGGTTGCCCGGGTTGTTCGGGCCCGGGTAACCGCTGGTCGGCTGCGGGAACCCGCTGGTGGGTGCGGCCTGGTGCGCGGAGCCGTAGCCGGGCTGCTGGGCCGGGTACGCACCGCCGTAGGGCATGCCGGAGCTGGGCTGCTGGCCGTACGGCACGCCGGAACTGGGCTGGCCGTAGGGCACGCCCGAGCTCGGCGGGGCGAACGGTGCGGGCTGACCCGAGGTGGGTGCCTGGCTCGGCCACGCGGACTGCTGGGGCTGGCCCCAGTCCTGTCCGGGCTGCTGAGCGGGCTGGCCCTGGTGCTGGCCGGGCTGGCCGGGCTGGCCCGGCTGCTGCTGGCCCGGCCAGGCCGGTTGGGCGTTCCAGGCCTGGGTGGGCTGGCCCGACGGGACCGGCTGGCCCCAGTCCTGGCCCGGCTGCTGCTGGCCCGGCCAGTCCTGCTGCTGGGGCTGCTGCGGCTGCTGCGGCTGACCCGGGTAGCCGGCCTGGCCACCGTACGGAGCGGCGGGGCGGGCACCGGTGTCACCCGGCATGCCCTGGCCGGGCATCTCGCCGTACTGCCCGCCCGGGTACCCGCCGTAACCACCCTGCGCAGCCGCCGGGTTCGCGGCGCCGCGCGCCGCCATCATCATCTGCAGGACGACGAAGGCCACCCCGGCCAGCAGGACGATCCACGCGAGCCCCTCGAGGAACCCGGCGAACTTCGTCCCCGCAGTCGAGTACGACGCGGCGAAGATGCTGAGGTTCGTGATCAGCCCGAGCAGGATCGAGAACGCCAGCTCGCCCAGGGCGATCATGCAGGCCAGCGGAACGAGCTTGTCCTTCGCCGGCTGCACGACGGCAACCAGCACCACCGCGAGGGCAGGCAGCAGGACCTGGGTGAGACCTGCGAAGCCTCCGCGTGAGGTCGCCAGCGCGTCGCTCAGGTCGAGGGACGACGTCGCGATCGAGAGCAACCCGACGATCAACAGGAAGCCGTTGACGGCCAGGAGCAGCACCGCTGCCGGTCCTCTTAACCGCTCGAAGACGGCCTGGACAGGCGTTTGGGCCTCGGTGGACGACACGGTCTTCTCCTTCGACGCCATGTTCTGTCGCATATCGGTTCTGCCGCCAGCCTGGCACAACACTGCCGAAAGGTGCGAGCGAACGCCCCGGGCAAACGTTGTCGGTGGCGTGCGCGACGATGGGAGAATGCGCATTGTCGTCTTGGCCGGTGGCATCGGTGGGGCACGTTTCCTCCAGGGCGTCCGGGAATGGGCGGGCCGCCGTCCCGACCATCCCGAGATCACCGCCATCGTCAACACGTCCGACGACGTCACGCTGCACGGTCTGCGGATCTGCACCGACCTCGACAGCGTGATGTACACGCTCGGCGGCGGTCACGACGAGGAACGCGGCTGGGGCCGGGTCGGCGAGACGTGGGCGGTGAAGGACGAGCTCGCGGAGTACGGCGCGGAGCCGACGTGGTTCGGTCTGGGCGATCGGGACATCGCTACGCACCTGGTCCGGACGCGAATGCTGGATGCGGGTTACCCGCTTTCCGCGGTCACCGAGGCGTTGTGCGCGCGGTGGAAGCCCGGGGTGCGGTTGTTGCCGATGACCGACGATCGGGTGGAGACGCACGTCGTGCTCGCCGAGGAGCTCGAAGGCGCCGGGGTGCAGCGGCGGGCCGTGCATTTCCAGGAGTGGTGGGTGCGGTACCGCGCCGGGTTGTCGGTGGATCGGTTCGTGCAGGTGGGGATCGAGGATGCGAAGCCCGCGCCGGGGGTGGTGGAGGCGATCGCGGCCGCTGACCTGATCCTGTTCGCGCCGAGCAACCCCGTAGTGAGCATCGACACGATTCTGGCGGTGCCGGGGATCCGGGCGGCGTTGCTCGCCGCTCCGGCGAAGATCGTGGGGGTTTCGCCGATCATCGGGGGTGCGCCGGTGCGGGGCATGGCGGAGAAGTGTCTGCCGGTCGTCGGCGTGGAAATCTCCGCTGCCGGGGTCGGGGCCCACTACGGGGCCCGGGCGTACGGTGGCCTGCTCGACGGGTGGTTGGTCGACACCACGGACGCCGGCACCGTGCTGTTCGGCGCGGACGTCCGCGCGGTCCCCCTCTGGATGACCGACCCCGAAACCACGGCCACCACCATGGTCACCGAAGCCGCCGCCATCGCCGGCCTCCCCCGATGACCGCGCCCACACCAGGCGCCGCGAGCGCCGCGTCGGAGGCGGGTCGCGGCGGAGCCGCGTCGGTCGGCGCGCCCGTTGGGCCGCCGGCTTCGCCCGCGCCTGCGGGCGGGGCTGCTGCGCGGGCCGACGACGTGCGCGTTCTTCCTGTGCCGGGGATCCCGGAGGTGGTGCCGGGTACGGATCTGGCTGCGTTGATCGCGGGCGCGGCGCCCTGGCTGGTGGAGGGCGATGTGCTGGTGGTCACCAGCAAGATCGTCAGCAAGGCGGAGGGGCGGCTGGTGCCGGTCGACGGCGACCGGGAAGCGGCCCGGGAAGCCGCGATCGACGGCGAGACCACGGCCGTGGTCGCGACCCGCGGCCGCACGCGAATCGTCCGCACACCGCAGGGCCTGGTGCTGGCCTCCGCCGGCGTCGACACCTCGAACGTCGACCAGGACGTCATCGCGCTCCTGCCGGAAGACTCCGACGCCTCCGCCCGAGCGCTCCGCGCCGGCCTGAAGAGCATCCTCGGCGTCGACGTCGGCGTCATCATCAGCGACACGATGGGCCGCCCCTGGCGCGTCGGCGTCGCGGACGTGGCGATCGGCGCCGCAGGGTTGCGCCCCCTGCGCGACCTCCGCGGCCAGACCGACGGCCACGGCAACGATCTCGCGATGACAGTCGTCGCCGACGCCGACCAGATCGCCGCCGCGGCGGAGCTCGTGAAGGGCAAATCCGGCGGCGTGCCGGTAGCCGTCGTCCGCGGCGTGCAGTCTCTCGTCGACGTCGGCGGTGACGACGGCCCCGGAGCGAACGCGCTGGTCCGCGTCCTCGAAGACGACATGTTCGCGCTCGGCACCGCCGAGGCCCGCGCGCTCGGTCACCGCGAAGCAGTGACCCTCCGCCGCTCGATCCGGACGTTCCGCAAGGACCCGGTCGACCCCGCAGCCATCGCCCGCGCGGTGGCAGCAGCGGCCACCGCACCGGCCCCGCACCACACCACACCGTGGCGGTTCGTCCACGTCGCCTCCGACGACGTCCGCAAGCGCCTGCTCGCCGGCATGCGCGAGGCCTGGGCCGCCGATCTGCGCGGCGACAACTTCGACGAGGCCGCAATTCGGCGCCGTATGCAGCGCGGGGATCTCCTCTGGGAGGCCCCTGCCCTGGTGGTGCCGGTACTCGCGCTGGACGGCGCACACCCCTATCCGGACGCGCGCCGCGCCGCGAGCGAGCGGGCGATGTTCCAGGTGGCGATGGGCGCCGGCGTGCAGAACTTCCTCGTCTCGCTGGCCACCGAGGGCATCGGCTCCTGCTGGATCTCCTCGACGATGTTCGCCGCCGACCTCGTGCGCGCCGAATTGGACCTCCCCGCCGACTGGCACCCGATGGGCTCCGTGGCGATCGGCTACCCCGCCGAAGCGCCCCGCGATCGCCCCCCACGCGACGCCAGCACCTTCCTCCTCACCCGCTAGCGTCCACTCCAAGTCGACGCACGCCCCACGACGCACGCTCCGCGGCGGGGCAGCGGGCAGCGGGCAGCGCGCGCCTTCAGAAGGCGCGGTAGTCGCGGGGAGAGAAGCGGGGGCCGCGTTTCGGGGGGCGGACGGCGGGACCCACCTCGACGAGGCGGATGGCCCGCTGCCGGTGGGGGGCGTACGGCGACAGGACCTCGAGCATGCCGGCATCGTCGAGTCTGCGGCCGACGAGTGCCCAGCCGACGACGTTCGGCAGGTGGAAGTCACCCACGCTGACCGCGTCGGCACCGGACATCGCCCGCTGCACCGCCTCAGCGGCCGTCCAGGGTCCGATCCCCGGCAACGTGCACAACACCCGCACCGCCTCGACGACCGGCCGGTCCACGAGCTGGTCGAGACGGGCGGCCACGGTCGCCGCGGCCCGGATCGCCCGGCGGCGGGACAGATCGACGCCGGCCTTGTGCCACTCCCAGTCGGGAATCGCCAGCCAGTCGGCCGGGTACGGCGCCACCGCCATCCCGGCCGGCGCCGGGCCGGGAGCCGGTGAGCCGAACCGCCACACCAGCTCGCGCCACGACCGCCGGGCCTCGATCCCGGTCACCTTCTGCTCCAGCACCGCGACCGACACCTGGTCGAACAGCAACCGGGTGGCCGGGAACCGCAGCCCTCCCCCGCACAGCCGCCAGGCCTCGCTCAGCACGGGGTGTGGAGCAGCCTCCAGCACCCCCGCGAAATCGTCGACCACGTCGTCGACGCAGAGCAGTTGCGGAAGGTGCTCGAGCAGCCACGCGCCGCCCGGACCCCACGCCTCCGCGACGACGCGGTCTGTGCGGCGCAGCCGCAGAGTGCCCGGCCCCGCAGGCGTGGGCGCCGTACGCCACAGCGCACCATCAGCGAGCCGATGGGTCGGGTCACCTTTTCCCCGGGCCAGGTGCCCGAGCGAACGACGGATGTCGAGCGGGTACGACGGACTCCACTCACGCGTGAGTGGTTCCACCGATACAGCCTCAGCAGAGATTGCCCGCACCCTTGTTCTTCAACGCCTCTACCAGCGACTTTACCTCTTGCGCCCGATCGCGCGGGCAGACCAGCAACGCGTCGGGCGTATCCACGACGACGACGTCACGCATGCCGAGCAACGCGACGGTGCGGCTGGAGTTCGGCACGACCATCGACCCGGTGGTGTCGATCGTGATCACCTGGTCGCTGGCGCCGACCACGGTGTTGCCCTCGTCGTCGTGGTCGAGGACGGCGGCCAGACCGTCCCAGTCGCCGAGGTCGTTCCACCCGAACGCGGCCGGCACGACCGCAACGGAGCCGCGGGCCGCAGCGCCCTCCATGATGCCGTGGTCGACCGAGATCTTCGGCAGCCGCGGCCAGACCTCCGACAGCACCTCGTCGCGGCGGGGCAGGTCCCACGACTCGCAGATCTTCATCAGGCCGCTGTAGAGCTCGGGGAGCTGCCGCTGTACCTCGGCGAGGAACGCGTCGACGCGCCAGACGAACATGCCGGCGTTCCAGACGTACTCGCCGGACGCCAGGTAGGTCTCGGCGACCTCGGCCGACGGCTTCTCCTTGAACTCCAGCACCGCGCGGGCGCCGGTCTGGAGGTGGTCGCCGCAGCGGATGTAGCCATAGCCGGTCTCCGGGCCGGTCGGCGTGATGCCGATGCAGACCAGCTTGCCCTCGGCCGCGGTCGCGATCGCCGTGCGCACCGTCGTGACGAACGTCCGGGTGTCCCGGACGACGTGGTCGGCGGCGAACGAGCCCATGACCGCGTCCGGGTCGCGACGCTGGATCAGCGCCGCGGCCAGCGCGATCGCCGGGCCGGACTCGCGTGGACCGGGTTCGACGACAATGTTCGACGCCGGGACCTCGGGCAGCTGGCGGGCGACAGCGGCGGCGTGCGCCGCACCGGTGACGACGAACGTGTCACCGGGCAGCGAGACGTACTTGAGCCGGTCGACGGTCTCCTGGATCAGCGTCCGGTCGCCGCCGGTGAGTTGGTGGAGGAACTTGGGGTGTCCGGCCCGGGACAGCGGCCAGAGCCGTGTGCCGCTGCCGCCGGCGGGGATGACTGGATAAAAAGCACCGCTCATCAGGCAACCTCCGGGAGGGGGTCGTCGACGCGCACCTCTAAGTTCATGCGCTGGCTGCTACGGCTCTCGTGAAGCTGGCGATGTGCGCCTCCGCGGAGGCGTCCCAGGAGAACTCGAGCGACCGCTCGCGTCCGGCCGTGCCGAGCTGCGCGCGACGGTCGTGGTCGTCGAGCAGCGCGGCCAGGTCGGTGCCGATCTGGTCGGCGTCCTCACCGGTGTACGCGACCGCCTCGCCGCCGACCTCCGGCAGCGAGAGCCGCGGGGTGGTGAGCACGCAGGCACCGCAGGCCATCGCCTCGAGCACCGGCAGGCCGAAGCCCTCACCGTGGCTCGGGTAGGCCACCACGATCGCCCCGCCCAGGTATCCGGGCAGGTCGGCGTAGCGTAGGTACCCCGGCCGGATCAGGCGAAGGTGCGGCGGGATCTCCTCGATCGCGGTGTCGATCTCCTCGTCGTGGCCGGAGCCACCGGCGATCACCAGCGCGGGCGGCGCCTCGCGGTGCGCGCAAGCGCGGGCCCAGCCGCGGATGAGGTTCGGAACGTTCTTCCGGGGCTCCTGGGCACCGAGGAACGCCACGTAGCTGGCCTGCCCGATGCCCAGGCGGGCCCGCACGCGGGCACACTCCGCCTCGTCGGGCACGTGGAACACCCGCGGGTCGACGCCGTGGTAGGCGACGTCGAGCTTCGTGGGGTCGGCGTCCAGCAGGCGGATCAGCTCGTCCCGCGTGGCCTTGCTCGGCACGATGACCCTGGACGCCCGGCGCATCGCGGTGCGGGTGGCCGACCGGAAGAACGCGCCCTTGCCCTTGTCGTAGTGCCGCGGGTCGGTGAAGAACGTGGCGTCGTGCACCGTGACCACCACCGGGCACGAGACGCGCAGCGGCTGCGTGTAGTGCGGCGAGTGCACGACCTCCGCGTTGACGTGCTGGGCGACCAGCGGCAGGCCGGTCTGCTCCCACGCCAGCCGCGCGGGGCGGTGGGCCACCGCTGCCGGGGCCGGGATCACGGTCGCGGCGGGTACGAGCCGTCCGTAACGCTCCGCATCCGCCCGCTGGCAGACGACTGCCAGTTCAGCGCCGGCTCGGCCGAGGGCTGGAAGCAGCCCGTCGACGTACCGCCCGACGCCGCCACGGTCAGCGGGAACCGCCGTGGCGTCGACCAGGACTCGAGGGCCGTTGCCGCCTGTCACCTGATGTCTCCTCGTCGACCTGTCGTCGTCGTGCTGCGGGGGCAGACGCTGCCTTCCCGCGCGTATGAGCGTACGCCGCAGAGGCATCCGTCACCGAACGGTCGGCACCGTCTGTTCGAGCCGGGAAGCCCCCCGACGGTCACCGTATCGGTTACTTGGCGAAGCCGAGATAGGTACTCCGCAGGCCGAGCTTGATGCGGAACGCGTCACCCGTGAGCGACACCGTGACGACCTTGCCGGTAGCGAGCGTGCCGGTCAGCGTCACGGTCTCGGCGCGCCCGCCCCAGCGGCCGAGGCCGGTCCGCTTGGTCACCGTGACCGCGGTGACCGTGGTGAGGCCGGCGGCGGTGGCGAGCTGGGCGGGGGTGACGACCTTGGTCCAGTTGGTGCCGGAGGACTGCGCGGCCAGCGTGTACGGGTCGGCCTTCGCCGGGAGGTAGGCGACGCCACCGCTCGCGGTGTAGCCACCCGAGTCCGACGAGAACTCGGCGCTGATGACCTTGCCATTGACCGTGAGCACCTTGCCGACGGTCGCGGCGATCGCGGCGTTGGTGGCAGCGGTCTCCGAAAGCGCACCGTCCCAGCACTGGTTGGCCTGGGTGTCGACGACGTCGTAGTAGCGGCTCGCCGTAATCTTCGCGGCGGCGTAGGTACGCGCGGCGATCGTCTGCGCCTGGAGGGCGGCAGCCGGCCAGCTGGACGGCATCTCGGAGGCGACGACGCCCTTCAGGTAGGTGTCGAGCGGCATCGTCGCGACGAAGCGGGACGCGTTGTCCGCGACCAGGGCGGTGAGCGTGCCGTCGAACGTCACGGTCGTGCCGCCGCGGCAGTCGCCCTTGGCCTTGCCGTAGGTGAGCTTGAGCGTCTTCGGGCCGGTGAACGTCACCGGAGCGACCAGCGTGTAGGTCTTCGCACCGGCCTTGACGACGTAGTTCGAGCCGCTGCGCGTGACGTTCCAGGCCTGCGCGTCGAGCGCGACGACCTTCTTGCCGGCGTCGGTGGCGACCAGGCCGGCGACCGGCGTGAACGTGAAGGTGCCGGCGTCGATCGCGGAGAGGCGCACGCGGATCGACGGGTTGCCCTTCGCGGCCAGCGTCGTACCCGGGTAGTAGAAGTTGACGATCTGCGCGGCGTTCAGGCCCTGAGTGGCAGCACCCTTGGCGCCGTACTGGCTCAGGCCGCGGCCGTGGCCGAAGCCCGCGCCGTAGACGGTGAGGCCGGTGGCGGGCACGGTGGCGTTGTTCGCGGTCGCGGTCGGCGGGGTGGTCGGGGTGGTGGCCGGCTTGACCGGCGCGGCCGGGGTCGCCGGGGTGGTCGGCTTGTTGACGACGGGCGCGGGCGCCACCGTGGCGGCGCCGAGCTTGTACGCGGTGACCAGGGCCTTCGCACGGGTGCGGACCCAGGCCATGATGTTCAGGCCGTACTTGCCGGGGCAGGTGGTCGCGCTGGTGCTCTGGTGCGGGTAGATCGTCGGGAGCGTGAGCGTCGTCTTGGTCTTGAACTTCGTGGACGGGCCACCGGTGAGCTTCGCGGTGCCGACCGGGCTCACCTTGCCGGTGCCGAGCTTGAACGCCGAGTAGCGGGCGACGGCCTCCTTGGCGGCGGCGCTGACCGCTACCTTGGTGTGGTCGCCGATGATGCCGATGCCGCTGGTGCCGGTGTTGAAACCGCCGGCGTGGGCGCCGACGACGGCACGGGTAAGGCCGCCGTAGCGTCCCTCCCAGATGCGGCCGAAACGGTCGATGAGCACGTTGTAACCGACGTCGCCGTACTTCTCGGTGACGGCCATGTAGTAGTAGATCGAGCGGATGATCGCGGGGACCTGGTCGGCGGTGTAGTTGTTCGCGGTCGCGGTGTGGTGCACGACGATCGCGTTCACCTTCGGCGCGTAGGCCGGGGTCCACTTCATGTAGGCGGCGTTCGCGCCCCAGGCGGCGCGACTGTAGATCTTGACGACGCCGTTGCCGTAGGTGGTGGGGGTGGGCTGCGCGGTGGCGGCCGGCACCAGCGCGTCGGACTGGGCGACCTCGTCGCCGTCGGTCACGGTGTTGGTGGGGGTGTCGGTGCCCGGGTCGATCAGGTCGACCTTCACGTCGACGGGCTGGCGACCGGAGACCGTGGTGACGACGACCTCGGCGGTGACCGCGTCGCCGGTCCAGATGACGCCCGGGCCGTCGCGGAGCTCCGCGGGCACGGCGTTGGTGCCGTTGCGGTCGTCGCTCTCGCTGCTGGCGACCGTCGTCCAGGCCGAGAACGGCGCGGAGGTCTCGGCGCGGGTGCGGACGGCGACGCTGACCTTGCCGAGCGACGCGTCGCGCTGCCAGGTGACGCCGACGGCGGAGAACGGGGTGCCGGAGGCGAGGGTGCGCAGGACGCGGGCCTGGTCGGTGGCGGCGTTGAACGCCAGCGGGACGCCCGCGGGCTGGGTGGTGCTGGCCTTGGCGTGGGTGGTGGGGCTCGAGGCGCTGCCGAGCGCGACGGTGCGGACGGAGACCTTCGCGGGGATCGCGGCACCCTTGACCGTGGTGCCGGCCGCAACTGCAGCAGCCGTCTCGATCTCAGCGGGAGCGTCGCCGGTCGCGGCAGCGTCCGCGCCGTTGGGGGCGTCGTCGGCGGCTGCGGCTGCGGTGGCGGCTGCGTTGGCGGCGGCGATCGGGGCGGTGGCGGTCTTGGCGGCGGGCTGGGCGGAGGAGTTCGCCGAAGGCAGGACGGCGGCCGGGGCGAGCGCGATGCCGCCGGCGACTGCCGCGACGACCGTGGCCGGCAGGGCGATCGCCCAGCGGCGCGCTGTCGTGTTTCGAGCCATGGAAGCAGGTCCCCCGCGTCGATTCGGTGTGGGCTTCGTGCGTGGATCGCTGTCCACGACTGAGCCTTCGGCGCGGTTGGTTGCCGGATGAGGAGGGTTGCGGCCGTGCAACCGGGTCCCACCCGGCGTGCAACGATTCGGCAACCGAGCGAGCGAGGAGCACCAATGGAGTCACCGGACGCGGCGTTGCGGAAGGCGCTGGCAGCGGACCCCGGACGTCCGCTGATCACGCAGTACGACGACCGCACCGGCGAGCGCGTGGAGCTCTCGGTGGCCACCGTCGACAACTGGGTCTCGAAGACCGCGAACCTGCTGCAGGACACCGGCGTCGAGCCGGGCTCTACCGCCGCGGTGCTGCTGCCCGCGCACTGGCAGACCGCCGTGATCCTGCTCGGGTGCTGGCGGGCCGGGGTCGCGGTTGGGCACTCCGCCGTACCGGGTGCTGTTCTTCCGGCCGACGTCGAGCCGCGGGTCGTGTTCACGGCGGCGGACCGGGCTGCGGAGGCCGTCGCACTGGGCACCGACTTCGGCGCCGACGAGATCTGGGCGCTCTCCCTGGCCCCGATGGCCGCGCCCCTCCGCGAGGTCCCACCGGGCGTGGTCGACTACGCCCCGGAGGTCCGCACCCACGGCGACCGCTTCACGCCGTACACCCCGGTGGATCAGACCGGCCCCGGACTGTGGCTCGCCGCCGACCCGCCACCCGCGGCAGGCGCCGCGGGCACGGCTGCCGCCGGCGCGGACGTGGCTGCCGCCGGCGCCGATGGTGCTGGCGCGAATGGGGTGGGCGGCGGCGGATTGTCGCTGGCGGAGTTGGGAGCGCTCGGGGTGGCTCGGGCGGGGGTTCTGGGGCTTACGGGCGGGGGGCGATTGTTGGTGGGTACCGACGAGGTGGTGCAGCCATCGCCGGTCGAGTGGCTGCTGGCGCCGCTCGTCGCGGGCGGCGGCGTCGTGTTGCTCCGCCACCCCGACCCGACCCGCGTCGACCACGTGGCGGAAACCGAACGCGTCACCGTGCGGCTGGCATGAAGAAACCCCGGCCCGCGTGAGCGGGCCGGGGCCTGTATCTCCTGGAAGAAGTGCGGGGCTCCACCCCCTGGGGAGGATCGAGTGGAGAGCCGATACTTCTTCGACCGTGTCGCCGAAGTGTCTTACCGCGTGCCGCGATCAGCCTCTTCGGCAGGACCGGCTAATAAACCGCCGTCGGAGAACCGGGGTGACCCGGATCGCGAACGGCGCCTCCTTGAGCCGGTGTCGTGCTCCGTCGTGCACGACGGGCGGGACCGGACGTTCCAGCTGGAGGTCTCGCCCGCACGACGCCCCGAGTTACCGGGAACATCGGCGGAGCCCGGCACCACGGCACGTCGGTGCCGCGTAGCCAGTGGCACTGGCGACTCAGCCACCGACCATGCTGCGACCAACGACTGTGCCATGCCACCCCCTTCCGTGCGTCCAGATATGGACATAACGTGTCTATCAGAATCAAAGCGGCAATGGAAGCCTTACGTCACACTGCACCTGTTTGCACCTGTGACCCCGCCAGCCCCACCTGAGGTGGCCGAATCAACTACGCCAGGGGTGGCCGATGGTCCCTAGACTCAGCGCGTGAAGCTGTCGGTCCTGATGCCCGTCTTCAACGAAGAGCGCACGGTCGCCAACGCGATCAAGCGGGTGCTCGACGTCGACTACCCGTGCGAGGTCGAACTCGTGGTGGTCGACGACGGTAGCCGCGACCGCACCGCGGCGGCGCTCGCCGGCATCGGCGACGCCCGGATGGTCGTCGGTGCGCACCCCCTCAATCGCGGGAAGGGCGCCGCGGTCCGCACCGCGGCGAGCCTGGCGACCGGTGACTACGTCGTGGTGTGCGACGCCGACTTGGAGTACGCCCCCGAGGACATCCCGAAGCTGGTCCAGCCGGTGCTCGACGGCGACGCCCAGGTGGTGTTCGGCACCCGCACGTTCGGCTCCCACGCGTCGTACTCGTACTGGTACGTGATGGGCAACCGGGGCGTCACCACCGCCTGCAACCTGCTGTTCAACTGCTACCTCACCGACCTCGAGACCGGCTTCAAGCTGATGCCGATCCAGCTCTACCGCGACCTCGACATCCGCGAACCGGGCTTCGGCATGGAGGCGGAGATCGCCGCCAAGCTGCTCCGCCGCGGGATCCGCCCGTACGAGGTGCCGGTCAACTACCGCGCCCGCGGCCGGGCCGAGGGCAAGAAGATCACCTGGCGTGACGGCGTCGAGGCGGTCTGGATCCTGGGCAAGATCCGCGCCGGGGGCCGCTGACCCGGGCCGTACGCTGACCGCGTGACCTTTTCCGTTATCGGACGAGATCCGGTCACGGGAGAACTGGGCGTCGGTGTGGCGTCGTGCGTGCTCGCCGTCGGCCGGGCCGTGCCCTGGGGCAAGGCCGGTGTGGGTGTCGTCGTCACCCAGTCGCAGCCCCGCCGGGGGTACGGTCCGCACGCGCTGGCCGGCCTGGAAGCCGGGGTTCCCGTCGGTCGGGTGCTTCCCACACTGCTCTCCCGCGACGCCGGGGCGTCCGGGCGACAGGTCGCGGTGCTCGCCGCGGACGGGTCCGTGGCGGTGCACACCGGCGAGGACTGCGTCGCAGCGAGCGGTGACCGCTACGGCGACGGCTGGAGCGTCCAGGGCAACCTGCTGCGCTCGCCGGACGTCCTCGACGCGATGGTCGACGCCTACCTGCGCAATCCGCTCCCGCTGGCCGAGCGGCTGCTCGTCACGTTGGAGGCCGGTGAGGCAGCCGGTGGTGACCTGCGCGGACGCCAGTCGGCAGCACTGCTGGTGGTCGGCGGCAAGCGGCTGGTCGAGCCGTGGGACGGCGTCGCGGTGGATCTGCGGGTCGACCACGCGGACGAGCCCCTCGTCCAACTGAAGCAGTTGTTGTCGCTCCAGCGGGCCTACGAGGGTGGCGACAGCGCCGCGTTGGCGGATCTGGCGCCGGACAGCACGAAGGCGATGCATGCTGCACTCGAGGCCGCGCGGCGCGGTGATCTGGAGGGCGCGCGCGCCGCGGTGGCGCAGTTGCGGCGCAATCCGCAGTGGGAGGAGTGGTTGCGCTCCAGTGCGGTAGCGGGACGTTTCCCTCATCTCACACAGTTGCTCGACTGAGGTTTGCCTGGGCGGGAAGATTGGTCACCTGACCCACGTCGGCACGGGGAGACTTCATGCGGCACTTCGGCAGCCTGGTGCTCGCGATCGTCCTCGCCCCCGTGGCGTGGGTGGCGATCGCGTTCGGCACGAATCGGTTAGCCCGGTCGGTGCTGGACCTGCCCGGTTCGTCGGACACCGACAAGTACATCGGGATCGGGTTGATCCTGGTGGCCGCGATCGCACTCGGTGTCCTGCTCGTGCCGCGGATCTCGCCGGTGGGGCCGGTGATCGCCGGTGCCGGGTTCCTGGCCGTTTCGGCGCTGGGTCTGTCGTCCGATTCGCCGGTGTACGACGTCGGCAAGGACATCGTGAGCAACGCCGACCAGCAGACGCTGGTCTCGCCGATTCCCGCCGGCTATCTCTGGCTGGCCGGGTTCCTGCTGCTCGTGCCGCTGGTGATTCCGGCGCGGTGGCGCAAACAGCGCACGACGACGCCAGCCGCCGCCCCCGCCGCCGGCCCGTACGGCCCTGGCGGCCCGGGCCCCAGCGGCCCCGGCGGTCCTGGCGGTCCCGGCACGCCGAACCCGTACGAGCCCAGCCCTTACGGCGCCAGCCCGTACGAACCCAGCCCTTATGAACCCAGCCAATACGGCGCCAGCCCGTACGAACCGAGCCAGTACGAACCGAGCCAGTACGGCTCCGGTACGCCAGGCTCCGGCACGCCCGGCTCCGGCACGCCCAGTGCGCCTGACACCGGTAGCTCTCCCACGCTCGTGGGACCCCCGCCGGCGAATCCGAACCCTGGCGGCACCGACAACCCACAACAGTCCCCATATTACTCCGAGCGGCCCGCGCAGAGCCCCGGCTCCGCCCAGTTCCCCTCGGCCTCGCCGTACCCGGGCTCCGCCGGCGCGCAGTACCCGCCGTCGACCTACGGCTCCCAGTTCCCGGACCCGAACGCCTACCAGGCGCAGCAGAACTACCCCACTACCTACTCCGCGCCGGAACAGCAGCCGGGCCCCACCAGCTACTCCCCCACCGTCTACGGACGCTCCCGCCCCGACGACGAGCCGGACACCCCCGACGACCCGCAGGAAACGCGCCGCATCCCGTAGGTCAGTCAGCCCCGGGTAACCACTCACCGATCTTCGCCCGCACCCGGGCGTCGGCGAAGAAAGCGGTGTGCACGACGGTGCTCGGCGTCGGAACGACGAACGGATCGCTGATCCGGTACTCGCCGGCGGCGTAGACACCCTGCGTCGGCACCACCAGGTCGTTCCCGGCGCCGAAGAACGGGTCGACGATCGCGTTCAGCGCTCGGAGACGCAGATCGCCGTCCGCCGGCGTGAAGTCCGACGCCACCGCACGCACCGGTCCGGCGATCCCCGCCGCGCCACCGAACACGCCCGTGTTCGCGGTCGCGATCGACGGGTTGGCCGGGTCCATCGCGGTGAGGCCGGCCAGCCCGTTGAACACCCCGGTCGCGATCTGCTTGACCAGCTCGATCACGCTCTCGGCGGTCGCGGTGGCCACTTCTTCGGGCAACAGCGAGAACAAATTCGTGAAGACGTCGATCAGCGTCGTCCAGCGTTTCGGCGACGCGAGCACCGTGCCACCGTTCGGCGTCCCGACGTGGATCAACCGGCGGATGTTCGGGGCGGGCACACCGACCGCCCGCGCCAGGTCCGCATCGGCGATCCGGCGGCCGACCAGGCCACCCCGGGAGTGGGTGAGAACGTCGAGCGTGACCGGTCGGTCACGCGGCAGGCGTTCGAGGAACCACCGCGCGTTCACCGACGGGTCGACGTGCAACGTCTGGTGATCGAAGCCGAGCACCCGCCCCTCGTACCGGGCGACGAACTCGGCGAGGTCGGGACCGTCACCGGGCTTCGCGAGGCCCGCGAACCCGCTGCGGATCGTGCTGAACGTCCCGTGCACCAGCAGCAGGAACGGTTTGTCGGCCAGCTCGGCGAGGCGTGCGGTGTCCACGCCGCCGGGCTCCGGCACGCCGGCCAGCGTCTCCGGCGTGAGCAGGTTGAGCGAGTGCGGACGGTTGCGGTCCTCCCACCAGCCGACGAGCGCTTTGCCCGCCGCGGCCGCTGCCGACTCGATCGGGAACCGGATCAGGTGCAGCACCTTCCGGATGCCGAACCCGACCAATCCCCGGCGGCTGTCCTGGATCGGAATCCGGAACACCTGGTCGAGCCCCGCGTACACCGGGGCGACACGACGGACCGGAGGCGTCGGAACACCGTCAGCGATCGCCACAGCGGTGGTGACCGCCTCGACGTCCACGTGCCACCGCACCAAGCCGACGTCGTCGACCTCGAGCACGACCTGACCCTCGTCGGGCCCGGGCGCCGGCACCGACACCTCGACGTACGGCGCATCACCGGTGAACCCACGCGCCGACACCGCGACGCCGTCGAGCGGAACGACGAGCACCTGCTGCATCCCGGCCGCGGTCAGCACCGGTGCGAGCCGGGCGTCGATCTCGCCCGTGTCGGCCGAGAAGCCGCGTATCCCCGGCTGTCGCACGTCTCCTACGGTCGCGGTCACACCCGACGACCGGATCCGGATGCCGGACGCCAGCACCAGCTCGCTGTCGTGCTCCAGTTCAGGCACGGGCACAGTAGACACCCGAGGTGGTGTGGTTGAGAACCCAGTGATCTCCGTCACGAACGGTCCGGATCAGCGAATTGGACGCATGGATACCGAACAAAGCGTCCCCGTCCAACTTCTCTTCATCCCGTAACGCGACCATTACCGCCCATTAAGACGTTCTGACTCTGACCGGAAGGCCGCGTGGTTCCGCATCTGGGATCGCGGGCATCATCTACCCTCGAACGGTTGAATCGACCCGGACGGCCCCTGCACCCCGCCCGGCCCAGTAGAGCTGACCCGGTGGGTCTTGCCACAGGAGGAAGCACGCGTGTCGGAATCGATCCCCCAACGACCTCGTCTCACCATTCTCGGCACGGGCTATCTCGGGGCCACCCATGCCGTATCGATGGCCGAACTCGGCTACGAGGTGCTCGGCGTCGACGTCGATGAGTCCAAGATCACCAAGCTGGCCGACGGGCAGGTCCCGTTCCACGAGCCCGGCCTGGACGAGATGCTGCGGCGCAACCTGGCCACCGGCCGCCTGCGCTTCACCACCTCGTACGCCGAGGCCGCGGACTTCGGTGACGTCCACTTCGTCTGCGTCGGCACCCCGCAGAAGGCCGGCAGCATGGCCGCCGACATGCGTTACGTCGAATCGGCAGTTGTTTCGCTTGCGCCGCATCTGACCCGGAAAGCGCTGATCGTCGGTAAGTCGACGGTCCCCGTGGGTACGGCCGAATGGGTCGAGGAGCTCGTCGAGCAGCACTCGCCCGACGGTCTCGGTGTCGAGGTCGCCTGGAACCCGGAGTTCCTCCGCGAGGGCTTCGCGGTTGAGGACACCCTGCGCCCGGACCGGCTCGTGTTCGGCGTCAAGAGCGAGTGGGCCCAGCAGATGCTCGAGGCCACCTACAAGGGTGTGTACGAGCTCGGTGTGGCCGAGGACCGCGAGGTCCCCACCGTCGTCACCGACTTCCCCACCGCGGAGCTGGTGAAGGTCGCGGCGAACTCGTACCTGGCCACGAAGATCTCGTTCATCAATGCGATGGCCGAGGTGTCGGAGGTCGCCGGCGCCGACGTGACGCAGCTCGCCAAGGCGATCGGCTACGACGTCCGGATCGGCAACAAGTTCCTCCGGGCCGGTGTCGGCTTCGGCGGCGGCTGCCTGCCCAAGGACATCCGCGCGTTCCAGGCCCGCGCCGACGAGCTCGGTGTCGGCCACGCGTTGAAGTTCCTCAACGAGGTCGACCAGATCAACAACCGCCGCCGCGAGAAAGCCGTTTCCCTGACGGCCGAGCTCGTCGGCGGTTCGCTGGCCGGGGCCCGGGTCGGTGTGCTCGGTGCCACGTTCAAGCCCAATTCCGACGACGTGCGCGACTCGCCGGCGGTGGCCGTCACGCGGCTGCTGGCCGAAGCGGGCGCGCAAATCACCGTGTACGACCCGCAGGGCATCGACAACGCGCGGCGCGCACTGCCGTCGGTTGCGTACGCCACGTCGGCCGTCGACGCGATCCGGGACGCCGACGCGGTCGTCGTGCTGACCGAGTGGGAGGAGTTCCGGCACGCCGACCCGGTGGCGCTGGGCAACCTCGTCGCGCACAAGCGCGTGGTCGACGGGCGTAACTGCCTCGACCCCGCGGTGTGGCGCGCGGCGGGCTGGGAGTACCGCGGCATGGGCCGCAACGCCTGATCCCGACGTACGTTGGGGACATGCACAGCTCGGCTGACGACATTCGGAAGTTGCTAGCTGCAAAGACGTGGGCTTTCGTGGGGCTCACCGACACGCCGTACCGCACCGTCCACCAGATGGCGGCGTTCCTGCAACGGAACGGGGCGCGGATCGTGCCGGTGAACCCACGGGGCGAGTCCGTGCTGGGCGAAGAGGGCCACACGTCGGTTCCGGACGGCGTCGACGTGGTGGCGGTCTACCGACGTTCGCAGTTCGTCGGGCCGCACGTCGACGAGGCGATCGCGGTGGGAGCGTCCGGTGTCTGGACGCCCCTCGACGTCGTCGACGAGGACGCGGCCACGCGGGCCCTCGATGCCGGGCTCACGGTCGTGATGGACCGTTGCCCGAAGATCGAGTGGCCCGCGTACGGGCCTAGCTGAGTTCTTTCTGGAGCGCTTCGTCCTTGGTGGCCACCAGGGCGCGCAGTTCGTCCTGGAACGTCACCATCTTGGCCCGGAGTTCGGAGTCGCTCGCGGCGAGGATGCGCACTGCGAGCAGACCGGCGTTCCGTGCGCCGCCGATGCTCACGGTGGCCACCGGGACGCCGGCGGGCATCTGCACGATCGAGAGCAGCGAGTCCATGCCGTCCAGATACTTCAGGGGCACGGGGACGCCGATCACCGGCAGTGCGGTCATCGAAGCGACCATGCCCGGTAGGTGGGCTGCCCCGCCGGCGCCGGCGATGATCACTTTCAACCCGCGGTCGGCGGCCGATTCGGCGTAGTCGAGCATCGCGCGCGGGGTGCGGTGCGCGGACACGACACGGACCTCGTGCTCGACGCCGAACTCGGTCAGGGCCTCGGCCGCGGCCTTCATCGTGGGCCAGTCCGAGTCGCTGCCCATGATCAAGCCGACAGTCATCCTTGCTTCCCCTCGCGCAGCCAGTGCACCGCTCGCCGGGCTCGGCGGCGGACGTCGTCCAGATCGTCGCCGAGCGCGGTGACGTGCCCGACCTTGCGCCCGGGGCGCAGTTCCTTGCCGTACAGGTGCACCTTGACGCCCGGCTCGGCCGCCATCATGTGATGAATCCGCTCATCGAGCGTCATCTCGGCCGGCGGCTTGTAGTGGTGCTCGTCCCCGTCGTCGGCCGCGGCCTCCGCGGGCGAGGCGACTGCGGCCGAGGCTGCGGCGGGCGCGTGGCTTTCCACCCTCGGGGTGGTGGCGCCGGGGTTGGGGGGTGTGATGTCGCCGCCGAGGAGGTTGGCCATGACCACGTAGGGGGCGGTGAGGCCGGTGGCGCCCAGGGGGTAGTCGAGGACGGCTCGGAGGTGTTGCTCGAACTGGGAGGTGCGGGAGCCCTCGATGGTCCAGTGCGCCGAGTTGTGCGGGCGCATCGCGAGTTCGTTGACCAGGATGCCGTCCGGGGTCTCGAAGAGCTCCACCGCCAGCACACCGACGACGCCCAGCTCGGCGGCGAGCCGGATCGCGAGTTCCTGCGCCTCGATCGCCCGGTCCTCGGACAGGCCCGGCGCCGGCGCGATCACCTCGACGTTGATGCCATCCTGCTGCACGGTCTCGACCACCGGCCACGCGGCGACCTGCCCGAATGGCGAGCGGGCGACGACCGCCGCCAGCTCCCGCACGAGCGGCACCTTCTCCTCGACGATCAGCGGCGTCCCCGCATCGAGCAGCTCACGCACCTGCGACGGGTCACTCACCATCCACACGCCCCGCCCGTCGTACCCGCCGCGAGCAGCCTTCACCACGACCGTGCCGCCGTCCCGGGCCGCCCCGCTGCCGGCTGCGACGAAGCGGGCTACGTCGTCGACCGACGTCAGCGGTGCCCAGCGCGGTACGGGGGCGCCGAGCGCGGCGAGACGTTCGCGCATGACGTGCTTGTCCTGGGCGTGGATCAGGGCGTCCGGGCCCGGATGGACCTTCACACCCTCGGCCACCAGCGCACGCAGGTGCTCCGGCGGCACGTGCTCGTGATCGAACGTCACCACCTCGCAGCCGGCAGCCAGCTTGCGCAGCGCGGAGAGGTCCGTGTGGTCGCCGATCAGGACGTCGGCCGCGACCAGGGCGGCACCGTCGTCGGGGTGGACGGCGAGAATGCGCAACGACTGACCGAGTGCGATCGCGGCTTGATGGGTCATCCGGGCGAGCTGGCCGGCGCCCACCATGCCGACTACCGGGAGTCCGGTACGGGGGTGCATGGCGCAAAAGCCTAGCTGGCCAGCACTGATCGCCCGTCCCCCGGTCACCCCGAGCGGCGCGTGACCACGAGTCGTATTCTCGATCGGTGAGCTTCGTCCGGCGGCTGCGCGACCGATGGCACGCCCTGATCAAAGAGATGACGAAGTTCGGCATCATCGGCGTCGTCAACACCGTGCTCGACTTCGCGGTCTGGAACGCGCTGCTGTTCATCGGCCCGATCAAGGCCCAGGTCGTCTCGACGATCATCTCGGCGACGTCGTCGTACTTCATGAACCGTCACTGGACGTTCCGGCACCGCGCCCGCTCCGGGCTACGCCGCGAGTACCTGCTGTTCTTCGGTTTCAACGCGATTGGCTTGTTGATCACAGCAGGCATCCTGGGCATCGCGTCGTACGTGTTCCACATCGACAACGTCGCCGCGCTGAACGTCGTGAAGCTGTTCGCGATCGGCGTCGCGACGATGTTCCGGTTCTGGGCCTACCGGCGCTGGGTGTTCCTGCACCCGGAGGACCAGCTGTACGAGCCCGAAGAAACACCTGCTGCCCGTTAGTACAACTGGAGTGACAGTTGTTCATGTCTGACCAATGCCGCATGGTCGCGTGCACCGAGTCTCTATCGTGGCCCTCGTGACTCTGTTGGCGAAGCTTCGCGCCGGTCGGGAAAAGCTCATCCGACAGCTGGCGTCGTTCGGCGTCATCGGCGCGGTGAACTTCGTCATCGACACCGCGATCTTCAACGCCCTGTTCTCGATCGGCCCGGTGAAGGCGCAGATCGTGGCCACCACCGTGGCGACGACGCTGGCCTACTTCGCCAACCGCTACTGGACGTTCCGCAAGCACGAGCGATCCGGGCTGCGCCGCGAGTACCTGCTGTTCTTCCTGCTCAATGGCGTCGGGCTGGCGATCACCGCGGCGATCATGGGCGTCGCGAAGTACGGCTTCGACCTGCACGACCAACTGGCGCTCAACATCGTCCGGCTGTTCGCAGTTGCCGTCGCGACAGTGTTCCGGTTCTGGTCGTACAAGCGGTGGGTGTTCGGCAAGGAGCTCGAGCCCGCCTCCACGGTGGTGCCGGTGCCCGAGCAGCGCAGCGAGCTAGAGCGCGTCCGGGTCGAGCGCTAGCTCCTCTTCTTCGTCGTAGAGCTCGGCGTCGGGGTCCTCGATCAGCTCGTAGATCGCCGCCTGCACGCTCTCCACGCCCGGGACGTTCTGCACGACGACGACGCCGCGGTCGGCCGCCAGCTCGACGTAGAGCGTCCCGCAGCCCAGGGCACGCTCGAACAGCGTGTGCTCGAACGAAACCTCGTCGATGCGGCCCAGCGGGATGTCGCGTCCGTAGCGGGCGAAGATGCCGGAGCGCAGCAGGAGCCGGCGGTCGGTCACGGTCAGCGTCGTCGTCAGCCAATGCAGTACCGGGCTCGCGGTCGACGCCGCGAGGACCACCAGCGCGGCAGCAGCGATGCCCCACCGGGTGGACGCCTGCGAGACGACCGCGATCAGCAGCCCGGCCAGTCCCACCACGACGACGGTGACGATCACGGGACGGACGAGGACCCGCACGTGCGGGTGTCGATGGACGACGACGTCCTCGCCATCCATCAGTAGGCGATACGGAACGGCCACCAGCGTCTCCGTACTATTCGGTCAAAACTGGGCGTCGGTGCTCGACCTCGCGCCCGGCAGGCTAGAGCATGTGGACCTGAATCGGGGGGAACACATGCGGCGACACGATTTTTGGCACATTCGCACGGCAGCGGTCTGCCTGCTCGCCACCGGCATCCTGAGTGCCTGCGGCGGCAACAACGATGACGCCGTCGAACCGGCGGCCACGCTCATGGCGTCGGAATCGAGCAGTGACGGGGCAGGGACCACGACGGAGGCGAGCCCGATCGCGAGCACCGCGCTCGAGGCGGCGATCACGCTGACCTCACCGTCGCAGGACGCGACCGTCGGCCGGAGTTTCGTGGTGCGCGGGTCCGGGGTCGCGTTCGAGGGGACCCTGCTGTGGAAGCTCGCGAACTCCTCGGGGGCGGAGGCGGTGAGTGGGTTCGCGTCGGCGGGGGCCACCGAGAAGCAGCCGTTCCAATTCACGGTGGAGGCGCCGGATTCCGGGGCGTACACGCTCACCGTGTATCGGGAGTCGGCGGACGACGGCAGCCCGGCCGACGTGGTCAGTCGGCGGGTCACGGTACGTTGAGCCCTACTCTTCCCCGGGGCCGTCGACGATCAGGATGAGGCGCTTGGCCACGTCGTTCGGGTCCAAGCGGCCGTCCGCGACCGCCGCGCACAGCGAGTCGTGGTCGGGCAGGTCGAGTACGCGGGCCAGCATCGAGAGCGGACGGTCGTGGGCCAGTACCCGGCCCTCGGCCGCCAGCGCCGCCACGATGTTCCGGCGGCCGTCCTCCACGGACGCCTCGGAGACGTCCTCGGCGAACCAGCGGCGGATCTGGATCTGCGCCTGCGGGCTCTTGGCGAACTGCAGCCACTCCTCGCTCGGCCCCGAGTACTCCGACGGCGACGTGAGGACTTCCACCACGTCGCCGTCGGAGAGGGGCCGCGCCAGCGGTACGAGCTGGCCGTTGACCTTGGAGCCGATGCACCGGTCGCCGAGCCGCGTGGACACCGCGTAGGCGAAGTCGACGGGCGTCGCACCGTCGGGGAGGCTGATCGCGCGGCCGTTCGGCGTGAAGACCAGAACCTCGTGGTCGGAGAGGCCGGAACGCAGCGAATCCATGAACTCGCCGGGCTCGGCGGCGTCCTCCTGCCAGTCGAGCACGCGCTGCAGCCACTCGAGCTCGACGGCGGCGTCACCCGCCCGGTCACGGCCGAAGCGGTGCAGCGCGGCGATGCCGTACTCGGCGACCCGGTTCATGCCCTCGGTGCGGATCAGCACGTCGCAGCGGCCTTCCGGCGCGATGACCGTGGTGTGCAGCGACTGGTACATGTTGAACTTCGGGACGCCGATGTGGTCCTTGAACCGGCCCGGGATCGGGTGCCATCGCCCGTGGATGGCGCCCAGCGCCGCGTAGCACTCGGTGGGGTCGCCGTCGATCACGATGACGAGACGGTCGGCGCCGATGAAGTCGTCGGGTGCGTTCGGCGTCTTGTTGATCTGCTTCCAGACCGACTTGAGGTGCCGCTCGCGCCAGGTGACGGTGGCCTTGATCTTGCCGCGCTTCAGCTCGGACACGGCCGCCTGGACGAGGCCGTCGAGGTAGACCTTGCGCTCGGCCATCCGCGCCTCGACGCGGCGCTCGATCTCGGCGTACGCCTCCGGGTGCATGATCCGGAACACCAGGTCTTCGAGCTCGCGCTTGACCTTGTGGATCCCGAGCCGGCCGGCGAGTGGGATCAACACCTCGCTCGTGGCCCTGGCGATGCGCTGCTGCGACGGGCCGGACTTGAAGCCCAGCGTGCGCATGTTGTGGACGCGGTCGGCGAGCTTGATCACCAGGACGCGCGGGTCACGGCCGGCGGTGATGATCATCTTGCGGTTGGTCTCGGCCTCGGCCAGCTCCTTGCCGAAGCGGACCTTGTCGAGCTTCGTCAACCCGTCGACGAGCAGCGCGACCTCGTCGCCGAAGTCGGCGCGGAGCTGGTCGAGCGTGTACTGCGTGTCCTCGACCGTGTCGTGCAGGATCGCGGCGACCAGCGCCGTGGTGTCCATGCCCAGCTCGGCGCAGATCTCGGTGACCGCGAGCGGGTGGGTGATGTAGGGCTCGCCGCTCTTGCGCATCTGGCCGCGGTGGGCGCGCTCGGCGATCGCGTAGGCCCGATGGAGAACCTCGACATCGGCCCGGGGGTGCACCTGCTTGTGCAGGCCCAGCAGCGTGGTGAGCGGGTCTTCGGCGCGATTACGCGCGGTGTTCGATGTACCAGCGCGGAGCAACGCGCGGAACGCTTTACGCGCTGATTGCCCCCCCGTTACCGCTCCACCGGGATCCCCGGTGTCTGACGCGCGGGGCGCGAGCGGCTGGGTCGGATTCGACCCGAACGGGGTGGCCTCGGCGCTCATGCCTCGGCCCGTCCAGGGACCTCGGCTTGTCCAAGAAAAAGGTGACCCGGACACAGGTCAGACATTCGTTGGAGCGCACGCGTCGACATAGCGGGCACTCACCCCCAGTCGGTCGCCGAGACAGGAAGTCGAGTTGTACCGATGGTAAGCGGCCAAACGGCGTGTTGGTGACCCTGACCGGGCGTCCGATCCGATGCGGTAGCTCACCATTGGCCGTTCGATTGAGCTCTGCTAACTGAACGGTCTCGGCGGGGGTTGCATCTAGATGTTCTTTCGATATATCGTTAGAGCATCGGTAGTTGAGACGTACACAGGAGGAACTCATGTACCGCACCCCGCATGAACACCATGAACACCGCGGCCGCGGCCGCGGTCGGCAGGGATTTTTCCCCGGCTTCGGCGGTCCCCCGCCGTTTCCCCCGGGGCCGCCCGGCTTCGGTCCGTTCGGGCCGCACGGCCGGGGCGGGCGCCGCACCCGGCGTGGCAACGTCCGCGCCGCCGTCCTCGCGCTGCTCCTCGATCGGCCGATGCACGGCTACGAGATGATCGGCGAGATCGCTGAGCGCAGTAACGGTGTGTGGCGGCCGAGTCCCGGTTCGCTGTACCCGGCGCTCCAGCTCATGGAGGACGAGGGTCTCGTCACGATCGAAGAGAACAACGGCAAGAAGCTGGTTTCGCTCACCGAGCGGGGCCGCGCCGAGGCCGAGGCGCTCGCGGATGGGCCCGCGCCCTGGACGCAGGCGTCGGAAGGCGTCGAGCAGAGCGTTGTCGATCTGCACGCCGCGATCGGCCCCGTCATGCAGGCGGCTGGTCAGGTGGCCCAAGTAGGCACCGATGAGCAGCGCGCCAAGGCCGTCGAAATCCTGACGGAAGCCCGTCGGAAGCTGTACGGCATCCTCGCCGAAAGCGAGTGATCACCACACGTCGAAGGCCCCGCACTCGCGGGGCCTTCGCGCTGTTCAGATCAAGCGGCGGTCCACTGCCCAGCGGCTCAGTTCGTAGCGGTTGGACATCTGGAGTTTGCGCAGGACGCTGCTCACGTGGGTCTCGACCGTCTTCACGGAGATGAACAGCTCCGACGCGATCTCCTTGTACGCATAGCCCCGAGCCAGTAAACGCAGCACCTCACGCTCCCGGTTGGTGAGCAGATCGAGCTCCGGGTCGCGAACCACGGTCTCCGGCCGCTGCGTGAACGCATCGAGCACGAATCCCGCCAACCGCGGCGAGAACACCGCGTCCCCCTCGGCCACCCGACGCACCGCGTCCGCGAGCTCGTCCGCCGCGATCGTCTTCGTCACGTACCCCCGCGCCCCGGCGCGGATCAGCCCGATCACGTCCTCGGCGGCGTCCGACACGCTCAGCGCCAGGAACTTCACCTGCGGCAGCGTCGGCCGAATAGCTTCCAGCACCGCGCGCCCACCGCCGTCGGGCATGTGCACGTCGAGCAGGACGACGTCGGGAGTCAGGGAGGTGATCACCGTCACCGCCTGGGGGACGGTGCTGGCCTCCCCCACCACCTCGACGCTGCCCCCGAGCTCGGCGCGCACGCCGGCCCGGAACATGCCGTGGTCGTCGACGAGCACCACTCGGATCGGTCCCTCAGTCATCGCTACTCACCGTTCGTACGCGTCATCGTCAGCCGGACTTCGGTACCGCTACCGGGGCTGCTCCGGATCTCGGCCTTTCCGCCGTGGCGCTCCATCCGACCGAGGATCGAGCCGCGCACGCCGTGCCGGTCGTCGTCCACGCGCGAGGGATCGAAGCCCTTGCCGCGGTCACGGATGAACACGCTCACCTGCTCCGGCTCGATCTCGGCGTACAGCGACACGGACGCTACCCCCGCGTGCTTGCCCGCGTTGACCAAAGCCTCGCGCGAGGCCTGAACGAGCGCCGTCAGCGCCGGGTCCAGGTCGCAGTCACCGACCACTACCGCGTCGACGCTCACCGCGAACGCGTCTTCGACCTCTGCCGCGGCCTCCTCGAGCGCGGCACCGATGCGCTCGGTGGCCGACGCCGTCGGTTTGTAGAGCCAGTTACGCAGCGAGCGCTCCTGCCCACGGGCCAGCCGGGCGACCTCCCGCGGATCGTTCGAGCGGCGCTGGATCAGCGCGAGCGTGTGCAGTACCTGGTCGTGCACCATCGCCGCGATCTCCGCTCGCTCCTGCGACCGGATCCGCTCGCTGCGCTCACTGCGCAGCTCGATGATGATCTGCGCCAGCCACGGCGCGATGACGAGTGCGACACCGGCCAGCAGCACGCTGCCGAACAGCAGACCGTCGCGGACCGACTCCCACTCGCCGGAGAAGACGAGGAAGCCGACCAGGCCGACCATCACCAGGACGCCGCCACCGAACAGGCGCACCGCGGTCATGCCCCGGCCGGCGGAGAGCACCGGACCCAGCCAGGGCACGTTCGGGGTGGCGGCGGTCCAGCGTTTGCGCTGCACCGGATCGGCTCGACGCCAGACCAGCGCCGCGCCGACCGCGACCACGCCGAGACACCACACCAGCACCAGCTGGGTGCTCTGCCGGAGACCCAGCAGCACCACGATGATGCCGAGACCGAATACCAGAAACGCGACGAGCTGCCCGGTGTCACGGTGGCTACCGCGCTGCTCGGCGGCCGGGTCGAGGCTGAGCACGGCCCAGAACACCGCGTAGAGCACGGCGCCGAGGCCGCCGAAAGCCAACAGGACCAAGAACACCAGCCGGACGACGATCGGGCGCGCGCCGATGTGCTCGGCGATACCGGAAGCCACGCCACCGAGGACGCGGTCGTCGGTTCGCCGGTAGAGGCGGCGGATCGGGATACCGGAGGGGGTCGAGAGGCCGGAGTTCACCGGATCGGTGGCCGGGGGTTGCAGGGTGCGCTCGGCCGCGCGGCGGACCGCCTCGGCGGCACGCTCGGCGGCCGCGCCGTGGCTCGCCGCGTGCTGAGCTCTGGCGCGGGCGACGGCCTCGCGGTGGGCGTCGGCGTGCTTGGCGGCGATGCGGTCGGCTTCTGCGCGGGCCTGCTGCGCGGTGAGGAACCGCGCCGTGAGCTGCTGCGCTTCGGCGTAGGGCACGGCGCCGGGCAGGGTGGACGCGGGCGCAGCAAACGTCGGTGAGGCCGGTGCCGGTGCGGGCGCAGCCCACGTCGGTGAGGCCGGTGCCGGCGCCGGTGCGGGCGCAGCCCACGTCGGCGCGGCCGGTTTCGGCGCGGGCGCCGTGGATGCGGCGGGGATGGGCGCGGGAGGGGCGGTGGCGGGACCGGCGCCGGGCCCGCGGTGGGCTGGCGTAGTGATCATTCCTCCCGGTGTTGGTTGGCGACTCCGATCGTCACACGCACGGAGGCGGGAGGCCACGGGGTGAGCCCCGGAGATAGGGATCAGGGTCCGATCAGGGTCGTGCCCGATGGTTCGGGGGCGATCCGCGCTGGAGGATCGGTGACATGGACAGCCTCGACCCCCGCCAGGAGCTAACGCCGGACTCCGGCTCCACCTCGCCCAGCGGTTCGGCCGCGGCGTCGGACTCCGCATCGGGCGGGTCGACGCCGTCCGCCGGGCCGGCCGACCCGACGCTGAACCTCCGAGCCGCCGCGTCGGACGCCACCCCGTCGCCCGACGCGGCACCCACTCCCCCTCCGGCCCCCGCGCCGGCCACCGCCCCCGAAGGCACCGCGCCGCACGCCGGCGCCCCGGCCGGTGGCGCGCCGCAGGGTGGCGCCCCGCAGGGTGGCGCCCCGGCCGGTGGCGCGCCGCAGGGTGGCGCGCCGGAGGGTGGCGCGCCGGAGGGTGGCGCCCCGCAGGGTGGCGCCCCGGCCGGTGGCGCGCCGCAGGGTGGCGCCCCGCAGGGTGGCGCCCCGGCCGGTGGCGCGCCGCAGGGTGGCGCCCCGCAGGGTGGCGCCCCGGCCGGTGGCGCGCCGGAGGGTGGGGCTGTGCCGCCGGGGCCGGTGCCGCCGCAGGGTGGGACGCCGCCGCCTCCCGGGGGGATGCCGCCGTTCGGTGAAGGGGCGTGGAACACGGGTGGTGGTAGCGGCTGGAACTGGAACCGGGGTCGCACCCTCACCCGCACCCGTCAGGGCAAGCTGGTCGCCGGCGTCTGCGCCGGCCTCGGCCGCACGACCGGCGTCGACCCGATCCTGTTCCGCGTCATCCTCACCGTCCTGGTGTTCTTCGGCGGTGTCGGTGCGCTGCTGTACCTGGTCGCGTGGATCGCGCTGCCGGTCGACGACGAGCCGGCCTCGCCGCTCGAGTCGCTCCTCGGACGCGGCCGCTCCGGCACCTCACCGGCGGCGACGGTCGGCCTGATCGTGCTCGCCGCGCTCCTCCTGATCGGTTCGCTCTCGAACGGGTTCGCGTCCACGGCGCTGCTCGCCGCGTGCCTGATCGGAGGAATGATGCTGCTGCGCCGCGCGGGGGGCCACGGCGGCGGTTACCCCGCCGCGCCGGCCGGCCCGACCGGTCCGATGCCTGACGGCTCGCTCGGCTTCACCCCGCCGTCGGGTGGCTCGTGGGGCCCCGGTGGTGTGCCGACCCCCGGTGCGCCGACCCCTGGGCCCACACCCGCCGCGCCCGACGCCCCGGTGACCGACTCCTTCCATGCCGCCCCGGGCCCGCAGAACACCTACGCCGCGACCTCGGGCCCCGCACCGACCACCGCGTCCGTTCCGCCCGTGGGCGCCCCGCAGGACACCGGCACCCCGCTCGGAGCCGCGCCGACCACCGGCGGCACCGTCGGGAGCGCGCCGACCACCGGCGGCATCGTCGGGAGCGCGCCGACTGCCGGCGAGCCGCTCGGTGGCGCGCCGAGCACCGGAGCGCCGCAGGGAGGCGCGCCGACCACGGGAGCACCGCAGGGAGCTGCGCCGACCACCGGCGCCGGTGCGCCCTACGGCGGGGCGCCGTCTACCGGAGCGCCCTACGGCGGAACTCCGTACGGCGGAGCGCCGTCGACAGGGGCGCCGTACGCGACCAACCAGTTCGGCGCTGGGCCGTACAACACGGGGCCGTACAACGCCCCGGGGCAGCCCTACACCCAGCCGTTCGCGCCCTACGGCCCGTACGCACCGGTCTCCGGCCCGGGCATCGTGCCCCCGGCGCCCCCCATGCCGCCGTACCCCCCGGCGGGCTACCCCGGCAAGCGCAAGAAGGAGCGGTCCGTCCTCGGCCGCCTCACCTTCTCGATCGCGTGCCTGGCGATCGTCGTCCTGCTGATCATCAACGCCAGCGGCGTCCACATCCCGTTCACCGGGTTCGTGGCCCTCGCGCTCGGCATCGTCGCGCTCGGCCTGTTCGTCGGCGTCTGGGTGGGACGGGCCCGCTGGCTGATCCCGATCGGCTTGATCCTGGCCGTCGCGCTGGGCATCGGCTCGATCGCGGAGAACGTGGACGGCGGCCCGGAGACCAGCGGCGGCCGGCGTGACGTCGACTACGTGCCGGCCACGCTCGCCGAGGTCCGGCCGATGTACCAGCTCGGAGCCGGCGACTTCGACCTCGACCTGCGTAACGTCGACTTCACCGGCGTCACCCGCACCATCCAGGTCGACACCGGCCTCGGGGACGCGACGGTCGTCCTTCCCCCGGACGTCGACGTCACGGTCCAGTACGACCTGGGCGCCGGAGACGCCAAGGTCTTCGAGGATCGCCAGAATGGCCTGGGAGTCTCCGACTCCGTTACCGACTACGGCGAGAACGGGCCGGACACCAGCGACCTGACGCTGGTCGTCCACCACGGCGCCGGTGACCTGGAGGTCAGCCGATGAAGCGGCACCCGGTCGACAGCGTCTCGCTCGTCTTCGCCCTGCTGTTCAGCGCGGCGGTGGCATGGTGGGGGGTCGCCATGATCAGTCGCGACCCGCTGCACGTCCCGGCGGCCTGGATCGGCGCCGGAACGCTGCTGATCATCGGTCTGGTCGGGCTGATGAGCGCGCTCCGTCCGCAGCGTCAGCCCGTGCAGGCTCCGCTCACCGTTCCGCAGGCGCCGCAGCCGGCGCTGGACGTCGACCCGTACAACGACCCGTTCCTGGCGTCGGTGTCGCTGCCCCGCGTGGACGGCGTCCTCGACGCGGACGCGATCGCCGCGGCCTACCGCGAGGCCGGCTTCGACGACCCGGTCCCCCTCACCGACCGCCCCACCAGCACCCCTCCCGCTACCCCCACCGCGAGCACGCCCGCCTCGGGCGTCCCCGCCGCGAGCGCTTCCGCCGCGAGCGCTCCCCCTGCGGCCGCTCCCGCCGCGGAGGTGCCGACGTTCGATGCGCCGACCACCGGCGTCGCGGACGACGGACCGGCCGGCCCGCCGCGGGGGGTTCGGGACGGTGACACGAAGCAGTTGCCGGCCGAGCGGGACGGCGGAGTCACGTCGTGACGTGGCTCCTGATCGCCGGGGTGATCGGACTGGCCGCCCTCGCGGTGGTGGTCCGGGTCGACACCGCTCCGGCGTCCACAGCAGAACGTAGGTGGACCGACCGCTGAACCCGCACCACGAACCGAACGCGCCTCCAGCAATATGCTGGAGGCGCGTCCGGCTGTACGGGGTTCGGACGACTCAGCGCCGAAACCCAGGGTGAGGTATGTCAGACCACGTAATTTCCCCCCAACCGGACGCGGGACCGCTCGCGTTGTCCGATCGGCCCGTCGGCCCCGTGGCCGCGAAGGCCCTGGCCAGCGAGGTCGCCCGGCACCCAGGCCCGAAGACCGTGCTGGTGATCGGCGCCGGAGCCGGGGACGCCGTGGTCGACCGCGTGCTCGCGGTGCTGATGCCCAACGATCACGCGGTGGTCGTGGCCGACGGTCCGGCCGACGAGCTGCTGGCCGCCGCCGCGACGCTCGCCGGGCGGGTGTCGGTGCGCAAGGACCTGCCCGCCGACGTGTCGGAGCTGCCGGGCCCGGTCGACGTCGCTGTCGTCGCGCGCCCCGTGCTGCACCCGACGGTCGTGGACCGCATCCGCCCGCTGCTCGCGACCGACGGCGTGCTCGCGGTCGCCACCGACGCTACGGCGAGCGACCCGCTGACCAGCGTGGTCGACGACCACGCGGTGCGTACCGACCGGGTGTTCCGTGCGTTCCCGCCGGTGCGGGTGCACCAGCTGCGGTTCGCGCCGGCGACGCCGCACCTGGCGGCTCGGCTCGACCCGGCCGTGGTACCTAGCCACGTGGCCGTCACGAAGCGGATGGGCATCGACTCGAACGGGGTGGCGTTCGGTGGGTTGGTCGCCGGGGTCGCGTTGCTGACCAAGGTCGTGCGGCCGCGGTCGAAGGCGTGGTTGGTGCCGGCGGCGCTCGCCGTGCCCGTGGCGGCGTTCTTCCGCGATCCTCGGCGGATCGTGCCCGACGACGCGCAGGCGGTGGTTTCGTCGGCGGACGGCCGGGTGCTGGCAGTGGAGCGGCTCACCGATCACCGGTTCGGGGCCGACGAGTGGCTGCGGATCTCGGTGTTCCTGTCGGTGCTCGACGTGCACGTGAACCGGTCGCCGGTGGCGGGGCGGGTCGTGTCGGTCCTCCGCGAGGAGGGTGGGTACGCGAACGCGATGACGGCGGCGGCCGAGCACAACGTGGCCTGCTACACGGTGTTGGAGACCGTGCACGGGCGGGTCGTGGTGGCGCAGCGGTCCGGGCTCATCGCCCGGCGGATCGTCAACCGCGCGAAGGTCGGGGCGCTGCTCGCGCGGGGTGAGCGCTACGGTCTGATCCGGTTCGGGTCCCGGACCGACATCTACCTCCCGGCCACCGCCGCCGAGCCCGTGGTCTCGCCGGGCGAGCGCGTGGTAGGTGGCGAAACCGTATTGGCCCGCTGGCTGGCCGAGTAGCCCCGCAGGCGGGGTCAAGGGGGTGTGGGGCTTCGCCCCACACCCCCTTCGCGGCCCGGCGGGCGCGGCTGAGCAGAGCGCGGCTCGGCGCGCGGCTGCGCAGATCGCGCCCCGACGCGCGGTAGCGCGGAAGCGCGGAAGCGCGGAGCGCGGGTAACGGGGGTGTGGGGCCTTCGCCCCCACACCCCCTTTGCTGCGCGGAGCGCGGCCCAGCGGGCGCGGCAGCAGAGCGCGGCGCGGCGCGGCGCGGCAGCGCAGAGCGCGGCGCGGCGCGGCAGCGCGGTGCGGCAGCGCGGAGCGCGGAGCGCGGGTAACGGGGGCGGGGGTGTGGGGGGGGGGGGGGGGGGGGCCCGCCTCGCAGGCCCACGGGCGCGCGCGGGCGGGGGCGGGCGGGCGCCCGCCCGCGGGCCCG